>NZ_JBIRGU010000015.1:0-204395 GCF_044328175.1 Streptomyces sp. NPDC017979 | reverse complement strand
CGGAAAACAACACCACCGGACGCTCGAACTCCCCCGCCACCTCCCGCACCACATGAACCGACTCCGACTCCAACGCATCCAAATGCGACAGGGCGTACGGACTGTCCTCCACGTCGGCGCGCACGCCGGTCACCAGGCTCACACCAGGCCCCTCTCGGTCAACAGCGCGAACACCGCGCCGGCGGACTCCGCCACGGTCTGGTCCTGGGACTCGATGCGCAGGTCCGGGGAGACGGGCTCCTCGTACGGGTCGTCCACTCCGGTCAGTCCGCTGATCTCGCCCGCCGCCTGCTTGGCGTAGAGCCCCTTCACATCGCGTTCGGAGCACACCTCCACCGGCGTCGCGATGTGCACCTCGACGTACGGGGTGCCCGCCGTCTCGTGGCGCTTGCGGACGGCCTCGCGGCTGTCCGCGTACGGCGCGATCACCGGGACGAGCACGTGCACGCCGTGCGAGGCGAGCAACTCGGCCACGAAGCCGATGCGCTGGACGTTGGTGTGGCGGTCCTTGCGGTCGAAGCCGAGGCCCGCCGAGAGGAACTCGCGTATCTCGTCGCCGTCCAGCACCTCGGTGCGGTGGCCGGCCGCGCCGAGCTGCTCGGCCAGGGCGTACGCGATGGTGGTCTTGCCGGCGCTGGGCAGGCCAGTCAGCCAGATGGTGGCTCCGGTCATGGCAGTCTCCTGAGTCGTCATCAGCCGTGCAGCCCGCATTCGGTCTTGCCCCGCCCGGCCCAACGGCCGGCGCGGGCGTCCTCGCCCGCCAAGACCCTGCGGGTACAGGGCGCACAGCCTACGGAGGCGTACCCGTCCATCAACAGGGGGTTGGTGAGGACACCGTGCTCGGCGACGTACGCGTCCACGTCGTCCTGGGTCCACCGGGCGATCGGCGACACCTTCACCTTCTGCCGCTTCTCGTCCCAGCCGACGACCGGGGTGTTCGCCCGGGTCGGGGACTCGTCGCGGCGCAGACCCGTCGCCCAGGCGTCGTACCCGGCCAGCCCCTGCTCCAGGGGCCCGACCTTGCGCAGGGCGCAGCACAGGTCCGGGTCGCGGTCGTGCAGCTTCGGCCCGTACTCGGCGTCCTGCTCCGCCACGGTCCGGCGCGGTGTGATCGTGATGACGTTGACGTCCATCACGGCTTCGACGGCGTCCCGGGTCCCGATCGTCTCGGGGAAGTGGTAGCCGGTGTCGAGGAAGACCACGTCCACGCCCGGCAGGGCGCGGGACGCGAGGTGGGCGACGACCGCGTCCTCCATGGAGGAGGTGACGCAGAAGCGCGGGCCGAAGGTCTCGGCGGCCCAGGTGAGGACGGTGAGTGCGGGCGCGTCCTCCAGGTCGCGGCCGGCGCGCTCGGCCAGGCCGCGGAGTCGTTCGGCAGTCTGAGTGACCGTCATATGTCGTTCTCTCCACTGTCGTTGCGCTGAAGCCCGCGGGCGAGGAGCCCGAGGAACTTCAGTTGGAAGGCTCGACTGCACGCCGCGCATTCCCAGGCGCCGTGCCCTTCTTCGCTGGGGCGCAGGTCCTCGTCCCCGCAGTAGGGGCAGTAGAACGGCGCGGCCCGCTCGCTCATGCCGTCCTCCTGTTCGCCGACGTGCCGGTGGGGGTGTGGGAGTGGGTGGGGGTGGTGGTGCGGTACGGGTGGGGGACGCTCACTTGAGCGCCTCCTCGGCGGCCCTGGCCGCCCAGGTGGCGAAGCGCTCGCCCTCGGTGCGCTCCTGCTGGAAGCGGCGCAGCACGCGCTCCACGTAGTCCGGGAGTTCGTCCGCGGTGACCTTCAGGCCCCGGACCTTGCGGCCGAAGCCGGGGTCCAGGCCCAGCGCGCCGCCCAGGTGCACCTGGTAGCCCTCGACCTGGTTGCCGTCGTCGTCGAGGACGAGTTGGCCCTTGAGGCCGATGTCCGCGACCTGGATGCGGGCGCAGGCGTTCGGGCAGCCGTTGAGGTTGATGGTGATCGGCTGGTCGAACTCCGGGATGCGCCGCTCCAGTTCGTCGATGAGCGAGGCGCCCCGGGCCTTCGTCTCGACGATGGCGAGCTTGCAGAACTCGATGCCGGTGCAGGCCATCGTGCCGCGGCGGAACGGCGAGGGCGTCACCCGCAGGTCCAGCGCCTCAAGACCGGCGACCAGCGATTCGACCTCGGACTCGGCCACGTCGAGCACGATCATCTTCTGCTCGGCGGTGGTCCGCACCCGGCCGGAGCCGTGCTCCTCGGCCAGTTCGGCGATCTTGGTGAGGATCGTGCCGTCCACCCGGCCGACGCGCGGCGCGAAGCCGACGTAGAAGCGGCCGTCCTTCTGGCGGTGCACCCCGACGTGGTCGCGCCACTGCTGCTCGGGCACCTCGGGCGCCGGCCCGTCGGCGAGCTTGCGCAGCAGGTACTGGTCCTCCAGGACCTGGCGGAACTTCTCCGCGCCCCAGTCGGCGACGAGGAACTTCAGCCGGGCGCGGTTGCGCAGCCGGCGGTAGCCGTAGTCGCGGAAGATGGCGATGACGCCCTCGTAGACGTCGGGCACGTCCTCCAGCGGCACCCAAGTGCCCAGCCGGACGCCGAGCTTGGGGTTGGTGGAGAGCCCGCCGCCGACCCACACGTCGAAGCCGGGGCCGAGTTCCGGGTGGTGCACGCCGACGAAGGAGACGTCGTTGATCTCGTGCGCGACGTCCAGCAGCGGGGAGCCGGAGATGGCCGACTTGAACTTGCGGGGCAGGTTGGAGAAGTCCTTGTTGCCGATGACGCGGCGCTGGATCTCCTCGATCGCGGGGGTGCCGTCGACGATCTCGTCCTCGGCGATGCCGGCGACCGGCGAGCCGAGGATCACGCGCGGGGTGTCGCCGCACGCCTCCGTCGTCGACAGGCCCACCGCCTCCAGCCGCCGCCAGATCTCGGGCACGTCCTCGATGCGGATCCAGTGGTACTGGACGTTCTGCCGGTCGGTGATGTCGGCGGTGCCGCGGGCGAACTCCTGGGAGATCTCGCCGATCACCCGCAGTTGGCGGGTGGTCAGCCGGCCGCCGTCGATCCGGACCCGGAGCATGAAGTACTTGTCGTCCAGCTCCTCCGGCTCCAGGATCGCGGTCTTGCCGCCGTCGATCCCGGGCTTGCGCTGGGTGTACAGGCCCCACCAGCGCATCCGACCGCGCAGATCGGCGCCGTCGATGGAGTCGAAACCGCGGTGGGCGTAGATCGTCTCAATACGTGTCCGTACGTTGAGACCGTCGTCGTCCTTCTTGGTCTGCTCGTTGGCGTTCAGGGGCGTCATGTGGCCCACGGCCCACTGACCCTCGCCGCGGTGCCGGCCGGTTTTGCGGCGGGGTGCGACGGGGGCGGGCTCTGGAGGCGTGGCGGCCATGGCGGTGTCCTTCGAGGCAGCAGGAGGGCGGCTCTGAGCTGCACACTCGCTGGACGCGCGACGGTGCGCAGGGTGCGGTGTGCGGGGGGAGCAGGGCGGGGCGAGGCGTGCGGAAGCGCTGAAACCGGGGCGAAGTGGAAGCGTGCAGGCAGGTGCGTGCAGTGGTGAAGCGCGGCAGGCGGATCAGTTCAGGCGGCGACGATGCTCGGCTGGTGCGACCGGGTACGGCTGTGCGGTGAGCGTCAGCCGGCGGGACAGATGGCGCTGGACATGCGGCCGTGGTCGACGTGCCGCCGACTCACCAAGGCGATTCCAGGTCGAGACATGGGGGAAGCGTGGCACGGCGATCCGAGGCGAGTCCACCATTATCCGAATAGTGGACGATGGTGTCTCGCCTGATGAGATGGTGTGTGATCCGTCACGACGGCCCGACCCGGATGCCGGCGCACCCGGGTCAAGCCGGGTCGGGTCGGGTCGGGTCGGGTCGTCGGGGCGTGCGGAGCGCGGGTGCTCAGCCGTGGGCGCCCGGCCAGGGGCCCGGGGCGGGCTGCTCGGTCTCGTCCGCCTCTTCCGTCTTGAAGAGCGTGAAGCCGCGCCGGACGTAGTTGTCCATGGCGTGCGGGCCGTCCTTGGAACAGGTGTGCAGCCACACGCGCTTGGTCGGCGCCAGCTCCGGCCAGCGCTCCGCGAGGTCCCAGGCGCGGGCGGTGGCGTACGACAGCAGGTGGCCGCCGATGCCGCGCCCGCGGAAGGCCGCGATCAGCCCGAAGTAGACGATCTCGACCGAGCCCTCCTCGCCCTCGCCGCCCTCGTGCTGGGCTTGGATCTCCGCGTACCCCGCGGGCGTCCCCTTCTCGTACGCCACCCAGGTCTCGGTGCCGGGCCGGGTCAGGGCCTGCTCCCACTGCGCGTACGACATCGGGAGCCGGTCGGTCCAGGTGACGTCCCCGCCCACGGCCGTGTACAGGAACCGGCTGAACTCGGGCGATGGCACCTCGGCCCGGACGACCGTGACGTCGGCGCCGGCGGGCCGGGCGGGGCGCAGGTCGGCGGGCGAGGTCTGTTCGAGGGACCAGGTGGTGACGCGGATGCTCATGCGGCCAGGGAACCACGTGCCGCCGCCCGCCCCCAAGCGGGGCGGCTCCCCGGCCGCCCCGGTCACTCCTTCTCGTACACCGAGACGTGGCTCTCGCTGTCCCGGGTGAAGGGGGAGCGGTCCCAGCCGGCCCAGCGGTGGCGCAGCCGCAGCCCGGCGAGCCGAGCCATCAGGTCCAGCTCGCTCGGCCAGACGTAGCGCAGCCGCAGCGGGTTCAGCCGGGTGCCGCCCTCGGTGAAGGTGACGCGCTGGAAGGTGACCGCCTGCTCTACCGGATCGTGGACCAGGAACTCCATCTTCACCGCGTCGTCGGTCAGCCGACGGGTGGCCACCCGCTGGTGCCGGTCGAACTGCTTCGGGTCGAAGACGTACGCCTCGACCACGAAGAGCCCGCCCGGCGCCAGCACCGCCGCCACGTTGCGGAAGCAGTCGAGCTGTCGTTCCTGGCTGGGCAGGTTGTAGAGGGTGTTGTAGACGAGGTACGACAGGTGGAAGGGGCCCTCCACCGCCACGTCGGCCATGTCGCCGATCGTGACCGGGATCTGTTCGCCGCCCGGCTTGGCCCGCAGCAGGTCCACCATCGCGGACGAGCCGTCGATCCCCTCCACCCGAACCCCGCGCGCGGTGAGCGGGAGGGCGACGCGGCCCGTGCCGACGGCGAGTTCGAGGACGCGTCCGCCCTTGGGCGTCAGCTCGGCCAGCACGTCCACGGCGCCGGCGGGATCGATCCAGTTGAGTTCGTCGTAGTCGGATGCGTAACGGTCGAAGAAGGCGGGATCGTTGAGTCCTGTCACGGCGCAGGAGTCAACCAGCCCGCCGTTCGCGGGCGCGAACGATTATCGCGGTGATGGTCCTGCTGCCTGGCTGAACGGGCCCCAATTCAACAGGAGTACGGGTTCGCGTGCGGGGCGCGGATCACCTCCACGTCGATGCCGTCCGCGAATCGGTAGGGCCGGCTGGCGAGCACGTGGGGGAGTTGGCGGCGCAGTCGGGACATCTCGGCGCGCACGGTGACGGTGCGCGTCGGATCGCCGAACAGGTGCTCCGCGAGCTGCGCCGCGCTGCGGCCGTCGCGGTGGACGGCGAGCGTGCACAGCAGCTCCGCGTGGCGCGGGCTCAGCTCCTGCACCCAACTGCCGGCCTCCCCGGACACCGTCGCGTTCGCGTGCCGTGGCCGGCTGAGGTCGAGGGCGACCCGGGCGACCGGGCCGGGGCCGCCGGGGCCGGTGACCCGGACGAGCCAGCCGCCGGGGACCGGCTCGACGGTGGCGGTGCCCAGGGAGGGTATCCAGCACGGGCCGGCCGCGGGGTAGCGGGGCAGTTGCAGCCGACCCGGCGGGGGCGGCATGCCGATGACCGCCGCGGGCCAGCCGTTCGCGTCCACCACCACCGCCCGCCCGGTCATCTTGCCGAGCAGCGGCACGGCGACGCTCCGCAGCCGCTCCAGCGCCGTGAGGTGGCGGGTGCGCAGCTCCGCCTCGGCCAGCCGGGTCACCGCCGTGACCAGCGGCAGCGTGGTGGGGTGCACGGTGGCGAGCGGACCGCTGACGTTGATCACCCCGAGCAGCCGGCCGTCGCGCGGATCGGTGACCGGGGCGCCCGCGCACGTCCAGGAGTGGTACGCGGCGACGAAGTGCTCGGCGGCGTGCACGTGCAGCGGCCGACGGGCCAGCAGGACCGTGCCGATGCCGCTGGTCCCGGTCAGCTCCTCGCTCCAGTCGGAGCCGACGACGAAGCCGTGCGCGTCGCCCTTGCGCAACACCGCCGCCTTGCCCTCGCGCCACAGCAGCCGCGAGTCGGCGTCCGAGACGGTGACGATGTGCTGGGCCGCGTCCGCGATGGACACCAGGCCCTCCCGCAGCACCGGCAGGACCTCGCGCAACGGGGACTCGCCGCGGCGCCGCTCGACCTCGTCGCGGGGGAGTATGCCGGCCCGCTTGCCCCGGTCGGGGTCGAGGCCGGAGCGCAGCAGCCGCTGCCACGACTCCTCGATGTCTACCCTCGGTCCGACCGGCGAACGACGCCCGCCGAGCGCTGCTTCCCGCACCCCCTTCAGCAGTCTGGTGGCCTCCGCCAGGTCCATGGCGGCGATTTTGGCCAGATCGATCGGCTTGGTGGCCACGACGCGGAGGTCCTCCTCGGCCGCGGTACGGCTGGCGTAACCGTGGTGCGGCGATAGTTCGCAATGGCTGCAACCCCCTGCAACCCTCGCGAATGGGCGTGCGTGTGTACGAAGGTGTACAGCGCGAGGGGTGGTGCCGTGTCGGCGCAGCACCACCCCGACCATGATCATCTTTGTGGGCGGCGCCCGCAATACCGGGTGCCAAACCCTTTTGATCGCGATGCTCCGAGAAGCGCGGCGCGCCTCGGACGCCCGTTCGACGCCGCCGTCACACCACCGCCCGCGCCCGCTCCACGATCGCCTCCGTGGGCAGCCCGCCGGGCAGCGTCCCGAACGCCGCGCCCCAGTCCCCGCCCAGCCGCGACGCACAGAACGCGTCAGCCACCTCCGACGGGGCCCAGCGCACCAGCAGCGACCCCTGGTGCACCAGCGCCATCCGCTCCACCAGCCGCCGCGCCCGCCCCTCGATCCCGTCGAGGTCGGCCAACTCGGTCAGCAGGTCCTTGATCGCCCCGTCCAGCCGGTGGTCCGCGCCGCGCGCCTGCCCGACCTCCTGGAGGAACGCGTCCAGCGCCCCCGGCTCCCGCTGCAACGCCCGCAGCACGTCCAGCGCCTGGACGTTGCCCGCGCCCTCCCAGATCGAGTTCAGCGGCGCCTCGCGCAGCAGCCGCGGCATCCCGGACTCCTCCACGTACCCGTTGCCGCCCAGGCACTCCAGCGCCTCCGTCACCATCGGCGTGCAGCGCTTGGTCACCCAGTACTTCGCCGCCGGCACCGCGAGCCGCAGCAGGGCCCGCTCCTGCTCCGTGTCCGCGTCGTACGCCGCCGCCAGCCGCAGCGCCAGCACCGTCGCCGCCTCCGACTCCAGCGCCAGGTCCGCCAGCACGTTGCGCATCAGCGGCTTGTCGATCAGCAGCCCGCCGAAGGCGCTGCGGTACGCCGCGTGGTGCACCGCCTGCGCCACCGCCTGCCGCATCTGCGCGGCCGAACCCACCACGCAGTCCAGCCGGGTGGCCGCGACCATCTCGATGATGGTCCGCACGCCCCGGCCCTCCTCGCCGACCCGGCGCGCCCACGTGCCCTCGAACTCCACCTCGCCCGACGCGTTCGAACGGTTGCCCAGCTTGTCCTTGAGGCGCTGGATGCGGAAGACGTTGCGCGTGCCGTCCGCCAGCACCCGCGGCACCAGGAAGCAGGTCAGCCCCCCGGGCGCCTGCGCCAGCACCAGGAAGCCGTCCGACATCGGGGCCGAACAGAACCACTTGTGCCCGGTGAGCACGTACTCCCCGGCCCCGCCCGCCAGCGGCACCGCCGACGTCGTGTTCGCCCGGACGTCGCTGCCGCCCTGCTTCTCCGTCATCCCCATGCCGAACAGCGCGCCCGGCTTCCGCCCGGCCGGCAGCAGCTCCTTCGCGTACGCGTGCGAGGTCAGCCGGGGCTCCCACTCGGCCGCCAGCTCCGGATCGGTCCGCAGCGCCGGCACCGCGGCGTGCGTCATCGACAGCGGACAGCCGTGCCCGGCCTCCGTCTGCGTCCACACCAGGAACCCGGCGGCGCGCCGCACGTGCCCCGCCGGCCGCCCCCAGGCGTCGGTGAGCCCCGCGCCCACGGCGTGCCCCAGCAGCCGGTGCCAGGACGGATGGAACTCGACCTCGTCGATCCGGTTGCCGTACCGGTCGTGGGTCCGCAGCTTCGGCGGGTGCTCGTTGGCCAGCGCCCCCCACTCCTGGGCCTGCGCCGACCCCGCGGTACGACCGAGCCCGCCCAGCTCCTCCCGAACGGCCCCGATCAGCTCCGGCGCCACGTGGCGCTCGACGGCCTCGGTCAGCGCGCGGTCGGACGCGTAGACGTCGTACCCCACCAGGGGCGGAGCCTGGTTGGTCACTGTGTGGGTGCTAGTCGCCATGCCGATACGGTAAGGAGGTGCAGGCAGCAAAAGAAACACCCGAACGGTCATCAGGCCGGCTCCACAGGGCCCGTGTCCTCTACCGCAACGTCTCCAAGCGGAAGATGACCTGGTTGCTGCTGAAGGACACCGTCAACTCCTGCATCGAGTACCGGATCCTCGGGCTCGCGGCGGAGGCGGCGTTCTTCACCCTGCTGTCGCTGCCGCCGCTGATGATGGGCCTGCTCGGGCTCCTCGGCTACATCGACTCCTGGACCGACACCACCACCGTCGCCTCCATCGAGCAGAACATCCTCGGCGCGGTCGGCACGGTGCTGTCCGACCGGGGCGTCAACGAGATCGCCAAGCCCCTGCTGTCCGACGTCACCCACGGCGGCCGGCCCGACCTGATCTCCATCGGCTTCGCGATCGCCCTGTGGTCCGGCTCCCGGGCGGTGAACGTCTTCATCGACACCATCACCGTCATGTACGGGCTCGACGGCCACCGCGGCATCGTCGCCACCCGACTGCTCGCGTTCCTGCTCTACCTCGTCGCGCTGCTGATCGGCGCGGTGGTGCTGCCGCTCGCGGTCGTCGGCCCCGACCGGGTGGTGGAGCTGGTGCCCTGGGGCGACACCGTCGTCACCGTCCTGTACTGGCCGGTGGTGATCCTGCTCTCCATCGCCTTCCTGACGACGCTGTACCACGTCTCCGTGCCGGTGCGCTCGCCCTGGATCGAGGACGTGCCCGGCGCGCTGGTCGCCCTCGGCATGTGGGTCCTCGGCAGCTTCCTGCTCCGCATCTACCTCACCAGCACCGTCGAGGGCCCCACCATCTACGGCTCCCTCGCCGCCCCCATCGCGGTGCTGCTGTGGATCGGCATCTCCGCCTTCGCGGTCCTCGTCGGCGCCGCCGTGAACGCGGCGATCGACCGCGTCTGGCCGTCCGTGGCCACCGCCGCGGCGCGCGCCGCCAACGAGCGGCTGCGCGAGGCGCAGGCCGTGGAGGTGCTGGCCCGGGCGCAAGCCGCCCGGTTGTACGAGACAGACGCCGACGACGCGGACGACGACGGCGGCCCCGGCGACATGCCGTCCGAGTTCCCCGAGCGCTGGTCCCGCTTCCTGCCCCCGGACGACGTGAGGTCCCGCATCCTGCACCCGGCCAAGCCGGACCGCCCCGACGCCCAGAGCAAGCCGGGCCCCCCGCCCGAGGTCAACGGGCGCAACCGCCCCACGGACGGCCCCTGACGCCCCTTACGTAACCTCGGAACCATGTACCAGGAACGCCCCAGCGCCGCCGTGGACGGCGCGGTGCTGTGGACGCGGGAGCAGACGGCCGACGCGCCGGCGCGGCCGGTGCTGCCCGACGGCTGCATGGACCTGCTGTGGACCCCGGGCCGGCTCTTCGTCGCCGGCCCGGACACCCGGGCGTACGCACCGGGGGAGGGCGGTCCGCGCCGGCACGCGGGCGTGCGCTTCGCGCCGGGCACCGCGCCCGCCGTCCTCAAGGTGCCCGCGCACGAACTCCTGGACCGCCGGGTGGACCTGGCCGACCTGTGGGGCGCCCGGACCGCGCGCCGGCTGACGGAGCGGATCGACGCCGCGCCCGACCCGGCCGTCGCCCTGGAGGACGTCGTGCTCGCCCGCGCGGCCGACGCGCCCTTCGACCCGCTGCTGCGCGAGGTCGCCCGGCTGCTGGACGACGGGACGAGTGTCGCCGCGGCGGCCGGTGCGGTGGGCCTCGGGGCGCGCCAGCTCCACCGCCGCGCCCTGGTGGGCTTCGGCTACGGCCCCAAGACCCTGGCCCGGGTGCTACGGCTCCAGCGGGCGCTCGCGCTCGTCTGGCGCGGCGCGCCGTACGCGGGGGCCGCGCTCGCCGCGGGCTACGCCGACCAGGCGCACTTCGCGCGGGAGGTGCGGGCCCTGGCCGGCATGACGCTCGGCGACTACTGCGCGTCGGCGAAGAGCGAGACGCCCGCGCCGTCGGGGTCGAGCACGACGGCGTAGCGCTGCCCCCACACGGCGTCCCACGGCGCCAGATGGCTGCGGTAGCCGGCGTCGACGAGCTCCGCGTGCAGCGCGTCGACGGCTTCGGGGCCCTCGCAGCGGAAGGCGAGGCCGAGCCGGTCGCCGCCCTGCGGACGGGTCCAGGCGGGGTCGTAGGTGCGCACCACGTCCTCGGTGTCCCACAGGACGCGCACCCCGCCCGGGAGGACGGCCTCCACGTGCGGGGCGGCGTCCGCGTCTGCGGGCAGGTCCAGTCCGAGGCGGCGGTAGAAGGAGAGGGAGGCGGCCATGTCGGCGGCCACGATGCTGATCGCGTCGAGTCGTACGGTCATGCCCCCACCGTAGGAGCGGGCCGCGGGGCCGGTCTTGAACGAATCGGACGCCCGCAGGTCGACGGCGCGGGCGGCGGTCCCGAGCGCCCGGGCGCCGCGGCGGCGCGACGGGTGGCCCGCGGTCGATCCGAACGGGTGATCTCCCGGCCCCACGGGCGTGGCCAGCCGCTCCGGGCGCGCACCGGGCCACTCAATGAGCATCCAAGGGGGGCCACGACCCGACCCGACCCCACGGACAACACGGACCGAGGACTCCACCGATGACCGAACTCCCCACCGGGGCGCCCGGGCCCCGCGCCCGCCGCGCCCACCGCACCCGCACGGCCCTGGTCGCCCTGTGCGCGCTCGCCCTCGTCCCCGCCGCCGTCGCCCTCGGCTCGCCCGCGGCCACCGCCGCCGCCCCGCGGCCGCTCGCGACGGAGCCCGCCGAGCCGGCGCCGGCCACGCCCCACCCGGGCACGCCCGGCACGACCGTCCCCCAGCCCGACATCACCCACCAGGTCGACCCCAAGCCGACGCCCGCGCGGCCCAAGGCGGTGGTGACCGTCGGCGACGGCTTCCTCGCCGGCGAGGGCGCCCGGTGGGCGGGGAACGCGGAAGGGCTGAAGAACAACGGCGGCGTGCCCCGGGAACTGCGGGACGCCACCGACCGCACCCGGTCCGCGGGCGTCGCCCTGGAGAAGATCTACACCGCCGACTGCCGCCGTTCGGACGCCGTGGTGCTGCCCGCCGGCGACGCCGGCCGCCACCTCAACATCGCCTGCTCGGGGGCGGCGACCGAGCCGCTCTCGCGGCCGGTGGAGAGCCAGGAGGCCCAGCTCGCACAGTTGCGGAAGCTCGCCACCGAGAACGACGTCACCGCCGTGGTCGTCTCGACCGGCGGAACGGACGTCCGGTTCACGGACACCTTGGCGACGTGCGCCGACGCCTGGAAGGACAACCGCTACTGCTCCACCGACCCCGCGATCACCGGCCCGGCCGGCGAACGCACCGCGGCGGTGGGGGAGAAGGTCGCCAAGGCCGTGCAGGCGGTGCGCGCCGCGGTCGAAGGCACCGGGTCGACCCCGCGCATCGTCCTCCAGTCCTACCCGCTGCCGCTGGCGTCGGGCGAGGCGCCCGCGACCGACGCGCACGACGAGAACAGTTGGGACCGCTGGAGCGCGTATGGCTGTCCCTTCTACAACCGCGACCTCCAGTGGCTCGCCAAGGACATCGGGCGGGCCCTCAACGCCGAGATCAAGAAGGCCGCGAAGGCCGAGGGCGCGGACTTCGTGGAACTCGGCCGGCTGCTGGAGGGCCACCAGGTGTGCGGCAGCCAGCCGCGCCAGACGACGTTCGCGGCCGACGGCACCGTCGCGTCGCCGGACCCGGCGCAGGCGCAGTGGGCCCGCTACGTGCCCCGGGCGCGGGTGCAACTGCCCGCCGACGAAGCGCGGGAGGTGCTGCATCCGAACTACTACGGGCAGCAGGCGCTCAGCCACTGCCTGACCGAGGTCGTCGGCAAGCTGACCGCCACGCCCGACCAGCCCGCGACCCGCGCCCGCTGCGTGGGCGCGGCCGACCGCGCTCCGCAGCAGATCACCGTCGCGTACGGCGGCTGACCGGACTTGGTCTGTGCGCCCCCACCGGGCATCGAATGGCATCCGGTGGGGGCGCACGGCTGGGGGCGGCGGATCAGCCGACCGGTGCGGAGGCCCTTGCCGCGGGGGTGTGACGGTCCTTCTCGCCAGGTGTCAGCAGCCGCTCGGCCAACTCGCCGAAGACCAGCCCGAAGACGGTCCACAAGGTGGCGTGGATCGCCAGCGTCGCCAGCCGGAACTCCCAGACCACGGCGGCCGGGAACCCTTCGGGCACCTCGTCGAAGGACGGCAGGAAGGCGAAGGCCAGGCCGACCACGACGACGAACCCGGCCGCCACGGCGACGGTGGCGTGCCAATTGCCGAGGCGGGGCGCCAGCCGCTGGCCCACGAGCACCGCGGCCACCGTGAGCAGCACGCTCAACACGATCATCAGGAAGTAGAGCGTGGTGCGTTCGCCGATGGTGTCGGGGTCGCCGACGGCCGGCGGGTTCGGCGGGTACTTCAGATACGGCACGACGTACGCGCTGAGCAGGGCGCCGAGCGCGACCAGCGCGGCGGTGGCGCGGGGCCCGAACCGGCCGATGCGGCCGAGCGCCACGCAGTACGCGAGCCCCGCGATGCCGCCGACGGCGATCCCGAAGACGAGGACGCCGGTGGCGAGCCCGGCGGTGGACTGCACGGTGCGGCTGACGAGTTCCTCGCCGCCTTCGTGGTGGCCCTCGCTGTGCGCCTCCTCGAAGGCGATGGCCGCGTCCACCGGCCCCTCCCCGAGGAAGTACGCCACGACCAGCGCGAACGCACCGGCGACCAGGCCCGCGAGCATGCCCCGGACGAGCAGGGCCCTGACGGATGTCGAGTTCATCGGCGGTCGTCAGTGGCAGGGGAAGCCGAGCAGGTGACGACCGTCGTGCACCCACTCGTGCACGGTCTCGCCCGAGACGACGGCGACGGCGCCCTGCTCGGCGCCGACGAAGTACAGCAGGACCAGCATCAACACGCCGAAGAACGCGGCCCACGGGGCGACGGCCTTCAGCGATATGGGCGTGATCGCGGCGCCCGGTGCGGTTGCGGAACCGGTGACGGGTGCGGCGGCAGGGGTGATGGAGTGGGCCATGGCAGAACCTCCAGTGGGAGCGACGCGTCCCGTTCGTGGTGCCTTGAGAGTGCCTCGGCGAAGGTGTGGGGTCTGACTGCCCGTCCCCTGCGGTGCGTGTTGCTCGGGGCGGGTTCACAGTGGCGCGACCGTGCCGGATTCCCACCGGACTTCCGTCACACCTTCGTCATGTACACGTGACCGTACCGCGTGCGACCCCGTCGCCGCCACGCCCTGAGGCAACCCTCAGCACACCCCTTGGTCAAGCTTCCCCCAAGCACGCGGACGTGTTGGCGGGCAGGCACCATCGCCGTTGCGCCGCAGACGCCAACCCTTCCGTGGGGGAATGCTGGGTGTGCCTGGAAAGGGTGCTGAGGGATGCCTTCAGCCTGCGGGTGCGGACGGGCGGAGCAACTTGGGCGGCGCGGGGAAGTGCGCGGACAACCCCGCCGGGCCGCAGCCGAGGGGCGGGGGTGCGGGCGCACGGCAGGCTACGTTGGCGGGGCGCTCAGGAGGGGGTACGGGGATGGGTGTGTGGGTGACGTTGTTGGCGACGGGGACCGCGGGCGGCGGCGCGGACGTCAGGTTCGGGGGCGGCGGGGCGCTGGAGGACCGGGAGCGGAGCGCCGTGCGGGGGCTCGCGGGGCGCGTGGCGCGATCGGGCGCCACGTTCACCGGGCCCTCGGCGCGCTGTCGGCAGACCGCCGACGCCCTCGGACACCCCGCCACCGTCGAAGGCGCCCTCGACGACTGGGACATGGGCCGCTGGCACGGCCGCACCCTCGCGGAGGTCGCCGCGGCCGAGCCCGACGCCGTCGCCGGCTGGCTCGGCGACCCCGCGGCCGTGCCGCACGGCGGCGAATGCCTCGACGCGCTGTGCGGGCGCGTCGGCGGCTGGCTGGACGGGCTCGCCCACGAGGGGCGGGTGCTCGCGATCGCCGAGCCCGCCGTCGTACGCGCCGCAGTGGTGCACGCGTTGAGCCTGCCGCCGCAGACGTTCTGGCGGCTGGACGTACGGCCGTTGGCGCTGACGGAGCTGTCCGGGCGCGCCGGCCGCTGGAACCTCCGCCTGGGCGCGTGATCTCGCCCACACCCACGGCGCCGAAGGGCGCGCACCCGCCCCGTCGCCCCGCTTCGAACGCCGCCGCGCCGCGCGGGAGTCCCGGCCCGCGGCACCGGGCACGCACCTCCCGACCCGCCGCTCCGCCCGCCGGGACGCCGCGTAACGTCAGCAGGTATCCGTACATCTGCGAGGAGAGCCGACGCTTGACCGAGGAGGAGTTCGAGGACTTCTACGCACGCTCCGTCCACCGGCTCACGGGGCAGTTGTACGTCATGACCGGTGACTTCCACGAGGCGCAGGACGTGGTGCAGGAGGCGTTCGTACGGGCGTGGGGGCACCGCGGCAAGTTGGCGGCGGACCTCGGTCCCGAGGCGTGGGTGCGCACGGTCGCGTGGCGGCTCGCGGTGAGCCGTTGGCGGCGGGTGCTGCGGGCGCAGCGGGCCTGGCGGCGCCGGGGTGACTCGACGGTCAGCGAAGGGCCCGGCCCGGCCGCGGTCGACCTGGAGCTGGCGTTGCGCGACCTGCCCGCCCGGCAGCGGCTGTGCGCCGCGCTGTACTACGTCTGCGACCTGCCCGTGGAGCTGATCGCCGCGGAGACCCGGCTGTCCACGGGGACCGTCAAGACCCATCTCTCCAGGGCGCGCGGCAAGCTCGCCGCCCACCTCGCCGACCACGCCCACCACGCACCGACCGGGGAGAGCCGCGATGCCTGACCACGACGAGTTGCTGGCGGACCGGCTCCGCACCGCGGCGGAGTCGGCGGCGCGGCGCGCCCGGCCGGCGGCGGCCCGCACCATCGAGGCCCGGGGCCGGCGCCGCAGACGCCGCCGGGCGACCGCGGTGACGGGCGTGGGCCTGCTGTGCGCTGCGGCGTCGGTGGTGGCGGTCCTGGTGACGGGCCGCGGCGGCGAACCGGCGCAGCCCACCGCGCCACCGGCCAGCACGGGCAGCCGGGCGCCGACGGCCGTGCCCACGCACACCGGACCCACGGGCGACCCGACCGCGCCGCCCGCCACCCACCACGGCAACGTGCCGACCCCGTCGCCCACCTCCCCCGGCCTGCCGCGGGACGCCACGCACTCGGGCGGCTGAGCCAGGGCGCGAACCGGCCCCCGGGAGCCGGGAACCAGCGGGACGTGATGCGCGTCACGCGATGTCAACCAGAGTGCCGTCGAGGAGCGTAAGGACGGCGAAGTCCGACCTGCGAGGAGCACGATGGCCGATCCGACCCTGACCGACGCCCCGACGTCCACCGCCGGCACCTCCCTGGTGCCCGCGCAGCCCGGGCCGTCGAAGAAGACCCCGTCGTCGGCCGACGGTGAAGCGGACGCGGAGGGGCCCACGGCCACGGCTCCCGAGGCGCGCCCCGGCGCGCCCGGGCACGTCGTGCGGACCGTCCTCGGCACCTACGTGCTGAGCACCCTGGTCCACCTCGCGGTGCTGGCCGTGATGATCCCGCCCGGCGGCCCCGGCATACGCGACCGGCTGTTGGCCTGGGACGCGCTGCTGTACCTGGACATAGCCACTGACGGGTACCCCGAAGGGTTCACCCGTACCGAGTCGGGCGAGATCGGCGGCAACAACCTCGCCTTCTTCCCGCTCTTCCCCCTGCTCACCGGGGGCCTGCACCGCGCCACCGGCCTCGACGCGGGCGCCGCGGCCCTGGTGGTCGCGCACCTGTCGCTGGTGGGCGCGATGTTCGCCGTCCACGCGCTGCTGACCCGGCTCTACGACCGCCGCACCGCGACCGTGGGGATCGTGCTCCTCGCCGGCGCCCAGCCGATGGCGCTCACCTTCCTGATGGGCTACAGCGAGGCCCTGTTCGTCGCCCTGGCCGCCGCCGCCCTGCTCGCCGCGCACCGCGGAGCCTGGCTCACCGCGGGCTTCGCCGGACTGCTGACGGGATTGACCCGACCCGCCGCCTTCGCGCTGGCGGTCGCGCTCGCACTCGCCGCCCTGCTCGCCCTGCGCCGCGCCGGGCGCCTGGAGTGGCGGCCCCTCGCGGCGGTGGTGCTGGCCTGCGTCGGAACCCCCGCGTATCTGCTCTGGGTGGGCGTGCGCGCCGGTCAGTGGAATGCCTGGTTCCTGATCCAGGAGGCCGGTTGGGGGACCGCCTGGGACAACGGCGCCGGCTTCCTCGCCTTCCTGCGGGACACCTTCGAGCGCGGCGACGGCTGGGTGCCGGTGAGCACCGCGGTGCTCCTCGTCGGCGCGGTCGTCGCCACCGCGGTGGCCTGGCGCCGGGACGCCTGGCCCCCACTGCTCGTGTACGGCACGACGGTGGTGGTCCTGACCCTGGCGCAGAGCAACTACTACCACTCCAAGCTGCGGCTCCTCGTGCCCGCGCTGATCTTCCTGCTGCCCTTCGCCCGGGCGCTGGGCCGGGCCCGGACCCGTACGGCCGTGCTCGTGCTGGCGGGAGCCACGCTGTTCGGCAGTTGGTACGGCGCGTACATGGTCACGATCTGGCGGTACGCCATCTGAGCCGGCCCCGGGCACGGCGGCCCGTTCGCCATCGGGGCACGGTCGGGTCGGTACGGCTCCGAAGTGTGCGGGTGAGTGATCGAACAGGCCCGATTCCAGGGCCCGTTCGGGAATGATGTTCCCGTCATCCCCAGGACGCGGCACCAACGGCGTCACACGCGCACCGCACGATCTGAGGAGAACCATGAGGACGTCCCCACTGTCCCGCGCCGCCCGGCGCACGGTGCCCGCGGCCGCCGCCGCGCTGGTCGCCGTGCTCGCCCTCGCCCCGCCGGCGGCGGCCCACGCCCACGTCGAGGCGTCCGAGGCGCGCGCCCTCGCCACGAACGTGACCGTGACCCTCACCTCCGAGGCCGAATCGCGCAAGGCGGGCCTCAGCGCGATCCAGGTCATGCTGCCCGAGGGCATATCGCCCGGCACGGTCAGCCTGAAGCAGGCGCCCAAGGGCTGGCGGTTCGCCCAGAACCAGGGCGGGTACGTCGTCGGCGGAAAGCCCCTGCCGACCGGCACCGACGCCGTGCACAGCATCGTCGTCCACCAACTTCCGGACGCGAAGCGGCTGGTGTTCAAAGTGATGGAGACCTACGCGGACGGCCAGGTCGCCCGCTGGATCGAGGTCCCCGAAGGCGGCGCCGAGCCGGAGAACCCGGCGCCGGTGCTGGCGCTGAAGCCCAAGGCCCCCGACGCCCGGCCCGTGCCCTTCCGGCCCGCCGCCCCGTCCACCCCGCCGCCGAGCGCCCCCGCGCGGTCCACGGCCTCCGCCGACCCCGCACCCGACACGGACGCACCGGCCCCGGCGGCCTCGGACTCCACCGCATCTCCACCGGCCGCGGCGACGCCGACCCCGAAGGCCGACGGGGGCGACGGCGACGACGGGGGCGGCAACGGGGCCCTCGTCGCGGTCACGGCCGGCGCGCTCGTCGTGGCGGCCGGCGCCGGCGGCGGGGTCTGGTACCTCAGGCGCCGTCGCGCCGCCGCATCCTGACGGCCGGGGCGCAGCCGGCTCAACCGTCGGGCGACTCGTCCCGGGACAGCGGCTGCTCGGTCCAGATGACCTTGCCGTCCGTCGTGTAGCGGGTGCCCCAGCGGTCCGCGAACTGCGCCACCAGGAACAGCCCGCGGCCGCCCTCGTCCGTGTTCGCCGCCTGGCGCAGATGCGGCGAGGTGCTGCTGTGGTCGGACACCTCGCAGATCAGGGCCCGGTCCCGGATGAGCCGCACCCGGATCGGGCCGACGGCGTAGCGGATGGCGTTGGTGACCAACTCGCTGAGGATCAACTCGGTCGTGAACGCCTCCTCCTCCAGGCCCCAGTCGGTGAGCGTACGGGCCACCCGGGCCCGTACGTCGCCCACCGCCGACGGGTCCGACGGCACGGCCCACTCGGCGACCTGCGACGGGCTCAGCAGTCGGGTGCGGCCGACCAGCAGCGCGATGTCGTCGCGGGGCTTCTCGGGCACCAGGGCCGCCAGCACGGCGTCGCAGGTCTCCTCGGGCGAGCGGCCGCCGTGGCCGGAGAGGACGTCGCGCAGCAGGGCGAGCCGCTCGTCGATGTCGTGGTCGCGGTCCTCGACCAGACCGTCCGTGTACAGCACCAGCGTGCTGCCCTCCGGCAACACCACCTCCAGCGTCTCGAAGGGGAGCCCGCCGAGGCCCAGCGGCGGGCCGCCCGGCACTGCGGCGAACGCGGCCGTGCCGTCCGGGTGGACCACCAGCGGCAGCACGTGGCCGGCCCGGGCCATGGTGCAGGCACCGGTGGCCGGGTCGTAGATCGCGATCAGACAGGTCGCGCCGGTGATGCCGGCCTCCGGCTGGTCCACCAAGCCCGGCTCGGCACCCGAAACGCCCACGGCGCCCGCCGACCCCGCCGAACCGGCTGACTCCGCAGTGCCGTCCGCCTCCTCCTGGTCCAGCCGGGCCACCAAATCGTCCAGGTGCCACAGCAACTCGTCCGGCGGCAGGTCGAGGGTGGAGAAGTTGTGCACCGCCGTGCGCAGCCGACCCATCGTGGCGGCGGCGTGCAGCCCGTGCCCCACCACGTCGCCGACCACCAGCGCCACCCGGGACCCCGGCAGCGGAATGATGTCGTACCAGTCGCCGCCGACCCCGCCGAGGCCCGCCTGCGCCGGGCGGTAGCGGTACGCGGCGTCCAACGCGTTCTGCTCGGGCAGCCCCCGCGGCAGCAGACTGCGCTGGAGCGTGACCGCCATCGTGTGCTCCCGGGAGTAGCGGCGGGCGTTGTCCACGCTCACCGCGGCCCGCGCCACCAACTCCTCCGCGAGGGAGAGGTCGTCCTCGTCGAAGGGCTGCGGCCGCTCCGCCCGCCAGAACATCGCCACCCCGAGGACCGCCCCGCGGGCCCGCAGCGGCACCGCGACCATCGAGTGGAAGCCGGCGGCGACCAGCCGGCGGGCCCGGGACTGGGACTGCTGCTGCCACCCCCCGTACGCGGCGAGGTCCGGTTCGATGACGCCCTCGCCGTTGATGATCCCCGCACCCAGCGCCGTCGACGGCAGGAAGCGGATCGTGGTGCCCAGCGCGAACAGCGCCGTGTCGTCCCGCGGCCCGCTGAAGGCCGTGCGCCGCATGTCCGCCGCCGCCCCCGTCGTCGTCGGCTCCTCGCCCCGCAACACCGCCTCCACCAGGTCCACGGTCGCGTAGTCCGCGAACCGGGCCGCGGCGAAGCCCGTCAGCTCCTCGCAGGTGCGCACCACGTCCAGCGTGGTGCCGATCTCCTCACCGGCGTCGTACAGCAGCCGCAGCCGCTCGCGGGCCACGTCCACCCGACCGCTGAGCGCCTCCAACTCGGTGGAGTCCCGGATGGTGGCGACCGTGCCGGGCGGGCCGCCGGCCTGGTCCGTGGTGCGCTGGTTCACCGCGAGCAGCCGCTGCCCGACCCGGTACACCTCGTCGTTGGCGACCCGGCCGTCGGCCAGCAGCCGGGCGGTGTGCGGATCCAGGTCCAACTCGTCTACGGTGCGCCCCTCCACCTCGGCCGGCAGCCCCAGCAGTCGGCGGGCCTCGTCGTTGACGAGCAGGATCCGCCGGTCCTCGTCGAGGATGAGCACGCCCTCCCGCACGGCGTGCAGCACCGCGTCGTGGTGTTCGTACATCCGGGTCATCTCCTCCGGACCCAGGCCGTGCGTCTGGCGTCTGAGCCGCCCGGTGACCAGGGCCGTGCCGACGGTGGCGAGCAGCAGCACGCCGGCCGCGACGCCCAGCAGCAGCGGGAACTGCTCCTCGACGACCCCGCTCACCCGCTCCAGCCGCACCGCCGCCGCCACCAGTCCGATCACGGTGCCGTCGGGGGCGTGCACCGGCACCGTCGCCCGTACGTACGGACCCGGGGGCCCCTCGAAGTGCTCGATGACCGTGCCCCCCTTCAGCACCGGCTCGATCGGACCGGTGAACTTCTTTCCGATCAGCTCCGGATAGGGGTTGGTGTACCGCACGCCCTCGGTGTTCGCGACCGTGATCAAGTCCACGCCGGCCGCCTTGCGGGCGGCTTCGGCGCGCGGCTGGAGCACGGCGGAGGGGTCGGGGCTCTTGAGCGCCGCCTCCATGCCGGGCGCGTTGGCGAAGGTCTCCGCCACCGCGAGGGCCCGGCGCTGCGCCTCCCGGTCGCCGTCCGACTGCGCGTTGAAGACGAGCGCGGTGATGCCCGCGGCGACGAGCAGGATGACGATCACGACTTGGAGGAGGAAGACCTGGCCCGCGACGGAGCGCACCGTGAGCATCCCCAACAGCGCACGCAGACGGGGGCGACCGGATCGTACGGTCATGTCCTCTTTCTACACCTCCCTCAGGGGGCGGGCCAGCCGCGCACGGTGGGGCCGGACTGCGCACGCACGGGCGAATCCGGGCGACGGGAGGCGGGACCGGACGCCGGGCCCCGGGGAGGACCCGCGGGCCGGCGCCGGCTCAGACGCGGGAACTGCTGGGGTCGTTCACCTCCCCGGCGAGCATCCTCGCCTCCTGCTCCGGGGTACGGCTGTCCAGGCTGAGCACCGCCGTCAGGGCCTCGGCCACCGCCGCCTCCGGAGCCCGCGAGGGGCCGGCCGCCCGCCAGGCGACGAAGCCGTCCGGCCGTACGAGCAGCGCTCCGCCGGGCTCCACGCCGTGCACCGCGGCCCAGTCCACCTCGTCCTCCGGCACCAGGTCCGCACCCGGGCCGTGGCCGAAGGCCAGCACCTCCAGCGGCACCGACAGCCGGGCGGCGTCGTGGCGGGCCGCCTCGCACCACACGGACCCCTCCCCGCACAGCAGCACCGGCACCCGCTCGTACAGGTCGAGCGTGGAGATCCTTTCGCCCGCGCGGGTCACCCACAGGTGCGGTGCCCGGGTGCCCGGCTCGGCCGTGATCCGCATCCGGTCCGGGACGACCGGCATCCGCGCGTCCGCGCCGAGCACTGCGCCCTTCGGATAGCAGTAGCCCATGGCGACCGTGAGGACGTCGCCCCGACGGGTGCTCGCGGAGGTGGCGGGCGCGTAGCCCGGGTGGCTGTGCTCCGCGGAGCGGGCCGAGGCGCGGGCGCTGGTGGCCCGGGCGACCGGGAGGCGCTCGGCGCCGTACGTCTCCAACAGGGCGGGCCCCGCCCAGCCCCCCAGCACCGCCGCCAGCTTCCACGCCAGGTTGTGCGCGTCCTGGATGCCGGTGTTGGAGCCGAAGGCGCCGGTGGGCGACATCTCGTGCGCGGAGTCTCCGGCGAGGAAGACCCGGCCGGACGAATAGCGCTCGGCGACCCGTTCGGCCGCGTGCCAGGGCGCCTTTCCGGTGATCTCCACGTCCAGGTCGGGGACCCCGACGGCGGCCCGGACGTGGTCGCTGCACCGCTCGTCGGTGAAGGCGGACAGCGGCTCGCCCTCCTCTGGGTGCCACGGCGCGTGGAAGACCCACAGCTCCCGGTTGTTCACCGGCAGCAGGGCGCCGTCGGCGCCCGGGCTGGTCAGGTAGCAGACGATGAAGCGCCGGTCGCCGACGACCTCGGCCAGCCGGTGCGAGGTGAACGTCATGCTCACGTTGTGGAACAGCTCGCCGTTCCCGCTCTGCCCGATGCCGAGTTGTGCGCGCACCGGGCTGCGCGGCCCGTCCGCCGCGACCAGGTAGTCCGCCCGCACCCGAAGGAGCTCGCCGGTCTCCCGGTTCTCCACCAGGCCCGTCACGCCCTGCTCGTCCTGCTCGAAGGAGCGCAGTTCGTGCGAGAAGCGCAGATCGGCCCCGTACTGACGGGACCGCGCGTCGAGCACCGGCTCGATGTCGTTCTGGCTGCACAGGCACCAGCCGCTGGGGCTGATCCTGGTGTGGCCGCCGCCCGGGTCGATTTCCCGGAACAGCCACTCCTCGCCGTCCCCGGTCAGGGAACGCGCCTGGAGGATGCCGTGGTTGTCGGCGAGCACCGCCGAAGCCGCGCGGATCTCCCGCTCCACCCCGGCGACCCGGAACAGCTCCATCGTGCGCAGGTTCATCCCCCGGCCGCGCGGATGGGTGGAGGTGCCCGAGTGCTTCTCGACCAGCAGGTGCGGGACGCCGTGCCGGCTCAGGAAAAGGGACGTGGCCAGGCCCACCAGGGACCCGCCCACGACCAGCACCGGCACCCGGTGCGCGGGCGCTTCGGCGGTCGGTGCGGCGGCCGCGGTCGTCGACTGCTTCGTGGCTTCGTCCAGGGCGTTCGTGGGCTCTTCCATGGCTTCTGTGTGCCCGGTGCAGGAACGGTTCCCCCGCCCATTCACCCGCATGGTGTCCATCTCTCGCGCCGCCCGTGCCGGCGGATCACGATCGGATCACGGGAGCGCCCCGGCACGTCGGGGCGAACGCGCGCAGCCGAGGGGCACCGCCCCGCCGCCGGCGCGCGGACCACCCGACACCCACGAGGGAACGAACACGCAAGCGACGGACGGACGACGGACGAGCGGGTGGGCCCGCAGCCCGACGGGCGTGGTCGCGAAGGAGTGTGAACACCGATGACCACCTTGTCGGAACGCATATCGCAATCCGTCTTCGACGGCTCCAGGCTCCGGGTGATCCTCCTGCTCGACCTGCACGAAGGCGCGCAGCGGGAGTTCTTGGAGGCGTACGAGCACATGCGCAACAGCGTCGCCTCGGTGCCCGGACACATCAGCGACCAACTCTGCCAGTCCATCGAGAACCCCTCGCAGTGGCTGATCACCAGCGAGTGGGAGAGCGCACCGCCCTTCCTCGCCTGGGTCAACAGCGAGGAGCACGTGCAGACCGTCCAACCGCTGCACAGTTGCGTGCGGGACACCCGGTCGCTGAAGTTCAACGTGCTGCGGGAGACCGGACAGGCGTTCAGCGTCGCCCCCGAACAGCAGCGCAGGCCGCCCGCCGACGCCCGCGCCTCGGTGCGCGTCGGCGACGGCGTCGTGCGCCACGCCCTCACCTTCACGGTGCGGCCCGGCAGCGAGGAGACCGTCGCCAAGATCCTCGCCGGCTACAGCGCACCGGCCGCCCGCGTCGACGACCACACCCGACTGCAACGCACCTCGCTCTTCATGCACGGCAACCGCGTCGTGCGGGCGATCGAAGTGCAGGGCGACCTGATGGCCGCGCTGCGGCACGTCGCCCGGCAGCCCGAAGTGCGGGCCGTGGAGGAGGCCATCAACCCCTATCTGGAGCAGGACCGGGACCTGGACGACCCCAACTCCGCCCGGATCTTCTTCACCCGCGCCGCACTGCCCGCGGTGCACCACGTCTCCGGCGAGGGCCGCCGGCCGCGCGAGGTCAACCGGCACGCCCTCTTCTACGAGGCCAAGGAGGGCTGCGGCCTGGCCGTCGCCCGGCTCCTGTCCGAACAGGACGAGGCGGCCGCGGCGCACCCCGAGTACCCGATCGTCAGCAGCACCGTCTTCCACCGGGAGGACCTCGTCGTCCGCCTGGTCGACGTCAGCGGCCCGATCGAGGACCACGCGGTCGCCGCCCTCGGGGTCCAGGGCCCCCGCAAGGCCGCCGCCCTCGCCCGACTGCTGGTCGACGGCGATCGGCTGCCGACCGCCCTGGACGTCCAACCGGGCGACGCGGCGGTGGCCCGCTACGTGAGCCGCGTCGACATGCAGCTCATCACCGACCGCCTGGCACCGGAAGAGAACTGACCCCGCGCCCGATCGGCCCGCCCCGGGCCAGGCCCCGTGCACCCGTCCACCGGGTGCACGGGCCCGGGGCCCACAGACGGAGGAAGAAGCCAGCATGACCACGCACACCCCACGCATCGTGGACCTCAGCGAGACCAAGCCCAACACCCGGCGCGGCGGCGACCTGCGCGCCCTGCTCACCCCCACCGCGGTGGGGGCGACCAGCGGGTTCATGGGCCTCGCCATCGTGCAGCCCGGCGAACGCATCGGCGAGCACTACCACCCGTACTCCGAGGAGTTCGTGTACGTCGTCAGCGGCCTGCTGGAGGTGGACCTGGACGACGTCACCCAGCAGATCCGCCCCGACCAGGGGCTGCTGATCCCCAAGGACGTGCGGCACCGGTTCCGCAACGTCGGCGACGAAGAGGCCCGGATGGTCTTCCACCTCGGCCCGCTCGCCCCCCGGCCCGAACTCGGCCACGTCGACACCGAGGAGACCCCCGCAGCGGCCCCGCACGGCAGCCCGCCGCAGCGGTCGGGGGCCGTTTCATGAGGCGGCGGGTGGCGGTCACCGGGGTGGGCATCGTGGCCCCGGGCGGTGTCGGCGCCCCGGCGTTCTGGGACCTGCTGGAGAACGGGCGCACCGCGACGCGCGGCATCACGCTCTTCGACCCGACGGGCTTCCGCTCCCGGATCGCCGCCGAGGTCGACTTCGACCCTTCGGCACACGGCCTCGACCGGGAGGACGCCGCCCGCCAGGACCGGTACATCCAGTTCGCGCTGGTCGCGGCCCGGGAGGCGATACGCGACGCCGGGATCGACCCCGGCACCGAGGACCCCTGGCGCATCGGGGTCTCCCTGGGCAGCGCCGTCGGCGGCACCACGCGACTGGAGCACGACTACGTCGCGGTGTCCGCCTCCGGCACCCGCTGGGCGGTCGACCACCGCCCGGCGGGCCCCCACCTGCACCGCGCCTTCACCCCCGCCACCCTCGCGTCGGCGGTGGCCGAACAGGTCGGCGCCAAGGGCCCCGTGCAGACCGTCTCCACGGGCTGCACCTCCGGCCTCGACGCCGTCGGATACGCCTTCCAGAGCATCGAGGAGGGCCGCGCCGACGTCGTCGTGGCGGGCGCGTCGGACTCCCCGATATCCCCGATCACGGTGGCCTGCTTCGACGCCATCAAGGCCACCTCCCCCAACAACGACGACCCCGAGCACGCGTCCCGGCCCTTCGACGCCGACCGCGACGGCTTCGTCATGGGGGAGGGCGGCGCGGTCCTCGTGCTCGAAGAGCTGGAACGCGCCCGGGCCCGCGGCGCCACCGTCTACTGCGAGATCGGCGGCTACGCCACCTTCGGCAACGCGTACCACATGACCGGACTCACCAAGGAGGGACTGGAGATGGCCCGCGCCATCGACGAAGCCCTCGACCACGCCCGGCTCGACCGCACCGCCGTCGACTACGTCAACGCCCACGGCTCCGGCACCAAGCAGAACGACCGCCACGAGACGGCGGCCGTCAAGCGCTCCCTGGGCGACCACGCCCACCGGACGCCCATGAGCTCCATCAAGTCCATGGTGGGGCACTCGCTCGGGGCGATCGGCGCGATAGAGCTGGTGGCCTGCGTGCTGGCGATGGACCGCCAGGTGGTGCCGCCGACGGCCAACTACGAGACCGCGGACCCCGAGTGCGACCTGGACTACGTGCCGCGCACCGCCCGCCAGCGGAAGCTGCGCACCGTGCTCTCCGTCGGCAGCGGGTTCGGCGGATTCCAGTCCGCGGTCGTCATGACCCGGCCCGGAGGGAGGACCTGATGGGCAGTTCCACGGGCGCCAGGCCCGACAGACGCACCGTGATCACCGGCATCGGAGTCGTCGCCCCCAACGGCATCGGCGCCGACGTCTTCTGGAAGTCAACCCAGGAGGGCATCAGCGTCCTCGACCGGATCTCCCGCGACGGCTGCGAACAACTGCCGCTGCGGGTCGGCGGCGAAGTGCGCAACTTCGAGGCGAGCGCGGTCATCGAGGACCGCTTCGTGGTGCAGACCGACCGCTTCACGCACTTCGCGATGGCCGCCGTCGAACTCGCCCTCGCCGACGCCCGGCTCGGCCGCGCCGACTACCAGGACCAGCCGTACTCCGTCGGCGTGGTCACCGCCTCCGGCTCCGGCGGCGGCGAGTTCGGCCAGCGCGAACTGCAACAGCTGTGGGGCCGCGGCTCCCGCTTCGTCGGCCCCTACCAGTCCATCGCCTGGTTCTACGCGGCCACCACCGGCCAGGTCTCCATCCGCGGCGGCTTCAAGGGCCCCTGCGGGGTGGTGTGCAGCGACGAGGCCGGCGGACTGGACGCGCTCGCCCAGTCCGCGGCGGCCGTCGCCCGCGGCACCGACGTCGTCGTGGTGGGCTCCACCGAAGCGCCCCTCGCGCCCTACTCGGCGGTCTGCCAACTCGGGTACCCGGAGCTGAGCCGCAGCGACGACCCGACGCGCGCCTACCGGCCGTTCACCTCCGACGCGTGCGGCTTCGCACCCGCGGAGGGCGGCGCGATGCTCGTCACCGAGGAGGAGTCCACGGCGCTGCGGCGCGGGGTGCGCCCCCGGGCGTACGTCGCCGGCCACGCCGCCACCTTCACCGGACCCTCCCGGTGGACCGAGTCCCGCGAGGGGCTGGCCCGGGCGATCAGCGGCGCGCTGGCGGCCGCCGACACCGCCCCGGAGGAGGTCGACGTCGTCTTCGCCGACGCGCTCGGCACCCCCGAGGCCGACCGGGCGGAGGCCCTGGCCCTCGTCGACGCACTGGGCGCGCACGGCCGCCGCGTACCGGTCACCGCGCCCAAGACCGGCATCGGCCGGGCGTACTGCGGCGGCCCGGTGCTGGACGTGGCCGCCGCCGTGCTCGCCATGGAGCACGGACTGGTGCCGCCGACGCCGAACGTCTTCGACGTCTGCCACGACATCGACGTGGTGACGGGCCGGGCCAGGCGCACCCCGCTGCGCACCGCGCTGGTGCTCAGCCGCGGGCTGATGGGGTCGAACGCGGCCCTGGTGCTGCGCAGCGCGGCCCCCGAATGACCCCTGCTGACCGCCCCGACCCCTGCATCGAGGGCACGAAGGAGTACGACCCATGAGCGAAACGGACAGCACGACCAGCCTCACCCACGGCGAACTGGCCGAACTGATGCGCAAGAACGCCGGCATCAACGTCGACCCCGCCGCGCTGGCGGACAACCCCGCCACCCCCTTCGAGGAGTACGGCCTGGACTCGCTGGGCCTCCTCGGGATCGTGGCCACGCTGGAGAACCAGTTCGGCCACCCGATGCCGCAGGACGCGGAGCGCTGCAAGACGCCCCGCGAGTTCCTCGAACTCGTCAACGACACCCTGCTGAAGAGCGGAGCCTGAAGTGCCCGGACACACCGAGAACGAGATCACCGTCGCCGCCCCCCTGGACCTGGTCTGGGAGATCACCAACGACCTGGAGAACTGGCCGCAGCTGTTCAGCGAATACGCCTCGGTCGAGATCCTGGAACGGCGCGGCGACACCACCACCTTCCGGCTGACCATGCACCCGGACGAGAACGGCAAGGTGTGGAGCTGGGTCTCCGAACGCACCCCCGACCGGCAGAAGCGGCAGGTCTCCGCCCGCCGGGTGGAGACCGGCCCGTTCGAGCACATGGACATCCACTGGGAGTACTCGGAGGTGCCCGGCGGCACCCGGCTGCACTGGCGGCAGGACTTCGCGATGAAGACGGACGCACCCGTCGACGACGCGTGGATGACCGACAACATCAACCGGAACTCCAAGGTCCAGATGGCGCTGATCAGAGACAAGATCGAAGCGCGGGCGGGGGCGCGGCGATGAGCCCCGACCCCGTCGCGACCACCACCCACCAGGCGCTGATCGTCGCCCGGATGGCACCGGACGCGGCGCCCGGCATCGCGGAGCTGTTCGCCGAGTCCGACCGGGGCGAACTGCCGCACCTCGTCGGCGTCACGCGGCGCAGCCTGTTCCAGTTCGGCGAGGTGTACCTGCACCTCATCGAGTCGGACCGGCCGCCGGGCCCGGCGATCGCGAAGGTGACGGAGCACCCCGACTTCCAGCGGCTGAGCGAGGACCTGAAGGCGTACGTCCGCGCGTACGACCCGGCGACCTGGCGCAGCCCCAAGGACGCGATGGCGCACCGCTTCTACAACTGGGAGCGCGACGGCTGAACACGCAAGCGCTCGACACGGGCGACGCCCCGGAGACCGGAGGGTCTCCGGGGCGTCGCCCGGTCGTGCACGGGGGACGGCGCCTCAGTGCGCGGCGGCGACTTCCGGGACCACGGCCTCGAAGGCGTGCAGATACGGGTTGATCGGCCGGACCGCGTCGATCCGCAGGCCCGCCTGGGTGATCCGCTCCACCATGCTGTCCCTGGTGTGCTTGGCGCCGCCCACGTTCAGCAGCAGCATCAGGTCCATGCCGGTGGTGAACTTCATCGACGGGGTGTCGTCGACCAGGTTCTCGATGACCACGACCCGGGCGCCGGGGCGGGCCGCGGCGATCACGTTCCGCAGCGTGAGCAGGGTGCTGTGGTCGTCCCACTCCAGGATGTTCTTGATGACGTAGAGGTCGGCGGCGACCGGGATGTCGTGCCGGCAGTCGCCGGGGACGATCTCGGCGCGCTCGGCCAGTTCCCCGCCCGCCCGCAGCCGGGCGTCGGCCTTCGCCACCACCTCGGGCAGGTCCAGCAGGCTGCCCCGCAGGTCCGGGTGCTTCTCCAACAGGCTGGCCAGCACGTGCCCCTGGCCGCCGCCGATGTCGGCGACGGAGGCGATGCCCGTCAGGTCGAGCACGTCGGCGACCTCCCGCGCGGACTGTTGACTCGACGTGGTCATGGCGCGGTTGAAGACCTGCGCCGACTCGTGCGCGTCCTGGTGCAGGTACTGGAAGAAGCCCTTGCCGAACAGCTCGTCGAAGACGGTGTCCCCGGAGCGGACCGCGTCGTCCAGCCGCGGCCACGCCGCCCAGGTCCACGGCTCGGTGCACCACAGGGCGATGTACTTGAGGCTGCGCGGGTGGTCCTCGCGCAGCATCCGGGACATCTCGGTGTGGGCGAAGGTGCCGTCCGGCCGCTCGGTGAAGACGTCGTAGCACGCCAGGGCCCGCAGCAGCCGGCGCAGCGGCTTGGGTTCGGCGGTCACGGCGGCGGCGAGTTGTTCCGCGGTGGCGGGCTCGTCGTCGAGGGCGTCGGCGACGCCGAGGCGGGCGGCGGCCCGCACCGCGGCGGCGCAGGCCGCGCCGAAGGCGAGTTCGCGCAGCCGCATCGCCGGGGGAGGGGCGGCGGGGTCGGTGCCGGCGGCGGTCCGGTCGGGTCTGGTGCTCAGGGTGGTCATGGCTTCGTTCTCCTGGCGCGTGGGGGAGGGCCGGGCAGGGCCGGCCTGGGTCGCCTGGGTCGTGTCTTCGAAGTCCCGTCTGCCCGTCGTGTCCTGGCACGCACGCTCGCCGCGTTGTCGTCGGTCGCCAATGCACCGCATCGACTCCCTCCTCCGCCTTGCGATCGCACGCACCAGGCCCCGCCGGCCCCGCCCAAAGGGCGGACGACGCTACTTCGAAGACGCTCCCCAGGGGTCCGCCCGGCCCGGCCGGGTTGGTGCGGGGACGGGATGGGGACCGGCGTCAGCACAGTCCGCTGGGCTTGGACGAGGCGCACTCGTTGCGGGCGAAGGTGTTGCCCGAGCCGTTGCCGCGGTCGACCAGGTCCGCTGCGGTGTTGTCCGTCACGGTGTTGTGCTCGATGACGTTGTTCGTGTTGGTGGCGCCCACGTAGCTCTCGGCCAGGATGATGCCGCCGGCCAGCAGGGTGGTGCTGTGGTGGCCCTGCACCACGTTGCCCCGGATCTCGGTGGCGTCGGAGCCGGTGAGCACGATGCCGGAGCCCTGGATCGCGGGCAGCCGGGGCGTCTTGGCGCAGTACTTGTTGTTCTCGCGGATGGTGTTCGAGCGGATGGCGATGTCACCGGAGCCCGGTCGGGACTCGTCGCTGACGACGAAGATCCCGGCGCAGTTCGCGGAGATCTCGTTCGCTTGCGCGGACACGTTCCTGATCCGCTTGAGCATGATCCCGAGCCGGTTGTCGGTGAGCTCGTTGTCCGCGACGACCGAGCGGAGGCTGTCGTGGGCCGCGGCCTCCTGCCCGACGATGTTCGTCAGCATGATGCCGGCGTCCTTGTTGCCGCGGGCCACGTTGTCGCGGAACTCGCCCCGGGTGGACTGCTCCTGCCCGATGCCCCAGGTGCCGTTCTTCTCGGCCGTCACCTGTCGTACGGTCAGCCCGTCCGTGCGGGAGGCCCACAGCCCGCCCTTGGCGAACCCCGAGACCGTCAGGGAGCGGATGGTGACCCCGCTGACCTTCGCGTCCTTCGTGCCGGTGACGCAGATGCCGTTGCCGGCCTTCGCGCAGGCGTGCGCGGCGCGCCGTTCGGCGTCGGCGGGCGGCGCGAGCACCGTGCCGGGCCCGGCGCCGCGCAGGGTCAGGCCCGGGGTGGTGATCTGGACGCTCTCCCGGTGGGTGCCGGGCGACAGGACGACGACGTCCCCCGGCTTCGCGGCGTCCACCGCCGCCTGGACGGACTCGCCGGGCTGCACGGTGTGCCGTGCGCCGTGGTGGCCCGCGGCGGCCGACGGCACCGCGGCCACCCCCGAGACCAGCGCGGCGGCGACGGCCAGGACACCGGCGCGCCGCCGGCGACGGCTGGGCAATCTGTGGATTTTATGGGTTTTCGTCATGAAGCCGAAGCTAGGGGCGTTCCGGGGACCCTGCCACACGGGGTGACCAGATGGCTTCACGGTGTGCTGCGACCGGGTTGCTTCCCCGCCCCCGCACGAGTTGACGCCGGATCACGAGCGGCGCCGGCCCGCCCCCGAGAAACCCCGTTGTCCGCGGCGGCGGACACGACCTAGGGTTCCCGCATGCTGCCGCTGGTGGAGACGGTCGAACAGTGGGATGCCACCGTCCCCGACGAGTCCGTGATGCGTCCCGGAGTGCTGGACCTGTGCGATCGGCTCGGGCTCACCGGCCGACCGCTGACGCGGTTCGCCGAGGGCTCGCAGCCCGTCTACGCGGTGGGCGACGAGCACGTTCTCAAACTCTTCCCGGCAACCGCGGCCGAGGGCGGCGTCGTCGAGGGCCGGGTGCTGTCCCACCTCGACGGCCGGCTGCCCGTCCCGACGCCCCGGGTGCACGCCTTCGGGGCGTACGAGAACGGCTGGCGGTACGTGCTGATGTCCCGGCTCCGCGGTGAGAACCTGGCCCGCTGCTGGGACCGCGTGCCGCCGGCGGACCGCGAACGGCTCGTCCACGAGGTCGGCGAACTCCTCGGCGTACTGCACTCCCTCGACCCCGCTCCCCTCGACGACGCACTGGGACCGGGGGAGTGGGACGCCTTCGTCGAGCGCCGACGGGCCGGTGCCGTGGCGCAGCAGCGGGCGCGCGGGCTGTCGGACGCCTGGCTGGAGCAGATCCCGGACTTCCTCGCCGCCGTCCCGCTGCCGTCCGCGCCCGGCCGGTCCCTGCTGCACACCGAGGTCATGCGGGAGCACTTCCTCGTGGACCCCGACGGCTGGCGGCTGACCGGGCTCTTCGACTTCGAGCCGGCGATGCTGGGCGACGGGGCGTACGACTTCGTGGGCGTCGGCGTCTTCGTCACGGCCGGCGACCGGGCGCTGCTGACCCGGCTGACGGCGGCGTACGGCCGCACCTTCGCGCCGCCCGAACTGCTCGCGTACGCCCTCCTGCACGTGTACAGCGACCTGCCCTGGTACCTGCGGGAGTTGGGCGCGCCCCCGGCGGGCACGCTGCCCGCGCTCGCGGAGGCGTGGTTCGGTACGGACTGACCCGGACCCGCGCCGGGCCGACCTCGAACGGACGTGCTCACCGAGCTCGGAATGACGCCGGGTGGTCGATCGCCTACGTTGGGTCGATGATCGGTTCGCGGCTGGGCGCATGCGCCGGCAGGCCCCCGGGACGCCTCGTCCTGCTGGTGGGCCTCGTGGTGCTCGTCGTCGCGCACCTCGCCGGGGCCGTGCACCGCTCGGGCACCACCGGCCCGCACCTCGTGGTCGCCGCCGCTCCCTGCCATCACGAGGCCGCCGGCGCCTTCGCGCCCGGGCACGAGGGCGACGACGGGGGCGAGCACATCGACCACGGGGTCGACCGGCCCCGCGCCCAGGACGCCGACGCGCCGGCCCAGGGCGCGATCGAGCAGCCGCAGTCGGACGCGGCGCTCGACCGCGTCGTGCCCTGCGGGCCGTGCCGGGCCGCGCCGTCCGAGGCCGTCGACGGCCGGACGAGACTCGTGCGCCACTGCGTGCTGCGCCAGTAGGCGGCGCCGCGCACCCCACCCCCGTGGTCCTCGCACCGGTGGTGCGGTGCGCCCGTGCGCCCCCACACCTACTGCCCATGCGCACCCGTGCCGTTGCCGCGGTGCGCAGGAGTCACGCACATGAACCGTTCCCTGCTGGCACCGCACGCCCTGGGGGCCTCCGCCCCCGTGCCGGTGACCGCCCGCCGCCCCGCGCACCTGGTCGGCGACACCCCCGTCCTGTGGATCGACGAGCCCTTCGCGCCGCCCGGGTGCGGATTCCACGCCAAGTTGGAGGGTGCCAACCCCGGTGGCATCAAGGACCGGCCCGCCCTGCACATGGTCGGCGAGGCCCGCCGACGGGGTGAACTCCGTCCCGGCGCCGCCATCGTGGAGTCGTCCAGCGGAACCCTCGGCCTCGGGCTGGCGCTGGCCGGGCGGACCTACGGCCACCCCGTGACGGTCGTCAGCGACCCCGGGATGGAGCCCGCCGTGGCGAAGCTGCTCACCTCGCTGGGCGCCCGGGTGGACCTGGTGACGGAGCCGCACCCCGCGGGCGGCTGGCAGGAGGCCCGTCGGCTGCGGGTCGCCGAACACCTGGCGCGCCACCCGCGGGCGTACTGCCCCGACCAGTACGGCAACCCCGACAACGTCGCCGCCTACGGTCCGCTCGCCGCCGAACTGCTCGCCCAACTCGGCCGGGTCGACGTCCTGGTGGCCGCCGTCGGCACGGGCGGGCACTCGGCGGGCGTCTCCGCCGCGCTCCGGGCGGCGAACCCGGCGCTGAAGGTGATCGGCGTCGACGCGGTCGGCTCGAAGATCTTCGGGCAGCCCGCCGGCCCCCGGTTGATGCGCGGCCTGGGCTCCAGCATCCACCCCCGCAACGTCGACTACGCGACCTTCGCCGAAGTGCACTGGGTCGCGGCCGCGGAAGCCGTGTGGGCCTGTCGGCTCCTGGCCCGCCGGCACTACGCGTTCGGCGGGTGGAGCGTGGGCGCGGTGGCGCTGGTCGCCGGCTGGGCGGCCCGGACGCTGCCGGTCGGAACCCGGATCGCGGCCGTCTTCCCCGACGGGCCCCACCGCTATCTGGACACCGTCTACGACGACGCCTGGTGCCGCGAGCGCGGCCTCCTGGACGGGCCGCCCGCGCCCGAACCGGATGAGATCGCCGAGCCGGACGAACGCGTCGTACGGCGGTGGACGCGGTGCCGGCGGGTCCGGGACCCGCTGGGGCGCACCCCCGCGTCCGCGCCGGCCGGGGCCGGCCCCCGATGAGGACTGCACGGGCCGGGGCGCCGGAGCGGGCCCGACTCGCTTCCTTCGCCCCCGCCGTACGGCTGCTGATGGTCAACCAGTTCGGCATCAACCTCGGCTTCTACATGCTGATGCCGTACCTCGCCGACCACCTCGCCCACGGGCTCGGCCTGGCGGCGTGGACCGTCGGGCTGGTCCTGGGCGCCCGGAACCTGTCCCAGCAGGGCCTGTTCCTCGTCGGCGGCGCGCTCGCCGACCGCTACGGCTGCAAACCGCTGATCGTCGCGGGCTGCGTGCTGCGCACGGTCGCCTTCGCCCTGCTCGCCGTGGCCGACACCCTGCCCCTGCTGATCGTCGCCCTGCTGCTCACCGGTTTCGCCGGCGCGCTCTTCAACCCCGCGGTCCGCGCCCTCCTCGCGGCGGAGGCCGGCGAGGAGCGGCGGGTGGCGGCGTTCGCCCTCTTCAACGTCTTCTACCAGGCCGGCATCCTGGCCGGCCCCGTCGTCGGCCTCGCGCTACTGACCTGGGACTTCCGGGTCGTCTGCGCCGTCGCCGCGGTCGTCTTCGGGGTGCTGGCGGCGGTGCAGGTCCGGGCGCTCCCCGACCGGCAGGTGGCGGACCGGGGCGACCGGCCGGGCTGGCGGGAGGTCGCGGCCGACTGGCGCGCCATCGCCGCCAACCGGCCCTTCGTGCTGTTCGCCGTCGCCATGAGCGGCTCGTACGTCCTGGCCTTCCAGGTCTATCTGGCGCTGCCGCTGCGGGCCGGGGAGGTCTTCGGCGCGGACGCGGGACGGGTGACCGGGGCCGTCTTCGCCGTCTCGGCGCTCGCCGCCGTCCTCGGGCAACTCCGGCTGACCGAATGGGCGAAGCGCACCTTCGCCGGCCCGCGGGCGATCGCCGTCGGGCTGCTGGTGATGGGCGCCGCGTTCGTCCCGCTCCTCGTGCCCGTGGGCGCGGGCCGGGGGGCGGCCGGGCGCGCGGTGGCCCTGACCGCGCTGGTGCTCTGCGCCGCGCTGCTGGCCTGGGGCGGCGCGCTGCTCTACCCGTTCGAGATGGACACCGTCGTCACGCTGGCGAAGGGCCGTCTCGTCGCGACCCACTACGGCGCGTACAGCACCGCGTCCGGCGTCGCGGTCTGGCTGGGCAACCTCGCGGTGGGCGCGCTGTTCGACCTCGGGGCGGCGTGGCTTCCGTGGGCCGTGCTGACCGCGACCGGCGCGGCCTGCGCGGCTGCGGTGGCCGCCCTCCACTGCGGCGGCCACCTGGCCCCGCCGGGCGAGGCCCGCGCAGCGGCGCCCGTCGGCTAGACGCTCGACGACAAGGGCTACTGCAACCAAACGGTTGCAGTAGCCTGGCTGATGTGCAATCTTTGGGTTGCAGGTTGATGGGGGGAACGCCCGAGGGGAGAAGTCATGCACACCGCCGACGACGAGCGCGAGGGCGCGCCGGCGCTGCCGCCGGTCGCCGACCGGACCGCCTTCCAGGCCCGACTGGACGAACTGCGGATCCGCGAGAAGGCGCACACCCGGGAGGGCGACGCGATCGCGGCGGCCCGCCGACGGCTACCCATGGTCGAGGTCGCCGCCGACCTCGAACTGACCGGCCCCGACGGCCCGGTCACCCTGCTCGACGCCTTCGAGGGGCGCCGCCAGCTCATCGCGTACTACTACATGTGGCACGAGGGTCACGACGCGGCCGGGCAGTGCGACGGCTGCACCTGGATCGGCTCCCAGGTGCAGGAACTGTCGTACCTGCACTCCCGCGACATCACCTACGCCGTCCTCTGTCAGGGCCCGTACCCCGAGAGCAGCCGCTACCGGGACTTCATGGGCTGGGACGTGCCGTGGTACTCGGCCCTGCCGTCGCAGCGCGAACTCCTCGTCGGCCGCCGGGTCGGCATGATGCACCTGGTCTGCTACCTGCGCGACGGCGACCGGGTGTACGAGACGTACTGGACGACGAGGCGCGGCGTGGAGGTGATGGACTACAGCTACGCGCTCATGGACCTCACCGCGTACGGACGCCAGGAGCTGTGGGAGGACTCCCCGTCCGGCTGGCCGCGCATCCGGGGCGAAGCGCCCGAGGAGCACATCCGGTTGCGGAGCGATGGACGCCCCATCCCCCACTGGTCCCGCATCGAGGCCGGGCGTTCGGACGACCTCACGGACTGACCCGGCCGGTCGCCCCGAGGGCCCATATGTCACCCCTCGTCAATAATGTGAGTTATGTCGAAAAACTTCGATAGCTCACACGGACCGTCCACCCTCACGGTCAAGGGCCGGGACGTGCGGCTGCGCACCATCGGCTTCGTGCTGCTGGTGGCCCTGGCCATCTGGTTCATCGCCGCCAACACGGGGTCCGTGACCATCAGGCTGTGGATCCCGACCGTCACCCTCCCGCTCTGGAGCGTCCTCACGGTCACCCTGGTCGTGGGGGTCGTGCTCGGCCTGCTCATCGCCCGACGCCGCGCCCGGCGGTGAAGGGCAAGGGCGTCGGCCGTCGGGTGTGGGATGAGCCGGCGCCACTGCTGCCGCACCTGTCCCGGGTGTCGCGCCTGCTGCCCTTCCTCCTCATCGGGCTCGGGGTCGCGTTCCAGGTCGCCACACCCGCTCAGCTCAGCGGCACCCCGTTCTTCGTCGCCGCCCCGCTGATGGCCGCCCCGCTCTTCAGCACGGCGCGGACCGTGGCCATCGGCGGCCTGGCCTTCGCCGTCGCCGCGGTCCTGCGGGTGATCGCCCAGGCGGGCGGGGAGCCGGCCGCCCTGCCGAACTCGGTCACCCAACTGACCACGATCGTGTTCGTCATGGTCATCGCCGTCCTGCTGAACGTCGTGGTGCGCCGCGGACGCGACCAACTCGCCTCGTCCCGCGAGGTGGCCGAAGCCGCCCAGCGCGCGGTGCTGCCCGTCCCCGCCGAGGACATCGCGGGGCTGTGCGTGGCCGCCCGGTACGAAGCGGCCCAGCGCGAAGCGCTGATCGGCGGAGACCTGTACGGCGCCCGGCCCACCCCCTTCGGCGTACGTCTGGTGATGGGCGACGTCCGCGGCAAGGGCATCGCCGCGATCGAGACGGTCTCCGTCGTCCTCGGTGCCTTCCGGGAGGCGGCGGACCAGGAACGGACGCTCGCCGCCGTGGCGCGCCGCCTGGAGGGCGCGCTCAGCCGGGAGCGCCTGGGGCGGGCGGACGCGGACGATCCGGAGGACTTCGTCACCTGCGTCCTGGTGGAGATCCCCGCCGATCACGGCGTCCTGCACGTCCTGAACTGCGGCCACCCCGCCCCCCTCCTGCTCGACGCCGAGGGACGGGTCACGACCCTCACGCCGCGGTCCTTCCACCCGCCGCTGGGCATGCCGGACCTGGCCCCCGCCCGCCACGCGCCCGACACCTGGGACTTCCCGCCGGGCGTCACGCTGCTGCTGTACACCGACGGCATCTCGGAGGCGCGGAACGCGGCCGGCGCCTTCTACGACCCCGCCGGCTGGCTGACGGGCCGGGAGTTCCCGACCCCGGCCCGACTCCTGAGCACCCTCGTGGACGACGTGCGCCGCTTCTCCGGCGGACTCGCCACCGACGACACCGCACTGCTCGCCGTGCACAGGCCCCGACCGCACGCCGCATCTGCCGCACGGTGGTGAACGACCGGGGACGTGCCCGGCGCCCGCACTGCTCGCCGCGCACAACCCCTTGTGCTGCGGCACGCCGCCCGCCCGTCCGGCCGTACGCCTCCGGGCGGGCTACCGTGAAGCCGTCGCCGGCGACGCGACACCCCTGAGGGGGAGCAGCACGCCGGCGAAGACCTGACCGACGGAAAGCGCACACGATGTCGTACCTGCCAGACCTCGACCTCGACTATCCGGAGCCGCGCTACCGCGGCGACACGGGCGAAGTGAACGCGGTGTTCCGCAGCGCCGACACCCCGCCCGAGGTGTCGTCGCCCGGCGGATCCACCCACTACCTCGCCACCCACGGGTCGACCGGCGGCGAGTTCGGCCTGTACAAGGCGGTCCTGGGGCCGCGGTCGGCCGGAGCCAAGACCCACTTCCACAAGACGATCTCGGAGTCCTTCTACGTCCTCTCCGGCGAACTGGAGCTGTACGACGGGGAGCGGTGGGTCACGGGCCGCGCCGGTGACTTCCTGTACGTGCCGGTCGGCGGCCTGCACGCCTTCAAGAACGTCACCGACGAGCCCGTGTCCATGCTCATACTGTTCGCCCCGGGCGCCCCGCGCGAGGAGTACTTCGAACAGGTCGCGCAGATGTCGCGGCGCGGCGGCGAGGAGCTGAAGCAGTTCCGCGTCCGGCACGACAGCTACTTCGTGGAGGACTTCGACCCCGGCCGCTGACGCTGCCGCCGTGCGCGTCGGTGGCGGTCCGCCGCCCCCGGCGGCGGGTCAGCCCGTGGGTGTCGTCAGTCGGCGGGACGGGCCTCAGCGATCTGCGCCAGCCACTGGCCGAGCAGGGCCGATTCGGCGGACGTGAAGGGCTCGGGGGTGAGGTCGTCCAGCGACGACGCCAGCGTGGTCGCCGCCGCCCTCCGCGCGTCGTCCGCCGGCGAGCCGTCGGCGGGCAGGTCGACCAGGATGGCCCGGTGGACCGCGTCGCGGACCAACGTCGACAGGCTCACGTCCGGATACTGCGAAGGACGGGAGATCAGGGCGAGCGCGACGCCCGTGTTCCCGGCCATGACCATGCGGGCGGCCTCCTCGGGCAGCACGCGCAGGCGCCCTTGCACGGCGAGCCGCTCAAGGACTTCGCGCAGCAGCCGCATGGCTTCCGCCGCCGCAGCGGGCTCGGAGCGCAAGGTCGGCGAGCACATCAGTTTGTACGCACTGGGGTTGGCCAGCGCGAACGCCGTGTGGCTGTCCCATCCCGCCCGTAGGTCGAACAGCGGATCCTCGGACTTCTCGGCGGCCCGCTTCACCGCCAGGTACTGGTCCCAGACGTGGTCGATCGTGGCTGCGAGCAGATCGTCCTTGTCGTTGAAGAACCGGTACAGCACGGGTTGTTGCACACCGGCCGCCTCGCAGACGGCACGGGTGGACACGTCGGCGCTCGGTGACCGTGCCAGCAACGTCGCCGCAGCCTTGATTATCGCCGATCTCGTATCCATGTAATCGACGATAGTGGCCCGTCGCTTCGGTGACAACAGGGATCCGCGACGCCCGACTGACCTCAGCGGACCTGGTGCAGGGCGCCGAATTGACGACGGTGCAGGTGTGGAATCCCGCGTGCCGGTGTTCGGAACGCGTGCGGAACGTTGCGGAACGCCGTCCTGCCGTTGAACCCCGTGCTCACCCCGTCCCAGACTCGTCACCGTTCACCCCGCCCCGCTCATCGGGTCGGGTCCACACCCTCTCGCTTCCTCAACCGGAGCCTTCCTAGCGGATGTCTGCCCTTGGGGCGCGAGGGGTCATCGAAGGGAGGAGTGGTCATGATCAACAAGCTTGGAAGCCTCGGCACCGCCCTGCTGGAGCGGTTCCTTCCCACCGCGGACGCGGACGCAGCCACATGCAGGACGGTTTGCAACGCGGAGGGCTACTGGCAGGTCCGGTGCTGCGAGCGCGGCAGGTGCTGGTGGGATGGCGAGCCGTCGATCAACCCCTGCTGACGGTAGAGCGACAGTGACCCGGGAGGGCGTACCGCTCGGTGCGCCCTCCCCTCGCGCCCCGGACCACGGAAGAAGCTGCGATGAACTGCTTCGCTCACGCCGACCCGGTTGCCCACGTACGGAGACGTACCGGTTCTTCGGGACGTACCGGACCGCCGTTCAGGCGTTGAGCGCCGTGCTTGCACCGCTCCAGACTCACCATCGTTCACCAAGCCGCCTCTTTGATCCGGGTCCGGACATCCTCAATCTCCCTAGTCGAAAGGAGGAGTGGTCATGCTCGGCAAGCTGGGAACCCTCGGCACCACCTTGCTGGAACGGTTCCTTCCCAGGGCTGACGCGGACGCGCTCAGGTGCGTCGTGCGATGCACCTCGCAGGGGTACTGGCAGGACTGGTGCTGCGACGGGCCCGGCACTTGGTGCTGGTGGGCTGGCGAGCCGTCGATCAACCCCTGCTGACGGCTGATCAACAGTGACCCGGGAGGGCGTACCGCTCGGTGCGGCCTCCCCTCGCGTTCCGGACCCGAAGGAAGCTGCGATGAACTACTTCGCTTACGGCGTGCGCGGGCTCCTGACTGTCGTGTTCCTCGTCGCCGTGGTCGGCAAGGTCGGCAGGTCCGGCGCGTTCTCCGGCTTCGTCGACTCGTTGCGGCCGCTCGCCGCGGTGCCCGAGCCGGCCGTACGGGCCGCGGCCCTCGCCGTGGTCGCGGTGGAGGGCGCAGTCTGCCTCGCGCTGGTCTGGCCGTACCCGCCGGCGACCCGGGCGGGTCTGCTGGCGGCCACCGCCCTCCTCGCGGTGTTCGCCGTGGTCATCGCCCGCTCGGTGAGCCGAGGAACCGCCGTGCGCTGCCGGTGCTTCGGGCGCTCGGTCGAGCCGCTGGGGCGGGCGCACGTCGTACGGAACGGGCTGCTGGCGACCGTCGCCGGCGCGGGCGCTGCGGCGGTGGCGACCGGGCCGGTCGGCGGGCCGGACCTCGGGGCGGCCGCGGTGGCGTGGTGCGCGGGCGCAGTCGTCGGGGGCCTGGTCACCGTGGCGGAGGACCTGGTGAGCCTGTTCCGGCCCGCTGCCCCTTCCCTGACCGAGTAACCGAGTGATCGAGTAACTGAGAGGTGCTGGATGGCTGTTCTGACCGCCGCAGTGGTGCTCGGCGGCATGCTGTGCGTACTGGATCTGCTGCTCACCATCGGGGTGATCAAGAAGCTACGGGAGTACGGCCCGGCCGGGCCCGCGCGTGCACCGGGCCCGGGGATGACGCCGTTGAGCCCCGGCGAGGAACTGCCCGCCTTCACCGCCGTCACGGTGGACGGCGAAAGGGTCGACCGGTCCTCGTTGCCGGGCGAGGCGCTGATCGCCTTCCTCTCGCCGAACTGCGCGCCGTGCCGGGCGGAGCTGCCCGAACTCGTCTCGTACGCCGCCGCCGAGCCCGGCGGCCGGAACCACACGCTCGCCGTCGTGGTCGGCGATCCGGCGGAGTGCGAGGGCTTCGTCCGGGAGTTGAGCCCGGTGGCCCGGGTCGTCGTGGAGCCGAGGGGCGGGCCGGTGTGCGCGGCCCTGCGCGTGGACGCGTTCCCCACGAACCTGCGCGTCCGCTCCGACCGTGACCGGGACCTGGACCTCGGTCTGGGCCTGGGCCCGGACCCGGACCGCACCGTCGTCGTCACCGGCCATGCAGTGAAGCTGACACGGGAGGCGTCGGCGCGATGAACCCACCCGTGCCCGCGTCCCGGGGCGGGCTGCGGCTGGCCGTCTCCCTGGCGTTCGGGGCCGCTCCCGTCGCGTGCGTGCTGTTCAGCGTGCTGAGCCTGGCCGCCGGTCTGCTGACGGTCGTCACCGCGTGGTTGACCAAGTCGGTGCTGGACAACCTGGGTTCGGACGCGGGCATGAGCGCGCTGCTCGCCCCGGGCATCGGCCTCGTGGCCGTCGGTACCGCCGCCGCACTCCTGCCGCACCTGTGCCGCTATCTGTCCGCGGAGGTGAACCGGCGCACCGCGCTGCGCGCCGACGCCCGGCTCTTCACGAAGGCGGCGGGCTTCCCCGGCCTGAGCCGCTTCGAGGACCCGAAGTTCCTGGACCGGCTCCAACTGGCCCGGCAGGGCGGTGGTCACGTTCCCGCGCTGGTGCTGAACGCGGCGCTCGGCCTGGCGCGGTCCGCGATCACGGTCACCGGGTTCCTCGGTTCGCTCCTGGTGCTGAACCCGGTCCTGGCCGTCCTGGTGGCCGCCGCCGGGGTGCCGACGCTCTGCGCGGAGATCGCCCTCGCACGTCGACGGGCGGGCGTGGCCTGGCGCGTCGGGCCGGTGGAGCGGCGGGAGTGGTTCTACGCCGGTCTCCTGGCGGACGCCGACACGGCGAAGGAGGTGCGCCTCTTCGCCATCGGCGACTTCCTGCGGGACCGGATGCTCACCGAGCGAGGGACGGTGAATGCGGCCCGCCGGGCCGTGGACCGGCGTGAGGTCTCCGTGCAGTCGGGCCTCGGGTTGCTCGCCTCGCTGATCACGGGCGGGAGCCTGCTGTGGGCGGTGTACGCGGCGTCCCGGGGCCAGTTGTCGGCGGGTGACGTCACGCTCCTCGTCGCCGCCATCGCCGGCACCCAGTCCGCGTTCGCCGGGCTGGCGCACGAGGCGGCCCTCGCCAAGGAGTCGCTGCTGAACTTCGGCCACTACCAGTACGTGCTCGACGCCCCGCCCGACCTGGTGCTCGCGCCCGAACCCCGGTCGTTGCCCGTCCTGCGCCGGGGCATCGAGCTGCGCGACGTGTGGTTCCGGTACTCGGAGCAGCATCCGTGGGTCCTCAAGGGCGTCAACCTGACCATTCCCCGGGGCAGTTCGATCGGCCTGGTTGGCCTCAACGGTGCCGGTAAGACGACGCTGGTCAAATTGCTGTGCCGGTTCTACGACCCGACCCGGGGCGCCATCCTGTGGGACGGCGTCGACCTGCGCGAGGTCGACCCGGTGGAGCTGCGCGACCGGATCACCGCGGTGTTCCAGGACTTCGTCCAGTACGACCTGACGGCGGCCGAGAACATCGCCCTGGGTGATCTGGGCGCGCTCGATGACGAGGAGCAGATCGTGTCGGCCGCCCGGCGAGCCGGGGCGCACGACACCCTCGAAGCGTTGCCGAAGGGCTATCAGACACCGCTCACCAGGACGTTCTTCATGGAGGCGGACAAGGACGACCCCGAGTCGGGCGTGCTGCTGTCCGGCGGCCAGAGCCAGCGGCTGGCCCTGGCGCGGGCCTTCCTGCGAGGCACGCGGGACCTGATGATCCTCGACGAGCCGTCAGCGCGACTGGACGCCGAAGCCGAGTACGAGATCCACACCTCGATCACACGGCACCGCCGCGGCCGGACCAGCGTCCTGATCTCCCACCGGATGGGCTCCCTCCGCCACGCCGACGTCATCGTCGTCCTCTCCGACGGGTGCATCGTCGAACACGGCGACCACGCAAGACTGTTGGCGGTCGGTGGCGAGTACGCGCGGCTCTTCGCCATCCAGGCCGCGGGCTACCTGCCCGACGCCGACGGACCGTCCGAGGGAACAACGCTGACAGAGGTGTCTCCGTGACCGGCGGGCGGAGCATGTGGGGGGTGTCGGCGGTGGCGTTGGCCGTCCTCGCGGCCTGCGGCGCGGTCACCGCCCGCCGGCTGCTCGTCGTCACCGTGCGCGGGCCGAGCATGACGCCCACCCACCACCACGGGGACCGGTTGCTGGTGCGCCGTACGCGCACGGTGCGCCGGGGACAGGTCGTGGTGGTGCTGCGCCCACGGTCACCGGCGGTCTGGCGGGAGGACCGGCACAGTCCGCTGATCGTGAAGAGGGTGGCGGCGGTACCGGGGGAGTCGGTGCCGCCCGGGTCGGTGCCCCAGTCCACGGAGAGCCGGGACGGGCGGGTGCCACCGGGCCTCGTGGTCCTCCTCGGCGACAACACCGCCGCCAGCGTGGACTCGCGCCACTTGGGCTTCTTCCCGCACGGCGACGTGATCGGGGTGGTGACGCGGTCGCTGTCCCGGCCCCAAGAGCTGCCCCGTGACTACTGACCGGGGCGGACGCCCCGGACGTGTGCGATCACGTCTGGTTGGCCCAGGCTGGCACGGTTGACCTGGCCTCGGCCTCGGATCACGCCGTCTGCGGCCAGTCGTTTCCTCAGGGCGTCGGGTGCCAGATGGGTCTCGAAGTCCTCGCTGAGGCCCCGCCCCGTATCTGCGTACTCGTAGCGGACTGCGTACGGCACGTCTTCGCCCGCATGAAGACCTGGAAGATCCTCCGCGACTGCCGCCTCAAAGGCGACGGCGTCCACCACGCCATGCTCGGCATCGCCCGCCTGCACGACCGCACCCTCGCCGGATGGGCAACCAGCCGGGCCCGCGGCCAGCCACACCTGAGCTAGTGTGCCGAGGCCCGGTAGTTGTCACTGCTGGCACCGGATGGCCTGCGAAGGAACCAGGTCGAAGCACTCGGACTGTCACCAGAGAGGCGCTGCAGTTGTCACACGTGGCCGATGGCTGGGTCGTGCGGGCACCGGCGCGCAGCCTGACTCGCGAGGACCTCATCGCCATGCTTCGCGAACAGACCCTGGCCTGCGCACCTGCCCGTGACGCCTTGATCTCCGGGGGTACCTTCGCCGTCTGGGACGGTCTGGTCCCTGCCAGCCGGCACGCGGGGGTGTTCGGGATTCGAATCCGGACGGCTGCTCGGCGCGGCCACACCATCGAGGGCCTCGTCGCCAGTGTCGACATCCTCCGGCAGGCTGGGGATGAACTTCTTCGTACCGGTTGCGTTGACTCTGCGGACAGGTCGTCCGTGTTCACGATCTTCCTGAACTCCTCAGCGACGGAAGTCCTGGCCTGCGCAGGCGGGCGCCGGCCCAACCCGCTGCCATCGCCAGCAGACGAGTGACAACACACCGGCCTTGGTGTCAACGCGTCGTGCGAGGTGAGAACGATCAGGACCTTCACGACACTCCCTGTCCACGTTGGACCAACGCCATCCGTCCGCCCGGCGCAACGAGCAGCCCGGTCTGCACCTTCTCAAAGCTTTCCGTGTGGAGAGCGTCGGTGGTGGGTATCCAGGCCGCGGCAATCGCGTGAGAACCGATTGTCGACCCGGTCGAGGCCCAGGTGGGCGTAGGAATTGCTCTTCTTTCTTCGTAAAATTAAGGGCTTCGCAAAGTTAAGGAAACGGCCTCCGCGGGCGGTGTGCTGGCTGAAATTCGAGCGGTCACCGCGTGATGGTCGGTGAGTCTGAAAGGGCCGCCCCACCCTGGGCACGTCGCGGTCGAATCCCCCGTGCCGTCATGAATCGATGACCGCTGCACATCGGATCGGTCCGTAAGAGTGCAGGTGATAGGGGGTCGGGAGGTGGATCCTGGGATATGGTCCGGCCTCGTGACGGTCACTCCAGAGACTCGATGGGGCCTTCGAATTCACGCGGTCATGGTCGCGTTGGCTTCGCTGGCCGCACTTGCGGCGGTCATCCCACAGGCTACCGCTGCCGAAAGCGACCCGCTGAAGGCGGTGAACACCTCCGCCCTCCTCCTGCATCCGCGCGAAATGCCGAAGGTCGACCCGGGGAATACAGCAAGGGGCATTGTCGAAGCCCTTGAGACCGCCCGCGCGGTGACTCCGGTATCGGCACTGGACGTTGCGCAGTCGCGACAGCACGTCGGTCGGGCGCTGTGCCACACGACCGGCATCAACGGCACCTTCAAGTACAACGGATTCTGCTGGGACGCCACGGACGACTCCACCAGCGCCTGGGCGGAAACCACACCGGACACGGGCGGTTGGCACCCGCAGGGCCTGACGGCCTCGCACGACGCCGTCCCGGGAGGCACGGTGAACGGCCATCACCTCTACATGGCCTCCTGGTTCTACGGCTACGGAAAGGACGAGGGCGACCGCGACCACAAGGCCCGGATCTCCATCGTCAGATCCACCGGCACGGACTGGACCTACGGCCACGTCCTGCTCGTCCGGCCGAAGGGCAGCCGCACCAGTCCCGAATTCGAGGCCGTCGACAACGTCCACGCGGACGGCATGGCGTGGTACGGAAACCGCTTGTTCGTCGCCAACGGGGGCGAACTTCAGATCTACGACCTGAACCACCTGTGGAGGATGTCGTCCCTCTCCGGCCGGGTGGGCGTCGGCGGCGGCCCCTCGTCCGCCGCGCACCACCAGTGGGCGCTGCCCATGATCGCGCGCTACGGAACCCGCACCAAGGCCCAGGAAGCCGCGTCCAGCAACCCCCACCCCCGGGCGTGCGAACACTCCTCCCGGGCCTGCCTGGGCTCCCTCAGCCTGGACCGCAGCGGCACGACGCCACGGCTGGTGTCCGGTGAGTACTGGTCGAACAGAAGGAACAGCGCGACGGGAAAACTGGAGGCGAGCCACCCGGCGCACCTGGTGAAGTGGCCACTGGAACACATCGGTGAAGGCGGCACCGCCCCCGTCCAGGCGGTGAGCGCCCACACCACGAACATCCGCCAGGTCCAGGGCGTGGCCACCGACGGCACCTACTACTACGTGTCGGCGCAGTGCCCCGACGGATACCTGGGCGACGCCGACACCTCCGACCAGGGCAGCTACTCCTGCATCTGGCAGGCCAGACCGGGAACCTCCCCGACCGTGCTGACCCGCGCGCCCGCACTCACCCAGAACCTGTCCTACGCCCACACCTCCGGGCGGCTCTGGGGCTCGAACGAACTCACCGGCAAACGCACGGTCTTCTCCCTACGGCCCCGCGAGGCCGACGGAGCCCTTCCCCTCAGCAACGACTACAGCGCGCTCTGCGCCGGAGTGGGCAGCAGCATCGCCAACGGCGCGAAAGTCATCCAGTGGGGCTGCAACCACGCCCAGGACGAACGCTGGCTGTTCGAGGACACCACCGACTCCCACGGCAATCGCGCGTACTTCCTGCGGAACGCCCACTCCGGGAAATGCATGGGCACCGGATCGAGCCTCGCTCCGGGTGCGGGCATCATCCAGTACACCTGCAACGGCGCGGTCGACGAGAAATGGTGGTGGACGCCGGAGACCGGCGAACTGCGGAACGTCTACTCGGGCCATTGCCTCGGCATCGGTGCGAACGCCACCAAGGGATCCCAGTTGATCCAGTGGACCTGCAACGGAGCGGCAGACGAGAAGTGGTCCAGGGCGGCCCGAAACGTCTGATGCGACAGGAGGCTTCGAGCCAGGTCGCTCCCCGTTCTTTCCCGACAGGGCCGTCGAAGGCGAAGACGGCCGAGCACGAGACAGAAAGCCGAAGGAACGACGAAAGGACGAACATGCGAAGGCGCGCACTTCTGGTCATGCTGATATCCATGGCGGGGCTGATCGGCCTCGCCCCGCCGGCCACCGCCGACACCGTCTCCCCGAGCACGGCACCGGTCCTGCGCTTCCTCACGTACAACATCTGCGGAAGCAGCGACATCACGGACGACTGCACGCTGTCGGACGACGTGCCGCGGCGGGTGCAGAAGGTCGCCGACGAGACGCTGGCGTGGAAGACGGACCTGCTCTTCCTCCAGGAGGTCTGCCAGTCCCAGTACGACGCCCTGCTGACGAGGCTCGCGGACCACGGCTACACCGGGCACTTCGTCGTGATGAAGCGGCCGGGGCAGGACCCGCGCGAGAAGGACCTGTGCAAGGCGACCGGACTGGAGGGCCCGTTCGGGGTCGCGGTCCTGTCCAAGGCGCCGGTGTCCAACCGGCAGTCCATCGACCTGACGACGGGTCTTGAGGACCCGACGAAGGCGACGGACTGGCGCACCGCCTGCATCGACACGCCCTTGCAGGGACGGTTGACCCGGGCCTGCTCGGTGCACCTGTACTCGTACGACGGCAAGGTCACCAAGGCGCAGGCGGGCAAAGTGGCCGACAAGGCGAAGCAGTGGAGCGCCGAGGGCATCCCGATGGTGCTCGGCGGTGACTTCAACCCCCGGCACGAAGACCATACCCAGTCGACCGCGCCGCGCTCGGCCACGCTGGACAGCATCTACAGCAAGCCCGAGGGCTCGGGCCAGTTCATCGAGACCGACTCGACGGACACCGACTACTTCGACACCACCTGCAGGGCGGCCACGCCCCTGCCGCCGCGTTGCCGGTCGGGCGAGCCCACGCTCCGCGCCAAGGGCACGGACCCCGAGGCCAAGCTGGACTACATCTTCCTGAGCGAGAGCCACTTCAAGAACGTCGCGGCCGACGCGCTGCCCCGTGACGCCGCCATCTCCGACCACTACCCCTACCGGGGCGCGGCCACCTGGGACTTCTGCAACAACCCCGCCGACGGCCGGGCCGACCTGCTGCGCCGCGACTCCGCCGGCGACCTGTGGCGGCACTTCGGACGGGCCGACGGCACCTTGCAGGCCCTGCACTGCAAGGTGGGTGCCGGTTGGAGCGGCATGCGGCACATCGCCCGCGGCGGCGACCACGACGGCGACGGCCACGCCGACCTGTACGCGATCGACGCCGCCGGCGACCTGTACTTCTACCCCGGACACCGCACGGAACTCTTCTTCATCCCACCGCGCAAGGTCGGTTGGGGCTGGGGACCGACCACCACGCTGGTGTCCGCCGGCGACCTGAACGGCGACGGCAAGCGGGACCTCGTCGCGCGCTTCGACGACGGCAAGCTGTACCTGGTCCCCGGCACGGGCAACGGCGAAGTCGGCCCCAAGGCGGAGATCGGCCACGGCTGGCAGATCCACAACCTCGTCCTCGCCCCCGGCGACGTGACCGGCGACGGGAAGCCGGACGTCCTCGCGCGGAACGCCGCCGGTGAACTCTGGGCCTACCCGGGCACCGGCACCGGCTCCCTCGGCACCCCGACGGAGGTCGGCTTCAGCTGGCAGGTCTACAACGCCGTGGCCGCCCCCGGTGACGTGAACGGCGACGGGAAGCCGGACCTCCTCGCCCGCGACGCCGCCGGCGACGTCTGGTTCTACGCCGGCACCGGATCCCTCGCCGGCTCCGGCCCCTTCGCGGCCCGGGCCAAGAGCGGATGGGGGTTCCCCACCAACGAGCTGATCGCCTGATCGTCGCCGTCGAACAACCGCCGGCCCGGACGCGGTGCGCCCGGGCCGGCAGCCCTGGGAAGGCTGCCCCAGGCACATCACTCGTTGCAGGCTGAGCGAACGCACTTGACCTGAAAAGACGCAGGCAGGGAGCTTAAATCCAGGAGGATTTCCGTGCTGCGCACCATGTTCCATTCCAAGATCTGGCAGATAGACGTCTGTGCAGGTCGGGGGCATGATAGAGGCTCCTCAGGCCAGTAAAAGGTCAGCATGCGTCAGCGCCCGAGGGCGCACACCGGTGATGAACCCCCGTCCACTGCCGCACGGGTCCGGGCCTTCGTTCAGAACGCGCCCTGGCCGCGGCCCGGCCGTGGGGCCCTGCTGCCGAGCCGCCGGCCGTACCACCAGGAGGTCAGACAGCCGGCGGCGAACGCCGCGGCCACGGCGGCATCCAACTGACGACGCCCGTGGACGCCTTCGCCGGCTGCCACCGGGTTGAGGACCGGCCCGGCATCCCCGCCCTGGGCGACCGGCGGCCAGGCGGTCATGGCGACCTCGCTGCGCACCCGTAACCAGGCGTCGACCTCGGCTTCCCCGCCGCACACCCGCACGAACGCCCGCACCACGTCCTCCCGCGGCACGCTGGCACGTCCCAGCACGCTCGCGAGCGTGCTGGGCGGCAAGGTGTCGCCGTTCCGCCGCGCGCGAGCCGCGATCTCCCGGTACGTCAGCCCGGACCACGCCTTGAGCGCGGACATGCGGTCCACGAAAGACCGGGGATCGGAGACGTTGTCGGGGCCGGGCGGACAACCGTGCCTCATCTCGAAGCCCTTCTTGAGGGTGTGGTTTGGTTCGCTCGCGGCCGCGGCGCTCGCCTACGACCACGCGTTCATGCGTTGCGTGCAACGAGGATGAGATCCAGGAAGACCCCATTCCACGACGGCCCCTGCCACTGCCCCGCATGGCTGTGAGGCGCCTTTGAGTCATGGCGAGTCCGCCAGCGTCTCCTACGACTACGACTACGACTCGGCGCGGCTTCGTGTGCGGTACCGAGCCTGTGCGCGGTCTGTTCGAGAGTGCAGTGCCCACCGGATGCCGGTCCTTGGCTAGGTGTGCCCACCCCTTGTCATCTTCTGCACGGGGTGGTGACGGCAATCGGTGGGGGTCATGCCGAAGGTCCTTCGGAAGGCGCGGCTGAACTGCGCAGGGTCAGTGAAGCCCCACTTGCTGGCGATGGCCTGTACGGAACGGGTGCGCAGGTCCGGATCGGCGAGGTCCCGGCGGCATCGCTCCAAGCGGCGCTCACGGATGTAGGCGGCCACGGTCAGCCCCTGTTCCTGGAAGACCTTGTACAGGTACCGGATGGAGACGCCGTGTGCGGAGGCGATGCTCTGGGGGCTGAGTCCGGGATCGCCCAAGTGCTGACGGACGTAGTCGTGCATCCGGACTTCCATGACTCGACGCTGGGAATCCGGCGAGGCGTCAGCGGACTCTTCCAGTTCGTGGGAGAGCCAGGCTCCCAGGAGATCCAGGGTGACGCCCCCGAGACGGTTCGCGTCACGAGGTGTGCATTCAGCCGCGTGGGCGGCCAGTCCAACGAGATGGTGAACAGCCACGGCAGCGATTCCGGAGGTTGCCGTCACACGTCGAGCAGCTATCCGGTCGACCACGTTCCGGGGGAACGGGGAACGAATATAAGGAAACTGTGCGATCAAGCAGGTACCGGAAGAGGCCCCGGGCGCCGGCAGGGTAACCCCGTGATAGGGGCTCGAACTGTCGAAGATCATCAGGTCGCCGGGGCTGAGCAGAGCCTCCCGCCCATGCTGCGAAAGGGTCGTCTCGCCGTCCAGTTGCACGTAAATCTGATACGACTCCGGGTCGGACCGGCGGACCAATCTCTCTCCCCGTACCGTCTCCAGGCCGGGCGTGCTGATGCGCGACACCTTTACCGGGCCGAAGTCGCCGATCTGTAGCGACGCCTGAAAATCCCCCCGACTCGTGTTGCGCACCGTCACGGGGAGGACCGATCGGGAAGTGAATTCGTGCCAACTCTCGAACCGGTCTTGTTCCGGTAACTCATTCGTGCGCAAAACAGACACCAGCACTGCGATCCCCATTTCATAGCTCATGCCATGCAGTGTCGAATCTATGCGCCCATGGGTCCGACCTCCATAGCAAAACCTGCCCGACCACAGGGCGGCCGTGGGCTGTTCGAGGTGTCTGCCTCGGGGGCCGACCGCGCCAGCGGGGCCGCGCACAGGTCCCCGAGCTTCCCGTGCATCTGCGACCCCTCTTCAGTAGATGGCAGGACATGCGCTTCATGCGCTTGCTGCCATGGCTCACTGTTGATCCCAGTGGACGGAGCATTGACCAGGAACCCGGTTCTGAGCTGTGTGAACAATGGCCGGGCGTCGCCTGGTCTCGTGGTGGGGTTCCTGATCGGCTGGTGCGATCGACGTGTGGCCCTGGGGCGGGGGTGGACGGGTGGCGGGGCGTAGGGAACGGCCGTTGGACCCGGAGGCGGGTCCGGTGGAGAGGTTCGCGTGCGAGCTGCGGGAGCTGAGGGCGTCTGCCGACGGGGTGACGTACCGGGAGATGGCCAGGCGCGCGGCGTACTCGGCGAGTGCCCTGTCCATGGCAGCGGCGGGTGAGCAGTTGCCGTCGCTGGCGGTGGTGCTGGCCTATGTCGCCGTGTGCGGCGGCGACGCCGGAGAGTGGGCGGACCGGTGGCACCGGACGGCTGAGGAAATGCGGGCGCGGGATGCCGTGAAAGTGGTTGACGACGAGGAGGCGAAGGCTCCCTATCGGGGCCTGGCCCGCTTCGAGCCCGACGACCGTGAGGTCTTCTTCGGCCGGGGCCAGTTGGCGACCGATCTGCTGAACCTCGTCTCGGAGCAGCGGGTGGTGATGCTCACCGGCGCCTCCGGCAGCGGCAAGTCGTCATTGCTGCGTGCCGGACTCGTTCCCCTACTCCGGAATCCACCGGACGGCACGAAGCCGTGGTGTGCGGGGATCCGGATTCTGACCCCCGGCGCGCGCCCCGCGTCCCAACACGCCCCCGTCCTCCGTCCCCGGGAGTCCGCGGTCGCCGTGGAGACGGACACCGTGGTGATGGTGGACCAGTTCGAGGAACTCTTCACCCTGTGCCGGGACCAGGAGGAGCGCCGCCGGTTCCTGGACCTCCTGCTGGCTGCCCGGGATCCCGTCAGCGGGATGCGCATCGTGATCGGGGTTCGGGCCGACTTCTACGGCCACTGCACCGAGTACCCCGAACTGGTCGAGGTGCTGCGACGGGCCCACCTTCCGGTCGGCTCGATGTCCCCGGCGGAGTTGCGTCAGGCAGTCATCGGCCCGGCCCGAGCCGCCGGGCTGATCGTCGAGCGCGAGCTCACCGCCCGGATCGTGGAGGAAGCCTCGGGGGAGCAGGGTGCCCTGCCCCTGATGTCCCACGCGCTGCTTGAGGTCTGGCGCCGTCGCCGCGGTCGCACCCTCACCCTGGCCGCGTACGAAGCCGTCGGCGGCCTTCACGGCGCCATCACGGACACCGCGGAACACACCTACCACCAGCTCACCGGCGCCCAAAAACCCCTGGCCCGGGAGATCCTGCTCCGTCTGATCAACCCCGGCCAAGGCGCCCCCGACACCCGACGCCCCGCCCCGGGTACCGAACTGAAAGCAGTCGACCAGGCCGCGGACACTGTCGTCGAGCGGCTCGCCCGCGCCCGGCTGATCACCTTGAACGACGATTCGGTCGACCTCGCCCACGAGGCCCTCATCACCGCCTGGCCCCGCCTGCACACCTGGATCGACGAAGAGCGTTCCCGCCTCGTCATCCATCGCAAGCTCACCGTCGACGCTGCGACCTGGAACGAGCTGGACCACGACCCCGGTGCCCTCTACCGCGGCACCCTCCTCGCCACGACGCGGGAGGTCTTCGCCGGAAACCACGACCGCCTCACTGCCCAGGAACGTGACTTCCTCACTGCTTCCGTCGCCGCTCTGGAGCACGAGGAACAGGCCGCGGCCCGCACCGGACGCCTCCTGCGCCGTTTGGCCAGCGCACTGGCCGTCCTCCTCGTACTGGCTCTGACCGCGGGCACCATCGCGTGGAGGCAGAGCCGGGCCAGCGATCGGGAACGCGACAGGGCGCTCCAGGCCCAACGCATCGGTCAGTCCCGGCAACTGGCCGTCCAGTCGGCCGCTCTGATCGACAGCAATCCGGACCTGGCTGCCCTCCTGGCACTCCACGCCCACCGCGCAGCACCCACGAGAGAAGCCGTCTCAAGCGTCTTCAACGCCGCCGAGCTTCCCCTCAGGAACAAACGTCACGCCGAGATGGACATGGCGGGGCCCACGGCGTTCAGCCCGGACCTCACGACCCTTGCTTATGCGCGCAGTGCGCACGAGACCTTGCTCTACGGAACGCTCAGGGGCAAGCAGCGGATCCACCATTCTGCTTCGGTGGCCCAGCCGGCGGCCCTGGCCTACAGCCCCGACGGCGCCCGGCTCGCCAGCGGCAACCGGGACGGGACCGTGACGATACGGGATGCCGCTACCGGCAGGCTCCGCGCCACCCTCATCGGCCACCGGCACGCCGTGGTGTCCGTCGCCTTCAGCGCCGACGGCGCCAAGATCGCCACCGCCAGTGATGACACGACCATCCGGCTCTGGAGCGCCCGGACGGGGCGGCCCCTCGCAGTCCTCACCGGCCATACCGGCGAGGCACGGGGCAGGGGGAGGGTCAATGCGGTCACGTTCAGCCCTGACGGAAGCACCGTCGCAAGCAGCGGCGAAGACGGCACCGTCCGCCTCTGGAACTCCCGGAACGGCGGCCACCGGATTCTCACCACGAACGCCCTCCACGTGACCCACGCCCGGACCACCATCCACCCCGATATGTGGCCCACACCCGACTACACCTCGCCAGTGGCGTTCAGCCCCGACGGAAGGACGCTCGCCACGAGCCATCAGGACGGAACGGTTCGCCTGTGGAACGCCGCCGACCGCACACCCGGCCATGTCCTTCGCGGCCATGCGGAGAAGGCCCGGTGGGCGGTGTTCAGCCCGGACGGAAGAACACTGGCGACCGCCGACGACGGGAGTTCGACCATTCGCCTGTGGGACGTGGGAACGGGAGCTCTCCGCACCACCTTCACGGGGCATGAGGACGTCATCACGGCGCTTGCCTTCAGCCCGGACAGCAGCACCCTCGCCACAACCGGGCGAGACCAAACCATCCGCCGATGGGCCGCCGCTCCTGCCCAGCAGCGGATCTTCGCCGGCCACACCGGCAGCGTCGTCGCACTGGCCCTCAGCAAGGACGGGTCAACCCTCGCCACGAGCAGCCTGGACACGACGGTGCGCCTGTGGTCCGCCCGGTCCGGTGCGTCCCGGCTGACCCTCACCCGCGTCTCCGCCGCTCTCGCCCTCAGCCCCGACGGTCGAACGGTAGCCACGACCAATCCCGAACGGAACGTCGTACATCTGCGGAGTGCCCTGACGGGCCGCACACGCCTGGCCCTCCCCCATCCCCGGAAGGGGGCCTTCGTCGTCTTGGCGTTCAGCCCCGACGGGCGGACCCTGGCCACCATCAGCGAACGCAACTCCGACATCAACCTGTGGAGCACCGCCACGGGCCGGCTGCAGCGCACCGTGGTCAGCCCGAACGGCGACATCGCCGGCCTGTCGTTCAGTCCCGACGGGCAGGTCCTGGCCACCGTCAGTGACAACAGCCGTGACATCAGCCTGTGGAACGCTGCCACTGGACGACTGGTCCGCGGCTTCTCCGGACCCAGTCCGCACTCCGCCTTCCTCGCCTTCAGCCCCGACGGGAAGACGCTGGCAACCAGCGATGCCGAGGGACCCGTACGGCTGTGGGACACCACGACCGGACGCCACCGCATCTTCATGGGCGCCACCAGGAAGGTCGCCGTGCTCGCTTTCAGTCCCGACGGGCGCACGCTGGCCACCGGAGACGACCAGGCTCATGACGTCAAGCTGTGGGACACCGCGACCGGGGCACTGCGCCGAACCCATCAGGGCTCCAGGGAGTCCTTCCTCTCCGCCACCTTCAGACCCGACGGAAAGGCCATTGCCGTCGGCTACGCAAAGTCCGTCGGACTGTGGAACGTTGACCTGCCCGACGAGAGCTCCGCAGTCAACAGGCTCTGCCAGGCGTTCAACCGCACTCCCACCCGTGAGGAACGGAACCAATACCCCATCGGCCCTGACCCCTGCCCCGAGGACGCTCCCAGGCCGAGTGCGCAGGGGTACGGCACGTACTCGGGCGCGTTGGAGGGCGAAGGCCGGGTGGATCCGGGACGCTTCCGTCTTCAGCGCGCAACGACGCCCTCGCACCCGCCGTCGCCGGCATCGTCCGCACGGCCCACGGTCCGTAGATCCCGCCCCATCAGCAGCGCTGACCGGCGGCGATCGGATGCCGAAGGTCCCCGTCGGCCATCGGATATCGGCCGGATGTCGGGGTCTTCACCAAGGGGGCGGCATCCACGCATATCGCCAGCGCGTTCGCCGTCCGTCGGGACTCGGCCCTAGTGGGCTGAGTGATCCGGAACGGCGTTCGACACGGGCGTCCAGCCGCGCCGCCGGGGGCGCAGGGCGCACCGGAGCGTGGCATCCGTTGAGGTCAGCCGGTCGTGCCGGGACGTGGAGCGCGTATCGCCTCCTGACCGACCCGTCGGTCGGCACGCCAGGTGGTCCTACGGTCGGGAAGCTCCCGATGCCTCGGGCGGCCCCTCGACGAGCAGCCGCCGAGGAGAAGGCGACGGGCCCTGGCCTGTCCTGAATGCGATCTTGTCGTGGCGATATCCGGAGCCCATGCTTCCTATCGCACGGAGCCGCCCCCCACTGACGGACCCGTGCACTCCCCCCCACGCCTAAGGAAGCACCGTTGCCGACCATCGTGCGCGTCACTCCGCTCCCGAACCACCCGGCTCGGCCGGCGCCGTCCACGCGCCCAAGGCGCACGGCATCAAGGGCCCTCCGCCGTTCGGCGTCACGGCACCCCTCGTCCCCGCGCGGGGCGTGCTCGGAGCTTCCCGCGCCGGAGCGTCCCACGGCCGGCCCCGGTCGCTTACCGGGGACCTTCACCCCTCGACCGTGACGAGCGCGCGCGGTGGCCCCGCCGCCCGCCGGACCCCCTGACCCGCCGCCACTCGCCCCGCCCGCGGTGACCACCACGCCCTTCGTTCCCCCGCACCCGTGAGGCGGCGCGTTCCCCGAACGCCGCCCACGGGCCCCAGCGCGGGATCGCCAGGTCCCGCCTCGCGCTCCTGCCGGGGCGCCTTCCCCCTGCCTGCCCCTTCTCGACAACGGACCTTCCGCCGCTGCTCCGTGCGTCCGCGACCCCACCCCCGCGACAGCCTCCCGCAGGCTCCCGCTGCGCACCGGCCCGTACGGCACGGCACCACGGTCCCCCCCCACATCGCAGAACCCGAGAGGAAACGCCGTGCTGGAGACCAACGTCCCCGTGGGGGAGCCCCGTACCCGAGTCGCGATACGCCGCCCTGCCGTCGCCGTCCCCGAACACGTGGTGACGCAAGAGGAGATCGTCGCCGCGCTCGGCGAGCTCTTCGCCGGAACGCCGCAGGTGGAGCGCGGTCTTGAGCTGATGCGGAACACCACGGTGCGCACCCGGAACATGGTGTCGGACCTGAGGGAGATGCTCGCGCCCCGCTCCTTCGGCCGGCGCAACGCCCGGTACACGGCGGAAGTCGTCCGCCTCGGCGCCCGGGCGGCGGAGCAGGCGCTCGACATCGCCGGGGTGCGCGCCGGCGACATCGACTACTTCGTCTTCGTCTCCTGCACGGGCTACGCACTGCCGGGACCCGACGCGTACATCGCCCAGGCGATCGGCTGCCGGCCCACCGTGCGCCGCACTCCGATCCAGCAGCTCGGCTGCGCCGCCGGCGCCTCGGCGCTCGCGGAGGCGTTCCACTTCATCCAGGCGTACCCCGACGCGAAGGTCCTCGTCGTCGCCGCCGAACTCAGCTCCCTGTCCTTCCAGCGCGAACAGCACGCGCTCAGCGACTTCATCTCCAACGGCATCTTCGGCGACGCAGCTGCCGCCGCCGTGCTGCACCGATCCGCCCCCGGGGCCACGGGCTTCCAGATCCAGGGCGTGCGACAGCACCTGCTGCCCGCCTCGCAGTCCGTGATCACGGGCAGCACCACCGAGGACGGATTCCACTTCCGGACCGACCCCCGGGTCCGCTCCACGGTGCCCAAGGTGATGCCGGAGATCGAGGCGTTCCTCTCCGGCCTCGGCTGGGAGCCCGGTGCCGTGGACTTCTGCGTCTCCCACACCGGGGGACCGCTGATCATGGACGGGGTGGAGCAGGGACTGGGCCTGAAGCCGGACACCCTGCGGCACAGCCGCGAGAGCATGGCCCAGATGGGGAACACCTCCAGCGCCTCGGTCCTCGACGTGCTGCGGCGCCACCACGAGGACGGATCCCCCGAACACGGCTCCCGGGGCGTGATCGTCGCCTTCGGCCCCGGCTTCACCACCGAGGTCATCGCCGGCTCGTGGCACGGCCGGTAGGGCCCGGGCCGAGACGCACATGCACCTGCGGGGCCTCCACCGACAAATGGTTGGCACACCGCGCCGGTGTGGAACTAGCCTTCATCCCGTTCCGCCGGGAGGGCCGTGTCCCACCCGGATCGCCGGTTCGGTTGGTTCGTTGAGGAAGTCGGAGGTGAGGACTGTGATGACCACCAAGGTGACGGGCGGTGCCCGTGTTCAGGAGTTCATCGTTTTCACCCCCGTGGTCTCCGGCTGACACCCACGCACAACCGCGCGCCGAGCGCGCCGCCGGGGCCACCCTTCGAAGGGTTTCCCCATCTTGTCCAGCAATCTGCTGAACCCGTCTACTCCCACCACTCACCGCTCCGCCGCCCTCGCCCCCTACGGCTGGGACGACGACTGGGCCGCCGCCTTCGCCCCGTACGCCGCCCAGGGCCTCGTGCCCGGCCGGGTCGTTCGGGTCGACCGCGGGCTCTGTGACGTCGTCACTGCGGACGGCATCGTGCGCGCCGACACCGAGTTCGTGGTGCCGCGCGACCCGATGAAGGTCGTGTGCACCGGCGACTGGGTCGCCGTCGACCCCGACGGCGCCGATCCCCGGTACGTACGGACGTTGCTGCCGCGCCGTACCGCCTTCGTCCGTTCGACGTCGTCGAAGCGTTCCGAAGGCCAGGTCCTGGCCACCAACGTCGACACCGCCGTCATCTGCCTCTCGCTCGCCGCCGAACTCGACCTCGGGCGGCTGGAGCGCTACCTCGCGCTGGCCTGGGAGAGCGGCGCGCAGCCCGTCGTCGTCCTCAGCAAGGCCGACCTCGTGCCGGACGCCGCCACGGTCGCCCACCTCGTCCAGGACGCCGAGTCCGCCGCGCCGGGAGTGCCGGTCGTCCCCGTCAGTGCCCACACCGGCGCGGGCGCCGACGTCCTCGCGGGTGTCGTCGCCGGCGGCACCTGCGTGTTGCTCGGCGGCTCAGGGGCCGGCAAGTCCACCCTCGCCAACGCGCTCTCCGGGACGGACGCCATGGAGGTGCAGGCCGTACGGGACGTCGACGGCAAGGGCCGCCACACCACCACGACCCGCAACCTCCTGCTCCTGCCCGGCGGCGGAGTGCTCATCGACACGCCGGGGCTGCGCGGCGTCGGCCTGTGGGACGCCGGCTCGGGCGTCGGGCAGGTCTTCGCCGAGATCGAGGAACTGGCCGTCCGGTGCCGCTTCCAGGACTGCGCCCACCGGTCCGAACCGGGCTGCGCGGTCCGACAGGCCGTAGAAGAGGGCGAGTTGCCCGTGCGGCGGCTGGAGAGCTACGACAAGTTGCAACGCGAGAACCGGCACATCGTCGCCAAGACCGACGCCCGGCTACGGGCCGAAATGCGCAGGGACTGGCGGATCAAGGGCGCGCAGAACCGGGCCGCCGCCGACGCCAAGCGGGGGCGCCGCCGCTGAGCGGCCGCCGCCATGCGCTCCGGCCGGGGCGCGATCCCCGGCCGGAGCGCTTTGGGTCGTGTACGTGAAGTCCCGCACGCCTTCTCGTGCCATTGGTCTCCACCGGGCCGCAGACGCAAGGGAACAGCCCGCTGCACGGCGAAGCCGCGCCTGCTGGAGCGACCCGCACTGCCGGCAGGGTGCACGGGCACGGGACTTCACGGGCACCCCTAGTCCTCCGTCAGGCCCCAGCTGTGGATCTTGCGGGGGTGGATGCGGATCAGTTCCTCGCTGAAGTGCGGGCCCAGGTCGTGCGGGCCCGTCAGGAGTTCCGCCACGCCGCGGATGTCCACGCCGCGGACCCGCCACGGGGTGACGCTGGCGATGTCGTCGACGACGATGGCGACCTTCGGGTTCTTCTGGAGGTTGCGCCACTTCTTCGTCGTGGCCAGCGCGAGGCCCCCGATCAGGATCGTGCCGTCGGGCTGGGGGAAGAAGGCGACGGGGTTCGCCTGCGGCTGGCCGCCGGGGTCCACGGTTGCGAGCCGCCCCAGCCGCTGGGTGGCGAGGTAGGCCCGCTCGGTCTCGGTGAATTCGGTCATGCGGGCAGCCTCACACGACGACCGCCGTCGCCGGCCCTTGCGGAAGCCGGGGCAATCCCGTCGCCGGCAGCCCCGCCGCGGTGCCGCACGGGCCGGCTCGAAGGGGAGGCGCAGTCGGGGCTGTTCTCCCGGACGGTTCCAGCCATCCGAGCCGTGTAGTTGTGCGCCAGTCGTGCGGGTCAGGTGTCGTACGACGGCGGGTGCGCCGGGCGTCAGCCCCAGATGACCGCGCCCACCCACGCCCCCACCACGAGCAGACAGCCGAACAACTCCACCAACACGCTCGTCCCGGCCGCCCGCATCGCCGTGCGCGTGGCGGCGGCCGCCTGACCGTGGCCGCCGAGCCGGTGCCGCTCGCACAGGTAGATCCCGCCGACGAAGCCGACGACCGCCCCCACCACCGGCAGCAGGAAGAAACCGACGATCCCGCCGACCCCCGCCCAGGCCGCCGTGCGGCGGGTGGCCCCGGAGTCGCGGATCCGGCGCGCCGGCAGCAGCCAGAGCACCACCTGGACGATCAGCAGAACGGCGGTCGAGCACACCAGCAGCACCCAGGCGAGCGCGGTCTGCTCGTGCAGCGACCACCAGAGCATCGCGGCCCACACCAGCCAGCGGCCCGGGACGCCCGGGATGAGCACCCCGACGAGCCCGAGCAGCATCACCAGGCCCAGCAGCAGGAGCTGCCCTATGCCGCTCATCTGCCCAGCGTGCCGGACGCGGACCAGCTCCGCCCCCCGAGATCCCCCGCCACCGAGCGCTCCGGGCGGGCGCACAAAGTCCCGCGTTGCCGCTCCCTGAGCGGGGGCGCGGTTTCGCCGCGCGACGAGCCCACCATCGGGCCGCAGAGACCGATGCCCCCGTCGCGAAGGCCGACCGATCTGACACGGCCTAGCCGGGCGTGCGGGTCAGCCAGCCGTTCGCGTGGGCGTGCCAGCCGAGCTGGAGGCGGGTACTGACGCCGCTCAGCTCCATCAGGCCCTTCACCCGCCGCTGGACCGTGCGCAGGCCGAGGTCCAGGTGCTTGGCGACCCGCGCGTCCGTCATCCCCGCCAGCAGCAGGGACAGGATCTCCAGGTCCGTCGCATCGGGCCGCGTCGGGGCCTCCTCGACCACCACGCCCTCCGTACCGCCCGAGCCCGTGCTCGTACTCGCCCCGCCCAGCCGTAGCGGCACCGCGTCCCGCCACACCGCCTCGAACAGCCCCAACAGCGACTCCAACAGCCCGCTGCCGTGCACCACCAGCGCCGACGGCTCGCCCAGCTCGCGCAGCGGCACCATCGCCAGCGCACGGTCCGCGATCACCAGCCGGGTCGGCACCCGGTCGGCCACCCGCACCTGGTCGGCGCGGCCGAGCGCCGCCGTCAACCCGGGCACCCCGCCCGGCGCGGACAGCCGCTCCCGCGCCACCACGACGCGGTGCGCGACCCCGGGCGCGCCCCCGCCGCCGTCCGCCCCGTAACCCACCGGATCGCCGGTGGCCAGCACGCACACCTCCGCCACCGCCCCGAGCCCGAGCTGACGGAAGCGCTGCGCCACCGCGCCCACGCCCGTCACGATCTCCACCAGGTCGTGCACCGCGGGCTCGGCCGCCTCCGCCCGGTACGCCTCCGCGAGGTGCGCCGCCGCCCGCTCGGCCTGCTCCAACTCCTCGCGCTGCCGGGTCAGCAGCGCGCCGAGCGCCACCGCGGGCGGCGCCGCGACCCAACGCCCGAGCCGCGCCGAGGACTGCGCGGCGAGCCCCTGCCGTTCGAGGTGGCGCAGCGTCCGCTCGGTGTCGTTCCTCGGCAGCGCGAGCCGGTGCGCGAGGTCCGAGACCTCGGCCGCCCCCAACGCCACCAGAGCCCGATAGGCGGACTCCTGCCTCTCGTCGAGACCTATCGCTCCCAGCACCAGACCCCGTCCCTCCCCGGACACCTGCGGGCGCGTCCCCTTGCCGCCGCGCCGACCGCGTCGAGCCTCCGCATTCTCCCGGCAGACCCCACCCGGACACCTCACCCCGGCACACCTCACTGTGCCAAGGCGACCGGGCCGGCACACGGCACTCCGGCGGGCGCGTCGCACGTTCATGACACTTATAGCTTTTCGACAAGCGCCGTTTTCCCGCGCCCCCCGCGGTGGAAAATAGGGGCATGAGCCAGCAGGGGGAGCAGCCCGCCGACGCGGCGGACGACTGGTGGAACCGGCTGTACGACGAGTCGGCGCTGGACACGGGTCGTCCGGCGGCCCGCGCGGACGACGTCGTCGACACCCTCGACGACCGCTTCGCCTCCGCCACTGACGCGGTGTCCGAGCCGGCGCCGAACGCGGACCCACCGGCCGCATCACCCGCATCACCCGCACCGTTCACGCCATCCGCCTCGCCCGCGCCGTCCGCGCCGGCTCCTCAGGCCGAGGAGCTTGACGAGCCGTCCGCCGCGCCGGCGGCCCCGGGTCCCGTACGCCCCCGGGCCTGGTGGGAGGCCGACCCCGCCGACACCCTCGACGACCCCGACTTCACGCCCGCGTCCCCGCCCCAGTCCCCACCCACGTCCCCGCCCCGGCCCCCGTCTGAGGAGCCGTCCCGCTCCGAGGCCCGTACGCCGACCGGCACGCCGGCCCGTACGGTGACGGCCGACTTAGCCGCGGCACCCTCGAAGACCCCGCCGCGCCCGCCGGACCCCCGCCGCCCCGCCGCGGGCAGCCCCTGGGACCCGCCGCCGTCCGCGTCCACCGGCCCGCCCGCCGTACCCCGCGCCCGTACGAACCCGGCGCGTCCCGAAGGCGTACGGAACCCCGACCGGCCCCCGCCGCCGGCCGCCACCCGACCCCACCCCGGCTACGTCGGCGACGGACCCCCGACGTACGAAGCGGAGCCCACCGCGCTCCCCGCCGCCGACCCGGACGCCCTCGAAGGGCTCGTCGCCGACACCGTCCTGGACGGTGCGCACTACGGCGGCCTGACCCTGCGCGCGGCTTCCCTGCGCGGCGACTCCGCCCGCTACCGGGGCGAGCCCCGCCGCGACGCCCTGCTCACGGCCCGGTTCGGGACGGGCAACGGTGCACTGGTGCTGGTCGTCGTCGCCACCGGAGCCCGCGCCGCCGACGGCGCCCACCAGGCCGCCGCCGACGCCTGCCGCTGGATCGCCGCTGCCGTCGGACGCAGCCACGCCCGGCTGGCCGAGGACATCCGCGCGGGCCGCCGCGGCGACCTCAAGTCCGGGCTGCACCGGCTCACCGACCGCAGTCTCGGCAAGCTGCGGGCCACCGCCGCCGACTTGGGCGTGCGCCCCGAGGAGTACACCGCTGCGCTGCGCTGTCTGCTGCTGCCCGCGGACCCCCAGTGCCGCACCCGGGTCTTCTTCGGCGTCGGCCCCGGCGGACTCTTCCGGCTCCGCGAGGGCGAGTGGCAGGACATCGAGCCCCACCCCGCAGAGACCGCAGAGACCGCAGAGACCGCAGAGACCGCAGAGACCGCAGAGACCGCAGGGACGGCAGAGGCCGCAGAGACCGCGACGCCGGGGACTCCACGTGCCGACAGGACTCCACGCAACGACGGGACACCCGCCGTCGACGGGGAGCCGTTCCGCTTCCGCGCCTCCGTGGCCCGCCCCGGCGACACCCTCCTGATGTGCAGCAGCGGACTGGCCGACCCGCTGCGCGGCGAGCCGGCGCTCGCGGCCGAGCTGTCCGTGCGCTGGCGCCCCGACGCGCCCCCTGGCCTCGCCGCCTTCCTCACCGACGTCCAGCTCAGGGTGAAGGGGTACGCAGACGACCGCACCGCCGTCGGCGTATGGGAGTCCGGCGACGACATCCCCGTCCAGCGCAGCGCCGCGCGGCACACGGAGTAGACGGAGTAGACGGGAGGCGGAATGCAGCGCGCCGTGGGTTGATGGATCTTCGGACCGTCAACGCGAGGAAGGGCTCCCTCCCATGGCCAAGCAGAACGTGGCGGAACAGTTCGTCGACATCCTCGTCCGGGCGGGGGTGCAGCGCCTCTACGGAGTCGTCGGCGACAGCCTCAACCCCGTCGTCGACGCCATCCGCCGCAGCTCCTCCATCGACTGGATCCAGGTCAGGCACGAGGAGACGGCCGCCTTCGCGGCCGGCGCCGAGGCCCAGATCACCGGCAAGCTCGCGGCCTGCGCCGGCTCCTGCGGCCCGGGCAACCTCCACCTGATCAACGGCCTGTACGACGCCCACCGCTCCATGGCCCCGGTGCTCGCCCTCGCCTCGCACATCCCCTCCAGCGAGATCGGCCTCGGCTACTTCCAGGAGACCCACCCCGACCAGCTCTTCCGCGAGTGTTCCCACTACAGCGAGCTGATCTCCAGCCCCAAGCAGATGCCCCGGCTGCTCCAGACCGCGATCCAGCACGCCATCGGCCAGAGCGGCGTCAGCGTGGTCGCCCTGCCCGGTGACGTCGCCTCCCAGCCGGCCCCGGAGAAGGCCGTCGAGCACGCGCTCGTCACCTCCCGCCCCTCGGTCCGCCCCGGTGACGCGGAGATCGACAAATTGGTCGCGATGATCGACGAGGCCGACCGGGTGACCCTCTTCTGCGGCAGCGGCACCGCCGGGGCGCACGCCGAGGTGATGGAGTTCGCCGAGCGGGTGAAGTCGCCCGTCGGCCACGCGCTGCGCGGCAAGGAGTGGATCCAGTACGACAACCCGTACGACGTGGGGATGAGCGGACTGCTCGGCTACGGCGCGGCGTACGAGGCCACCCACGAGTGCGACCTGCTGATCCTGCTGGGGACGGACTTCCCGTACCAGGCGTTCCTCCCCGACGACGTGAAGATCGCCCAGGTCGACATCCGGCCGGAGAACCTGGGCCGCCGCTCCAAGCTGGACCTCGCGGTCTGGGGCGACGTCCGGGAGACCCTGCGCTGCTTGAACTCCCGAGTCCGGATCAAGAACGACCGCCGCTTCCTCGACAAGATGCTGAAGAAGCACGCCGACGCGCTGGAGGGCGTCATCAAGGCGTACACCCGCAAGGTGGACAAGCACGTGCCGATCCACCCCGAGTACGTCGCCGCCGTCCTGGACGACCTCGCCGACGACGACGCGATCTTCACCGTCGACACCGGCATGTGCAACGTCTGGGCCGCCCGCTACGTCTCGCCCAACGGCCGGCGCCGGATCATCGGGTCCTTCAGCCACGGCTCGATGGCGAACGCCCTGCCGCAGGCGATCGGCGCGCAGTTCATCGACCGCGGCCGGCAGGTGGTCTCGATGTCCGGGGACGGCGGGTTCACCATGCTGATGGGCGACTTCCTCACCCTGGTCCAGTACGACCTGCCGGTGAAGGTGGTCCTCTTCAACAACTCCTCGCTCGGCATGGTGGACCTGGAGATGCTGGTCGCCGGGCTGCCCTCGTACGGCACCCACAACCAGAACCCCGACTTCGCCGCCGTCGCACGGGCCTGCGGCGCCTACGGCGTACGGGTCGAGAAGCCCCGGCAGCTCGCGGGCGCCCTCAAGGACGCCTTCAAGCACAAGGGCCCGGCGCTGGTCGACGTGGTCACCGACCCGAACGCGCTCTCCATCCCGCCGAAGATCAGCGCCGAGATGGTCACCGGATTCGCGCTCTCCGCGAGCAAGATGGTCCTGGACGGCGGCGTCGGGCGCATGGTGCAGATGGCCCGCTCCAACCTGCGCAATGTGCCCAGGCCGTGAGGCCGGCGACTGTCGCATCGGACGTAGACGACATCCGCCCACTGCGGGAAAAATCCCCTCCCCGTGCAGCTTGACCACTTCGTCATGCGTGGCCCGCCCCTGATCAGGGCAGGGCTTTCGTGGAAAGGTTCGACACGGAGAGCCGTGTCCGGAGGTCCGATGTCAACGGGTGGGGATGATGACAGGGCGTCAGGGAGGGGTCGGCTCCGCTGCAGAGGGGGCCGGCCGGTACGGGGGACAGCCCGCAGGGGTCCGGAGAGGGGAGCGGCTGCACCGGCGCATGGGGTGCGGCGATCTGAAGTCCGTGCCGGAAGTGCGGCACGGCTTACGGGAGTTGCTGGGGCGCTGGGGCGGCCGGGAGGCCGCCGACGTCGCCGAACTCCTGGCGAGCGAACTGGTGACCAACGCACTGATCCACACGGACCACGGCGCCGTGGTCACCGCCACGGTCGGGACGTCGACGCTGCGGGTGGAGGTGCGGGACTTCGTGGCCGGATTTCCCGAGCCGCCGCCGGCGTTGACGGCCGTCAACGCCCCGTCGGCCGGCGCGAGCATCGGCACGGGAATCGGCACGGGCGCGGGTAGCGCTTCCGACCCCGACCGGGACGACGCGGAGGCCATGCCCGACCCGGACCTGTTGGAGACGCACGGCCGGGGCCTCGCCCTGGTGCAGAGCCTCGCGGACTCCTGGGGCGTCCACACCCAACACGCCGGCAAGGTCGTCTGGTTCGAACTGAACGCGATGTCGGCCTGAACGCAATCGCCCTGTGCCCCGCCTCATCGCTTTGTCGACAGGGTGTTCTGCGGGGCGTACGGAAGCGGGATCCGTGTAATTCCGTGCAGGACAAGCGAATTGGCTGCGGGACCGTACGAACGAGGGCGCGCATGCCGAAGGGGCGGCCCCGGGTGGATTCCCGGGGCCGCCCCTTTCACCGTCACTGGCGGTCGGCGCGCAAACGTCGCCTCACGGTCCGGCCGGCGCTCAGCCGAACTGCTGCTCCAGATCCTTCAGCTTCTTCTCCAGCGAGTCCAGCTTGGGCAGGGTCATGGTGTCGTCCTCGGCGGTGAGGTCGACGACCTTGGCGTCAACGGGGGCCGAAGTCCCGGCCTGAAGGGAGGGCATGGATCGAAGCGGCGACAGTCCGGTTTCTATGGCAGGCTCCGCTACGGGTTTCGCACCCTCCGACAGGGCCGTGGCCGAACTCCCGGAAGCGCTGGAGCTCGCGCCGACGGCCGCGGTGGACGTCAGTACGGGGAGGTCCGGCTCGGCCAGCATCCGACCGCGACCCCATGCGCGGTGCGACCGGTTGATGGCCTTCAGCCGCGCGCGCTCCAGCTTCGCGTGCTCACGGGAGCGCTGCTTGTTGGCGTCCTTGGCCGCCCGGTCCTCGCGGACCTCCTCGACCGCCTCGTCCAGCGTGCGCACGTTCTCCAGCAGCATCAACGACCAGGCGTTGAAGGTCTCGCGGGGAGCGCGCAGCCACCGGACGACCCGGATCTGCGGCAGCGGGCGGGGCACCAGGCCCTGCTCGCGCAGGGCGGCGCGGCGGGTCTGCTTCAGGGCCCGGTCGAACAGGATCGCCGCGGAGAGCGACATGCCGGCGAAGAAGTGCGGCGCGCCCGCGTGGTCGATGCCGCGGGGGGCGTGCACCCAGTTGAACCAGGCGGCGGCGCCCGCGAACATCCACACCAACAGGCGGGAGCCGAGGGCCGCGTCGCCGTGGCTGGCCTCGCGCACGGCGAGCACCGAGCAGAACATGGCGGCGCCGTCGAGGCCGAAGGGGACCAGGTACTCCCAGCCGCCGGACAGGTTCAGGTTCTGCCGGCCGAAGCCGACCAGACCGTGGAAGGAGAGCGCGGCCGCGACGGCGGCACAGCAGAACAGCAGGACGTAGGAGGCCGTGGCGTACATGGCTTCCTTGCGCCGCCGCCGCTCCTCGCTGCGCTCCCAGGAGTCCTCGGTCGCGGTCTTGGTGGCCTTCTTGCCGCGCTGGAGCACGGCGATCGCGATCAGCACTCCCACGAGCATCACGCCGCCGGGAAGCAGCCAGGAAAGCGATATGTTCATAGTGGTGGCGTCCCTTACATCTGCATCGCGGTAGGGCGTTTCAGCCGCCATACTGACCGAAGTCCGGGCGATCCCAGGGGTTTTCGTGGCAAGAGAACGCCAATGGGGCCATACGGCATACGGATAGGTGGGTTCAACTCGAACTGTCGTCCGGACAGCGGGAGTTGCGTACGTTTTATATCACCCGGAAGGGGGGAGTGGCATCCGGAGCGTGACAGTCGCCCGGCGCCGGTGGATCAGGCGCTCGGCAGCAGTCTCGCCACCCGGTCCGCGTCACAGGTGCGCGGGCAGGTGACGCAGGTGTCATCCGGCCGAATTGTATAGAACAGGCAGCAGCTCGCCCGGTCCCGGGTGGCCAACTGCTCGCCCGTGGGCGCGTTCAGGGTGCGAAAGCCCGGCGTCCCAACGTACGGCTTGGCCATCTGGGTGCCGGGCAAGAGCTCCTGAAGCTCCGTCATGGCCCGTACCTCCTCGTCCGGCCCCAGGAGGCTGGCCACGTACCAGAGGCCCTCGACGACCTCGTCCGTGACCATGCCCCACAGTGCGCGCCGACCGCGCCGCATCCGCGGGCCGAAGCCGTCCAGGAGCGGACCCAGGTGGTCGGCGACGGCCGTGCGGACCTCGTCGCGCAGCGCCGCCTCGTCCGGGACGACGCGGGCGCCGGGCAGCCGCGCGGCCCGGTCGCCCGGCAGGCAGGCGAAGTCGGTGACGCGCACGGACAGCTGACGGAGGGTGCGCCGGTAGGAGACGTCGTGGGGCGAGAGGTGCGGCACGCGGCGGCGCAGGAACCAGGGGACGGTGATCAGCAGCAGCGCCGGCCAGGCGTAGCGGTGCAGGCCGAAGGTGGCGACGACGTCGGAGCGGGCGTCCTGGCCGTAGTCGCGCCGGAGCTGGTCCGCGTCCCAGGCGAGGAAGGCGTCGAGGGCGGCGCCCCCGGCGGCGAGGTCTTCGGCGCCAACCCAGCCGTCGCCGCGCGGGGTGGGGTCGCCGGGCCCGAGCTCGCGAATGCTCAGCGCGGGGTACGCCTCGGCCAGTTGGACGTACGCGTCCTTGACCGGCGAGGTGAGCGCGGGCAGTAGCGAGGGCTGGATCATGGAAGGCCGCCGAATCACGATCGACTTCAGGTAAGGCTTACCTTACCTGAAGTGGGGGCGCTTTGACGTCCTGCCCGGTCCGCCTATCGTGCACACAGAGCACCGGGCGCGCGAGTCGAGCCCGGCGAACGGCGGGACGCGGGCGGAGGAGGGGGCGCGATGGACCGGGCTTGGGCTCAGCCCTCGGCAGGAGGCCGGGCGCGCCCCGCGGCGGAATCCGCGGGAAGGGGCCCGGAGCGGGGCGACGGTACCCGTGCGGCGGCGGCCGAGCGCGGGCCGTCCGTGCCGCGCCCCCGCGCCACCGCCGCCGCGCGCGTACCGGAGCAGATCGGCCGGGCGGCAGGGGACGGGGCGCGAGACGGTGTGGACGCCCCCGGGAAGGGTGCCGTCGTCCGCCGCCACCTGGTGCGCGAACAGATCCTCCAAGCCCTGCGCGCCGCCCTCGCCGGCGGCGAACTCGTCCCCGGCGAGGTCTATTCCGCCCCCGCGCTGGCGGGCCGCTTCGGAGTCTCGGCGACACCCGTGCGCGAAGCCATGCAGCAACTGGCCGCCGACGGCGCGGTGGACGTCGTGCCCAACCGCGGCTTCCGGGTCGCCGTCCGCAGCCCCCGCGAACTCGCCCAACTCGCCGAAGTGCGCGCCCTGATCGAGGTGCCGGTCGTCCTGGAGCTGGCGCGCAGCGTGCCCCGGGAGCGCTGGGCCGCCCTGCGCCCCCTGGCGGACGCCGCCGCGAGCGCCGCTGCCACCGGCGACCGCGCCCGGTACGGCGAGGCCGACCGCGCCTTCCACCGGGTGGTGCTCGCCCTCTCCGGCAACGACCAACTGGTGACCGTCGCGGACGACCTGCACCGCCGCTCGCAGTGGCCGCTGCGCGCGGCCGGCGTCGACGGTGCCGCCTCGGCGCCGGGGCGGGCGGCGCTCATCGCCGACGCGGCGGAGCACGGCGCCCTGTTGGACGCGCTGACCGCCGGTGACCTGGCGGCCGTGGAAGCCTTGCTGCGGGGGCACTTACGTCCGGCATGACCGCGGCGCCCGGGGCGGTGGGGCCTCAGGCCGCGGGCTTGGGCGGAGTCGTGACCGCCTGGTCCGTACGGCCCTCGTCATCGGTCTGGGCGGGGAACTTGGGGGCCAGCCGGTCCGCCAGCCACACCGGGACGCCGCCCAGCATCCGGAACAGCCGCCGCGCCTCGGCCAGCAGCCGCGCGGCCTCCTGCTCGGGCTCGCAGTCGGCGAGTGCGGCGAGCGCCGGCGCCACCCCGATCAGATAGCCGAGGTCCACCCGAATCCGCAGGGCCTCGGTGAAGCCCTGCTGTGCTTGGAGCAACTCGCCCTCCCTTAAAGCGAGTCGGGCCTGATGGTGATGGGTGAAGGAGAGCAGCAGCACGTCCCCCCGGGCCCGGGCGCCCTCGTGTGCGCGCTGGTACGCGGCGCGGGCGGCCTGGGGCGAGTCGGCGATGTGCTCGGCGACCAACCCGCGCCGGAAGTCCAGCAGCGGGCGCTGCGGCGACGTCGGGGAGAGCAGGGCCGCGGCCCTGCCGAGCGCCGTACGGGCCTCGTCCGCCCGGTCGCGCACGCCGAGCGTGGTCGCCGCGTACGCCAGTCGCCCGCGCTCGCAGGCGGCGCCGCCGCGCTCCTCGTCGTCGCGCGCACCGGCTTCCGCAACGCGCAACGCGTCCTCCGCGTCCGCCCATCCTTCGCCGGTGAACATGCACCGTTCGACGAGGAGACCGACCCGCTCCAGGGCCACGGCCGGCTCCGCAGCGAGCGGAGCGAGCAGGGCCGCCGCATCGGTCCAGCAGCCGCGGGAACGCAGCCGCCACACCGCGGTCTGGAGTGGGTCGTCACCTGCTGTGGTTCCGGAACCAGACATGGCGGAATGCGCCACTACGCCCTCCCCGAGCACACCAGCGAGCTGTTGAGTTAGGGGGAATCTCAGCATGGATCGGGCTGCCTGGCCAAGGGGTTGAGTGAATCAATTCACAATCTTTGGAAGGCCGTGCGGGAGCGGGGGACGACCATGCCCCGATGGGCGGTCGGAGGCTCATCGGGGCATGCCGGCGCAGGCCGTGTCCCGCACGGCCTCCCGTCGGTTCCCGGCCCGGTGTTCGAGCTGCCTTTCGGCTGGAATTCGACGGCCCGGGCGGACGGGTTTCGACGGGCGCGGCCGATGGTTCTCGGGGGTGCGTTCGGCCGGTTTGCGACGGGTGTTCGGGCGTTCCTTCAGGAGCGGTGGAAGGTGCCGGCACCCGCTATCGACACCGCCACCCGGTCGCCGGGGCGGAACGCCGGGGCGTCGGACGAGCGGACCGTCACCCGGCCCGCGTCGGGCACCTCCAGCAGGAACAGGGCGTCGTGCCCGTGGAAGCGCACCTCGGTGATCTGGCCGTGGGCGGTCGGCGTCGCGTCGGCCGCCTCGGTTGCTTCGGCTGCTTCGTTGACGGGGTGCAGCCGCAGTTGCTCGGGCCGCAGGACCACGGTGCCCTCGCCGCTGGCTCCTGCTCCGACCCGTACGGCCCCCAGCGCGGTGGTGGCGGTGCCGGCGTCCGCGGTGCCGGCCAGCAGCACCGCGTCGCCGACGAAGGACGCCACCCACGGGTCGGCCGGCCGGTGGTACAGCTCCTCGGGGGTGCCGCACTGGGCGATCCGGCCGTCGCGGACGACGGCCACCCGGTCCGCGGTGGACAGGGCTTCCTCCTGGTCGTGGGTGACGAGCACGGCGGTGGCGCCGGCGGTGCGCAGCGCGGCCCGGACGTCCGAGCGCAGCCCCGCGCGCAGGGCGCTGTCGAGGGCGCTGAACGGCTCGTCGAGGAGGACCAGCGCGGGGCGCGGGGCGAGCGCGCGGGCCAGGGCGACGCGCTGCTGCTGACCGCCGGAGAGCTCGTGCGGCATCCGGTCGCCGTACGCGCCGAGCCCGACGAGTTCCAGCATCTCCGCGGTGCGCGCGGCGCGTTCGGCGCGCTTGGCACCCGTGAGTCCGAAGGCGACGTTCCGGGCCACGCTCAGATGCGGGAAGAGCGCCCCCTCCTGGGCGACGATGCCCACGCCGCGCCGCTCCGGCGGCACGTGGACCCCGGGACCGCTGACGATGCGCTCGCCGAGGGCGACCTCGCCGGAGTCGGGGGCGACGAAGCCGGCGATGACCCGCAGCAGCGTGGTCTTGCCGCAGCCGGACGGGCCGAGGACCGCGGCCAACTCGCCCGCGCCGACGGTGAGGTCGACCCCGTCGAGCACCCGCTCGCCCCGGCCGTACGAACTGGTCACCGCGGTGATGCGGAGTTCCGTCATGAGCGCCTTCCGAGCAGATAGGAGGGGACGGCCGCGATGAGGACGATGGCCGCGGCGTACGGCGCGGCGCCGGCGAAGGCGCCCGCGCCCGTCTCCGTCCACAGCCGGGTCGCCAAGGTGTCCGTGCCGGTGGGGCGGAGCAGCAGCGTCGCCGGCAGCTCCTTCATGATCACCACGAAGGTGAGGGCCGCGCCGGCGCCGATGCCGGGCGCCGCCAGCGGCACGGTGACCTCCCGCAACACCCGCAGCGGGCTGCGGCCCAGGGAGCGCGCCACGTCCTCCAGCACCGGCGGGGCCTGGAGCACGGCCGCCCGGGCCGAGGCCACGGCGACCGGCAGGAAGAGGACGACGTACGCCACGATCAGCAGCGGCAGCTCCTGGTACAGCGGATACGCGTAGCGCACCGCGAAGAAGACCAGCGCCAGGCCCACGGTGATGCCGGGGACCGCGTGTCCCGCGTACACGGACTGTTCGAGCAGCCGGGCAAGGCGTCCGCGGTGGCGGGCGGAGAGCACGCCGACCGGGACCGCGAGCAGCGTCGTCACGGCGGCGCCGACCGCGGCCACGGACACGGTGGTGACCGTGGCGGACAGCAGCTTCTCGCCGTCGAAACCGGAGTTGCCTACGGTGAGCCAGTAGCCCAGGGTGGCCAGCGGGAAGGCCACGGACACGGCGGCGACGGCGGTGCACCACGCCAGCGCCGGCGCGGTCCAGCCGCCGAGGCGCAGCCGTACGGGCGGCCGGGCGCTGCCGCGGCCGGTGCGGGCGTGCCCGGCGCGGCCCCGGGTGCGGTTCTCGGCCAGCACCAGCAGGACCGTCATCACCACCAGCACGCAGCCGAGCACGGCCGCCGGCGTGCGGTCGAAGCTGGCTTGATAGGACGCGTGGACGGCCCGGGTGAAGGTGTCGTAGCGGGTGATGGAGACCGAGCCGAAGTCGGACAGCACGTACAGCGCGACGAGGATCGCGCCGCCGGCCGCCGCGGGTCGCAACTGCGGCAGGGTGACCTTCACGAAGGTCCGGAACGCGCCGTGGCCCAGGGAGCGCGCGGCCTCCTCCTGCGCCGGGTCGATGCCGCGCAGGGTCGCGGCGACCGGCAGGAAGACGTACGGGAAGCAGGCGAAGGTGAGGGTGATCGCCGCGCCGGGCAGCCCGGCGAGCGACGGCGCCGCGGAGATCCAGGTGAAGGCCGCGACGTAACTCGGCACGGCCAGCGGCAGGGTCGCCAGCACCGCCCAGGCCCGGCGGCCCGGCAGGTTCGTACGGACCGTGAGCCAGGCCAGGGAGATGCCGAGCAGCAGGCATCCGGCCACCACGATGGCGGTGAGCTGGAGGCTGCGGCCGAGGAGTTCGAGGGTGCGCTGCTCGGTGACGATGCCCCAGGCGAAGCCCCAGCCGCGCTCCATGGCGCGGACGCCGAGGTAACCGAGGGGGAGCAGGGCGACGAGGGCCGCGGCGGCGGCGGGGAGCAGGAGGACGAGCGGGGGCGTACGCCGACCGGCTGCCGCGCGGGGCGCGGCAGCCGGGGTGCGCACGGACCGGGTGGTGTGCGTGCTCATGGGCTCGGAAGGACGGGTCGGGCTCAGACCATCCCGGCTTCGCGGATCATCTCCAGCGTCTTCTGGAGCGAGTCCAGCTCACCGAGGTCGATCTTGGGGGCCTTCAGCGAGGCCAGCGGCGGGAGGTCCTTGACGGGCGAGGTGACGCCGGCGGCGAGCGGGTACTCCTTGGTCTCCGCCGCGAAGTACTGCTGGGCCTCGTCGGAGAGCAGGTAGTCCACGGCCTTCTGCGCCGCGGCGCTCTGGCCGCCGTTCTTGAGGACGCCGACGCCCGCGACGTTCACCAGGGCGCCCGGGTCGCCGCCCGGCAGGAAGTGGATCTTGGCCTTGAGCTTGTCGGCGCCGACCTCGGCGGCCTTCTCGTACCAGTAGTAGTGGTTGATCAGGCCGAGGGAGACCTCGCCGGAGTTGACGGCGTCGAGGACCGCGCCGTTCTTGTCGTACGGCTTGGCGTCGTTCGCCTTGAAGTCCTTCAGCCACTTCTGGGTGGCCTCGTCGCCCTTCAGGACGCGCATGCCGGTGACGAACGCCTGGAAGGAGGCGTTGGTGGGCGCGTAGCCGACCTTGCCCTTCCACTCCGGCTTGGTCAGGTCCATCACGCTGTCCGGAGCCTTGGGGGCCTTCTCCGGGTTGTACGCGATGACGCGGGAGCGGCCGGAGACACCGACCCAGTCGCCCTCGCCGCCGCGGAAGGCGGCGTCCACCTTGTCGAGGGAGTTCTTCGGCAGCTCGGCGAGCGCGCCCGCCTTCGAGAGCGCGCCGAGGGCGCCCGCGTCCTGCGCGAAGAACAGCCCGGCCTTGGTCTTCTTGCCCTCTTCCAGGATCTGGGCGGAGAGCTCGGCGCTGTCGCCGTAGCGGACCTGCACCTTGGTCCCGGTGGCCTTCTCCAGCTTCTCGATGATCGGGGAGATCAGCTTCTCGTTGCGGCCCGAGTAGATGACCAGCTCGTCCGAGCCCTGGGCCTTGGCGTCGCCGTTCTTGCCGGAGCCCTTGTCGTCCGAGTCCGAGCTGCCGCAGGCGGCGAGGACGGGAAGGAGCAGCGCGGACACGGCGAGTGCGGTGCCGCGACGAAGGGACGGACGGCGCATGGGGGCCTCCTGGACAGCCCGCGGCGCTCGGAGGGACCGGTCGTCGCACGGGGACACAAACGGAACGGTTCAATAAATATGGTGAGGCTTTCCTAACTGTCAATTTCCGGCCAGGTGGTGGCCGGGGTGACGGTGCTCGGAATGGTGGTGTCTGGGCATGATTCGTGGCGATTTGCCCGCCGGTTGGCTGTGATCGGATCGTTGGGATCGAGACAGGCCCTGGTGGGGCCCGTCTCGCTGATCCAGCAAGATCTGGAAGGGCGGGACTAGCCCATGCGGAGCGCGAGGAAGAAGTCCAGCTTGTCCTCCAGCCGCGACAGGTCGCGGCCGGTGAGCTGCTCGATCCGGCCGACCCGATAGCGCAGGGTGTTCACGTGCAGGTGCAGTCGGGTCGCGCACCGCGTCCACGAGCCGTCCGACGCCAAGAACGCCTCCAGGGTGGGGATCAGCTCGGCGCGGTGGCGTCGGTCGTACTCCCGCAGCGGGTCGAGCAGGCGCGCGGTGAAGGCGCGCCGCACGTCGTCCGGGACGAACGGCAGCAGCAGGACGTGCGAGGCCAACTCGTGGTGGCCCGCGGCGCTGACCGGGCCGGGGCGGGCGGCGGCCACCCGGCGGGCGTGCCGGGCCTCCTCCAGTGCGCCGCGCAGGCCCTCGGCGGAGGAGACGGCGGCGCTGGCGCCGATGGTCAGCCGCCCGTCGTCGCCGAGCCCGGCGGACAGCGGCTCGCGGACCGCGGCCAGCAGCGCGTCCGCGTGCAGCGCCTCCTCCGACGCGGGGGAGTCGCCCACCGGCGGCAGGGCGGACAGCGGTACGAAGGCAACGGCCTCGTCGCCTTCGTGGGCGACGGCGAACCGGTCAGAGGCGTCGGCGCCGGCCGTCGACGGGTCGACCAGGACCTCTTCCAACAGTGCCTGCGCGACGGCTCCGGCGTCGATGCCGGCCGCGTCCGGGCCCCAGTCGACCCGGGCCACGACGACCTGCCAGTGCGGTGCGGTGTCCAGGCCGGGCAGCAGGACGGGAGCGGCCACCCGCAGCCGGGCGGAGACCTCGGCCGGTGCCGCGCCCGTCTGCACCAACTCCAACACCTCCTGGGCCAGCCGGCGGCGCACGGTGCGGGCCGCGTCACGACGGTCGCGCTCGACGGCGATCAGTTGGGTGACGCCCTGGAGCAGGTCGAGCCGGGCGGGCGGCCAGTCGCCGGCGTCCGCCTCGACGGCGAGCAGCCAGTCCGAGAGCACGCTCTCGCGCACGTCGCCGGAGCCGGGGGTGGCGGCCGTGCGGCCGGCGTGCTGGATGGGGAAGAGCGAGTAGGTGGTGCCGGCGACGGTGGTGCGGTGCGGGGGGCGGTGGCCGGCGCGAGCGGCAGACAGGTGCTCACCGGCGAGAGCGGTGCTCACTTCGGCGGGCAGCGCTCCGGGGGTGGTTGCGGCTGCGGCTGTGGCTGCGGTGACGGGTGAGGTGGGAGTCGCGAGAGCGGTGCTCTCGTTTGTGTGCGGCGCTCCGGTTTGGTGGGCAGTGCTCTTGGATGCGTGCGGTGCTCCGGTCTGCGGAGCGGTGCTCTTGGTGGAGAGCGGTGCTCCCGCCCGGTGAGCAGTGCTCTCGGTTTCTACTGTGACCGCTGCGTTGCCTGTGGCTGTGGTGTCGTGAGGGGCGCCAGTGGCACCAGGGGTGCCCGTGGCCAAGGTGCTGCCTGCGCCTCGCGTGACACCCGCGCCCCGCGTGCCCCCTGCGCCACCCGCGCCCACTCGGTCGCCCGCGCCTCCCGCCGACCCCGCCGGCTCGCTCGGCCCCGCGATCTGCCGCCCCGTCGGCGACAGCACCCAGGCGCGCAGGTCCAGGTCGGAGCCGAGGAGGTCGAGCACCACCTCGGGGCCGCCGCCGGCCGGGCCCGACGTCATGAGCCTCCGGTGCCGGTCTACCACGGCCGCCAGGTCCCCCGCCCGCTCACCGGAGACCTGGCGCACCACGTACTCCGTGATCGTCGCGAACGCCACCGACTCGTGCACCGCGAACAGCGGCAGCCGGTGCCGCGCACACGCCGCCACCAGGTCGTCCGGCACCGCCCCCAGCTCCGCCTCGCCCGCCGCGAGCCCCGCCACCTGCGCTTGTACCAGAATGCGTACGAACGGCTCCGAGTCCTCCGGGGCGTGCCGCCACGCCAGGCCCGTGAGCACCAGCTCCCCGCCCGACAGATAGCGGCTCGGGTCGCGCAGGTCGGTCGTCATCACCCCGCGCACGCCGCGGTCCAGCTCGTCGTCGCCGCCCAGCAGCCGCAGCCCCAGCGCGTCGTTCTCCAGCAGTGCGCGCAGCCGCATCCGGCGCCGCCGATCCTTGTTCGTGGTGGCCGGTCGGCCTCGGTGGTTCGCACCACCCGCCCCACGCACCAACCGTGGGGGCCGCCGCCACTCGTCCTACGTCCCTCTTCGTCTGAATCTACAAGACGCCTGTACGGACCAGCCAACTCCTTCATGTCTTCGGTGACTGCACCGGGCGCCGCGCCGCTTGTGTACTGAGCCCGTACCGCATCAACGGGCCAGCGACAGAAGAGAGCCGCGCATGGAGTTCCTCCGGCCCGCGAGCTGGGACGAAGCCCTCGCCGCCAAGGCCGAGCACCCCACCGCCGTGCCCATCGCGGGCGGCACCGACGTCATGGTGGAGATCAACTTCGATCACCGCCGCCCCGACCGCCTCATGGACCTCGGCCGCATCGACGAGCTGCGCGAGTGGGAGGTCGGCGCGGACACCGTCCGGCTGGGCGCCGGCGTCCCGTACACCCGGATCGTCGAGCGACTGCGGGCCGAGCTGCCCGGCCTCGCGCTCGCCGCGCACACCGTCGCCTCCCCGCAGATCCGCAACCGCGGCACCGTCGGCGGCAACCTCGGCACCGCGTCCCCCGCCGGCGACGCCCACCCCGCGCTGCTCGCCGCCGGCGCGGAGGTCGAGGTCGCGTCCGTGCGCGGCACCCGCCGCATCCCCGTCGACGACTTCTACACCGGGGTCAAACGCAACGCCCTCGCCCCCGACGAGCTGATCCGGGCCGTCCACATCGCCAGGGCCGACGGCCCGCAGCAGTTCAGCAAGGTCGGTACGCGCAACGCCATGGTCATCGCGGTCTGCGCCTTCGGCATCGCACTGCACCCGCGCACCCGCAGCGTGCGCACCGGCATCGGCTCGGCCGCGCCCACCCCCGTCCGCGCCCGCGTCGCCGAGGAGTTCCTCGCCGCCGCGTTGGAGGAGGCCGGCTGCTGGGAGAGCCGTAGGAGCGTACCGCCGTCGGTGGCCCGGGAGTTCGCCCGACTGGCCGCCGGCGCCTGTCAGCCGATCGACGACGTGCGCGGCACCGCCGCCTACCGCAGCCACGCCGTCGGCGTCCTGGCCCGCCGCACCCTGACCTGGGCCTGGCAGGCGTACCGCGGCCCGGGCCGGAACACCACCGAGGGAGCAGCCTGATGCGCGTCAGTTTCACCGTCAACGGCCGTCGGCAGCAGGCCGACGACGTCTGGGAGGGCGAGAGCCTGCTGTACGTGCTGCGCGAGCGGATGGGCCTGCCGGGCTCCAAGAACGCCTGCGAGCAGGGCGAGTGCGGCTCCTGCACGGTACGGCTCGACGGGGTGCCCGTCTGTGCCTGCCTGGTCGCCGCGGGGCAGGCGGAGGGCCGCGACGTGGTGACGGTCGAAGGGCTCGCGGACCACGCCCGCCAGCGCACCGCCGGCGTCGAAGGCCCCGGGACCCCGCTCGACGAGGCCCGCCGCTGGACCGCCCACGGCCACCCCGCCCAGGAAGCCGTCCCCCGCGCCGAGTCCGCCCACGACGGCGCAGGCCCCGAACTCGCCCCGATCCAGCAAGCCTTCATCGACGCCGGCGCCGTCCAGTGCGGCTTCTGCACCCCCGGCCTCCTCGTCGCCGCCGACGAACTGCTGGAGCGCAGCGCCGACCCCTCCGACGCCGACATCCGCGAGGCCCTCTCCGGCAACCTCTGCCGCTGCACCGGCTACGAGAAGATCCTCGACGCGGTCCGGCTGGCCGCCGTCCGCCAACAAGGCGGCGTCCGATGACGACACGGCCGACACGGCATACCCCGCGCACCCCCACGACGCCCGCCGGCACCCCCACCGGCCTCACCCAGGGCTCGCCCACCCGCGGCGGCATCGGCGAGTCCACCCTCCGCCCCGACGGCACGCTCAAGGTCACCGGCGAGTTCGCGTACTCCTCCGACATGTGGCACGAGCACATGCTCTGGGGCCACACCCTGCGCGCCCCCCTCGCCCATGCCGAGATCCGCGCCGTCGACGTCACCGCGGCCCTGGCCACCCCGGGCGTCCACGCCGTTCTCACCCACGACGACCTGCCGGCCGACGTGACGCACTACGGACTGGAGTTCCAGGACACCCCCGCCCTCGCCCACGGCAAGGTCCGCCACCACGGCGAGCCCGTCGCCCTCGTCGCCGCTGACCACCCCGAGACCGCCCGCCGCGCCGCCGCGAAGATCGTCGTCGACTACGTCGAACTGCCCGTGGTCACCGACGAGGCGTCCGCGACCGCCCCCGACGCCGTCCTCGTCCACGAGCACCGCACCGACCACCACGCCGCCCACGTCCCGCACCCGAACGTCGTCCACCGCCAGCCCGTCGTGCGCGGCGACGCCGCCGCAGCGGCCCGCCGCGCGGACGTCGTCGTCACCGGCGAGTACGTCTTCGGCATGCAGGACCAGGCGTTCCTCGGGCCGGAGTCCGGGCTCGCCGTGCCCTGCGAGGACGGCGGGGTCGAGTTGTACGTGGCGACCCAGTGGCTGCACTCCGACCTCGCCCAGATCGCCCCCGTGCTCGGCCTGCCGCCGGAGAAGGTGCGGATGACGCTCGCCGGCGTCGGCGGCGCGTTCGGCGGGCGCGAGGACCTGTCCATGCAGATCCACGCCTGTCTGCTGGCGCTGCGCACCGGCCGCCCGGTGAAGATGGTCTACAACCGCTTCGAGTCCTTCTTCGGCCACGTCCACCGCCACCCCGCCAAGCTCCGGTACGAACACGGCGCCACCCGCGACGGCAAGCTGACCCACGTCCGGTGCCGCATCGTCCTCGACGGCGGCGCGTACGCCTCCTCCTCCCCGGCCGTCGTCGGCAACGCGGCCTCCCTCGGCGTCGGCCCGTACGTCGTCGACGACGTGGACGTGGAAGCGCTCGCCCTCTACACCAACAACCCGCCGTGCGGCGCGATGCGGGGCTTCGGCGCCGTCCAGGCGTGCTTCGCCTACGAGGCCCAGATGGACAAGCTCGCCGCCGCCCTCGACCTCGACCCCGTCGAACTGCGCCGGCGCAACGCCATGGAGCAGGGCTCGACCATGCCCACCGGCCAGCGCGTCGACTCCCCGGCGCCGGTCGCCGAACTGCTGCGTCGGGTCAAGGCCAGGCCGCTGCCGCCGGAGCGCCAGTGGGAGGTCGCCGGCGGCGGCGTGGACGTGCGCGCCCTGCCCGGCGGGCTGTCCAACACCACCCACGGCGAGGGCGTCGTGCGCGGCGTCGGCTACGCCGTCGGCATCAAGAACGTCGGATTCTCCGAGGGCTTCGACGACTACTCGACCGCGCGCGTGCGGATGGAGGTCGTCGGCGGGGCGGCCGTCGCCACCGTGCACACGGCGATGGCCGAGGTCGGCCAGGGCGGCGTCACCGTGCACGCCCAGATCGCCCGCACCGAACTCGGCGTCGCCCAGGTCACCATCCGGCCCGCGGACACCCAGGTCGGCTCCGCCGGGTCGACTTCCGCGTCCCGTCAGACGTACGTCACCGGCGGCGCGGTGAAGCACGCCTGCGAGGCCGTCCGGGCGCGGGTCTTCGACCTCGGACGGGCCAAGTTCGGCCCGTACCACCCCGCTTGGGCGACCGCCGAGCTCCGCCTCGAAGGCGGCAAGGTGGTCACCGACGGCGGCGAGGCACTGGCGGACCTGGTCGACGTCCTGGGGGACGAGGCCGTCGAGGTCGTCACCGAGTGGCGCCACCGCCCCACCCAGCCCTTCGACCGCACGACGGGCCAGGGCGACGGGCACGTCCAGTACTCGTTCGCCGCGCACCGGGCCGTCGTCGAGGTCGACACGGAACTGGGGCTGGTGAAGGTCGTCGAGTTGGCGTGCGCCCAGGACGTCGGCAAGGCGCTCAACCCGCTGTCCGTGCTCGGCCAGATCCAGGGCGGCACCACCCAGGGCCTCGGGATCGCGGTGATGGAGGAGATCCTGGTCGACCCGGTCACCGCGCGGGTGCGCAACCCCTCCTTCACGGACTACCTGATCCCCACCGTCCTCGACACCCCGGCCATCCCCGTCGACGTCCTCGAACTCGCCGACGCCCACGCGCCGTACGGGCTGCGCGGCGTGGGGGAGGCGCCCACGCTCTCCGCCACCCCTGCGGTGCTGGCCGCGATCCGCGCCGCCACCGGCCTCGAACTCAACCGCGTTCCGGTCCGCCCGGAGCACCTCACCGGCACCTCGTGAGCCGACCGCGACCACGGCGACCGGCGACGAGGGAGAGGAGGCCGCGGTGTTGGACCTCACCGACGAACTGCACCGATGGGCACGGCGGGGCCGGGCGTTCGCCGTGGCCACCGTCGTGTCCGTGCGCGGCAGTGCACCCCGGGGGCCGGGCGCCGCGCTCGCCGTGGACCACGACGGCACCGCGATCGGCTCGATCTCCGGCGGCTGCGTCGAGGGCGCCGTGTACGAACTGTGCCGTCAGGTGCTGCGCGACGGCCGGCCCGTGCGCGAAACCTTCGGCTACGCCGACGAGGACGCCTTCGCCGTCGGCCTGACCTGCGGCGGCGAGCTGGAGGTCCTGGTGGCGCGGGTCGAGCCGGACGACACCGCGGCGCACGCCCTCGCCCTGGCCGCCGCAGGAACGACCTTCGCGCTCGCCCGGGTCGTCGACGGACCGGCCGAACTCCTCGGCCGCGCACTGCTCGTCCACCCCGACCGCCGCCGCGAGGGCACGCTCGGGGGCCGACCGGAGTTGGACGCCACCGCCGCGGCGGAAGCCGGCGCGCTGTTGGACGCGGGCCGTACGGACGCGGTCGTCGTCGGCGCGGACGGCGGCCGGTGCGGCGCACCGCTCACCCTGCTCGTCGAGGTGCGCACCTCGCCGCCGCGGCTGATCGTCTTCGGCGCGGTCGACTTCGCCGCCGCCCTGGGGCGGGTGGGCAGGTTCCTCGGACACCGCGTCACGGTGTGCGACGCGCGGCCGGTCTTCGCGACCCGGGCCCGCTTCCCCGACGCGGACGAGGTCGTCGTCGACTGGCCGCACCGCTACCTCGCCCGCACCGAGGTCGACGCGCGGACCGTGCTGTGCGTGCTGACCCACGACGCCAAGTTCGACGTGCCGCTGCTGGCGCTGGCGCTGCGGCTGCCCGTCGCGTACGTCGGGGCGATGGGCTCGCGCCGCACCCACGAGGACCGCGAGCGCCGGTTGCGCTCGGCCGGGCTCACCGACGGCGAACTGGCCCGGCTGCACAGCCCCATCGGTCTCGACATCGGCGCGCGGACGCCGGAGGAGACCGCAGTGTCGATCGCGGCGGAGATCGTCGCACGGCGCCGCGGCGGCAGCGGCGCGCCGCTGACCGGCACCCACACGCCCATCCACCACGACGGGCGCACGGCGGCGCTGCGCTGAGTGCGGGTCAGCCGGTGCGGCGCGCCACCACCAGCCGGCACCGCGGGCTGCCGTCGGCGCGCCGCCCCAACTCCTCCATCGCCCGCAACTCCACCGCGAACCCGGCGTCTTCCAGGGCCCGGCACACCGGTGCGAGCGCGAACGTCCGGTAGTACATGACGAACGGCGGCTTCCACACCGCGTTGCGTACGCGCATCGCCGCGTCGAAACCGAGCAGTGCCCAGTACGGCCGGGAACCGACCCTCGGCGGGGCGGGCTGCGGAAAGGCGAAGACGCCCCCGGGGCGCAGCGAGCGGTGCACGCCGGAGAACAGCGCGGGCCACTCCGCCGGCAGGAAGTGCCCGAAGGCCCCGAAGCTGACCGCCAGGTCGTACGAGGCGGTGAAGGGCAGGGCGCGGGCGTCGGCCCGCACCCAGTCGACGGCCGGCGCCCCGGGCTCCGCGTCCGCCTCCGCGGCCCCGTACTCCGCATCCGTTTCCGCCCTGGCCCGGGCGAGCATGCCCGCGCTGAAGTCGACGCCGGTGACCCGCTCTTCGCAGAGCTGCCGCAGCACGCCGACGCCCGCACCGGTGCCGGTGCACACGTCGAGGCCCGACCGGAAGGGCCCCAACGGGTGCACGGCCCGCACGAAGGGGTCGAGCAGCCGGTCCGGCGTGCGGAAGGGCGTCGCGTCGAACTTGGGGGCCAGCAGGTCGTAGCCGTGCTCGACCGAGGAGAGCGCCTGCACGGTCAGTTCGCGGAGCGTGGGTCCGGATGAGGTGAACATCGTCCTCACCCTACGACGCCCCGCCCCCGTGCCCCGTGGGCCCCTTGTTTCCCTTGCCCCGTGCATTCGAGCCAGTTGGAGGGGCGATGATAAGTAAACGATGAGCAAATGCGAACATCGGGTCGTACGCGGGGGATACGTTCACCCCCATGAGTCCGACTGAAGTGCCCCACCTCAGCGCAGGCCACCCGGCCCGGACCCTTCCTGTTCTGCTCCCGGGCCTGGTCCCGGGTTCTCCACCGGCCTTTGGTCCGGTTGCGCCGCTCCTCGTACGGGCGGTGCGATCGGGTCGCCAGCCGCTCACGGCCGACTGAGCCCCGGCCGTTTCGGCGAACAATTCCGGCCTTTGTCCAGCGAAACTCCGACGAGCAATATCCATTGGTGCGCCACATGTTGATCCACCACCTTGGCCAGGTCCCCGACCCGTTGCGCGAATGCGTGCCGGGCGGCGCAATTCGACAAGGACGCGGCGCCGTTGCCGTCGTTCGCCCCGCAGTTTCGGGTGCCCCCGGCGGCCCGGGCCGCGCCGCCGTCGGTGCCGTGCGGGCCGTTGGCGCCGCCGCTCCGTCCGGCCGTATGGTTCGGTAACGCCGAATGTTCGGTCGGCACTACACATGGTCGACAGCAGGGACGCAGATGACCAACGAGCCTCTTGTTCCCGCGCAGCTGGGAAGGCCCGAACGCATGTGGCAACGCGCCGTCGTGCTGGTACTGATCGCTGTCACGAGAACCACGAGGCCGGTATTCCGCCTGGGCGACCGGGAACTGTCCTGTTCGCATTCCAACGGCGGTTGGACGCTCTCCCTCCACTCCGACGGAAAGGCGATCTTCTTCGGTCAGGACGTCGACTGCAGCGACACCACCTATCAGGGCGACAAGCCGGTGGACCTGCTCGCGAACGCCCCGGACTGGTTGCCGCAGGGTCGGCTCCGGGAACTGAACGAGGGTTATGAACTGGGCTATCTCTACTGGTGGGAAGAGGGCGCCTGGGCGAGGGCGCCCTATCCCGACTACGTGGCCGACGACGGCCTGGCCGCCTCCTGTGACGGATACGCCGGCATCTTCGACGACAAGTCGCTGGCGGACAGCTTCGCCGACGCCGGCTACCGGGACCGGGCGGCCGCGGAACGCTTCGTACGGCGGGTCGCGGACGGCACGGTGGACGCGGAGGCGTTGGAGGAGTTGATGGACTCCGCGTCCGAGCCGGGCCCGCTGCCGAGGGAGGCGCGGGTGCCCAACGCCCTGGAGTGGGCGGCCCGGTTGGGCGTCGCGGACCGCCGCACTCCCTCGCACATCAGGTGAGCCCCGGCGGTCAGCCCGTTCGGACGAGCCGGTCGGCCAGTTTGGTCAGCCGCTTGACGGTGCGCTCCTCCGTCGCGCCCGGCGCCGGGGACACCCGCCGGTCCAGTTCGTAGTACGCGCCGTTCACGATCTCGGTCTCCGGGTCGCACAGCCGGACGACGTGCGCGGCGCCCGCGCTCGGCGACGCCCCCTGGTGCGCGTACAGCGGCAGCAGGTCCGTTTCGCAGACGCCGGGGTGGACCGACACCGCCGTCACGCGCGGGTCGGCGGCGAAGACGGTGAGCGCCAGCTGTGACTGGGCGTACGCGGCCAGCCGCGAGTAACGGCGGGTGCGCTGGGGGTCGTTCCACTGGATCGACGCCGTGCGGTGCAGTGAGGACGACACGTTGACGACCCGGCTGCCGCGGCCCTGTGCCGCGCTCCTGCTGAGCGCCGGCTCCAGCAGGTCGGTGAGCAGGTAGTGGGCCAGGAAGTTCACCTGGAACGCGACCTCGTTGCCGTCCTCGGTGACGGTGTGGCGCTCGGGCGCGGCGATGCCGGCGTTGTTGACCAGGACGTCCAGCCGCGGATGGGCCGCGCTCACGCGGGCCGCCAGCGCCGCCACCTCCTCCAGCCGGCTGAAGTCGGCCGCGTAGGCGCATAGTTGTGCGCCGTCGGCGCCGGTGGTGGCGATCAGCCGGTCGGCCGCCGCCCGGCTCTCCTCGGCGGTGCGGCCGTGCAGCAGCACCGTCGCACCGCGCGCCACGAGTTGACGGGCGGTTTCGTAGCCGATGCCGGAGGTCGCCCCGGTGATCAGGACGGTGCGGGACGACAGGTCGACGACAGACATGGTCCATCCAAAGGAGAGTGCGAAGTCCGGGCCGGCACGGCTCGAACGGTGAGAGGAAGGGTGAACGGGTGGTTCCAGGGGCGCCGGAGGTCGGGTCACGGCGCCCCTGGGGCCCTGCGCGGTCGCCCGCGCCCGGCGCGGTCAGCCGCGCGGAGGCGGGGAGGAGGGCGACCCCTGGCAGCGGGGCACGCGGCCGGCCGCCGTATGGGGCGGTCGGTCGAGGTGGGGCCACGCGCTGTTCACGCACCACATCGAAGCCGCGCCACCGCGGGCGGACAAGAGCGGCGCGCGCTTGCTGACACGCTCTTGCCGCCGCTCTGACGCCTCCTTGACGGCGCCCGCTCCGAAAGCTCCTCGCACCCCTTGCACTGCATACCCCCTGGGGGTATAAATGATCTCAGCGAGATACCCCCCAGGGGTACGAAGAAGGGGATGGAGCCATGGCGTCTTACCAGACCACCTACCGCGTCGGCGGAGTCAACAGCGGCCACTGCAAGGCGATCGTCAGCAAGGCCCTGCGCGAACTGGACACGGTCAACACGGTCCAGGTGGAGATCTCCACGGGCCTGCTGACGCTCGACACCGCGGCGGAGCCGGACGACGCGGTCGTCTCGGAGGCGATCGAGGAAGCGGGGTACGACTTCCTGGGCCGGGCCTGAGTGCCGGGGTGCCCGTGGCGCGGTCACGGCCGTGCAGGGGGAGTCGCACAGAGAGAAACAGGGCGCGTCCCTTCGGTGGAAGGCCGAAGGGATGCGCCCGCTGTCGTACGCCGTCGGCTACCGCACCGCGGTCACCCGCGCGTCGAGTCGCCCGGCACCAGCGCGCACGGCACCGAGAGCGGCTGTGGGCTCCGCCCGGCGAGCGCGTCGATCAGCATGCCCGCGCACAGCGCGCCCGTCCGCCGCGGCGCCAGCGTCAGCAGCGTCAGCGCGGGTCGGGCGCCCGGGCCGCTCTCGCCCATCGCGGTGATCTGGAGGTCCCCCGGGATGCTCAACCCCAGGTCCTCGGCGGCGCCGCGCAGTGCGTCCCCGTACGTCTCGTTCAGCGCGTGCACCGCGTCCGGCCGGTCGTCGGCCAGCAGCATGCGGCGCGCCGCGTCCCGCGCGGGCTCCCCGTTCCGGACCCGCTCGACCACGGCCGGCAGCCCGCGGTCGGCGCACCAACACGCGTACGCCCGCTCGCTGTCGAGGGTGTACGAGTCGAGCTCCGGCCCGGTGAGCAGCCCCGTCCGGCGCGCCCCGCCGGCCCGCAGGTGCTCCAGCGCCAACGGCACGCCGGAGTCCATGTCGCTGTGCACGTACGGGAGGTGGGCGTGGTCCGGGTCGATCGGGCGGCCGTCGGTGACCACCGCGAGCCCGCGCCGCAGCGCCTCGTTGATGACGGGGTCCCCGGCCACGGGGTCCACGACGATCAGGCCGTCCATCGGGATCCGGGTCCACAGGTCCGTGCCCGGCCGGGCCGGGACGACGACCAGCGCGTAGTCCCGGTCGACGGCCGCGACCATCGCGCCCGCGGTGAGCGATGCGTAGTACGGGCGGTAGGTGCGCTCCCACGCCTCGGCGCTCTGGTGCCCGGCGGCCAGGCCGACGACCCCGGTGCGGCCGGTGAGCAGCACCTGTGCCGCGGGGTTGGGGCGGTAGCCCAACTCGTCCGCGATGTGCCGCACCCGCTCCCGGGTGCGGGCGCTCACCTTGCCCTTGTCGTTCAGGGCGTGCGAGACGGTGGTGATGGAGAGCCCCGCGGCCCGAGCGACGTCCTTGATGCCGACGGATCGCGCGGTCTGCGGACCGTGGTGCGTACCGGTCGGTAGGACCATCGCGTCCCTCCTCCTCGTGGTGGTCGCCCGTGCCGGGCGTCGGTGCCGGTGGGTGTGCGTGCCCGCGGCGGGTGGCCGCGGGGTCGGCGCGTGTGCGGTTCGTGGCCGCCGCCCGCACCCGGGCGGCTCCAGCAGTCGCCCGGTGACCCCGTACGAGGATCAATCTTCAACGATCTCTTGACTGCCAAAACCTTTTGGTTGAGCATATCGGCCATCCTTGCCGCCCAAAGGCTTTTGGTTCCCGTCGCGTCCGGGCTTTGGCTTGATCCGGGCGGCTCCTTTACGACGCTTGGGAGGCGGGACGACCGTGACGGAGCGACAGGCCACCCCCCGGATACTGACGATCCAACACGAGGACGGCACGGGCCCCGGACTCGTCGGCGAGGCGTTCAAGGAGTCGGGCCTCGCACTGCACACCGTCCACCCCTGGGCCGGCGAGTCCGTCCCGACCACGCTGGCGGGCCACGCCGGACTGCTCGTCCTCGGCGGCGCGGCCAACTGCGAGGACGAGTCGGCCGCGCCCTGGCTGCCCGCCGTGCGCGCCCTGGTGCACCGGGCCGTCGACGGGGAAGTCCCGCTGCTCGGCATATGCCTGGGCGGGCAGATCGTGGCCCACGCCCTGGGGGGCCGCGTGGTGCGCCGGGACCGGGGGCCCGAGGTGGGCACCGTGCCGCTGCGCCGGCTGCCCGCCGTCGAGGACGACCCGGTCTTCCGCGCGGTACCGGACGGTGCCCCCGCCGCCCAGTGGCACTGGGACGAGATCGGCGACCTGCCGCCCGGCGCGGTCCCGCTGCTCGGCGGCGACGACTGCCCCCACCAGGCGTTCCGCTTCGGCTCCCGCGCCTGGGGCGTCCAGTTCCACCCCGAAGTGCTCGGCGACGACGTCGCCGGGTGGTCGACGTCCGACGGGCCGGCCGTGGCCCGGGCCGGCGGCGACCCGGACGCGGCCGTGGCGTCCGTGCGCGCCGCGGAGCCGGAACTGCGCGCCACTTGGTCGAGGGCCGCGCGCGCTTGGGCGGACGTGGTCCACGCGACCGGCTGACCTCCGGTCCCGGCACGGCGGCGGGGATGACGACAGCCGCCACCCGGGGGTTCGGTGGCGGCTGCCGTCGGCTTCGCGAGGAGGCGTCGGGTGCGCTCAGGGGGCCTTGGGGCCGTCGATGAGTGCGCCGTCCGCGTCGTACACCCACGGGTTGGCGGTGCACCCGCGCAACCCCTTGATCTGCTGCATCATCGCCGGCGCCGGCTTCCCCGGCCCCGCGCAGGTGCGGTGCCCGTAGCCGAGGACGTGTCCCGCCTCGTGGTTGATGATCAGTGCGTGGTAGTCGTGCGGACGCCCGCGGTACTGCTCGCTGAGCTCGATCCAGCGGCGCACGTTCACTATCAGATCGGGCGCGTTCGCACAGTTCACCTGCCCGCCCGTGTCCAACCCCCAGGCGCCGCACAGGGCGTCCGTGGTCGCCGGCGACACGATGTGGACGAGCATGTCGTACGGGGGAGAGCCGACCCGCTGGAAGGACGCGACGCCCTTGCGGGTCCAGCCGCGCTCGTGCCGCAGGATGCCGTCGATCTCCGCTGCGACGTCGTCGACGTCGAGACCGGTGCCGTCCTCCAACTTCACCCCGTACCGCACCAGCCGACCGGAGTGCCCGGCCCGGGCGCCGGTGCCGCGCGCCCAGGTGTACGTGCCCGGGCCGCGCTCCCGGTAGGAGGAGCGCTCCGAGCGCTCGTCGCCGGAGTCGACCGGCCGTTCGGCCTCCGGCGACGGCTTCGGCTTCGCCTCTGCGGAGGAGGTCGCCTCGGGGGCGGCACCGGCGTCGGGGTCCGGCCGGTTCGGCCCGGACGAGGCGGCGCCGCGGGAGTCCGACCCGTCCGACAACACGGTGAGACCGCCCCAACCCACCGCCCCCACGCACACCAACAGGAGCAGGACCTTCAAGGAGGCCGGGGGCCCGGAGCGGCGGGCACGGCGCGTGCGGCGACCCGGCGGGCCGGGGGCGCGGCGGGCACGGCGGGCACGGCGGCTTCGGCGGGGGGAGCCGGTCGAGAGCCGACGGTCAGACATGGGACGTCCAGCCTTCGTGGGGAGGGTGCGGTGCGGACCCAGTGCACGCGAAGGCGTGTGCGATCTTGGTGAGCGAAGCTGCTCACACTGCTTTCACATCGGACACGGATACTTGGTGCAGATCAACGCGGTGAGGAGCGGGTGGGACGCATGAGGGTGTTGGTGGTCGAGGACGAGGAGATGCTGGCCGCGGCGATGGCCGAGGGGCTGCGCGACGAGGGGCTCGCGGTGGACGTGGTCCACGACGGCGAGGCCGCCCTGGAGAACCTCGCCGTGCACGCGTACGACGTGATGGTCCTCGACCGGGACCTGCCCCTGGTCCACGGCGACGAGGTGTGCCGGCGCACGGTCGCCTCCGGCGCGGACGTACGGGTCCTCATGGTCACCGTCTCCACCACCGTCGCCGAACGCGTCGCGGGCCTCGGCCTCGGCGCCGACGACTACCTGACGAAACCGTTCGCCTTCGCCGAACTCGTCGCCCGCATCCGGGCGCTCGGCCGCCGCTCCCGGCCCGCCGTCCCACCCGTGCTGGAGCGCGCCGGCATCCGACTGGACCCGCACCTGCGGCAGATCACCCGCGACGGAAGGTACATACCCCTGTCGCGCAAGGAGTTCGCCGTACTGGAGGAACTGCTGCGGGCCGACGGCGCGCCGGTGTCCGCCGAGGCGCTGCTGGAGCGGGCCTGGGACGAGAACGTCGACCCCTTCACCACGGTCGTCAGGGTCACCATGCGCTCCCTGCGCCGCAAGCTCGGCGACGGACCCGTCATCGAGACCCTGACCGGCGTCGGGTACCGGATCCGATGATCCTGCGCGCACTCGGCGGCAGCCTGCGGGTCCGCCTCACGGTCGTCTTCGGCCTGATGTTCTTCGTCGCCGGCGCGGCGATCTTCGGCGGTGCGCTGATCCTGGTCGGCAACAGCATGGCGTACACCTTGAGCCTGCCGTTTCCCACCGTGCAGCAGGCCGTGCCGACCGGGGTGCCGTCGGCGCAGCCGCCGTACCGGCCCGCGGGCCCGGAGCCGAGCCCGCCGTCCCCCGGGGACGCCTCCGCCGCGCCGGAGCCCACCGGCTGGCCGCCCTCCTTGGCCGACGCGCCGCCGCCGCCGTCCGAGCAGCCCCAGCCCCGCATCGAGATCGACCCGGCGTCCCGCGACACCGTCCTCGACTCCATGCAGACCAACCTCATGGCCAAGGGCGGACTCACCGTGCTCGGCGTGGGAGTGGTCGCCACCACCACGGGCTGGCTGGTCGCCGGCCGACTCCTGCGCCCGCTCAACCGCATCACCTCCACCGCCGAGCGGATCGCCGGCCGCACCCTGCACCAGCGCATCGACCTCGACGAACCCCCGGGCGAGGTCAAACGGCTCGCGGACTCCTTCGACAGCATGCTGGACCGCCTCGACCAGGCGTTCGCCGGGCAGGACCGGTTCATCGCCAACGCCGCGCACGAGCTGAAGACCCCGCTCGCGGTGGGCCGCACCCTGGTGGAGGTCGCCGTCGCCCGCCGCGCCGCACCGCCGGAGGTGAAGCAGCTCGGCGAGAACCTGCTCGCGGTCAACGAGCGCCACGAGCGGCTGATCGACTCCCTGCTCACCCTGGCCCGCGCCGAGTCCACCGCCTACGAGCGACTGCCCCTGGACCTCGCGGCGATCACCGCCACCGTGCTCACCCACACGGCCGCCGGCGCCGAGGCCCAGGGCGTCACCGTCGAGTGCGAACTCCAGCCGGCGCCCGCCGTGGGCGATCCCGTGCTGGTCGAGCAGTTGGTGCGCAACCTGGTCGACAACGCGGTCAAGTACAACGTCCCCGGCGGAGTGCTGAGCGTGCGGACCGGAACGGGTCGGGCCGGCTCCTTCCTCACGGTGGGCAACACCGGCGCCGTCGTCGGAGCCCACGAGATCCCGGTGCTGTTCGAGCCCTTCCGACGCCTCACCGACCGCGTCGGCTCCGCCCGCGGCAGCGGACTCGGCCTGTCGATCGTGCGCGCCGTGGCCCGCACCCACCAGGGCGACGTCACCGCCGAGCCGCGCCCGGGCGGCGGACTGACCGTGACCGCCACCGTGCCGAGCGCGGGTCCGACGGACCGCGCGGGGACGCCGCCACCCGGCGCAACTGCCCGTCCCTACCGCTGAGCTGAGGCGGTCCCGGCACACCGGGCCACACCTTCGGGTGAGTTCGGGCATCACCCCGGCGGGCCGGAGTGGCACATGGCACACGGGGGCGACGTGGTGTTTCAATCCGTGTGCGTACTGTGCACACCTCGCCCGTACGCCCGCTCGTCCCTGCCGTCACTGCGTCAGGTTGATCGCGGTCCGGACGACGGTGTCCGAATCAACAGCGGGCCAGTGAACGGAGAACCCGTTCCGGTGCGAGGGCGCACGCACGCACGACGAATCCGGCATTGATGACGTTCAGGCGACAGGTGTGTCCTGTCGTCTCCGCAGTAAGGGTTCTTCACGTGAGCACCACAACCATCACCCGCGACTGCCGCGGCGCCAGCAGCCACCGTGCGTACCGGCTGGGGCAGGCACCGGGCCGAATCCCGCTGTTGGGCAACGCCCTCCAGCTCTTCCGCGACCCCCTCGACTACCTGCCGAGCCTCCGCCACGAGGGGGACCTCGTCAAGGTCAGGGTCGGCGCCACCACGGCGTACTTCGCCTGCACCCACGACGTCGTGCAGGAAGTGCTGCACAACCCGCGGACGTTCGACAAGGGCGGCGAGTTCATCGACACGATGAAGCTGCTGCTCGGCGACGGCGTCGGGACCTGCGGCTCCGCGGCCCACAAGCGACAGCGGCGCTTCATCCAACCCGCCTTCCAGCGGGACCGACTCGTGCGCTACGCCAGCGTGATGCACGACGAGGTCGCCGCCCTCACCGACGCCTGGCGCCCCGGCCGGGTCGTAGACGTCGGCACCGAGATGAGCCGACTCACCACCCGCGTCACCGCCCAACTGATGTTCTCCTCCGGCATCGCCAGCGACGCCGTCGCGGAGGTCCAGCGCTCCTTCCCCGTGGTGTGGAAGGGCGTGTACCGCCGGATGGTGATCCCCTTCCCGCTGCTGCACGCCCTGCCGACCCCCGCCAACCGGCGGTTCACCCGGGCGATGGAGCGGCTGGACGCGGTCATCGCCACCATGGTCGACGCCTACCGCAGGGACACCGCGGACCGCGACGACATCCTCACCGTGCTGCTCGCCGCCCGCGACGAGCACACCGGCCTCGGCATGACCGACACCGAGATCCACGACGAGCTGATGACCGTGCTCGCGGCCGGCGTGGAGACCCCGGCGTCCGGGCTCACCTGGGCCTTCCACCTCATCGGCCAGCACCCCGAGGTGGAGCGGGAACTCCTCGGCGAGGTCGACCGGGTCCTCGGCGGACGCCCCGCGCGCTACGACGACCTGCCCGGGCTGCCCTACACCCAGCGCGTCGTCGCCGAAACCCTGCGGATGTACCCGCCCGTCTGGTTCATCACTCGGCGCGCCGCCGTTGACACCACCCTCGCCGGACACCCGGTGCCGGCCGGCGCCAGCATCATGTTCAGCCCCTACGCGCTCCACCGCGACCCGGACGTCTTCGCCGACGCCGACCGCTTCGACCCCGACCGCTGGCTGCCCGAGAACGCGGCGAAGCTGCCGCGGAACGCCACGATCACCTTCGGCGGCGGTTCCCGCAAGTGCCTCGGCGACGTGCTGGCCAACCACGAGAGCACCATCGCCCTCGCCTCCATCCTCTCCGCCTGGCGGTTGCGACCGGTACCCGGCCACCGGTTGCGTCCGGTGGCCAAGGCCGAACTGACCGCCGGTCCGCTGCCCATGACGACAGAGCCCCGGGCGTGACCGGGCCGCTCGCCCCGCAAGGCGGCACCAACGGAGCGTCACTCGACCTCTGGCCGAGCCCCGGCCACCCCCTGCTGGACCTCGAACCGCGCACCTCGCCGTGGGTCGACCACCTGGAGGACGCGGTCCTGCGCTGGGCCGACGACTACGACCTCCTCGACAGCGCGGCGGCCCGGGACCGATTGGCCCGCAGCCACCTCGGTGAACTCATCGCGCGCTCCTACCCCGCGATGGGCTTCCACCGGGCCGAGGCCATCGCCGGCTGGTTCACCTGGGCGTTCGTCATCGACGACTGCTACGACCGCCAGCCGGAAGGTTTCCTCGACTACGACTCGTCCGCGTTCCGGATGTTGCGACTGCTGACCCCCGACGCCACCGTGCGTCCCAGCCAGGCCAGCCGTCTCGACACCGTGCTCTCCCGGGTCTGGCGGGAACTCGCGCTGGCCCGGAGCGCCGCTTGGCGGATGCGCTTCACCCTGCACATGACGCACTTCCTCGCCGCGTTCAAGTACGAGTCGCTCAACCGCAGGCACCGCCACACCCCCCGACTGCTCGGCTACACCCAACTGCGCCGCGCCTCCGGGGGCATCACCCCCTCGCTCGACCTGCTGGAAGTGGCGTCCGACAGCGAGATCCCCCCGCTGCTCCACGAGACGGACCAGTTCCAGACGATGTTCAACCGCGCGTCGGACGTCGTCGTGTGGGTCAACGACATCGTGTCGCTGCGCAAGGAACTCGTCGCCGGCGAGACGACGAACGGCGTCCTCGTCCTCGCCCGCGAGCACGACTGCGGACTCCAGGACGCCATCGACGAGGTGTACGGCCGCGTCGGGCGGTGGATCGAGGAGTTCTGGCGGGCCCGCGAGGAGTTGCGCACCCTGTCGTACCAGTGGTTCGGGCTGACCACCGCGGAGCGCGAGGCAGTCGAGTCGTACGCCGACGGCATGGAGGCGTGGATGCGCGGCAACCTCGACTGGTCGGAGTCCTCCGACCGGTACCGCCGCGCCGACGGCGTCCGACTGGCCAGCGACACCTCGCTGTTGCGGGGCGCGCGCCACGACCGGCTCGGCCGCCACGAGCACACCGAGGCGTCCTGACCGGTCGCTGACGAGGGGCCGCCCGTGTCGGAGCGGCCCCCGAAAGTGGCGGCCCGTGCCCCTACGGGCCGTCACGACTTGCCCCGAAGGGCACCGGCGAGTTCCCCGGCAGGCACCCGATTGCTCCGGGTGGCCGCCCTCCGTCCGCAGCCGGCGACGTCTTCCGGCCGAGTCCGGCGAAAGCCGTCCGAAAGCCCTCTCGCATCGCCTACGCTCCTGGGCTCGACCTCATGAACGGAGGGCCTGTGACGGGGATCGCGGTACCGGGCCAGGCGGGCGCCGAGCCCGACCGAGGAGGGTCGGGCCGCCCCGCGGAGCCGGCCACGAGCGACGCATGCCGCCTGCTGTGCGTCGGAGCGCACGCCGATCCGCGCTATCGCGCCCAGGTCATCGACGAGTTGTACGTCCACCAGGAACGGTTCACCGCGCCCTCCTTCGGCTACGACGCGGCGCGCGTCCTCGCCCACGCCCTGCTGGCCCGGCGCACCGAACTGGCCTGGGCGCTGGGGATCCTGGCGCTGTGGGTGATCGCGGTGCCGCTCTCCGACGGCTACTTCTTCCTGCTGTTGCTGCCCAGCCTCGTGCTGGCGCTGGTCGGCAGGTTCAACGCGTCCGCCGCCGGTCCGCGCCCGCTGACCCGCGGCGTCGTCCTGCTGGCCCGCTGGTACGCCCGGTTGATGCTGGCCCTGATGTCGGCGAAGCTGGTGGTCGGCGGGGTCACCGGGCTCTTCATCGACCCGCCCAAGACCAAGGGCACCCCCCTGGACGAGGTGGCCATTCCGGACGCCAAACCGTCGTCCGACTCCGTCGACGTCACCGACGGCATCTGGCCCTTCGACGGCGGTGACATGGCCGACGAGTTCAACCCCGTCGGGCACTTCAACGGCTTCGACGGATTCAACGGCTTCGAGGACCCGGCCCCCGCACTGCTGGCCGTCTTCCTCTACGCACTGATCATCTTCCTGGTGGGGCTGCGACGGGCCCAGAGCGCCCGGGTGATCACGGGCCCGCTCTCCGCCGTGCGCTTCCCCGACGTCGCAGGTGACCCCGCGGAAGCCGCCGCCAGCCTGCGCGGCCAACGGATCATGGCCGAAATCCGCAGGGAACAGCACTCGCCGTTGACGATGTACCACTCGGCCAACCCCTTCCGCGGCGCCGGCACCGCCTTCAAGGCGTGGAGCCTCGCGGTCGAGCTGCGGCCCCGCGCCGACGCCGAGCCCGTGCCGCTGAACAACCAGGCCGTGTTGGAGCGCATCCGACCGCTCGTCGAGGCCCTGCGGACACCGGCCCCCGGCTCGGCGGAGACCGCCGAAACGGTTCGCGACCGGCTCCGGGAACTCCGCATCGACGAGTGCGTCTTCCTGCCCGCCGACGGCATCCCCGACCGCGACGGCGCACCGTACGAGGACGAACTGGCGGCGGAGCACCTGGCGGACGCCGTCGAGGAGGGCGGCGAGGCGCGCCGGCACTTCCTGCGGGTGCGGGTCGGCGGCTGGGAGGAGGACGTCGTCGTCACCGTCTTCGTCCGGGTTCACACCCAGGGCGGGATCCTGATGCTGGAGGTCGCCCCGCACGTACTGGCCCCGGTCAAGGAGGGGTTCCGGGAGGCGGAGCGCGACGCGCACCGCTACGCGTACAGCAGCACCGCGGGAAAGCTCGCCTGGGCCGTCACCAACACCCCCGCATCGGTCGGCACGGCCGTCTTCACCCTCTACAGCTCCTGGCTCGGACTGTGGGAGCAGGCCATGGGCGGACACGGAGACGGCCTGCCCGAGGGGCCCGTCCTGTCGGTGCGGGAGCGCGGCTCCAAGAACGACGGCTCGCCCCTCCAAGGGGAGAAGGCGTCCCTCTTCCAGGAGATGGACGTCTCCCGGTACCTGAAGAGCATCCAGGACCGGATCACCGACGGTGTCTCCCAGGCGCTGCGGGAAGCCGGCTGGCAGACCGAGGAGTTCGAGCAGAAGATCGTGCACGTCAGCGGCGGGGTCTACATCGACTCCGCGAGTCACAGCGCCTTCGGCTTCGGCGACCAGAGCACCGCGACGGTGACCAACGTGAGCAAGACCCAGGGCAAGGGCAGGGAACTGGTGGCAGACCATGACAGGGACTGACGGCCTTCCGACACCGGGCGACCCGACGGCCGACCAGCCGGGCACGGGCGGCGGCGAGGGCGCGACCGTACGCATCGGCTCGGTGGCGAACAGCGCGCTGACCTTCGGCGCGCACTCCACCGCGACCACCACCAACGTCAGCCACGGCGAGTCCGACGCCGTCCAGCGCGAACTGCTGGCGGCCGTCCGGGCCCTCCGGGCGGACCTGGCTCGGTTCGTCGCCACCCCCGACACGGAAGTCCTCGACGCCGAACTCGTCGCAGCCGAGGAGGAGATCACCGCCGCCGGCGAAGCCGGCCGGCCCCGGCTGGAGCGGCTGCGCACCTCGCTCGCATCGGCGGGCGAGTGGGTGGGCGCCCTCGGCTCGGGCGTCGCCGTCGCCGAACTCGTCACCGCCCTGCTGGGAGGCTGAGGTGAACGACGACGGCACGGCGCGCTGGGACGCGCGGGCCCAGCGGTGGGCGCGGCACGAGGAGCCCGTGCCGTACACCGCGCCGCCGCCCCCCTTCCCGCTGCTCCCGCCCCAGTGGGACCCCTCCGCCACGGAGACCGCGCTCGCCACGGTGCCGCCGGGCCCCGACGGGGCGGCGCTCCCGGGCCGGCCGGCCCCCGCCCGCCGACGGCGGGGCCGCACCGCAGCCGTCGTGGTCGCCGCGGTGGCGGCCGTGGCGGCCGTCGCCACCACCGTCCGCTACGCGGTCGACGACGACGGCTCCCCGGAGCCGCGCCCGGGCGCCTCCGCCTCGGCGTCCGACGACGGCGAACCGGGCGACGAGGGCGACCCGGTCAGCGGCCTGGACAGCGCGGACTACACGCTCACCTACGTCGACGGCTACACCCTCGCCGTCCCCGACGGATGGCGGCGCGCCAGCGTCCACACCGACCTCGCCTACGCCGATCCCCTCGGCGACGACCAACTGATGGTCCTGGACCTCTCGACCGGAAGCGAGACGCCCCTCTCCGTGGTGACCAAGTCGGACTCCGAACTCAGCGACCAGTCCGGCTACCGCCGGATGAAGCTCGGCCCCGTGCAGAGCGGGCCGGAGAACCCGACGGGCGACGCGGCCGAACTGACCTACCGGTTCCAGCAGTCCGCGTCCGACGAGGTGCGCACCTGCGTCGAACGGGCCTTCACCGCGGACGACGACGGCGTCCACGCCGTCATCATTTGCGCCGCCACCAGCGACATGCCCTTCCAGCGCCGGCTGATGACCACCGTCCTGGAGCACTTCGACACCCCAGGCTACTGACGGGCGCACTGACCGCGGGCGCGCCGCCCGCGGACCGCGTGGACCGGGTGACGCGGTGTCGGTCCCATCTCGTAAGCTCCCGGCCATGAGCGGCGGGGACAACGGGAACGCGGGAAGACGCGTCATCGACGGTCGGTTCGAGTTGGAGGCGCGCCTCGGCGGTGGCGGCATGGGGATGGTCTGGCGGGCCAGGGACCTGCTCCTCGACCGGGCCGTGGCGCTGAAGGAGGTCCGGCCGCCTGACCCGGCGCTGGCCGAGTTCGACCCGGAGGCCGCGCGCCTGCTGCGCGCCCGGGTGCTGCGGGAGGCCCGTGCGCTGGCCCGCGTCGACCATCCCAACGTCGTCACCATCCACCACGTCGTCGACGGCGGCGAGGGCACCTACCCCTGGTTGGTGATGGAGTTGGTCACGGGCGGTTCGCTCGCGGACCGGCTCGCCCGCGGCCCCCTGCCGGCCGTGGCGGCCGCCCGGCTCGGCCGCGAGGTCCTGGCGGCCCTGAGCGCCGCGCACGCGGCGGGCATCCAGCACCGCGACGTCAAGCCGGCGAACGTACTGCTGCGGCCCGACGGCCGCCCCGTCCTCACCGACTTCGGCATCGCCGCCATCCGCGAGTCCACGGTCCTCACCGCCACCGGGTCCATCATCGGCACCCCGGACTACATGGCCCCCGAGCGCATCACCGGGGAGGACGGCGGCCCCGAGTCCGACCTGTGGTCGCTGGCGATGATGCTGTACGTCGCGGTGGAGGGCCGTCATCCGCTGCGGCGGGCCACGACCCTGGCGACCCTCGCGGCCGTGCTCAACGAGCAGTTGCCGCCGCCGCAGCAGGCGGGCCCGCTGACCACGGTGCTCCAGGCCGCGCTGGTCAAGGATCCGGGGGCGCGGCCGGGCCCGGCCGCGCTGGACCGGATGCTCGCCGACGCGGCGGCGGAACCGGGCGCGGTGTCGGCGCCTGCGCCCGGGGGCGGAGCGCCGAGCGCTGCGGCGGGTGCCGCCGCAGTCACCGGGGCGACCTCCGCCGACGCCACGTCGTACCAACTCGCCCCGCCGGGCACGGCGGAAGGTTTCGGCGCCCCCACGCCCACCCCCACCCCCGCGCCCCCGTCTACTGCTTCGTCCACTTCTGCGTCCGGGCAGGGCCCCACCGGCCCGCTGTCCGCCCCCGTGCCGCAGCCGGGTCCCCCCTCGCGCCTCGGCCGCCGCCTCATGATCGGTTCATCACTGCTCTCCACGGCGCTGATCGGCTCCATCGTCTGGCTCCTGCTCCCGCAGGGCCAGGACGACAAGAAGGACTCCCCGGCGTCCACCGGCCCCGGCGCCACCGCATCGCCGAGCCCCGGCGCGAAGACCTCCGGCACCCCCGCAGACAAGGGAAAGGGCGCCGAGAAGGGCGAGGTGAAGGACCTCCTGACGCCCCGAGGCATCCAACTGGCCGTCAAGGAACTGTCGGAAGTCACCGACACCAAGCGGATGGCGCGCCTCACCGTCTATCCGGAGTACGCGGTCGTGCAGGCCATGGTGAAGGGCAGCAACACCAAGTACGACTCGTACATGTACCGCCTCAACGAGGGCGTCACCCAGCTACCCATCAAGGGCGCCCTGTTCCCCGGCCACCAGCCCTTCGACGTCGGCGCCTTCAACTGGGACGCGCTCCCCGCCCTGCTGGACAGGGCGAAACGCGACCTGAACGTCCAGGACGTGACCACCCGGTACCTGGTCGTCAGGGAGCCGAACACCGTCTCCGAACGGAAGTTGGGCATCGGGATCTACGTGTCGAACGAGTACCGCCAGTCCGGCTACCTGGACGCCACCCCGCAGGGCAAGGTGACCCGCCTGATGCCCGCGGAGTCCTGAGGCCCGCCGCCGTCACGGATCTCGCCCGGTCCTCACCCGGCGAGATCCGTCACACGCGCCCCAGCGCGGCGATGACCCGACCGACGTCGGCGCCCGCTTCGGGCGGGAGCCAGCGCGAGGCGTGGACCTGGTGGAGCGCGGTCACCAGGCGGACGCGGTCGTCTTCGCCACCCAGGTCCGTCAAGTACGCGGGCAGCAGGAGTCCGAGCGACTTGAGGTCGCCGCGGGCGCAGAACTCGGCCAGTAGCCGGGCCAACAACGGCTCGGACGGGCGGTCTCGTACCGCGCCCGACCAGCGCAGGCCGTCGGCCACCGCGATGCGGATCCACTGGGCGTAGGGCCCCTCGGGCAGGTCGTCGAGGCGCTCGGCGGCGCGGGCGAAGTGCTCGCGGGCCCGGTCCGGCTCGTCGAGTTCCCGGTACGCGCCGGCGAGGTTCAGGTGCAGCGACGGATAGAAGCCGCGCACGCGTTCGTCGCCGACCCGGTCCGCCCGCTCCAGGCAGACCAGGTTCCAGTGCAGCGTGTCGCGGGGCGTCGGCTGGTGTCGGGCGACGTAGTGCGCGGCGACACAGGCCGCGTAGTCGTCCACGGGGTCGGCGGCTTCGGCCGCCTGCCACGCCTGGCGGAACAGTTCGGACGCGCGCTCGGCGGCGCCGGCCGCTTCGGCCTGCATGCCTTCGGCGCACAGCGCCACGACGGGGTGGTGGGGATCCACGGTTCTCGCCTCTCGGTCCTCGGTCAGTGTTCGGTGTCGGGGGTCAGGCGGACGGGCATCGCGAGGGTGGTGAAGCCGCCCTGGTCGGCGGAGCGGATCACGACGGGCTGCGCCGCGTCGGCGACCTCCAGCAGCACGTCGGGGCCCACGCTCGCCTCCAGGGCCGGCAGCAGGACGTCCGGGGCCATCGCGAAGGGGACCGTCACGCCGGTGGCGATGGCGGGCAGTTCGACCGGCCCCGCCCCGCGTTCGGCGGCGGACGCGACCGTCAAGCCTCGGTCCGTGGCCGCGAGCCGGAGCGGGCCCGGCGGGAGGGCGCCCTCGACGACGGCGGCGCGCAGTGCTCCGCGGTCGACGACGATCCGCTGCCGCACCGGGGGCAGACCCGCCAGCACCGCCCGGTAGTCCGGATACGTGCCCTCCCCGGCGTCCGCGGACCGCAGCGGCCAGGTGGTCCCGTCGTCGCCGGACAACCGGCCGCCCGCCGCATCCGCGGACGCCTCGATCAGGACCTGCGGCTGCCGCAGCGCCCAGGCCGCGACCTCCGGCACCGCCCCGGCCGCCAGCGTCAGCCGGGCCCCACCGCCTTCGACGGAAACGGCGCGCAACTCGCGCACTGCCAGCCGATAGCGGTCCGTGGCCACCACGCGCACCTCGTGGCCGTCGAGTTCGACCAGGACGCGCCCGAGCACGGGGAACTCACGGCGCGCCGCGGCCGGGGCGACCGCGGGCGCCACCTGGCGCAGGGCGCTCGCCCACTGGGCGCCGTCGACCGCCGTCCGTGCCGTCGCGTCCGCCGTCCCGGCCAGTTCGCCCAGCAGGGCCGCGATCGTGGCGTGGGCCGTCGCCGCGGTCCTGCGGACCTTGAGCGCGTGGTCCGCCAGGACCTCGCGGGCCCGCTGCCGGTCGCCGTCGAGGACCACGGTCGCCTCGGTGAGCGGCAGCCCGGCCTCCCGCAGCCGCCGCACCAGCACGGCGCGGGCTTCCTGGTGGGGCGCGTAGGAGCGGTATCCCGTCGCAGCGTCCACGTGTGCGGGCCGCAGCACCCCGCAGTCGTCGTAGAAGCGCAGGGCGCTGGGCGCGAGCCCCACCAGCCGGGCGAAGGGCCCGATGCCCATCAGGTCGTCGTGCGTGTCGTCGTCGTTCATGAACGCGATGGTGCAGGTTCAAGCGGCTCGAAGGTCAAACGCGACCCGCGGCACATCACCGCACCGCGATGGAACCGTCGGCTCGGCCCACCACGTGGTGATCACTGATCGATGCCAGTACCAACGACATGGGGAACGAGATCGTGAAGACGCGAGGAACCCTCAGCCGCCGCACCGCGCTCGCCGTCGGAGCCGGATCGACGCTGGCCGTCGGCCTGGCCGCGGCCCCCGCCGTGGCCGCCCCGGCCCCCGCCCCCGCCGTCGGTCGGCGCGGCGCGGCACTCGGCGCCACCGACCCCGCCGTGGCGGCGCAGTTGCGCGTGTACGAGAAGGAGCACGGCGCACTCCTCGGCGTGGTCGGCCACAACTTCCGCACCGGGGCGACCGTCACGCACAACGCGACCCGGCGCTTCCCGATCTGCTCGGTGTTCAAGACGCTGGGCGTCGCCGCCGTCCTGCGCGACCTGGACCGCAACGGCGAGGTGCTGGCCCGCCGCATCCGGTACACGTACGACGACGTGCTCGCCGCGGGCGGCCCGGACTCCTCCCGGATCACCGCCCTGGAGAAGAACGTCGCGGGCGGCATGACGATCCGCGAGCTCTGCGACGCCAGCATCACCCACAGCGACAACTGCGCCGCGAACCTGCTGCTGCGGCAGATCGGCGGCCCCACGGCGATCACCGACTTCTGCCGTTCCGTCGACGACGACGTCACCCGGCTCGACCGCTGGGAGCCCGACCTCAACACCGCCGAGCCGGGCCGCGTCACCGACACCACGACCCCGAAGGCCATCGCGGTCACCTACGCCCGGCTCGTCCTCGGCACCGAACTCAGCCGCCCGGACCGCCGACTGCTCACCGACTGGCTGCTGGCCAACACCACCAGCGGGGAGCGGCTGCGCGCCGGGCTGCCCGCCGACTGGAAGCTCGGCGACAAGACCGGCGGCGGCGAGTACGGCACCAACAACGACGTCGGCATCGCCTGGACGCCCGAAGGCGCACCGGTGGTGCTGGCCGTCTTCAGCACCAAGCCCGACTCGCCCGAAGGCCCCCGTGACAACGCGCTCATCAAGAAGACCGGCGCACTGTTGGCCGGGGTGCTCAGGTGACGGTCACCGGGTGGCGTACGACGGCGTCGAACAGATAGCCCTGGGTGTTGTGGGCCGTCCGGGCCGGCTGGACGTTCCCGGCCAGGTCGGTCGTGCGTGACAACAGGTGGCCCGGCCCGGTGCGCTCCGGCCGCCAGGGCAGGGCCCACCGCACCCAACCGTCGGGGCGCGGCACGTCGCACAGCCGTGCCGCGCTCCACTGCGCCCCGCCGTCCACGCTGACCTCCACCCGCTGCACGGGGGCCGCGGCCGACCAGGCGCGGCCGGTGAGCAGGTGCTCCCGGCCGGCCGCCAACTGCGCGCCGGGCGCCAGTTCGAAGGCGCTCTTCAGCGTCTGCCGGGTCAGCGGCGCGGACCCCTCGGGCGGGTGGCCGGCGCCGAAGAGCCGGTAGAAGCGGGTCGTCCACGGCGAGTCCAGCGGAGTCTCGCTGACCTCGATGTCCCCGACCCACTTCACCGAGGCGATCCCTATCCACGACGGCACGACGACCCGCACCGGGAACCCGTGGTCGTACGGCAAGGGCTCGCCGTTCATCTCGTACGCGAGGATCACGTCGTCCACCGCCTTCGCCAGCGGCAGCGGCCGGCGCACCCGCCCGAGGTTGACGCCGTCGGTGACGAACTCGTCGTCCAGGCCGCGGGGCATCACCGCCACCGCCGACGGCGAGGCGCCCGCCAGTTCCAGCACGTCCCGCAGCCGCACCCCGCGCCAGCGGGCCGCGCCGATCGCGCCCAGCGTCCACGGGGTGCCGCTGACCTGCTCGCCCTGCTGCGAGGCGAAGTAGCTGCGGCCGTTGCCCGCGCACTCGACGACGGCGGTACGGGTCACCGACGGCAGCGAGCGCAGCCGCCCGTAGTCGAACTCCACCGGGCTGCGGCCCCGCAGCCCGGTGCCCCACACCGTCAACTTCCAGTCCCGCTCGCTCAGCCGGGGCGTGGAGGTGTGGTTGCGGACGAAGAAGCGCTCGGCGGGGGTGAGCAGCCCGGTGCCCCGGAACGCATCCGTACGGGTCTCGGCGTTGGTGCCGCGCACGGTGAACACGTCGGGCGGCAGCGGCTTGACGATGCCCGGCGCGGCCCGGTCGACGGGCGCGGCCGATGCGGCGGCGGTGGTGGCGGGTACGGCCAGGGGACCGGCGGCGAACAGTTTCAGCAGGTCACGGCGGTCGATGGCAGGGGACACAACAGCCTCCCGGCGGCGGGGGAATGCCCTTTGCCGCGATGCTAGTGCCCCTGCCCCGCGTGCCCCGGCAGTTCACCGAGTTGACACGATCGACCCCGGGGGAGCCGGGGCGCGGGTCAGAGCAGCAGCACCGCGGCGGCCCAGACCAGCGTGAAGCCCGCGATGACCGGCCCCAGCGGCGCTCCCTGGTCGCGGGATTCGGCGTCCTCGGTCGGGCGCAGCTCCGGGTAGTGCAGCATCGCCCGCAGCGCCTCGGTGGCGTCCGCAGCGGCCGAGCCCTTGCCCAGGCGCCGCTGGAACCAGCCGGCGCTCACCGGCATCAGTTCGATCTCGTCCCGGCTGCCGGAGATGCTGATCTCGACGGTGTCGTGGGCGTGCCGGACGCCGGCGATCCGCTCCCAGCGCACGTGGCGCACCCGCCAGCCGCCGCGCACCCACACCCCGCCGCGGTCCGCGGTCAGGCGCCAGTTCAGCGCCGTCGCCACGATCGTGATGAAGTACGGCAGCGCGAACAGCGCCAACACCTTGTACCAGGACCAGTCGCCGACCAGGAGCTGGGCCAGCGTGATGCCCTGCACGGCCAGCAGGAACACGCCGACGCCGCGGGAGCCGCCGTCGGCGGTCCAACTGCGCGGGGCCGTGGTCGGCCGCATCCCGTCGGCGACCTCGCGCACCGGGCGGCGGCGCGCTCGACGACGGGCCGGCTGCTGCCCGGGCGCCTTGGCGCGGCCGTACGCCTTGGGGGACAGCGGCCCCAGGGCGTAGGGCCGTACGGGGGTGACGCTGCGTTCCACGTCGACCTGCTCCGTCTTGCCCGTCGGTTCCGGGGCGAGGAAGGCGACTTCGGCGCCCGCGTACGGCGCACCGAGCAGGACCGCTTCGCGCAGCGGCGGGTTCTTGCCGGACGCCAGCAACGCGTCGAACCGCTCCGACTCCTCCTCCGCGGTCTCGACCCGCGCTTCGTCGTCCGGGAGGCGGCCCGCCTCGGTGGCGTAGAGCGAGTGGAAGGTGAGGAGAGGCCGTTCGGCGGCGAGGTCGTCGGCCGCGTACACGTAGGTACGGGCGTCCTCCTCGCCCTCGTGCACCAGGACCCGGAGCGCGGGCAGGGCGCGGCCGTTGAGCGAGCGGGCCCTGAGGTGGCCGGTCGCTCCGTTGAGGAGGAACGCGAGACCCGGGACCGAGCTCAGCACCAGCAGCAGTTCCCAGTCGAAGATGTCGTACGGCTCGGCGACCAGCCGGACCCAGTCGCCGTCGACCACGAGGTCCACCGAGGTGCCCACCGGGTAGTCCTCGGGGAAGACCGTGTCGAGGGTGTGCCGGCGCTGGCCGTCCCGGGCCTCGACGACCAGCGTCGAGACGTCGACGTCGACGGCGTCGACCCCGACGACCTTCGCGCTGACCCGGGTCGCGCCCGCGGCCCGGTCCTCGTATCCGGACACCACGTCCAGGGCGCGCCAGAGGGCGAACGCCGACACCGCGAGCAGGAGCACCCCGACGACCAGCGAGAGCCGGCCGCGCTTGAAGTCGCCCGAGCCGTCGGGGAGTTGGTGCCGGACGTCACCGGCTGCCGCTTCGGCGAGGGTACGTTGGCGCCGGGCGGAGCCGACCCGGTGGACCACCGTCACCACGGCGAAGCCGAGCGCGCCGAGCAGGGCGATTCCCCCGGCGCCGAGGTCGGAGAGGGCGAAGTCCGCTTCGACCAGGACGGCTGCGAAGAGCGTGCCCAGGCCGCCGAGGGCCAGCAGCGGCTGGCGCCAGACCCCGTACAGGCACAGCAGCGCCAGCACCGTCATGGTGATGTTCGGCCACGAACTGGCGCACGGCCGGGCCGTCGTGCACGCCTCCTCCGGTGCGGACACGACGAACCACACCATCCCGACGGCCAGGGCGAGCACCGCCCCCAGCGGATGCGCCCAGCGCCGCGGGGCGGCGGCCGACCACTGCGCGGCGTCGGCGGACCGCCAGGCCACGGTGCCCGCGGGTATGTGCTCGGAAGGGAGGGGGAAGGGAAGTTCGCTCACAAATCGCATTATTGCGTGAGCTGTAAGTACGGCCTGACCAGGGCTGACACCGCATGATCAAGCAGCGGTGTCCGACTGGGGTCGGTGCCCGTGCCGTGCGCCGTCGCCGTCGGGGCGACGGGCCCGGCCGGGCCGGGTGTCCAGCGTCCACAGATGGGTGCAGTTCGGGCACTGGAGGTGGACGACGGGCCCCTTGTTGGCGATCAGGTAGCGCCAGTGGTCCCGGCAGTTGCGGCGCTGCGCACAGGTCGCGCAGGACCGGGCGTCGTCACATGCGGGGCAGGCCACCCAGGCGCGCCGGGCGTCGTCCGCCTGGGGGTCAATGGGCAGCCGCACGGCCCGGCCCTCCACCCGGCAGCACTCCGGCCGCCACCAGCATGTCGTACGTCCTGCGCTGCTCGGCGTCCAGGTCCGCGTACAGCCGCGCGTACGCCTCCTCCTCGTCGCGCAGCGCGGCCACGGGGTCCCAGTGCGGTCCCAGCGCGGCGACGACCTCGGCCCGACGGCGGGCCTCCTCGAAGGTCAGGTCGATCGCGAAGGGCACGAGGTCGGGCGCCTCGTCGCGGCTCAGGTCGTCCGTGGCTTTCATGGCATTGCTTCCGGTGTGGGGGTGTTCCTCCCAGCTGTACCAGAGGCGCCGCCGAACAAGGAAGGGTGACCTAAGTCTCCCCGTCGGTCCGCGCTGCCGACGCCGCCCGCCGGGGTCGACACGTGACGCAGATCACCGATCGACCGACTGGGCGTCCAGCAGGGCCGCGCCGATCTCGGCGAGGCGGTCGGTGAGGTCCGGGCGGCCGCCCAGGCGGCCGGTGCGCACCGCGTTGTCGACCACCGTCAGTACGGCGCTGACGACGATCCGGGCCTCGGCGGCGTCCGCCTCCGGCCGCAGCTCCTGGTAGAGGCGGCCCCACAGGTCCAAGTACTCCCGCTGGCCCTGGCGCGCCGAGCGGCGCTCCTTCTCCGGGAGCTGGTCCAGCTCGCCCAGCAGCAGCCCGATCAGATGGGCGTGCTCCAGGGCGAAGTCGATGTACGCGCCCAGCAGTGCGTGCAGGGTCTCGCGCGGGGTCCCCGGGGCCTCCAGCGCACGTGCCGTGCCCGCCCGGCGGGCCTCGGCGCCGCGCAGAATGCCCGCCACCAGCAGATCCGTCTTGGTGGGGAAGTGCTTGTAGATGCTGGGACCGGACGCGCCCGCGGCCTCCCCGATGTCGTCCGTGCTCACCGACTGGAAGCCCCGCTCGTCGAAGAGGCGCAGGGCGGTGGTGAGGATCTCCTCGCGCCGGGACACGGCGAGGGCGGCGTACGCGCCGGGCGCGCGCTCCTCGGCGGCCGCGTCGGGCGTCGCGTCGGCGGTGCCCAGCTCGCAGTAGGCCACGGCGAACCCCAAGCGGCGCATGACCTCCTCGAAGCGGCGGCGCGGCAGCGAGGTGCGGTGCCAGGAGATGGAGCCGTACACCGACATCAGCGACCAGGCGAGCAGCGTCCGGTCGGCCGGGGACAGCTCGGGGCGACGGGAGCCGATCAGCGCGGCGAGGCGGCCCGCGATGTCGGTCAGGGCGTGCCGGGCCCGCTCGCGGTGCTCCGCCGGCAGGTTGCGCGCCTCCCGCTGCCAGATGACCGCCGCCCCGCGGCGCTCGATGGACTGCCCCGCGACGGTGGCGAGGTAGTCGTCGAGGCCCACCGCTCCGGCCACGGACGCCGACATCGTGTCGAGGGTGCGGTCCACGACGTGCGCCAGCAGGTCGGGCTTGCCGCGGAAGTGCCGGTACAGCGCGGGGGCGGTGATGCCGACCGCGGCGGCCACGTCCGCCACGGCGATGTTGTGGTAGCCGCGGTCGCGGAACAGCTCGTGCGCCGCGTCGACGATCCGCGCCTTGCGGTCCGGGGGCCTGCGGGTGCCCGTGCGCTTGGCGGCTTCGGTGGGCATCGCGGTCCGTCCCTCGCTGTGGGCCGCCCCGGGGCGGGGCGCTTGCCCGGGTCGGCGACGTCGTTCGTACCGCACAAGGTACCGCACCCACCCCGGCGTTGTGATCAAACACTCACCAAGTGGAGTCCCTCCTTCCGGCTGCCGCCGTCCGCGGATCCCTTTGTGCCCCTTCGCTCCCGTACGGCCAAGGCGTCGGGTCAGTGCTCGAAAGTGAACAATCCCTAACGTAGGGGGTGCTCGACAGTGACCTTCGGTCGGACGCTTCGGGGGTGCACCCCCGGCCTTCGCTCGATGGATTCGGGTCGATGCCCCGCCCCTGGTCGGGCCGCTCGTTGAACTTTCTTTGAATCCCTTGGTCGGGCCTTGGCGGGGGAGTGGCCGCCGACCCTCGCGGTGACTGAAGCAAAACCGTTTATCTGGCATGAGAACCCCTTGACACAAGCCAAGACGGCCAAGAAAGTGAAGAAGCGATAACCAAAACAAGGGAGGGTGACATGAGTCGGCGAGCGCTCGTGGCCGGAGTGGGCATGGTCCCGTTCGCAAAACCCAGCGCGGCCCGTACGTACGACGAGATGGGGGCCGGCGCCGTCGACATGGCGCTCCGTGACTCCGGGCTCGACTACGCCGCGGTCCAGCAGGTGTACGCGGGATACGTCTACGGCGACTCCACCTGCGGACAGCGGGTGGTCTACCGCTTCGGGATGACGCGGGTGCCCGTGCTCAACGTCAACAACAACTGCGCCTCCGGCTCCTCCGCGCTGTGGCTCGCCCGGCAGGCCGTCGAGAGCGGCGCGACCGAGTGCGCGCTCGCCGTCGGCTTCGAGCAGATGCCGCCCGGCGCCCTCGGTGCCAAGTGGACCGACCGCCCCGTCCCGCTCACCGACTTCGCCGCCGCGCTGCGCGAGGTGTACGACGTCGACCCCGAACTCCCCATGACCCCGCAGTACTTCGCCGCCGCGGGTGAGGAGTACCTGTCGAAGTACGGCATGCGCGCGGAGACCTTCGCCAAGGTCGCCGTCAAGGCGCGCCGGCACGCCGCGGCCAATCCGTACGCCGTCTTCCGCGACCCCGTCAGCGAGCGCGACGTGCTGGACTCCCCGCGGATCGCCGGCCCGCTGACCCGGCTCCAGTGCTGCCCGCCCACCTGCGGCGCCGCCGCCGCGATCGTCTGCTCCGACGAGTTCGCCCGGGCCCACGGCATCGCGCCGAAGGTCGCCGTCGCCGCCCAGGCCCTCCAGTCGGACGACGCCGGACTCTTCGACGTCAAGAGCGCCATCTCGCTCGTCGGCGCCGACGTGACCCGCGCCGCCGCCACCGAGGTGTATGAGAAGGCCGGCGTCGACCCCCGGGACGTCAAGGTCGTCGAACTGCACGACTGCTTCACCGTCAACGAGGTGCTCAGCTACGAGGCGCTCGGCCTGTGCGACGAGGGCGACGCCGAGCGGTTCGTCCTCGACGGCGACAACACCTACGGCGGACGCGTCGTCACCAACCCCTCCGGCGGACTGCTCTCCAAGGGTCACCCGCTCGGTGCCACCGGGCTCGCCCAGACCGCCGAGATCACCTGGCAACTGCGCGGCGAGGCCGGTGCCCGCCAGGTGGAGGGCGTCACCCTCGGCCTCCAGCACAACCTCGGACTCGGCACCGCCGGAGTCGTCACCCTCTTCGAGAAGGTCTCCTAACCGATGCCCATCGACCGTGCCGTCATCGGCACCCGCACCCCCGACCACACCGTGGAGGTGGAACGGGGCCGGCTGCGCTTCTTCGCCCTCGCCACCGGGCAGACCGACCCCGGCTACCTCGACCCCGCAGCGGCCGAAGCCGCCGGCCGCCGCGACCTGCCCGTCCCGCCGACGTTCTTCTTCTGCCTGGAGATGGAGAACCCGCACCGCGGCGACCTGCTCGCCGGCCTCGGCGTCGACCTGCGCACCATCCTCCACGGCGGCCAGTCCTTCGAGTACCACGCCATGGCGTACGCGGGCGACCGGCTCACCTTCACCACCGAGGTGACCGACGTGTACGCGAAGAAGGGCGGCGCGCTGGAGTTCATCGTGCGCACCACCCGGGTCACCCGTGACGGTGCCCCCGTGGCCACCCTCACCGGCACCGTCGTCGTCCGTGCGAACTCCCACGACTCCAACAACTCCAACAACTCCAACAAGGGGACGGCGGCGGCATGAACACCGGGGACACCTTCACCCTCGTCGCACCCGAGGTCACCCGTACCGTGCTCGCCCTGTACGCGGGTGCTTCCGGCGACCACAACCCGGTGCACATCGACCTCGACGCAGCCCGTGCGGTCGGCATCGACGACGTCTTCGCCCACGGCATGCTCTCCATGGCCTACCTGGGACGGCTCCTCACCGACAACGTCCCGCAGGAGCGCATCCGCTCGTACGAGGTCCGCTTCACCGCGATCACCCCCGTGCGCGCCACCCCCACCTGCACCGGCACCGTCACCCGCGTCGAGGACGGCGCGGCGCACCTCGACCTGACCGTGGCCCTTCCCGACGGCACGGTCACCCTCCGGGGCGGCGCCGTGATCGCGCTCGACCCCGCCACGGCGTAGCCCCGCACCGCCCCGCAGCCCCTCCTCGACCCCAGGGAACCGTCATGAAGCGCAGCATCTACCACCAGGAGCACGAGGACTTCCGCTCCATGATCGCCGACTTCATCACCAGGGAGGTGAAGCCGCACTTCGAGCAGTGGGAGCGGGACAACCTCGTCGACCGCGACCTGTTCCGCAAGCTGGGCGCCCTCGGCGTGATGGGCTTCGACGTCCCCGAGGAGCACGGCGGCAGCGGCGCGACCAGCTACAAGTACCAGGCGGTCATCGCCGAGGAGAGCGCCAAGGCCGCGGTCTCCTTCGGCCACTTCGGCGTCTCCACCGGCATCGTCCTGCCGTATCTGCTCAACCACGCGAGCGAGGAGCAGAAGAAGCGCTGGTTCCCCTCGATCGCCAGCGGCGACACGATGCTGTGCATCGCGATGACGGAGCCCGGCACCGGCTCCGACCTGGCCGGCATCCGCACCACCGCCAAGCTCTCCGCCGACGGCACCCACTACGTCCTCAACGGCGCCAAGACCTTCATCACCGGCGCCCGCAACTCCGAGCTGTGCGTCGTCGTGGCCCGCACCTCGCCCGCCCGCGCCGACGACCGCCGCTTCGGCCTGAGCCTGCTGGTGGTCCCCACCGACAGCGAGGGCTTCGCGTTCGGCCGCAAGCTGGAGAAGATCGGCATGCGTTCCTCCGACACCAACGAACTCTCCTTCACCGACGTCCGCGTCCCGGTCCAGAACCTCCTCGGCGAGCAGGACCGCGGCTTCTCCTACCTGGGCCGCAACCTCGCCCGCGAACGCCTCCAGATCGGCGTCGGCGCCTGCGCCACCGCGACCGCCGCGATCCAGTTCGCCAAGGAGTACACCCAGCAGCGGCAGGTCTTCGGCACCGCCGTGGCGTCCTTCCAGAACACCAAGTTCGTCCTCGCGGAGTGCGCGACCGAGGTCGCGGCCCTCCAGGCGATGGTCGACCAGGGCGTCGAACTCGACGACGCGGGCGAGCTGACCGCCGCCGACGCCGCGAAGATCAAGCTCTTCGGCACCGAGGTCGCCGGCCGCGTCATCGACAAGTGCCTCCAACTGCACGGCGGTTACGGCTACATGCTGGAGTACCCGATCGCCCGGCTGTACGCGGACACCCGGGTCTCCCGGATCTACGGCGGCACCAGCGAGGTCATGAAGACCATCGTGGCCAAGAGCCTCGGGCTGTAGACCGGTGGGGAACCCGCTACCCGGCTCCGCCGCGCGGCGCCCGGGTGGTCGGCCCCCATCGTCAGCGTTTCGCTGTCGCGCCCGCACGGTCGGGCGCTTTCCCATGGTCCGGCGTTCGGGAGATCCCGCAACGTGATCTCCCGGCACGCTTGAAAGGGCTACTACCTCCACTTTCCGCTGAGTTGCGAGGTTCATGGGCTCACGCACACTGGGAGAGGTATGCAGACCGAACCCTTCGGACGGAGGCCGTCATGTCGTCGCAGAATGCCGAGCCAGGAGGCGGGTACGAGCGCGCGGTCGCCGAAGCTCAGGCCGAGATCTATGCGCACGTTCAACATCTTCATGACGAGGGCGTGATCGACCTGGACGCTCCGGCGCGGAACGTCGTCGACGTTCTCGACCAGAAGTATCCGCGACGGGCGGACAAGGCCGCGGCACAGGCCGGCGGCTACTGGCTCGTCGGCGACCAGGGTTGGTGCAACCACCTCCAGTAGTGACGAGAAGGTGAGAACTCATGACTGCCAGCAACCCCCCGTCACGCCCCAGCCGCGACGAGATCCAGCAACAGGTGGAGCGGCTCCAGGAGGCGGGAGTGGTGGACCTCGACGCACCTTTGAGGGACGCCATGCCCGAACTCGCCCGCACCATGGCACGTTATCGGCAGGGAGAGCGTGCGTGGTGGGTCATCGCCTCCGGTGACAATCCGCACGCCGTCTGTGAGTGCGACCTGTGACCTCCCCCACCGTGGTGGAGCAGGTGGTCGAGGGAGCGCTGGGCTGGACCGGCAAGAACCTGTCGCATTTCGACCCGTTCAAGGAGGGGGAGCTGACCGGACTGTGTGAGATCCCGCTGTCGGAGTTGGCGATCCTCACGCTGTCGGCCCAGCGCTCTTCGTGGCCGGTGGACACCGCCGTGATCACGCAGTTCCTGGACTTCCTGGAGAACGCCCATCACCACCCGGTCTACCGGGAACGACCGTTTCGGGAGCCGGAAACGCTGGTGTCCCATCTCATCGTGGCCGCGGCCCTTGAGCGCGGCGGACGGTTGGACGGACACACCCACCGGTCAACGGTCGAAACGCTGGTGGAGGCCAGCACCGTGACGGCGCCCGCACTACCACCGCACCGGACGATGGAGCTCCGGCACGCACTGGATCTGATGGGCGTACGCCACGATCTTCCCTCTTACGCCACGCTGTACCGCAGCACGATGCCGGCGCGGCCGATGAATCCGGTCTACGTGTCCCGGGCAGAGGCGTACGTCCTCACCCACGTCATCTTCTACGCGACGGATCTCGGTTATCGCCTGGCCCAAGGAGTGGACGCAGGCGAACGTCAACGACTCGCGAGACTCGTCGACCGGCTACTCGGCATGTACATCGCCGCTCGGGACTGGGATCTGACGGCGGAGCTCATCCTCTCCGCCCGGTGCCTGCGGCAACCGTCGCCCTTCGAGGCCCCCGGCTGGGAGTGCCTGGCCGCCACCCAACGGGCCGACGGTGCCGTCCCCGGTCTGCGCGCCCGTCTGGCGGAAGCCGACGCGGTCCACGGCGGCCGTGCCGCGACCTCCGACGCGAGCACGTGCTACCACACGACTCTGGTGTCGGCGCTCGCCGGCCTGACGGTCCTGCACGGCGGATGAGGAGGTGAGGACGATGACGCGGTGTCGCGCCAGTTTCGAGCGGGCTGCCGAGTTCGTCTTCGCGGCGGCGCACGCCCCGGACGCCTCCGTGAACCATCAACTCCAGGCGCTGTTCGGCACGTCCCTCGCGGAGAAGGCGGGGGCTCCTCTCGCGGCCGCCCGTGTGGGCGAGATGGCAGGGGAGTTGCGCGGCAGGCTCGACCACGCCTACGACGCCGGTGGATTCGATCCGTTCGCCCACGACGCGAAGCTGCTGCTGCTGTGCCACGGCATCATGCGGAGCCGGGGCGCCGAGTCCCGTGCGCTGGCGTCCTTCACCCGGGAGACCTCGGCCACCCTGCGCGACGTGGGAACCGTTCCGATCGGTCTGACGGGACTGGCGCACCTTCTGACCGCCATGGGGGAGGGCCCGTTCCGGACCAGCCGGGCCGGCGACGGGGGGTCGTTCCCTTCCGTGAGGTCGCTGCTCCTGGCCGAGAACGGCGTCCTCAGACAGCTCTGCAACACCGTCGCCGGGGCCACCCTGTTCGGTGCGCGAAAGGCACCAGGGACGGACCCCGGTCTGCTGCTGGCCCTACCGGTCCTCCTGCTGCAGAAGCTGAGCGAGTACGACCTGATCCTGGGGACGACCCTGCTGCGGACCCTCGCGTACCTCGACGTGCCCGACCCGGAGGCCGTCGACTGGGCCACGCGGTACTTGGAGAGCCAGCAGCAGAGCGATGGCAGGTTCGGCTACTACGCACGGGAGTTGGCCGAGGGCCCTGAGCTACGAACGGTGGACCAGAACCTCCATCTGCCGGTGACCGTGTCCGTGCTGTGGGCCCTAGCGGAGACGTCGGTACCCGGATTTCAGCTCGTGGACCGCGTCTGATGCAGTTCGCTGAGCCGACCGGCCGTCGAGGCGAGGCTCTGCTCGGCCGTGGAGCGAATCCGACCGGGAGGAGTTCCAGGACGGTCGCGTTCGCCGGGCCGCCCGCCCCGCACGGGGACGGGAGGCCGTAGCGGATGCCGTTGTCCCGCACGTGGTGGACGAGGGTGGTCGTCGGCCGGGCCCCGGAGCCGCCTCGGTCGCCGACGGCGGTGCGTGCCGCGTCGACGATCACGGCGTCGCGCATGCAGCTCTCCGGGGCACGTGGGCCGAACGGACGTCGGTAGGGGGGAAGCTCAGGCGATGTCGATGACGGTGCGCAGCGCCTCGCCGGTGTGCATCTGGCGGATGGCCTCGTTGATCCCGCTCAGCGGCACGTGGTGGGTGATCATCGACTCCAGGTCGATCCGGCCCGCGCGCCACAGGTCGATGATCGTGGTGTACGTACGGCGGACGTCGCCGCCGCCGTAGAAGGACGGCAGCACCTTCTTCTCGTTCATCACGAGCTCGGCGAGGTTGAGGTCGGTCAGATCGCCCCGGCCACCCGCGCCGACGAGGCAGACCGTGCCGCCCGGGCGGGTCGCGTCGTACGCGGCGCGCAGCGTGCCGGCCTTGCCGACGGCCTCGAAGGCGTAGTCGAAGCCGATGCCCCCGTTGGACCGCTTCGCGGCGTCCGCGAGTTCGTCGGGGGAGACCGCTTCGGTGGCACCGAACTCCAGTGCCATCCGCCGGCGGTTGGGCGTCGGGTCGACGGCCAGGATCCGCGCGGCGCCGGCGACCTTGGCGCCCTGGAGGATGCTCACCCCCACTCCGCCGAGGCCGATCACCACGACGGAGGAGCCGGGCCGGACCCGCGCCGTGTTCAGCGCCGCGCCGATGCCGGTGGTCACCCCGCAGCCGATGAGGGCGGCGATGTCGTACGGCACGTCGTCGGGGACCGGAACGGCCGCGTACCCCGCTATGACGACCTCCTCGGCGAAGGTCCCGGCGCCCATCATCCCGGGCAGCGCCCGGTCGCCGTGCCGGAAGTTGGGGGTGGCGAGGTTGCCGAAGCCGCTGCGGCACAGGTGGGTGTCGCCGGTCGCACAGACCGCGCAGACGTCGCACGGCGGCATCCAGCAGACGATGACCCGGTCCCCGGGCGCGACGTGGGTGACGCCCTCCCCGACCTCGACGACCTCCCCCGCGCCCTCGTGGCCGGGGACGAAGGGGGCGGGGTGGGCGAGCACCCCGCTCATGGCGGACAGGTCCGAGTGGCAGAGCCCGGCCCGGTGCATCTTCACCCGGACCCGCCCGGGCCCGAACGACGCGGACGCCACCTCGGCGACGTCCAGGTTCTCGTCACCGGTGGCGTGGAGGATGGCTGCGTGCATGAACGTCTCCTGGTGCGTGATGGGTTGCGGGGGGTCGGCCCGGATCGCATCCGGAACCCCTCGTTTGCCTCGGTGGTCGGCGCGGTTTCGCCGTGCGGCGGGCCGTGTTGTCGCGTCTGCGGCCCGGTGGTGGGCTGTTCGCGCAGTGCCGCGCCCTCGGCCCCAGCGGGCCTGGGGGGACGGAACTGCGCGACAAGCCCGCCACCGGGCCGCGCAGACCGACGCTCCCGCAGGGAATCGGCGGCTACGTCCAACGCGCAGGGACGTGCGACGAAGCCTGCGGACGCGGCCTAGTCCGTCGCGGGGCGCGGCAGGTTGAGGGTCTGGTACTCGACGTAGGACTCCAGGCCCTCGGGGCCGAACTCGCGGCCGAGGCCGGAGTGTTTGAAGCCGCCGAAGGGCGCGGCGAGGTCGAGCCGGAAGCCGTTGACGGTGATGGTGCCGGTGCGGACGCGGCGGGCCACGGCCGCCGCCCGCTCCCCGTCCGCGGAGAACACCGCGCCCGACAGGCCGAAGTCGGAGTCGTTGGCGATCTCGACGGCCTCGCCCTCGGTGCCGTACCGGATCAGGCAGACGACGGGGCCGAAGATCTCCTCGCGGGCCACCCGCATGTCGTTGGTGACGTCGCCGAGCAGGGTGGGCTCGACGTACCACCCGCGGGTCAGGCCGTCGGGCACCCCGCCGCCCGTGAGCACCGTGGCGCCCTCGTCCCGTCCGATCCGTACGTACTCCAGGTTCCGCTGCTGCTGGGCCCGGGTCACCAGCGGGCCGACGACGGTCGCGGGGTCGGCCGGGTCGCCGACCGGGAGGGCCGCGAAGGCCCGGGTCAGCGCGGTCGCGACCTCGTCGTAGCGCGCGTCGGGGACCAGGACGCGGGTGAGGGCGACGCACGCCTGACCGCTGTTGGCGCCGCAGGTGCCGGCGACGATCGCGGGCACGGCGGTCGCGAGGTCGGCGTCGTCCAGCAGGATCGCCGCCGACTTGCCGCCGAGCTCCAGCGAGACGCGCGTCAAGTTGTCCGCCGCCGCGGCCATGACGGCCTTCCCGGCGGCCACCGAACCGGTGAAGGCGACCTTGTCGACGTCCGGGTGGCCCACCAGGTGCGCACCGGTGTCCCGGCCGCCCGGCAGCACCGACAGCACGCCGTCGGGCAGCCCCGCCTCCACGCACACGTCGGCCAGCCAGTTGGCGTCCAACGGGGTCTCCGGCGACGGCTTGAGGACCACGCAGCAGCCGGTGAGCAGGGCGGGCGCCAGCTTCGCGGCGATCGTCATCTGCGGCACGTTCCACGGGGTGACCGCGGCCACCACGCCCACCGGCTCCCGGCGGACCAGGACGGGCCCGGCGACGCCGGTGCGCTCCTCCTCCGGTCGGAAACCGGCCGCCACGGCGAGCGCCGCGCCGAACGCGCCGACCGCGGACAGCGCCTGTCCGCGCACGGAGAACGCGAGGGGCGAGCCGTTCTGCAGGGTGATCAGCTCCGCCAACTCCTGGTGGCGCTCGGCGATCAGGTCCTTGATGCGGGTGACGACCGCGATCCGCTCGGCGAGCGGGGTGCGCGGCCAGGGCCCGTGGTCGAAGGCCGCGCGGGCCGCCGCGACCGCCGCGTCCACGTCGGCGGCGGTGGCGTACGGCACCCGGCCGACGACCTGCTCCGTCACGGGCGAGACGACGTCGATGACGTCGCCGCCCGCGGGCTCGGTCCAGCGACCGCCGATGAACAGCTCCTGGTACGAAATGACTTCGCGCTCAGCGGACATGCGGGGCTCCTCTGTGTTGCGGGGTGGTGCACGGGGGTGCGGTGGTACGACGGCGGGGACGCCGCACCGGGTTGCGTTCGGCGGGCAGCGTCAAACGTCCGGGCGTCGCCGTCAGGCGTCCGGGCGCTGCCGCAGGCGCTGGCGCAGCTCGGACTTGAGGACCTTGCCGGTGGGCGTCAGCGGCAGCGCGTCCACCACGTGCACCTCGCGGACCTTCTGGTACGGCGCGACGCGCGCGGCGACGTGCGCCATCAACTCGCCCGGGAACGCCCCGTCGCGCTCCGCCCGCTCCCGGGCGGCGGGCTGGGCGACCACGAACGCGACCGGGACCTCCCCGACGGCCGGCTCGTGCCGCCCGACGACGGACGCCTGCGCCACGTCCGGGTGGGAGCACAGGACGTCCTCCAGCGGCTGCGGATAGACGTTGTAGCCCTTGTAGATGAGCATGTCCTTCGCCCGGCCGACGAGGTGGAGGAAGCCGTCGCCGTCCAGTCGCCCCACGTCGCCGGTGCGCAGCCAGCCGTCGACGAACTGTTCGGCCGTCAGCTCCGGCTCGCCCTGGTACCCGTCGGTGACCTGCGGGCCGCGCACCCACACCTCGCCCGGTTCGCCGGCCGGGCGGACGCCGACCCCGTCCTCCGCGCGGATCTCGACGGTGGTGAGCGGCAGCGCGCGCCCCACGGAACCGTCTCGCGGGGCGGTGCCCGGCGGGGTGATCGTCACCCCCATCGTGGCCTCGCTCAGCCCGTAGCCCTCGGACACCTCCGCCTGCGGCAGCACGGAGCGCAGCCGGGCCAGCGCCTTGCTGTCGATGGGGGCCGCGCCCGAGGTGACCAGGCGCAGCGACGACAGGTCGCGCCGGTCCAGCTCGGGGCTGGCGAGCATGGCGTAGAACATCGCGGGGGAGCCGGAGATGTGGGTGACGCCGTGCGTCTCGATGTCCCCGACGAACTTGTCCGCGTGGAAGCCGCCGCCGGAGATCACGCAGGTGGCGCCCATCAGCGTGTTGCCGTTGTGGCCCACCAGCCCCAGGCCGTGGAAGAGCGGCGCGACGGTCAGGTTGACGCACTCGCCCGGGACGATGCCGAGGTCCGGCGCGTCGGGGGAGCGGCGGGCGCGCAGCCCGCCGTCCTCGTCCAGCTCCGGCCGGGAGAAGGAGCGCCAGCAGGCGGTCTGGAGCACGTTGGCGACGAGGTTGCGGTGCAGTACGCGCACGGCCTTGGTGCGTCCCGTGGTGCCGCCGGTGAGCTGGAGGTGGGCCACCAGCTCCGGGTCGGGCCGGTAGTCCGCCAGCGGCGGGCCGGTCAGCAGGTCGGCCAGCGCGGACCAGCCCTGCGGCAGCGCGGTGTCCGACGGGGCCGGGCCCGCGGCGGTTGCCGGCACGTGCACCACCAGCCGCGCCCGGTCCACGACCGCGACGGCCTCCGGAGTGCGGACGGCAGCGGGGTGGGTGAAGACCGCGGCGGCCCCGCAGTCGTCGAGCTGGCCGCGCAGCGCCTCGGAGGGCTGTGCGGGATTGATCGGCGCGACCGTGAGACCGGCGCAGAGCGCCCCGTAGTACGCCACGACGTACCACAGGGTGTTCGGCATGTGCAGCGCGGCGACGTCGCCCGGCTCGAAGCCGCGGGAGCGCAGCGCGCCGGCCAGCCGCAGCGCGGCCTCGCGCAGCTCTTCGTACGTCAGCGACTCGGCGCCGTCCCGCAGGGCGACGCGCCGCGGGTAGGCGCGGGCGGCGCCGGCGAGGATCGCGTCGACGCCGACCCGGGGGATTTCGAGGGACGACGGGAGGTACGAGGGCCAGGCGTGGGTCACGAGTTCTCCTGGTGACTGGCGGTGGAGGCGGGACGAAAAGCGTCTAGTGAACAGCCAGTAGCTCGTTCTGTTGTCATGTGCGCGACGGCGAAGAGATGTATCCGGCCGTCAAGCGCGGAGTGAGGGGCTTGAGGGGGCGCCCCATGGGAGCGAAGTTAATTCAGGCTAACGTGACTGTCTATGGTTGGGACGGACTTCTTCCGGCGGCCGGGCCACGCCGTGCGGGGGCTGTGAGTCGGCTGTGCGGGGGCTGTGCGCGGAGCGGTCAGCCCCCGGTGGCGGCGTACGGGCGAAGCGCCGGCTCGCGGTGCGTCTTGGCCGCCGTGGCGAGTGCCGTGGCGGCCGCGGGCGCCACCACGGTCGTCGCGTGCAGGACGTCACCCGCGTCGACCCCGGGGACGTACGGATCGCCCCAGCACGCCCCCGCCGGCAGCCGCTTCGGGTCGGCCGGCCCGGCTCGGCCGAGCGCGTCCAGCACCAGCCGGAACGCCACCGAGTCGTACACCAGGCCGATGTGGGTCACCAGCCGGATGCCGCACACCTCCTGGATCCCGATGTTGCGCGCCCCCTCCTTGGCCGCGGTCCGGTACGGCGTGACGACCAGGTCGTCCCGGGTGAAGATCGAGGTGTACGAGACGTCGCCGGGGGTCTGGTCGCCCGAGTTCAGCGCGGTGAGGAAGGCGGAGCCGCGCTTCATCTGGTGCGCGGCGGCGGCACAGGGCAGCGCGCACAGCAGGTCGCCCGCCGCGGTGCCGTGCTCGGGGGTGCCGAGGCTGACGACGTCGTCGACCGCGGCCCGCATGCCCGGCCACCAGGTCAGCCCCCAGCGGACCTGGAGCCCGCCCTGGCTGTGGGCGACGACGTCGGCCTTGCGGCCGGTGGCCGCGTGCAGCGCGGCGACGGCGTGGACGACGTACTCGGCGGACTCCTGGATGTCGCCGGTGGACCGCGCGGGCAGGTCCACGGTGCACACGTCGTACCCCTGCGCGCGCAGTGCGGGTGCGTAGTTCCAGCCCCAGTTGAGCGCCGCGTCCACGCCGGTGCCGTGGACGAGGAGGACCGGCTCGCGCTGTGAGCGCGGGAAGTCGGACGGGCAGTCGAGGGCGGCGGCGAGCCGGTCGGGCGGGGTGTCGAGCGGAGGGCCGTCGACGGTGCCGGAGGTCTTGCGGGCGGCGGCCTGCGCCGCGGCGGGGTCGACGGGCGCGAGGACGGTGGCCGCGGCGACCACGGCGAGCAGCGCACTGAACGCCCCGAGCGCGGCCAGGACGCCGCGGACGCCGCCGATGCCGCGGTGGCGACCTGGTGTCACCGGTCGCTTCGGGTGGTGCGGGTGGTTCTGTCCGGGCACGGTCACCTCCGGGTTCGGGGCGTCCCTTCACGTTAGGGACGAATAACGTCTGGGTCCATGGATGTGTTGAGAAATGGGGTGACGAGCGGTTCTTCTCTTCCCTGGAAGGGGTGTTTCGGATTCACTTGTTCGGGAGTTGACGCAACTTCGGGGAGGGAGTCGTGATGTGGGTGCAGGGGCGCGGCGGTACGAACGCGGGCGCGGGTGCGGAAGCCGGGGTGGTGGCGGGCGTTCCGTACGACGAACTCGCCGAGTTCTACCGGGTGATCGACACCGCGTTGGCGGCCTGCGCCGACTTCCGCGGTGCGCTGGAGCAGATGGAGCACTCCCTCGTTGCGTTGCGCGCCCTGCGCCGCCCCGGTCCACCGCCGGTGGTGCTGGGCGGCGGCGCGACGCGGGAGGCGTGGGCGGAGTTCTCGGCGGCGTTCCAGGCGCTGAACGGCGCGTTGACGCACGCGCGGGTGGAGGGCTACCGGGCGGCGGTCGACGACGGCGGTCTGACGCTGAGCGAACTGGCCCGCATGTCGGGCCACTCCCGCCAACAGGTCACCCGCCTGGTGAACCGCGGCCGCGACGCCCACGTCGCCCCTCCGGGGAGGTCATGAGCCTGGGCCGCTCCAGCACGACGTGACGGACGCGCCGTTGCTCTGGCGGGAGCGTCGGTCTCCGCGCCCTGGTGGCTCCGGCGCCACGTGACGGACGCGCCGTTGCTCCGACAGTGCGTTGGTCTCCGCGGGCCGGTGGTGGGCTGGTCGCGCAGTTCCCCGCGCCCCTCATTGCCCACGCCCCTCTGGCGTAGGGGGCCCGGGTGGTACCCGCAGGGGGTCGACAGTAGGAGCGAAACAGGGGCGCTGGGGGTACCACCACGCCCTCTGAGCGAGCGTAGGGGGCGGAACTGCGCGACCAGCCCACCACCGGCCCGCAGGAATCAATGCTCCCGCAGGGAAGCGGCGGGTAGGTCTGGGGCGCGGAGATGCGCGAGCAGTACGCGGGACCGGGGCGCGGAGGCTGACGCCCCGCAGGGGGGCAGCGGCTAGGGCTGGGGCGCCGCTACCCCCGCGCTGCGCGCGGCGTCGCGGGCGTCGGGCGGGAGGGACGCGTCCAGCCGCCCCCGCCCCTCGCCCCGCACCAGGCGGTTCAGCTCCCACCCGCCCCGGTCCTTCGCCGTCGCCCGCAGGTTCCACGACGACGCCATGCCCGCGTACAGCAGGCCCTTGTCCTCGAAGGGCAGGAACACGCGCACGCCGTGCTGCGAGCGGTTGCCGAAGCCGTCCAGGGTCTCCGGCACCGCCGGCCGGGCCGGGTCGTCCATCCGCCAGACGTCACCGCCGCCGAGCGTCGCCTTCAGGGACGGGCCGACGACCGACTCCAGGCTCCTCTTCGTCGTCCGTGACAGCCCGTTGTTGACCGCGGTGAAGTGCGCGCCCGGGGTGATCAGCCCGGTGCTGTCGAACGTGGCCATGTACAGCCGGTCCTGGAAGACCGTGAAGGTCCAGGCGTACGCGTTGCCGACGTTGCCGTTGAAGCCCGAGGGGCCGAACTTCGGCTTCTGCCCCAGCAGGTTGGCCTTGGCGGTCCACCGCTTGGTGTTCGGGTTGTAGACCGGCAGCTTCTCCTCCCCGTACAGCAGGGTGGTGCGCTGGCGCTCGGTGCCCGGGTCGCTGATCCGGAACACGGTGGTGGGGCGGCTGGCGGAGAGCATGTCCCGCTTGCGCAGCACGTCGCCCTTGGGCTGCCCGTACGCCTGCCACATGGTCTGGACCGCGCCGACGGCGGCCTGGTTGTAGCTGCCGACGTACAACTCGCCGCGCCACTCGGTGAGCGCCCCCCACGCGACGCCCTTGCTGAGCACCGGGTCCGGGTCGTACTCGTCCCACGAGAAGATCGGCTGCCAGGCCGCCGCGCCGTCGAAGGTGAGTCCGGCCGAGGGGATCGGCGGGCTCATCCAGACCTTCGCCGGGCCGCCGCTGACCGCGCCGCGCTCGCCCGGCACCTGGGTGCCCCAGCCGGAGGCGACGAGCCGGTCCTTGAAGGTGGTGAGGTAGCCGGGGTCGTTCGCCAGTTGGGCGACGACCTCGAAGGAGAACGGTGCCTCCTTGTCACCGGTCCACCGCAGCACCCGACCGCCGTTGACGCCGGGCGCCCGGCCCGCCAGGTACAGGTTGCCGTCCGCGGCCACCACGCCGCCGCGCGCGCTGACCAGGTCCGTGTACGCCTTGGAGCCGAGGAACTTCCCGGTGGAGCCCTCGAAGGCGAACATCGACAGGCCCTGGCCCACCGCCTGGCCCTCGTTGACCAACTGGCCGAAGAGGAAGACGACGTCCTCGTGGGCGGCGGCGCCCCGCAGTCCGACGGTGCGCTTGAGCAGCGGATCCGACGCGGGGGTGAGGTCCTCCACCTTCTGGGTGTCGGCGTTGACGCGCAGCACCTGCGGGGTGCGGGCGTCGCCGTAGATCTCGCCCAACTCCCCGGCGCTCGCGCCCTTGCCGAACTCGCACACGTCCGCGTTCTTCACCAGGTACGGCGTGGTGTCTCCGGAGTAGGTGGAGGACGCGTTGCAGGTCACGTTGGAGAGCGTGCCGAAGTACGCGTAGTCGCCGGAGCGGGCCGCGCTCCACACGTACGCACCGTTGATCTTCGGCTGCGAGCCGGACGGGCAGGCGCCGTCCTTCGGCTCGGGGCTCGGTCCGCCGATGGACGTGAAGCACTCGTCGACCTGTGCGCGGGCCGCCTGCTGCACGTCGAGGACCGGCCCCGGATGGGCCGCGGTCGACGAACGCGCGCCCTCCTTGGGGCCGGTGGCCGCGGCGGAGGGCGTGGGCGCGGCCGTGGTCGTGGCCGTGGCGCTGGCGTTCGGCGCGAGCAGCGCCGCGAGGGCCGTCGCGCCGGTGGCCAGCATCGCGACGCGGCGACTGCGGGACGGGCCCGGCCGGCTGGTTCTGGTGGAATTCATGTCAGGGGCACCTCTGTGTCGTCGTCCGCTCACGTTCTGGGACGTGAGCGAGCATCGGGCCGCACGCCGGGGGTGCGTCAACACCTCGGGCCCAAGCGCGCCGAGGGCGAAGACCGGCACGGCGAGCGCAGCCCCGCCGGACGACTCGTACCGGCGCGGACCGTGCCTCTCTAGTCCCCGGACCCGCAGTGGATCTGACGGGGCGTCGTATCTTTCGTCCCCTACCGCACCCCGCCCGTCCTTCTGTAGGTTCTGCGCGATCACCGCCCGGTGATCACTGCTCCCCCCACCTCAGGAGAGACAGCAGATGCGAAGATCCCCCCACCGGCGGCTGCGCACCGCCGCCGTCGGCGTGCTCGCGGCGACCCTCGCCTCCCTCGGGCTCGCGACCCCGGCCGCGAGTGCCGGTACGAGTCCGGGCGGAGCCACCGACGTGCGTCTCGCCGTGCAGTACCGCACCACTGCCGCCGCGGTCGGCGCGCAACAGGCCACCCCTCAGCTCACCGTGCGCAACACCGGTGCCGCGCCCGTCCGGTTGGCCGATGTGAAGCTGCGCTACTACTTCACCGCCGACGCGCCCGGCGCGGTCCACCGCTTCGCCTGCGACTGGGCGGTGCGGGGCTGCGCCAACGTCACGGGCGCCTTCGCCCCCGTGGCGACGCCGACCGCGACCGCCGACCGCTACCTGGAGATCGGCTTCACCGCCGCCGCGGGCTCCCTGGCCCCCGGCGCCGACACCGGCGAGATCCGGCTGCGCGTGCATCGCGCCGACTGGCAGCCCCTGAAGCAGTCCGACGACTACTCCTTCGGCGCCGAGCGGACCACGTACGCCGACTGGCCCAAGGTCACCGCGCACCACGCGGGTGCCGCGGTGTGGGGTACGGCGCCGGGCGGCGGGCCCGTCGATCCGCCCGCACGCGCCCTCTTCGACGACTTCGCGTACACCGGGTCCGCAGACCCCGCGCTCTCCGCCCACGGCTGGAGCCTGCGCAGTTGGCCCGGCGGCCCGGGGGTGCCCGGCGCGACCTGGACGCCCGAGAACGTCTCGTTCGGCACCGCCGACGGCGCCTCCGCGATGACGCTGCGCACCGAGACCGCGGGGAGCGCGGCCAGCACCCGGCAGGCGGAGATATCCACGTCGGCGATGAAGTTCCGCAACGGCACCTACGCGGCCCGGGTGAAGTTCAGCGACGCGCCCGTGAGCGGTCCCGACGGCGATCACGTGATCCAGACGTTCTTCGCCATCAACGACCTCAAGGCGCCGATGGCCGACGACTACGCCGAGTACGACTTCGAGTACCTGCCCAACGGCGGCTGGGGCGAGACGGGCAACACCCTCTTCGCCACCTCCTGGGAGACGTACGACCCGAACACCGGGCAGGTCGTCAACCGGCACACCGCCGACCGCGCCGGCTACGGCGGCTGGCGCGACCTGGTCCTCACCATCGACGACACCGCCGTGCGCTACTACGTCGACGGCCGGCTCTTCGCCACCCACGACGCGGCGTTCCTGCCCGAACGCCCCATGCTGATCGCCTTCAACCAGTGGCTGACGGGCCTGGCCGGGCAGTCGAGCACCGAGCCCCGCGCGTACGAACAGCACGTGGACTACGTGCTGCACGTGAAGGACGAGGTGCTGTCCGCCGCACAGGTCGCCGAGCGGGTCGCGGCGTACCGGGCGGCGGGGACGACCTTCGCGGACACCGTGCCCGCGGCCTGACACCCCCGGGCCCACCCGCCCGGAACCCGTTGGGCACGGCCGCCACACCCGGCGGCCGTGCCCGTGGCTGCACCGTCCAGAGGCACAACAGCGCGCAGCGGGCGGCAGGTGTCAGGGGGCCTTGGTGGTGAGGAACTCCACCATCGCCTTGTTCACCGTCACCGGGTCCTCCAGATAGCCGTAGTGGCCGCAGCCCGCGATCAGTTCGTACTCGGCGCCCGGGATCGCGTCGGCGACCTCCCGGCCCAAGTGGGGCGGGCAGAGCAGGTCGTCAGCGAAGGCGATGACCTGACTGCGGACCCGGATGTCCCGGTACGCGGCGAGCCTGTCGTCCAACCTGCCGACCTCCATCTGGGCGCGCTGTCCTGGCCCCGCCGCGGTCGTCAGCTCGAAGAGGTCGATCCAGTCGGCCATCGCCGCGTCGTCGTCGAGGGTGCGCGGCGACAGCGAAGTGAGGGCGCGCACCACGGAGGCGTACCGGTCCGGGATCCGGACGCCGGCATCGTGCAGTTCGATCTCGGCGCGGGCGAGGGCGGCGCGTACCGCGTCGGTGCGGCCCCGCGTCGCCATGAGGACGACCTGGCTGACCAACTCCGTTCGGGTCAGGGCGAGTTCCTGGGCGACGAACGCGCCCAGGGAGGTGCCGACAACCCGGCAGGGCGCGAGGTCCAGTCGTTCGATGAGCCCGGCCACGTCGTCGACCATGTCCTGGAGGGTGAAGCCCTCGGGACATTCGGAGGTCGGCGGGACCCCCCGACTGTCGAAGGTGATCACGCGGAACCCGACCGCGGTGAGCGCGGGGACCTGGTGCAGTTGCCATGCGGTACGGCTGCCTCCCGTGCCCTGGATCATCACCACCGGGTCGCCCGATCCCACGTCGTCGTAGCAGAGCCGAATTCCGTTCACGGCGATCACCGGCACGGTGCGCTTCCCCTCTTCCTCCCGGCTGAGGACCCGCCGGAGCCCGCCGCGGCCCGGGCCGGGCTTCTCGGACGGGTCTCCCGGCGGTTCACGGCTTGGTACGGCGGCCCCGACTATCGGTGCGCCTTGCAGACCTGCTGGATCGCCGTCGTCAACTGGTCGCGGTGCGGCTGCGCCGCGCGGTCGAGTCCGAGCGCGAACGGCAGCACCGCACCGTCGGGACGTGTGATCCGGCGCGGCGGCGCCACCAGGCGCATCTCCTCGGACGCCGCAGCGACGATCTCGGCGCCCAGGCCGCAGAACCGGTTGGAGTCGTCGATGACGACGAGGCGGCCGGTGCGGTTCACCGACTCGGCGAGGCCGGGCCAGTCGAAGGGGTAGACCGTGCGCGGGTCGAAGACCTCCACCGAGATGTCGTCCGCCAGTTCCTCGGCCACGTCGAGGGCCTGCTCGACGAAGTGGCCCACCGCCACCACCGTGACGTCCGAACCCTCGCGCGCCACGTGGCCCACGCCCAGTGGCAGCGGGGCGAGCTCGCCGAGGTCGACGCTCTCGAAGCTCATCGAGGACGCCGCGGGCGTGAGCACCACCACCGGGTCGTCGTCGCGGATCGCGGAGACCAGCAGGCCGTAGGCGTCGGACGGGCTCGAAGGAACCACGGTCTTGAGGCCGACGTGCGCGAACAGGCTGTACGGCTGGTCCGAGTGCTGGCCCGCCCAGCCGGTGCGGGAGCCGGAACCGGGGACCAGATAGGTGACGGGCACGTTGGCCTGGCCACCGGTCATGAGGGAGAACTTGTGCGCCTGGTTGGCGATCTGCTCGAAGACCAGGAACATCAGCGAGGGGATCTGGAACTCGATCACCGGGCGGTGCCCGGACAGCGCGGCACCGGTCGCGAAGCTGGTGAACGCCTGTTCCGACAGCGGCATGTCCACGATGCGCTCCGGGCCGAAGCGCTGCACCAGCCCCTTGGTGACGTTCGCGACGCCCACCCGGATGTCCTCGCCGAACACGCAGACCCCGGGGTCCCGTTCGAGTTCGTCGGCCAGGGCGCGCGTGAGCGCGGTGAGATAGCCGAGCTTAGGCACTGGTGATCACTCCCGCCCGGGGGCGCAGCCCCGTCGCATAGAGGTACTCAAGGGCGTCGACCGGATCGGGATCGGGGCTGTCGAGGGCGAACCGCACCGCCGACGCCAGGACGGACTCCACCTCGTCGTCGGCGCGGGCGCGGGCCGCGTCCGGGATCCGCTCGCCCTGGATCCGTACGGGGTCACGGCGCCGGCCCTCGTCCACCTGCTCCTTCGTGCGGTAGCGCACGAACGAGCGGTACTCCCAGGTGTGGTGGGCGTCGAACCGGTAGGTGCGGCACTCCAGGAACGCCGGTCCGCCGCCCGCCCTGGCCCGCTCGACGAACACGCGGGTGGCGGCGAGCACGGCCTCGGCGTCCATGCCGTCGACCGACGCCGCCGGCATGCCGAACGCCTCCGCACGGGCGGTGATCGAACCCGCGACCAGGTCCTCGACGGTGGCCGTCGAGGAGTACCCGTTGTTCTCGCAGACGAAGAGGACGGGAAGGCGCCACAGCGACGCCAGGTTGAAGGACTCCAGGACCACGCCCTGGCTGACGGCGCCGTCGCCGAAGAAGCTGACGGCGACCGTGTCCCGGCCGGCGCGCGCCGCGGCCCACGCCGCACCGGTCGCGATGGGCGCCCCGGCGCCGACGATGCCGTTGGCGCCGAGGATGCCGAGGCTGACGTCGGCCGCGTGCATGGAGCCGCCCCGGCCCTTGTTGAGCCCGGTGATCCGCCCCGCGAGCTCCGCCATCATCCGGGCCGGGTCGGCGCCCTTGGCCAGGACGTGGCCGTGGCCGCGGTGGGTGCTGGTGATGACGTCGTCGGCGCGCAGGGCCGCGCACACGCCCGCGGCCACGGCCTCCTGCCCCGTGTAGGGGTGGATGCCGCCGGGGATCTCTCCGGCCTTCACGAGCTCGATGCAGCGTTCCTCGAAGCGGCGGATCAGTCGCATCGTGCGGTACAGCGGCACGGCGGGCGAACCATCGGGGGTCGTTGCGCATGCAGGGGTGTCTTCGTGATGATTCGTCATGCTCTCACTCCCATTCCTTATGGGATTCCGGCTGGGGTCGGTTCTGAGGTTCCGTCGGGGCTGGGGCCTGTCTTACGGATCTTGCTGGGCTCGCGTGCCCTGGCACCGAGCCTCTCCGCGTTGTCGTCGGTCGCCAATACTCCGCATTGACTCCCTCCTCCGCCTTGAGATCCACGGCACCAGACCCCGCTCACTCATCCAGCCTGATCCGTAAGACAGGCCCCAGCCGCAGGGCGAGCGCGGCAACGGTGGGCGCCTCGAACACCGCCCGGATGCCGATGTCCACGGCCAGGGCGGTGCGGATGCGGGTCACGAGCTTGACGGCGAGCAGGGAGTGTCCGCCGAGGTCGAAGAAGCCGTCGTCTATGCCGAGGTCCGACAGTCCGAGCACCTCGGCGAACAGGTCGCACAGGGCCCTCTCCGTCGCGGTGCGCGGCCGTCGTCCGGAAGGCCGCGCCACCGTGTCGTCGGGGGCGGGAAGGGCCCGTCGGTCGAGCTTGCCGCTGGGGTTCAGCGGCATCCGCTCCAGTCGTACGAAGCCGGAGGGGATCATGTACTCGGGCAGCCTGCGGGCCAGGTGATCGCGCAACTCGGCGCCGTCGGGGTGGTGTTCGACGTGGTCGGCGAGCACGTAGTACGCCACGATGCGCGGGTCGCCCGGCCGGTCCTCGCGCACGGCGGCCGCGGTCTGCGCCAGGCCGGGGTGGGTCGCGAGGACGGCCTCCACCTCGCCCAGCTCGATGCGGAAGCCGCGGAGCTTGACCTGGTCGTCGGCGCGCCCGAGGCATTCCAGGTTGCCGTCGGCGCCCCGGCGGGCCAGGTCACCGGTGCGGTACATCCGTTCCCCCGGTGCGCCGAACACGTCGGGCACGAATCGCTCGGCAGTCAGCCCCGCCCTGCCCGCGTAGCCACGGGCCAGTCCTGCGCCAGCGACGTACAACTCGCCCGTCACGCCCGGCGGTACGGGTTGCAGGTGCGCGTCGAGGACGTGGACGCGGGTGTTGCGGACCGGGCGGCCGACGGGCGGGGCCGCGGTGTCGGCGCCGTCCGGGAACCAGGCGGTGGTGTACACCGTCGCCTCGGTGGGGCCGTACACGTTGGCGACGCGGGCCCCGGGCACGGCGGCCCGGATCTCCTTCAAGGTGTGCGCGGACAACGCTTCACCCGCGAGCGCGACCACGTCCGCCCGCAGGTCCACGTCGTGCTGTTGCACCAGCTGGGAAAGGGCCGACGGCACACCGCAGACGAGACTTCCGCTCCACCGCCCGCCCGGGCGTTCGGCGAGCGCGAGCACGTCCGGCACGACCTCGACGGCGCCGCCCGTGAGCAGGGGGCCGAAGATCTCGAAGACGGACACGTCGAAGGTCAGCGGAGTGGCGGCCAGCGCGTGGGCGAACCGTTGGTCCCCCAGGGCCTCGCGTCCCCACAGCACGAGGTTCACCACGTTGGAGTGGGGCACGATGACGCCCTTGGGGCGGCCGGTCGAACCCGAGGTGTACAGCAGGTACGCGGCGTTCGCCGGCGTCAGCGGCAGCGTCCGGTCGACGTCGCGGGGGTCGCCCGGCGCATCGCCGGAGGCGTCGGCACTGCCGTCCAGGTGGACGCGCGGCACCGAGGCGGGCAGCTCGCAGGGGGGTTCGAGGTCCGTCACGACGCAGACGGGCGCGGCGTCCCGGAACGTGAACGCGATCCGTTCCGCGGGGTGGCGGGGGTCGACCGGCAGGTAGGCGGCGCCCGACTTGAGGACGGCGAGCAGCGCCACGACCGTGTCGGCCGACCGGGGCAGCGCCAGAGCCACGATGCCCTCCGGTCCCGCGCCCGCGGCGATGAGCCGGTGGGCGAGGCCGTTCGCGCGGGCGTTGAGCTGCGCGTAGGACAGGCGGACGGCCCCGCTGACGACGGCCGTGGCGTCCGGCGTGCGGGCGGCCTGCCGTTCGAACAGGTCCGGCAGGGTGACGGGCGGGACGGGCCGCGCGGTGTCGTTCCACTCCTCGAACAGCCGCAGCTCCTTGGCGCTGAGGACGTCGAGCCGTCCGATCGGCGTGTGCGGGGCGTCCGCCGCCGCGCCCAGGAGCCGGGCGAGGCGGGTGGCGAGGGCGGCCACGGCCGCCGGGTCGAACAGGTCGGTGCTGTATTCGAAGAAGCCGGTCAGTCCTGCCGGCGCGCCGTCCTCCGAGAAGCGCTCCTCGATGTTCAGGAGCAGGTCGAAGCGGGCCGAACCCGGGTGGAGCAGGCCGGTGGTGACGTCGAGCCCGGGGGTGTCCAGGCGGGGCACGGGCGTGTTCTGCAGGACCAGCGAGACCTGGAAGAGGGGATGGCGGCCGATGACGCGGGGCGGGTTGAGCTCGTCGACGAGGTGCTCGAAGGGCACGTCCTGGTGCTCGTACGCGCTCAGGGCCACGTCGCGCACCCGGTGCAACAGGTCGCGGAAGGAGGGGTTGCCCGAGGTGTCGTTGCGTATGGCCAAGGTGTTGACGAAGAAGCCGACGGAGCGGTCGAGGCCCTGGTCGGTACGGCCCGCGACGGGTGAGCCGATGGGGATGTCCTCGCCCGCGCCGAGCCGGGTCAGAAGTGCCGCGAGACCCGCCTGGAGCACCATGAACATGCTCGTCCCGGTCTCCTGGGCGAGTTCGGACAGGCGTCGGTGCAGGTCGGCGTTCCAGGCGAGGGAGAGGCTCTCGCCGCCGTAGGTCGGTTCGGCGGGGCGCGGGCGGGCCCACGGCAGTTCCAATTGGTCGGGCAGGCCCGTCAGGTGCCGCCGCCAGTAGGAGAGCTGGCGGGCGAGGGGGCTCGCGGGGTCGTCGGGATCACCCAGCACCCGGCGCTGCCACAGGCCGTAGTCGGCGTACTGGACCGCGGCGTCCCGGCCGCCCTCGTCGCCGTCGCGGGGCGCGCCCGTCCTGCGGGCTTCGTAGGCGGACATCAGGTCCTCGGCCAGCGGCGCGAACGACCAGCCGTCGCAGGCGATGTGGTGCACCAGGAGCAGCAGCACGTGCTCGGTCGCGGACACCGCGAACAACCGGGCCCTCAGCGGCAGGCCGGCGGCCAGGTCGAAGCGGTGGCCGCTCGCTTCGGCGAGCGCTCCGGGCAGCGCCGCCTCGGTCGTGCGCGTCTTCGTGAACGGCGGCCGGGCGTCCTGCGGCGGGAGGATCCGCTGGTACGGCTCGCCGTCCCGGTCGGGGAAGAGGGTGCGCAGGGACTCGTGGCGGGCGACGAGGTCACCGACCGCGCCGTGCAGCGCGTCGACGTCCAGGTGGCCGGTGAACCTCAGCGTCCAGGGCACGTTGTAGGCCCGGCTCGTTCCTTCGAGGCGGTGCAGGAACCACAGTCTGCGCTGGGCGAAGGAGAGCGGGAGCGGGTCGGGGCGCTCGACGGCGCGCAGCGCCGGCCGGGCGTCGGCCGGGGCCTGCGCCGGGGTATCGAGCCGCGGCGCCAACTCGGCGACGGTGGGGTGCTCGAAGAGGGTGCGCACGGCGAGTTCCGCGCCGAACCGGGCGCGGACCCGGGAACCGAGCCGGGTGGCGAGCAGCGAGTGGCCGCCGAGCGCGAAGAAGTCGTCGTCGATGCCGACGCCCTCGACGCCGAGGATCTCGGCGAACAGGGCGCACAGCACCTCCTCGCGCTCGGTGCGGGGGCCCCGTCCGGACTGCGCCTCGACGACCGGCGCGGGCAGGGCGGCGCGGTCCAGCTTGCCGTTCACGGTCAGGGGCAGCCGCTCCAGGAGCACCACGGCCGACGGCACCATGTAGTCGGGCTGCCGTTCCTTCAGGTGTGCGCGGAGTGCGGCGGTGAGCTGCGCGGCGCGGCGGGCGGCCACCGGGCTGGTTGCGTACGCCGCGGGGTCGGCGGGCGTGCCGTCGGGCTCGTACGCCGAAAGGACGCGGCCGGCGGTGTTCGCGCCGCGGGCGAAGACCGCGTCGACCGTGTCTGCGGTGCGCGCCGTCGGTGTGACGGCGACGCGATAGCCGAGGCGCTCGCCGAGCAGGTAGAGGTCCTCGGGATCGACGCCTCGGGGCCTTCGCGCGAGGATGCGCCGCACGTCCGCGAGGTCGGCGCCGTTGTCGAACGCCCTTGCCGCGGCGGCCTCTTGGGTGACGCGGCTGTTGGGGACGGACAGCACCCGCAGCCGCTCGGGGCGCTGCTGTTGCAGATACGTCGCCAGCTCGTCCGCGCCGGGCACCTCGTCGCCGAAGCGCAGCCGTGTCCCGCCGCTCGGTACGGTCCGCACGGGCGCCTTGTGCAGGACGACGTCGTAGCGGTACCGCGTCATCTCGTTGTGCAGGGCGCCGCGGCGCACCTGGACGTCGACGGCGCCGACCGCGTTCTCGCGGGCCGCGAAGGCGTGGAAGAAGTCGGGGGCGAGCAGCAGCTCCTCTTCCAGCATGAGGGCGCGCTCGACGGCGTGGCGCACGGTGCCCCGGTCGGCGTCGGGTGCGGCACGGCGTAGCTGGGCCGCGGTGGTGAAGGGGCGCAGGGTCCGCAGGTCGCGCAGGTCGCCGACGAAGACGGCGCCGCCGGGTGCGGTGAGGGCGAGGGCCCTTTCGAGGACGTCGAGGAGGTAACGGCTGCCGGGGAAGTACTGGGCGACCGAGTTGACGACGACCACGTCGAAGTGGCGGGGCGGCAGGCCGGTGGTGTCGTGCGCGGCCTGATGGCGCAGCCGGACCCGCGCGGCCAGGGCGGGCCGCGCGGCGATCTCGGCGGCGAGGGTCTCGACGACGCCTGCGGAGACGTCCGTGCCGTGGTACTCCTCGCACTCGGCGGCCAGTCGGGACAGCAGCAGGCCGGTGCCGACGCCGATCTCCAGGACGCGGCGGGGCCGCAGCTCCCGCAGGCGCCGGACGGTCGTGTCGCGCCACTCGCGCATGTGCGCCGGTGCGATGGGCTCGCGCTCGGTGTAGCTGTCGTACCAACTGGCGAAGTCCTCGCCGAAGTCCGGGCGGGCGGCGCGCCCCGCGTACTGCGCGTCGAACACCTTCTCCCAGTCGTGCACCTGCCGCGCGGCCGTGGCGTCCGCGTCGTCGCCCGCTTCCGGGCTGACCTCCGGGACGACGTACGCGACCAGGCGTTTGTCCCCGGGGACGTCCTCGCGGGCGACGACGGCGGTCCGGCGCACCGCGGGGTGGTCGGTGAGTGCGGCCTCGATCTCGCCCGGTTCGATCCGGAACCCGCGGATCTTGATCTGCTGGTCGGCGCGGCCGATGAACTCGAGCTCGCCCCGCTCGTTGCGGCGGACCACGTCGCCGCTGCGGTACATCCGGTCGCCGGGCCGTCCGAAGGGGTCGGCCACGAAGCGCCGGGCGGTCAGCGCCGGCCGGTTGAGGTAGCCGCGGGTGACGCCGGGTCCGGAGACGTACAGCTCCCCGGCGACTCCGGGCGCAGCCGGGCGCAGCGCCTCGTCGAGGACGTGCAGGGACAGGTCCCGGATGGCGACGCCGATGCGACTGGCGGCGTGCGGCACGGCGTCCTGCGCGGTGAGTCGGGTGATCGTGGTGTGGACGGTGGTCTCGGTGATGCCGTACATGTTCACGAGAACCGGGGCGTCGTCGCGATGCCGCGCGTACCAGGGCGCGAGCCTGCCGAAGTCAAGCGCCTCGCCGGCGAACACCACGGTGCGCAAGGAGAGTTCGCGCGCGGGCTCGGCGTCCCGGTCGGCGTCCATCAACGGGGAGAAGGCGGACGGCGTCTGGCTGAGCACCGTCACGTGTTCCGCGGCGAGCAACGCGCGGAAGCGCTCGGGAGCCCGGCTCGTCTCGTACGGGACGACCACGAGTCGGCCGCCGTGCAGCAGTGCGCCCCAGATCTCCCAGACGGAGACGTCGAAGGCATAGGAGTGGAAGAGGCTCCACACGTCGTGCTCGTCGAAGCGGAACTCCTCGGCCGTCTCGCCGAACAGGCGGACGACGTTGTCGTGCGAGACCACCACCCCCTTGGGGCGGCCGGTGGAGCCCGACGTGTAGATCACGTACGCCGTGCCCGCGGGCCGGACGGGGGCCGGGCGGTCGGCGTCGGTGGGGTTGCCGTCCGGCCGGTCGGCGAGTTCCTCGGCGGTGCTCCGGGCGGACAGGACGAGACGGGGCACCTCGGCGAGGACGTCCATCTGGTCGTGGCTGACCAGCAGCACCGGGCGGGCGTCCGCGAGGGTCCGGTTGATCCGCTCCGGGGGATGGTCCAGGTCCAACGGCAGGTATCCGGCGCCGGTCTTGAGCACGGCGAGGATCGCGACGACGGTGTCGACGGACCGGGGCAGGGCCAGGGCGACGAGCTTCTCCGGGCCCGCGCCCCGGGCGAGGAGCGCGTGGGCCAGGCGGTTGGCCCGCGCGTTGAGCGCGGCGTAGTCGAGGTGTTCGTCGCCCAGGGTCAGGGCCGTGCGGTGCGCGTGCCGGGACACCTGGGCTTCGAACCGGCCCGGGAGGGTGGCGGACGCGCCCGCGGGCGGGACGGCCCGCCGCTGCCGGTGGTCCGTGAAAGTGCTGTTCGGTCCGGTGATAGCCATGGCCAGCCCCCTCGCGTTGCGCTCGTGTGGGTCGGGTACGGATCCGCGGCGGGCCTCACGCCTCGGGGCGGCTGCGCGGCGCCAGGACGCGCAGCAGGTTCTCGTGCAGCAGCAGTGACCGGTCCTTGTGCGACACGCCGGCGAACACCGTCGGGCCGTCGAGGACCTCCGCCATCAGGCCCTTGAACCCGTTCAGGCGGCCGAGCGGCCAGTCGGTGCCGAAGATGATCTTGTGGTTGACGCCCAGCCGGAACAGCCGGTTCAGATGCTCGGGCCAGGCGGGCAGCATCGGCCCGCTCGCGAAACCGCCGGTGTCCACGTACACGTTGGGCCGGTACGACGCCAAGTAGGCGGACGTCTCCACGTGGGTGAGTCCGCCGTGGCCGAGGACGAACTTCACCCGCGGGAAGTCCCGCGCGGCCTTGTCGACGCGCAGCGGGTGCGCCGGTCCGTAGTCGAGGCTGCGGGCGGTGGGGCCCGTGTGCACGAACACCGGCAGGCTGCGCGTCTGGCAGATCTCGTAGTACGGGTACAGCCCCGGGTCGGACGGCGAGTAGCCGCACGGCGGATAGAGCTTCACGCCGTCCAGGCCGTAGCCGTCGACCATCTGCTCGAAGGCGCGCACGCCCTCGGGTCCGCGCCGTGGGTCGACGCCGATGTAGACCCAGAAGCGGCCGGGGTGGCGCAGCCGGATCTCGTGGTGGTGACGCGCCGCCGCAACGGGCTCCGGCGCCCCGGGCATCCGCAGGCTGAAGTCGGGCACGAGCAGCACCGCGCGGTCGATGCCGGCCGCGTCCATCTCGCCGACGAGGCCGTCGGCCAAGTGGTCCTCGTACTGGGCCGCCAGGCCGTCGGCGACGCGGCCGGGGCGCTGTTCCACGCCCCGGGAACCGAGGTAGCAGCACACGTTGCTCGCCACGTCCTCCACGAAGGTCCGCGGGATGAAGTGGGTCGACGCCACGTGGCAGTGGCCGTCGTAGACCGTGGTCATCCGACGCAGTGCTCGATCAGGCCCCGGATGGTGACCCCGGCCATGGGGTCGTACGTCGCGAAGTCGAATTCGGTTTCGGCCTGTTCCTCCAGGTACGAGATGAGCCCGACGATCGCCATGGAGTCGAGGAGTCCGGTGTGGCTGAGGTTGGTCGTCGCGTCGATCGGCGTGTGCGCCTCCCCCTCGATCCACTGTTCGACCCAGTCGACCATCAGTTTCTCCAGCGCTGCGACGTCCGTGCTCATGCCCGGCCTCCCCGATCCATGACGGTGGCGTTGTCCGTGGTGACGTGCTCCGTTGCGTCCTTCGATGCTCCGGCGACCAGGCGCAGGCTGTTGCCGCCCATGATCATGCGACGGTCCGACTCCTTCAGTCCGGCCACCGCGGGCCGGCCCTTGGCGAAGGCGCCCACCAGACCGGGCAGTGACTCCGAGAGCCGGTAGGAGGGCCAGCAGGTGCCGAAGAGGATCTTGTGGCTGATGCCCAGGCGGAACAGGCGGTTGAGATGCGCCTGCCAGCCGTCCGCGGCCAGGACCGAGTGGAACTGGCTGATGTCCAGGTACGTGTTGGGCCGGTGGGCGCACATGTACGTCGCCTCTTCGACGTGGGTGACCCCGCCGTGCCCGAGGATGAAGTTCACCTGCGGGAAGTCGCGCGCCGCCGCGTCGAGCAGCAGCGGTGCGCCGTACTCGAACTCCAGTTGGCCCCAGCCCGGCCCGGTGTGGCTCAGCACGGGCAGGCCGTGCAGCCGGCAGATCTCGAAGTACGGATACAGCCGGCGGTCGCTCGGCGAGTAGCCGCACAGCGGGTAGAGCTTGAGCCCGGCGAAGCCGTACTCGGTGACGCACCGTTCGAACAGGTCGATGCCGTCCTGCCCGCCACGCGGGTCGACGCCCCAGAAGACCTTGAAACGGCCCTCGTGCCGACGGCTCACCTTGTCGACGTGCCGGGCGAGTTCGGCCTGCGTCAGGGCGCACCGTGCCACGTGCGAGTAGTCCGGGATCACCAGGAACGCCTGGTCGACCCCCGCTTCGTCCATCTCCGCCACGAGCCGGTCGGCGTCGTCGTCCTGGTGGACGGAGAGCACCCGGTCGAGCATGCGCCCGCGCCGCACCGGGTGACCGTAGGCGTTCATGCGGTGGTGCGCATTGTCCGCCTGGTACTCCAGGAACGCCCGCGGGATGGCCAGTTGGCTGCCGAGCTGTACCTGGGCGTCGACGACGGGCGGCGCCGGAGCGTCGCGTCCGGCGTCCGCCGTGCGCTCGGGGGGCCGTGCCATCAGCGCCCCGCCCCGGAGTCCGCGGGCGCGGCGGCCCCGTCGGCAGCGGACTCCTCCTTGACCGCGGCCGCGAAGTGCGCCGCCGCGCGGTCCCGGCTGAGCTTCATGTTCGCGGTCATGAAAGCGGGGTCGGACCGCAGCGGCGTGGCGGAGAAGACCAACGACATCACGCGTTCGTGCGCGTCGAGCGTGGCGTTGGTCTCTTCGATCCGCTGCTCGATCCGTCCGTGCAGCAGCGGGTCCGCCGGGTCGGTCGCGGTGACGATGGCGCCGAGCCGGTTCGACTGCGGGGTCGCGACGACGACGATCTCCGAGACGCCCTCGATGCCGGTGAAGGCGGCCTCGATCTCGGCCGGGTGCACCTTGCGGCCGCTGCCGAGCGCGATCACGTCCTTCTTGCGCCCGATCAGCGTCAGGAACCCGTCCTCGTCCAGCCGGCCGTAGTCGCCCGTCAGGATCGTGCCGTCGGCCTTGAAGACCTCCGCGGCGGCAGGGTCGCCGTCCGTGTCGAAATAGCCGCGCCCGAGCGGGGCCGGACGGTTGATGACCAGTTCGCCGTCGTCGAGGAAGGTCACCGCGTCGGGGTCGATGAGGCGGCCCACGGTGCCGACCCGGTGCTCTCCCGGGCTGTTCCAGGCGACCATGCCGGTCTCGGTCAGGCCGTACGCCTCCAGCAGCGGCACGCCCTGCGCCCAGAACGCGTCCAGGGTGTCGCGGCGGATCGGCGCCATGCCCGTGATCAGGAAGCGGATGTGCCCACCCAGGAAGTCGCCCAGCGAGCCCGCGCCTTGGCCCTTCGTGCTGAGCTGGAGCGCGGTGTCGTAGAAGACGGGCGGTCCGATCAGGAACGTCGGGCGCTCCGTGCGCACCGCCTGGAAGACCCGCTGGTACGGGGCGAGGACCAGGTCCGCGCCGAGCCACAGGCACAGGTATACGGACAGCCGCTGCTGGTAGTTGGCGAGGGGCAGGAAGATCAGGTGCCGGTCGCGGGCGGTCACGCCGAAGGCTGCCACGAAGCGGTTGATGACGTACTCGGTGCCCCGGCCGCTGATCTCCAGGCCCTTGAGCCGACCGGAGGTGCCCGAGGAGTAGACCAGGCTGTGGATGTCGTCGGTCTCGACGACGGTGGCGGTGGGCGGCACCACGTCCGGCTCCGGGGCACCGTCGGGCCGGACGACGGCCGGGGCGGTCGGGGGCACGTCGGCGATCAACAGGGCGAGCCGGTGCTCGGCGATGAAGTCGCCCGGGTCGGGGATCTCCGTGGTGTCGGCGAACGCCTTCAACCGCGCGCCCGTGACGAGGGCCGCCAGGTCCCAGGCGAGCCAGTCCAGGCCGTTGGACGCGCGGATGCCGATGAGGTGGCCGGGGCGCACGCCCGCGGCGGTCAGCTGGCGTGCCCGGTCGTGCGCGAGTTCCGTCAGCTCGGCGTGTGTGAGGTCGCGGCGTTTGCCGGTGATGTCGATCTCCGTGACCCGGGCGGTGGTGTGGGTCCTTGAGCGGTCCAAGAGGCCCGCGAGGTTCATGCTCACCTGTCGGCCGACTTCCTTTCCGGGTGCGGTTGAGGTGCGGGTGCGTGCGGTGGGGGGACGGGGGCCGCCTGCGATGGGAGGCCGGCTTCCGCCGCCAGCGCGGATTCCAGCTCGGGAACGAGCTCGGCGAGCCGGCGGGCCGCGAGGAACCCGATCCGGCCGCCGAGCATGTCCTCGTACCCCGCGCTGTCGGTGTTCCAGGCGACGTGGACCTCAAGGACGCTCCCGCCGTCGCCGGGCGCGACCGTCACCCGGCGCTCCAGGGTGTGCCACAGCCAGTCGGGGGCCGCGGTCAGCCGCACGCCGTCGTCGAGGAGTTCGGCGCGGTCCGTCCAGACCACCGCGTCGTCGCCGAGCCGCCCGGCGAACTCCTGGTCCCGGCCCGGTGCGGCCGGCGCCGCGGGCTCGGCCGCGAAGGGGTCGAGCAGCCGCGGCCGGGACCGGAGCAGGTCCAGGACGCGCCCGGCCGGGTACGGCAGCGGGACGGTCCGAGTCAGCGGGGAGAGCTCGGCCGCGGCTTCGCAGCCGTCCGCCCGAACACCGGCCCCGCCGGGTGCGGAGGCACGGTCGCGCCGGTGGGCATCGGTCTCCGCGAGGATCCCTTCGAGCACGGACAGGCCGTGGTCGAGGTCGTCCGCCGATATGACCATGGGCGGTTGGACGCGCAGGACCTTCGGGTCGTAGAGCGAGTACGTGGAGGTGATTCCCGCTTCGAGGAGTCGGCCGAGGACGAGCCCGGCGGTCGCCCCGGTGGTGAACTCCAGGCCGTGCATCATGCCCAGGCCCCGGTGCTCGGCGATGAGCCCGGGATGGTTCGCCGCCGCTGCGGTCAGCCGCTCGTCGATGCACAGCGACCGCTGCTTGACCTCGGCGAGGAACCCTTCGTCGGACGCGATGGCGAGGGACTCAAGGCCGACCCGGCAGGAGAGCGGGTTGCCGCCCAGGCTGGAGCCGAAGGTGGACGGCAGCACCCGCAGGACCTCCCAGACCCGCTCGGTGCCGAGCACCGCCGACAGCGGGAGCACCCCGCCGCCGAACGCCTTGCCCACGCACACCAGGTCCGGGACGACGCCGAACAGCTCGTGGGCGAAGAACGTGCCGCAGCGGCCGAACGCCGTCTGCATCTCGTCCAGGACGAGCAGCGCGCCCGCCTCGGTGCACAGCCTGCGCACCTCCTGGAGATAGCCGGGCGGCGGCACTATCACGCCCGCCTCGGCCTGCACGGGCTCCAGGAGCACGGCGGCGACGGTGTCGTCCAACGCGGCGGCGAGCTGGTCCGCGTCGCCGAAGTCGACCTGTCGGAAGTGCTCCATGAACGGGCCCAGCAGCGCGCGGTGTTCGGGCCGGTCGGAGGCGCTGAGGGTGGCGAAGGTCTTGCCGTGGAAGCAGCCGCGGGCGCTGATGACGCCGGGACGGCCGGTCGCGGCGCGGGCCAGCTTGAGCGCGTTGTCGACGGTCTCGCCGCCGCCATTGGCGAGGTACGAGTACGGCAGGCGCTGCCCGGTGGCCTCCCCGAGCCGTTCGGAGAGTCGGATCTGCACCTCCTCGAACATGATCTTGGTGCTGTTGAGGACGCCGCTGTCGAGCTGTTCGCGCACCGCGGCCACGATCCGCGGGTGGGAGTAGCCGAAGGACTGGTTGCCGTACTGGTCGAACAGCGCGAGGTACGCGGTGCCGTCGTCGGCGTCCAGGACCCGGCTGCCCTCGCCCCTGCCCTGGACGCCGCAGCCCATGACGAACGCCATCTTGGCGTAGGCCGGATGGTTGTGCGCCGCCTTCGCCTCAGCGAGGAGTTGCCGCCGGGTCCGCATCCGCCGCCGCCTCCCGTCGGTAGCTGTCGTACTCGCCGAAGAAGTACTGCAACAGACGGCTCTTCCGTCCTTCCGGGGTGCGCGTCCGGCTCACCGCGTCGGCGACGTCGAGGGCTGCGACCAGGCTGAGGGGCGCTCCCTTGAAGCGGGTGTCCTCGTACGGCTCGTGCAGGGCGACGAAGCCGATCTCCTTGTAGAAGCCGCGCAGCCCTTCGGAGTCGTCGACGAAGAAGTCGCCGAGGATGTGCGTCATGTCGTACTGCCGGGCGCCGTGGATCACGGCTTCCCGCATGAGCGCCATGCCTATGTGGCGGTCGCGCACCTCTGGGAGGGTCATCAGGTGACCGAACTCCACGAGCCGGTTGCCGCGGCGGAGTTCGGTGAGGTCCACCGTGTCGTCGCAGGGCAGCCCGGCCGCCGTGTCGGGGACGACTTTGACGGTGCCCACCGGCTTTCCCCCGTCGTATCCGACGATGTACTCGGCGTAGGGGTCGAAGCGGTCGAAGGTCGCGGCCGTGTCCCCGGCGTCGGCGAGCCGGCCCTGGTCGTCGACGTACACGGCGTCACGAAGCCGTAGGACGTCGGCCCTGTCGGCCTCCGTTCGCGCCACTCGGAAGGTCACGTTCACCTGCTGCTCCTCTCGGTTGCTCACGGGTGACGGGGCGCGGTGCACGCCCGGGTTCACCTGCGGAGCAGCTTTCCGAAGTAGTCGAGATAGCCGCGGTTGAAGTAGCGGATGCGGTCTTGGACCTCGTTGTGCAGATCCGGCAGCCGCTCCAGCGGAAGATTCGGCATCAGATGGTGCTCGACATGGAAATTGTTTCCGTTGGTGAACCACGTCAGGATGCGGTTGGAACGAATGGTCCGGGTGTTGGCGAACGGGTCGCGGTTCAACGTTTCGCAGCCGAAGTGCTCCGGCAGTTCAATGGCGGCGTGCACCGGCCCGGCCACGAGGAAGAGCGGAAGTAGCCATACCCACACGATGACCATCGAATCGAGCGACCAGGACAGTGCGGAAAGGGCGAGCAGTGCGCCGAGCACAAGACGATGGTCGCGGCGTATGCGTCGTGAAACGCGCGCACTCTCCCCGCTGAAGTCCCTGCCGAGGAGGGAGCGACCGAGGTTCGCCACGAACAGCGCGTAGTGGTGGACCATGGTGAACCGCACGCTCCAGTCGACGAAGGCGCCCAATTTCGAGCGTTCCTCCCGGCCGTACTGGTCGCCGTAGTCGAAGAACTCCCGGTTCATGGGGGTGCCGAGATCGCGGTGGTGGCGCATGTGCGCAGCCTTGTAGGCAGCGAAGGAAATCAGCATCGGGAGGCCGAGGGCGATTCCGCTGACTGCGTTCGCCCGACGGCTTCGATAGGCCAAATTGTGCAGCGCCTCGTGCTGGAGTTCCGCGGCATGCGCGAACATGCATCCGATCAGTACGACGCCGGCGACGCGGCACCACCAAACGGGCTGCAACGCCACCAGGACGCCGATCGTGGTGAGCAGCACGCATAAGGAGAACTTGAGGGAGAACAACCACCCTCGGGGTTCCGAACGCAGGTGCTTCATTGCCGCTCTGAGTTCGCTGACCTGCTGATGGTTTTCTATGGCAGGGTCGACGGCGCCGCCCGCTGTCATGTCCATCGTAGTTCCCTCGCTTCCCAGTAGTTTTCCCCGGCGGCGTTGCCCCGTCTTCCTCGTGGCCCTTCGGCGCACACCGGCACACCGGCACACCGGCAGTCGGCGTGCCGCGTCTCGCGGGCGGAGGTCAGGCGCCGACGTCGCGCACGGCGGTGCGCGGGTCGGCCGTTTCGAGAGCGCGCAGCAAGGAGAGCAGGCCCTGCATGTGCCGGTCTGTTTCCTGCGGACCGTAGAGTTCGGGGTGCGCGTCGAGGATGACTTCGGTGGTGCCGTCGGCGGAGGTCTGGAAGAAGTACACGGTCACGTCGACGGTGAGCGGAATCGACATCGTGCGCATGACGGCGTGGGCGCCGGCGAAGTCCAGTTTGTAGTTGAACTTCATGACGTTGACCATCGGCCCCCACAGTCGCGCTCCGCCGCCCTGCTCGACGAGCTCGCGGGAGAGCTCGGCGGTGGGGTATCGGCAGTGCAGCAGGACTTCCCGCACCTCCCGCGACACCTGCCGGGCGAACGCGTCGAGCGGGGATCCGGTGTCCACGGTGAGGCGCAGCGGCAGGATGTTCATCGTCATGCCGGGCACATTGCGGACCTGCGGGCCCAGCCGGCCGCCGGTGGGCAGACCGATCAGCAGTTCGTCGGCGCCGGTGGTGCGGGCCACGTACGCGGCCGTGGTGCTGACGGCCAGGTCGGACCAGGTGACGCCGAGACCGCCCGCCGCCCGCTCCAGGCGGGCAACCGTGTCGGGCGCGAGCTCGGCGGTGCGGCGGTGCCCGATGCCGAGCCCTGCTTTCCGGCCGGCGAGGCTCACCGGCTCGGGACGGCCGGCCATCTTCCGCAGCCAGTGCTGCCGATCGCGGTCGAAGCTCTTTCCGTCCCGGTACGCCGCCTCGCTCTCCAAGAGTCGTGCGTACGGGGGAAATGCGCTCTTCCCGGGAGGGAGCCCCTGGGCGAGCGCGGTGTACACCGCGGCGGTGCGGTTGAAGATGAGCGCGAGGCTGTAGCCGTCGACGACGGCGTGGTGCACCCGCCGGTACAGGATGAAATGCTCGTCGGTGACTTTGATGAGCGCCGCCGTGCACAACCGGTCCGGGTTCACCGGGCGTTGGGCGTCGGATTCCATCCAGGTCTTCGCTGCCGCCTCAGGAAAGGATTCCGCGCTGAGATCCAGGAAATCCAGAGGGGCCGTCCCCTCGGACAGGAACTGACGGTGCTCGCCCCGCGCGGTGACGATGCCCAGCCGCAGCGCCTCAGCTTCTCGCTCGACGTGTTCGTGCGCGGAAATCATGAGATCGGGTTCGACTCGCCCCCGGATGTCGAGGTAGTCGCAGATGCAGTAAACGGGGTTGCTCAAGTCTTCCGATTGGGCTGTCCAGGTGCGCAACTGCGGAGCAAGTAACGGGACTTCTGCATTTTCGAGATTAAGCAAAGTTCACTCCTTACGGGGACACAGCGCTTAACTCGACGCCACATCGCACAGGCGCCACGAACACCATTTCTCGGCTGTACATCCCCGTCGCCGGAGGCAGCGTAAAGAATTGGAGGATCGATCAACGGTTGCACATTACATGTCACTTGGTGGAGCGTCCACACTCTAGAACCAGCCAAATCGAAGCGCTTCGGCCATGTCTTGCCGGCCAGGGTCTACGCTGATCTACGACTGCTCTTCCTGGTCATCCCGGTCATCGCGGAACCGTTCAAACTCGTTGAGCAGCCCTTCTCGATAGGCAGGAACAAGCAAGCTATTACCGAGCTTTGTGCACTACCTGTGTACTCCCTGTGCACTCCCCTTGGACGAAAATGGAGGATGGATGGCGACGGAGAAGTCGACGAACCGGCGTGGTGTGGCGGTGGTCGGTGCGCTCATGCTGGGTGCGTTCGCCTTCAACACCACCGAGAACCTGCCGATCGGCATCCTTGAGCTGATCTCGGACGACTTGGGCCAGTCGCCGTCGGCCGTCGGTCTGCTGGTGTCCGGCTACGGCCTGACCGTCGCCCTCGTCTCGGTGCCGATCGCCAAGGTGACCCGCTCGATCCCACGGCGCCTCGTGCTCTGCGCCCTGCTGGCGGCACTGCTCGTCGCGAGCGTGGTGGCGGCCGTGGTCTCCTCGTACTGGGTGCTGCTGGCCAGTCGTTTGGTCACCGCGGTGGCCCAGGCGTTGTTCTGGGCGGTCATGGGGCCCGTCGCGGTCGGCCTGTTCTCCCCCGACGTGCGGGGGCGCGTCATCGGCGCGCTGTCCGTGGGCGGTTCGCTCGCCCTCGTGCTGGGCGTGCCCGGCGGCACCTGGCTGGGCCAGCACACCAGTTGGCAGGTGCCGTTCCTGGTGGTCGGCGCGCTCGCCATCCCCTCCTTCCTGGTGATCGCCACCGTGCTGCCGACGTCGCCCCCGGAGGAGGGGCACGCCGTGCGCGGCCTCGCGCCGGACACCCGCCGCTTCGCGATCGTGCTGGCCGTCACCGGGCTCACGGTCACCGGAGTCTTCGCCGGGTACACCTACATCTCCACCTTCCTGGTGGACGAGGCCGACTTCAGCGAGTCCTCGGTCAGCACCCTGCTCCTCGTCCTCGGCGTCACCGGCATCACCGGCATCGCGGTGTACGGACGGCTCCTCGACCGCTATCCACGAGCGACCCTCGGCCTCCCCGTGGCGACGCAGGCGGTGGCCCTGCTCGGCCTGTACGCGGCGGGCGACTCGCAGACCGTGGCGGTGATCATGATCGTCTTCCTCGGCGCCTCGCTGGGACCCATCTTCATGGCCACGCAGAGCCGGGTCATGCACTTCGCCCCCGGCCGCACGGAAACGGCCATCGCCGCGAACGGCGCCGCCTACAACTTGGGCGTGGCCGTCGGCGCCCTCGGGGGCGGCCTGTTGCTCCCCCTGGTCGACGTGCGCGGCACCTTCCTGATCGGTGGCCTGATGACGGTCGCCGCCCTGCTGCTCCTGCTCGGGGACTACTTCACGTCCCTGGGGCGCCAGGGAGCGGACCGACACCCCGAGCAGGCGCAGGAGAAGGACGACGCCTGGGCCAAGCCCTGAGCCCACCACCGGGGCGCGGACGCCGTCGTCGCGCACGCGTCACGGCGCCACCGCGCCCGCCGGGGAGGGGGCGCGGGTCCCTGCGGGCGTGTCCTGAGGCGCGGTCAGCGGATGGAGGCGCCGTAGACGTGGTCGACGGTCATCGTGATCAGCACCCGGCGGTCGGAGACCATCACCGCGCGATATTCCGCCCAGTCGGGGTGCTCGCCGGCCGCGGCGCGGTAGTACGCCACCAGCGCCTCGACCTCCGGGCCGTCGGGGTCCGTGCCGGGGCCGGTGATGGTCGCGACGCCCTCGGCGGTCGCCCATGACATGCCGTCGGGTGCGGTCACCTCCAGCGTGGCCCGCGGGTCGCGGAGCAGGTTGACCGTCTTGACCAGGCCGGCGCGGGTGGAGACGTGGATGAGGTCGGCCTCCGGGTCGTAGTAGGGCTGGACGGGGGAGAGTTGCGGACGGCCGTCCGCCTTGATCGTGGCGAGGACGCCGAGTCGGCTGCCCGTGAGCAGCGTGCGGGGGTCGAACGGTGTGGACGTCATGCCCCCGATCATGCACGCATCACGGCGCCGGAGCGCCGGTGACGGTGGCGCGTCGCGGACCCGCAGCCCCGGGCCGAGCGGTCGGCGACCGCGCTCCACACCGCCGCGGCCATCGCGGACCGTTGCTGTCCGCAAGGCTCGCTAGCGTGGGCGCATGGCCACCACGACGACGCCCCCCGTCCTCACCGACCGCGCCCTGAACCGGGCCACGCTCGCCCGTCAGCTGCTGCTGCGGCGCGCGCCCCGGTCCGAGGTCTCCGTGGCGGGAGCCGTACGCCATCTGGTCGGCCTTCAGGCGCAGAACGTGAAGCCGCCGTACGTCGCCGTCGCCGCCCGCCTCGCGGACTTCGACCCCGAGGAGCTGTCGTCGCTGATGTCCGAGCGCGCGGTCGCCCGCATGGTCACCATGCGCTCCACCATCCACGCGCACACCGCCGACGACTGCCTCGCGCTGCGCCCCGTCTTCCAGGCCGGCGGCCCCGACCGGGAGTTGCGGACGTTCCAGGCGCGGGGCGGCCTCGACGGCGTCGACGTCGAGCGGCTGGCGACGATCGCCCGCGAACTGGTCGAGGAGGAGCCGCGGACGATGAAGGAGTTGCGGGAGGCCCTGCTCGTCCACTGGCCGCACGCCGACCCCGCGTCGCTCGCCGTCGCCGCCCGCTGCACCCTGCCGCTGGTGCAGGTCACCCCGCGTGGGCTGTGGGGCCGCAGCGGACAGGTCCGGCTCACCACCGTCGAGCGGTGGTTCGGCCGCCCGGTCGGCCCCGCGGCGAGCGCCGAAGACGCCGTGCTGCGCTATCTGGCCGCCTTCGGGCCCGCGTCCGTCAAGGACATGCAGACGTGGTCCGGGCTGACCCGGATGCGCGACGCCTTCGTACGGCTGCGGCCCCGGCTCCTCGTCTTCCGCGACGAACGCGGCACCGAGCTGTTCGACCTCCCAGACGCCCCGCGCCCCGCCGCGGACGTCCCGGCGCCGCCCCGCTTCCTGCCCGAGTACGACAACCTGCTGCTGTCCCACGCCGACCGGCGGCGCGTCGTGCTCGACCCGGCGCACGCGGCGAGGACGTGGCAGGGCAACCAGTCCTTCCCCGTCTTCCTCCTCGACGGCTTCCTCGCGGGGACCTGGCGGCTGACGGAGGAGAAGGCGGCGGCGACCCTCACCGTGCGCCCGTTCGGCCCGCCCACCGCGGCGCAGCGCACCGAGTTGGCCGCCGAGGCGGAGCGCACGCTCACGACCCTGGCCCCGGCCGCCGCTTCGCACGACGTCCGCTTCGACGACGCCTTCTGACGCACCGGGAGCGCCGGCCGTGCCCGCTAAGACGCCCGGCGCGCACCTTCGACGCGTTCCTCGCCGACCGCGCCTCGCGCGCGGTGTGACCCGCTGCGCGACGGGTCACAGCCCGACGTCGCGTGCCCGGTGGTCGTCGAAGCCCTCCCGGCGCACCAACAGCCGCGACCGCGCCCCGGCCACGGCGACCACCGGAGGGCGGCCCGTCATGTCGTACCCCGACGCCATGGACACGTGGTAGGCACCCGACGCCGGGACCGCCAGGACGTCGCCCGGGCGGACGTCCTCCGGCAGTTCGACGCCCTCCGCGAGCACGTCGCCCGCCTCGCAGTGCCGGCCCACCACCGTGGTCGCGCGCATCGGCGCGGCGGGCGCGCGGCCGATCATCCGCACCGAGTACCGCGCCCCGTACAGCGCGGGCCGCGGGTTGTCGCCCACCCCGCCGTCGACGGCGACGAAGGCGCGCCCGGTCGCGGAGCGCCGCACCGCCAGGACGCGGTAGAGCGCCACCCCGGCCGGGCCCACCACGGAGCGCCCCGGCTCCACCGTCAGCCGCGGCAGCGGCAGGTCGAACTCCGCGCAGCAGCGCACCAGCGCGTCCTGGACGCGTCGGCCGTACGCGGCGGGGCTCGGCGCCGGATCGCCCGGCAGGTACGCCACCGCGAACCCGCCGCCGAGGTCCACCTCCGGCAGGGTCACGCCGAAGCGGTCGCGCACCCGGGCCAGGAACGCCACGGCGCGGCGCACGCCCCGCACGTACGGCTCCGGGGTGGCGATCTGCGTCCCCAAGGAGATCTGCACGCCCACCAGTTGCAACCGCGGCTGGCCCATGATCCGGGCCACGGCGTCCTCGGCGTCGCCCGTCGCGACCGACAACCCGAACGGCAGTTCCGCACCGCCGCCGACCGCGGACCGTTCGCCCGCGGCGACGCCGGGGGAGATCCGCACCATCACCTGCTGCGCCTCCGGGCCCGGGACGCGGGAGGCGAGCCGGGCGATCTCGCACTGCGACTCGATCACCACGCGGCCCACCCCCAGCCGTAGCGCGGTCGCCAGGTCCTGCGGGGACTTGGCGTCGCCGTGCAGCACGACCCGGTCCGCGGGGAAGCCGCGGGACGCCGCCAACTCCAACTCGGCCGCCGAGCACACCCCGAGGCCCAGGCCCTCGTCCGCGATCCAGTCCACCACCGCCCGGCACAGGAACGCCTTCGCCGCGTACACCACGTCGGCGTCCGGCAGCGCCCGCCGCCACGCCCGGGCCCGGGCCCGGACCTCGTCCTCGTCGAGCACGTAGACCGGGGTGCCGTACCGCTCGGCCAACTCCATCAACGGCACCCCGGCCACCGCCACGTCCCCGTCGGGCGCGAGGACGGCGGACGCCGGCCACACCGGGGGCGCGGCGAGAGCGGGGATCGACACCGGGACCGGAACAGCGGGTACCGCCGTCATGCGTACACCTCCACGGGGAGACGGAAGACGGAAGGGGGAAGGGGAAGGCGATGGGGGAGGGGGCTTCAGTCGATGAAGGCGTGCACCGCAGTCACCGCCGACCAGACCGCGGCCGCGGCACCGGTCAACCTGAGCACGCCCACGGCGTCCGGATCCCAGCCGCGGCGCGCGCACGGCTGCGCCACGGCGGCCGGGGCCCGAGGCACGGCCGGCGCCGGTGCGGTGAGCTGCGGGTCGACCGTCAGCACGGTCACCCCGAGGGGTGCGGCGAGGGTGCGCAGCGCCGGTTCCGCGAGCCTGATCCAGCGCGCGTCCGCCCCGAGGGCGTCCGTCAACCGCCGGAGGCTGGTGAAGGCGACCGCGGTGCGCACCCCGCGCGGGGTGCGCATGAAGCGCAGGTGGTGCCCACCGGCAGAGCCGAGCCGAACCGGCACGTACAGCGGCCCCGCCGGGCCGTGTTCGTGGGGGTCGGCGGCGTCGGAGTCCTCAAGGGTGAGGGTGCTCATCGTCTGGTCCTCCAGGGAAGTGGCGTAAGGCTTCTTCGAAGCTATGCCCGAGGAGGGAAGGAACGGACGTTCCATGACGCAGCGCTGATCTTCCGGGCCCCGTCCTTGACGCCGCCTTGGCGCGCGGACGCCCCGGCGCTCACTCTCCGTGCGCAACCGCCCGGGCTGAGCTCAGTCCGCACGGCCCGTCGTCGCGACGGTGAACCCGAGGCCGATCATCGCCACGCCGCCCGCGCCGCCCACCATCGACAGCCGGCGCTCCGAGCGGGCGAACCAGCCGCGGGCCGCTGCCGCGCCCAGCCCCCAGAGCGTGTCCGTGACCATCCCGATGCCGATCGGGACCAGCCCGAGCAGCAGCATCTGCCAGGGGACGTTCCCCGCGGAGTGGTCGACGAACTGCGGCAGCACGGCCGCGAAGAAGACGATGCCCTTCGGGTTGGTGGCCCCGACGACGACGCCCTCCACGACCGTCCGCACGTCGCCGCGCCGCGTCTGCGCCCCCGCCGATTCCTGTGCGCCGGGTGCGCCGGGTGCGCCGGGTGCGCCCGGCGCGTCCATCGCGGACACCTTCAGGTCCTTGCGGTGCCGGAACGCCTGCACGCCCAGGTAGACCAGATAGGCGGCGCCCGCCAGCTTCACCGCGGTGAACGCGGTGGCGGACCGCTCGATCAGCGAGCCCACGCCGAACGCGACCGCGACGACCAGCAGATACGAGCCGAGGATGTTGCCGGCCACGGTGGCCAGCGCGGTGCGTCGGCCGTGCGCGAGGGCCCGGCCGATGACGAAGAGCACGGACGGGCCGGGGATCGCGATGACGAGGAGGGACATGGCGGTGAATGCGAGGACCTTGTCGAGGGACACCATCGGCCCATTACAGCGGCGGCAGCGCTTGGCCGGCGACGTTCTCGCCGTTTTCCTGCGGGAGCGTCGGTCTCCACCGGCCCGGGGGAGACCGACGCTCCCGCAGGAAAACGGCGGCTCCGTCCGGACGCACAGGGAGGCGCACGGGACCTGTCGGGCGTGAACCTACGGCAGCACGCCCGCCCGGCGCGCCGCGACCACCGCCTCCAGCCGGGTGTGCGCCCCCAGCTTCCGCATGGCGTCGCGCAAGTAACCTTTCACCGTCTCCGGCCGCAGCCCGAGCCGTTGGGCCGTCGACGCGTTCGTCGCGCCCGACGCCACGCACGCCAGCACGTCCACCTCGCGCGGGGTCAGCGCCACGGCCGGCTGATCGGCCTGCACGCCGGCCGCCGAAAGCCTCGTGCACACCGAGAGGATCGTCTCGCGCAGCGCCGGGTCCCCGATGAGCGGGGCGAGCGCGCGCAGTTCGCCGTGCGCCTCGCGCACCTTCTCCCACGAGACGGAGTCCACGTCCGGCTCCCGCACCTTCGTCAGCAACTGTCGCACCTCGTCCCGGACCACCAACGCCTGCTCCACGTCGCGCGCCGCGGCCACCGCCGCGTCGAAGATCCGGTCACCGAGCGGGACCGGCTGCCGCATCGCGCCGTACAGCACCCCGCGCACCCGCCGGCGCACGACGACGGGCACCGCCAGCACCGAGCAGAGCCCCTCCGCCGTCACGGCCGCGTCGTACTCGTGGCTGATGTGGCGCGCCTTGCGGTAGTCCGTCACGCCGCAGGGCCGGGAGAGCGCGATGGACTTCCCGCCCAAGCCGTTGCCAGCCGAGATGCCGAGGCCCTGGAGGGCGCTCGTACGCGCCCCGCTGACCTGCGCGATGCGCAATCGATGGGGGTCGTGCAGCAATCCGCCGAACACCACGGACACTCCGGTGTTCCTGCGCAGCCGCACCAGCGCCGCCTGCATCTCCGCCACCTCGGCCGAATCGGACATGGCCCTGCTTTCCTCGTGGCTCGTCCCTGCCCGACCACCCCCGATCGGGGGTGGTGAGACCTACATCACTGATTACACGATGCTACTGAGTGGTGCGGCAAGGAGGAGGTCACATGGTGACAAGCGGCGTGACACAGGAGTTCCGGGAGGCCCGGGACTTCCTGCTGCGGCACCGGGACGACTACCAGAGCGCGTACGACGGCTTCGCCTGGCCGCGTCCCGCGCACTTCAACTGGGCGCTGGACTGGTTCGACCAGATCGCGGCGGGCAACGACCGGCCCGCCCTCCACATCGTCGACGAGGACGGCACCGACACGCTGCTGACCTTTGCCGAACTGTCGCAGCGCTCGAACCGGGTGGCGAACTGGCTGCGTGCGAAGGGCGTGCGCGCCGGCGACCGCATGGTCGTGATGTTGGGAAATCAGTACGAGTTGTGGGAGACGGCGCTCGCGGCGATGAAGTTGCGCGCCGTCGTCATCCCCGCCACGCCACTGCTCGGCCCCGTCGACCTGCGGGACCGCGTCGAGCGGGGTCGGGCTACGCATGTCCTCGTACGCTCCGTGGACGCCCCCAAGTTCGCTGACGTACCCGGCGACTACACCAGGATCGCGGTCGGCGAGCCGGTCGAGGGCTGGCTCCCGTACGGCGCGGCGGACGCCGAGGGCGCGTCGGAGTTCCAACCGGACGGTCCTACCCGTTCGGACGACCCCCTGATGCTCTACTTCACCTCCGGCACCACCGCTCACCCCAAACTCGTGGAGCACACCCACACCTCGTACCCCGTCGGCCATTTGGCGACGATGTACTGGATCGGGCTCAAGCCCGGGGACGTCCATCTGAACATCTCCTCGCCGGGGTGGGCCAAGCACGCCTGGTCGAACCTCTTCGCGCCGTGGAACGCCGAGGCGACCGTCTTCGTCCACAACTACGCCCGCTTCGACGCGGTCCGGCTGATGGCCGAGATGGACCGCGCCGGCGTCACCAGCTTCTGCGCACCGCCCACGGTGTGGCGGATGCTGATCCAAGCCGACCTCGGCCTGTTGCAGAGCCCGCCGCGCGAGGCCGTCGCCGCCGGCGAGCCGCTGAACCCCGAGGTCATCGAGACGGTGCGGCGCGAGTGGGGCGTCACCATCCGCGACGGCTTCGGCCAGACCGAGACCGCGGTCCAGGTCTCCAACAGCCCCGAACAGCTCCTGAAGGCGGGCTCGATGGGCCGCCCCAGCCCGGGGTACGTGGTGGAGCTGCTGGACCCGGTGACGGGCCGCCCCGGTGCGCGGGAGGGCGAGATCGCGCTGGACCTCTCCACCCGTCCGGTGGGCCTGATGGCCGGCTACCACGGCGAGGAGGAGCGCACCGCAGCGGTGATGGCCGGCGGCTACTACCGCACCGGCGACATCGGCACCCGCGACGTCGACGGTTACATCACCTACATCGGCCGCTCCGACGACGTCTTCAAGGCGTCCGACTACAAGATCTCGCCGTTCGAGCTGGAGAGCGCGCTGCTGGAGCACCGGGCCGTCGCCGAAGCCGCCGTCGTCCCCGCCCCGGACCCGGTGCGCCTCGCCGTGCCGAAGGCGTACGTCGTGCTCGCCGACGGCTGGGAGGCCGGCCCGGACACCGCGAAGCTGCTCTTCGACCACTCGCGCTCGGTCCTCTCCCCGTACAAGCGCATCCGGCGCATCGAGTTCGGGGAGCTGCCCAAGACCGTCTCCGGCAAGATCCGCCGGATCGAACTGCGCGAACGCACCGCGAACGGCACCGGCAGCACCGAGTACGACGAGGGGGACCTGCGATGACCACCGCGACGACCGTGACGACGACCGCGACCGCACCCGCCCGCTCCGCCTCCTACGAGCACGGCACCGGCACCCGCGGCCTCCTCGGCGACACCATCGGCGAGAACCTGGCCCGGGTCGTCGCCGCCCACCCCGACCGGGAGGCGCTGGTCGACGCGGAGTCCGGCGCGCGCTGGACGTACGCCGAGTTCGCCGCCGACGTCGAGCGACTGGCGCGCGCCTTCCTCGGCGTCGGCGTCGCCAAGGGCGACCGCGTCGGCATCTGGGCCGTCAACTGCCCCGAGTGGGTCCTGGTGCAGTACGCCACCGCCCGCATAGGCGCCGTCATGGTCAACATCAACCCCGCCTACCGCGCGCACGAGGTGGAGTACGTGCTGCGCAAGTCCGGCACCACCGTGCTGTGCGCCACCGAGCGGCACAAGTCCAGCGACTACCGCGCCATGGTCGAGCAGGTCCGCCCCGCCTGCCCGGAGCTGCGCCGGGTCTGCTACTTCGAACACGGCTCGTGGGACGAGTTGCTGGCCGCCGCCGACGGGGTGCCCGCCGCCGCGGTGGCGGCCCGCGAGCAGGAGCTGTCCTGCGACGACCCCGTCAACATCCAGTACACCTCCGGCACCACCGGCTTCCCCAAGGGCGCCACACTCTCCCACCACAACATCCTGAACAACGGCTACTTCGTGGGGGAGACCATCAACTACACGGAGCGGGACCGGATATGCATACCGGTGCCGTTCTACCACTGCTTCGGGATGGTGATGGGCAATCTCGCCGCCACCTCCCACGGGGCCTGCATGGTCATCCCGGCCCGCTCCTTCGACCCCGAGGCCACCCTGCGCGCCGTCGCCGAGGAGCGCTGCACCTCCCTGTACGGCGTGCCGACGATGTTCATCGCCGAGCTGAACCACCCCCGCTTCGCCTCGTACGACCTCTCCTCGCTGCGCACCGGCATCATGGCCGGCTCGCCCTGTCCGGTGGAGGTGATGCGCCGGGTGGTCACCGAGATGCACATGGCCGAGGTCTCCATCTGCTACGGCATGACCGAGACCTCGCCCGTCTCCACCCAGACCCGCCGCGAGGACGACCTGGAGCTGCGCACCGGCACGGTGGGCCGGGTCCTGCCGCACGTCGAGGTGAAGGTCACCGACCCGGTCAGCGGCGTGACGCTGCCCCGCGGCCAGGCCGGCGAACTGTGCACCCGCGGCTACAGCGTGATGCTGGGGTACTGGGGCGAACCGGAGCGGACGGCCGAAGTCATCGACCCCGGGCGGTGGATGCACACCGGCGACCTCGCGGTGATGCGCTCCGACGGCTGCGTGCAGATCGTGGGCCGGATCAAGGACGTGATCATCAGGGGCGGCGAGAACGTCTACCCGCGGGAGGTCGAGGAGTTCCTCTACGGACACCCCAAGATCGCGGACGTGCAGGTCGTCGGGGTGCCCGACGCGCGGTACGGCGAAGAGATCCTGGCCTGCGTCATACCCCGCGACCCCGCCGACCCGCCCACCCTCGACTCCGTCACCTCCTACTGCCGGGAACGGCTCGCGCACTACAAGATCCCGCGCCGGCTGGAGATCCTGGCCGACTTCCCGATGACGGTCAGCGGCAAGGTCCGCAAGGTGGAACTGCGCGAGCGCTACGCCCCCGGCTGAGCCGGGTCAGCTCGTGTCCGCGGGCGCACCCGCTGCCACCAGGCCCGCCGCCGCTTCGTTCACCGGCTGGGGCGTGCCCGTCAGATCGAGTACGAACAGCGGGATGCCCAGCCGGTCGGCGCGGGCGCGGGCTTCGTCGGTGTACCCCGCGAGGGAGAAGTACACCGTGGTCACGGCGGAGCTGAGGCCGTTCAGCCACAGGCACTCCACCTCGCGCAGCGTCGCCCGCCGGACGGACGGCTCGACCTGTGCGAAGACGCCCGGGCCCCGCAGGTCGACGCCGGACGAGCCCGGGCCGTCGCGGTGGCCGCGGGCGTCCGGCCGGTGGACCACCTGCTGCACCACGTCGCGGAAGCCGAGCCACGTCAGATACAGGGCGGCGGCGTTCACCGCGTCCCGCGCCGTGCGGATGGTCAGCGGACGGAACCCGGGCCGCGGCGTCGCAGCGGTCCGCGGCAGCGGGACGTGCCCGGCCGGCCGGACGGCGGGTGGCGCGTCGGGCGGGACGTCGGACGGCGCATCGGGCGGGGCCGCGGGCCAGTCCGGCGGCGGACCGTCCGGCTCCGGCGCCCGGTCCGGCTCCTCCTCGGCGTCCAGGGCCCGTACCGGCATGCGCAACAACGCGCCGCAGGGGCAACCCAGCTCGGGCTGGGGCCAGTCGTCCACCCGGGCGCACTCCGGACAGCGCACGCTCACCCAGTCCTCCCGCCAGGTCCGCCGCAGCAGCGGGGCGGGCGGTACGGTGCGCGCCAGCGGCGGCGACACGGGCGCGCCGCAGGGGCACGGGAACACGGGCGCCGCGTACCGGTGCTCCCGCAGACAGGACGGACAGCGCACGGTCACCGCGTCGGCCATCGAACTCTCCTGTCACGCTCCGTCGTGTCCAGCCGAGGACATGGTTGCGCACTTCCTCCCTCCGCGGGAGGGCGTGGCGGCGCGTGATGGCGCACGACGCGGTGGCCGTGCCTCGACGGCGTCGGTGACAGCGGTGGCGTGCCGCCGCCCCGGTCCTTCCCAGCAGGCGTGGGGACCGCGGCGCTCCCGAATCGGTCACCTCGTCGTGCACCTGCGGGGCGGGAGGGTTGAGGGGCGCGGGGGACTGCGCGACGAGCCGCAGACGGCCCGCAGGGCCAACGCACCGGTGGGGATGCGGTGGTCGCGTCAATGGGGTCGGGGACTTGGCAAGCCCACGCCCCTCCGCGGCTCGCCCCGCGTTAAGTTGGGCCCGTGCGATTGAGAGTGGAGTTCACGACCGAGCCGTTCGACCTCGACGAGGCGCCGGCGCACGCCGTCGTCGCGCGGGAAGTGATCCAGGCCGCCGACCTGGACGCCGTGGACGTGGGGCCCTTCGGCAACACCGCGGAGGGCCGCGCCGACGCCGTGCTCGCCGCCGTCGACGCGCTGCTGCGCGACTCGCTCGGCGCCGGGGCGACGCGGATCTCGCTCCAGGTCAACGTGGTCGCGGAGGGCGACAGGTGACCGCGCCGCCCGAAGGGGACGCGCATCCGCTCGCCCGCGCCGTCCGGCCGCTGGTGGACGCGATGGGCGCGGAGATCCTCCGCCCCGACCGCGCCGGCCCGGACGATGTCGTCCTCGCCTGGGAGGGGCGGGACGTCCTCGCCGTACGGCTGCCGCAGCTCTCGGATTCGCTGGACCGCATCCTCGCCGCGCTGGAGCGCAGCCACGGCAGACCGCTGGCCGAGTTGGACCGCAGGACGAAGCAGTCGGTGGTGCGGAACCTGGAAGCGCGGGGCGCCTTCTCCGTGCGGCACGGGGTGGAGACCGTCGCCAGCGCCCTCGGCGTCAGCCGCTTCACCGTCTACAACTACCTGAACAGGGAGAACGCCACGAAGGGCGAGTGAGGGCGAGCAAGCCGGCTGCCGATTTTTCAACAAAGTGTTGACGGCGCTGTCGTGCGGGGCGTTAGCTATGCGCAGCCCGTTTCGACGCACCGCGAAAGCAGCCACGGAGGTTCCCGTGACGCCGAGTTCACCGCGCCTTCCGGGAGTACCGGGTGTACGGGGAGATCCCGTCGAGCCGTCCACCGCCCCCGCAGTCCCCTCCACCCCCACCGCCCTCGCCCGCTTCAACGCCCTGCCGGAGCCGACTGCGAGCGCCGAGCTGCGCGAGGTCTGCGCCAGCGCCGCCTGGGGCGCCCGACTCCTCGCCCGCCGGCCGTACGCCACCGCCGAAGCCCTCCTCGCCGCCAGTGACTCGGCCGTCGCCGAGCTGACCGCCGGCGACCTCGCCGAGGCGCTGGCGGGTCACCCCCCGATCGGCCGGCCGAAGGCCGGGGACCGGGTGTCCGCCCGCGAACAGAGCGGGATGTCCGAAGCGTCCGACGCACTCAAGAGGGACGTGCTGGAGCTGAACCTCGCGTACCAGGAGCGGTTTGGGCACGTCTTCCTCATCTGCGCGACCGGTCGGACCGGGGAGCAGATGCGTGACGCGATCCGGGCCCGGCTCGGCAACGCGCCGGAGCAGGAGCGCACGATCGTCCGCACCGAGCTGGGCAAGATCAACCGCATTCGGCTGGCCCGGCTCGTACCGTCCGCACGCCGGGCGTGACCCCGCAGTTCCGGGTCAGCGCAGACCAATGCAGGTCAACGCAGGAGAAGTCACGCGCATGAGCACGCAATCCACCGCGTCGGTGACCACGCACGTCCTCGACACCAGTACCGGCCGCCCCGCCGCCGGCATCCCCGTCCACCTCTCGGCCCGCACCGGGCCCGCGGGCACGTGGACGGCGCTCGGCGGCTCCACGACCGACGCCGACGGGCGCTGCAAGGACCTCCCGACCCCACCGCGGGGCACCACCCACGTACGCCTCGACTTCCGGACCGAGGAGTACCTCCCGACCCGAGGAACCGGCGCCGCCGAAGCGTTCTTCCCCGAGGTGGCGGTCACCTTCGCCGTCGCCGCCGGCGAGCACTTCCACGTACCCCTGCTGCTCAACCCGTTCGGCTACTCCGTATACCGAGGGAGCTAGCGAAGCATGCCCACGATTCTCGGCCAGAACCAGTACGGAAAAGCAGAGAACCGCGTGGTGCGGATCGTCCGGGACGGCGCGACGCACCACATCAAGGACCTCAACGTCTCCGTCTCGCTCAGCGGCGACCTGGACGAAGTCCACTACTCGGGCTCCAACGCCAACGTCCTGCCCACCGACACCACCAAGAACACGGTGTTCGCCTTCGCCAAGGAACACGGCATCGACTCCGCCGAGCAGTTCGGCATCCACCTCGCCCGGCACTTCGTGACCTCGCAGGAGGCGATCCGCCGCGCCCGCATCAGGATCGAAGAGTACGCCTGGGAGCGCATCGACGGCAGCGCCGCCGACGGCTCGCGCCGGACCGCCGCCGACGCCAAGCACTCGTTCGTCCGCAAGGGCCAGGAGACCCGGCTCAGTCAGGTCAGCTACGACGGCGAGCGCTGGCAGGTGATCTCCGGGCTCAAGGACCTCACCGTGCTGAACTCGACGGACTCCGAGTTCTGGGGGTACGTCAAGGACGGGTACACCACCTTGAAGGAGGCGTACGACCGGATACTGGCGACCGACGTCTCCGCCCGCTGGCGCTTCAACTGGACCGACGACGGGCAGCCCGCACCGTTCTGGGAGGAGTCCTACGAACAGGTGCGCGCCCGAATGCTGCACGCCTTCGCCGCGACGTACTCGCTCTCCCTGCAACAGACCCTGTACCAGATGGGGTCCAGCGTCATCGACGGCCGCAGCGAGATCGACGAGATCCGCTTCTCGCTGCCGAACAACCACCACTTCCTGGTCGACCTCGAACCCTTCGGCCTCAAGAACGACAACGAGGTGTACTTCGCGGCCGACCGGCCCTACGGCCTGATCGAGGCCACGGTCCTCAGGGACGGGGCGCAGCCGCAGATCCCCGTCGACCTCACCAACCTCTGAAGCCGCTGAGGTCTCCGAAGCCTCTGAACCGGCCGGCACCAGCACGAAGGCACCGCACCACGACGCAGCGACCCGCGAAGAATCGAGGAACCGCCATGGCGCCTTCGCGCACCGTCATCGAAAACTGCGCCATCGCAACGGTGGACGCCCACGACACCGAACACGCCTCGGGGCACCTGGTCGTCGCCGGCGACCGGATCGAATCCGTCGGTGCGGGACCGGCGCCCGAAGGACTCGCCGACGTCGTCCGGCGGATCGACGCCACCGGCCACCTCGCCACCCCCGGCCTGGTCAACACCCACCACCACTTCTACCAGTGGCTCACCCGCGGACTCGCCACCGACCACAACCTCTTCGACTGGCTCGTCGCGCTCTACCCCACCTGGGCGCGGATCGACGAACCCATGGTGCGCGCCGCCGCTCAGGGCTCCCTCGCGATGATGGCGCGCGGCGGCGTCACCACCGCGATGGACCACCACTACGTCTACCCCAGCGGCTGCGGCGACCTGACCGGGGCCATCGTGGGCGCGGCCCGGGAGACCGGCGTCCGCTTCACCCTGGCCCGCGGGTCCATGGACCGCGGGCAGTCCGCCGGCGGACTGCCGCCGGACTTCGCCGTGGAGGCGCTGGACGACGCGCTCGCCGCCACCGAAGCGGCCGTCGACGCCCACCACGACGCGTCCTTCGCCGCCATGACGCAGATCGCGGTGGCGCCCTGCTCGCCCTTCTCCGTCTCCACCGAACTGCTGACGCAGGGCGCCGAACTCGCCCGCCGCAAGGGCGTGCGGCTGCACACCCACGGCTCGGAGACGGTGGAGGAGGAGCAGTTCTGCAAGGAGCGCTTCGGCCTCGGCCCCACCGACTACCTCGCCTCCACCGGCTGGCTCGGCGACGACGTGTGGATGGCCCACTGCGTCCACATGAACGACGCGGACATCGCCACCTTCGCCCGCACCGGGACCGGCGTCGCCCACTGCCCCTCCTCCAACGCCCGGCTCGCCGCCGGCATCGCACGCGTCCCCGACCTGCTCGCCGCCGGCGTCCCGGTCGGCCTCGGCGTGGACGGCACCGCGTCCAACGAGTCCGGCGAACTCCACACCGAACTGCGCAACGCCCTGCTCGTCAACCGCCTCGGCGCACACCGCGAGGCCGCCTTGACGGCCCGTCAGGCGCTGCGGCTCGGCACGTACGGCGGGGCCCAAGTGCTCGGCCGACAGACGCAGATCGGGTCCCTGGAGGTCGGCAAGCTCGCCGACCTGGTGCTGTGGCGGATGGACACCCTCGCCCACTCCACCATCGCAGACCCGGTGGCCGCACTGGTCCTCGGCGCACCCGCGCCCGTCACCCTCTCGCTCGTCGGCGGCACCGCGGTCGTCGAGGACGGGCGGCTGACCACCGTCGACGAGGACGCCGTCGCCCGCAGCGCGCGGGTCGAGGCCCGGCGCCTCGCCGCGGCCGCTCGCCCCTGACACGGCCTGCGCCCGACCGCTCCGGGACCGCAGCCGCTGCCGTCGACAGGGCGCGCGCTCCACCCGTAGGTGCCGCGGGTGAGGTGCGCCCCCTGAGGCAGCCGCGTACGGACCCCTACGAACCCGCCCCGCAAGTCGGACCCTCCTACGGCACCGCACCGCAGCGCCGCACCACCTCCCTGACACCCACGTCTCCGCCGACGTGCAACCGACCGGAGGAACCGCCGTGGCCGCCGATCCCACGTCGCACAGCGACAGCAGTGACACCGACGACCCTTCAGAGTTGCCGACCCGCACCGTCGGTGCTTCGGGCAAGCACCCCGTCGACCAGACGCTCCCGCCCGTCAAGCTCCTCACCAGCGGACTCCAGCACGTCGCCGCGATGTACGCGGGCGTGGTCGCCCCGCCGATGATCGTGGGGCCCGCCGTCGGCCTCAGCGCCCAGGACACCGCCTTCCTCATGGGCGCGAGCCTGTTCACCGCGGGCATCGCCACCCTCCTCCAGACCCTCGGCATCTGGAAGATCGGCGCCCGACTGCCGTTCGTCAACGGCGTCTCCTTCGCCGGGGTCACCCCCATGATCGCCATCGGCAAGGACCGCGGCAGCGAGGGCATCGCCGTCATCTTCGGCGCGATCGTCGTCGCCGGCCTCGTCGGCTTCCTGCTCACCCCGTACTTCTGCAGGCTGGTGCGTTTCTTCCCGCCCGTCGTCACCGGCACCGTGATCACCCTGATAGGGCTCTCCCTGCTGCCCGTCGCCTTCCGCTGGGCCCAGGGCGGCGACGTCGCGGCCGACGACTACGGCTCGATGCGCAACGTCGGCCTGGCCGCACTGACGCTCGGCGTCGTGCTGGCGCTGCGCAAACTGCTGCGCGGCTTCCTGCAACAGATCGCCGTCCTGCTCGGCCTGGTCGTCGGCACCCTCGTCGCCGTCCCCCTCGGCATGACCGACTTCGGCGCCATCCAGGACGCGGACGTCGTCGGCTTCCCCGCGCCGTTCCACTTCGGCGCGCCCCAGTTCGAGATCGCCGCGATCATCTCCATGTGCATCGTGATGCTGGTCTGCATGACCGAGTCCACGGCCGACATGCTCGCCCTCGGCAAGATCGTGGACAAGCCGGCCGACGAGCGCACCATCGAGGGCGGGCTGCGCGCCGACACCCTGGGCAGCGCCCTGAGCCCCCTCTTCAACGGCTTCATGGCCAGTGCCTTCGCCCAGAACGTCGGACTGGTGGCGATGACGAAGGTCCGCAGCCGCTTCGTGGTCGCCGCCGCCGGCGGCATCCTCGTCCTGCTCGGCCTCTTCCCCGTCGCCGCGTCCGTGATCGCCCTCGTGCCGTTGCCGGTGCTCGGCGGCGCGGGCGTCGTGCTGTTCGGCACGGTCGCCGCCAGCGGCATCCAGACCCTGGCCGCCGCGGCGCTGGAGAAGGGCGAGAACGCGCTGATCGTGGCCGCGGCGGTGGGCATCGGCACGATCCCCATCGCCGCGCCCGACTTCTACCGCGCCTTCCCCGACGACCTGTTGGTCGTGTTGGACTCCGGCATCTCGACCGGCTGCGTCGTGGCGATCGTGCTCAACCTCGCCTTCAACCACTGGGGGCGTCGGCCCGTCGCGCCGGAGCCCCCGGCGGGCGAACAGGCGCCGACCGCGCCCGTTCCCCGTCCGGCGCCGACCGCCTGACGAAGCCCGCGCCCGTGCCCACCCGGGTGCCCAACGGCCGTCACACCGGCTTCGTCCAGGTCAGCGAGTAGCGGCGGAGCAGGTGTCGGCGGTAGCGCACCCCGGGCAGCAGCCGGCGGGCCTCCGCCCGCACCTGCCCGTAGCCCAACTGCGCATCGGTCGCCGGCATCCCCTCCGGGTCGCAGGCGCGACGCACCAGCTTGGTGACCCTGACGACGGGCGCGGCGGCGAGGAACGCGGCCCACTCCGTCGGATTCGTCTCCCGGGCCAGGCCGACCACCACCAACGTGCCACCCGGCCGGAGGAGTTCGCGCAGGCGCACCAGCGCCGCGGTGAAGTCCATGTGGTGGACCGCGGACACCGAGCAGACGAAGTCGTATCCGCCGACGGGCAGGTCCGCGGTGAGGACGTCCCCGGCGAGGAACGTCAGGTCCGTGCGGTCCGACCAGAGCCCGCGGGCGCGGTCGACCATGGCCGGTGCCGCGTCGATCCCGGTGACCCGCCTGGACCGCGCGGTCAGCTTCCGCGCCAGCAGTCCGTCCCCGCAGCCGACGTCCAGCGCCTGCGCACAGCCGGGCGGGACCGCGCGGAGGATGCCCGGATGGCGGGCGACGTTGGTGTTCCAGTACGGCTTCAACTCGTCGCGCTGAGGCATCGGGCCATCTTAGGAGGGCCGTTCGGACCGTTCGGCGGGGACGGTCCGCGGGGGTCGGTGTCAGACCCTCGTGGCATGCTCCGGGTATGGATCTTGACGGGGTTTTCGCGGAGCTGGACGGCGTGTGCTGGGGGGATCTGGAGCACGCCTACGGGGAAGCGGACGACGTGCCCGCGATGCTGCGCGGCCTCGTGGGGGACGAGGGCGAGGCGTCCGAGGCGCTCGGGGAGCTCTGGGGGAGCATCGTCCATCAGGGGACGGTGTACGAGGCGACCGCGGCCGCGGTGCCGTTCCTCGCGCGGCTCGCCGCGGGCGGGGTGCGCACCGCCGATCTGCTCGTGCTGCTCGGGGGCATAGCCGAGAGCACCGACGAGTACGGCGTGCCGCAGCCCGGGGCGTGCCGGGGCGCCGTGGCGGCGCAGTTGCCGCTGGTGCTGCCGCTGTGCGAGGCGGTCGACGAGGAGGTGCGCCGGGCCGCGGTGTGGGCCGCGGGGCGGACGCGGGACGCCGCGGCGCTGGCGGTGCTGCGCGAGCGGTGGGCGCTGGAGAAGGAGGCGGGGGTGCGGGCCGAAGTGCTGGCGGCCCTGGCGCACGTGGACCCGGCCGGCTCGACGGCGCTGGCGCGCGGTGCGCTGGCGGTGGACGTGCCGGGCGAGGTGCGGCTGGCGGCCGTGATGGCGTGCGTGGACGCGGGGCTGCCGTGGGAAGCGGCGCACCAGGACACCCTGCTGTCGCTGCTGCCCGCCGATCCGCTGGTCTCCGGCCGCTTCGACGAGGGCCGCAGCGAGCCGCTCCACTACGTCGTCGACGCGCTCCTGCTGCGGGACTCGCCCGCCGACCGGGAGGCCGCGTACGGGCTGGTGGAGGCGGCGCTCGCGCTGTCCGACGCCGAGGCGCGGGCGGAGGCGCTGTGGGCCGCCGAGCACGCGTGCCTGATCTCCCGCGGCGCGCCCCCGCGGCTCGCCCCGGTGGTGGTCCCCCTGCTCACGGACCCCGCCTTCCCGCACACCGCTTCCGTGCTGCCCGTCCTGGAGAAGATGGGCGACCACGCCGCAGCGGGCGCGCCCGCGCTGGGCGTGCTGGCCGACGGCGGCGGCGAGTTGGCGGACCGGGCGCTGGAGATCCTGGCCCGGCTCGCGCCCGAGCAGGCCGCCCGGCTCCTCGCGCGGGACCTGGGCGGCAGGTCCGGGGCGGTCGGCGCCATCGCCCAGGGCGTCCCCCTGCCGTACGCCCCCGAGTTGCTGAACGCGATCCGGATCGAGCTGACCGCGACCGCGGAGACGCTGGGAGCGTCCGGCGAGGCCCGGGCCGAGGAGCTGCGGCGGCGCAGGCTCACCGGGCTGCTGACGGCCTGGGGCCCGCAGGCGTCCGCTGCCCTGCCCGAGTTGACGGTCCTCTTCCGCCGGGCGCCGGCGCAGTTCGCCGGGGCGCTCGCCGCCGTCTGCCCGCCCGAGCAGCGGACGGAGACGGCCGAGTTGCTGCGCATCGCCGCCGGCGCCGGCCCGGTGGACGACCGGTACGCGGCCGCCGAGGCGCTGTACGGGCTCACCGGTGAGAGCGCGTTGTTGGTCGCCGCGCTCCGGGACGCGCTGGCCGTCGGCGCGCAGCCGCGCGAGTTGGCCGTCGTCGAGACCGCGGGCCGCCTCGGCGGTGCCGGCGCCGACCTCGTGCCGTACCTCCGGTCCGCCCTGACCCCCGCCGGTACGCACCGCGTCGCGCACGAGTTGGACGTGGACGTCGCGGTGGCGCTCGCCCTGTGGCGGCTGACGGGCCAGCCGCAGGAGCCGCTGACCGTCCTGGGCGGGGTCCTCGCGGAGGCCCGGGACCGGGAGTTCATGGTCGCATCCGTACGCCGCTGCGCCCGGGCGGCAGCCGAACTGGGCGCGGCGGCAAGCCCGTTGGCGCCGGCCCTGACGTCCTGCCTCACCGAGCCGCAGTACGCCCCCGCCGCGGTCCTCGCGCTCGACGCGATGGGTGCCGCGCCCGCGGACGCCGCCGCACTGGTGCTGAGCTGCGTCGAGCGGGGCGTTGATCCGGTGACGGCGCTGGAGGCGCTGGAGGCCCTGGGGTGCGGGGCGCGGACGCCGGAGGACACCGCCCGGCTCGCGGCGCTGGCCGAGCGGGACCTGCGGATATGGGTCACCGGCGTGGAGAGCCGGATCGTCGCCGCCGACGAGCGACTGCGCGAGCGGGCGGCCCGGCTGCTCAGCGGGGCCAGCTCGGGCGGCGGCCGCTGAGGCCGACGACCTGGTCCAGCAGGGGAGCGCCGGTGGGGACCGGGACGATCGGGCCGAAGATGACGCCCCGCATCGGGTCGTCGTCGCCGGTCTCCGCGAGCAGTGCGTACGACACGTGCAGTGCGTCCTCGGGCGGGTTGTACGCCTGCCCGGTGGCGCGCGCGAGGTCCCAGCCGTGGACGACGAGTTCGTTCAGGGCCACCATCCCGGCGACGGGCGCCGGCAGGGTGACGCCCCCGGCCCGGGTCGTGCCCTCCCATGCGGCCGGCTGCGACCACGCGTCGGCGATCTCGTCGAGCCGGCGCGGCAGCAGGGCCCGCCAATCGGGGTCGAGGACGGGCCGGGCGCTGTTCGGGTCGGTGTCCGTGGTCGGGCCGAGGTCCTTGCGGGCGCAGTCCCGGAAGGCGGCGGTCAGCATGACCAGGTGCCCCAGCAGTTCGCGCACCGAGTAGTCGGGGCAGGGGGTGGGTGCCCCCAACTGGTCGTCCGCCACGGCGGGGAGCAGCCGGGCGACGGCCCCGGCGACGGGGCGGAAGTCGGGCGGGGGCGCGCCGTTCATGTCGTTCACTCCCTGAGGGTCTTGCTCGTGGTCCATGGAGGGGGGACCGCCGTCGCGGCGGAAACTCATCGATCGCCGCGGGGCGATGGGGGGCGGGCGGCTGGACGGAGCCGCGGACGGGACACAGCCCGCCGGACGGCGAATCCGTGCCCGTCAACGGGTGTGAGGCTGACCGCGATTCGCGCCGAGGGCTTGTCGCGGAAGCCCTCCGGCGGCCATATTGGACGCGTATTGGTCTGGACCATTATTGGGCGAACTCCCCCCACCGTCGCCGTTTCCCCCTCAGCGGAGGCTCGATCGTGCACCGTCCCCCCACCCTCGTCGCGCTGGTCTGCGCGGCGGTCCTCCTCCCCGTGACCCTGACCGCCTGCGGCGACGACGGGAAGAAGAAGGACACCGAAGCCCCCACCACCCCCGCCGGCGTCACCGCGCAGGCGGGTAGCGCCACCTCCGTCCACGTCATGTGGAAACCGGCCACCGACGACGCGGCCGTCACCGGCTACGAGGTCCACCAGCAGGGCCGCAAGGTCAAGTCCCTGCCCGGCAGCACGACGATGGTCGACGTCGAGGGCCTCAAACCCGGCACCGCCTACGACTTCACCGTCCGCGCCCGCGACGCCGCCGGCAACTTCTCGCAGCCGAGCGGCGCAGTCTCCGCCACCACCCCCGCCGCCAAGCCCGAGGACAAGAAGCCCCCCACCACGCCGGCCGGGCTGCGCGGCACCGTCGACGGGGAGCGCGCGGTCACCCTCACCTGGCGGGCCGCCACCGACGACGCCCGGGTGACGTCGTACGACGTGTACCAGGAGGACACCCGGATCCACAGCGTCGCCGGCACCGAGACCACCACCCGCGTCCCCCACCTGCGGCCGGGCACGGTCTACACCTTCACCGTCCGCGCCCGCGACGCGGCGGAGAACTCCTCGCCCGACAGCAACGCCGTCGACCTGACGACCCCGGCCGCACCCGGCGCCGGACCGAACACCGCCCCCACCGACCTGGTGGCCACCGCCGCCGAGGGGAACATCGAGCTGACCTGGACCCCGCCGAAGACGGACGGGGCCGTCAAGTCCCACGAGCTCTACCTCAACGGCAAGATGGCCACCACGATCGTGTGGGGCGCCGAACCGCCCGCGGGGCGCGCCTCGTACACCATGACGATCAGCGACCCGCCGGGCACCCGCTACAGCGTCAAGCTGCGCGCGAAGCTCCCCGACGGCAAGTGGGGCGACTTCTCCGCCCAGCGCACGGTGGTGACCCGCTGAGGGGCCACCACCGCAGCGGACGGCCGCGGCCTACCGGCGCGAGGTGCGCTGCCGGCGGGTCGCCGCCAGCAGCACGCCGCCGGTGAGCACCACCGCGCCGGCCAGCCCGCCGACGCCGATGAGCGCCAGCGCGCCCGAGCCCGTGTCGGCCAGTGCGGCGCTCTTCGGCGAGCCGGTCGCGGTGGCCTTCGCCGCCGCGCGGATCTGATCGGCGACGACCTCCGGGTGCGACATCATCGACACGTGCGAGGAGTCGACCTCCACCGTCGTCGACTTCGCCCGCTCGGCCTGGAAGCGCTCCAGGTTCGGAGCGATCGCCTTGTCGTGCTGGGAGACCACGAACCACGACGGGACCGTCCGCCACGCCGCCCCGGGCGCGGCCTCCTCGAAGCAGGCCGCGGCGATGGGCCGTTGCTCGACCGCCATCAGCCGCGTCTGCGAGCGCGGCAGGTCCGCCGCGAAGACGTCGTGGAACTTGTCCGTCTTGATGTACAGGTCGGAGCCCTGCGCCCGGCCGTCCGAGTACGGGACCGGGTTCAGCGCCGGCTGCAACTCGCTGCCCTGGAACTTCGTCGAGAGCGCCCCCAGCGTCTCCCCCTTGTCCGGCATGAACGCCGAGACGTACACCAGAGCCCTGACGTTCGGGTTCCCCGCCGCTGCGCTGCCGATCACCGCTCCGCCGTAGGAGTGGCCGGCGAGGACGATCGGACCGTCCACGCTCTTGAGGACGCTGGCGACGTACGCGGCGTCCGAGGTCAGGCTGCGCAGCGGGTTCGCCGGGGCCAGCACCGGGTAGCCGTCGTTCAGCAGCCGCTCGGCGACCGCGTTCCAGCCGGAGGCGTCCGCGAACGCCCCGTGCACCAGGACGACCGTCGGCTTGCCGCCCTTACCGCCGCCTCCGCCCCCGTCACCGCCCTTGTCGGCGTCGGCGGCTGCCGTGCTCGCGAGCGCCGGTGCGGCGGTCAGCGCCGTGGTGCACAGCGCCAGCGCGACGGCGCCCGCCCGGGATATGCCGCGGCGGCGGGAGCGGCGCGGCGGCTGGGACTCGGATGAGGGGGGAGTGGGGGAGGGGGACGCAGCCATGGTCGGTGCTCGATTCTTGGGGAGGGGAAGGGCTGTCGCTCCCCAGCGTTTTCGCCCGGCCCCGTGCCCGCACTCCGCGCGTGGCGCGAGAGTGACGCCCCGGACCGTCCGGGTGACCGCGCGGCAAGCCGCGCCCGCCAGGCCCTGTGCGCTTCCCTGTGCGTGTGGACGTAGCCGCCGTTTCCCTGCGGGAGCGTTGGCCTCTGCGGCCCGGTGGTGGGTTGTTCGCGCAGTTCCGCCCCCTACGCCCGAAGGGCTTGGTGGTACCCCCAGCGCCCCTGTCTCGCTGCCCCCGCCTTTTGTCTGCGGGCTGGAGGCGAGGGTTTTAGGGGCGCGGGGAACTGCGCGAACAACCCGCCACCGGCCGGTGGAGACCCATGCTCCCGCAGGGAAACGGCGGCTACGTCCACACGCACAGGACCTTGCGGACGCGACCGGGGTCCTTGCCTGCGTTCGCGCCGCCTGTCAGTCGGGTAGTCGGCGCCCGCCGAACGCGCCCGTCGCGTCCGCCCGCTGCCACCACGCCGCCAGGGCGGGCCCGTCGAGGCTCGGCCAATCGGGGGTCGAGGTCACCAGGGCGGCGCCGAGTCGGCGCCCCAGGTCCACCATGGTGCGCCCCAGCGCGGCCCGGGCGGAGTCGTAGCGGGCGAGCGCCGCCGCGGGGTCGGGCGCACCGCTCAGCGCGGCCTCCAGCAGCGCCGCGTCCTGGAGCGCCTTCACGGCGCCGGCCCCGGTGTGCGGACGGGCGATCGTGGCGGCGTCGCCCAGCAGCGCCAGCCGGCCGGTGACGCCCGGCTCGGCCGTGACGTCGTACATCGGCTGGACGAAGAGCTCTTCCGGCTCGGTCACTTCGATCAACCGTCCCCAGAAGGACGGCAGGTGGTCGTGCGCCAGCCGGGCGATGTGGGTGCGAAGCGCGGTGCTGAGGGTGCCGGGCGGCAGGCTGGTGGGCGTGGTGAGCGGGAGGTCGAGACCGGGCGGCGGCGCGGCGTACAGCACCCAATTGACGCGGCGGCCGCCCGCGCCGTCGGGGATCCGGTAGATCACCGCGTGCCCGCCGGGGAACACCACGTACGCCGCCGCGTCCCGCGGCCAGCGCTCCCCGTCCGGCAGCCGCTCCTCGGGGTACGCGCCGCGCCACGCCAGATAGCCGGCGTAGCCGGGGCGTGCCCGCGGGCACACCGCGTCCCGCACCGTCGAGCGGTAGCCGTCGGCGCCGATCACCAGGTCGTGGCGGGCGGTGCGGCCGTCCGCGGTGCGGACCTCGGCGCCGACGGGGGTGTCCTCGACGGCCAGGACCGCGCTGCCCTGGTGGAAGGCGACGGGGCCGGGGACGCGGGCGCGCAACTCCCGCCACAGCGGCCCCCAGGCGTACGTCCGGAAGGGGAAGGAGTCCGTCCTGATCCGCCGCCCCAGGCCCGGGCCCGGGCCCGGGCCGTCGCGTACGTACCACCGGCGCTCGACGAGTGCGACGTGCGCCATCCCCGCGTCCAGGAAGCCCGCCGCCGCCAACTCCTCATACCGGGCGCCGTGGACGCCGATGCCGACGCCGCGGTCCGCGAGGTCGCCGTCGGTGCGCTCGTGGACGGTGACGGATCCGAAGCCCGCGCGGTGCAGCGCCAGCGCCGCGGCACAACCGCCGATGCTGCCGCCGACGACCGCAGCGGAGGCTTCCGCCCTCGACTTCATGGGCTCATGATGACAGCCCGCCGCCCTCGTCGGCGGCGCCGGGCCGTCGGCGTGCGCCGGTCCGTCAGCCGGTGAGCTGCTCGTACGCGGGCAGGGTCAGGAAGTCCGCGTAGCTCTCGTCCAGTGCCACCTGCAACAGCAGGTCGTGCGCCTGCTGCCAGTGGCCGGCGGTGAACGCTTCGTCGCCCAACTCGGCGCGAATCGATGCGAGTTCGTCGGCCGCCACCTTGCGGGCCAGTTCGCGGGTGGCGCGCTCGCCGTTCTCGAAGACCACGCCCGCGTTGATCCACTGCCAGATCTGCGAGCGGGAGATCTCGGCCGTGGCCGCGTCCTCCATCAGATTGAAGATCGCGACGGCGCCCAGGCCGCGCAGCCACGCCTCGATGTAGCGGATGCCGACCTGGACGGCGTTGCGCAGCCCCTCGTACGTCGGCCGGGCGGCCAGCGAGTCGACGGCGATGAGGTCGCCCGCCGCGACCGAGACGTCCTCGCGCAGCCGGTCCTTCTGGTGCGGCCGGGCGCCGAGCACGGCGTCGAAGGAGGCCGTGGCGATCGGCACCAGGTCGGGGTGGGCGACCCACGAGCCGTCGAAGCCGTCCGCCGCCTCGCGGTCCTTGTCCGCCTGCACCTTCTCGAAGGCGACCGCGTTGACCTCGGGGTCGCGTCGGGAGGGGATGAAGGCCGCCATGCCGCCGATGGCGTGGGCACCGCGGCGGTGGCAGGTGCGAACGAGGAGTTCGGTGTACGCGCGCATGAAGGGCGCCGTCATCGTCACCGCGTTGCGGTCGGGCAGTACGAACTTCGCGCCGCCGTCACGGAAGTTCTTCACGATGGAGAAGAGGTAGTCCCAGCGGCCGGCGTTCAGCCCGGACGCGTGGTCGCGCAGCTCGTAGAGGATCTCGTCCATCTCGTACGCGGCGGTGATCGTCTCGATGAGGACGGTGGCCCGGACGGTGCCCTGCGGGATGCCGACGTACTCCTGGGCGAAGACGAACACCTCGTTCCACAGCCGGGCCTCCAGGTGGGACTCCGTCTTCGGGAGGTAGAAGTACGGGCCCTTGCCGAGGGCGATCAGCCGCTCGGCGTTGTGGAAGAAGTAGAGGCCGAAGTCGACGAGGGCGCCGGGCACCGCGCTGCCGTCGGCGGCGCGCAGATGGCGTTCGTCCAGGTGCCAGCCGCGCGGTCGCATCACGACCGTCGCCAACTCCTCGTCCGGTTTCAGCGCGTACGACTTGCCGGAGCGGTCGTCCGTGAAGTCGATGCGGCGGGCGAACGCGTCCCTCATGTTGAGCTGCCCGACCACGACGTTCTCCCAGGTGGGGGAGGAGGCGTCCTCGAAGTCGGCGAGCCAGACGCGCGCGCCCGAATTCAGCGCGTTCACGGTCATCTTCCGGTCCGTGGGGCCGGTGATCTCGACGCGGCGGTCCTCCAGCGCCGCGGGCGCGGGGGCGACCCGCCAGGAGTCGTCCGCGCGGATCGAGGCCGTCTGCGGGAGGAAGTCGAGCGTGCCGGTCCTGGCGATCTCGGCCCGACGCTCGGCGCGCCGGGCCAGCAACTCGTCCCGGCGCGGCGTGAACCGCCGGTGGAGCGCCGCGACGAACGCGAGGGCGGCCTCGCTCAGCACCTCCTCCTGGCGGTCCAGCGGGGCGGCGTCGACGACGGCGAGCGGGGACGGCGCTGGTGCGGACACGGGCGGTCACTTCCTTCGGCGAAAGGCGCGTGTGAGATGCATCGAGCGATGAAAACGGATACTAGTTTTCTCATCGTGGAAGTACAAGGCTCGATGCTCCCGGTGCCTTCGGTGCCTTCGGTGCCTTCGGTGGCTCCGGCGCGGGCCGCGGCGCTGGTCCGCGCGGCCCGGCCCGTACCACCGCCGGCTCAGCCCAGTTGCCACAAGAGCTGCGGCAACTGGGCCGTCCTGTTCTGGTCGCCGGGCCGCAGGCCGGTCTCGGCGGAGTTCGGCCACTCCATCCGGACCACGGGCGCGGCGCCCTCGCCGACCTCGACGCGCGCTCCGTCGAACTTCTCCCCCGCCGCCGTCTTGGGGCGCAGGGCCTTCGCCACGGTGTCTGCCGCTGCGGCGGACTGCGTCACGGCGCACAGGCGCTCCTTGGACCCGCCGTCGTCCGTCGCGCTGGCGCCGATGGCGAAGAGCGTGAGCCCCGGCAGTTGGATCTTGCGGTTCTTGCCGTAGAACGTGGCGAGGAAGACGTCGTCGCCGAGGCAGTCGAGCACCGCCCGGTACGCCGGATCGGTCACCACCGACTTCTCGGGCGCGGACAGCGGCGGGAGCGGCACCGCTTCGTCGAGCGAGTTGGCGCGGACGGTGGCGGACACGGTGACCCGCGCTTCCTCGTCGGTGAACAGCGGCGCACCGTCCGCCTTCGACTCGGTCCAGCCGCCCTGCGTCATCGCCGCGGTGACGGCGTCGACGTCGAAACGCCCCGTGAGCCGGGTGCTGTCCGCTCCGACCTGCACGGACGTGTCCACCGTCGTCTCGTCGAAGCCGAACGTCTTGCGCACCGGTTCGCCCTGGTAACTCGCCTGTCCCGCCTCGGCTATGCCGTACGTGGACAGCGACGCGTACCGCTCGCGGTCCTCCGCAACGAGGCGGCGCGCCTCGGGGACGTTCCAGTAGGTGAGCACCTCACCGACCTGGTCCACGGGAATGCCGCCGAGCGCGGCCGACACCCCGATGTCGACCTTCTTCTCCTTGGAGCCGCTGGCGGAACTGCTGCCGGAGCCGCCGGATTCGTCTCCGCAGGCCGCCGTGCCCACGGCGAGGGCCGCCGCAAGCACCGTAGCCGTGACCGTCCGCTGCATCCTGCGGCCGTACGCGCTCATCCTGATCCCCATTTCGCACCCGTGCTGCTGCTGATGACCGGTGCAGTCTTCCAGCCCGCGGGCGGAACGGGTGCGTCGATCGCCCGACCGGACGAACCCGGCCGGCCAGCGACCACGACGGCGGCACCGGACCGAGCGGGCTTGTCCTCAACCCTTCTTGAGGTTCTACGTTGCGGAGGAGATGTCGACCGAGACGTGAGGAGCGGTGGTCCCGATGCGTGCGATCCGGGTGGGGGAGTTCGGTGGACCCGAGGTGCTGACGGTGGCGGAGGTCGCGGACCCGGTGGCGGGTCCGGGACAGGTCGTGGTGGGGATGGCCGCGGCCGACGTGATCTACCTGGACACCCTGCTGCGGGCCGGCTGGGGCGGTGACTACTTCCCGCTGGAGCCGCCGTACGTGCCGGGGGGCGGCGGCGCCGGACGGGTGCTCTCGGTCGGGGACGGCGTGGACCCCGGCTGGGTCGGACGGCACGTCCTGGCCCGGGGCGCCGGCGGCTACGCCGAGCAGATGGTGGCCGAGGCGGCGGAGTCGGTGGAGGTCCCCGAAGGCGTCGCGTCCGCGGATGCGGCCGCCCTGCTCCACGACGGCGTGACCGCGCAGATGCTGCTGGCGACGGGGGAGGTCCAGCGGGGCGAGTGGATCCTGGTCGCGGCGGCGGCCGGCGGCGCCGGCTCGCTGGTGGTGCAGTTGGCCAAGGAAGCCGGTGCCCGGGTCGTCGCGGCGGCACGCGGCGAGCGCAAGCTCGCGCTGGCAAAGGAGTTGGGCGCGGACGTCACGGTCGACTACTCCAAGCCCGGCTGGCAGCAGCGGGTCATCGAGGCGACCGGCGGCACGGGGGTCGACCTGGCCTACGACGGAGCCGGCGGCCAACTCGGCCGGGACGCCTTCGACGCGGTGCGCAAGGGCGGCCGTTTCATCACCTACGGCACCGCCAGCGGCGGCCTCGCCGACATCGACCCCGACCGGGCCGGACAGCGGAACGTCACCGTCACCAACGCCCTGGAAGCGGGCTCCCCGGGCGCGGAACAGGTGCGGGCACTGTTGGGGGAGGCCCTGCGCCGAGTGGCCGACGGCACCCTCACCCCGACCATCGGCGCGACGTACCCCCTCGCGGAGGCGTCCCGCGCCCACGAGGCCCTGGCCGAACGCACCACGGTGGGCAAGTCCCTGCTGCTGATCTGAGGTGCGGCACGGAGGCGAGGGGTGCGGGAGCGCCCTCGTGCGGCCTGCGCGCACCCCTCACCCCTCCAAGCGCCACAGGTCCCCCGCGGTGTCGACGTCGTACGCATCGGCCACGTCCCCGCACTCCACCAGCACCAACTCCGCCCGATGCGCATGCAGATAGCCCCTCGCCCCCTGGTCCCCCCGCGCCCCACGCACCACGTCCGGCCAGCGGGCGGCGCCCAGGAGCACCGGGTGGCCGCGCTCGCCCCCGTACGCCGCCGCGGCCAGCGCGTGCCGCGGGGCGCCCGCTGCCGTGCGCACCCGGGCCACCGCCTGCGCGTCGACGCCCGGTTGGTCCACCAGTACGATCAGCGCCGCGCTGGCCGGAGTGCCGGACAGGGACGCGAGCCCCGCGCGGAGGGACGAGCCCATGCCGTCCGTCCAGTCCGGGTTGTCGACGACCGTGCACCCCGTCAGATCCGCCTCAGCGCGCACCCGGTCGGCCGCCGCGCCCAGCACCACGTGCACGGGGTCGCAGCCGCCCGCCCGAAGGGCGCGTACCGCGTGTTCCACCAGCGGTCGGCCCCGGTGGCGCAGCAGCGCCTTGGGGCGCCCGCCCAACCGGCTTCCGCCACCGGCCGCGAGCAGCAGCCCCGCGACGGCGCCGGCGTGCTCGGGGCGGGTCGGTTCGTCAGCTCCGTACGTCATGGAGCACTGCCTACCCCACTCGCGCCGCCCGCGCTCCGTTCGCCCCCGCCATCTGCATGGAGCCGTCCGGGGGACCTCGGATAAGGTGCACCCTCCGGTGCGCGGGCCCGAGTCGCGGGCCGCCGTGTGGAGTTGGCCATGGGGGACCCAGGAACATGAGTGGACGAGCATCACAAGGGCAGCACGGGTCACAGGGGTCCCCGGGGCGCCAGGGGCAGCCGAAGGCGGTCTTCCAGCCGCTCGGCGACGGGGACCCGCAGCACGTCGCCGGATACCGCATCGCCGCCCGCCTCGGCGCCGGCGGCATGGGCAAGGTCTATCTCTCCTACACGCCCGGCGGGCGGCCCGTCGCCATCAAGGTGATCCGGCCCGACTTCGCCCAGGACGCGGAGTTCCGCCGCCGCTTCGCCCAGGAGGTGCACGCGGCGCAGCGCGTCCAGGGGCTGTTCACCGCACCCGTCATCGATGCCGACCCGGACGCCGAACAGCCCTGGCTGGCCACGGCGTACGTCCCCGGGCCGTCCCTCGCCGACGCCGTCGTCCAGCACGGCAAGCTCCCCGTGGAGACGGTGCTGCTGCTGGTCGCCGGCGTCGCGGAGGCGCTCCAGGTCATCCACGGCGCGGGCATCGTGCACCGCGACCTCAAGCCGGCGAACGTGCTGCTCGCCGCCGACGGGCCGCGCGTCATCGACTTCGGCATCGCCCGGGCCGCCGACGCGACCTCGCTCACCAGCAGCGGCGTCACCATCGGGACGCCGTCCTTCATGGCCCCGGAGCAGGCCGCGGGCAGCACCGTCACCCCGGCCACCGACATCTTCGCGCTCGGCCAGGTCGCGGCGTACGCGTCGACCGGCCGCGCCGCCTTCGGCGAGGGCACCTCGCACGGGGTGCTGTACCGGATCGTGCACGAACGGCCCGACCTCACCGGCGTGCCGGAGCAACTGCTCGACCTGGTGACCCGCTGCCTGGCGAAGGAGCCGGAGGCGCGGCCCTCGGTCGCCGAACTGCTCACGCTCTGTCAGAGCGCCAGTGGGGAAACGGTCCTGCGCAGGCCGGAGGAGTGGCTGCCGAGCGTGGTCGCCGCCGAGATCGGCACCCGAAAGGCCGCCCCCGCACCCCCGGTGAGCCCGCCGCAGGCCGCGGCCGCGAGCCCTGCGCCGGCCCAGGTGCCCGCACCGCCCGCCACGCCGCCCGTCACCCCGCCCACACCACCGGCGCAGGCGCCGACGGCCCCTCCGCCGCAGCCGGCCGCGCCCCCGCCGCCCGCCGACGTACCGCAGCCGGCGGCGCACGAGCCCACCGCCGCTTCGACGTCGACCGCACCGCCGCCCGGCTTCGGGCCTGCGCCGGCGTCCGCTTACGGCTATCCGCAGCCCCAGACGGCCGGCCACCCGCAGACGGACGCCCCCACGGTCTCCGGCACCCCCTACGCCGGGGCACCCGGCCAGCCGTACAACACGGGCACGGGTACGGGGGCCAACGCCCCCGTACCGCCGAAGAAGAAGCGCGGCAAGACCGTCGCCCTCGCCGTCGCGGCGACGCTCGTCGTGGGCGCGCTCGCCGGCGGCGGCGCGTACCTCGCGCTCGCCGACCGCGACGACAAGGGCGGCGACAAGGCCAACGCGCAGGACGCCGACCCGGCCGACGCCGTCGACTCCTCGGACTCCACGCCCGCTGCCGAACCCCCGTCCGCCTCCGGCGGCCCCGGCGAGGCGATCGACGACCAGTCCCCGCCGGCGACCTCCGAAGAGCCGGTCGCCGACCCCGAACCCACGGACCACAACGCCATCAACCTCGTCACCGAGTACCACCTCACCTTCGGCGACGAACCGCTCAGGCCCGTCAACGACGACTCCACCTCCGACCTCTCCTACGACTGGGACCTGGGCGATCTGAAGGTCAACAACGGGAAGCTGGTCCTGCTGCGCCCCGGGCAGAAGGCCGAACTGGCCACCTGTCGGAGTGAAACCCGCTATGCCCAGGACCTTGACCTGGAAGTGCTTCCCAAGGGCTCCAAGTTCTGCGTCCTGACGGACACCGGACACGTCGGCATAGTCACCTACCAGGGGAAATCCCCCGAGTCGGACCCGAGCAAGTACGTCACGGTCGACGTCCGGGTGTGGCTCAACGCCGTGGAAGTCGCCCAGCCGACGTCCTGAATTCGGTCCGATTTCGGTCCGCGGAGTGGCGCGCCCGCCCCTGGATGGCGTTAACTTGCCCGCAACTCTGGGTGGTTGAGTATCGACTGAGAGTCGTCGAGACACCCGGAGGGCGGGTGAGGGGGATGAGTCTGTTGCGAAGCGTGGGGCAGACGCAGGTGACGGACAGCGGCGAGGACCCGAGGGTGTTGGGTCTCCAGGCGGCCGTGTCACGACTGCGCCGGGAGTTGGCGGCGCACCCCAAGCAGTTCTCCGACCGGGAGGTGGCCGAGGACGAACTGGCAGTGCTGGCTGCGATGGCGGAGTGCGGTGATCCGGAGATTCCCCGGATGCGGCGCGCCCTGCTGTTGATCGCCGGCGCGATCGGCTCGCTGAGCGCCCTCGCGCCCGCGCTCCTCCAGGTGCGCAACGCGGTCGACATGTTCGGCGAGCTACCGCGCCAGCGGTAGCGCGCGTGCCGTGACGTCCGCGCGGTGACCTGCGCGGACGTCACGGCGTACGACGCGGTGCGACGCCGTGCCCCGAGCCGGGCGGGGTGGGCTGCGCCGGGGTGCGCCTGCGGTGGCGGTTCGGTGTGCCCGGTTCTAGCGTGCAGTGGCAGGGGGTGCCACTGACACGCAGGCGAACCGAAGGTGTGGGACATGACCGACAAGCCGACAATCGTGCTCGTACACGGCTTCTGGGGCGGCGCCGCGCACTGGGGCAAGGCGATCCTCGAACTGAAGGGGCGCGGTTACGACCGGCTGCACGCCGTGGAGAACCCGCTGACCTCGCTCGCCGAGGACGCCGAGCGCACCCGGAAGATGGTCAAGCAGGTCGACGGCCCGGTGGTGCTGGTGGGCCACTCGTACGGCGGTGCGGTCATCACCGAGGCGGGCGACCTGCCGAACGTCACCGGGCTGGTCTACATCGCCGCGTTCGCGCCGGACGCCGGTGAGAGCCCGGGGCAGATCAGCCAGGAGCACCCGCCCGCCGCGTTCGAGAACATCGCCCCCGACTCCGACGGCTACCTGTGGATCAAACAGGACAAGTTCCACTGGAGCTTCGGGCAGGACCTGTCGGAGGACGACGCGCTCGTCATGGCGGTCACCCAGAAGGCCCCGCTCGCCTCGACCTTCGGCGACAACGTCACCGCGCCCGCATGGCGCAACAAGCCGGTCTGGTACCAGGTGTCCACCGCTGACCGCATGATCGACCCGGACAACGAACGCCGGATGGCCGCGCGGATGAACCCCCGCAAGACCATCGAACTCGACGCCAGCCACGCGTCCCTGGCGTCCCAGCCGAAGGCGGTCGTGGACCTCATCGAGGAAGCGGCCAACAGCGCCTGACCCCCGGCCCCGGACTACCCAGGCCCAGGATTGCCCAGGCCCCGGATTGTCCGGACCCGGAACTGCCGCGCCGCCGACTCCCCGGGGCGCGGCAGCCGGCCGGTCACGCCCCGCCCGAACCGGTGTCCGCCAGCGCCGCCGACAGGTCCCGCGCCACCTCCTGGAGGATCGGCACGATCCGCTCGGTCGCCTCCTCCGTCACCCGCCCGGCCGGCCCGGAGATCGAGATCGCCGCCGCCGTGGGGGATTTCGGCACGGACACCGCGAGGCAGCGGACCCCGATCTCCTGTTCGTTGTCGTCGACGGCGTAGCCCGCGCTCCGCACGACCTCCAGGGCGCTCAGGAACCCCTCGGGCGTGGTGATCGTCTTCTCGGTGGCGGCCGGCATCCCCGTCCGTGCCAGCAGCGCCCGGACCTCCTCCGGCGGGAAGCCCGCGAGGAGCGCCTTGCCCACGCCCGTGGAGTGGGGCAGCACCCGCCGCCCCACCTCGGTGAACATCCGCATCGAGTGCTTGGACGGCACCTGCGCCACGTACACGATCTCGTCGCCGTCCAACAGCGCCATGTTCGCCGTCTCGCCGGTCTCTTCGACCAGTCGCGCCAGGTGCGGGCGGGCCCAGGTGCCCAGCAGCCGGGCGGACGACTCGCCGAGGCGGATCAGCCGGGGGCCCAGTGCATAGCGGCGGTTGGGCTGCTGGCGCACGTAGCCGCAGGCCACCAGGGTGCGCATCAGCCGATGGATGGTGGGCAGGGGGAGCCCGCTGCTGCCGGACAGCTCGCTCAGTCCGACCTCGCCCCCGGCGTCGGCCATTCTTTCGAGCAGGTCGAAGGCGCGCTCCAGGGACTGCACGCCACCGCTGTGCGCTGGCTTGGCGGCGTCGGTGGAACTGGCGCTGGGCGTCGGCACGGGCGGCGGTCCTTTCGGGCGGACGGGCGAGTGTGCAGCCTACCGGGCTGCCGCTGTCCGCACATCGCCGCTGGCCTTGGATCCTCGCCGGTCAGGGGGTGGTCCAGGGGGCGGTCAACGGGCCCTTGGAGGTGCGCCGGGCGCCCCCGTCGTCCCCGGCCGCCTTCTGTTGGTCGGAAGTGGAATTCCAGCGAGCGGAAGTGCTGACCTCTTGACGCGTCTCGGTCGAGGTGGCGAAGATTCGTTCGACGGTTCTTCAACAGTTCGTTGAATCCTCGGACGGGGTGGCGATGGGCGACGTGGACCCGAACGGCCCGCACCGAGCGCGGCGCCTGGCGCTCCGCTCCACGCGGGTGGCCCTCCCGGGCGGCAGCCGGCCCGCGCTCGTCACCGTCACGGACGGCCGGATCGACGCGGTGCTTCCCCACGGTGCACCCGTACCGGAAGGCGCCCTCCTGACGGACTTCGGTGACGACGCGCTGCTGCCCGGCCTCGTCGACACCCACGTCCACGTCAATGACCCGGGGCGCAGCCATTGGGAGGGCTTTCGCACCGCCACCCGCGCCGCCGCGGCCGGCGGCGTCACCACCCTGCTCGACATGCCGCTGAACTCGCTGCCGCCCACCACGACCGTGCCGCACCTGCGCACCAAGCAGGACGTCGCACGGGCCGCGGTCCACGTCGACACCGGCTTCTGGGGCGGTGCCGTCCCCGACAACACCGCCCAACTGCGACCGCTGCACGACGCCGGCGTCTTCGGCTTCAAATGCTTCCTCTCGCCCTCGGGCGTCGAAGAGTTCCCCGCACTCGACGACGCCGCGCTCGCCCGTGCGATGGCCCGCACGGCCGCCTTCGACGGACTGCTGATCGTGCACGCCGAGGACCCGGACGAGCTGACGGAGCAGCAGCCCGGACCCCGCTACGCCGACTTCCTCGCCTCCCGGCCGCGGGCAGCCGAGTACACCGCCGTCGCCCGGCTGATCGCCCACGCCCGCCGACTGGACGCGCGAGTCCACGTACTGCACCTGTCGTCCGCCGACGCCCTGCCGCTGATCGCCCGGGCCAAGGCCGACGGCGTACGGATCACCGCGGAGACCTGCCCGCACTTCCTCACCCTCACCGCCGAGGAGGTCCCCGACGGCGCGACCGAGTTCAAGTGCTGCCCGCCGATCCGCGAGGCCGAGAACCAGGACGCCCTGTGGGCCGGGCTCGCGGACGGCACCGTCGACTGCATCGTCTCCGACCACTCGCCCTGCACGGGCGAGTTGAAGACCGCCGACTTCGCCTCCGCCTGGGGCGGCATCTCCTCGCTCCAACTCGGCCTGCCCGCCGTGTGGACCGAGGCACGCAAGCGCGGACACGCCCTGGACGACGTCGTGCGGTGGATGTCCACGGGCCCCGCCCGCCTCGCCGGGCTGACCCGCAAGGGCGCCGTCGAGCCGGGCCGGGACGCGGACTTCGCCGTGCTCGCGCCCGAGGAGACCTTCACCGTCGACCCGGCCCGACTGCACCACCGCAACCCCGTCACGGCGTACGCGGGCCGCACCCTGCACGGCGTCGTCCGCTCCAGTTGGCTGCGGGGTGAACGCATCGCGGCCGACGGGACGGTGGCCGGGCCGACCGGCCGACTACTCGAAAGGACCGACTGACCACATGACCGAATCGCGCGCCGCGTCCTCGCACCCCGCCTTCGCCGGCGCCGCCCGTCCCTACCGGGGCGGCGACCCCTACGCCGACTACCGCACCGCCGACTTCCCCTTCGCCCACCTCGCCGACCTCGCCGACCGGCGCCTGGGCGCCGGGGTCGTCGCGGCCAACGACGAGTTCTTCGCCCACCGCGAGAACCTGCTCAAGCCGGGCCCCGCGGAGTTCGACCCCGCGCACTTCGGGCACAAGGGCAAGGTCATGGACGGTTGGGAGACCCGGCGTCGGCGCGGCACCGGCGACGGGCAGCCCCACCCCGCGGACTCCGACCACGACTGGGCCCTGGTGCGCCTCGGCGCGCCCGGAGTGATCCGCGGCGTCGTCGTCGACACCGCCCACTTCCGCGGCAACCACCCCCAGTCGGTGTCGATCGAGGCGGCCTCCGTCGCGGGCTCGCCCTCGCCCGCACAGTTGCTCGCCGACGACGTCCAGTGGACCGTGCTCGTCCCCCGCACCCCCGTCGGCGGCCACGCGGCCAACGGCTTCGCCGTCACGGCCGAGCAGCGCTTCACCCACCTACGGGTCAACCAGCACCCCGACGGCGGCATCGCCCGGCTGCGGGTGTACGGAGAGGTCGCACCCGACCCCGCCTGGCTCGCCGCCCTCAACACCTTCGACCTCGCCGCGCTGGAGAACGGCGGCCGGGTCGAGGACGCGTCCGACCGCTTCTACTCGCCGGCCACCAACACCATCCGGCCCGGGCGCTCGCAGAAGATGGACGACGGCTGGGAGACCCGCCGCCGGCGCGACCGGGGCAACGACTGGATCAGGTACCGACTCGTCGAACAGGCCGAGATACGCGCCGTCGAGATCGACACCGCGTACCTGCTGGGCAACAGCGCCGGCTGGGCGTCGCTCTCCATGCGCGACGGCGACGCCGACGGCGACGGGCTCGGCGGGGACCGGCCGGGGTGGACCGAAGTGTTGCCGCGCACCCGTCTCCAGCCCGACACCAACCACCGCTTCGTCCTCGCCGCCCCCGTCGTCGCCAGCGACGTGCGCATCGACATCTACCCCGACGGCGGCATCTCCCGGCTCCGGCTCTTCGGCGGCCTCACCGCCCACGGCGCGGCCCGACTCGTCGCCCGGCACCGGGAGTTGGGCAGCTAGTGCTGTGACCGGAAGGGTTCACCGGCTCGTGGCGCCCGGCACGGCACTCCCCCTGTGCCCTGCGGGCACGGTGGTGCCCCCACGCTGCGTTGTCGCATCACCCGTGTACGTCCAGTACGCGGGAGATCCTCCCCCTTGCGATGCACCGCACCGGACACCGCGAGCCACCCGGCAAACCCTTCCGGTCACAGCACTAGCCCGTACCTCCCGGCCTACCGGCTTCGACTCTCCGCGATCATCACCGTCACGAAGCCGACGACCGCGATCGCGGCATTCGTCAGGGCCGCGTGGTCGTGGAGGAAGGCGACGTTCTCCGTGAGCAGCCGGGTGGCACCGAGGAAGGAGATCGACCACCCCGTCAGCTCCCGCAGGACGCCGACGGCGCCGAAGAGCAGCAACAGGCCGCCGACGGTTTCGAGGAGTTTCTTCATGGCACCGATGGTGATCCCGGCCGCCGCCGGCCCGCGTCGGTCCTCCGGTTGCGGCGGAGCGTCGAAAGTCTTCGCTTGCGCGACTTTGGTAGCCGTCCCGGGCCGACAGCGGGTGGACCGGCTCTGACCTGCGTAACTTTGTGCCATGACGCGTACGGAATACCCCTGGCTGCTCCCTTCGGCCATCGCTGCGGACCGGGAGTTCCACGATCCGCAGCTCGCGGGGGAGCGGCGCGTGCGCACGACCGCCAAGGGCCGGCCGCGGCGCACCGTGCGCGACTGGGTCGTGGACCTGGTCGCGTTCCTGTTCGCGGCGCTGATCGCGATGGTCGTCATCGACGCCAGCGAGCGCATCAACGGCAGCGGCGCCGGCGCCGTCCGCTTCGACGAGGTCGTCGGCTTCCTGAGCTGCTTCGCGATCTGGGCGCGGCGGCGCTGGCCCGTGCAGCTCGCGACCGCGCTGTGCGTCGTCTCGGTGGCCTCGCCGGCCGTCGCGGGCGCCCTGCTGGTCTCCCTGTTCAGCCTCGCCGTGCACCGCCCCTTCAAGCCCGTCGCGCTCGTCGGAGCGCTGGGGATCGCGCTCGGCGCCGTCCAGCCGTTCGTCCGCCCCGACCCGGAGACCCCGACCGCCACCTCGATCGTCGCCGGCACCCTCGTCGTCCTGCTGGCGCTCGGCTGGGGCCTGCTCGTACGCTCCCAACGGCAGTTGTACGTCGCCCTGCGCGAGCGCGCCCGGCGGGCCGAGACCGAGGCCGAGTTGCGCGCCGAGCAGGCGCAGCGGCTGGCCCGGGAGGCCATCGCCCGCGAAATGCACGACGTGCTCGCCCATCGGTTGACCCTGCTGAGCGTGCACGCGGGCGCCCTGGAATTCCGCCCCGACGCACCGCCCGCGGAGGTCGCCCGGGCGGCCGGTGTGATCCGGGACAGCGCGCACGAGGCGCTCCAGGACCTGCGGGAGATCATCGGCGTGCTGCGCGCCCCGGGCGAGGGGGAGTACGGCGACCGCCCGCAGCCGACGCTCGCCACGCTGGACGCGCTGGTGGACGAGTCCCGCGAGGCCGGCATGGACGTCGTCCTCGACAACCGCGTCCAGGAGCCGGCCCGGATGCCCGCCGCGATCGGGCGCACCGTGTACCGGATCGCCCAGGAGGGCCTGACCAACGCCCGCAAGCACGCCCCCGGCGCCGAGGTCACCGTCGCCGTCCGGGGCGGACCGGGGGACGGCGTGGTCGTCAGCGTCGACAATCCGGCGCCCGCGGGCGACGTCGACGCGGTGCCCGGTTCCGGACAGGGTCTGATCGGGCTGCGGGAGCGGGCCACGCTCGCCGGCGGCAGCCTGGAGCACGGGGCGACGGGGGACGGCGGATTCCACGTGCGCGCCTGGCTACCGTGGGCGGCATGACTATCCGGCTGCTCGTCGTCGACGACGACCCCCTCGTCCGTGCTGGGCTCTCCTTCATGCTCGGCGGCGCCGAAGACTTGGAGATCGTGGGGGAGGGGTCCGACGGTTCCGACGTGCCCGCCCTGGTGGCGCGGCTCGCACCCGACGTGGTGCTGATGGACATCCGGATGCCGAAGGTCGACGGGCTCACCGCCACGGAGGAGCTGCGGCGCCGCCCGGACGCCCCCGAGGTCGTCGTCCTCACCACCTTCCACGCCGACGAGCAGGTGCTGCGCGCGCTGCGGGCGGGTGCGGCCGGCTTCGTGCTGAAGGACACCCCGCCCGCGGAGATCGTGACCGCGGTGCGCCGAGTGGCCGCCGGCGACCCGGTGCTGTCGCCCGCGGTGACCCGGCAGTTGATGAGCCACGTCGCCGACGGGGCGGGCGCCGCGACCGGGTCGCGCTTCCCGCGCCGCGCGGCGGCGGCCGGCAAGGTCGCTGGCCTCGCGGAGCGGGAGCGGGAGGTCGCGGTGGCGGTCGGCCGCGGCCACTCGAACGCGGAGATCGCCGCCGCCCTCTACATGAGCGTCCCCACCGTGAAGACCCACGTCTCCCGCATCCTGGCCAAGCTCGGCTTCAACAACCGCGTCCAGATCGCCCTCCTCGTCCACGACGCCGGCCTCCTGGACGAGGACCCGCCGAGCTGACGGCCCACGGGGCGTAACTGACGAGGAGTCATATGCGACTGACGGAGGCTCATAAACCCGGCCACCAGGGGTCGGGCACCGCCCGGCCCCGCTTCCGGCCGTCACCCCCGCGACGTAGCCTGACCCGATGAACTCCACCCTCGACCTGTCGGAGCTGCCGGGCTTCCGCGAAGACCCCTACCCCCACTACGCACGGCTGCGCGAGCAAGGGCCCGTGCACCGCGTGCGCGACTGCTTACGCGCCGTCGGCGACCCCAACGGTCACTTCTGGCTCGTCGTCGGCCACGAAGAGGCCCGCGCCGCCCTCGTCGACCCCCGACTCATCAAGAACCCCCAGGCGGTGGGGTTCTCCTCGCCGGACATCGACATCGTCGGGCCGCACCTCCTGCACCGGGACCCGCCCCACCACGCCCGGCTGCGGAAGCTGGTGTCCCGGGAGTTCACCGCGCGGCGCATGCAACAACTGGAGCCCCGCATCCAGGAGATCACCGACGGACTCCTCGACGCCGTCGTCCCGGCCGGCCGCGCCGACCTCGTGACGGACTTCGCCTTCCCGCTGCCCATCACGGTGATATGCGAACTGCTCGGCGTGCCGATGACCGACCGCGACGCCTTCCGCGAACTGACCAACGAACTCGTCGCGCCCACCGACCTCAGCAAACGCCCCGACGGCCTCCGCCGCATCGGCGACTACCTCGACGACCTCATCGCTGACAAGAGGTCCAACGGCGGCAGCGACGACCTGCTCTCCGTGCTGATCCGCACCCGGGACGAGGGCGACGACCACCTCACCGGACCCGAACTGCGCGCCTTCGCCTACCTGCTGCTGATCGCCGGGCACGAAACGACGGTCAACCTCATCGTCAACGGAGTGCGCGCCCTCCTGGCCCACCCCGAGCAACTCGCCGCGCTGCGCGCCGACTTCTCCCTCCTCGACGGTGCAGTGGAAGAGATGCTGCGCTACGACGGCCCGGTGGAGACCGCGACGTACCGCTTCACGGCCGAGCCGGTCGAGATCGCCGGCACGGCGATCCCCGCCGGCGAGATGGTCCTGGTGGGCCTCGGGCCGGCCGACCGGGACCCGGCCCGCTTCCCCGACCCGGACCGCTTCGACATCCGCCGTGACGCCCGCGGCCACATCGCCTTCGGACACGGCATCCACTTCTGCATCGGCGCCCCGCTGGCCCGGCTGGAGGCCCGCATCGCCCTGAAGACCCTGCTCACCCGCTGTCCCGAACTGGCCGCCGACCCCTCGGCGGGCCCGCTCGACTGGCTACCGGGCCTGCTGATCCGGGGCGTACGCAGCCTGCCGGTGCGCTTCTGAATTTCGGCGGCGCGGTCTCGCCGTGCGGCGGGCTGCGCCATTGCGTCCGCGGCCCGTCCGTAGCTTGTCGCGCGGTTCCGCCCCCTACGCCCCCGGGCGTAGGGGGGAGCGACCTGCCATGGGTGACCCGCAGGTGACCGCCGGGGGCAGCGAATCAGGGGCGCGGGGAACTGCGCGAGCAGCTCTCCACCGGCCGGTGGAGGGCAACGCGCCCGCAGGGCGACGATGGGTGCCTCCAGAGGCGTAGGGCCGCGCGGGGCCGTACGGGCGCGCCCTAGTCGTCCGTGGCGATCTCGGTGAGGCGCACCGCACGGCGCTCCCGGCGGGAGAGCTCGCACGCCTCGGCGATCCGCAGCGCGGCCAGCGCCTCCCGGCCGTCGCACGGGTTCGCCCGCTCGCCCCGCGCCAACTGCACGAAGGCGTCGAGCTCCGCTTCGTACGCCGGGGCGAACCGTTCCAGGAAGCCGGGCCAGGGGCGCGGGGCGCGCGGCGGGCCCTTGGGCTCGGTGGAGGTCAGCGGGGTGCGCTCGTCGAGCCCCACCGCGACCTGGTCCAGTTCCCCGGACAGCTCCATCCGAACGTCGTACCCGGCGCCGTTGCACCGGGTGGCGGTCGCCGTCGCCAGCGTCCCGTCGTCCAGGGTGAGCAGCACCGCTGCCGTGTCCACGTCGCCCGCCTCGCGGAACATCGCGGGACCGGCGTCCGACCCGACCGCGTACACCTCCACCACCTCGCGGCCGGTGACCCAGCGCAGCACGTCGAAGTCGTGGACCAGGCAGTCCCGGTACAGCCCGCCCGACAGCGGAAGGTACGCGGCGGGCGGCGGCGCCGGGTCGGAGGTGATCGCCCGTACGGTGTGCAGCCGGCCGAGCCGACCCGAGCGCACCGCCTCCCGCGCGGCGCCGTACCCCGCGTCGAAGCGGCGCATGAAGCCGAGCTGCAACTCGGTGCCCGCCTCCTCGACCGCCCGCAGCGCCTCCAGCGTCCCCGGCAGGTCCAGTGCGATCGGCTTCTCGCAGAAGGTCGGCAGGCCCGCGCGGGCCGCGCGGCCGATCAGCTCGGCGTGGGAGGCGGTCGCCGACGCGATCACCACCGCGTCCACGCCCCAGCTGAAGACCTCGTGGACGCCGGGCGCCGCGGTCGCCCCGACCTGCTCCGCCACCGCCGCCGCCCGGGCGGCGTCCGCGTCCGCGACGACCAGCGAGCCGACCTCCCGGTGACGGCTGAGCACGTCCGCGTGGAAGGTGCCGATGCGTCCCGTACCGATCAATCCGATGCGCATGCGCCCAAAATGGAGCCCGGCCGCCACCGCTGTCAAGACTTTGTCATGACAACCGGACTTCACGACTTCCCGTCAACATGAGAGCGCACTACGCTCGCCACGTGTCCAAGCAGCCCAAACCCGATACGGACCCGTCGGACCCGTCGGTGTCGCTCCAGCTCAGCGTGGACCGCACCAGCCCGGTCCCGCTCTACTACCAGCTGTCGAAGCAGTTGGAGGCGGCCATCGAGCGGGGCGCACTGACCCCCGGCAGCCTGCTCGGCAACGAGATCGAACTCGCCGGGCGGCTCGGCCTGTCCCGCCCCACCGTGCGCCAGGCCATCCAGTCCCTGGTCGACAAGGGCCTCCTGGTGCGGCGCCGCGGCGTGGGCACCCAGGTGGTGCACAGCCAGGTCAAACGCCCGCTGGAGCTCAGCAGCCTCTACGACGACCTGGAGGCGGCCGGCCAGCGCCCCGCCACCGTCGTGCTGCGCAACGCCGTCGAGCCGGCCGGCGCCCGCGTCGCCGCGGCCCTCGGCGTCGCGGAGGGCACCGGGGTGCAGGCCGTCGAGCGGCTGCGGTACGCCCACGGGGAACCCATGGCGCTGCTCGCCAACCACCTCCCCGCCGACCTGCTGGCGTACGACACGGAGCGCCTGGAGGTCACCGGCCTCTACCGGCTGATGCGGGCCGCCGGCATCACCCTGCACAGCGCCCGGCAGTCCGTCGGCGCCCGCGCCGCCACCGCGGCCGAAGCGGAACTCCTCGGCGAGGCGTCCGGCGCGCCCGTGCTCACCATGGAGCGCACCACCTTCGACGACACCGGCCGGGCCGTCGAGTACGGCTCCCACATCTACCGCGCCTCGCGCTACGCCTTCGAGTTCCAACTCCTGGTGCGCCCCTGACGACGCTCCCCGGCGGTCTCGCACGGGTGAAATGTCAGGCGCGTAAGAATGTTCGGACAAAGTATTGACGGGGCCGTGTCACCGCCGTAGAAACTCACCAGCCGCAACCGGGCGGCCGGGAGGGAAGGCGGACCCACCATGCGTACCCACCGCACGGCAACAGCCCTGCTCGCCGCGGGCGCCCTGGTCCTCGCCGCCGGGTGCAGCAGCTCCGGCGGCAAGGAGGCCGAGGAGTCCAAGGAGCGGGGCGGCGGGGGCGTCGTGGCCGACACGCCCCGGATGAAGGTCGCCATGGTCACCCACTCCGGCGAGGGCGACACCTTCTGGGACATCGTCCAAAAGGGCGCCAAGGTCGCGGCGAAGAAGGACAACGTCGAGTTCCTGTACGCCGCCAACAAGGAGGGCAAGGAACAGGCCCAGCTCGTGCAGACCTACATCGACCAGAAGGTCGACGGGATCGTCGTCACCCTCGCCAAGCCGGAAGCCGTCCGGGACGTCGTCAAGAAGGCCGTGGCCGCCGGCATACCCGTCGTCACCATCAACTCCGGCGGAGAGTTCTCCCGGGCATTCGGCGCCCTCACCCACATCGGCCAGGACGAGTCCGTTGCCGGCGAGGCAGTCGGCGAAGAGCTGAACGCGCGGGGGAAGAAGAAGGCCGTCTGCGTCATCCACGAGCAGGGCAACGTCTCCCTGGAAGCCCGCTGTGCCGGAGTGAAGAAGACCTTCAAGGGCTCCGTGGAGAACCTCAACGTGGAGGGCACCAACATGCCCGCCTCCACCTCCACCATCCAGGCGAAGCTCCAGGCCACCGGCGACGTCGACGCCGTCGTCACCCTCGGCGCCCCGTTCGCCGCCGCGTCCGTGCAGGCCAAGAAGGGGGCGAAGGCATCGGCGGAGATCAACACCTTCGACCTCAACGCCGACGTCGTCAAACAGCTCAAGGCCGGCGAGGTCGGCTTCGCCGTCGACCAGCAGCCCTACCTCCAGGGCTACCTCGCAGTCGACGAACTCTGGCTCAACAAGGTCAACCGCAACGTCATCGGCGGCGGCAAGCCCGTGCTGACCGGGCCCGCCCTGATCCGCCAGAAGGACGCGGAAGCCCTGGCGGAGCTGACCGCCGACGGCACCCGATGACCGCGCCAGGGGCACCCCCGGTGACCTCCCCGGCGTACCCGATGCCCACCCTCCCACCTGCCGTGACCCATACTTGGGCGGCTGGGGCGCATCATCTGGCCCCCGGACCGCGCCACCGGGCGCGGTCCAGCGCAGGGCGAGCAGCGGTACGGCAAGAAGGGCACGGCGTCGTGGCAAGGGCAAGGACAGGGGTACGCGCGCTGGGCGCGATGCTGGCGGCGGTGCTCGGAGTCTCCCTGGTGGGGTGCAGCAGCACCGGCGGCAAGCGCGCCGAGGACGCCCGCAAGGCCGCCGCCTCCGGTGGGAAGAGCACCGTCACCACGCCCCGCTGGACCTTCGCCATGGTCACCCACTCCGGCGACGGCGACACCTTCTGGGACATCGTCCAAAAGGGCGCCCAGGAAGCCGCCGCCAAGGACAACATCAACTTCCTGTACTCCAAGAACGACGAGGGCCAGCAGCAGGCCCAGCTCGTCCAGGCGGCCATCGACAAGAAGGTGGACGGTCTGATCGTCACCCTCGCCAAGCCGGACGCCATGAAGGACGTCGTCAAGAAGGCGGCCGCCGCCGGCATCCCGGTGATCACCATCAACTCCGGATCCGCCCAGTCCAAGGAGTACGGCGCGCTGACCCACATTGGCCAGGACGAGACCGTCGCCGGCGAGGCCGTCGGCGACGAGTTGGACGCCCGCGGCAAGAAGAAGGCCCTGTGCATCCTGCACGAGCAGGGCAACGTCGGCCACGAGCAGCGCTGCGCTGGCGCCAAGGAGACCTTCGACGGCGAGATGCAGAACCTGTACGTCGACGGCACCAACATGCCCGACGTCCAGGCGTCCATCGAGGCCAAGCTCCAGACCGACCCGTCGATCGACGCCGTCGTCACCCTCGGCGCGCCCTTCGCGGACACCGCCGTGCGCGCCAAGGAGACCGCCCGCAGCAAGGCCGAGATCGACACCTTCGACCTGAACCCCAAGGTCGCGGCGGCGCTCAAGGCCGGCACGCTCGGCTTCGCCGTCGACCAGCAGCCGTACCTCCAGGGGTACGAGGCGGTCGACCTGCTCTGGCTCTACCGGTACAACGCCGACGTGCTCGGCGGCGGCAAGCCCGTGCTCACCGGACCGCAGATCCTCACCAAGGACGACGCGGCGCAGTTGGAGGACTACACCAAGCGGGGGACCCGATGAAGTCGACCTCACCACCACCGGTGGGCCTGGACGAGGGGGCCGCCGGCGACGAGCGGCTGCTGCACACCTCGGCACTGCGCAAGCTGCTGGGCCGCCCGGAGCTGGGCTCCGTCGTCGGCGCCGTCGCGGTGTTCCTCTTCTTCTCGATCGTCGCGGACTCCTTCCTCCAGGCGTCCAGCTTCTCGACCGTGCTGTACGCGGCCTCCACCATCGGGATCATGGCCGTCCCGGTCGCCCTGCTGATGATCGGCGGGGAGTTCGACCTCTCCGCGGGCGTCCTGGTGACCACCTCGGCGCTGTTCTCGTCGATGTTCAGCTACCAGATGACGGCGAACGTCTGGGTGGGCGTCTTCGTCTCCCTGCTGGTCACCCTGGCGGTCGGCGTCTTCAACGGCGTCCTGCTCACCCGTACCAAGCTCCCCAGCTTCATCATCACGCTCGGTACGTTCCTGATGCTCACCGGCCTCAACCTCGGCTTCACCAAGCTGATCACCGGGCGGGTCTCCACCGACTCCATCAGCGACATGGAGGGCTTCGCCGCGGCGAAGAAGGTCTTCGCGTCCGAGCTGGTCATCGGGGACGTGACCTTGAAGGTCACCATCTTGTGGTGGCTGGGCCTCGTCGCGCTCGCCACCTGGGTCCTGCTGCGCACCCGCTTCGGGAACTGGATCTACGCCGTCGGCGGCAACGCGGACGCCGCCCGCGCGGTCGGCGTCCCGGTCGCCAGGACCAAGATCGGCCTCTACATGGGGGTCGCCTTCGCGGCCTGGGTCTCCGGACAGCACCTGCTCTTCTCCTTCGACGTGGTGCAGTCCGGCGAGGGCGTCGGCAACGAGCTGATCTACATCATCGCCGCGGTCATCGGCGGCTGTCTGATCACCGGCGGCTACGGCTCCGCGATCGGCTCCGCGGTCGGCGCGTTCATCTTCGGCATGACCAGCAAGGGCATCGTGTACGCGGAGTGGAACCCGGACTGGTTCAAGTTCTTCCTCGGCGCGATGCTGCTACTCGCGACCCTGCTCAACGCATGGGTGCGCAAGCGGGCGGAGGCGACGCGATGACCGAGCACACCGAGCACACCGAGCACACCGAGCCCACCGAGAACAACGCCGAGCGGGCGCCCCTGGTCGACCTGGACGAGGTCAGCAAGTACTACGGCAACATCCGCGCCCTGGAAGGCGTCTCCCTCCAGGTGCACGCCGGCGAGATCACCTGCGTGCTCGGCGACAACGGCGCCGGCAAGTCCACCCTGATCAAGATCATCGCGGGGCTGCACCAGCACGACGCCGGCACCTTCTCCATCGAGGGCGAAGAGACCCGCCTCGCCTCCCCGCGCGCGGCCCTGGACCGGGGCATCGCCACCGTCTACCAGGACCTGGCCGTGGTGCCCCTGATGCCGGTGTGGCGGAACTTCTTCCTCGGCTCCGAGCCGGTGAAGGGCGTCGGGCCGCTGCGCCGCCTCGACGTGCGCACCATGCGCGAGACCACCCGCTCGGCGCTGCTGCGGATGGGCATCGACCTGCGGGACGTGGACCAGCCGATCGGCACCCTGTCCGGCGGCGAGCGCCAGTGCGTGGCGATCGCCCGCGCGGTCCACTTCGGCGCGAAGGTCCTCGTCCTGGACGAGCCCACCGCCGCGCTGGGCGTCAAGCAGTCCGGCGTGGTGCTGAAGTACGTGGCAGCGGCGCGCGACGCCGGCCTCGGCGTCGTCCTGATCACCCACAACCCGCACCACGCGTACCTGGTCGGCGACCGCTTCGTGCTGCTGAAGCGGGGCACCATGACCGCGAGCCACACCAAAGACTCGGTGACGCTGGACGAGCTGACCCGGCAGATGGCGGGCGGCAGCGAGCTGGACGACCTCCGCCACGAGCTCGAACGCTCCGGGGCCACGCCCGACGAGTGACGACGCCGGCCCGGGCCCCGCCTGGTCGCCCCGGGCCACTCCGTCCCGCGACCGAACCCCCACCCCACCCACACACCGCAAGTGGCAGAATCGGGTCCGGCGGGCCCACCCGTCACGCAAGGCCCACCGCCCCCGAGACCCCGCAGGTACATGAGCACCTACCGCGACTTCGCGCACCGCGGCTCCGCCCGCGCCACCGTCCTGCGTACCGTCGGGACCCGAGAGCGCCGGTCGCACCTGACCGCACCGCGCGTGCCCACCGTCGGCATCGACATCGGCGGCACGAAGGTCATGGCCGGGGTCGTCGACGCGGACGGCGTCATCCTGGAGAAGGTCCGCACCGAGACCCCGGACAAGTCGAAGAGCCCCAAGGTCGTCGAGGACACCATCTGCGAACTCGTCCTCGACCTCTCCGACCGCCACGACGTGCACGCCGTCGGCATCGGCGCGGCCGGCTGGGTCGACGCCGACCGCTCCAAGGTCCTCTTCGCCCCCCACCTGGCCTGGCGCAACGAACCCCTGCGGGACGCCCTCTCCGCCCGCCTCGCCGTGCCCGTCCTCGTCGACAACGACGCCAACACCGCCGCGTGGGCGGAGTGGCGGTTCGGCGCCGGCCGGGGCGAGGACCATCTGGTGATGATCACCCTCGGCACCGGCATCGGCGGCGCGATCCTGGAGGACGGGCAGGTCAAGCGGGGCAAGTACGGGGTGGCCGGCGAGTTCGGCCACATGCAGGTCGTCCCCGGCGGCCACCGCTGCCCGTGCGGCAACCGCGGCTGCTGGGAGCAGTACAGCTCGGGCAACGCGCTGGTGCGCGAGGCCCGCGAGCTGGCCGCCGCCGACTCCCCGGTCGCCCACGGCCTCATCGACCGCGTCGGCGGCAACATCGGCGACGTCACCGGACCGCTCATCACCGAGCTGGCCCGGGACGGCGACGCGATGTGCGTGGAGCTGTTCCAGGACATCGGCCAGTGGCTGGGCGTCGGCATCGCGAACCTCGCCGCTGCGCTCGACCCGTCCTGCTTCGTGATCGGCGGCGGCGTCAGCGCCGCCGACGACCTGCTGATCGCCCCCGCGCGGGACGCCTTCCGCCGCCACCTCACCGGCCGCGGCTACCGTCCCGAGGCGCGCATCGTCCGCGCCCAGCTCGGTCCCGAGGCCGGCATGGTCGGCGCCGCGGACCTCGCCAGGCTGGTCGCCCGCCGCTTCCGCCGCGCCAACCGCCGACGGCTCGAACGCCACGAGCGGTACGAGCGCTACGCCCAGGCCCTGCGCAACCCGGGCGCCGCCCGCTCCCCCCGGGAGACCTGACCGCACCCCGCCCGCACCTCGCCCCGGCCCGCCTCCGGAGCGCGTTCGCGCCGGTGAACCGTAGACTTCAGTTCCGCCGACCCACCAGGAACCGCAGTCATGAGCGTCGTACCCCGCCAGTCCGCACCCGTGGACGACACCGGCTTCCGGCCGCCCGAGGACCGCCGGCACATGATCATCCGCCGTTGGCTGACGGCGATCGTCATCGTGCTGCTGATCGGGATCCCCGCCGGTTATCTGGTCGTGTCCGCAGAGCAGAGCCGGGACAGCGGCCGGGACAAGGCCGCCGAGTCCTCGGCCACGGGCCTGCGGGAGAGCTGGCCCTCGCAGATGAAGCGACGCATCTTCGAGGTGCCGATCCCCTCGGAGTCGGAGCGGGTCGCCTACTTCGAGACCAGCAACTGGAAGACCAGCCGGCTGTACGTCCAGTTCACCACCAGCTCCGCCGGCCTCGACCACTTCCTGGAGTCGATGGGCACCAGCCGCGCCGCCCTCCAGCCGGGCCTGATCACCATCGGCACCAAGGAGGCGACGACCGTGGGCTGGACCTTCACCCCGGGCGAGCGCGCCTGGACCGGGCTGACCAACCCCCAGGACGAGCCGCGGCCCACCCAGCACGTAGTCGTCGACCTGACGAAGCCGGAACGCCCCAGGGTGTACGTGGTCTCCACCACGACCCCGTAGCGCGTTCCCCTGCCGCAGCGATCGAACGGTGGCCTCGACGCCACGGTGACAAGGTCGCCGTCGATGTCTATCTTGGGACGGGCAGCCGCGTCCGGTGGGGACGTCGGTGCAGCGGCGCGTAGGCGAGCCCCGTGGTGGGGGTGTGGCAGTGGGCGCCGGGCAGCCGTTGTACACGTGGGTTGCCGGCCCTGTCGGTCGGAGCGCGATCGACGGGATCGGACGGGACCGACGGGTCACGATCGGGGAAGTGACCGGCGCGCAACGGGTGGGTGGGGCCTCCACGGGCTGATCCCTTCCTCGTCGCGAACGCTCTGACGCGGTGATCGCATGACCCCTGCACCACCGACACCCATCCCTTGACCTGCACTCATGGGCCGACCTTAGAGCTCCGACGCGACTCAGCGGGCTGGACGGCCACCTGCCGCCCTGACAGACTGATCACGATCAATCGGTTGGCCCCGCTTCCCCGAGCGCCTGTGGCTTCGCCGCTAACCCTCGGGTCTGACTGCCGTCGTACGTCTCTACGGTCGCCGTCGAGCGGCCTCACCCGCGGCTGCTCGTCCGCACCTGACAACACGGGGCAACCACGAAGTTCGTGCGCAATCGGCTTGTTTGCCGGAGTCACCAGCTCGACGTACTGAACCGGATTGATGGAGGACCGATGACGCTGGACACCACCGCCGAGGCACCGGTGCCCGAGGAGGTGGGGCGGCTCTACGACCGCTTCGTCACCCTCACCACCGAGGCTCCCAGTTCCAACATGCACTACGGCTATTGGGAAGGGCCGCACGACACCGCTCCCTTGGAAGTGGCGACCGACCAACTCACCGATCTGCTGGTACGCCAGCTCGAACTGGGGCCCGGCCGGCGGGTACTTGACCTCGGGTGCGGGCTCGGGATTCCGACCATCCGGCTGGCCCGGACGACGGGCGCAGAGGTGGTCGGGATCACGAACAGCCATGAGCAGGCGAGGGTTGCCCGGGCGCTGGTGGAGAAGGAAGGGATGGCGCACCTCGTGACGATCGCTCATGGCGACGCCACCGAACTCGCCGCCCACCCCTCGGGCTCGTTCGACGCGGTCATGGCGCTGGAGTCGATCGGGCACATGCCGGACCGTGAGACGGTGTTGAAGAGCGCTGCCCGGGTCCTGCGGCCCGGTGGCCGGATCGCCCTGACCGACTTCTTCGAGCGGGCCCCCCTGCCGGCCGACAAACAGGAGGCGCTCGACGCCTACTTCACGAAGTTCATGATGACCTGGGTCGGTCAGATCGACGCCTATCCCGGCATCGTGCGCGCTGCCGGACTGCGCCTGAGCTCGCTCACCGACATCAGCGAGCAAACCATTCGGAGGACCTTCCAGCAGGTGCCCCGCAGCGTGGTGGACAACTTGCCGAAGCCGGCGGACGTCTCTCAATTGCCGGAGATGGACCAGTTCGGTGCCGTTGCCATTGGGCTGGTCGACGTCTGGGAACTCGGTTACCTCATGTTGGTCGCAGAACTTCCCGGCGATTAGTCAAAAGAGGGGCATTCGGCCAGGGCGCTAGGGCCATCCCGACGGTTCGCACCACTCGGCCAGTGAGCGTGCTCGATGCTTCACGCCGTGATTATCGGCCCGATCAACGGCCGCGGCCCGTCCGGCAAGCAGTGGCGTCAGCTTGGGTATTCCCGATCGAGTGCCGCTCATCTGTCAGATTCTGGCCCATTTTCACTCCCGTTCCCACGGTTCTGGAGAAGATGCTGACCTCGGCTTGGTTCTCGTCATGCCCGGACTATTGGTTGGTGTGCTGAATGTGAGCCTGACAGCTTGCGCGAACCAATGGTTGACAAGACTTGACGTGAACTGGAAGATCCTCATCGTTGCCCGATCCGGATGCAGTCCGACGGAGGTGGTGGTATCAGCATGGGTGGAAATGGCCCCTTAGCGTCCCGCCGTGAATGGCAGTTGCGGCCGATGGAGGGTGAAGGCGGCGAAGCGCTGCATTCGTTCGCGGTCGGCGGTGGAGGGAGAGGTCGGTGTAGTGATGTCCAGCGAATCGGCGTAACTGTTGCCGAAACCGTTGCTTATCCCATCAAGACAGTTGACAACGTTGGCGGATCGACAGGCAGTGCGGCGCCGCGCGGGTGGGTGACATGCCGACCCTTCGGTGGCTGATCGACACGGCTGAGCGCACGCTGTCCGCCGCCGTGGTGCCCGATCCGCGTGGCGACGCCACGGCGTTGGCCGCACACGTGCTCGGGAGCGAGGTGGCGCACCTCGCCGCCGACGCCGAGGTCCCGGCGGCGCGGGCCGAGTTGTTCGCAGAGCTGGTGGCCAAGCGGGCGGAGCGGGTTCCGCTCGGCCACCTCACCGGTCGCATGTTCCTCGGCGGTATCGAAGTGGCCGTTGCGCCGGGGGTCTTCGTGCCTCGCGTGCACAGCGAGCTGGTGCTCGCCCACGGGGCGGACGTGCTGCGGGCGGTTGCCGCCCCCCTGATCGTCGACCTGTGCACGGGGTCGGGCGCCATCGCCCTCGCCATGGCGCACCGCAGACCCGACGCCCGGGTGCACGCGGTCGAGCTGGACCCGTTGGCCCTCGACTGGGCCCGGTTCAACGCCGCCCGCCGTGCCGAGGCCGGCGACACCCCGATCCGGCTGCACGCGGGAGATGTGACCGACCCTGAACTGCTCGCCGAACTCGACGGGCACGTTGACCTCATCACCGTCAATCCACCATTTGTGCCCGATGGCGTTCAACTGCTTCCGGAATATGGAAAGTTCCATCCCAAGCAGGCGATCTTCAGCGGTTCTGACGGCCTTGATGTGATTCGTGGCGTGCTACCCGTGGCCGGTCGACTGCTCCGGGACGGTGGGACCTTGGTCATTGAACACGGCCGTTTCCACCAGGAGACCGTGCCCGGCCTCCTGCGCGCCGGCGGACAGTTCGCAGAGATCGCCGACTACTGCGACCATGATCGGCAGCCGCTCTACACGGCGGCTCGCCGGGCGCGCTGATTCACCAGTTCTTCGTCGAACGTTCCGGCCTCCGCCCATGAATGCCCACTGATTGCATCAGGCGGTCGACCGACCGCGGTAAGGGGAAGCGTCCATGACGGAAGAGCACCATGAGGGTTCGCGTGACTCCCACGCGCTAGAGGCACTTCGTGCAGAATTAGACGCGGTTGATGAGCGCCTGCGCGATGCCCTGCGGGAGCGCATCGAAATTTGTGTCCGGATCGCCGAACACAAGAAAGAGAATGCAGTTCCGATGATGCAGCCCCACCGGATCGGAATCGTACAGGAGCGGGCCGCACGATTCGCCGCCGAGCATCAAATCGACCACGCGTTCATCAAGCGCTTCTATGACCTCATCATCGAAGAGACCTGCCGCGTCGAGGACCTAGTGATTGCGGGCAAGGGAAGGGCTTAGGGACAGATGCTGCCGCTGAACTAGGAGTTCGCCCCATGAGAACACTCATAATCGATAATTATGACTCCTTCACCTACAATCTCTACCAGCTTCTCGGTGAAGTGAACGGGCAGCAGCCAACCGTCCTGACCAACGATGTCGACTGGTCAGAAATCCGATTCGATGACTTCGACAACATCGTCATCTCGCCGGGACCCGGGACGCCGCACCGTGAGGCCGACCTCGGGCTCAGCGCGCGCATCATTCGGGAGAGCGGATTGCCCGTCCTCGGCGTCTGCCTCGGACATCAGGCCATCTGCCACCTGTTCGGTGGCGAGGTCGAGCACGCTCCGGAACCCATGCACGGCCGGATCTCCGCGGTGAACCACGAGGGACGGGACATCTTCGAAGGCATCCCGTCCCCCTTCGACATCGTTCGCTACCACTCGCTCGCCGTGACCGAGCTGTCCCCGGAACTGGAGGCCCTCGCCTGGACCGAGGACGGCCTCCTCATGGGCGTACGACACCGCAGTGCGCCGCTGTGGGGCGTCCAGTTCCACCCCGAGTCGATCTCCAGCGAGTACGGCCGTGAACTGCTGACCAACTTCCGGGACCTCTCCCGCGACCACTCCCGCGACCGTTCCCGCGATCAGGTGCGCTCGCGCACCTCGGAGGCGTCCGACTCCCGATACCGGCTGAAGGTCCGCAAGGTGGAGGGGCTCCCCGATGCGGAGCGCACCTATCGATCCCTCTTCGCCGACGCGCCGCACAGCTTCTGGCTGGACAGCAGCGCGGTGATCGAGGGAGTGTCACGCTTCTCCTTCATGGGCGACGGTCGGGGACCGCTCGCCGAGTACGTGACCTACAGCGTGACCGCCGGCCACGTCACGGTGAAGCGCCCGGGACAAGTCGCCGAGCTGATCCGTCAGCCGTTCTTCGACTACCTCGACGAGCAACTGAGCCGGCGCTCGATGCCACTGCCCAAGGACCTGCCCTTCCAGTTCAACCTCGGCTACGTCGGCGCCCTCGGGTACGAGCTGAAGGCGGAAACCGGTGGCCATCCGGCCTACCACGCCGAAACCCCGGACGCGGCACTGCTCTTCGCCGACCGCGCCGTCGTCCTCGACCACGTCGAAGGCGCCTGCTATCTGCTCGCCCTCGAAGTCGACGAGCACATGAGCGAGGAATGGCTCGACGCCACCGCCGAAGCCCTCAACGCCATACCGGAGGCCGCCACCGGCGCCCCTCCGGCGCCCTCCCGGCACACGGAGTCCGTCCCGGCCGACGCGCTCTTCCACGGCCAGGAGGAGTACCTCAAGCTCATCGGCGCCTGCCTCGACGCGATCCGTGACGGTGAGACCTACGAGGTGTGCCTCACCAACACCGCCTCCGTGCCCGCGCCCGCCGACCCGGTGGCGACGTACGGCCGACTGCGCGACATCAGTCCCGTCCCGTACGGCGCACTGCTCAACTTCCCCGGCACGGCGGTGCTCAGCGCGTCCCCCGAGCGATTCCTGAGGGTCGATGCCGAAGGCGTCGTCGAGTCGAAGCCCATCAAGGGCACCCGACCACGCGGCGCGAACGCGGTCGAGGACGCCGAACTACGTGCGGACCTGCTCGGCAACGAGAAGGACCGGGCGGAGAACCTGATGATCGTGGACCTCGTTCGCAACGACCTCAACAAGGTCTGCGAAATCGGGTCCGTCCGGGTGCCGAGCCTCTTCGCGGTGGAGAGCTTCGCCCAGGTGCACCAACTGGTGTCCACCATTCGCGGCACCTTGCGTGCGGACCGCTCCGCCGTGGACTGCGTCCGGGCGTCGTTCCCCGGCGGATCGATGACCGGAGCACCCAAGATCCGGACCATGGCGATCATCGACGAGTTGGAACAACGCCCCCGTGGACTGTACTCCGGCGCGCTGGGCTGGTTCTCACTCGGCGGCGCCGCCGACCTGAGCATCGTCATCCGCACCCTCGTCGTCCACGGCGGCCGGGCGTCCATCGGGGTCGGCGGAGCCATCGTCGCCCTGTCCGACCCGGCGGATGAGTTCGAGGAGACCATGGTGAAGTCGCGGGCGGTGGTCGCCGCCCTCACCACGGCAGGGAAGGAGTCAACGCCTTGAGGGAACACGAAGGACAGTTGAGATGCGTCGTGGTCGGCGGAGCGGGTGCAGTGGGGGAGATGTTCGCCGAACTCCTGACCGCATCGGGCAACCGGGTCCGCACCGTGGACCCGGCTCACCGGCGCACCGGCGGCCGCCATCTGCGGGGCGACGTCCTGGAACCCGACGAAGCCGTGCGGAGCGAGCTGAGAGCGGCGGACGTGGTACTGCTCGCCGTGCCCCAGAACGTCGCGCTTGCCGCACTCCCCGTCGTCGCAGGCACCGTCAGGCCGGACGCCCTGCTCGTCGAGACGCTCTCCGTGAAGCACGCCTTCAACGAGGCGGTACGACGAACTTCACCGGAACTGCAAGCCGTTGGACTCAACCCCATGTTCGCGCCCTCGCTCGGACTGCCGGGGCGGCCGGTCGCCACCGTCGTACACCACGACGGTCCCCTCGTGCACCGACTCCTTGAGCTGGTACGTGGGGGCGGCGGACGCGTCGTGCCCGTGGCGGCGGCCGAGCACGACCGCATCGCGGCAGCGTCCCAGGCACTGACCCATGCGACGGTCCTCGGATTCGGCTCCGCCCTCGCCGAACTGGACGTGGACGTCGAGACGCTGTTCGCGCTCGCCCCGCCTCCCCACGCCGTCATGCTGGCCCTGCTGGCCCGCATCGTCTCCGGCACGCCCGAGGTGTACTGGGACGTCCAGGCGGGCAACCCCCAAGCGCCCGAGGCCCGCAAGGCGCTGGCCGCCGGAGTGCACCAGCTCGACGCGCTGACCGCACCGGGCTCCGCACCCACGGCGGAGACGGACTTCGAGGCGGCACTGCAACGCATCAGAGCAGCGCTCGGCGGGCGGCTGGACGACTGCGCGCAGCTGTGCGCCGGTCTGTTCGCCCACCTACCGCAGACGCTCGAACCGCCCACCGGTGGAACCCCCTCCTGAGAGCCGTGCCGCCGGCACCTGGGAGACGGCTCCGGGCTCACCGCGAACGGCGAGCGCCGTCAGCACCAGTACGACCTGAACTCACGGGACAACCCTTAAGGCTATGGCTATGGTGACAAGCTCGCACGCCCCACTCCTCGCCTCCCGCGCCAGCAGCGTCGACGCATCGCCGGTCCGTGAGATCCTCGCGCTGACCGAGCAGCCCGACGTCATCTCCTTCGCAGGTGGACTGCCGGCGCCGGAACTCTTCGACGTCGAGGGCATGAGCGCTGCCTTCGCCGGCGTCCTGACCGAGACTCCCCGGCAGGCACTCCAGTACTCGACCACCGAGGGAGATCCGTCCCTGCGGGAGGCGGTCGCGGCGCGCCTCGGCAGCCAGGGGCTCCCGACCGGGCCGGACGACCTCCTGATCACCACCGGCTCGCAGCAGGCGCTCTCGCTCGTCGTGGCGGCGACCCTGGACCCCGGGGACACCGTCCTCGTCGAGGACCCCACCTATCTCGCCGCGCTGCAGTGCCTCAAGGCCGCGGGCGCCCGGGTGCTTCCCGTGCCGTGCGACGCCGGCGGCGTCGACCCGTCCGCACTGGCCGACCTGGTGGCCCGGGAGCGCCCCAAATTGCTCTACGTCATCCCCAACTTCCAGAACCCGACGGGACGCACCCTCTCCGCCGCCCGCCGGGCGGCGATCGCACACGTCGTGGCCCGCAGCCGCATGTGGGTGGTCGAGGACGATCCCTACGGCGAGCTGCGCTTCGAGGGCGACCCGGTGCCCTGGCTCAGCGGCTTCGACGACGCGGCCCCGCACGCCGTGCTGATCGGCAGCTTCTCCAAGATCATGGCTCCTGGGCTACGGCTGGGTTGGCTCAGGGCCCCCCGAGCGCTGCGCCGGGCCTGCGTGATAGCCAAGCAGACCGTCGATCTGCACACCTCGACGCTCGACCAGGCGGCAGCGGCGCGCTACCTCCGGGACGCGGATCTGGACGCCCATCTCGCACGTGTTCGTCACTCGTATCGGGAGCGGCGGGACACGCTGCTGCGGGGGCTGCCGCACGCCTTGCCCCGGGGCTCCACCTGGACCACCCCGGACGGGGGCATGTTCGTCTGGGCCCGGCTCCCGGAGGGCTTCGACGCATCGGCCCTCTTGCACGACGCGGTCGCGCAACGGGTCGCCTATGTGCCCGGTGCGCCGTTCTTCGTGGGAGCGGCGGACGAGGGCACCCTGCGCCTCTCCTTCACGACCCACACCCCACAAGAGATCGAAACCGGGCTGCGTCGCCTGCGCACCGTCTTCAAGGGGGCCGGCGAGAGCGGAACCGACCGGGACGTGTGAACCGGACACAGGAACTGGGGGTGCTCGGGTCACCGTCGCCACGACGGTGACCCGAGCACCCCCAGTTCCTGTTCGGCCGACGCGGTGGACGGGCGCACGGAGCTGCACCGGCTCCGCCACCCCGTCCACCTGCTCACGATCCGTACAGCGCCCACTTGCTGCCGTCGACCGACTCCGAGCCCGGCAACGCGATCAGTTCCGGCTTGAAGAGCGGGGGAGAGTCCATGGACGGCTCCCAGGTGGCCAGTGACTCGTCCTGCGGTACCTCGACGCGCCGTCCGCAACTCAGGTCGTTGACCACTCGACGCAGCAGATGGACCCCCAACGGGGAGAGGTGCTCGCGCCACAGGCTCTGCGGGGTCGAGCCCGGTGGCACGAGCACGTGCTCCTGCGCGGCGATGGGGCCGCCGTCCGTGCGTTCGGTCAAGTGGTAGACCGTGCCGCCGGCCACCTTGTCGCGGTCGCGAATGGTCCAGCGTATGGCGTCCCGCCCGCGGTGAATCGGCAGCAGACTGGGGTGGTAGCCGATGGTGGCCACGCGGGCCCGGGCCCGCGTCTTGCGCCCGATGAAGGCGTGCGAATGCGCTGCCACGATCACGTCGACCCCGTCTGGAATGTGCGGCGCTCGCAGGTACTGCGAATCCACCCAGGGGGTCTCAGACATGGCAGCCCAAGCACGGAGCCGGTCCCAGGACAGGGGACTGTCGTCGATGCCCCTCTTGCGCTGCGGTGGGGAGGCGGCCCCCACTAGTTCGTGCCCGTCCTCCGAGAGTGCCTCCGCCACCTGCACAGCGAACACACCGCTTCCGGAGATGTAGATGTTCACAAATGCTCCCGGTGAGCCGATGCTTGTCTAGCCTGCCTGGAAGGTACGAGTAGCCGGCATTCACATCTCTTGGATCTCGGGCAGCGCCTTTTCCGCGATCAAGTGCGCCATCCGGGGATCCGCCTGGTACATCCCGGACGGACGCGGCCAGTGGATCACCAGGTCGGTGATCCCGATCGCAGCGTAGGACCGCGCGTACTCCAGGAACGCCGACGGAGACCGCGACTCCTGCGGCAGATCGGTGACCACGAAGGTCTTGCCCAACTCGGCCGGATCCCGGCCGATCTGGTCACACGCCTTCGTCAGCCCGTCGAGCTGGCTGCGAACCATGTGCAGGGTCTCCTCCGGCGTGCACTTCCTGGAGTGCACCGCAGCTCCGAAGGTGACCCATGCCGAACCGTGGCGGGCAGCGAGCTCCAAGCCGCGCGGACCGGTGGCCGCGACGGCGACCGGAAGCGACGGACGGCGACGGGAGCTCGCGACGTTGCGCGACTCGAACGCGGAGAAGAAGCGCCCTTCGTAGGTGACCAGGGGTTCCCGAAGCATCAGGTCGGTCAGCTCGACGAACTCGGCGAAGCGCGCCGTCCGGTCGCGGAGCGAGAGCCGGGTCGGGTCGACGACCCGGTCGTCACCGGCCGTGGTGGAGCCCGCGCCGATGCCCAGGACGAACCGCCCCTGCGAAATGTCGTCGACCGTGATCGCGTCCTTCACCGTCGTCACGGGGTGCCGGAAGTTGGGCGAAGTGACGAGCGTGCCGAGCTGGATTCGGTGCGTGGAATTGGCGGCTGCTGCCAACACGGGATACGGGGAGAACCAGGGGCTGTCTTCCAGCGGCCCCCAGGACATGTGGTCGTACGTCCAGGCGGAGTCAAAGCCGAGCTCCTCCGCCGCACGCCAGTCCTTTCCCGCCTCGTCCCAGTGACGGTCGGGAAGAATCATCACGCCGACGCGCAAGGTACTACCTCCGAGAGATGAATCATGATCCGATGACTTCGTTCGTGCGTGTGGAACCGTGCGACGGCCGGCCTACGTCACCTGCAAGGATCTGGTTCGACCCGTCCGGTCAGCGCGATCAGTTCAGACAGGTCTTGAACCAGTGAATGCTTGCGTTCGACGACCTCATGGGTGCTGAGCTCCTCCGGTTCCTCCCGCTCCCCGAGGCCGAGCAACGGATCCAGGCCATTCGTATTGATGTCCAGCACCACCGCATGGATCCGGCGCATCAACTGCCGGACGACGGCCTCATACGGCACGGACATTCGATGAGTCAGGAACACGTTGTCATAGAGACAGCACAATGCCTTGCGGGGCATTTGCCACAGACCGTGACCAACACCGTTCTCCTGCATCAGTGAGACTCCGGACGGCACCAACTTCAACGCGATTCCCTGATGAACCTGCTCGACGAGCAGACATTCACTCTCCAGGGTCTTCGCCTGCGTGCCGGACCCGAGGTCGACACGGCCACGCAGAAGCGGTCGGATCGGCCCGAAGTCACGCGCCCAGGCGCCGCTCATGCTCACGTGCTGTCTGGCCAGTGGTGCCCGGATGACTCGATCGTAGATCTCCCGCGTGGGCGATCCGGTGTACAACAGCATTCCGGTGTAGCCGGTCACCAGCAGCCGGGCGTCGCGGGCGATTCGCTCGTGATCGGCTTCCGGGTCGGTCGCTGCGTCAACCACCCCGGCGAGAAGCTGCCAGATCGCGAACGTGACCTGATGACCGGTCACCCAGCGGAACCAGAACAACCGGTCGAGTTCGGAGTCTCCACCGTTCGGCCGAGGTAATGAAGGGTCGCTGTCTTCAGCGGACAGGTGGCGCAACCGCTCCTGCATCGCCATGATCGGGGCCGGGTCGTCCAGCGTGCGGCGCGAGGGCCATCTGGCAGGAAGGGCCAGCGGCTCCAGGGCGTACGGGTGCCCCCCGTACTCCCAACGATTCGTCGGCGGGATCCGGTCAACGACAACGCCCGTGTCCAGGGCGCTCATTGAGTCCCCCTTTGGGCCGCCGCTCCATTGGAATGAGTCAGGATACTCACTGGGGCTCCGGGAAGTAGCTGAACTCGAATTCACACCCATTGGGGTCGTACGCATAGAAGCTGCGCATGCCGTCGGCATCCACATCGATTTCACTGGCCGGCTCCGGCCTGGCGAATCGATAGCGCCCCGACTCGAACAACGTGAACCAGTGGTCCCGCCACCGGCTCAGTTCTTCGGGAGACGAGACCGCAAGACAGATGTGCTGCAATCGGTTCGCGGTGGCAGGCGGGGGCTCGTTCGCCCCGCCTTGGCAAGTCATGATGTGCAACCGGACGTCGGCCACGACGAGTTCGGTCAGCTTGCTGATGCCCGGCAGCCGACTGTGGCTCAATGCCGAGAATCCACCGTCCATCGTCCAGGTCGCCTTGCAACCGAAGAATTCGCCGTACCACGCAATGGACGACTCCATGTCGGCTGTCTGAATTCCGACGTGGTGTATGCCGCCACTGAGCCGTGGCCGCCATGTGCCCTCGTTCTCTGGGGAGCTCTGTCCGTTCGCTTCCGCGCGCAACATCTCTGCGTCTCCTTAGGTCCTGCTTCCGGTCTGTCTATCGGCCCATTGCGTACGCCTGTCGTCCGCGGGGGCCGGCGGCGGCCACGATGAAGCCGTCATCGTCGGTGAAGCCCGTTGCGCAGATCTTCCCCAGCGTGAATTCCGGTACTTCGGCCACGTCGTGCCCGCGCTGCCGCAGATCCGACACGACCTCAGGGCTGAATGAACGTTCCACGGTCACACCGCGGGGGCGGTACTCCCTGGGGGCGAAACTGGCGGGCAGTGCGTCCGTGTGGAACATGGGGAGCTCCGTCGCCTGCTGTAGGTCCCGTTGGAAATGGGTGACCGCGAGGAAGAAGAGCAGCGTCCATTGATCCTGCCTGTCGCCGCCGGGCGTGCCGAAGGCCAGGCCGGGCCGTCCCTCGCGCAACACGATGGTCGGGCTGAGCGTGGTGCGCGGACGACGACGGGGGGCCAGTGAGTTCGGGTGCCCTTCCACGAGCCACATCGACTGGCCTCGGGTGCCGAGCGGGAAGCCGAGTTCGGCAATGGCAGGCGAGCTCTTGAGCCAACCGCCGCTGGGGGTGGCGGCGACCAGGTTGCCTTCGCGGTCGGCGACGGTGACGCAACAGGTGTCGTCACGTGCGGCCGTCGTGCGCGCCAGGTTGGGCACGCCGTGGCGGATCTGCGCCATCCAGTCTTCTTCGACCGGCGGCTGCTCGACGGGTTGGGGCAGCGGTATCCACGAGGTCTGCCCGTTCGGCGAGCCGGGTCGGGGCTCCGTCGACGCCTCCTGCCCGATGAGCTTTCGGCGTTCGTCGGTGTAACCGGGGTCGAGGAGTCCTTCCAGCGGGAGCTCGCTGTGGAGCGGATCCCCGTACCAGGCTTCCCGATCGGCCATGGCCAGCTTCGCGCACTCGACCACCGTGTGTACGTACTCCGCACTGGAGGCGTCGACGCTCGCGAAGTCGAAGCCGTCGAGGAGCGCGAGCTGCTGGAGGAAGACGGGGCCCTGCGACCAGATGCCCGGCTTGCAGACCCGCTGACCGCGGTAGTCGAGGTGCGTGGCATCCTCCACCGTCGGCTCCCACGTCGCCAGGTCGTCGCCGCGGAGGAAGGCGCCGTGGCGACGGCCGGTGGAGTCCAGGACGGAGGCGGTCCGCGCGAAGCGGTCGATCGCCTCGGCGACGAAGCCTTGGTAGAACGCGTCGTGCGCGGCCTGGATCTGGGCCTCCCGCGAGGCGGCGCCCGCTCCGGCCAGGATGAGCCGGCGGTAGGTCTCGGCGAGGGCGGGATTCGTGAAGCGGGTCCTCGTGGTGGGGGCCAGCCCGCCGGGAAGGTACGTGGCGGCGGAGCCCGTCCAATCCGCGGTGTACAGGGGGGCCAGCGCCGCGATCGCCCGAGTCGTCTCCGGTAGCAGGGAGAAGCCGCCGGCGGCGTATCCAATGGCGTAGTCAAGGACGTCGGCGAGCTTCATGGACCCGAACTCGGCGAGCAGCCGCAACCAGGCGCCGACTGCTCCGGGAACCGTTGCGGGCAGGAGCCCCGAACCGGGGACCTCACTCAGTCCGAGGTCTCGGAAGGCATGCAGAGTCGCGGTTGCGGGCATGGGGCCCTGTCCGCAGATCGACCGGGTGGTCTCCGCGGAGGCGCCGTGCACGAGGATGGTCACGTCGCCTGCCGGACCGTTGTTCTGCGGTTCCACGACCTGGAGGACGAACGCTGCGGCGACAGCGGCGTCGAACGCATTGCCACCGCGCTCCAGAACGGCCATACCGGTCGCTGAAGCAAGGGGGTGCGTCGACGACACGGCGCCGAAGTCGCCTTTGATTTCCGGCCTCATCGCAATGGGCACTGCTTGTTTCCCTCCGTGGATGGCAACGTTGGCGGCTGCCGCGGCCTGCACCTTTCGCTGCGGCAACTGGTTGGGCACGCCCGCAGGTGAGCGCTGCGGATCGAGTGAGGGCCTGATCCGTGAAGACAGGCCCTAGTCGGCCCAGTCACCGGCCAACAGGTCCTCTAGGTCGTCGACATCCCGCTGGGAGATGCCCGTTGCTGCAAGGTCGGAGGGGGTGTGGTGGGTGGTGTGGGTGTGGGTGTGGTGGGTGGTGAGGGTGGTGAGGGTGTTGGTCCAGAGGGTGTTGAGGGTGTGG
>NZ_JBIRGU010000014.1:0-221830 GCF_044328175.1 Streptomyces sp. NPDC017979 | reverse complement strand
GGTTCGAGTCCCGTCACTCACCCTGATTGATCAAGGGCTGACCTGTGAAAACGGGTCAGCCCTTCTTCATGCCCAAACTCTTGGGAACATCATGGGAACACAGCCCGGTGATCTGGTCGTATCGTCGGCCCATGGCGAGCATCGTGGAACGGCCCAAGAAGGACGGCACGGTCACCTACCAGGTCAAGTGGCGGCAAGACGGGGGCTGGCAGACCGAGAACTTCAGCGACGACGGCCAAGCCGACCAGTTCAAGAAGCTGGTCGAGGCCCACGGCAACCGGTGGCCGCACGGCTGGGTTCGAGGGAAGGGCTTCGTCGAGGAGCCCTCCATCCCCGGCGACGTCCCCTGGGTCGAATACGGCACCCGCTACATCAACCGCCTCACCGGCATCGACGAGCGCACGCGTGAGGACTACCTCCGCGAGCTGCGCATCCACCTCTCCCTTCTCCAGCACGTCGATGCCGCCGGCCGCGAGCACCCGGCAACGGTGTGCAACGTCACCCAGGACGACGTGACCGACTGGGTCCGTGTCGAGGAGAAGGGCGAGCCGGACCCCGACGGCCTAGAGAAGTGGGCGCGGCGGCCGGCTGACCCGAAGAGCATCGCGAACCGGCACGGGCTCATGTTCTGCATCTTCCAGGCCGCCGTGGAGGCCACCCCGCAGCTCCGCACCACGAACCCCTGCAAGAGGACGAACCTGCCCCGTGTGGACGATCACGTCGACGAGGAGATGTGCTTCCTTGAGCGCGACGAGTACGCCCGTGTCGCGGCGGAGATCACGGACCCTGACGCGCGGGACCTGGCCGACTGGCTGGTGGGCACGGGGATGCGCTGGGGTGAGGCGTCCGCGCTGAAGGTGTCCGATCTCAACCTCACCTCGGACAGGCCGTCCGTGAGCGTCCAGAGGGCGTGGAAGAAGGCGAAGAAGGGGAGCCTTGGCGGGTCGTTCTTCCTAGGGCCGCCGAAGACCAAGAAGGCGCGGCGGATCATCGCGCTGGCGCCCGCGCAGGTGGAGGTGGCTCGGCGTCACGCGACGGGGCGCAGCCACGACGACTACCTGTTCCGCACGGCCACGGGGCGGCACTGGCGGCATTCGAACTTCTACCACCGGAAGTGGCAGCCGGCTGTGCGGCTCGCGATCGAGAAGGGGCTTCCGAAGCGACCGCGTCTGCATGACCTGCGGCACACGCATGTGGCGTGGCTGATCGGTGCGGGCATCCCGCTGCCTGCGATCCAGATCCGGTTGGGCCATGAGTCGATTCAGACCACGGTCGACCGGTACGGGCATCTGGTGCGTAGCCTCGACGACGACATCATTACCGCCGTCGAGGCCGTCATGGGTGTTCCGGCGCCGCGGGCGGGGCTTAGGGCGGTCTGATGGTGGTGGGGCGGTTCAGCCGCCCCACTGCTGCCTCCACAGGCCGTCGCCGACGATCCTCGCGCAGTAGGCGTTCATCTCGGCGAGGCATTGCGCGGTGATCTGCTTCTCGCGGATCATCCAGACGAAGGCACCGGGCTTCTCGACGGGGAAGCACAGGACGCCGTCGGGTAGGAGTCGGGCGGGGACGATCTCCCAGGAGGCACGGGCGATGGAGCGGCCCTCTGCTGGCTTGTCCGCGCGGTGCGCGCAGTCCGACTCGTCCCAGTCCTGGACCCATTGCCCGTACTCCAGGAGCGGCCGCTGAAGAGCGGTGAGCCGCTCACACAGAGCGGCGGTGGCGTGGCCGGGGCGGAAGTACGCGGTGGCGTGTCCGGCAGCCTCGGTGATGTACGCGACTCGATCGGCTGGGATGCAGCCGTCGGTGTCGATCTGGTAGCGGATCTTAGCGATGGTGCGCATCTCTCCCCCATGCTATCGGCGCACTCCACCGTAGTCGCACGTACGTTCGAACGGCAGTGCGCACCGGAGCTTCACATTCCACCCCCAGGCGGAGCACCATCATGCACCGGAGTGAAACGTTTGACTAGCAGTTACGCCAGTCGCACGCAGGGTTAGGTGAGGCTTACTGCTTGAGCCACGCATCCATCACGGCGAGCATCTTCCTGCGATCTTCAGGAGAGAAGGCGGAGAAGCGGGAGAGGAACATCCGCCCCTCCTCGTCGTCGGCATACACGGTGTCCACACCGAAGAACTCTGCTGCCGCAGCATCCTGGACCACGCGCAGCGGCACGGCGAGCCCAACCGCCATACCTCGCAGCGCCGCCAACTTCGGCGGCTCCACGGGCTGTCCGGTCTCCAGGCGATGCAGCCAACTGTCCTTCACGGACTGCTGCCCACTCTCCGGATCGACGCACCGCTGAGCGAGCTTGAGGTAGCTCAAGCCCAGGGCAGCCCGTCGCTCCCTGAGGAGGTCTCGGAGCTGTGTCCGCTCAGGCGCGGGCGCTCGGTCTTCGGCAGCCATGAGGCTCATCCTGCCACTCCGTGTCATGTCATGGGCTGTGGGGTGTCCATGTGACCAGCGGGGTGAGAGGCGCATTCCCCCTGGTGGTGCGGGACCCCTCATCCCGCACGCTGGACAGATTGTCCACGCAAATGGCCGGCACCGCCAGAGGGGGCTGCGCCAACTCCCCTGCCAGATAGGCGATATCCAAGCCCCTGGACGTTCCATCCAAGCTGTGCAATGCTTCAGCCATCCAAGCAGTGCAATGAATCGCCGCACGAGGTGGACGTGACCAGACCTGCCCCCTGTTACAAGATCGTCAGCATCACCCTCCTGGAAGCGCTGATGAAGCGCACCGGCCGTGGCGACGCGGTCAGCATCCGCCAGCTCGCCGACCGGGCGGGCGTCCCTCACGGGACCATCGGCAACCTCCTCACCGGCGAGCAGATCGGCGTCCGGGACGAGGCCACGGCCCACGCCATCGCCGCCGCGCTCGGCGTGGACCTGCTGGTCCTGTGGCTCCCCGACGAGCGCGCCGCGTCGGCGCTCCCCCGGGCGCAGCTCCGCGCCGTGGCGACGGCATGACGACGCGCCGCTTCACCTACCCCGAGGCCGCCGAGGAACTGCGCGTCGAGGAGCGGTGGTTGCGCCGGAACATCGGCCAACTGCCGCACTCCAAGAAGGGGCGCGTCGTGACCTTCACGGCGGCTGACCTCGACCGCATCGACCAGATGCACCACCACGAGCCGTCGACCGGCCCACTGGCAGTGGCGTCGGCGCCGATGGCGGGGGCGCACCCGCTGGCGTACCTGAAGCCGCTGCCCTCGCGCCGTACCGCATAGGTCGGGGCCGCCCCGGACCGGGCCTGGTCCGTACGCGACCCCTGCGCATCACCAACCCCACCGATCAGTACACGATCGAGAGGAGAGGACGCGTGTCCTCATCATCCATGAACACCCCGCTGGTGTTCACCTTCCCCGAGACCGCGCAGCACGTGCGGTCCGTCATGGTCGACGGCGAGCCGTGGTTCGTCGGCAAGGACGCCTGCGACGTCGTCGGGATCAGCAAGTACCGCGACGCGCTCGCCCAACTCGACGCCGACGAGAGGGTGTCCGCGGTCGTGGACACCCTTGGCGGCCCGCAGCAGATGGTGCTCGTCTCCGAGCCCGGTGTGTACGCGCTGATGCTGATCTCCCGCTCGCCGCGGGTGAAGCCGTTCCGACGCTGGCTGACGCACGAAGTGATCCCGTCGATCCGCCGCACCGGAGCGTACGGCGCCGCGCCGCGGGAGATGACGAAGCTCGACGCGCTCCACGCGGCGATCGAGTCGGAGCAGGCTCGTGTCGCTGCGGAGGCCCGCGTCGCCGAGCTGGAGCCGGTCGCGCACTCGTGGAACACGCTGGCGACCGCCGAGGGGGATTTCGCCGTCGCGGACGCGGCGAAGATCTTGTCCCGCGACCCGAGCATCAAGACCGGCAGGAACCGACTGTTCGGCATCCTTCACGAACTGAGCTGGGCCTACGTCCAGAACGCGGACCACCGGTACAGGGCGAAGCAGTACGCGATCGAGCGGCGCTGGTTGTCGGAGCTGCCGCAGTCGCACTACCACCCGCGGACGGGTGAGCTGGTCTTGGACGCCCCGCAGTTGCGGGTGACGGTGAAGGGGCTGCACGAGTTGCACAAGCGGCTCGGTGGTACGGCCCAGATGGTGATCCCGTCCACGGCGACGCTGGGCGGTGCGGCATGACGACGCCGACGACGAGCTTGCCGCCGGTCGCCTGGGATGTGGCCGTCGAGACGGCGCGGTTGAAGGAGCAGCACGCGAACCGCCTCGTGGTGGAGCGGCTGGCCGAGGAGTTGAGCCTGCCCGCGCCGACGATCGTTGCCCGGCCCGAGCTGGTGTACGTGTCGGTCGCCGACCCGGACGAGCTGGTCGAGTGGCTGGGGGCGTTGGGCGGGGAGATTCAGCGGTCCGCCGTGTTCGAGGGCGTGCAGTTGTGGTCGCTGCGGACGTTCGCTCTGCCGTCGTCGTCTGGTTCGCGGGTGCCGGTGCGGGTGTCCGTGCCGGTGCCGGTGGGTGAGTCCGTGATGCCGGAGCTGCTGCGGGCGGTGGCGTCGTGAGCGCCCGGGACGAGGTGGCCGCCGCGGTGGCTGAGCAGGGTGCGCTGCCGCTCGGGCACGACCGGCCGGCCGTCGAGGTGCAGCCCTGGCTGGACGCCGCGGACCGGATCGCCGAGCTGAAGGCGTCGGCCGCCGACGCCGAGGCGGGTGACGTGTCGTGATCTGGATCGTCATCGTCGCCGCGCTGATCTGGGGCGCTGGGTGCATCGCCATCCGGTACGCGGTCGAGCCGCACACCACCACCGTGTCGGAGCCGGGACGCCCGGTGCTGGCCGCCTGCTCGTGCGGCCGGCCCCTCGCGTCGACCGCCGCCCGCTGCTCGGACTGCCCGGGAGGCCCCGGTGCGTGACGACGACCTCGACGAGACGCCCGACTGGGCCCGCGCGATGGCCGAGGACGGCTTCGGCGACTACGGCCGCTGGCGCCCCGTACCCGCTCCCGCGCCCACCACCACGACGACCACGACCGGAGGACCCCGATGAGCGCGTTTGCCGATCCCAATCCAGGCGATCAGTCGCCCGCCCGCCTCGCCGCGATCCAGGCTGTACGGGACCATCCCAGCACCACGTTCATGGCCCCGTACGAGTCGCTGGCTGATGCGGTCCTGACCGCAGCCCGTCCACTGATCCGTGCCGAGGTGCGCGCCGCCGCGCTGCGGGAGGCCGCTGACGCTCTGGGCCAGCGGGCCGCTCGGATGCGGCGGATCGCAGGGTCCCCGACCGAGGCACGGGCAGCGGCATCGTGGGCCGACGCCGGGCACGCGATCCGCAGCATGGCCGCCGAGGCCGCGCCCGCCGCCGAGCTGGTGCCGCCCGCGGCCGAGGACGTCACGGTCTACCGCGCTTCCCACGACTCCATCGTCATGGGCCTCTACCAGTCCGCGGCCGAGGCCCGCCGGCACTGCGAGACCGAAGAGCGCCGGACGTGGCGCGCCGGTCGGCGAGCCACCCTCGACTGGATCGAGGACGAAGACGAAGAGGGCGGCGTCGCCGAACTCGTCATCGAGGCCGGCGGCATGGAGCGCACCACCGGCTACGTCGTCGAGGCCCTCACCGTCGCCGCCGTGTACGACGAGGAGGCCGACGAATGACCCTCACCGACGCCGAGTTGGACCAGCTCATCAAGGACATCGGCCTCAAGCGACCCCGCGGTGGTAGCCAGCGCAAGCCGATCGCGCACGGCACCTACGCCGGATCGAAGCAGCACCGCTACCGCAGGGAGCCGCTCTGCGAGCCCTGCCTAGAGGCAGAGCGCGACCAGCAGCGAGACCGGGCGCGCGTTCGCCGCGCGGGCGGTGACGCCGCATGACGAACACCGCGCTGGCCGGGGCGCACACCGCCCCGGCCACCGGGCCCGCGCCCCTCCGACCCCGCGTCGCCCAACTCCTCGCCGCGATCCACGCCCAGGGGGGCCGGTGGTCCACCGGCCGTGTCCAGACCTGGCGGCGCCGAACCGGCAGCCCGGTCACGCAGCGGGGCACCGCACGGCGCGACCTCGAACTCCTCGCCCGCCTCGGGCACCTCGACACCCGCGGCCCACACGACGGGCGGCACTACACCCTCCGGAGCAGCCGGTGATCGCTACTGGAAGCGACGAGTACTCGGAGCACCTCGCCGAACGCATCGGTCAGTTCATCGTCGACTCCGACGCGAACAGCCCCCGCAGCCTGCAATCCGCCATTGGCCCCAGCGACGTCGGGGAACCGTGCGAGCGGCAGCTCTCGTACCGGATCCACGATTGGCCCCAGGTCAACACTCGCCACGACCCGATCGCCGCGGTCATTGGCACCGGGTTCCACATGTGGATGGCCGAGAAGTTCGAGGCCCGGCAGACCACCCTCGCCAACGGGCAGCCGCGGTACCGCATCGAGGAACGCGTCACCGTACGCGAGGGCTCCACCCCGAACGCGGCACTCGCCGGATCGTCGGACCTGTTCGACCGGCTGACCGCGCTCAACTACGACTGGAAACTCGTCGGCCTGTCCAGCTTGGACAAGTACCGGCGCCAGGGCCCCAGCCAGAAGTACCGCATCCAAGCCCACCTCTACGGGCTCGGGCAAGAGAACGCCGGCCAGCCCCCGTCCCGGGTCGTGGTCGTGTTCATCGCCCGCTACCACGAGCTACGCGTCCACGTGTGGTCCGAGCCGTACGACAAGCAGATCGCCCTCGACGCGCTCGCCCGCCTGGATCGCATCTACCAGCGCATCTACGACCTCAACCCCGAGGCCCACCCGGAGCGCTGGTCCCAGATCCCCACCGACAAGGCGGCGAACTGCCGCTTCTGTCCGTGGCTGAAGCCCGGAAGCGACGACCTCTCGCAGGGATGCCCCGGAGCCCAGACCGAAGCCAAGAGCAGCCAGCTCGAAGCACTCATCGCATAACACAGAAAGCAGACACACCATGACAACCCCGCAGCAGCAGGTTCCCTCCGCCGACGACTTCCTCATGGGCGGCGGCGTCCCGAGCGCGAAGTTCCCCGCCCTCGGCACCACCGTGTCCGGGCGGATCACCGAGCGGCCCACCGTCGAGCAGCAGCGCGACTTCACCACCGGCGAGCTGAAGTTCTGGGACGACGGGAAGCCGCAGATGCAGCTCGTCGTCACCCTCGCCACCGCCGAGCGCGACCCGGCCAACCCGGAAGACGACGGGACCCGCCGCCTCTACGTCAAGGGCCAGATGAAGAACGCCGTCGCCGCCGCGGTCCGCGGCGCCGGGGCCCGCGGTCTGGAAGTCGGCGGAACCCTGTCGGTCACCTACGCCCGCGACGGGCAGAAGTCCAACCCGCGGTTCAACGCGCCCAAGAACTTCGACGCGTCCTACGTCCCGGCGGCGCAGAACGAGCTGAACACCCCTGACCCGGTGGCGCAGCAGCCCATCGCGCAGCAGCCGCCCGCCGCGGCTCAGGTCCCGGGGATGACGGCGGAGCAGCTCCAGGCCGCGATGAACTCCCCGGCCACCGCGGCGCTCGTCGCCCAGCAGCAAGCCGCAGCCGCAGCCAGTAGCGGCGGCGTGGCCCCCTTCTAACCCCCTCGCAGTACCGCCTTCCTGCAACACCGCCCGGGGCGGCCGGCCTCCACACCCCGCCCCGGGCGACGACCCTCACGCACACGTACAAGGAGCCACCGTTGAGCGACACCACAACCCCAACGCTCACCGCAGCGCTCGCGCTGCACGCCGCGGGCTGCTCAGTGGTGGCCGTACGAGCCGACGGGACGAAACGCCCCCTCGGCGACTGGAAGCACGCCCAAACCCAGCGCGCCGACGAGCAGCAGGTGCGCGCCTGGTTCGCCCACGGACACCCCGGGGTGGGTGTGGTGTGCGGCGCCGTGTCCGGTGGACTGGAGATGCTCGAACTCGAAGGCCGCGCCGTCGTCGAAGGAGTCCTCGACGACCTGACCACAGTCCTCGACGCCTCCGGACTCGGCGACCTGTGGTCCCGCCTCGCCACCGGCTGGGCGGAACGTTCCCCCTCCGGTGGCCTCCACCTCCACTACCGCGTCGCCGACGCCCCCGTACCCGGGAACACCAAGCTCGCCTCCCGCCTCGCCCGCGACGACGAGCTGACCGACGCCGAGCAGCAGCTCCTCGCCCGGCACCCCGGGAAGCGCATCATCAGGCCCCTCATCGAGACCCGCGGCGAAGGCGGCTTCGTCGTCACCGCGCCCAGCAGCGGACCGGTGCACCCCACCGGCGCCCCGTACGAACTCCTCGCCGGCGGACCCGCCACCACCCCAAGCATCACCGCGGACGAGCACCGCGCACTCCACGCCGTGTGCCGCATGCTCGACACCGTCCCCACGGATGAGCCTGGTGATCACATTCGAGGCTCCTCGAATGTGATCAACGAACCGGTCGACGAGGCCGCCGCGTTCCTCTTCGGCACCGGCCCAGGCCCCGACACTGGTGTCTCCCCGGGGGACGACTACGAAGCCAAGACGACCTGGGCCGACATCCTCACCCCGCACGGGTGGAAGCTGCTCTTCACCTCGGGACACACCTCGTACTGGCAGCGCCCCGGGAAGAACGGGAGAGAGCCGAGCGCCACCACCGGCCGCGACCCGGCACGCGACCGCCTCTACGTGTTCACCACGTCCACCGAGTTCGCCACCGAAGTCCCGTACACCAAGTTCGGCGCCCACGCCCTCCTCAACCACGGCGGCGACCACACCGCCGCCGCGGGAGCGCTCCGCCGCCAGGGCTACGGCCAGCCCGCGCCCGAGCCCCCACGCCGCCACCTCACCGCCGTCCCCACCCCCGTCGCGCCTGTGGACGGGACCGCCGCACTCAACGTCGTGCAGCACCCGACCTCCGAGCCGCAGACGTACACCCGCACCGACGACGGGAACGCGCTCCGGCTCATCGACACCCACGAGACCGAGATCCGCTACGTACCGCAGCGCGGTCGCTGGCTCGTTTGGGACGGCCACCGCTGGGCATGGGACGACGCCGGCGCCGTACGGGAAATGGCCCGCGCCATCGCCCGCGAACTCCCCAACGGAGAGGGCGAAGCGAAGCACCGCGCCCGCTCCCTCTCCGCCGCCGGGATCTCCGCCATGGTGGCCATGGCCACCACCGACCCGCGCACCGTCGCCCACGCCCACCAGCTCGACGCGCACCGCATGCTCCTCAACACCCCCGCCGGCGCCGTCGACCTCACCACCGGGACGATCACGGCGCCGAACCCCGACGAGATGCACACCCGGTCCACCACCGTCGCCCCCGACCCCGAAGCACCCACCCCGCGGTGGAACGAGTTCCTCGCCCAGACCTTCGGCGACGACACCGAACTCCTCGGCTACGTCCAGCGCATGGCCGGATACTCCGCCAGCGGCTCCGTGAAGTGGCACATCCTCCCCTTCCTCCACGGCCCGGGCGGCAACGGCAAGGGCGTCTTCCTCAACGTGCTGCGGGGCCTCCTCGGCGACTACGCAGCGACCGCGCCGAACGCGTTCCTCATGGCCGGAGGACAGCGCCACGAGACCGAGATCGCCCGCCTCCACGGGCTGCGCCTCGTCATCGCCTCCGAGGTCAACCAGGACGCCAAGTTCGACGAGGCGAAGGTCAAGGAACTCACCGGCGGGGATGGACTCACCGCGAGGTTCATGCGGCAGGACCACTTCACCTTCGAGCCCACCCACAAGCTGTGGCTGATGGGCAACCACCAGCCCCGCGTATCCGCCGGCGGCAACTCCTTCTGGCGGCGGCTGCGCCTCATCCCCTTCACTCACACCCCCACGGAGATCATCGAAGACCTTGACCAACTCCTCATCACCGAGGAAGGCCCCGGGATCCTCGCCTGGATCGCGGCCGGGGCGGTGGCCGTGTTCCGCAGCGGGCTCCAGGACCCAGACTCCGTGAAGGCCGCGACCGCCCAGTACGCCGCCGAGGAAGACGCCCTCGCCCGGTTCATCGGCGACTCCTGCCACCTCGGCGGAGGAACCCACGTACTGATCAACACCGCCAAGCTCCGGGCCGCGTACGACGACTGGTGCCGCGCCGAAGGCGAGACCCCCCTCAAGCCTCAGGTCTTCGGCCGAGAGCTGCGGACCCGCTTCGGCATTGAGCAGATCCGCTCCAACGGGCGCCGCTTCTACGTCGGCATCGCGGTCCTCGATCGGTCACTGGATGACGACCGCGACGACGAGCCCGAGGAGTAGACCGTGGTCGTGATCCTTCAGCCCGGAGAGCACAACTCGGACATCCTTTTCATACCCGGCGCCAGGCCCCTCGTCATCAGTGACAGCAGTGACCGATCAGTGACCGTACGCACCATCCCTCTGTCACTGCCTGATTCCTCATTTGACCTGCACCTTCCGAACGCCAGTGACCGCAGTGACCGTAATTCTCGGGTTCCAACTCCGTACGTGCGCAAGAAGGTCAATGCAAAGAACCCCAGGATCGGTCACTGCTGTCACTGCGGTCACTCATTCAGGACCAGCCATGGCCATGAACCCAGGCGTCGCAGCAAAGATCGCCGCCAGCTCCGACCACGCCCGCAACACAACCTGCTCCCGCTGCCACGCTCCGGTGCTCACCGCCCGTGCCGGCCGTGTCGCCGCCCTCGACGTCGTCGCGGACCCGACACCGATCGACGCCACCACCGAGATCCTCGCCCGCCTCGACGGACGTCTCACCTGGCACCTCACCACCACCGCCCTCGGCGTCCGACGCATCGTCTGGCGCAACCCCGGGTTCGCAGCCCATTCGAAACACCCGGTCATCGCCGACCACGTCTGTCCACCGAACCCCGTGCAGGAGACCCTCATATGACCCGCCACTTCACCCTCGCGCTACCACCCGGGCTGAAGCTCCTCAACGCCAACCAGCGCCTCCACCACCGCGTACGCGCCGAAACCACCGCAGCCATCCGCGCCGCCGCCATGACCGCCTGCTCCGAGAACGACACGATGCGCGCCGCCCTCACCGCCGCTGGAGCCGCCCCGGTGCTCCACCGCGCCTACATCCTCGGAGTGCTCCACCCTCCGTCCCGGCGCCGCGCCGACCCCGCGAACTGGTACCCGAGCTTCAAGGCCGCGGTCGACGGGATCGTCGATGCGGGAGTCCTTGAGGACGACGACCACACCCGCGTCGTCGGACCCGACATGCGCATTGGCCCCACCGCGACCGGCGGGCAAATCGTCCTCCACATCCAGGAAATCAGCGCCGACCAGCACGCCGCATTCCAATGGGGAGCCGCGTCATGACCCCCACCCCGTGCACCGCCGCGCCGGAACTCTGGTTCTCCACCAAGCCCCAGGACCAAGCCGAAGCCGTCACCGCATGCGGATTCTGCCCCCTGCGGAAGCCGTGCACCGAGTACGCGACCGCCCAGAACATCCCCTGGGGAACCTGGGGCGGACTCACCGAGAAGGACCGCCGTCGACAGGCACGCCGAGCCAGATCCGCGAGCGAGCCCGAGTGCCGCACACACCGCGCCATCCAGAAGCACCGCCGCCGCAAGGAGACCTGCACCGCGTGCGAAACCTGGTGGGCCACCGCCCTCGAAGCCGACCGTCGCCACCGGCTCGCCGACGAACACGCCAAAGGCGGCAGCCTCACCGGCTACCAGATCCACCGCCGCCTCGGCGAACGCCCCTGCGCCCGATGCCGCGTCGTCAACCGACTCGCCAGCCAGCGACGACGCGACCGAGCTACCGCCACCTGACCACCGGCCACCCGGTTCCGCGCCGACCGCGCCCACGAAGGAGAACTCCTGATGTCGTACCCCCAGCTCCAGACCCCCGCCGAGCGGCTCTGCGCCGGCATGCTCGGCCTCAACATCCCCGAGATCGTCGCCATCTGCGGCAGCACCCGCTTCATGGACGCCATGAACGAGGCCGACCGCGAGCTGACCTGGGCCGGGCGCATCGTCGTCCGCCCCGGCTGCGACATGAAGACCCCGCACCCGCTGTGGGCCGACCCCGCCGACGCCGACGCCGGGAAGCAGCGGCTTGACGACCTCCACCGGGCCAAGATCCGGCTCGCGTGGCGTGTCCTCGTCGTCGGCGACTACATCGGCGACTCCACCCGCGCAGAGATCGCCTACGCCCGGTCGCTGGGCAAGCGGATCGACTTCACCCACCCCGAGGTCGACCCGGCCTTCGACGGCCGGACGGAGACACCCTGATCCCCGCTGCCCGCCCCCGGCGAGCCCGACCACTGCCACGGAGCCGTGCTCCTGGCGCTCGCCAACCCGACCACGAAGGAGAACTGACCATGCCCGGCGCCAACTTCGACGACCTCGGACGAGAGATCAACCACCGCCCCCGGTACCACCGCCCGAAGTTCTACCGCTACCGCATCGCCGACGACCTGCCCAGCCGCCCGCGCGCCACATGGAACCGCTACGAGAACCAGTTCAGCCGCACCACGATCGGCCTCGCCGTCATCGTCGGCCACTACGCCTACTGCGTGAAGTGGGCCAGCGCCGAGATCCAGTTCCTCTGAGAGCCCCGCCGGGGCCGCTGTACGCCCGCCAGACGGCCGAACACCCGTACAGCGGCCCCCGCGCCCACCACACCACCACACGCCCGCACACGGACACCAGGAGCCCCACCGTGACCAGCACCCGGCACACCGCCGACACCATCACCGATGACGCCCTCGACCACCTCTACCAGCGCGCCGAGAAGGCCGAGCGCGCCGCCAACATCTCCGACGCCGTCACCACTCAGACCAAGCAGCTCCTTGCCCGACGCACCGAGACCCTGCGGGCCCGCGCCGAGGCTGCCGAAGCCGCCATCAAGCGCGTCCACGCCGCGCTCGCCGACGCCGACTGGGGCGGTCCCGAACGTGCCGACGTCATCAGCGAGCTCCGCGCCGCCCTCGACGAGCAGCCGAAGGACCAGCCGTGAGCAGCGCCTACCGCATCCTCTGCCTCTCCCACGACCCCGCCATCGCCACCAGCAGCAGCTACCACTATCCCGAAGGCGCCGAGGACGCCATCCGCGACCAGATCCAAGGGCACGCCCACTGCGACCTCGTCATCGGCCGCTACTCCGGCGGCCTCGTCGAGATCGGTTGCCCGTCGACCCCCGACCCCGCTACTGGCCGGTGCGTGCACGGCTCCACCGTCTGGATCGACTCAGACTGGCTCCGCCTCCTCGCCGCCGCCCACACCAGCGCCGACACCACCGTCCAGCACGCCGCCCAACACCGCTGCATGCCCTGGCACCGGCTACGGCGCCTCCGCAACGCCCTCGACCTACCCCGCACCGGCCCCGACGAGCCGACCACCTGACCCCAGGCACGCGACAGGGGCGTGCCCGTGATCTCCCCAGACCAGGCACGCCCCCAGGTGCGACCACCGTACCCACCCGCCACCGCACGGAGCGCACCATGCACACCACCACCGCCACGACCGCGCAGCAGCTTCAGACCGTGATCGCCCACTGGCCCGACCTCCTCCAGCAGCGCACCACCCGCCCCCACGACGCATGGCCGCCCTCCTCGCTCCAGACCTACCTGCGCAGCCTGGACGAGTACGACCCCGCCGACCGCAGCGCCCCCGTCCGCCTCCACATCATCGACACCATCCGCACCATCACCGTCGCCCTCGTCGAGACCGCCGACCAGATCGCCGCCCAGGTCCAGCGCACCCCGATGAGCGACGCCCCCGCGTCCTGGCCGGCCGCCGACCGTACCCGCCGCAACCAACTCGCCCACGACGACCGCACCGACCCCGCCCGCTGGCAGTACACCGGCACCCGCACCGCCCCCGCAGCAGCACTGTGGCTCCACGCCCGCATCGTCGGCGCCCCCGGCCCCTGCCAGCCCCTCACCGGCCCCCAGCACGACCGCATCGCCCACGTCGCCGACCACGCCGCCGCCCGCCTCACCCACGCCCTCGGCACCAGCCGCCGCACCATCCCCACCGGCCGGCACTGCGCCTGCGGCGGCGAACTCCTCCTCGACGGCGGCGACGGACAACCCCCGGTGATCCGCTGCGGCTGGTGCTCGGCACGCACCGCAGCGCCCGCCGCCGCCTGAACACGACAACGCCCGCCCGGTGAGCCACCACCGGACGGGCCCAACCACGGGAGCATCCCCATGGCCACCAACGACCGTACCCGCGACACCGCAACGACCGTCGCGGCCCGTCGCGCACGCGTCGCGCAACTCCTCCGCGACAACGTCCAGCAAGCCGACATAGCCCGGCGCCTGAACGTCTCCAAGCACGTGGTGTGGCGCGACGTCCAGGCGATCGAGCGCGACACAGCGCGACCCGCTGAGCAGGCACAACCGGCTGCACCGCGACACCGCCGCGACGCCCTCGCGCGACGCGCGCAGGAAGCCCGCGACGCCATGCGCGACCTGGAGACCACCGTCGCGGCCGTCGTCGCGGCCCGGCCGTCGCACGTCGCGATACCCACCGCCACCGCCCACGCCTGGGCGCAGCAACTCCGCGACCACGCCGCGACGCTGCTCCAAGTCGCGGACGACTTCGCCGAGTACTACCCGGCGACCGCAACGTCCGAGAGAGGATGAGCCCATGGACGACCTGATCGCGTTCCTCCGCGCCCGCATCGCCGAGGACACAGCCGTCGCCGAGACCGCCGGGGGCTCCTGCACGTACCTGCTCGACGACCCGAGCCTTGCAGGGCTCGACACCGGGGATCGCGCGCACGTCGCCCGCCAATCCCCGTTCCGCACGCTCAGCGACGCCGCCGCCATCATGGAGCTGCTGCACCGCTACGAGAACCCCCAGACCAACCCCGCTCTCCCGCCTTCCGTGAACAAGTTCACGGCCCAGAACGAACAGCTCATGCTCGCTGACGTGCTCCGCGTCCTGGCCCACGCTCACGCCACCCACCCCGACTATCGGACCGAGTGGCGCCCTGAGTGGCGGCGGTAGCTCCGCTGTCACACCCCGGGCGTACCGTCGGAGGCGTCCACATTCGCGCCTCTGGCTGGGCGCAGCGCTCGGACCCGCGCCCCGCCGCTCCCACCCCCAGCGGCGGGGCGCACCGCGCACTACACCTGTAGTTGCGTCCCGTCCCGCCGTACGGCATCCTGACCCTGCGCGGTACTCGCGCGCCCGGAAACAGCCAGCGCTGTCCGGTCTTCGCATTCCCCTTACAACACGACCACAGCCGTGCCACGATGCCCTCACCAAGCACTTTGGGGGGCACACACCATGAACCAGCAGCGCTACGTGCAGAAGCGCGGCGCGAACCACGGACTCCACATCGTCCTCACGATCTTGACGTGCGGACTCTGGGCGATCACCGGATGGCCCATCGCCGCCGCCATGGGACGCAAGACGACCACCACGGTCCCCGTCTACCAGCAGCCGCAGCAGGGCTACCCGCCGCAGCAGCAACTCCCCCCAGGCCAGCCGTACGGACAGCAGCCCTACGGGCAGCCCGGCTACGGCTACCCACCCCAACAGCAGCAGCCCCAGCAGCCGCCGCAGGGGCACAGGCAACCCGGCTGGGCCCAACCCCAGCAGCAGGCATGGCCCAACCCCCAGACGCCCGGAGGCCCCCAGCAGCCCCCGCCAGGAGCCTCCGGGCCACCCCACCAGCAGTAGCCACACCAGCCCCCGCCCGCCGCGGGGGCTTTCTCATGCCCCGGGAGGTGCGCCGCGTGGGCAAGAACCAACACCGGCCCGTCACCGACGACGACCGCCGCAGCATCCGCGACCTCCACGCCGCCGGCCACGGCCGCAACGAAATCGCCCGCCGCATCAACCGCGGCACCCGCACCGTCAGCGTCCTCGCTGCGGAGATGGGCCTCGTCTTCGATGTCGCCGCGACCGAAGTCGCCACCAAGCACCGCATGGCACAGCTCGCCGAGAAGCGCGCCATCCTCGCCGACGCCCTCACCGACGACGCCCTACGCCTCTCCGCACAAGTCTGGGAGCCCGCCACCATCCACTCCTTCGGCGGCAAGGACAACACCTACAACTCCCGCGACCTCCCCGAACCCATCGCGGCCGACAAGCGCGCCCTCATGGCCGCCGCAACCTCGGCAGCAGCCCAATCCGTACGCCTCGTACCGCCCGCACCCGAGTCGAGCAACGAGAACGCCCGATCGATGCTCGGCCAGCTCTTCGCTGGCCTCTCCGAGCTGGCGAAGGAGGCGGAACCCTACGGCGAGGAGGCGGAAGGTGAGTCTCCTTGACGCGCTCCCCCTCTCCCGCAAGCAGATCCTCTCCATCGTCCAGGCCGAGGCCCGCATCAACGTGTGGGAAGGCTCGGTCAGGTCCGGGAAGACCATCGCGTCTCTGCTCCGGTGGCTGCACTTCGTATCCACCGCCCCCCGCGGGGGCGAGCTGGTCATGGTCGGGCGCACCAGGGAAAGCCTCTACCGGAACATCATCGCCCCGCTCACCAACCCGGAGATCTTCGGAGACCTCGCCACCCAGACCGTAGCCAACCACCTCGCTCCAGTCGCCACGATCCTCGGCCGCCAGGTCCACATCCTGGGCGCCAACGACGCCAAGGCAGAGCCGAAGATCCGAGGCATGACCTGCTCCGGAGGCTACGTTGACGAGCTGACGACGCTCCCGAAGACGTTCTTCGACCAGCTCGTGGCCCGCTGCTCGGTCAAGGGCGCAAAAATCTTCACCACGACGAATCCGGACAACCCCGGCCACTGGGTGAGGCGGGACTACCTCAAGCGACCCGCACAAACCCGGCTCCGCTCGTGGCACTTCACCCTGGACGACAACCCGTTCCTCGACCCCGAGTACGTCGCTTCGCTCAAGTCCACGTACACCGGCCTGTTCTACCGGCGCAACATCCTCGGCCACTGGGTGCAGGCATCCGGCGCGATCTACGACTCCTGGGACGAGACCCGCCACATCGTCCGGACACTGCCGCCCATGGTCCGCTGGCTGTGCGACAGCATCGACTACGGCACCACGAACCCGTACGCCAACCTCCTCCTCGGCCTCGGCGTCGACCACAACCTGTACGTCGTCTCCGAGTACCGATGGGACTCCCGCGCCGAGCGCCGGAAGAAGACCGACGCCGAGTACTCCGCCGCGCGCCGCCGCTGGCTCGCCTCGGTCCCGCACCCGCAGTCCACCGTCATCGGCGTCCAGCCCGAGTGGACCGTGGTCGACCCGTCGGCCGCCAGCTACATCGAACAGCTTCACCGCGACGGCGTCCACGGCGTCACCCCGGCCGACAACTCAGTCCTCGACGGCATCCGCACCACGAGCACGCTCCTCTCCGCCGGCCGGCTCCTCATCCACGAGTCCGCACGCGGACTGGTGGAAGAGATCCCGGGCTACTCCTGGGATGACGAGAAGTCGGAGAAGGGCGAAGACGCTCCGATCAAGCAGGACGACCACTCGTGCGACGCCCTCCGCTACGGGGTGCGCACGACCGAGGCCCTGTGGCGCCCCCACATCCCAACCCTCCTGGAGGTCGCCGCGTGAACGGGCTCCCCAACAGCGTGACGCTCGCGCAGGTACAGGAAGCACTCAGTTCCCTCGGGATCCCCCTCAACCTCGCCACGAAGGTGACCGTGGACCCCCAGCGCGGCATCACCGTCCGGCTGTACGTCACGGACGACGCCGGGCGAAAGCAAGTGCACGCCGGCTGCCCGCTCATGACGGAGCTGACCATCCCCTATGAGACGCCGGAGGTGCCTGATGCCGCTGCCGACGGCTGACACCCCCTGGCCCCCCACCGCACTCCGCGTCCAAGTCGCCCTCGCCGACTGGGATGCCTGGTACTCGGCTGACCCGGACCGGCTGGAGCAGCGGTACGAAGACCGCGGCTACCGGACGGAGGGTCCGCCCAACCGCCCGGCGCAGTACGCGCACGGGTGGCGCGGCCGGCTCGCCCGCTGGTTCTGGGGCCAGCCGACCACGGCCGGCGAGAAGCGGTCGAAGCTTCACGTGCCGCTCGCCGGCGACATCGCCCGCGCGAGCAGCGAGCTGCTGTTCTCCGAGCCCCCGAAGCTGCTCGGCGCCAACGACGCGACGAAGGACAGGCTCGACCAGCTCACCGAAGGCGGGCTCCACCCCACCCTTCTCGAAGCCGGCGAGGTGTGCGCAGCGATCGGCGGCGCCTACCTACGCGTCGTCTGGGACGAGGACGTTTCCGACCGGCCGTGGATTGACGTCGTCGCCGGGGACCGCGCCGTACCCGAGTTCCGCTACGGCCGGCTCGTCGCGGTGACGTTCTGGACCGTGCTCCCCAACGACAGCTCTACCGACCAGCGCGTGTTCCGGCACCTGGAGCGTCACGAGAAGGGCCGCATCTACCACGGCCTCTACGAAGGCGGCCTCACCAGCCTCGGCGCGCCCCGGCCGCTCGCAGACCATCCGGCGACCGCGCCCCTCGCCGCCGAAGTCGACGCCGAAGGCGGGCTCGGCACAGGCGCGCCCGACCATCTCACCGCCGCCTACGTCCCCAACGTCCGCCCCGCGCGCGGCTGGCGACACATCCCGAGCGCCGCCTACCTCGGGCAATCGGACTTCCAGGGCATCGAGGGACTGATGGACGCCCTTGACGAGACCTACAGCTCCTGGATGCGGGACATCCAGACCGGCAAGGGCCGCGTCATCGTCGCAGACTCCCTGCTCCAGTCCGCAGGACCCGGCAAGGGCGCCACATGGGACGAAGAGAAGAAGATCTTCACCGGGCTGAACATGCTGCCGCGCCCCGGCGACGCCGACCCGATCAGCATCGTGCAGTTCGAGATCCGCGTAGCCGAGCATCGCGAGACCTGCGCCGCGCTCCGAGACGAAGCCGTACGCCAAGCCGGCTACTCGGCGTCCACGTTCGGGCAGCAGGGCGAAGGCTCGGCGGTCACCGCGACGGAGATCCGAGCCCGCGACCGGCGCAGCCTGTCCACCCGGGCACGCAAGGCCCTGTACTGGCGGCCAGCGATCTCAGACATCCTCGGCGCGCTCCTGGCGGTCGAGGCCGGCCCTCGGTTCGGCGTCGATGGCCTGGATACCGAGCCGCCGCGCGTCGAGTTCGGAGACTCGGTCACCGAGGGGCCGGTAGAGCTGGCCACCACGGCGGAGCTGCTGCGACGCGCCGAGGCCGCCTCGACGGAGACCCTGGTGCGTCTCACCAACCCGGGCTTCGACGAGAAGCAGGTGCAGGCGGAAGCGGAGCGAATCCTCCAGGAGTCCGGCCGGGACGTCGCCGACCCGACCAGGACCGGAGCCGGGGGGGTGCCGAATGCCGGTGTCCCCAGCGATGGCGGAGGATCTGGCCCGTGAGGTGCGCGCCCTCTACGACGACGCAGAGACGGCGCTCCTGGAGAAGCTGGCTGCGGCGCTCGCGGCCGACATCGAGTCGCCGCGGTGGGCAGAACTCAAGTTCGCCGCGCTCGGCAACCTCCGCAACGCCGTCGAGGAGATCGCCCGCGCGCTGGAGACCGACACCAACGGCGCCGTGCGGCGGGCCTTGATCGAGGCGTACGGCCGCGGCCGGCAAGCTGCCGTCGCTGAACTCGGCGCGCTCGACATCGGCCGCGAACTGGCGGCCCGCACGGCGCTGCCGAACGCGCCCGCAGTCGATCGCCTCGCCGCGTCGATGGCGGACGACACCCGCCCGGTGTACGCGAGGATCACCCGTGCCGTGACGGACACGTACCGGCGCATCACCGCCACGGCGTCTGGCACGCAACTGCTGACCGGCATCACCCGCCGCGCAGCATCCCAACGAGCGCTCAACCAGTTCGCTGCCCGCGGTGTGACCGGGTTCGTCGACCGCGCTGGACGCTCCTGGGACATGGCCGCCTACGCGGAGATGGCGGTGCGCAGCGTGACGGCGCGCGCCGCTGTCGAAGGGCACACCGATGCCCTCGCCGAACTCGGTGTGGGGCTGGTCATCGTGTCGGACGCCCCGCTGGAGTGCCCGTTGTGTTCCCGTTGGGAAGGCGAAGTCCTCAGCCTGGGCGGGCAATCCGGGCCGCACACGATCCGGGCCCCGCACGCCGATCCGCCCGGCCGCCGTGGGCTGCTGCGCCGTACCCCCACCGTGGTGGTGCACGTCGCCGGCAGCCTGCTGGAAGCCCGCGCCGCGGGGCTCTTCCACCCGAATTGCAGGCACTCCCTGGCTGCCTACCTCCCAGGCGTCACGACCCGGCCACCGCACCACCCCACCCCCGGCACGTCGTACGAGGACACGCAGCGGCAGCGGGAGATCGAGCGGCACATCCGCCGCTGGAAGCGCACGCAGGCCGCCGCGATGAGCGACGCCGACCGGCGCCGCGCCGCGACCTACGTACGACGGTGGCAGAAGGCCGCGCGCGAGCACGTAGCCGCACACGACGACCTGCGCAGGAAACCGGAGCGCGAGCAGATCCAGACCGCAGCCCCAACCCAGGCAGCGGACCGAACTGGGCCCGAGCAGCCCGCAGACGACGGCCAGGGCATCCCTTCCGACCGGACAGCGGTCTTGGCCGCCGACCTGGTGACCGGTGCCGATCCGGAGACTCCCGCGGGCTCGGCCATGGCCGGCGCGCTCGCCGCGATCGGCCGCGTCCACACCATCCCGCCCGGGATGCGCCCGATCCCGCTGGAAGCAGAGACCCGACCCGGCTACCAGGGTGCCTACACCGGCCGTCGGATCACCCTGAACCCCGACGGCCAGGCCCCGGCCCTGACCGCAGCTCACGAGCTGGGACACTTCCTCGACCATGCCGGACTCGGCCCCGGCGGCCGGGCGTTCTTCACCGACGAGGCGATCCGCCCGGGCGGCACCCTCCATGCATGGTGGACCGCCGTCCAGGACAGCGAGCAGGCCGGCATGCTGGACTTCCTGGGGACCATGGACAACGGGTCCCCGCTCGTGGACCGCGTCCGTGCTGACGGCACCCGGTACACGCTCGACGTGGACCACCAGTACATCGACTACCTCTCCAGCCCGAGAGAAGCGTTCGGCCGGGCCTACGCACAGTGGATCGCGCTACGGTCCGGCGACCGCCGTCTCCTGTCCGCCCTGGAGGTGGCTCGGGACCCGGCGAACGGCGAACAGGTGATTGCCGGGACTGGCTTGGTCGACGGCTATCCCCGATACTGGGACCCCGACGACTTCGCCCCCATCGCCGATGCCCTCGACGCCGCGTTCCGGCGGCTCGGACTGCTCAGGGAGGCCCCGTGATCACCCCGGACACCCTGCGCGCCATGCCCTTGCGTGAGCGCCTGGCCGCCCTCAAGGCACTGTCCCCGGCCGACCGGGCCGCCTTGGAGCAGCAGATGGTAGGTGCGCGGGCGGACGCCGAGCAGCAGTACGGCCCGGCGGACCGCGTCTCCCCACGGGCCACCGACCGGCCCTGTATCGACCTTCACTGACCGCACCACCATCCGGGCCCCGTCCATCGGCGGGGCCTTCCGCATGCCCGGGGCCGCACGGCACCGGGCCATCCCGAAACGGGAGCTTCCATGTCCACCCCTCCCCCTCCGTCCGCCGCCGAGCCCACCGCGGGTGGCAGCAGCGCGGGCGGCGACGCATCCACCACCCCCGCACCCGTACCCGCGCCTCCGGCTCCCGCCGCCGACGGCGGTGACAGCACCGACTGGAAGGCCATGGCCCGCCAGTGGGAGAAGCGCGCCAAGGAGAACAGCAACGCGGCCACCGAGCTGGAGAAGCACCGCAAGGCCGCGATGACCGAGCAGGAGAAGGCCGTTGACGCCGCTCGGACGGAGGGCCGCACGGCCGCCGCCACCGAGTACGGCGCCAAGTTGGCCGCCGTCTCCTTCGAGGCTGCCGCTGCTCGCGCCGGGCTTGACCTCGGCGAAGCCGCCGCCCTCATCGACACGAAGCAGTTCGTCGGCGACGACGGCGAGGTGGACACCAAGGCCATCGAGGCCGCGGTGAAGAAGCTCGCCAAGCTCGCCCCAGCGCGCGCTGGCCGCTCGGGCGGGGACCTCGGCGCCGGAGGCTCCGGCGACCAGCCCTCCATCGACAAGCAGATCGCCGAAGCCCTGTCCCAGGGAGACATGCGGCGCGCGATCGCCCTCAAGCGGCAGAAGGCCGCACAGACCTAAGGAGCGACCATGGCCGGTATCACCGGGATGGGCACCACATTCGACCTCCCCAACTACGTGGGCGAACTGTTCGCCCTGACCCCGGAGAACACGCCCTTCCTCTCCGCGATCGGCGGCCTCACCGGCGGCGGCATGACCGCTGGCACCGAGTTCGAGTGGCAGACCTACGACCTGCGCGACCCCGGCCAGCGGACCAAGGTCGAAGGCGCCGCGGCACCCACCGCGGAGGAGCGCGTACGGGCCAACGTCCGCAACGTGGTCCAGATCCATCAGGAGAAGGTGTCCGTCTCCTACACCAAGCAGGCCACCATGGGCATGCTGGCCACCCCGACCGCCGCCCCCTACCGCGGCGCGGCCGGCTCGAACCCCGTCACGAACGAGCTGGACTGGCAGGTCGAGCAGGCCCTGAAGAGTCTCGCCCTGGACATCAACTGGTCGTACCTGAACGGAACGTTCGCCAACCCGACCACCAACGCCAACGCGCGCCGCACCCGCGGCCTGCTCCAGGCCATCACCACCAACCGGATCGCGAAGGGCACCACGGTCACCGGCGCCACCAGCGCGACGGACACCATCACCTCCACCGCACACGGCCTCGTCGACGGCGACCGCGTCGTGTTCACCGCGACCGGGGCCGCCACCGGCGTCGTCGCCGGCCGCGCCTACTACGTCGACCAGATCACCACCGACACGTTCAAGGTCTCCACGTCCGCGGGCGGCGCGCCGATCACCCTCGGCACCGCGACCCTGGCGTTCACCAAGCCGTGGGCGACCGCGCTGACGACCGACCACGTGTCGGACCTGCTTCAGATGGTGTACGACAACGGCGGCATCTCGGAGCAGGGCACCGCCACGCTGGTGGTGAACTCCTCGCAGCGGCGCGCCCTGACGAAGGCGTTCGCCTCGGCGTACGGGCAGTACCACGAGACGTCCCGCACCGTCGGCGGCGTCGCGGTGGACACGATCGTCACCGACTTCGGGACCCTCAACGTGATGATGGACAGGCACCTGCCGCAGGACACCATCACGGTGGCGTCGCTGGAGATGTGCCGGCCCGTGTTCCTCAACGTGCCGGGCAAGGGGACCTTGTTCGAGGAGCCGCTGGCCAAGACCGGCGCGAGCGACGAGGTCCAGCTGTACGGCGAGACCGGGCTGGAGTACGGCAACGAGCGGGCGCACGGCGTGCTGACCGGGCTGAAGGTGTGATGCCGCATGGCGATCTATGAGCGCGGCTCAGGGCCGCACGTCGCGGAGCGGGTGCAGCCGGTCCCCGGGTCGGAGGATGCGGAGCGGTACGCCGCGCTGGCCGCAGATCCGGCGTCCGGGTGGCGGCGCGTCGACGAGCCCGCGGAGCTGAAGACGAAGCGCGAGCCGAGGAAGGCAGGAGGTGGCTCCGGTGCCGGTGGTCAGTGACTTCGGGATGAGCGCGTTCGTGCGGCAGACGAAGGCGCAGGATCTGACGGTGGTGTCGGATCCGCTGGACTTCCGGCGCGGTGTGCACCTGGAGTCCGGCACGGCCGCGGGCATGGCCGACAAGGTGTTCCACGACCGGCGCACCCTGGCCGCGTCGGCGACGGAGGATCTGGACCTGGCGGGGACGCTGCTGGACGTCTACGGGAGCGCGATCACCTTCGCCAAGATCAAGGGCCTGTTCATCGGCGCGGCCTCGGCCAACGCGAACAACGTCGTCGTCGGGAACGCGACCGCGAACGCGTGGTCCACCCTCCTCGGCGCGACCGGGACGATCACGCTGCGCCCCGGCGCGACCGTGGGCGTGATGGCCGGCGCGACGGACGCGACCGCCTACGCCGTGACTGCGGGGACCGCCGACTTGCTGAAGGTCGCCAACAGCGCGGCCGGTTCGGCGGTCACGTACGACATCGTCATCATCGGCACCAGCGCGTAGGGGGTGGTGGCGGTGGCTCGGATCTTCGCCACCAGCGCCCAGTACGAGCAGTACACCGGCAGCCCCGCTCCGGCGGACGTCGGCCGGCTGCTGGCGTACGCATCGCGGCTGCTGGAGTCCCGGGTGTTCCGGCTGTGCTGGTACGAGACGGACCCGGACGGCTACCCCAGCAACCCGCTCGTGCGCAGCGCCTTCGCCGACGCGACGTGCGCACAGGCCGAGTGGGGCGAGGAGGTCGGAGACACGACCGGTGCGGCCGGGGTCGGCTGGGGCTCCGTGAGCATCGGCTCCGTCCAGCTCAGCCGGTCGGTCACCGCGGTCAGCGGGGACGACGCGCCGGGGCGACAGATCGCGCCGGCCGTCTGGGATCACCTGCGGTCGCCCGACCTCACCCCGGACATCCTCACGATCGGGCTGGTGGTCTCGTGAGAGTCCCCGGCTGGTTGCTCCAGCACACGGTCACGGTGTCCCCCTATATAGGGGACAGCGCGTACGGGCCGCAGTACGGGCCGGCGACCACCGTGCGGTGCTTCCTCGACGACCAGACCCGCACGGTCCGGGCAGCGGACGGGCAGGAGGTCACCTCGACGTCGACCTTCTACGCCCAGCTCGACACCGTGTGCCCGGCGGAGTCCCGCGTGACCCTGCCCTCGGGCCGGCAGACGACCGTCATCGCCGCGCTCCGCAGGGACGGCGGCAAGCTCCCGGTGCCGTCCCATCTGGAAGTCCAACTGCTCTAGGAGGTGCGCGATGCCGCAGTACACCCGCTTCCGGCCGGGTGATGCCCGCCGCCAGTGGACGTCGCGCGGGCGCCGGCTCGCGTCCGAAGGGCTTCAGAAGGGTCTCGAACACGTCCTGGGCGAGGCCCGGAAGATCGTGCCCTTGGACGAGGGCACCCTTGAGCGCTCCGGCCGCGTCAACATGATCACGCCGATGGACGGGATGATCACCTTCGACACCGTGTACGCCGTGAGGCAACACGAGGAGCTGACCTGGAAGCACGCCCCCGGCAGGTCGGCGAAGTACCTGGAGATCCCCATGAACCGCGAACGGGATGTGGTTCTGAGGATGATGGCGGTCCCGTTGGGGAGGTGGCTTCGTGGCTGACCTCCTCGACGGCATCGCGCAGCACCTCGCCGCCCGCGGCATCGTCCAGTACGACCCGGCAGGCGTGTCCGGGACCTGCTTCCTTGAATCGATGCCGTCCACTCCGGACGTCGTGACGGTGCTGACGCTGTACGACGACGGCACCGAGCCCGACTCGCTGCTGCCGTACGACGAGCCCCGCATGCAGGTCCGCGTCCGAGGCGGGCGCGACCCGCGCGTGTCCCGCGCCCTGTGCTCGCGGATCCGCAGTGAGCTTCACGGCCTCGGGCCGGTGGTCCTGCCGGACGGCACGACGCTGATCCTCGCGGTGGCGCTGTCCGGCGGCGTGGGCTCCCTCGGCGTCGACCAGAACGCCCGGCACGAGCACGTGGCGAACTTCCGCATGGAGATCGTCAACCGCACGGCGCACCGCGCCTGACCCCCCTTACACACTTCAGCCCGTCGCCGACCGGTGCCGGGCTCTTCGTCATGCCCCGGAGGAGACATGGCACCGATCAAGTACAACGCCCGCGATTGCAGGTTCGCAGTCGAGGACTTCAACAACCCGGGCACCTGGTTGGAGTTCCGTACCTCCCAGAACGGGAGCGGTGAAGGCGGCATCACCACCTTCACCAAGAGCTACGAGTACGAAACTACGGACACCACCACGTTCGGCAGCCAGGGCCAAGCCGAGTCCCAGAACATGCAGATCGGCAAGTCCTTGACGCTGGAGGGGCTCCGGCTGAAGGACGAGGTCACGGGCGCCCTGGACCCGGCTCAGGCGCTGATCGAGGCGCAGGCCGAACGGCTCGGCAATGCCTCCTTGTGCGGCTTCAGGTTCGCCGCTCCTGGTGACACCACCTGGGAGGTGTGGCCGAAGGCTCACTTCCAACTGGGTGACACCGGCGGCGGCAACAACGACAAGGCGTCGTGGTCCGTCACCGTGACCCGCTCCGGCCCGTCGACCACGGCGGCCATCGCATGACCGCCCGCAAGACGGAGTCGTGGGACAGCTTCAAGAAGGAGGTCTTCGGCGACCGTACCGAGGTCATCGAAGGCGTTCGCGTCCAGGTGCCGACGGATGTGCCGTTCGGGTTCCAGGAGCGCTTGGCGGACCTGTCCGAGTCCTCTGAGAGGGAGGACGTTGCGGAGCTGGTCGACGCCTTGTTCGGGCCCGATGTTCTCGATCAGTGGGAGGCGGCCGGTATCGGGACGATCGGCCTCATGACCGTACTCACGTGGGGCATGGCTCAGGGCAGCGGTCAGCGCGACTTCACGTTCCGGGACGCGTACGAGGCGCTGACCAGTGACGACCCGGGAAAAGCGCCGGCGCAGCCGGCGAATCGGGCCGCACGCCGAGCCGCGCAGAAGAAGCCGTCCACCGCTGGTGGTGGGCGGTCGAAGCGGACTTCCAGCGGGAGTACGGGATCGGGCCGCGCGACATCGTCCGCCTGACCCGCCGCCGCTTCTGGGTCCTCCTCAACGGCCTGTCGCCTGAGTCCGTGTTCCGCCGCGTCGCCGGTGACGAACTCAACGTCGTCGACGACCCGGATCTGATCCGCGCCGCCCTCCGCGGCTGACCACCAAGGAGGCGGTGCGGCATGTCGTCCATGACGATCGGTGACCTCGTCGGCTACATCCGCGCGGATGGCTCGGACTTCGAGCGCGGCATTGCCAGGTCGCAGCTCCGCATGGAGGGCTTCCGCCTCGACACCGCCGGGCGCCTCCGCGACCTCTCCGGACGCTTCATCCGCGAGTCCGAGGTCATGGGCAACGCCCTGGCGGACGGCTTCTCCGACGCTGAGCGGGCCGGTACCCGGATCGTCACGGTGTACAGCAGCGTCGCGGACGCCCAGTCCAGGACGATGCGCGCGAGGTTCGCACGCCTCCGCGAGGAGGCCGGCCGGCTCGGCACCTCGCTGGCGGGCATGGTCAACCGCGTCGCCGAGCGCGTCGGCGCCCTGGACTTCAGCCGCCTTGCCGCCGCCGGGCCCGCGATCGGCGGCGTGGCCATGTCGATCGGCGCCGTCGCCGGCCGGCTCGGCGCGGCGGTCCCGGTGGCCGCCGGGCTCGCCGCGACGGTGGGCAACATCGCCCCGGCGGCGGCAGTCGCTGTGACGGGCCTGATCGCGGTGCAGTTGGCGTCCAAGGCGCTGAAGATCGGCATGCAGGGGGTCGGGGACGCCGTCTCGGCCGCGATGGACCCGTCCGATCCGCAGGCGTACGCCGAGGCCCTCAAGAAGCTCTCACCCAACGCGCGTGCGTTCGTCGGGCAGATCCGCACCATGCAGCCGGCGTTCAAGGGCTTGCAGCAGGCGGTCCAAGACCGGCTGTTCAAGGGCCTCGACGGCACGCTGAAGGCCATGGGCAAGCACACGCTGCCCGTGCTCCGGACTGGGCTGACGAACTCGGCCGGCGCCCTCAATGGGATGGCGAAGGGCATCGGATCTGCGGCCGTTGGGCTCGGCCGGTCCGGGACCCTCGGCCAGGCGATCCAGGGCGCGAACGCGGGCCTGGCGAACATGGCGTCGATACCCGGGCAGGTCGTCACCGGGCTGGTGCAGATCGGTGCGGCAGCCGCCCCGGCGTTCTCACACCTCACGGGCTGGGCCGGTGACGCGTTCACTGGCCTGTCAGAGAAGATGACGGCGGCGTTCAACAGCGGCGGCATGCGGCGGGCGATCGAACAGGCGATCGTCGTCATCGGCGACCTCGTCGACGTCGCAAGGAATGTCTTCTCCATCGTCGGCAGCATTTTCTCTGCGGCGAACGCGTCGGGCGGCTCCTTCATCCAGGTGCTCCAGCAGATCACGGGGGCGCTCGCGGATGCGTTCGCGTCGCCGGCCGTCCAGGCCGGGTTGCGGGCGATCTTCGAGACCGTTGCGACTCTGGCGCGCACCGCCGCGCCGCTCCTTGCGTCCGCCCTCAGCGCGCTTGGGCCGGTGTTCGCCGCGCTCGGCCCTCCGGCGCAGGTGCTGATCAAGGCGCTCGGCGCCGCCCTCGGGCCGATCATCGCTGCTCTCGGTCCCGTACTCCAGGCCGCCGCGAAGGCGGTCGGTGCGCTTGTGGTGGCCCTGTCGCCGTTGTTGCCGGTGATCGGCCAGCTTGTCGCGGCGCTACTGCCGGCGCTCTCGCCGATGCTGGCCGCGATCACCAGCGTCTTCGTGGCGCTGGCGCCGGTGGTGCAGCAGGTCGCGACGATGCTCGGCTCCACCCTCCAACCCGTCATCAAGGGCCTGAGTAGCGTCATGGTTGAGCTGGTGGAGCAGGGCGCGGCACAGGCCCTCAGCATGCTCCAGATGCTCATCCCGGTGGTGCCGGTCCTCGCTCCGCTGTTCGTGCAGCTCGGGCAGTCCGTCGGGCAGGTGCTCACGGCGATCGCGCCGCTCCTGCCGCAGATCACCCTGCTGGGCGTGCAGCTCGTGTCCGCGCTGCTGCCGGCGATCCTGCCGCTGCTCCCGGTGCTCGTGCAGCTCGCGTCTCTCTGGCTGCGGCTCGCGACGGGCGTCATCACGAACGTTGTGGTCCCGGCGATCTCCGGCATTGTGGCGATCCTGGCTGGGCTTCAGACGGCGTTGCAGCCCGCGATCGCGGCCGTCACGTGGCTGACGCAGGGCATCGCCGATGCCTTTTCCTGGTTGTACAACCTGCTCGTCGGGAACAGCATCATTCCCGACCTGGTCAACGCCATCGTCTGGTGGTTTGCCGGGCTCCCTGGCAAGGCGCTCTCAGCCCTTGGCGGGCTGGTGTCCGCAGTAGCGGGCCCGGCGCGCACCGCCGCGTCACAGATGATCACCGCCGTGCGGGACGGGGTCGCCAAGGCGGTCGAGTGGGTCCGTGGACTCCCTGGCCGTGCCGGGCGGGCGCTCGGCAACATCGGATCGACCCTGTACAACTCGGGGCGCAGCTTGGTGCAGGGCTTCATCAACGGCATCACGAGCCGCGCGGGCGACATCGCCAACGCGGTCAGCAGCATCGTGAGCAAGGCGCGCGACTTCTTCCCCTTCAGCCCCGCGAAAACCGGCCCTTTCTCGGGCAAGGGGTGGGTCCTCTACAGCGGGCAGTCGATCGGCCAGGCGCTCGCCGCCGGCATCACGGGCGAGCAGGCCACGGTGGCGCACGCGGCGGGCGGCATGCTCGCCGCCGCGCAACAGGCCCTCGGCGCGGGCCTCGCGCTCCCCGGGGCGGGCATGCCGGGGCTGGCTATGGCCGGCGCCGGCGCGACGGCGGGCGCCGCTGGAGAGCGGCGCATCGTGCTGGAGATCCGCTCCGACGGCGGCCGGTATGGCGACTTCCTGACTGAAGAGATCCGCAGCCGGGCCGACCTGCTCGGCGGCGGCGACGTCCAGAGGGCTTTCGGAAAGCGATGAGAGGAGGATCCGATGGCGATCCCTGACGCGCGTGTGGAGCTGCAGATCGACGGTGTGTGGACGCCGGCCGTGGTGCGGCATGAGCCGGGCATCACGCACACGCGCGGCCGGCGGTCGCGCGGGTCCCGGGCGGACGCGGCCGAGGTCGCACTCACGTTGGACAGCCCTGGCGGGCTGTACGACAACCGCAACCCGCGCTCGCCGTACTACGGGAAGCTCGGCAGGAACACGCCGCTGCGATTGTCCGTGGACAGCGGGCAGCGGGCGCTGTACCTCGGCCCCACCGGCGGCTTCCAGAACGCCACGACTCCGGCCGGGACGCCCGTCGACATCACCGGCGACCTCGACATCCGCATGGACGCGACGGCCGAGAACTGGGTGCCCTCCGGGTCGCTCCAGTTGTGCGGCAAGGGCAACCAACTCACCAACCAGCGCTCTTGGCTGTTCATGACCCGAGACGGCCGGCTGCACTTCGAATGGTCGACCGCCGGCACCAGCACCCTGGAGCGGGACTCCACCGTGCTGCTCCCGGTCCGGTCCGGCCGGCTCGCGGTCCGCGTGACGTTGGACGTCGACAACGGCAGCGGCGGCCACACCGTGGTCTTCTACACGGCCCCGACACTGGCTGGCCCGTGGACGCCGCTCGGCGCCCCGATCGTCACGGCCGGGGTGACGTCCGTCTTCGCCAGCACGGCGCCCGTGCGTGTTGGCACGGGCTTTGGTGATCTGGGTTTCCCCTGCCCCGAAGGTGTTGTACACGGCTTCGAACTGCGGTCCGGCATCGGGGGCGTGATCGCGGCGAACCCCGACTTCGGCGCTCAGGCCGAGGGCGCGACCAGCTTCGCCGATGGCGCCGGCCGGTCGTGGTCGCTCTCGGGCGGCGCCGCGATCACCAGCCGCCGTATCCGTGCCCGCGTGGAGGTCCCGAAGTGGGAGCCTCGCTGGCACCGCAGCGGGCACAACGTGACCGTGCCGATCACCGCCGGCGGACTCTTGCGCCGGCTGGAAGCGGGGCGCCGTGACCTGGAGTCCACGCTGCGGCGCCGCATTCCGAGTGAGTCGACCGTGCGGGCGTATTGGCCGATGGAGGACTCGCGCGACGCGACGCAGGCTGCGGCCGGGATTCCCGGTGTCGGCCCGCTGATCACGAGGGGTCTGGAGTACGGCTCGGACGGGAGTTTGCCCGGCTCGAAGGCGCTCCCGCGGGTGCTCGATGAGGGCTACGTCGTCACGATGTCGGGCCGTGTGCCCGCGTACACGCCTACGTCGTCGTGGATGGTGTCGTACGTCTTCCTTCTGGACCCGTCGCCGGCCGGTTCTGCGCCTACGGAGATCCTGGAGTTCGGGACGTCCGGGACGGTGCGCCGGCTCTCCGTTGTCTACGAGGCGGGCTGGGGGCTGCGGCTGTACGGCTACGACGCCTCCGGGACGCTGATCATCGACACGTCCGTCGGGCTCTTCCCCTCTTTCCTGTCGGAGTGGAATCGGCTGGAAATCATCGGCAAACCGGGCGCGCTGCCGGGGCAGGTCACCTACCAGGTCGGCTACATGGCGGTGAGCGGTCTCGGGTCGTGGGGCAACCAGACCATCAGCGCCGCGACCGCGGGCGCCGTGACCCGGATCAACGCGGTCATCGGCGCCCCCGCCACGGTCGCCGGCATGCGGATCGGGCACCTGGGGGTGTTCGCACGGGACGACACGCTGATCTACAACCGGGCGGACGAAGCGTACGTCGGTGAATCAGCGGGGGACCGGCTGCGGCGCCTCACCTCCGAGGAGGCCGTGGCTGCGGTCATTGACGGCGGCCCCACCACCGAGATGGGCTACCAGTTGCCCGGGCCGCTGCTGGAGTTGCTGGAGGACGCGGAGGCTGCGGACGGCGGGCTGCTCGGGGAGCGCGCGGACGTGTTGGCGTTGGCGTACCGGCCGCGGGTCGGGCTGTACAACCAGCGGCCGGCTCTGACCTTGGATTATGCCCAGTTGACGCAGCCGTTCGAACCGGTCGAAGAGGACACGGTCCGCAACAGCGTGACGGTGACGCGGGAGAACGGCTCCTCGGCCACGGTCGAGCTGACCAGCGGGCCGCTGTCCGTTGCGGAGCCGCCTGCGGGCATCGGCCTATACGAGGACTCCGTGGGCCTGAACTTGTTCCACGACGGGCAGCCGGAGCAGATCGCCGCGTGGCGCCTCGCTCTCAGTACCTGGGATGAGTACCGGTACCCGCGGCTGAGGATGATGGTCCACAAGTTCCCGGAGCTGGCGCCCGCGGTGGCGGCGCTGCGGGAGGGCGACATCATCCGCATCACCGGGCTGCCGGACTATCTGCCTCCGGGGCCGCTGGATCTGATGGTCCTCGGCTGGTCGGAGACGTTCGCCGAGTTCGCGTGGACGATCGACTTCATGTGCGCGCCCGGGGGGCCGTGGGCGGTGGGGGTTGCCGAAGACGCCGTTCTGGGGCGGCCGGACACGGAGGCGTCCAGCCTCGGCGCCCCAGCGACAGAGACGCAGACGGCTCTGGAGGTGCAGACCGACAGCGGGCCCCGCTGGATCGACAGCGCCGGCTACGCCTCGCACTTCCCCTTCGACCTGCGGTTGGGCGGGGAGGTCGTCACCGTGTCCGGCATCGCGAACCGCGTGGACGACTTCGCGCGCACCCTGTCGGGCACGTGGGGCACGTCGTCGTCCGGGCAGGCGTGGATGGAGGTCGGCGGCGCCACCTCAGATCGGACGGTGGCCAGCGGCCGGGGCGTCATCACCCTGGCGGCCAACGCTGGGTCGATCCGTTTCCAGACGATCACGGGGCCGGTCGCGGATGCCGAGGTACGGGTGCGCATGTCGGTGTCGGCGGTCGCGACCGGGGCCGCGTTCATCCCCGGCATCTGCCTGCGCGCCGTCAGCACCTCCGTGTTCTATCGGGCGCGGGTGCACTTCGGTCTCGCGGGTGCCCTGTCGGTGTCCGTCACGCGCGGCACGACCCAGGTCGGCTCGGCGCCGAGCCTGCCGTACACGTACACCGCGGGCCAGGAGTTCGAGGTACGCGTGCGGCTCGTCGGGCACACCGTGCAGATGCGAGTGTGGCCCGTCGGCCAGCCGGAGCCCGTCGACTGGACCCACACGGCCACGATCACCACGGACACGATCGCCGCCGGCGAACTCGGCCTCACCGCGTCGGCGTTCAACGGCAACACCAACACGGCGCCCGAGATCCGCTTCGACGCGTTCGAGATCATCACGCCGCAGCTCGCGACGGTGACTCGCTCCGTGAACGGCGTCGTCAAGGCGCACTCGGCGGGCGCCGCGGTGGCGCTCGCTCACCCGATGCGCACCGCGCTCTGACCAGAATGGAGAGGTCATGCCGATCCTGGCAGGCCAGATCGTCACCGCCGCCGCACTGGACCGCATGCAGCCGACGCCGTACAGCGCGGAGGCGACCGCCGCTCTGAACGGCACGACGACGTACCAGCCGATTCCCGGGCTCACCGCGACGATCGCGACCGAGACAGCGGGCGCCAGATACACAGCGAGCGGCGTGTTCGACTGCTCGGTCACCACCGTCCACGCCTCGAACCTCATGGTCGGAAAGTTGCAGGTCAACGGCACCGACCAGAGCGGATTGGCGATCCATGCAATGGACACCCTGGACCGAGACACGGTCGCGATGTCCTGGTCCGGCACCCTCGGCGCCGCAGGGACGCAGACGTTCACGCTGCTGGGCGTGATCAACGCGTCCGGTGGCGCGGGCCTCTTCCACATCAACTCGCGCCTGGAGGTCGTGATCTACGAGGTCACCTGACCCGTTCCCCCCTTCACTTTCCTCAGCCCCATGCCGTGCTTGGCCTGGGGCTTTCTCGTGTGCCCTGGAGGCCCATCATGCAATTCGTCCGGCGCTCCGACTGGGGCGCGCCCGCCACAGCCGCTGATCGGATCGCGAAGGTCCGCGGGTCGAAGATCCACTACTTGGGGACCGCGTACACCTCGCGTGCGCACGACCGGTGTGACGACCAGGTTCGCGCGATCCGCGCTGCTCACCTCGCGGACAGGACCGAGAACTACTCGGACATCGCGTACAACGTCCTCGTCTGCGAACACGGGTACGTCTTCGAGGGGCGGGGTGCGTACCGCCGCACGGGCGCCAACGGGAGCCGTGCCCTCAACGAGCAGCACTACGCGATTTGTGCGCTCCTCGGCAGCAAGGGCCTCGTCACCCCGACGGAGGCGATGCTGCACGGCTTGCGGGACGCGATCGAGTACCTGCGCGAGCACGGCGCCGGCCAGGAGGTCCGCGGACACCGGGACGGGTACGCGACCGCGTGCCCGGGGGATGCGCTGTACGACTGGGTGGAGCGCGGCGCCCCGCGGCCCGGCGGCTCCGATCCGGTACCGCCCGCGAAGCCCGGGACGCGACCGCCCGCGAAGCCCGTCGTCGACCTGTCCCGGCTGATCGCCGCCGCCCGGAGCGACCCGCCGAAGAAGGGCACCCCTGTCAGCTACTACGGCACCAAGACGGTCGAATCCGCGCTGGTGGCCGAGCGGCTGCTGTCCCGCGAGTTGGCCGACGGGCACTACGGCACCGCCACCGTGCGCGCGTACGCGGCTTGGCAGCGGCGCTGCGGCTACAAGGGCGCCGACGCCGACGGTGTGCCGGGCCTGGAGTCGTTGAGGAAGCTCGGGGCGAGGCGCGGTTTCCAGGTGACGCCGTGACCGCAACGGACGTCCACGAGCGCTTCTGGAGCAAGGTCGACGTCGGCCTCTGCTGGGAGTGGTCGGCAGGGCTGACCCCTGCGGGCTACGGGAAGTTCTGGCAGGGCGGGAAGACACGGCTGGCCCACCGAGTGAGTTGGGAACTTCTCGTCGGCGAGATCCCCGACGGCCTGCCGCTCGACCACCTCTGCCGCAACATCTGCTGCGTGAACCCGGACCACCTGGAGCCCGTAAGCACGGCCGAGAACACGGCACGCAGCTCCAACAGGCAGGCCCTTGCAGCCCAGAAGGCAGCGGTAACGCACTGCTCCAACGGCCATTCGTACGCCGACCACTCGGTCATCGACCACCGCGGAACGCGTCTGTGCATTCCGTGCCGAACTGCCCGACGAGAGCGTCACCGCGACCGCCGCGGCTTCACCATCACCCCCTGAAGAACGGAGAACCCCCCATGTCTCGACTCGTCCTCGACACGATCGAACGCACCGCCGGCACGTACGTCGTCGCCCTCCTCGGGCTGCTGCTCGCCGACGGCTTCGACCTCACCGACCTGTCCGCGCTCAAGGCCGCGGCGATCGCGGCGATTCCGGCGGGCCTGTCGGTGCTGAAGGCCGCCGTCGGCACGGCCATCGGCGATCAGTCGACGGTCGGTTGGATACCCCGGAGTCGCCGGTGACTCCCGAGCAGACGACGCAGGTCGCGGTCGAGCTGGCGGAGGTGAAGGGCGAGATTCGTACGGGCTTTGCCGAGCTGAACGGCCGGCTGGATCTGGCGCTCCAGCGTACGGGCCAGTCGGAGGCCGACATCGCGGCGCTGGAGCAGCGGGTGGAGGCTCTGGAGCGGGCGCGGTGGCCGCTGCCGTCGATGGCGGCGTTGACCGCGCTGGGTGCGCTCGCTGTTGCGCTGTGGCAGAGCGTCGGCCGGTGAAAGAGGAAACGGGAAACCCCTGTTGGCGCGTGGTGTCGCGGTGCACGCTGGCCGCATGACTCCCTTACTGCGGGTCGTGTCCTTCGGGTACGGCCACGCCGCCCCGCCGTTGGCGGACATCACCTTGGACCTGCGGCGCTCCCTCAGGAATCCGCATCACGACCCGGCCATGCGCGAGCTGACCGGCCTCGACGACCGCGTGTACCGGCACGTCCTCGACACCCCGGGGGCGCGGCACCTCGCCTCCCAGACCACGCTCGCGGCGCACATGCTGCTGACGGAGACCAGTAGCCCGGTGGTGACCGTCGCCACGGGCTGTGTAGGCGGTCGGCATCGCGCGGTTGGGATGGCTCGGGAGATCGAGCAGCAAGCGCGAGCGTACGCCGCCGCGGCGGGGTACGTGGTGGAGCTGGTGCACCGTGATGTGCATCGGGACGTGCTGCCGTCGTCCGTCCACAGCTGAGGACTGCCCCCGTCTGCCCCTTCGTGGGGTGGGCGGGGGCGGCTTTGTCATGTGCTGGTGTAGGTGGCGAGGACGGCGGCCAGTTCGCGCAGGCCGGCGGGCGTGTCGTCGTAGATCCTGAGCTTGCTGGACTGGGAGCCGCGGGCCTGGGTCAGGAGGTGGTGAGCGTCGGCGGCGACCTCTGCGGGTGTGGGGGCCCCATGCAGCAGGAAGCGCGTGAGCGGGATCTTGGGGCGGATGTGGCTCTCGTGCCCGTAGTTCTCGTCGTGGATGCCGACGTTCCATCCGATGCCCTCGCCCCAGAGCAGACCGTAGCCGGCGTCGTCGTCGCAGCCGTGGAGACCGCCGAAGTGCTGGCTGACCCAGTCGGGGTCGGGGGTCAGGATCGCGTACTGCTCGCCATCGGTGGGGTCGCGGCCGAGTACCGGGTCGGCGAGGGGGACGCCGGCGGCGGTGATCGCGGCGGCGCACGCGGCGATGTACGGGCCGTGGGTGTACGGGGGCATGCCAACGACGGTACGGCCGCCAGCCCCTTGATCGTTGGGAGTTGCGGCGCTTTGTCAGAGATTTGTCACGTACTCGGCAGCCGGCGGGCAAGCCGCTCCCACAGATCGCCGGCTGCGGCGGCGGTCTCCTCGCCGGTGCCGGGTGCGTCGGCTACAGCTCGGAGGATGGCGATCACGGCGGCTGCCTCGCCTGCGGTGAGGAGGGCGAGGCGGTCTCCGTCGGTGTCGTTGAGGAGTTGGGCGAGGTCGAGGTCCATGCTGGTGCAACGGCGCGGCCCGGCGTGGCGTCACGGGCGGGCGGCTGCGCTACGGTGGTCGGCGCCCCGCCGCGCGGGGATTGTCCGGTGACCATCCAGCAGCTTCGAGACCTGGGGCTGTCGTCCCCGCCGTCGCGGGGGTGCTCCGTGTTTCCGTCTCAGCTCGTAGTCGTCCCCGCCGTTGCGGGGTTGCCGGGGGCGGTGCGGTCCAGGACTCGCGTCATCTGCTCGGCTACCTCCATCTGCTGCTCAGCGTGGTCGGGGTGGTCGGCGGCCAGCATCCCGGCTGAGAACGAGAGCCACGCCTTGGCCGTGGTCAGGGCGGCGCGGAGGTCTGCGGTGTGCTGGTCGCGCGGATCGGGTGCGGTCATGGCGGGAGGCTACCCGGCCAGGGCGCCGTCTGCGGGGGTGCGCCAGATCTCGGCCGATGTGCACCGGTAGTGCACACCGCCCGCGTCGGCCCGGCCATCCTGGGGGCATGACCTACGGCACGGAGCGCGTGCAGGAGATCGTCGATTGGTACCTGGGCGTACTCGGGACGTATCCCGTCGGCCCTGATCGGGAGGCTCGGAGCACCATCGTCTCCGCCTACTGCGCGCACGCGATGAGGGCTGCGGAGGATCCCTCTCCGGCAGCCGAGGCGGCCGCTGCGGCGTGGTCGCGCGCAGTGCTGATCCTCGCCGAGGCCGCACGTGCGGAGGGCCACCCGGGCTGGCAGGCGCGCTGGGATGGCGTGTACGAGACGGCCGGTTGAGCAGGGCTGGGCCCGGGCTACGCCGCGGTGTCCTCGACGCCGTGCCGCACTGCGCGCTTCAGCGCCTTCTCCACGGCGTAGCGCCCCTGCCCGGTGGCTTCGGCGTGCGCGGTGATCGCGGCCTGCACCGCGGCGGCGGTGGGGATCGTGAGGGCGCCGGCCTGGATCTCCTCCCAGGCGGTCTGCTCCAGCGCGATCAGTTCGTCCGGGAGTTCGATATCTGCCACGGCGGGATCCTACGGCAGGGCGTCGCTCCGTTCGGGCGCCTGGGCCTGGGGCGGCTCCGGCGCGTACAGCCGGATCCGGTCGTACCCCTGTTGTGTGGCTGGATCCGGTGCCATGCTGGGAGACCCCCTCAGCGGACCCGGGGTCCGTCGACCAGCACGCCTCGGCGGACGCATCTGCCCGATCCGGTGTCCGCTCGCGCCCCTCCCGCCGACCCACCGGGAGGGGCGCACCCGCGCTCGGTCACCTCAGCCGCATGTGGTGCAGCAGCAACAGCCCGGCCGCCATGTTCGCCGCCGGGATCTCGCCCCTGGCGATGAGGTCGGGCACGCGCTTCAGCGGCACCCACTCCCGGCGCGAGGACTCGAAGTCGTCCTCGGGGTGCCCGATGTAGGTTGCGCCTTCCGCCCAGTACAGGTGGTGCCTGGCGTCCGCCAATCCGTTGGCCGGTTCGACGGTCAGCAGGTGGTGGAGGGGGCCCGGCCGCCAGCCGGTCTCCTCCTCCATCTCCCGGGCCGCCGCCGTCTCGACGTCCTCGCCGTCCTCGACGACGCCCGCGGCCAACTCCCAGCCCCAGCTGTCGGTGATGAAGCGGTGGCGCCACAGCAGCAGGACTTCGTTCTCCTCGTTCACCGCGGTGGCCAGGGCCACGGGACGTTGGCGGATGAGGTAGTGGTCCAGGTGCCGGCCGTCGGGCAGCTCGACGTCAGCGAGGTTCACGCGGAACCAGGGGTTCTCGTACACGGTGTGCTCGGACAGATTCCGCCATACCGACACAGGGGGTCACGCCTCTCGCTGGGATGCTCTTCATCTCACCACACACCCACTACCAGCGGACACGCAGTGTCTCGTCGATCGCCGCGACCGCGTCCGCGCCCGCCCGACCGCCCTCGGCAAGGACGCGGCGTAGCTGGGTCAGTCGGTCGGTCAGCCGCCGCGACTCCATCCCCGCTGACACGTCCAGCATGTCGAGCGCGGTGGCCGCCGCGGCGTCGGCGTGTCCTCGCCGAGCCTGGACGGTCGCGAGCGAGGCCAGGCGATGAGCGCGCCCGCGGGGGTGAGCGGGCGCCCGGGCGGCTTCTATCGCGTACTCCTCCGCAACGCCCAGGTCACCCAAGCTCGTCAGCGCCTCACCGACGCACGTCTCCATCAGCCCTTGCTGCACGTACGCAGTCTCGGCCGGCTCATCCTCGCGGCGGATCAGGCCGGCTCGTGCCTCGGCGAGGGACATGGCCTGGTGCGCGGCGCCCGCGTCGCCGAGGTGTGCGTACGCCTTCGCCTGCATCGCGTACAGGTCGCACGCCAATGCGTGGCTGACTGCTGCTCCTGCCGCGCGGAGTCCGGCCTCAGCGAACGCGACGGCCTGCCGGTAGTCAGACAGGAACAGCGCCTGGTTCACCAGCAGCGCTATCACGTACCCGCCGAACGCCCGGTCACCGGACGCCTTCGCGAGCCGTAGCGCTTGGTGGAAGTAGCGCTGCGCGAGCCCCTGGGCGTCGGAGTCGTACGCGCAGATCCCGGCGACCGCAACGAGTCCACCAGCGGCGCGGTGGAGTTCGCGCCCGGTGGCGTCGCTGTACGAGCCGTGCAGCAGCGGGGCCGTCTCGGTGTTAAGGAACGCGAGCACCCGGCCGCGGGTCGCGACGCCGCCGGCCTTCCGGTACATCTGTTCGTAGTGGGACCGGGCAGTGCGCAGGACGCCGACATCCTCCGCACCGACGTGGATCGTGCCGCTGCGCGATACGTCGGCGTCCTCCGGCGGGTTCTCCCATTCCCACACGGGCCCGACGGCCGGTAGACCCGCGATCACGGGTGCTTCCTGGACATCGCGTCGGTCCTGCGCGTCGCCACGCCACATCGCGGTGGATCGCTCGATGAAGCCGCCCAGGGGTGTGGCTGCGGGAGCGTCCGTGTTGCCCATGCCGACGTCGTCGAGGCTGAGGGTGCGCCCGACGCGGGCCCCGAGGATCTCGCAGATCGCGTCGGGCACGTGACCGCGGGGGCGTTGGCCCTTCAGCCACCTGATCACGCTGGAGTGGTCGTACGACGCCTTGGTCCCGCGGGCGCGGAGCGCCTGGTTGACGCGGGCGGCGAGTCCGACGCGGCTCACGCCGGCCTCTTCGAGCAGCGCGTCGAGGAGGGTGTTGGCTTCCACGGCGGCCCCCTGTGTCGATCGGTGCACCGAGCGTAGCGGTGAGTGGTTCACACAGTGTGTGAAAGGACCAATGCAGCAGCACCCCTTCACACACTGCCGCAGGACCGCGGTCGCTCCCTACCGTCGTGGGACTGCTTCAGCCCACTCCTTGGGAGCCCCCCGATGAAGCTCACACCCATCCCCGCAGAAGCCGACGCCCTGCCGGCGTCGCAGCGGTGGCCGGCGTGCACGTGCGGCCAGTCCGTCTGCCCCGACCGGCCCGCCCCCGACAACGACAGCAGCGACTCGGCGACGCTCACCGCGCTGCGCGCCCGTACCCGCGAGGTCAACCGCGCGCCGCGGCGGTGGCCCGCGTGACCGGCCCACTCGTCATATCCGCGAGCGACGCCGATCTGCACCGCGATGTGCGCCTGGCCTGGACTCTGGCCCAGGCCGCCCCGATGCGGCAGCAGGCGCTGCGCGACCGGCTGCGGCAGCACATCGGCGCGCTGACCGGCCCGGCCGAGGCGTACGCCGACACCATCACCGACGAGGGGCATCGGAGCATCGTCATCGCAGGCATCGCGAGCGCGCGCGCCGCGGCCGTCGGCGTCGACCCCGCGGTGCTGCCCGGTGAGGAGTTGATGGTCCTCGCCGAGTACATCAAGACGCTGCTTCTGTACGGCCGTCAGGCGACCGCGGCCGCCCCTTGATCCCCGTGCGCCTGCGCATTGCCCCGCGCCGGCGCACGGGCACCGCCCTGGTCCTACCTACAGCCCTGAGGTAGGGCCGGGGCATCCACCCCCCGTTCAACAGGAGGCACCCATGCCTACCCTCGCTCGCCATCGCCGGACCCGGCGGCGCCGCCGGCCCGGCCGGCACACCGCCGAGTACCTGACGGCGTACCCGCCGCCGGCGCCGTTCGTTCCCAGCGCCTGGTCCCGCCCGTGGACCGGGCCGACGAAGGAGGAGGCGCGGCGGCTGTTCGAGGAGCAGGCCGCGCGCGCCCGCCGGCGGCTCGTCATCGCCCCGCACGGCCTACCCCAGAGGAGCGCGGCGTGATGATCCTGATCCCCGTCCGCCGCGCGAAGCTGACCGAGACCGACGTCACGACGTGCGAGTCCTGCTGGCGCGAGCCCGTCACCGTCGTTCGCACCGGTTCCCGCGGGCGCGCCCTGCTGTGCGTCTCCTGCGCCACGGGCGACTGCCCGCTGCGCGTTGTGGTGTTCCCGCCGTTCGGGATGTACGGGGTCACCGAGCGGATGGTGGAGGCGGGCAAGCACGGGAAGCCGACGCCGCAGATGCCACCCGACCCTGGCCCGCACCCGCCCCGGCCGGCGCCCACCCCGACGCCGGGCCTGCCCCCGGTGTAGGCGCTACTCGCCCGCGTCGTCGGCGACGAGCTGCGACAGCGGGACGCCGATGGCGTCGGCGATGCGGATCAGCGAGTCCAACAGCGGGGACGCGTGCCCCTGCTCGATGCGGTTGTATGTCGCCCGGTCCATCCCGATGGTCAGGGCGACTCGCTCCTGCGTGAGGTCCCGGTGGAGCCGTGCCGCGCGGATCTGGTCGCCAATGACGCGGCGGCGGTCGATGACCCAGGCAGGGGGCGGGGCGGAGCGTGGCACGGACCAACGCTCACGGGGCCATGATCGAATGTATGTAGGGCAGAACCTACATTCATCTCGCCCCCCATCAGGCTGGTGCTCCTGGTCCAACCCCCAGGCGGATGGGAGCACCGGCGAACGCCCCCGCTTCGGCGGGGGCTTCGTCGTTCCCGGGCGTTGCGGATTGGCTCGTTTCTACTCACCGGGGTGGGTGCTGCGGTGATCGCCAAGGGGGTGTTCCCGCGGGAACACCCCCGGCGATCCCGCGGTTCTGAGTGGTTCTGAGTGGCATCGAACTGGGCTGGTTTGCCCTACTTTCCAGCGTCGTCGCAGGTCACAGTAGGGTCAAAAAACTGGTTCGAGTCCCGTCACTCACCCTGATTGATCAAGGGCCCCGGTCGCGAGACCGGGGCCCTTGGCTTTGTGCCCAGTGGCTGCCTCAGGGGCGCCCGTGGGCCCGTCTGACGGATCAGGCGATCGGGCTGGGCCAGCATCCCCCGCGACCGGGCCGGGGCCGCCGAGAAAAGCGCGCGTCCCGGTCGGATGTGGGGGGGGTGGGGCCGACCGGGACGCGCGGGTGGGGGGTTGTGGTGCAGGTGGATCGGTGCCCCGCCGACGGCGCGGCGAGGTGAAGAGCACGTTAGCGATTCGTAAACCGGCATCCAGCGCATAGCGGACATGGAGCGCGGTTTTTAGGGCCGCCTTAAGGACAGCATCGGCTTCGGTTAATCTCCGGGACGCCTCGGGGTGCAGCGCGGCTCAGAAGTCGCCGCGGACCCGGCGTCCCGCTGTGATCAGGGTACGCCGGCGGTCCGGGCCGCGATGACCGCGACGGCGCTCCTCGGGGGCGCCGGGGACGGCTCCGAGGCCGATCCAGACCCGTACCTCCGTGCCGCCCAGGACCGAGCTGCCGATGCGCACGTCCCCGCCGGTCGACTCGGCGACCCGGCGCACGATGTCCAGGCCGAGGCCGGTGGAGCCGTCGCGGGCGCCGCTGTTGCCGCGGGCGAGCGCGGCCGCGGGGTCGGCGATGCCGGCGCCGGCGTCGGAGACCAGCACGATGACCGCGTCCTCGCCGTTGTGCACGTCCACGGAGAAGGCCGTGCCCTCCGAGGTGTGGCGGAAGACGTTGCCGAGCAGGGCGTCGAGGGCCGCGGCCAGCTCGGGGCGGGCCACCGGGATGCGCACCGGGCGGTCGACGCCGGCGACCCGCACCTTGCGCCCCTCGTCCTCGGCGAGTGCGGACCAGAAGTCCATCCGCTCGCGCACGACTTCGGAGACGTCGCAGCCCGCGCCCGGGCCGACCGCCGTGGTCTGCGGCTTCGCCTCGCGCGCGGTGCGGATGATGATGTCGACCTCCCGCTCCAACTGCTCGACGGCGGCCCTGGTCTGCTCGGCGGCCGGCCCGTCGCCGAGGGAGGCGGCGTTCAGCCGCAGCACGGTGAGCGGGGTGCGCAGCCGGTGGGAGAGGTCCGCGGCCATCTCGCGTTCGTTGGCGAGCAGTTGGACGACCTGGTCGGCCATCGCGTTGAAGGCGATGGCGGCGGACCGCAGCTCGGTGGGACCCTCCTCGGGCACCCGGGCGCCCAGCCGGCCCTCTCCCAACTCGTGGGCGGCGCCGGCGAGGCGCTGGGCGGAGCGCACCATCCGCACGCCCAGGCGGTCCGCGACCGCGACGGAGCCGACGATCAGCGCGAGGCCGACGCCGGCGAGCATCAGCCAGGCGGTGACCACGCCCGTGCTCATCTCGCTGCTGGGGACGAAGACTTCGACGACCGCGACCCGGCTGTCCTTCATCACGGTCGGTTGGAGCAGCACGGAGCCGCCGGTGACGTGGGTGGTGGCGGCGCGGCGCAGGTCCTGGACGAGCTCCTGGTCGGCCTCGCCGGCCCGCTGCGTCCCGATGTCCACGGGTCCGCCGCCGTCGCGGCCGGCCGGCACGTGCACCGACATCCGCCCGGCGGCCCCCGCCTGGGTGGCCTGGACGGCGACCTCCAGTGGGGCGCGCTCGGTGGTGATCGACAGGGTGGGGGCGATGGCGGCGGCCTGGCGTTCGGCATTGGTGAGCGCCCTGTCCTGCGCCATCTCCTTGATCACCAGTCCCAGCGGTACGGCGAAGGCGACCACGACCATCACGGTGACGGCCAGTGCGACCTTGACCAGCGCCCATCTCATCTCTGATGACCTCGTTGGTGTTCTGTTTGTCCGGTGGGGGGTTCGAGCTTCACTCCGACGCCGCGGAGCGTGTGCAGATAGCGCGGCCGCGCCGCCGTCTCGCCGAGCTTGCGCCGTAGCCAGCTCAGGTGGACGTCGATGGTCTGGTCGTCGCCGTAGCTCTGCTGCCAGACCTGGGCGAGCAGTTCCTTGCGGGGCACGACGACGCCGGGCCGGCCGGCGAGGAAGGTCAACAGGTCGAACTCACGGCGGGTCAGATCGAGGGGGGAGCCGTCGAGTTCGGCCTGGCGGCGCAGTGGATCGATGGAGAGTCCGCCCACCTGGATCACACGTGACGGCGGGTCCTCCCCGGCCGCGACGCGGGATCGCCGCAGCACGGCCGCCATCCTTGCGGACAGATGCTCCACGGAGAAGGGTTTCGTGAGGTAGTCGTCGGCGCCGTCGTTCAACAGCCGTACGATCTCGGCCTCGTCGTCGCGCGCGGTGGCGATGATCACCGGTACGTCGGTGATGCCGCGCAGCATCTTCAGCGCCTCCGAGCCGTCCAGATCCGGCAGACCGAGATCGAGAATGACCACGTCGAACCGGAAATGAGCAACCTCGCGCAGCGCTTCCAGGGCCGTGCCGACGCTCCGCACCGTGTGGGACGCCTCGGTCAGGTGCCGGATCAGAGCGGAGCGCACGAACTGGTCGTCTTCGACCACGAGCACACTTGCCATGGGCCGCACCGTACGCCATATGGAGTACCCGGGGGCCCACCCGAGTGACCGTTCGCGCAGTCGTTCGCCATCGCGGCGCGGTAGTTGACGACCGCGTGATATGCGGAGCAAGCCCATCCTCTTGGGGACACGAGTGGGTTGTGTGGTGCAGTATGGCCCCGATGCGTAGAGGACTTGTACATGCCATTGCGTGGTCGCTGTCCACCGGGGCGGCGGTCACGCTGACGTGGTGGGGCGTGCACACGGTGATGTCCGGGACCGCTTACGACCGACCGCGCGCCGTGCCCATCAATGCCGGGGACACTCCCACCACCCAGGCCAAGCCCCGCGTCTCCAGCACCCATCGGCCCCCGCCCACGTCCTCGGCGCAGGAGCCGGGGAACAAGAAGGGCGAGGCGGACCCGGGGAAGGCGCCGGGCACTTCGCTCGTGAAGGACCGTGATTCGTCCACCCGGCCGAGCGACGAACGGCCGGCCGCGGACCGGCCGACCACCGCGTCCGACGGCCCGCCGGCGAAGCCGTCCGGGGAGATCCGGGGCGAGACGGTCGAGGGCGGCCGGGTCGTTTTCATCCTGCACGAGGCTTCGGCGGAGCTGGAGTTGGCGACGCCCAACCCCGGCTGGCAAGTGCAGGTCTGGAAGGAGCCGACCTGGATCCGGGCCACCTTCACCAAGGACGGCAAGGAACAGTCGGTGTTCTGCGTGTGGAACGCGGGTCCGCCGAAGATCGAGTTCTACAACTCGCCCTGACGCACGGTCCCCCGGGTCGGCTCAGCGGAAGGCGTCGGGGGGCGGCGCGGGTGACGGTCGGGCGTCGGCGTCCTTCACCGGGGCGGCGCCCCCGGTGAAGTCGAGGAGGGCACGGCCGTGCTCCACCCGCCCCGGGTGCGGATCGCTCGCCACCCTCCGGGTCAGCTCCGCGATCGGCAGTTCGCCGTCCGCGCCCAGCAGCACCGCGTTGCCGAAGCGCCGCCCGCGCAGGACGACCGGGTCGGCCGCCAGCGCACAGGTGCCGAAGGAGGCCGCGACGGTGGCGACTTGGGCTCGCAGATGCGCCAGCGGCGGGCCGTCGGTGAGGTTGGCCGCGTACCAACCCCCGGGCGCCAGCACCCGACGGACCTCACCGAGGAACTCGACGCTGGTGAGGTGCGCCGGGGTGCGGGCACCGCTGAACACGTCCGCGATCACCAGGTCCGCCCAGGCGTCCGGCAGCTTGCCGAGCGCGGCGCGGGCGTCGGCGGTCCGCACCCGGATCCGGGCCCGCGCGTCCCAGGGCAGGTGCGCGCGGACGAACTGCACCAGCGCCTGGTCCACCTCGACGACCTGCTGCGTGGAGCGGGGCCGGGTGGCCGCGACGTACCGGGCGAGGGTGCACGCGCCGCCGCCCAGGTGCAGCACGCGCACCGGCCGGCCCGGCGGGGCCACGAGATCGGCCACGTGGCCCAGGCGCCGCTGGTACGCGAAGGACAGGTGCGTCGGGTCGGCCAGGTCGACGTGGGACTGCGGGGCGCCGTCGAGCAGCAGCGTCCAGGCACGCTGACGCTCCGGGTCCGGCACCAACTCCGCCGTACCGCCGTCCACCCGGGCTACCACGGATTCCTCTCCGCGCCGCCGACCGCTCTTCGCCATCCGCCCATTATCGACATCGAAGAAGCGTTTCGCCTGATGGGGGGAGGGCGGTGCGGCGCGGGGGCGTCAGCTACATCGGTCGACTGCCTCGATCAACCGGGCCGCCTCGCCGAGGGCCTCCCGCAGCACCTCCGGGTCGGTGACCTCCTCCCCGCCGCCGGGCGGCAGCAGCCACCGCCGGTCGCAGGTCGCCCGGGCGGCCTGGTGCCCCGGGAGGCGCGGCAGCGGCCCCTCGGTCCGGGTGCACGCGCTGCCGGGCACGTCCCAGTCGCCGGCCGTGCCGGACGGCACGAGGAAGCCGAGGGTGTCGCAGTCGCCGTCGTGCAGGACGGGACCGACCGCGGGAGCGGCGGTGCGCCGCAGGATGTCGACTGCTTCGAGGCCCTGTCGGGTCGGGACGGTCACCAGATCGCACGGCTCCTGGTCGCTGACGGCCGCCACGGGCTCTCGCGTGCCGCCGTCGACGCCGGTCTCCAACAAGGGGATCCCCTCCTCGCTCACCACGAGACACGGATTGCGCCTCCAAGGGGTTCAACGCCCGGGGGCGTCAAGGGCTACGGCAACACTCCGCCGCAAAGGATGGCACTTCATGGCAGATCCCGGGGGAGTTATCGCCTTTATGGTCAGCTTTGCGGTCAAACCCCCGGCGAAACCGGCGCAGCAGCCGGTACGTTCATGCCTCGCCGGGAACACGGCTGCACCAGAGAGGGCTCGGCCATGGCGTCGTCGTCACGGGCATCGCGGGCGGTTCCCAACCTCGCCTTCCGGCGGTTGCGCGGCCAGCGCTCCCCCGGTGAATTCGCTGCGGTCGTGCGCAAGGCGGCCCGGGAGATCGGCGAGCAGGTCTCGTGCGACGCCCGTTACATCGGGCGCGTCGAGGCCGGCGAGATCCGTTGCCCGAACTACGCGTACGAGCGGGTGTTCCGGCACATGTTCCCCGGGCTGGACCTGACGGACCTCGGCTTCACGGCCAGGGAGCGGGTACGGGGCGGGGGGCGCGCTCCGGCACGGCCCGACGCCGCCCGGAGCACGGCAGTCACCGCGGCGGACCCCGCGGTCGAGGCCGCGGCCCAAGGCACTGCCGACAGCACCGACGACAGCAAGAACGACGAGGAGAGCGACGTGTTGCGTCGCGCATTCATGACGGGCGGCTCCGCCACGGTGGCGGCCGCCTCCTTCGGACTCGGGCTCGGCGCCGTACTGAGCGCCCTGCCGGAGCCCGGTGCCGGGCCCACGGGCCGGCGCATCGGCGACAGCGAGGTCCTCGCCGTCGAGGACGCCGTACGGCGGATCCGACTGCTGGACGACCGGCACGGGGCGGACGGGCTGTACCAGCGCGCCGCGCAGCCGCTGCGGGCGGCGTACGTCCTGTTGGACGCCGGTTTGACCGCGCGCAGTTCGACGATGGACCGGCTCCAGTCCGGCGCGGGCGAACTCGCGCTCTCGGTGGGCTGGTTGGCCCACGACTCGGGTCGGGTGGCCGACGCGCGCTCGCACTACGCGGAGGCGCTGGCGACGGCGCGGATGGCCGGGGACGCGGCGCTGGAGGCGCACGCCTTCTCCAACGCGTCCTTCCTGGCGCGGGACGCCGGGCGGCACCGGGAGGCCGTGCGCTGCGCGCAGGCGGGCCAGCGCGCGGCGGACGACCTGGGGTCGCCCCGGCTGCTGTCGCTGCTCGCGCTGCGGGAGGCGGGCGGCTGGGCGGGGCTGGGTGACCGCGCGGGCTGCGAGCAGTGCCTGGGGCGGGCCCACACCCACTTCGCGCGCGGCGCCGCGGCGGCGGACCCGGAGTGGATGTCCTTCTTCGGCGAGCCCGAGTTGGAGTTCCTCCAGGCGCAGTGCTGGGCCCGGTTGGGGGCGTGGGCGCGCGCGGTGCACCACGCACGGCGCGCGGCGGAGCTCCAGGACCACCGCTTCACCCGCAACCTCGCGCTGTACCGCGCCGAACTCGCCACGTCGCTGGCGCACGGCGGTGCGCACGACGAAGCGGCGGAGGCGGGGCACGGGGTGCTGGACCTGCTGGACGGGGTCCACTCGGCGCGGATCCAGTCCATGGTCGCGACCACGGCGACGGTGCTGGCCCCGCATCGGGGGGCGGAGGGCGTCCCGACGTTCCTCTCCCGCTGCGAGTCCCTCCTCCCCCGCGCGTAACCCCCTGCGGGCAGCCAGCCGACCCCGGGGGTTGCCCGCACCCGGGGGCCCTCGGGCACCCGCTGGCCACCACCGCCGTTGCTTCGCGGGCGCGTTGGCCTCCGCGGGTGCACTGTGGCTGTTCGCGCAGTTCCCCGCGCCCCTAAAACCCCTGCCCTCAGCCGGCAGACAGATGACGGGCGCAGCGAAACAGGGGCGCGGGGAACTGCGCGAACAGCCCGCCACCGGGCCGCGGAGGTCGACGTACTCGCGGGGCAACGGCGAGAGGGCAGGCGCGTCAGGGGACACGTCCGGCCGCGGCGCGCTACGCCCCGCGCAGCGGGACGCGGTGGGAGGACCATTGGTCCCAGGTGGACATCATCGCCTCCCAGCCGTCGGGGAACTTGACCTGGACGCCGAGTTGGACCGGCTCCGTGGACGGGTGGTCGTCCAGGAGGTCGGCGACGCCCGCGCGGCAGACGACGACGCAGGCGTGGCGGTGGCGCGAGGCGAGCACGCACAGACGGCCGGTCTCCAGGTGGAAGGCCGTGGCGTCGGGGCGGCCCGAGAGCGGGTGCAGCACGACCGTGAGGTCGAACTCGCGGCCCTGGAGGCGGTTCGCGGTGTCCACCGTGACGTCGTGGACGCCGAGTTCCGCGAGGGCCGCGCGGATCGCCGCCGCCTGGTCGCGGTGGGCCGTGCCGACCGCGATCCGGTCGGCCGTGACGGGCGTCGGCTCCGCCCCCCGCATGCTCGTCGCCGCGCCCCCGCGGTCCAGCGCCCGCCGCACCACCCGGGCCACGGCGCGGACCGCCTCGGGGTCCGTGCGGGGCGTGTGCCGCGCCGGCAGCTCCAGCAGGCCCCAGCCGGACGCCGCGGCCTCGTCGACGACCCGGTCGTACGCCGAGCCGTCGGACGCCACCCCGAAGGAGAGGAGGCGGTCCTCGGGGCCGGTGCCGCTGCGGAAGGGGGTGTACGGGTAGAACGCGTCGGAGACCAGCGGCGCCGCGGACGCCGGCAGCCGCCAGGACACCGGGAGCCGGTGCTGCGGCAGGTCCGGGTTGTGCGACAGCAGGGTGGAGACCGCGCTGGCGGAGGGGTCGTACGACAGCCCCGCCCACTGGTCGGCGCCGACGATCGCGAAGGGGTCGAGCTGCCCCGGGTCGCCCACGAACAGGGCGCGTTCGAAGAGTCCGGCGACGGCGAGGAGCGCGTCGGAGCGCATTTGGTACGCCTCGTCGACGATGGCGTGCGACCAGGGCTCGACGCCCCGCACGTGCGCCCACTTCGCGGCCGTGGAGATCACGACGTCCTGGCCGACGAGGTCCGCCGCCTTGGCCGACTTCCGTACGGACGGCAGGTCGTCGAGGGCCTTGTCGTAGGGGTCGGGGTCGCTGCTGTGGAGCCGGCCGACGGGCAGTTCGGGGTCCTTCTCGGCGAGCCGGAGCACCAGGTCGTCCACCTGGGCGTTGGTCTGGGCGATCACCATCAGGGGGTGGCCGGCCGCGGCCAGTTCCCGGGCGGCGCGGACGACGAGGGTGGACTTGCCGGCGCCGGGCGGGGAGTCCACGACGACGCCGCGGCTGGTGCCGTGCAGGGTGTCGGCGAGGATCGCCTCGGTGGCGCGGGCCGCCGCCGCGGCCGCGTCGAACGCGCGGTCGGCGACGCCGTCGGGGGCACCGCCCGACGGGGCGGCCCCGGGGACGCGGGGCGGGCCGGGAAGGATCGTCACAGGATGTCCTCCGGGGTCACGGGGTCCGGGTCCTCCGCGGACGCGGTCGGCGGGCCGCCGTGCGTCCACGGCGTGTCTTCCGGCTCGGGCAGCTTGGGTCCGCCGCGCTGGTCGTGCTCGAAGAGGGTCCAGGCGATCCGGTCGCCCTTCTCCGGCACGGACCCCTCGGCGGGCTCCTTGGCGCGGCCCATGCGGTCCAGCAGCCGCAGCACGAGCGCGCCGTCGGGCTCCTGTCGGACGAACTCGGCGGACTGCGGCTTGCCGTCCAGGGAGCGGTACGCCTTCACGCGCTCGCCCAGGTGGGGGCGGTCGTCGGTGCGGACGGTGACCAGCGGTCGGGGCGCGGGGCGCTTCGACTCCGACCAGGCCATGACGACTTCGGTGACCTCGCAGGTGAACGCCTCGCCGTTGAGCCGACGGCCGGCGAGCACCAGGGGGTCGTCCAGGGCTTCTTGGGCCTCCAACTCCGCCTGCGCGGTCTCGCGGGTGGCGAGCTTGCGGGCGGCGGTCACGGCGTCGTCGCGGCGCGGCTGGGGCGGCTCGCCGGCGCGCACCCGGTCGCGGTGGGCGGTGAAGGACCAGCGGTCGCGCGTCCAGCGGTCCGGCACGCGGGCGCCATCGGGCAGTCGGCGCAGCAGGTCCAGGGCGTGCCACACCGCGTCCCAGGTGGGCTTCAACTGGGTCGCCAGCAGTCGGCGGATCTCCCGCTCGGCGACGGAGAGTTCGCCGAGCCAGCCCTCCGCGTGCGCGCCCTCCTCGGCGGCGGCCAGCCGCAGCCGCAGCCGGTCGTAGCTCTCGACGGCGGGGGCGAGGAGGCGGTTGTCGAACGCGGGGTCGGTCGCGGGGCCGGCGGGCGGGCAGAGCAACTGGCCCTGTCCGTCCCGGCCCAGCTCGGCGCGGAGCGCCGCGTCCGCGCCCGACTCCCCCGCCGGCGGGTCGATCCAGGCGAGCAGCGCGCCCAGGTGCTGGTCCTCCAGGGAGGACTGGCCGGTGGCCCAGTGGCGGTTCAGCAGGTCGGTGGCGGCGAGCAGCAGCGACGAGCCGGGGACCCGGGCCCGCTCCCCGTAGTGCGTGAACCAGCGGCCGAGGAGCGGTACCCGCGGGGGCGCCGGGTAGGGCGCGTCGGGGTCCTGCTCGGAGGTGCGACGGAAGCGCATGGAGCGGCCGAGCAGCCGGACGAACTCGACGCCGGCCCGGCCGGGCACCACGATCTGCGGCGCGTCGGCGCACAGCTCCGCCTCGACGGTGGTCCGCTTGCCGGTCTCGGGGTCGGCCGCGGTGCGCTCGATCAGCTCGACGTCGTCGGCGTACGCGTCGAGGTGCGGCAGTACGACGTCGGCCAGCTCGGCGAGGAACGCGAACCGCAGCTCGCGGTCGCGCGGCTGCGCGACGGTCAGCAGCCGCGGCGCGTCCCGCTCGGTCCCGACGAGCGCCCCCAGCGGCGCCCCGGCCTCGCCCGCGGTCGTCAACGGCACGAAGACGAGCGGCCGGTCCGCCACGTGCCGATGCCGCACGGTCGCCAGCGGCTGCGCCCGCCCGGACTCGACGGCTTCGAGCCGCGCCAGGGTGGTGATCAGGCTCATGCGTGTCCTTCGCGGGTGCTGTGGTCCCTGCCGGAGCGGGGGTGCGGCGGACGGGCCGCGGGGTCGCCCGGCGACGGCCGGACGTCCCGCACCGGGCCGTGGGTACCGCCTGCCGCGGGCACGCCCTGCGCCTTCGCCGCACCGGGCGCCGGCAGGGCGTCCGTGGTCGAACGGGGCGTCGAGAGGGCGTCCGCGCGCAGTGCTGCCGCGCGGCGTAGGGCCGCGACAGCCGGGTCGTCCGGGTCGCCGGCTTCGCCGCGGGCCGCGGCGAGGACCGCGCCGATGGTGGTCAGGCCGCCCAGTTCGCCGCGGAGGGAGCGGCCGAGGGACTCGACGGCGCCCTCGCAGCGGGCGCGGTCGCGGCAGTGGAACGCCAGCTCGCAGGAGGAGAGGCACTCGGGGGCGTACGCGGCGGGGACCTCGGACACCGCGGCCGTCAGCTCGGCCGGGGTGCGGTCGAGGTCGAAGGTGGTGCCCTCGGGGAGGGCGGCGGCGATGTCCTCGATGCGGGTGAGGCGGGAGAGCTGGCGGCGGGTGACGGCCACCTGCTTGCGGACGTCGACCGCGGACCCGGTGGGGAGGTTGGAGAAGTCCTTGGGGCAGACCAGCAGCACGCTGTGGGCGACCTCGGCGCCGGGGGTGCGGGCCGCGACCCGTGCCAGCGCGAGGACGTACACCGCGGCCTGGCGCGCGGCGGCGCCCACCTTCGCGGCGTCGGCGGCGGCGTCGATCATCGGGAACGACTTGATCTCGACGACCGTCCACCGCCCGTCGGGGTGGACGACGACCGCGTCCGGCTCCAGGTAGGCGGGGGACCCGGCGATCTCCAGGGCCAGCAGGGGGTGGCGCAGCAGGGTCCACTCGGCCGCGGAGGTCGCCTCCCGCAGGGCCAGCGCGGTGCGGGCCGCGCGGCCCTCCGGGCCGGCCGCGGTGAGGTCGGGCAGCCGGAAGGCCCCGCCCTCATCGACGCCGAGGAGCTTCATCAGCGCGGCGCCGCCGTCCGAGGTGACGCGCGCCTCGAAGGCGTTGCCCCGCATGAAGGCGAACTGGGACTGGCCGAAACCGGACGGCGAACCGAGGGCGGCGGCCAGCGCGGTCTTGTCCACCCCGGCGCCGTCCAACAGCGCGCGCCGCTCGCAGCCGGGGTTGGCCGCGAGGGCGGCGAGGGCTCGGGCGTCCAGCGGTTTGGGCCGTGCGGCGGGGCCGCGCAGCTCAGCGAGCCGCTGCCGGAGTGCTGTCGCCGGCTCCCGCGGAGGGGCCTGCCGCGGTGGTCCGCTGTCCAGGGATTCGCTCACCCGGGGAAGTCTGGCACCCCGCACCGACAATCGGGGATCCGGTGTCGTCGGCGGCGTCGGGGGATGTCCCGTCCGACGGTGGGGAGTTCTGCGGCTCGCGGGACGGCCGGGGCGTCCCGGCGCCGCTCACCGCGCCCTCCGCACCCTCCGCGTTTCCCTTCGGCTCCTGCTCACCGGCCGCCTCGGCGCCCTCGGGCGTACCGTCAGCACCACCGGCCACGACGGACGCCCCGCCCGCGCGGCCCTGGATCCGGTCCAGCACCCGCAGCGCGGGCCGCGTCAGCAGCAGGCCCAGGCCCATCACCGCGGCGCCGGCGACGGCGTCGAGGAAGTAGTGGTTCGCGGTGCCCATCACCACGATCGTGGTGACCAGCGGGTACGCCACGCCCAGCCAGCGCAGCAGCGGGGTGCGCCCGTGGCGCCAGAGCATCACGCCGCACCACAGCGACCAGCCGACGTGCAGGCTGGGCATCGCCGCGTACTGGTTGGTCAGATTGCCCATGCCGCGCGGTGCGCTCGCCTCGCCGCCCCACCAGCCGTACGAGCTGTACTGGGCCATGGTGTCGACGAAGCCGTGCGTCGCGTCCAGCAACCGCGGCGGACAGGTCGGCATCAACGTGAAGCCGACGAGCCCGAGGAGCGTCGAGATCATCAGCCAGGCGCGGGCCGCGCGGTAGCGCAGCGGGCGGCGCCGGAAGAGCCAGACGAGGATGATCGGCGTGACCAGGTAGTGGAGCGAGGCGTAGATGAAGTCCGCGGGGATGCCGATCGCGGGGACCTCGGTGAAGAGGTCGTTCAGCGGGGTCTCGAAGTCCAGATAGAGCGCCTTCTCGGCCCGGAGTATGGCGAGGCCGTTGTCGACCGCGGTCGAGACGTCACCGCGGGCCACCAGCCGGCCGGCCGAGTACGCGCAGTAGACCACCGCGATCAGCAGAAGCTCGGCCCACCAGCGTGGCCGGTGGCGAGCCGTGATGTACGACATCCGTAGGTTTCCCCCCTCATGCTCCGGTGGGTCGGTGGCCACCGGTCAACCGTACGGTGTAAGGGGCGGCGCTCGGTCGGTGGGTGCCGACTTCCGGAGTGACGCCCCTAGTGTCCCTCAGGTTGCGCCCGGGTCGACGCACGTTCACGTGTACGACGAGTACCTGTCGGGTGCACGATGATGAGAGGCCACCACCGAACTCAGGGGGCTTTGCACCATGGCACCACGCGTCCTGCTCGTCCGACACGGTCAGACCGAATGGTCCCGACTCGGCAAGCACACCGGTCGTACGGACATTCCGCTGCTGGAAGAGGGGCGGCGCGGGGCGAAGCTGCTGGGCGAGCGGCTGCGCCGGGCCCCCTGGGAGGGGCTGCCGGACGTGGAGGTCCGCACCAGCCCGTTGGCCCGGGCTTCGGAGACCTGCGAATTGGCCGGATTCGGCGACCGGGCGACGCCCTGGGACGCGCTGATGGAGTGGGACTACGGCGCGTACGAGGGCCGTACGACCCCGCAGATCCAGGCGGACGGGCGGCCCGACTGGGTCATCTGGCGCGACGGCGTCATGGGCGGCGAAACGCTGGCGGACGTGACCGCGCGGGCGGACGAGGTCGTGGCGTGGGCCCGCTCGGCCGACCGGGACGTGCTCCTCTTCGCGCACGGGCACGTGCTGCGGGTGCTGTGCGCCCGCTGGCTGGGCTTCGACGCGGCGTTCGCGGCGCGCATCTACCTCGCCCCGACGTCGCTGTCCCTGCTGGGCTGGGCGTACGGGGAGCCGGCGCTGGTCCGCCTGAACGACATCGCGCACCTGGAGGACCAGGCGTAAGCGCCGACCGGCCCTCTTGCGGAGGGCGGGAGAATGGAGCGGTCGCGAGCGGGGACGGTGCACGGCCCCCTCGCGGTGCGCCCCGCACGCCGCCCGGACCGAAGGAAGTGCCATGACGGAACACCCGCAGCCACGCAAGCCGCGGCCCGCCGCGCTGCTGTTCGAGCCTGCGGAGGTGGCCGCGGACCAGGAGCACTTCTTCGACCTGGAGTCGATGGATGACCCGCGGGAGCTGCTGGCGCGGGCGACGGAGCTGACGCTCGCGTTCCGGGCGGCGACGGACCGGGCGGTGGAGTACCAGGCGCTCGCCGCGGCGCAGCTCGCCGACCCGCGGCGGTTCGACCGGCTGACGCCCGCGGACATCGCGGAGCGGGCGGGGTGGACCGAGGACTACGCGAAGAAGATGATCGAGTTCGGGCGCGGCCTGCGCAACGGCACGCCCTGAGCGCATTGCCCTGTGAGGCCGTGTCCGCAAAGTCCCGCGCACGCCCCTGCACCTCTGGACGCAGCCGCGGTTTCCCTGTGGGTGCGTCACGAGGGCGCGCGCGGACGCGAACGTACGAGCGAGTGGAGCCGCACCCTAGCGAACACCCGGACGAATCTGCCCGGGAACTTCACATCTGGCATATGCCGGGGCGGCACGATACCCCGCGTCGCGCCACGTTGTCCTCGCTTTGGGGACACTCTGGAACCATGCGGTCACAACCGGTAGACGTAGGTGCCATGAGTGCATCGCTGCGAGACGACCACGACCTGCTGCTGTCCGTCGGCGAGGAGGAGCGCCCGACGGACCTGTTCGCCCTCCTGGCGGAGGAGCGCAAGCAGCACGTCGCCCAGGTCACGGCGCAGGGCGCCAGCTGGCTCGTCTCTGCAGGAACGTATCCGCGCTCGCTGCTCACGCACTGGGAGAGCCGACCGTCCGCTCCCGCGGTGCTGCCCTGCGGCACGGTCTTCGACGTCGTGAACGTGCCCGCCGTCTTCGGACGGCAGATGCTGGACCGCCTCTGGGAGGAAGGGCCGGGCTCCGGGCCCGTCGCCGCCCACCGGGGCCGGATGCTGCTGTTCGCCGCACCCGGCACCGCCTGTCGACTGCCGGCCCTGCTGGCGTGGGAGGAGTGGGGCGCCTCCGTACCGCCGCTGCTCTACCACGGGACCGGGGACGCGGTGACGGTCCCGCCGCTCGTGGCCGGGGACGACGCGGCGGAGGGCGGCGGTCCGCGCTGGCTGGTCGCCCCGGGGACCCGGCACCCCTGGCTGCCCGGGCCCGACGTGCTGCTGTGGGCGTGCGTCCGCGCGGCCCGCGCCGCGGTCGCCCCGGGCCTGCGGGCATCGATTTCTCGTCCCGCGGACCCGGGTGCTAATGTCTACGACGTCAGCAGGCGCCGCTAGCTCAGTTGGTTAGAGCAGCTGACTCTTAATCAGCGGGTCCGGGGTTCGAGTCCCTGGCGGCGCACAGACGGAAGAAGCCCCTCGCGACAGCGGGGGGCTTCTTCGTGTTCCGCTTCTCCGTGTTGCCCTCGGGGTCCCACCGCCGAGGTCTCAGCCGGGCGTGACCTTCACCGTCCACGCGCCCGTCGACGTGCGGTCGGCCACCTCGATGCGGGTGCGCTCCCCCGAGGCCCCGGCGAGAGTGAACGTTTCGCCGACCCCCAGCGGCGCATCGGCCAGCCGCGGGTAGACCGAGCGGTCCCAGCACGCGTCGGTGTCCGGGTGGGTGTCGACGACCTCCACCGGGCCGCCGCCGGACGCCGCCTCCGCGTCGATCCGGTAGAGCAGCACGCCCTCCGTGCAGGTCGTCCGGTCGTTGCCGACGGCGCCGCGCGCCTCGATCGCCAGGGCCGAGTCCGTACCGGTGCGCACCACCACCAGCCGGGTGCCGAGCCCCCCGCCCGGCGCGGGCTCCGCGCCGACCGGCTCCAGGGTGATCAACTCGGGCCGGGTGACGCAGCGCACGTCGCGGTCGTCCAGCCAGCCCAGCTTCCACTTGTGCCAGGCGAAGAGGTCGGGGGCCATGCCGAACTGGCTGCCCATGACGTCCCAGTCCCCGACGTGGGTGTCCCAGTCACCCTTGCCGTCCACCGGGCGGTGGTAGAGGTCGGGCAGGTCGAAGACGTGCCCCGTCTCGTGGGCCAGCACGTTGCGGTCCGGCGGGTGCTGCTCGAAGACCGTGACGACGCGTCTGAGCTCCGTCCCGTCGTAGGTCAGCGGGCGCTCGAAGTTGACGACCTTGGTGGCGTCGGAGTCCACGCCGGGGGCGTCGGGGTCGGCGACCAGGTAGACCACGTCGTACCGGGAGAAGTCCACCTGCCGGTCGGCGGCGTCGAGGGCGTCCCGCAGGTACGCCCGCCGCAGGGCCGGCTCCCAGTCACGGCTTATGTCGTACGCCGACGACGGCTTCGGCATCCGCACCCAGTCGCGCTCCGGATGGGCCCGCAGGCTGAACCGGCCGTAGGAGGCGCGCTCGAAGTAGGCGCTGGTCGAGGGGAAGTGGTCGGCGGCGAGTTCGGCGGGGGTGGTGCGCGGGGTGGAGTCCGGGAAGGACAGGAACACCATCACCGCGTCCAGGTCCTCGACGGGGCGGGGGTAGGAGTCGTTCCAGGTGTCGAGGCCGAGGGAGTGGTGCGCCTGGGTACGCGGCAGGGCACAGGAGGCCGACGACGTCTTGGCCACGGCCGGGCCGGCCACCAGCGAAGTGGCGGCGAGCGCCATGAGGGAGGTGAGGGCGGCCGCGGCGCTGCGGGCGCGCCGGCGCTCTCCGCCGCCGTCACCGCCGGCGCTGCCGCTTCCGGGGCCGGGGCCACCGGGCCCGCCGCCGGAGCCGCCGCGCCCGCCGGGGCCGGCCCGGCCGCCCGGCGCGTGCCGCCCCCTCCGTACGCCTCCGCCGCCCCGGGTGAACCCCTCCGACCCAACGGGCCCACGAGGCCCAGCGTCGTACTCAGGAAGCTCGGGCAGCTCAGAAAGCTCGGGGAACTCCCGTCCCTCCAGATCGGCCGGGTATCGACAATCGAACATTCGGCCGCCCTGCACTCCCCCGGGCGGACCCGGGGATGGCTGCTGACGCTCCACGTCGACCTCCGGCTGCGAAATGGGGACACCTCGACGACCACCTTGTGGTGATTTCAAGGCGTACGACCAGTTCCACTGCCCCAGTCAGGTGACCGGCCCGAAACCGGGCCGCAATCGAGCCGATACCGGAGCACCCGAGAACCGGCACCGCCGGCGCTCCGTCGGGCGTCAGGAAGACGCAGTCCGGTCAGCGCGGGATCAGAACGACACTTAAGGGTGCTCCAGGTCGGGCAGACTTACGCAGAAACGATCTGTCAAAGTGCGCCGAGGACAGACGCCCCAGTGGCGGAGGTGGAACGGCCGACAGGCCAGCCTCTATGATCGGCACACTTTCCCCGGGTCCGTTTCCTGAGCTTTCTTCAGCTTTTTCGGTCTTTCAGCGCCTCCCTGCTCTCCCTGAAGCTCTCTCGGTCTTCCCGGTTCATCCGATCTCCGATCTCTGACTCTTTCCGACCACATCCACGACACAACTGCACTGCGGGAGTGAATGCGGTGAGCGGATCCCCCGAAGGAACAGGGCCCGGACGGGAGTACCGGACCGCGTTCGACGCGGCCCCCCTCCCGATGGCGGTCGTCGGGCCCGACGGTCACGTCGTCGGCGCCAACCCCGCCTTCGCCGGACTCGTCGGTCGAGACCCGGTCGGCGCGCGCGCCGCCGACCTCACCGACCTGGCGTCCGACCGCCGCATCTGGCAGGCGTACCGCGACGTGCTGCGCCGGCGGCGCCCCCGACTGCGCTGTACGCGACGGCTGAAGCACCCCGACGGGCGGGTGCTGTGGGTGGAGGTCGACCTCGCTCCGCTGTCCGGCAACGAGCGCACCGCGCTGTTGTGCGTCACGGACGTCAGCGACCGGCGCGAACTGCGCGCCCGGGTGCGCCATCTGGAGATGCACGACGCGGTGACGCGGCTGCCGAACCGCGCGCTGTTCTTCGAACGGCTCACCACCGCGCTGGAGTCCGCCGCGTACGACTGCAACTCCACCGGGCGCATCGGGCTCCTGTACCTGGACGTCGACGGGTTCAAGGCGGTCAACGACGCGCTGGGGCACCGCACCGGCGACCGGCTGTTGACCGCCGTGGCCGCCCGGCTGACCGAGTGCACGGCCCGCGTCGAGCCACCCCGCTGCGGCGGCGGCCATCTGGTGGCCCGGCTCGGCGGCGACGAATTCGCGGTGCTCGTGGAGGAGTCGACGGGCACGGAGCAGTTGTCCGACCTCGCGCGGTGCGTGCTCGCCGCGCTCCAGCGGCCGTTCGAGCTGGACGGGCAGCAGCTTTCGGTGACGGCGTCGATCGGAGTCGTGGAGCGGGGCGCGGCCGGCACGACGGCGACCGGTCTGATGCAGGCCGCCGACACCACGCTGTACTGGGCGAAGGAGGACGGCGGGGCCCGGTGGACCCTGTTCGACCCGGAGCGCAACGAGCACCGGCTGACCCGGCAGGCGCTGTCGTCCTCGCTGCGGCCGGCGGTGGAGCGCGGTGAGTTCGTGGTGGAGTACCAGCCGTTGGTGGGACTCGCGGACGGGGCCGTGCACGGCGTGGAGGCGCTGGTGCGCTGGCAGCACCCGCAGTTCGGGACCCTGGCGCCGAATCGGTTCATCTCGATCGCCGAAGAGGACGGCTCCATCGTGCAGTTGGGCCGGTACGTGCTGCGGACGGCCTGCCGGCAGGCGCGCCGGTGGCGACAGGAGCACCCGGGGAGCCGGCCGCTGGTGATGAGCGTCAACGTGGCCGTACGGCAGGTCTGGGACTCGGACCTGGTGGCGGACGTGGCGGAGATCCTGGCGGAGACGGGGTTGCCGGCGCACCTGTTGCAACTGGAGCTGACCGAGTCGGCGGTGATGGGCTCGGCGGGCCGGCCGCTCCAGGCGCTGCAGAACCTCAGCGACATGGGGGTGCGGATCGCCATCGACGACTTCGGTACGGGGTACTCGAACCTCGCGTACCTCAGCCGGCTGCCGGTGTCGGTGCTGAAGCTGGACGGGTCGTTCGTCCGTGCCTTCCAGGACGAGGCGCCGCCGAACCCGGCGGACGAGACGATCGTGGAGGCGCTGGTGCAGTTGGCGCACCGGCTGGGGCTCACGGTCACCGCGGAGTGCGTGGAGACGGCGGGGCAGGCGGCGCGGTTGCGGCGGATCGGTTGTGACACGGGGCAGGGGTGGCACTACGCGAAGGCGCTGCCGCCGGAGCGGATCGCGGAGCTGATCGCCCTCCCCGCGCTTCGGGCGTAGCCCGGAGCGCGGGTACTTGCGCGGGCCGCCCCTGCGGCCCGCGCCGCCTGGCGGGACTCCTCGGGCAACCCGCAGCACCCTTGGACACCTTCGCCGTGTCCCTGCGGGTGCGATCGTTCCGACGCGGGGCCGCGCGGGGGGCCGGGGAATGGGTACCGCCCCCGCCCGGGGAATCTCCGGGCGGGGGCGGTGTTGTGGGGGGAATGCAGTGGTTCTAGGGGGCGGTGCCTACGCGGTGGTTAGCTGTGGGGGGCACCGCGTAGGCACCCGGTGTTCAGCAGGGACCCTGGTCGCGCCAGACTCCCCACTCGCCGCCGGTGCCCGGCTCGCTGCCCTGGTTCCACCACTGGGCCTTGTAGGAACGGCCCTTGTGGGAGACGACGGCACCGGCGTTGTAGACGTCGGCGGCCGCCCAGGGGGTGCCGCAGGCGGGGCTGGGCGACGGGTTCGGGTTGCTCGGCGAGGGGTTGGGGTTGCTCGGCGTCGGCGACGGGGTGGGCCGCACGCTCTCGCCGACCGCGGCGACGACGTCGTTCAGCAGCTTGGTCTGCTCGTCCAGGCCGATGAGGGAGTACAGCATCGCCCCGCCCAGGCCCTTGCTCTTGGCGTACGCGGCACGGGCGTCGATGGCCCGCTTGTCGAGCCCGGTGAAGAACTCGCCGTCCTTGTAGAAGTACGCGGCCTTCGCCTCGTCGTCCCAGAAGGTGGTCGCCGGGTTGTCGACGATGCCGCCGAGCTCCTTGTAGTTGGCGATGCCGGCCGCCTGGCTGAGCGGACGCGGGGCGCTGCCGCCGTTGGCGGACTGGGCCAGACCGTTCTTCGCGCCGGCCGGGACGTTCTTCCAGCCGCGGTAGTACATCTCGTAGCCGAGGGTCAGCTTGTTCGCCGGGAAGCCGCCGGCGATGCCGTAGGCGGGGCTGCCGTCGATCCAGGCGCGGACCGCGTTGTCGACCGAGTACTTCTCGGTGCCCGGCGCGATCGGGTTGGTCGGGTCGGACGGCGGCGAGTACAGCGGCGACTGGTGGTACGTCGGGCCGGTGGAGTTCCAGGCGCCGTGCATGTCGTACGTCATGATGTTCGCGTAGTCGAGGTACGCGCCCACCTTGTTCGTCTCGATGTGCTTGATCTTGTCCTGGCCGGCCGGCATGGCCGCGGTCAGCAGGTACTTCTTGCCGCCGTTGGCCGCGCCGTACTCGTCGAGCTGCTTGCGGAACTCGGCGAGCAGCAGGGTGAAGTTGGCCTTGTCCTCGGGCCCGTAGTGGTTGCCGAGGTGGCCGCCGTTCGAGCCGGGGTACTCCCAGTCGATGTCGATGCCGTCGAAGACGCCGGCCGCGGTGCCCGGGCCGCCGAAGCCGTCGGCCTTGGGGACGTCGCCGGTGAGGTACTGCTTGATGCAGGAGGCGACGAGCTTCTTCCGGCTGGCGTCGGTCTTCGCCGCGTCGTGGAAGTACTTGGAGTACGTCCAGCCGCCCAGCGAGATGTTGATCTTCAGGTGGGGGTGCTTGGCCTTCAACTTCTTGAACTGGTTGAAGACGCCCGCGATGGGCTGGTCCCACTTGTCGCCGACGCCGTCGACGCTGTCCGCGGCCGAGAAGCTCTTCTGGTAGTCGGCGTACGAGTCGCCCGCGCCGTCGCCGGCGTTGGGGTTGTTGTCGTCGCCGGCCGCCTTGTTGGCCTGGAAGCAGGTCAGCTCGGTCGGGTGGATGTTGCCGAACGAGTAGTTGATGATGTCGAGCTTCTTGGCGATGCCGCGGGTGTCCAGGTGCTTGGGGTAGAAGGCGTTGCCGTACACGCTCCACTGGTCGTAGTACGCGATCTTCACCCCGGCGCTGGCCGGCGCGGCGGCCGTCGCCTGGGCGGGCGTGCTGGCGTTGCCCGTCGCGGCGAAGCCGGCGAGGACGCCCGCGGCGACTGCCGCCGTCGTCACCGCCGCGATCAGGGGTCTGCGGGAGCGCACGAACTGCCTCCGTGTGTGGGGGGAACTGGTGGGGATGCGGACCCGCTGTGTGCAACACGGGCCGGGAGAAAGAAATAGCGATCCGGCCGGCGTTCAGTCAATGGTCTCGACCAACTTCCAGCAAAGAAGGACTAGACCAATTTCGCGGTAAAAGCCCTCGTCAGAGCGTTGTGATGAGAAAGATGAAGAAGTCCTCACCGTCACTGACGAGTGCTTTAACCACGTTTTAAGGATCAGTTAAGGGCGGAGTTAACCGATCTCGGGGACTGTTCAGCGATGAACCATCCAGCGGCGCCCCTCGGCCGCGACGAGCCCCCCTCGACTCACGGCCGAGGCGGAAGCGGCCCTTCCGGCAACCCGTAGGCGTCCGCGATCAGTTCGTACGAACGCAGTCGCACCTCGTCGCCGTGCACGTTCGCGGTGATCATCAACTCGTCGGCGCCGGTGCGCTTCTGGAGGGAGTCGAGCCCGTCCCGCACCGCGTCGGGCGTGCCGTGCACGATGTTCGTCAGCCAGCCGTCGACGAAGTCCTGCTCCGCGGCGGTGAAGCGGTGCGCCCCGGCCCGCTCCGGCGTCGGCATCAGCCCCGGCCGCCCGGTGCGCAGTTGGAGCATCGCCAGCGCGCCCGTGAGCACCTCGCGGCGGGCCTGCGCCTCGTCCTGCGAAGCCAGCGCGGCCACGCCGATCAGCGCGTACGGCGCGTCCAGCACGGCGGACGGCCGGAAGGACTGCCGGTAGAGCTCCAGCGCGGGGACGGTGTTCTGCGCCGAGAAGTGGTGGGCGAAGGCGAACGGCAGCCCGAGCGCGCCGGCGAGCCGGGCGCTGAAGCCGGAGGAGCCGAGCAGCCAGACCGGCGGCCGGCCGGTGGGCCCCTGGACGGGACCGGGCACGGCGTGGATCCGGGCGTACGGGTGTCCGTCGGGGAAGTCGTCGTCGAGGAACCGGGTCAACTCGGCGAGCTGCTGCGGGAAGTCCTCCGCGCCCTCGCCCGGCCGCGCGGTGCGGCGCAGGGCCGCGGCGGTCGCGCCGTCCGTGCCGGGCGCCCGCCCGAGCCCGAGGTCGACCCGCCCCGGCGCCAGCGCCTCCAGGGTGCCGAACTGCTCGGCGATCACCAGCGGCGCGTGATTGGGCAGCATCACCCCGCCGGACCCGAGCCGGATGGTGGAGGTGTGCGCCGCGAGGTGGGCGAGGATCACCGCCGGCGAGGTGGAGGCCACGCCCGGCATGGAGTGGTGTTCGGCCACCCAGTGCCGGTGGAATCCCCGCGCCTCCGCGAGCCGGGAGAGGGACACGCTGGTGCGCAGGGCGTCGCCCGCGGTGCGACCCTCACCTACGGTGACCAGGTCGAGTACGGACAACGGCACCGGCGCGGCGCCGTGCGCCGTGCCCCTGACGGGGTCGCCCCCGGAGGTCTCCTGCCTTGTGTGGTCCACCGGTTCAGCCCTTCGTGCGCGGACGAGAAACGTACATCAGGGCGACAACGGGAGGGTCCCTCCGGTTATTCCCGGGTCCCGGCCCGGTTTCCCCGTACGCCGGTCCGCATACCTGCATGTCTTTCGGGTAGCCGCGCGGTCATGGCTCGACCACAGGAGAGAACCAGACACGGCACGACCGGGAACACCACCCGCACCACGGCTCACGAGGAGCCCCAGCGCCCACGGATAGGCCGGCGCTCGCTGCTGACCGGCGCTGCCGCGCTCGGCACCCTCGGGGTCCTCGGCTCGACCACCGCGTGCAGCCGGGTGTCCACCGCCGGCGAGAGCGGGGGCGGCGGGCTGCTGGAGCAGTTGCGGGCGAAGGGGACCGTACGCCTCGGGCTGGCCGGTGAGCAGCCGTACGGCTACATCGGCACCGACGGCAAGATGACCGGGTCCGCCCCGGTGGTCGCCCGGCGCATCTTCAAGGAGCTGGGCGTCGAGGACGTGCAGCCCTTCCCCACCGAGTTCGGCTCGCTGATCACCGGCCTGAACTCGCTCCAGTTCGACGTCGTCGGCGCCGGCATGTTCATCACGCCCGTCCGCTGCGAGCAGGTGATCTTCTCGGACCCGGAGTACCAGTCCGTCAGCGGATTCCTGGTGCCCAAGGGCAACCCGAAGAACCTGCGCAGCTTCGAGGACGTGGCGAAGTCCGGGGCCCGGTTCTCCACCGCGGTCGGGTACGCGGAGATCGACTACGCCAAGGAGGCGGGGATCAAGAGCATCACGACCCTGCCGGACCAGCTCGCCGGCCGCCTCGCGATCGAGCAGGGCCGGGCGGACGTGTTCGCCGGCACGATCGTGGCCGTGCGCAACGTGGCCAAGGGCAGCTCCCGGGTCGAGGCGACCGCGGAGGTCACCCCGTACGTGGACGGCGAGCCGGTGATCGACGTCGGCGGCTTCGCCTTCCGCACCCCGGAAACGGACCTGCGGGACGCCTTCAACCGGGAGCTGCACAAGCTGAAGCGCAGCGGTGAGCTGCTGGAGCTGATGCGGCCCTTCGGCTTCGGCGAAGCGCAGATGACCACGATCCGGGCGAAGGAGAGGTGCGCACCGTGAGCGACATCACTCCCGGGCTGTGGGAGCTCCTGCTCAAGGGCGTGTGGATCACCGTCCAGCTCACCGTCGCCAGTGCGGCCCTCTCCGCGCTCGTCGCCCTCGCCGTCGGGTTGGCGCGCACGCACCGGCTGTGGATCGTCCGCTTCGTCGCGGGCGCGTACTTCGAGGTCTTCCGGGGCACGTCGGCGCTGATCCTGATGTTCTGGATCTTCTTCGTGCTCCCGATGGGATTCGGCTGGCAGCTCGTCCCGATGTGGGCGGCGGTCCTGTCGCTGGGTCTGACGTACGGGGCGTACGGCTCCGAGGTCGTGCGGGGCGCGGTCGCGGCCGTGGCCCCCGGACAGCGGGAGGCCGGCATCGCGCTCGGCTTCACTCCGGCGCAGCAACTGCGCAAGGTCGTGCTGCCGCAGGCGTGGCCGGAGATGATCCCGCCCTTCAACAACCTGTTGGTCGAGCTGTTGAAGGGGACCGCCCTGGTGTCGGTGATGGGCGTGGCCGACATCGCGTTCGGGGCGTCGCTGGTGCGCAACGCGACCGGTGACAGCGCGCCCGTGTACACGGTCGTCCTGCTCATGTACTTCGTGCTGGCGTTCGTGCTCACCCGCGGCATGCGCGCGCTGGAGCGGCACGCCAAGGCGGGGCTCGGCAAGGAGGTCCAGCCCTCCCTGGCGGCCCGCGCACTGGCGCGCCGCCGGGTGCGGGCGACGGCCGGAGGTGAGGGCTGATGGAGTGGGACTGGTCCGCGGTCGGCGACTTCATGCCGCGGTTCTGGGACGGGCTGTGGGTCACCCTCCAGGCCCTGGTGTTCGGTGCGCTGTTGGCGTTCGCGCTGGGTCTGGTGTGGGCGCTGGCGCAGCGCTCGCCGTACCGTGCGGTGCGCTGGCCGGTGTCGGCGGTGACGGAGTTCGTCCGCAACACCCCGCTGCTGGTGCAGCTGTTCTTCCTCTACTACGTACTGCCGGAGTGGGGGCTCACGCTCTCCGCGATGGTGACCGGAGTGGTGGGCCTCGGGCTGCACTACTCGACGTACACCGCCGAGGTGTACCGCGCCGGCATCGACGGCGTCCCGGTGGGTCAGTGGGAGGCGGCGACCGCGCTCAACTTGTCGGCCTCGCGCACCTGGGGGACGGTGATCCTGCCGCAGGCGGTGCGGCGGGTGGCCCCCGCGCTCGGCAACTACGTGATCGCGATGCTCAAGGACACTCCGATGATCTTCGTGATCGGGGTGATGGAGATGCTCGGCCAGGCGCGTCAGTTCTCCGCCGAGACCTTCCTGACCGTGGAGGCGTTCACGGTCGTGGGCGTCGCCTTCATCGTCATCTCCTACCCGGCATCCCTCCTCATGCGAGCATTGGAGCGTCGTCTTGTCCACTGACAGCACCCTCGCCAAGCCCCCCGCCGCGCCGCAGGTCGAGGACCTGATCCGGTTCGACGGCGTCACCAAGCGGTTCGGGTCCCGCACGGTCCTGGACTCCCTGGACCTGTCGGTCCACCCCGGCAAGCACGTCACCCTCATCGGGCCGTCCGGATCGGGCAAGACCACGATCCTGCGGCTGTTGATGACGCTGCTGAAACCCGACGAAGGCACGATCAAGGTCGGCGGTCGGCACCTGTGTCACGAGGAGCGGGGCGGCAGACTCGTGCCCGCGGGCGACAAGCACGTCCGCGAGGTCCGCAAGGACATCGGCATGGTCTTCCAGCAGTTCAACCTGTTCCCCCACATGAAGGTGCTGCGGAACATCACCGAGGCCCCGGTGCACGTCCTCGGGCTCTCCCGGGACGAGGCGGAGGAGCGCGGCCGCGAGCTGCTGGAGCTGGTGGGGCTCGGCGCGTACACGGACAGTTACCCGAGCCGGCTCTCCGGCGGTCAGCAGCAGCGGGTGGCGATCGCCCGCGCGCTGGCGATGCAGCCGAAGGTGCTGCTGCTGGACGAGGTGACCTCGGCGCTCGACCCGGAGTTGGTGGCCGGGGTGCTGGACCTGTTGCGGGACATCGCCCGGAGCACGGACGTGACGATGGTCTGCGTCACCCACGAGATGAGCTTCGCCCGGGACGTGTCCGACTGCGTGATGATGTTCGACGAGGGGCGGGTGCTGGAATTCGGCCACCCCGACAAGATCTTCACCGAGCCGGAGCACGATCGGACCAGGGAGTTCCTGAGCGCCATCCTGTAGAACACCTGCACGAACGCCCGATCCGCCCACCCGCTGGACCATTCCTCTGGCATATGCCAAGCACATGAGCCCCAGCGTGTGGGGGTGACGGGCATCGGCATTCTGGCCAACGGGCGTACTTGTGGCGGCTCTTGACCGCTATCGTGGTAAACGAAGCTTGCGGTGACGACCTGCTAGGGGGAGACCGTGGTGCTCAAGCCCGAGCCGACCGTGTCATTCCAGTCGGTCCAGTACGTGCTGCGCGTACTGGAGACGATCTCCAACCACCGCGGCGGCGTCACCGAGGAGCAGATCGCCCGCGAGACCGGCCTGCCGCCGGCCCACCTCGCGCCGATGCTCGACATGCTCCGCAGCGAGGGTTACGTGGAGCAGGTCACCGACGGCGCCTACGGCATCGGCGACTCCCTCGTCCTGCTCGGCTCCGGCCACGAGCAGCAGCGCGCCATCGAGGAGAAGATCCAGGCCACGCTGACGGAGCTGCGCGATTCGGTGGGCGCGGCGGTGTACGTGAGCCGGTACATCGACGGCGAGGTCCGGATCACCCAGTACGCGGACGGGCCGCTGACGCCCAAGGTGAACGAGTACGTGGACTTCCGCTTTGCCGCGCATGCGAGTGCGGTGGGGAAGTGCCTGCTCACGCAGCTCGACCGGGACGGTCGGCGGGACCACCTGTCGCGGCACAAGATCACCCGCTTCACGTCGCGGACGATCACCAGCGAGCAGTTGCTCTTCTCGAAGCTGGACAGCCAGCCGGCGACCGTACCGGTGCTGGACCTCCAGGAGTACGCGGTGGGCACGGTCTGCGCGGCGGTGCCGCTGATCGCGGGGGCGGCGGTGGGGTGCCTGGCGCTGTCGATGCCGGTGGAGCACGCGCATCGATTGCGGTCGGCGGCGGATGCGCTGAACCGCAGCGCGGCGCCGATGGCCCTCTCGCTCACCTTGTGAGCCCCGCGGGCCTCCGCACCCCCGGCAGCCCTGCCCTTCCCCCTGCGGGTCGGTGGTCGTTCGCGCAGTTCCTCCCCCTGCGCCCTGCGGGCACGGGGGGGACCCCCAGCGCCTCTGGCCGCCCCCGCCGTGGTCTTTCCGGCGCATGGGCCGCTGCAGGCCCGCTGCGGTTGTTCGCGCAGTTCCTCGCGCCCCTGATTCGCTGCCCCCCGCCTCTTGTCTGCAGGCTCGGGCCAGGGGCTTTTAGGGGCGCTGGGGGTCCCCCCATGCCCTCTGGGCATAGGGGGCGGAACTGCGCGACAAGCCACCCTCGGTCCGCAGGGGCAACGCGCCGGAAGGACTACGGCGGGGCGGCCAGGGGCGCGGACCGTGCCCGCAAGGCAACCCGGGGGGCGCGAGGGCCCCAGGCCCTCCGGGGCCGAGGCGGGGGCGCTCCCGTGCCCGCAGGGCGTAGGCGGGGGGTGCTCCCGTGCCCGCAGGGCACAGGGGGAGGATGCGGGAACGACCACGGCGCACCCGCAGGGGGAAGGGCGGGGGTGCCGGGGGCTCGGGGCTTGGTGCTTCGCACTCCATTGGAGCAGGTAGTATTTTTCTCGTCAGGCGCCGCTAGCTCAGTTGGTTAGAGCAGCTGACTCTTAATCAGCGGGTCCGGGGTTCGAGTCCCTGGCGGCGCACACGGCCGTTCGAGGCGTTCCGGTTCTCCCGGGGCGCCTCGAATGCGTTTGCGGGGGTTCGCTCCCCGAGGTTCTCTGGAGGTGGTCACCTCGTCGGACCGACCCCCGGAACGGAGGCGACGATGACAGCCGAAGAGAACATGCGGCTGATGCGGACCCGGGACGACGCGTGGAACGCCCAGGAATGGGACACCTTCGAAGCCCACCACTCCCCCGACGCGGTCGTCCGCTGGCCGGGTCAGAGCGAGCCGACCCGAGGACGGAGCGACCACCGGGCGGAGGCGGTGGAGTTCTACAAGACGTTCCCGGACAACCGCATGGGCAACCGGCCGTACCGGGTGCTCATCGGGCAGGGCGAGTGGACCTGCTCCGTCGTGCGGTTCACGGGGACGATGACGGGGCCCATGAAGGGGCCCGGCGGGGAGATCCCGCCGACCGGGCGGGCCTTCGCCGTGGACTTCTGCACCGTGGCGCGCTGGGTGAACGGCCAGATCGTCGAGGAGAACCTCTTCTACGACCTGGTCGGGCTGATGCAGCAGATCGGCCTCAACGACTGAAGGGCCGGGCGCACCGCCCGGGACGTGCGGCTGCGCTCCCCGCGGCACGAGGTCCGCGAGGAGCGCAGTGCGCCCCGTGGCGCCGGTGGGGCGACCAGGTGGTGGTGGCCGAGGGCCCAGGCCCCGGGCCGTCAGCCGTCACCGTCGGTCACTCCGCCGGCGCCGCACGACACGAGCGGTCGGACGTCAGAACTGGACGTCCGAGCAGGCGTAGAACGCGTTCGGGGTGTCCTGGATGTTCCACACCGCGACGATCACGTGCTTGCCGGTGCGCTGCGGCAGGTTGCCGGTGTGCGAGAACTGGAACGGCGGCTGCTGACCGTTGTAGGGCACCGTCAGGAACGGCTGGGACTCCAGGTTCGCCCTGGTGATCTTCGAGTTGGTGTTCCAACCCTGCTTGGTGATGTAGTACTTGAACTCGGCGGTGCGGTGCGGCGCCGTGAAGCGCCAGTTGAACGTGAAGTTGCCCGAGTTGACCTTCGTGGCCGGCCAGGCGCCGCCCCGCGGGTCGTCGAGCTGCGAGAACCCGGCGTTGCCGCCGGAGCAGATGGTGCCGTCGGCGGGCCCCGCGGACGGGAAGCCCTTCAGGCCCTCGACGCTCTGGGGCTCGTACTGGATCGCGCCGCAGCCCTTCACCGTGCCGTTGGCACAGAGCTTCTGACGGCTGATCGGGGACTCGGTGTAACCGTGGCTGTTCGCGCTGCCGGTGGCCAGGACCGTGGCACCGGTCACCAGGAGGCCGACGGCGGCGGTTGCGAATTTCCTGCGCATGCTGTGCTCCAGGGAACGTGGGGGAGTTCGGTGAGGCTTTGCTGCACGCGTGCTGTGGGGGGTGGGGCCGTGGGGGGTGGTGATGGGGAATTCCGTGGGGGGAACGACGCTCCTTTGCGCCAATTCAGGTCTAGACCAACACCCAATGTATTGACCAGAGTTCATCATGTCTAGACCTTCCCGAGACTCCCCGGCACCGCACTCCGTCACCTTCGTTTATCGGGCCGATCACCTTTCCCGCCAGGGAAGCCATGCCTAAGTTCGCCGATGCCCTTCGTCACCCCTCCCCCGCCGCCCGCGGTGCGCCCCGCAGAAGTGGGCGAACCGGCCCGCTCCAGCCCGCCCCGAGCCGGCCGCGAGCGGCGGAATTCATGATTCCAGGGGCGTGGACCGGCCGGTGTAGAAGGCGACCGTGAGGTCCTTCACGAGCGCCTTGCGCTCGTAGTCGTCCAACTCCACGAGCCCGCGCGAGGTCAGTCGGGTGACGGTGTCGTCGACCGCGTCCACCACCGAAGTGAGCACGCTGTCCCGGTGCTTGGCGTCGATCGCCGCGACCCGACGGCGCTGCATGGCGGCGGCGACCTCGGGGGCGTACTCGATCGCGGTCGGCTGTGCGGAGAAGACCCGGATGCCGACCGGGGCGCACTCCTTCGCCAGCATCCCGGTGAGCGCGTCGCCGAGCGCGTCCGCGTCGCGCAGGCTAGGCGCCCCGGCCCCGGCCGGGCGCAGCGGTCCAGCGCCGGGCGCGAGGGCGACCGAAGGGGCGTCCACCGGCAGCCGGGAGACCACCCTCGCCATCGCCGACTCCACCTGTTCGCCCAGGTAAGCCTCGTGGTCCTCGACGCCGAGGAGCGCCTTCGCGGTGTCCTCCACCCGCCACACCACCAGCACCACCACGCGCAGCGCGGTGCCTTCCGCGTCCACCGCGGGCATCGGCTCGCTGCGCCAGTGCCGCAGCCGTACGTCCACCCGGCGGCGCAGCAGCAGCGGGCTCAGCCACATCAGCCCGGTGCGGCGGACGCTGCCGCGGTACTCGCCGAAGAGCGTGAGGACGTACGCGTAACCGACCCGGCCGCGCGCGACGCCGCCGAGGGTGAAGACCGCGAGCGCCAGACCGAGCACGATCAGGCCCCACAGGTCGAGTCCGATCCCGGCGTACGGCGCCGGCGCCGTGCCCAGCAGTCGGGTGAGCACCGCGGGCAGCACGCCGGTGCCCCACAGCACCGCGCCGGTGCCGGCGAGGGCGCACGCCCCCGCGATCACCCCGGTCCAGCCGGGCAGCACGGGACCGGCGCGCTCGACCAGTTGGGGGTCGACGAGCGGCGCTCCGCGCCGGGGCGCGGGGGCCGGCGGCGCCTGGGGCAGGGGCTTGCGGGCACCCACCCGCGGCTGCTCGCCGGTGCCCTGGCGCCGGGAGACCACCGCGGGGCGCAGCGGGGTCGACCGGGCGGCGCCGGTGGGGAATTCGTCGCGGAACAGCAGGTGCACCGGGATCTCGCAGGTCGCCTCGGGGGCGATGACGGGGGTGTGCCGCGGTGCGTCGGGCCCCTCCGGCTCCGATGTGGTGGTGCTCATGGTGGTGCCGCCTCCGCTGTGGTGTGCGTCCGATCCGTGGTGTGCCCGGGGCCGTCAGCCGGCGAAGAGCCGGCGCCAGGTCTCCGGGCCCGGGTAGCCGTCGGCGGCGGCGCCGCGCCACCCCTGGGCGAGTTGGAACGCCTCGACGTTGCGCCGGTCCGCCTCGCCCCAGGCGGGGCCGGGGCCGGTGACGTAGTGGCGGCCGAAGCCCCGCTTGACCAACTGTCGGCCGAGCCGGGTGACGTCCGGGCTCGACCGGCCGGGCCGGAAGGCGCCGGGGCCCGGGTAGGGCGGCACCGCGGCGTCGGAGCCCGGCGCGGGCGCCGGCGTCGCGTCGGTGCCGGCGATGTCCTTGCCCTTGCCGTTGACGAGCAGGCTCCAGGTCTTGGCGCCCGGGATGCCGTCGGCCGCCGAGCCGCGCCAGCCCTGCGCGCGCTGGAACGCCTGGGTGGCCTTGCGGTCCGCCTCGCTCCAGCGCGGCCCCGGCCCCGTGGTGTAGTACTTCTTCCCGCCGCGCTCGACCAGCATCTGCCCCAGGCGCGTGATGTGCTTGTTGCTCTTGCCGGGTCCGAAGTACTGGGCGCCGGGGAAGGGGTCACCGGTGGTGGGCCCGGTGGCCACCTGCCCGGTGACGCCCTTGAAGCGGTAGGCCACGTACTTGCTGGAGTTGTTCCAGTACGCCATGGGCGTGGTCTTCTTGCGGGTGGCCGGCTTCGTCTGCTCGTACGCCACGTACTGGGTGCGGGTGTGGTCGCTCCAGCCGCCGAAGATCGTGACGTGGGAGCCCTTGGTGGGGTTCGCCGGGTTGTGGAAGAGCAGGATGTCGCCCGGCTGGAGGTCGGCCCGGCTGATCTTGGTGGCGAACTTGGCGAGGCTGCCGGTCCATTCGTTGGTCGTCAGCCCCCAGGCCATGGAGACGTACCCCGAGCAGTCCTGGCGGTAGCCGTCCTTCCAGTACTTGGACATGCTGTACGGGACCTTGGCCGCCACCCACGTCTTCGCCCGCTTGATGATCTCCGTGCGGGTGGTCTTGCGCACGGCCGGGGCGGACGGCGTCCCCGAGGGGCCGGGCAGCGGGCGACCGTGGAGCGCGCCGGGGCCGCCCTGTTCGTTGGCGGGGTCGCCGGCGTCCCGCGCGGCGGCCTCCGGGGCCCGCTCGGGCCGCAGGCCGGGCGCGCTCGCCGCCTCGACGGCGCTCGCGGCGCCCGCCCCGCCGCCGCCCAGCACCACGCCGGCCGCGGTGACCAGAACGAGCGCACGGCGGCAGCCGTGCGCCGCGGGGTGGCCCCCGGCGGCGAGCGCCCGGCGGTGCTCGACGCACCCCGGGCAGTCGCAGTCGGGAGCGGGCTCGTAATCCTGGAAGACCGGCGCCGTCATCGGCTGTCCCCTCCGCACGTGTGTGTCGGTCGATCGGGGCGCGCGCAGCGTGCACGCCTCGGCACTCCGGGGCGCCCCAGTTGTCCTAGGTGAGTGCAGTTTGACCCATAAAAGGGACAAAACGACCATCCGACAGGCCGGGAGGGGCGGACGGACGGATATTGGTTCGGAGCACCCTTCCACGTCGGGTAGAGTTTTCCAGGTCAGCAGGCGCCGCTAGCTCAGTTGGTTAGAGCAGCTGACTCTTAATCAGCGGGTCCGGGGTTCGAGTCCCTGGCGGCGCACGCAACACGAGGCCCCCTCGCCCACGGCGAGGGGGCCTCGTTCTTTGGGCGGCCATCGCCGACGGTTGACCGGGAGCCCGGTCCGTCCCACAGTGACAGGGCGGACCGGCGCACCCCGCCCGGCCCGCTGCGCACCCGGCTCGCTCGACCATCCCCCGCCTCCCGTACGGTGCCGGGCTCCTCCCGCAGCCCGCGCCCCGCACGGTCGAGGACCGGCCCGGCCGACGGCTCCTCCCGACGCGTCGGGACACCGGGGCATCGGCCGGGTCAGGTCGCGGGGCGTCGGGGGGACGCGCCCTCAGGGCTTCGAGGGGCGCGTGCCCGTGAGGTACGCGGAGACCAGCACCCGGGACGCGCAGTCCCCGCCGCCGCAGGTGACCAGCCGCAGCTCGGCCCGGCCGGGGCGGCGCGGCTGCCCGGCCTTCCGCTCGTCGTACTGCCCGCGGGGGACGACCCGTACGTCGTCGATGGTGAACTCCGCGATCGAACCGTCGGCCCGGACCGTCCGCACCCGCTGGCCCGTGCGCGCCGCGCCCAGGTCCTTGAAGGCGGCCGTCGCGGCCCGGGCGTCCACCGGGCCGAGCAGCAGGGAGACGCCCTCGGCGCCCGGCCGGGGGCCGCGCGGGCCGTGCCAGGCGACGACCCGCGGCGGGGCGCCGGCCGCGGCGCGGTCGAACGAAGCGCGCAGGGCCACCGGCGCGGCGATCGCGAGCGAGGGGATCTCCACCCGGACCGGCTCCACCGGCGGGACCGGGGGGTGCGCCGGCGGCAGTTCGACGCCGAGGGGACGGCCGACGGCGGCGACGTCGCCGGTGGTGGGCGCGGAGGTGCCGACCGGGCCGCCGGCCACCTCGCGGGCGCAGAGCCAGAGCCCGAGCAGGAGCAGCGCCCAGGCGCCGCCCATGACGAGCCGGTCGGAGCCGCGCCGGGGCGGGCGGGCGCCCTTCGACGCTGCCGTGCCGGCCTCGTCCGCGACTTCCGTACGGGCGGCTGCGCCGCTTCCGGTGTGGCCTTCCGGGGCCGCGGGGTCAGCGGTGTACATGGCCGTCGGCGTCGTGACGGCGACGGCGGCGCGCGCCCCGCAGGACGACGACGACCGCGGCGACGCCCGCGAGGACGAAGCCGACGACCGTGTGCGGAGTGCTGGGGCCGGTGTTCTCGCTGCGGGGGTGCTCGGTGGCCAGGGCCTCGGCGGTGGGCGCGGGGTGCGCCGGGACGGCCGGTTGCGCGGACGCACGGGGGCGCATGTCGTGGACGTGGACCTGGCCGGCGGCGGGCTCCGCGGGCGCGAGGACGAGCACGGTGGGCGCGGCGGCCACGGCGAGGGCCACCCCTGCCGTACGGAGAGCGATCACTGCTGGACGCATGGTAAGACCTCCTGCTGATGCAAGGCTCACGCGCGGCGCCCGGTTCCGCATCCGCAGCGGCCGGTCGGGCCCGGGCACCCCGCGCTGACGTGCGCGGACGCGGGGTGTTCGGGTGACCGGCTGAGGACGACTCAGATGCGGTCGACTCAGGGTGCGGTCGACTCAGGGTGCGGTCGACCCAGGTGCGGTCGACTCGGATCTCAGCTGAGGCGTCTCCTATGGGGCGTCTCAGACAAGGCGCCTCAGATGCGGTCGACGAGGTCCGCGATCGAGTCGACGATCTTGGACGGGCGGAACGGGTAACGGTCCACGTCCGGCGGGGTCGTGACGCCGGTGAGGACGAGGAAGGTCTCCATGCCCGCCTCCAGACCGGCCAGCACGTCGGTGTCCATCCGGTCGCCGATCATCGCGCTGGTCTCGGAGTGCGCGCCGATCGCGTTCAGCCCGGTCCGCATCATCAGCGGGTTCGGCTTGCCCGCGAAGTACGGGTCCTTCCCCGTCGCCTTGGTGATCAGCGCGGCGACCGAGCCGGCGGCCGGCAACGGGCCCTCGGTGGACGGCCCGGTCTCGTCCGGGTTGGTGCAGATGAACCGCGCGCCGCCGTTGATCAGCCGGATCGCCTTCGTCAGCGCCTCGAAGCTGTACGTACGCGTCTCGCCGAGGACCACGTAGTCCGGGTCGTGGTCGGTCAGCACGTACCCGATGTCGTGCAGCGCGGTGGTGAGGCCGGCCTCGCCGATGACGTACGCCGTGCCGCCGGGCCGCTGGTCGTCCAGGAAGCGGGCGGTGGCGAGCGCGGAGGTCCAGATGTTGTCGACCGGGACGTCCAGGCCCATGCGGGCGAGCCGGGCGTGCAGGTCGCGGGCGGTGTAGATGGAGTTGTTCGTCAGGACGAGGAAGGGCTTGCCGGTGTCCCGGAGCTTCGAGATGAAGGCGTCGGCGCCCGGGATCGGCACGCCCTCGTGGATGAGGACGCCGTCCATGTCGGTCAGCCAGGACTCGATCGGCTTGCGCTCTGCCATCAACGGTGCTCCTGCCGTGCGTGGGTACGCGGGGTGCGGGTGTGCGGGGTGCGGTGCGTGTCGTGCCGGAGGCACGGCACTGTGGCACCCCGACGCCAACAGCCTAATCAGGAAAGCGCGCGTGCGTTCGGTTCGAGATCACCGTCTCGCCCTGCGGAACGCCCGGGTGAGCAGCATCAGCGCACAGCCCACGACGGTGAACGTGCCGAGGGCGGCGACGAGACGGAGGGTGGCGGAGGTGCCGGTGGTGGCGAGTTCGTCCGGGGAGACGGAGGCGCCCGAGCCGCGGTCCTCCAGCACGGCGAAGCGGTAGTCGTCGGAGGCCCCGACCCAGTCGCCGTCGTCGCCGCGCCGCTGCACGACGGCGGCGTTCACGGTGACCTGGTTGGGCGGGGTGTCGTCGGTGAGCGCGAGCCTGACCTTGACGGTGAGCGTGGCGCGGGCGGCGACGGCGTACCCGCCGTCCTGCGCGCGCTGGGTCCCGAGCACGCCCACGACCTCGTCCTCGTCCGTCGTCTCCAGCGGCGCGGTGCGCCAGCGGGCGGCGCGGTCGTCGTAGAACTCCAGCGTCATCCGGGCGGGCGTGAGCCCCCGGTCGCGGGCAGCGAACACGACGACGGGGTGGACCTCGCGGCACTCCCGGTCGGTGGTGTTGGTCAGGTCGACGGACCACTGCTCGAAGCCGCGGCCCGGGGAGTGCACGGTGGGGCCGCCGTGGATGCGGGTGTCGATGGGGAAGTCGGCGGATGCGGCGGAACCGCAGCCGCGGGGGAGGCGGTCGGCCGCGGTCGCGGTGGGTGCGGCGGAGACGGCGCCGCCGAGGACGACGGCGGCGAGCGTGACGCCGACGGCCCCGACGACTCCGCCGACGCCGGCGAGGAGAGCGGTGCGCGGTCGCATGTGGGCCCCTTGGAGGTGGTCGGGACGTGGCGCCCGACGCTGCCACGGGAGGGGGCGGGGGTCGGTTCGACGGGGCGGTCGTGAAGCCGATCGCCCGCGCGATTGCCCTCCTTCGGCGTAGGCACGACCACGGTTTCGCCGTGCGGCGGGGTCGGGCCTAGGGCCTGTCATCGCGACAAGCCCAGCGCCGGGCCGCGGACGCAATGACACAGCCCGCCGCACGGCGGAACCGCGGGCCGCAAGGGCAACGCTCGCCGGGGCGGGGTCGGACCTAGGGCCTGTCTTACGGATCAGGCTGGATCAGTGGGGGTCCCCCCACGCCCTTCGGGCGTAGGGGGAGGGGTCTGGTGCCGTGGATCTCAAGGCGGAGGAGGGAGCCGACGCGGTGGGGGTACCACCGTGCCCGCAGGCACAGGGTGGGGGTACCACCGTGCCCGCAGGGCACAGGGTGGGGGTACCTCCCGTGCCCTCAGGGCACAGGGGGCCTTCGGTGACCGACGACAACGCGGAGAGGGGGCACCTCCCGGGCCGAAGGCCCAGGGGGAACGGCACCAGGGCACGCGAGCCCAGCAAGATCCGGAAGACAGGCCCTAGGCCGGGGGGTTGAGGGTGGATTGGATGCGGGATACGTCGAAGCGTTCCGCTTCGGGGAGGGGGGCGCCCACTGAGGCGCGGAGGGCGGACGCTTCCGACAGGAGGCGGGTCGCTTCCTCGGGGCGGCCCGCCAGGGCGTGGGCCCCGGCCAGGCCCTCCGTCGCGAGGGCGATCGCGCGCGGGTCGCCCGTCGCGCGGGCCGCGGCCAGGCCCTCCGTGTGGAGCGCCAGCGCACCGTCCGCGTCGCCGCGCAACTCCGCGACGAAGCCCAGCTCCGCCAGGATCAGCGCGGTGCCGTTCGCCGCGTCGAACTGCCGGTTCCAGTCGAGCCAGCGCCGCAGGTAGCCGGTCGCGACGTCCAACCGGCCCTGCCGGCGCGCGGCGAGGGCGAGTCCGATCTCCGCGGACTCCTCGGCCGGGCGGTCGCCCTGCTCCACCGCGAGCCGCCGACCGCGCTCGTGGTACTCGTCGGCGCGGTCGTGGTCGCCGGTCAGCAGCGCGATCCGGCCCAGCTCGGACCAGCGCATCGACGCGTCCGTCCACAGGCCCAGGTCCTCCGCGATCCCCAGCGCGGCGCGGTGCAGCCGGGCGGCCTCCCCGTACTCGCCCTGGATCTCCGCGAGGCGGCCGAGGACGGCCGTCGCCTGGAGCTGGCCCCAGCGGTCGCCGGCGCGTTGGAAGAGGGCCAGGCTCTCGCGCCCCTCGCGGCGGGACGCGGTGAGGTCGCCGCAGACGTACGCCTGGGTGCCCCGGGTGCTCAGGCCCGCGGCGACGACCCAGGGGTCCCCCAGCTCGCGGGCCTCGGTCAGGACCCGGTCCAGCAGGGTCTGGCCCACCAGGCGGTCCGCGAACCGGGTGGCGGCGTAGCAGAGGAACCAGCCCGCGCGGATGCGTTCGTGGGGGTCGGTGACGGCCTCGTACGCCGCGAGGATGTCCACGCCGTGCCGCTCCGGCCCCTGGGGCGCCCCCGTCAGCAGGGCGAAGCCGGTGCGCCAGGCCCGGATGCCGGAGCCGGCGGACCCGGTGGTGCCGTCGCCGTACGAGGGGCCGTCCAGCAGGTCGGCCGCGGCCCGCAGTTGCCGCCCGGCCTCGGTCAGCCGGCCGCGCAGGAACCAGTACCAGACCATCGCGCGCACCAGCCGGCGCATCAGCTCGGCGTCGCCGTCCGCGCAGGCGCTGTCGAGCGCGGCGCGCACGTTCGCGGCCTCCGCGTCCAGGCTCCGCAGCCAGCGCTGTTGTTCGGCCCCGCGCAGATGGGCGTCCGCCTCTTCGGCGAAGCGTGCGTAGTACTCGGCGTGGGCGCGGCGCACCCGGTCGTACTCGGTGTCCCGCAGGCGTTCCAGGCAGTACGCCGACACCGACTCCAGCAGCCGGTACCTGGCCGTGCCGTCCGGCTCGTGGGCGACGAGCACGAGGGAGCGGTCCACCAGGCGGCCGAGGAGGTCCACGACCTCCGCGGGCCGTACGCCGTCGCCGGCGCAGACGGCCTCCGCGGCGGGCAGGGCGCATCCGTCGGAGTGCACGGCGATGCGGCGCAGCACCAACTGCTCCGAGGCCGTCAACAGTTCCCAGCTCCAGTCGATCATCGCGCGCAGGGTCTGCTGCCGGGCGGGGGCGTCGCGCCGGCCGCCGGTCAGCAGGCGGAACCGGTCGTCGAGCCGGTCCGCGAGTTCGGCGGCGCCGAGGACCCGCATCCGGGTGGACGCCAGTTCCAGGGCGAGCGGGATCCCGTCGAGCCGGCGGCAGATCGCGGCGACCGCGCGGGCGTTGTCGTCGGTGAGGACGAACCCGGGCGACCGGGCCGCGGCGCGTTCGAGGAAGAGTCGTACCGCGCTGGAACGCCGCAGCTCGGCGGGGTCGGGGGCGGCCGACGGCGCGGGCGGCAGGTCGAGCGGCGGTACGGGCCACAGCCGTTCGCCGGCGACGTCCAGGGGCTCCTGGCTGGTGGCGAGCACGTGGACGTCGGGCGCGCCCCGCAGCAGGGCCCGGGCGAGGCCGGCCGCCGCGTCGACGACGTGTTCGCAGTTGTCCAGGACGAGCAGCAGGCGCTGGCCGCGCAGGGTTTCCACCAGCCGGTCGACGAGGGGGCGGGCGCCGGGGGCGGGGGCGGCGTCGTCCCGTACGCCCAGGGTCGCGGCGACGACCTCGGCGAGTGCGTCGTACGGGGCGCCGGGCCCGGGGTCCCGGTCAGTCCGGTCGGTCTGCGCGGCTCGGGCGGTCTGCGTGGGGAAGGCGTGCCCCGCCAGCTCCACCAGCCAGACTCCGTCTCCGAAACCGGCGGGCTCCGTGCCCAGTTTGGCGGCGACCTCCAGCGCCAGCCGCGTCTTGCCGACCCCGCCCGGCCCCGTCAGGGTGACCAGACGGCCGGCCCGCACCAGTTCGCGCACCTCGTCCACCGCGTCCGCCCGACCGACGAGCGAGGTGACCGGCGCCGGGAGGTTGGTGCGCGGGCGGGCCGTCGCCGCGGGGGCGGGCGCGACGAGCAGCGCCGGGTCCTGCTGGAGGATCTCCTGCTGCAACGCGACCAGTTCGGGTCCGGGCGTGAGCCCCAGCTCCTCGTCCAGCCGGCGCCGTAGCTCCTGGAAGCCGTCCAGGGCTTCGCTGGGGCGGCCGGCGCCGTACAGCGCGCGCATGTGCGCGGCGCGCAGCCGCTCCCGCAGCGGGTGCCGCGCCACCAGGTCGCCCAACTCCGCGGCGAGCGGACGGTGGTCGCCCGCGTCGATGCGCGCCTCGGCCTGTTCTTCGACGGCCAGCAGTCGCTGTTCCTCCAGGCGGGCGACGGCGGCGCGCGCGAAGGGTTCGTCGGCGAAGTCGGCGAACGCGGGGCCGCGCCACAGCTCCAGCGCCCCGGTGAGGATCGCGGCGCGCTCGCGGGGGTCGCGGGTCGTCCGCGCCCGTGCGGTGAGCGAGGTGAAGCGGGTGGCGTCCACGGCGTCGTCGTCGGCCGGCTCCAGGGCGTAGCCGAGGCCGCGGCGTACGACGACCCCCCGGCCGCCGGCCCCGGTGAGCACCCGGCGCAGCCGGGACACCAGGGTCTGGAGGGAGCCCGTGGGGTTGGCGGGCGGCGCGTCCCCCCACAGCTCGTCCACGAGGCGGTCGGCGCCGATCGCCCGCCGGGGGTCGGTGAGCAGTGCGGCGAGCAGCATGCGGACCTTGGCCTCCGGCACCGCCACGAGGTGGCCGTCCGCCGACCAGACCGCCAACGGACCCAGTACCCCGAAACGCATGCGGCCAACGGTACGACGTGCCCGCGGGCCACCGCGGTGAGCCCCGTCTGCCGCGCCTCCGGACGGAGCCGCCGTCGCTCGGCGGGAGCGTTGGTCCCTGCGGGCGCGTGGACGTTGTTCGCGCGGTTCGTGCCACCGCCGGTGGGCCGCAAGCCCGTCGTCAGTGGACCGCAAGTGCGGGCCCGCAGGCTACGGGTGCCGGTTCGAACCGGACGGGAGGGCATCCGCGCCCCCGACCTCTGACCAGGAGTCGACCATGAGCAAGGCCGCAGACCAGTACGCAGGCAAGAAGGCCGTCGTCACCGGCGGTACCCACGGCATGGGGCTGGCCATCGTCAAGGCGCTGGTCGCCGGGGGCGCCGAAGTCGTGCTCACCGGCCGCAACGAGAAGAAGATCGAGGAGGCGCGCAGCGAACTGCCGGCGGGCTCCGCGTACGTCACGCGCTCGGACGCGGGGAGCATGGCGGACGTGCGCGCCCTCGCCGACACCGTGCAGCGCGAACTCGGCCGCGTCGACTACCTCTTCGTGAACCACGGCATAGCCGAGGTGCAGCCGCTGGAGGAGGTCACCGAGGACTCCTGGGACCGGTCCTTCGCCATCAACGCCAAGGGCGCGTTCTTCACGGTGCAGAGCCTGTCGCCGCTGCTCAACGACGGCGGCGGGATCGTCTTCACCACGGTCGCCAACGACCTGATCTTCCCGGGCCTGAGCGCGTACTCCGGTTCGAAGGAGGCCGTGCGCGCCATCACCCAGGTCCTGGCGGCGGAGCTGCTGCCGCGCCGCATCCGGGTCAACGCGCTCGCGCCCGGCTACATCAAGACGCCGACGATGGGCGTGGCCGGGATGACGGACGAGGAGCGCCGGGCGTTCGAGAAGCAGGGCAACGAGACGACTCCGCTGGGCCGGATGGGCACGGTGGAGGAGGTGGCCGCGGCGGCGCTGTTCCTCGCGGTGGACGCGACGTTCACGACGAACGTCGAGCTCGCGGTCGACGGCGGCTTCGCCCAGGGCCTCACCGGCGCCGTGCACTGACCGACGGCCCGTCCCCGGGGCCGGGCCCCGGGGACCGTCCCTACCCCGTCCGACCGCCGAAGACCGGTGCGAGGACGAGTTCCCCCGCGCCCCTGGCGATCAGGTGCGCGCCGCCCGCCGCGAGGGCGACGGGGATCCGGGCGCGCGCGCCCACTTCGCGTACGAACAGCTCCGGCGCCGCGGCGACCGTGCGTCCGCCCAGCAGCACCCGGTCGATGTCCAGCAGCGCGACGAGGTTGGCCGCGCCGACGCCGAGCACGCGGGCCGCCTCCGCGGCGTCCCCGCGGGCCACCGCCGCCAGGCACAGCGCCTCGATGCAGCCGCGCTGGCCGCAGGCGCAGGTCGGGCCGTCGAGCTGGACGACCTGGTGGCCGAACTCGCCCGCGCCGGTGCGCGCGCCCCGGTGGACCGCGCCGTCCAGCACCAGGCCGGCGCCCAGACCGGTGCCCAGGTGGAGGTAGGCGAAGGATTCGCCGGGCGCGGCCGGCAGGCCGAGCGCCGCGGCGTTGGTGTCCTTGTCGAGGACGGTGGGCATCGTCAGCCGCGCGGCGAAGGCGTCCCTGAGCGCATAGCCGTCCCACTCGGGGAAGCCGGTGATCCGGCCGGTCACTCCGGCCGCGTGGTCGAGCGGGCCGGGCAGCCCGACGCCGACGCCGAGCACCTGACAGCTCCCGCCGCTGCCGCCCTGGCAGGTGCGCCCCGTCGGCAGCCGGGCGGAGAGCGTCTCCGCGAGCAGCGCCTCCACCTCGCCCGCCGCCGTCTCCACCACCGTCTCCGCGCCCGCGCCCAGGTCCAGCGGGGCCGTGCGGGACGCCGTCACCGTGCCGTACAGGTCCAGCAGCACCACCGTGAGCTCGTCCCGGTCCAGGTGCAGTCCGACGGCGTGGCGCGCGTCCGGCACCAGGCGCAGCACGGTCCGCGGCTTGCCGCCGGTGGCGACGCGCCGGCCCGCGTCGACGACCAGGCCGTCCGCCCGCAGCCGCGCGACGATCTTGCTGACGGCCTGCGGCGTGAGCCCGGTCCGCTCGGCGAGGTCGAGCCGGCTGAGGCCGTCCTCCCCCGCGTGGCGCAGCAGGTCCAGCACGAGTGCCGAGTTGTGCCCGCGCAGCACCGGCAGATTGGCGCCCTCCTGCGCACCGCCCCGGCCGCCACCGCCGCCCCTGCCAACGCCCGGTCCCAGGCCGCTGCTCCTCCTCATGGCGCTCATGGGCGTCATTCTGCCGCGCGCTTGCGCTTTGGCAACAGCGTTGTTTAAGTAAAGCCATGAGTGGTTCCCCGACCGACTCCGCGACGGACGCCAGCTCCACGACGGGTGCCGGCACCCCCCTCGCCGTGGGTCTCGTCGGCTACGGCCTCGCGGGCTCCGTCTTCCACGCCCCGCTGATCGCCGCCACCCCCGGGCTCGTCCTCGACACGGTCGTCACGTCCGACGCGACCCGCCAGGACCAGGCGCGCGCCGAGCACCCGGGCGTACGGATCGCCACGGCGCCCGACGAGCTGTGGCGGCGCGCCGACGAGCTGGACCTCGTCGTCATCGCCTCCCCCAACCGCACCCACGTCCCCCTGGCCACCGCCGCGCTGCGGGCCTCGCTCGCGGTCGTCGTGGACAAGCCGGTCGCCGGCACCGCCGCCGAGGCGCGCGACCTCGCCGCCCTCGCGGCCGAACGCGGCCTGCTGTTCTCCGTCTTCCACAACCGCCGCTGGGACAACGACTTCCGCACCGTCGCCCGGCTGGTGGAGAGCGGTGACCTCGGAGTCGTGCAGCGCTTCGAGTCCCGCTTCGAGCGCTGGCGGCCCCGCCCCAAGGGCGGCTGGCGCGAGTCCGGCGACCCGCAGGAGATCGGCGGCCTGCTGTACGACCTCGGCAGCCACGTCGTCGACCAGGCGCTGGTGCTCTTCGGCCCGGTCGTCCGGGTGTACGCGGAGTCCGACGTGCGCCGCGCCGGCGCCGAGGCCGACGACGACACCTTCTTCGCCCTCACCCACGCGAACGGCGTCCGCTCCCACCTCTGGGTCAGCTCCACCGCCGCCGAGCTGGGCCCCCGCTTCCGGGTGCTGGGCTCGCGCGCCGGCTTCGTGAAGTACGGCCTGGACCCCCAGGAGGCCGAGCTGCGCGCGGGCCGGCGGCCGGTGCCGGGCGAGCCGTGGGGCGAGGAGGACGAGGCCCTGTGGGGCCGGATCGGCGCCGGCGAATCCCCGACGACCGGCGGCGGCAGGCCCGTACCGACGCTGCCGGGGGACTACCCCGCGTACTACGACCTCGTCGCCCGCGCGCTGCGCACGGGCACCCCGCCGCCGGTCACCGGCGAGCAGGCGGCGGCGACCCTGGCCATCCTGGAAGCGGCACGTCGTTCCGCCCGCGAGGGCACCACCGTGGAGGTGTCGACCGCATGACCCACGCAGCACCGACCGCAGCGGACGCCGCGGCCGAAGCCGCCGCCGCCCCGCCGACCGTCGACGAACTGACCGCGCAGGAGCAACGGCTCACGCTCCCCCGCTTCACCCACACCGACGCCTGGGCGCTCGGCAATCTGCTGGTGGAGATGGCGCGGCTGCGGGACGCGCCCGTCGCGATCGACATCCGACGCGGACGGCAGCAGCTCTTCCACGTCGCGCTGCCGGGCTCCAGCGCGGACAACGACGCGTGGATCGACCGCAAGCGGCGGGTGGTGGAGCGGTACGGCGAGAGCTCGCTCCTCGTCGGCACCCGGCACCGCGAGCGCGGCACCACCTTCGAGCAGTCCGCCCGACTGGCCCCGGACCGCTACGCCGCGCACGGCGGCTCGTTCCCGATCGCGGTGGAGGGCGCCGGGGTGATCGGGGCGGTGACGGTCTCGGGGCTGCCGCAGTTGGCCGACCACGCGCTGGTGGTGGAGGCGCTGGAACGGTTCGTGTCGACGGCGCACTCGGCGTCCGGCGTCTAGGGCGCGTCTTGCCCGACGGGCTACGCGTCCTGGAGGGTCTGGCGCTGCCGGCCCAGGCCCGTCACTTCCAACTCGACCACGTCGCCCGCCTTCAAGTACTGGCGGTCGGGGCTGCCGAGGGCCACCCCCGCCGGCGTCCCCGTGTTGATCACGTCGCCCGGGTAGAGGGTCATGAAGCGGCTCACGTAGCGGACGACGTCGGCGACGGGGAAGATCTGGTCCGCGGTCGTGCCGTCCTGCTTGAGGTCGCCGTTCACCCACAGCCGCAGCGCCAGCGCCTGCGGGTCAGGCACCTCGTCCGCCGTCACCAGCCAGGGCCCGAGCGGGTTGAAGGTCTCGCAGTTCTTGCCCTTGTCCACGGTGCCGCCGCGCTCCAACTGGTACTCGCGCTCGGAGACGTCGTGCGCGACGGCGTATCCGGCGACGTACGACAGCGGGTCCTCGTCGTCGCCGACGTAGCGCGCGGTGCGGCCGATGACGACCGCGAGTTCGACCTCCCAGTCGGTGCGGCGGCTGCCCCGCGGCACGAGCACGGTGTCGTTCGGACCGACGACCGTGTCCGCGGCCTTCAGGAAGACCAGCGGCTCGACCGGCGGCGCCGCGCCGATCTCCGCGGCGTGGCCGTGGTAGTTCAGCCCGATGCACACGACCTTCCCGACCCGGGCCAGCGGCGGCCCGACGCGCACGTCCCCGGGCACGTCCAACAGCGGCAGCACCCCGGCGCCGGCGGCGGCGCGGATCCGGTCGAGCGCGAAGGCGTCGGCGAGGAGGTCGCCGTCGACGTCGTCGACGAGTCCCGTGAGGTCGCGCAGTGTCGCGCCGTCCTGATCGAGCAACGCCGGCCGCTCGTTGCCCGGCTCGCCGACACGCAACAGCTTCATCTGGTCTCTCCCCTGGTTCGGCCCGATTCCGCGTGCGCCCGGACGGTGTTCGGCGATCTCGCGATCTCGGCAATCTCGGCGATCATCGCAGGATCGAGGTCCACCCGATCCTCCAAGCCCCCTGAGCACCCGGCAAGACCGCGTTCACCCACTGGGACGCGCTACGGCGCGGCAGCCCCGCGATGCATCGGCGACGTCGGCGTCTAACGGCCCGCCCACCCGCCTACCGGCTCTCCACCCCGCGCAGCTTCCCCCACACGATCAACCGGTACTTCGAGCTGAACTCGGGCGTGCAGGTCGTCAACGTCACGTAGCGACCCGGCTCCGCGTAGCCGGCTCCCGGCCGCACCAGGGACCGCGGAACCGGGGCGATCACGCCCACGTCCCACGGCGTGGTCTGGGGAAGCGTCTTGTCCACCGCGTAGACGTACACCGCGTCCCGGGTCTCGACGCGGATGTCGTCACCGGGCCGCAGCCGGTTCACGTAGCGGAACGGCTCGCCGTGCGTGTTGCGGTGGCCGGCGAGCGCGAGGTTCCCCGGTTGCCCGGGGCGCGCGCTGCCGGGGTACTGGCCGACGTACCCCTTGTCCAGCACGCCCCGCTTCGCGACGCCCTCGGCGACGGGCACGGTCACCCCGAGGCGGGGAATGCGGAGCACGGCGTACGCACGGTCCCAACGGGGCGTACGCCCAGCGCCCGCCCGCGCGTCACCGCCGCCGTCCCGGCCGTCATCGTCGCCGTCACCGCGCGACACCCCGGACGCACCCGACGCACCGGGCACGCCGGAAGTGTCAGACGTGTCGGAAACCTCAGGCGCTTCGGAAGCACCAGGTGCGTCCGGCGCCTCCCACTCCCGCTCCAGCGCCGCCACGGCCCGCTCCGCACCCGCCCTGGCCTGCCGGTTCGTCCACCACAGCTGGTGGACCACGAGCAGCAGGACCACGACGCCGAGGGTCACCGCGACCTCCGCGCCGACCCACAGCGCCCCGGCCACCCGCGCACGCCCCCGCCGCCCGCGCCCCTGAACGACGACGGGCAACCGTTCGCGCCGCTCCGGCCGCATCCGCACGCGCGCACCATAGGCCGCCGCCCCGCAACCCACCAGAGCCGTGCGCACCGCGACGCACCCGCCGGAGGCGGGGGCCGGGCCGTTGGCCGTACGGCAGTACGGTGTCCACCATGCGCCCCGACACGCCTGCCGACCACGTCGCCGAAGCCGAACGTCTGCTGCGCACCGCGACGCAGTACCCGGAGGACCACGAACCCCTGCTGCTGCGGGCCGCGGCCCACCTCGAACTGGCCGGCGACCGCGAATACGCCTCCACCCTCTACGACCGGCTGCTCGCCGCCGGCACCGACCGCCCCCTGCTCGTCAAGGCGCTGCAAGCCGCCAACCTGTGGGAGTACGGCCACGAAGCCGAGGCCCGCGCCCTGATCGCCGGCATCCGCAGCGCCGCCCCCGTCGACCCGGCCCCCTGGGAGGTGATCGCCGAGACGCTGGAGTCCCACGACGAACTGGAGGCGTCGCACGACTGCTTCACCACGGCGCTCTCCGTGCTGCTGACGCCGGGGGACGACGAGGTCACGTACGAGACCCAGGCCCTGCTGATCGGCCGCCACCGGGTCCGCCGGCTGCTGGGCCTGCCGCACGACGCCCGGGACACCCTCGCCGACAAGGTGCACGCCGCCCACGCGGAGATCTCGCTGGACGAGTTGCACGACCCGAACCGGCTGTGGGCCCTCGGCTCCGACAACCCCGCCGAACTGCGCGCCGAGATCGCCCGGCTCCGCTCCGAGCTGGGCTCCTACCGTTCGGCGCTGTCGCGGCCCTTCCCGGTCGCGGTGCTGCACTGGCCGAAGGGGGAGTTCGACGAGTTGCTGGCCGCGTATCCGCAGCTCGCCGTCGAGTACCCCTCGCACGTCGAGCACCTCGCCGCGATCGAGGGCGCGTTGCGCGACCTGGCGGCCACCGGGACGGCCAACCTCGGCGTCGTCACGGCGACGGTCCCTTCGTACGAGGCGTTCGCCGCCTCCGAGCAGTCCTCCCCGGCCTCCACCGAACTCCTCCCCCAGTACGCCACCACCCTCGCGGCCCGCGGGCGGGCCCTGCCGTGGCCGCCGGCGAAGGGCGCGGCGTGCTGGTGCGGCTCGGGCGCGACCTACCGGGATTGCCACGGCGGGCCGACCGCAACCGCCCCTCCCACCCGGGGCTGACGCGCCGGCACATCACGACTCGGCATCATCTGGGGCCCCGGCGCCCCGCGCCGCCGTCCGGAACGCCATGATCAGCCCACTCAGATCGGTTCTGTCGGCCTTGGGGGGCACATGTCTCCGATATATGCGCGTGGGCGCATCGCGCTAACCACTGCCGGAGTCGTCGTCGTGTTGGGAACGGCCGTCGGCTGCGGATCGGAAACGAAGGACAAGGAAGGGGCCAGCCCGGGCAGCTCCGGCGTGGTCGCCCAGACCTCCGAGGCGGCGGGCTCCGGTCAGGGGAGCTTGCTGCTGCGCAACGACGAGGTCAGCGCGACCACCGCCAAGGCGTCGGTGGTGAAGGTGTTGGACAACGACGCCGCCGCCCTCGCGGACGGGACCGGCACGGACCTGAACGCGGCGTTCGCCAAGGGGAAGGTGGAGCTCACCGTGGAGAGCGGGCCCGGCAGCGGGTCGGCCGAGGTGAAGGACGGCGCGATCGTCTACACCTCGCACGCCGACTACGAGGGCGAAGACCTGATCAACTACCGGGTGCGGTTCAAGGGCGAGAAGGACGACATGAGCGCCAGCGCCGCGCTGCGCATCACGGTCACCCCGTAGCTCCACGGCCGCCCGGGACGGTAGTCGCCCCGGGCGGGGCCGGGCCTTGGGTTCGCCCCCGCCCCGCCCGGGGCTCGGGGGTGCCGCACTCCCGGTGACCGCGCTGCGGGGGATGTGGTGATCGGCCACCGGGAGCGGGCGCCCGCGGCATTCGGCGGGACAGTTCCGAACGCCGCAGCCAAGAGATGTCCCGGACCTCGTCGGAATGCCATCGAAATCACGGCCGGATTCCGACCGGAACGCGACCGGAATGCCGGGAGAACGGGCGGCACGTTCCTCGCCCGTGCTCGGCTCGAATCAGATCCGCGCGAACTCGACCCGGCTCGCTCCGGCTCGTTTCCGTTCGGCCACGAAGCGCGTCACTCGGCCTTCTTGACCAGCTTTCCGTCCGCTGCGATCGCGAACCACTCGCCGTCCAGGCCCTGGCCGTTCACGTCCCCCGCGGCCGTGTCCCCGACGTAGTAGTACAGCGGCCAGTCCCCGTACACCGCCTGCTCCGCACCTTCCTCCAGCTTCGCCTCCGTCAGCAGGGCCGCCTGGACGCCCGGGCCGGCGGCGATGTCGCGGGCGGAGGTCAGGGCCGGCCAGACGGCGACGCAGTCGGCGTCGCAACTGCTCGCACCCGGCTTGTCCTTGGTGAATCCGTAGAGCGTACGGCCCTTCTCGTCGACGAGGATCCGCCCCAGCGACGAGTCGGCGACCTGGACGATCGAGGCACCCGCGGGCTTCGCCGACGCACCCACGCCCATCGCTCCCGCGCCCTTCCCCCCGTCGGAGGACGGCGCCCCGTCGGATCCCCCGCACGCGGTCAGGGTCAGCAGGGCGAGCGCGGCCGCGCCGGCGGCCGTCGCAAAGGTGGCAGACCGTGTGCTGCGCATGGTGGGTCCCCAGGCTCGATGGGTGTGTGGGTCTGCCCGGTAATACGGCCCCTACTGACCAACGGTTCAATCGGTCGTGACGATTCTTCCGCTGGACCGCCCGCCGCTCCGATGCGTTCCATCCCACGACCGACCATCGGGGCCGGTGCCCCGCGGGAGGGGCCAGAACGATGCGGAAGCGATTTCCCGCCGTGCCGGCCAGCGCCGTGGTGCTCGGCGTCCCGGGCGTGGCCCCCGCGTTCACCAACGGCGACGAGCACAGCGGGGTCGCTCCGACGCCCGTCCACCCGGCCCCTTCACAACGGAGGCCGGGCGGACGCGCTTCTGGGTCGACCCGCGGTCAGCCGCCGAAGGCGTGCACCACGGTGTAGATCACCAGACCGGCGAGGGCGCCGACCACGGTGCCGTTGATCCGGATGAACTGGAGGTCCCGCCCGATGTGCGCCTCGATCTTCCGGGAGGTGTGCTCCGCGTCCCAGCTCGCGACCGTGTCCGAGATCAGCGAGGTGATCTCACCGCGGTAGGTCGTCACCACGTAGACCGCGGCGCTCTCGATCCAGCCGTCCAGCTTCGACTGGAGCCGCTCGTCCGTCGACAGCCGCGCGCCGAGGGAGAGCAAGGAGGCACGGGCCCGCAGCCGCAGCTCGCTGCGGTCGTCGTCCGCCGCCGAGATGATCATGGCCCGTACGGAGGACCAGGCCGAGGCGATCACGTCCTGCACCTCCTCGCGGGCGAGCAGGTCGGACTTCATGCGCTCGACCCGCGCGCGGGTGTCCGTGTCCGACTGGAGGTCGGCGGCGAAGTCCGCGAGGAAGCGGTCGATGGCGCCGCGCGCGGGGTGGTCCGGCACGTCGCGCACCTCGGTGACGAAGCGCAGCAGCTCCCGGTAGACCCGCTCGCCGATCTTGCGGTCCACGAACCTGGGGGTCCACCCCGGCGCCCCGCCCTCGATGGCGTCCATCACCGAGTCCGAGTGCTCCTCCAGCCACTCCTGGGCGCGGGCGCAGACCAGGTCGACGGCGCGGTGGTGGGCCCCGTCGGCGACGACCTTCTCCAGGGTCTTGCCGACGCCGGGGGCGATCTCCACCGCATTGGCCCGGCGGGTGATGGCCTCGCCGACGACGGCCTGCACATCGGCGTCCCGCAGCACCGTGAGGGCACCGCGCAGGGCGGTGGACAGCTCGGCGGTCACCCGGTCGACGTGGGCGGGCTCCGCCAGCCAGGCCCCGAGCCGGGCGCCGATGCCGAGGGAGCGCAGCCGGGTGCGGACCACGTCCTCGGAGAGGAAGTTCTCCCCGACGAAGGAGCCCAGCGAGGCGCCGAGCTGGTCCTTCTTGTTCGGAATGATCGCGGTGTGCGGGATGGGGACGCCGAGGGGGTGCCGGAAGAGGGCGGTGACGGCGAACCAGTCGGCGAGGGCGCCGACCATGCCGGCCTCCGCCGCCGCGGCCACGTACCCCGCCCAGGGGCCGGCGCCTTCGTTCTTCGCCCAGGTCGCGAGGGCGAAGACGAGCGCGACGAAGAGCAGCAGCCCGGTCGCGAACCGCTTCATGCGGCGCACGCCGCGCTGCTTCTCGGCGTCCGCCTCCGTGTACGCGAAGGAGGGCAGCCCCGTCCGCGTCCTGCCCGGCCCGGCGGCGGGCGCGGCCACCCCCGCCCGGGGCGTGCCTTCCGGGTGATCCCGGTCCGTGCTGTTCATCCTGCTCCACCCGTCCGCGCGCAGCCCGTACGCATTGTCCCTATCTCAGGGACTCCCGGGACGCATCCGGAGTTCCCGTACGACCCCCCGTCCACCTGGCGAGTTCTCGCCAGCGGGGCCGGGGCGCCGGAGATCAGCCCAGTTCCCGCGGGTCGTCGCCCTTGTGCAGCCGGCCGTGTCGCCTGGCCTGCTCGCGCTCCGCCTTCAGCCGCTGGCGCTCGGCCTTGGTGCGCTTGCGGCGCACGTCGACCCCGCCCATCAGGGCGAAGCCGGTGACGCGCACCCGGGGCGCGGCCGGGTCCGGCAGGGCCTCGTCGCTGCCGGACTCGTCGAAGCCGCCCATGAAGCCGAAGCCGTTGACCTCCACGTTCAGCTCCGGCGGCACGATCACGTCGATGCCGCCCATCACGGCGAAGCAGCGGATGACGACCTCGCGGTCCTCGAAGTGCGCCTCCCTGAGGTCCAGCTCGCCGCCGCCCATGACCGTGTACGCGTTGAAGGAGCGGGGCACCGTCCAGCGGCCGCGGCGGGAGAAGCCGCCCCACACGGCGACGGCGAACTTCGAGGTGGCGAGGCCCCCGATGCGGTCGGCCCAGCGCACCGGGCGGTCCGCCGAGGTCGCGGCCGGGGCCGCGGACGGGGACTCGATCGTGGTGCCCGGCGCGGGCAGATCGCTGACCAGCGGCTCCAGCTCGCCGTGGGTGCGCGCCCGGTAGGTGGCGTCGAGGCGGTCGTTGAACTCATCCATCGTGAGCCGGCCCTCCGCCACCGCTTCGCGGAGCCGCTCGGCGATCCGTTCCCGCTCGGAGTCGGAGGCTCTCATCTCAGGGAGTTCACTCATACGGGGAAGGATAGTCAGCGCCCCCGATCATGCTCCGTGCCGATCATGTTCGGTGCCGGCCGTACTCCGTGCCGGTCGTGCTCCGCGTCCGTCACGCTCCGGGCCGGTCCGCGTACATCCGGGCGATGACCGCCTCGATGTCGGGCTCCCGCACCGACAGGTCGACCACCGGGTACTGCTCCGCGACCGCGGCCACCAGCGGCGCCGCCGACTGCCCGGCGGGGAAGGCCAGCCACTGCCGCGGCCCCTCCACCTTCACCGTGCGCGCCAGGTCGAGCACGAGCGGCGGCAGTTCGCGGTCCAGGTCGACGACGAGGGTGCGCTCGCTCGCCCCCACCTCGTGGAGCCCGGCGAGCGCCCCGTCGTACATCAGCCGCCCGTGGTCGATGACCATCACCCGTCGGCAGAGCTGTTCGATGTCGGTGAGGTCGTGCGTGGTCAGCAGGACCGTGGTGCCGCGCTCGGCGTTCAGGTCCCGCAGGAACTCCCGCACCTTCGCCTTGGAGACCACGTCGAGGCCGATCGTCGGCTCGTCGAGGTACAGCACCTCCGGGTCGTGCAGCAGCGCCGCCGCGATGTCGCCGCGCATCCGCTGCCCCAGCGAGAGCTGGCGCACCGGCACGTCCAGCAGCTCCCCCAGCTCCAACAGGTCCACGCAGCGGTCCAGGTTCTCCCGGTAGCGCCGGTCGGGGATCCGGTACATGCGGTGCATCAGCCGGTACGAGTCCGCCAGCGGCAGGTCCCACCACAGGGTGGTGCGCTGCCCGAAGACCACGCCGATGCGTCGCGCCAGCCGGGTCCGGTCCCGGGACGGGTCCACCCCGGCGACCCGCAGCCGGCCGCCGCTGGGCGTGAGGATGCCGGTGAGCATCTTGATGGTGGTGGACTTGCCGGCGCCGTTCGGGCCGATGTAGCCGACCATCTCGCCGCGCCGCACCCGGAAGCTGAGCCCGTCGACGGCGCGCACCTGCCGCTTCTCCCGGCGCAGCAGCCCGACCCGCCGGTGGACGTCGAAGACCTTCTCGACGCCGTCCACCTCGATCACGTCGGGCGCCTCGACGCGTTCCGACGCCTCCGGCGCCGCGGTGTCAGTGGTCACGGTCGGTCAGCTCCCTGTGCTGCGGTACGTACGGAGGCCCGCCCGCCACGCCGCGCCGGCCAGCGCGCAGCACCCGGCGGCGACCACGGGCGGTGCGAAGGCGAGCCACTGCGGCACGTCGAGCGGGTAGGGCCGGCCCAGCACGTACAGCCCGGGCAGCCAGTTCACGAAGGCGAGCGGCACGACGAAGGTCACCCCGCGCACCAGGTCTCGGGCGAAGACCGTCGGCGGGTACTGGAGCAGGGTGTTGCCGCCGTAGGTGAAGGCGTGCTGCACCTGGGCCGCGTCCTGGGCGACGAACTGGAAGGCGGCGCCGGCCACGAAGACGCAGCCGAAGACGACCGCGCCGCTCAGCAGCATCATCGGCACCATGAGCACCTTCACCGGCGTCCAGTCGACGTCGACGGCGAAGAGGCCGTAGCCGAGGACGAGCCCGCCCTGGGTGATCCGGCCGAGCCGGCGCAGCGCGAAGCGGTCGGCGGCGATCTGCGCCAGCACGGGCGCGGGCCGCACCAGCAGGGTGTCCAGCGTGCCGTCCCGCACCCGCCGCCCCACCCGCTCCACGGAGCCGAGCAGCAGGTCGCTGATGCCGAAGGCGGTGGAGGCGATCCCGTACAGGAAGGCGATCTCGCCGAGTTCGTAGCCGCCGAGCACGTCGACGTGGGAGAACATCAGCACGATGGTGAGGAAGTCGAAGCCGGTGACGGCGAGGCTCGCCAGCAGCGTCAGCGCGAACGACGCCCGGTAGGCCATGGTGGAGCGGATCCACATGGCGGTGATCAGCCCGTAGGAGCGCGCCCCCTCCCGCAGCGCGCCGCGGTACGGCACGGTCGGCTCAGCCACCCTGCACCACCACCCGGCGCACCGCGGCCGACTGGAGCAGCCGCCCGGCGACCAGCAGCACCGCGGCCCAGCCGAGCTGGAACGCGTACGCCGTCAGCACTCCGCTGCCGGTGCGCTCGCCGAGCAGGACGTCGGCCGGGATCTGGAGCAGGGACGACCAGGGCAGCGCCAGGGCGATCTCGCCGAGGGCGCCGGGAAAGACGTTCAGCGGCAGCAGCATCCCGGAGAAGAACAGGCCCGTCAGCATGGCGATCTGCAAGATGCCCGAGCCGTCCAGCAGCCAGAACGCCAGCAGGGCGAAGACGTAGCGGACGGCGAAGCCGACGACGAGCCCGAAGAACACGGCGAGCAGGAAGGCGAGCCAGGTCAGCGGGGACGCGGGCAGCGCGAGGTCGAAGACGAGCGCACCGCAGGCGAGCGGGACGACGCCGCGGCCCAGCAGTTGGAAGCAGGCGCGGCCGAGGTCGGCGGCGAACCACCACAGTTGGAGGTCGGCGGGGCGGTAGAGGTCGATCGCGACGTCGCCGGTGCGGATGCGTTCGACCAGTTCGTCCTCGAAGCCGCCGCCCATCAGCGCGCCGGCCGCCAGCAGCGCCTGCCCGAGCCAGACGTAGGTGAGGGCCTGGGCGACGTCGTACCCGCCGAGCTGGGGCCGCTCGTCCCACAGGGCGATGTAGGTGTAGGCCAGGATGAAGCCGAAGACGGTGTTGGTGAAGACGCCCGCCGCGGTCGCCACCCGGTACGTCGCGTACCGGCGGAACCACCCGACTGCGACGACTCCGTACAGGCGCACGTCCGTTTCCCCTCCCCTGCACGTCTCGTTGTTCCCTGGAAGCGCCAAAGCGCAGGAGTTTAGTACGAAGGCCCGTGCCCGCGCGATCGGTTTGTTCGGCGCCGTGACGCGCGAGGGTCCAGGGGATGTCTGACCGAAAAGTGCAGTATGTACCTATGAGCGAGCAGCCGCCGCAGGGGTGGACCCCCCGGGACGAGACCGCGGTCGCTCCGGCGGCCACTGCCCCCGCCGGCGGCCCGAGCCGCCGCCGCGGCCCCGGCCGGCGGCCCGGGCGGACGGGGTGGCGCCGGCTGGTGCCCACCTGGCGCACGGTGCTGGGCGGGGTGCTGATCGCGGCGGGGCTGGTCGTCGGCGGCTTCGTCGCCGGCTACGCACTGGTGCACATCCCGCCCGCGAACGCCATGGCCACCGCGCAGTCCAACGTCTACCTGTACGCGGACGGCAGCCAACTCGCCCGGGACGGCGAGGTCAACCGGGAGAGCGTGCCGCTGTCCCAGGTCCCGATGAGCGTCCAGCGGGCCGTGCTCGCCGCCGAGGACCGCAACTTCTACACGGACCGCGCCGTCGACCCCAAGGCGATGGTCCGGGGCGCCTGGAACACCCTGACCGGCAAGGGCAAGCAGTCCGGCTCGACGATCACCCAGCAGTACGTGAAGAACTACTACCTGGGCCAGGAGCAGACGATCTCGCGGAAGTGGAAGGAGTTCTTCATCGCGATCAAGCTGGGCCGCGAGCAGAGCAAGAGCGAGATCCTCCAGGGCTATCTGAACACCAGCTACTTCGGGCGCAACGCGTACGGGGTGCAGGCCGCGGCCCAGGCGTACTACGGCACCGACGCCGCCGACCTCACCACCGCCCAGGGCGCCTACCTGGCGTCGCTGCTGAACGCCCCCAGCGCCTTCGACGTCACCACCCACCCGGAGAACCGGTCCGCCGCGCTGGCGCGCTGGGAGTACACGCTCGACGGCATGGTGAAGAAGGGCTGGCTGAGCGCGGCCGAGCGGGCGTCGACGGCCTTCCCCGCCCCGCAGAGCGCGAAGCCCGCCACCGGCCTCTCCGGGCAGCGGGGCTACGTGGTGCAGGCGGTCGAGGAGCACCTGACCAGCCACGGAATCGTGGACGAGAAGACCCTCGCGGCCGGCGGCTTCCGGATCACCACCACCCTCCAGCGGGCGAAGCAGGACGCGTTCGTCGAAGCCGTGGACGACCAGGTGCTCTCCCGGCTCTCCCCCGACCGGCGCAAGGCCGACCGCAACGTCCGCGTCGGCGGCGCGGCCATCGACCCGGCGACGGGCACGGTGGTCGCGATGTACGGCGGGGTCGACTACACCCGGCAGTACGTCAACAACGCCACCCGCCGCGACTACCAGGTGGGCTCCACCTTCAAGCCGTTCGTCCTCGCCACCGCCGTCGACACCGGCGCCCGCACCCAGGACGGCCGACCCATCACCCCGAACACCGTCTACGACGGCACGAACGAGCGCACCGTCCAGGGCTGGAGCGGCCCGCGGTACGCCCCGGAGAACGAGGACGGCAAGTCGTACGGCCCGATCACCGTGCAGACCGCCACCGACAAGTCGGTGAACGCGGTGTACGCGCAGTTGGCGATGGACGTCGGCCCGGCGGACGTCAAGCGCACCGCGATCGCGCTGGGCCTGCCGGCGGGCACCCCCGACCTGTCCTCGTCGCCGTCCATCGCACTGGGCGCGGCGACCGCGAGCGTGCTGGACGTGACGCAGGCGTACGCCACCCTCGCCAACCACGGGCGGCACGGCACGTACACCATCGTCGCGGAGGTCACCCGCGGCGGCGTCAACGTGAAGCTTCCGACCACGGACGTCGAACAGGTCGTCAGCCGGGCCGCGGCGGACACCACGACGGCGGTGCTCCAGGGCGTCGTGCAGGGCGGCACGGGCACGGCGGCGCAGTCGGCGGGCCGCCCGGCGGCCGGCAAGACGGGCACCGCGGAGGAGGACAAGGCGGCGTGGTTCGCCGGCTACACCCCCCAACTGGCGACCGTGGTCGCGGTGATGGGCCAGGACCCGGAGTCGGGCGTGCAGAAGCCGCTGTACGGGGCGATGGGGCTGCCGCGGGTCAGCGGCGGCGGGGCGCCGGCGCGGATCTGGGGGCAGTTCACCGGGGAGGCGCTGGGCGGGACGGAGATCCTGGGGTTCGACCTGGAGGGCTCGGGGCCGGGTTCGAGCACGGGGGACGAGGAGTCGCCGTCGGCGTCGTCGACGGCGTCGGACGCGGGGACGCCGTCGAGCGCGCCGCCGCCCGCGGACGAGTCCGCCGGCGCGACCTCCGCCCCGGCCGGCTCGGCCGACCCGGTGCTCCCCGTGCCGTCGGTGGACCTGCCGACGGATGCGCCGCTGGGCGACCTGGGCACGGTGCAGTTGCCGGGCCCGCCGGACGGGGTCCGCAGGGACGACGGCGGGGGCGGGCCGGGGGCGACGGACGGAGGCACGGGCCTCCTGCCGAGTGCCCGTGCCTCACAAGGTGCGCCCTAGGTGTATTGCCCCGGGAGGTCGTGTCTTCAAAGTCCCGTCTGCCCGTCGTGCCCTGGTACGCACGCTTGCTGCGTTGTCGTCGGTCGCCAACGCTCCGCATTGGCTTCCTGCTCCGCCTTGCAATCGCACGCACCAGACCCCGCCAGGCCCGCCCAAAGGGCGGACGACGCTCCTTTGAAGACACTCCCTGAGCGTCGTCCGGTCAGTGACCCGAGGTCGCCTTCAGGCCGACGACGGCGACGAGGAGCAGTGACACGAAGAAGATCCGCGCCGCGGTCACGGGCTCGTTGAGCGCCACCATGCCGACGATCGCCGCACCGGCCGCGCCGATGCCGACCCAGACGCCGTACGCGGTGCCGATGGGCAGGGTCTTGGTGGCCTGCGCGAGCAGCACCATGCTCGCGACGATGCCGAGTCCGGTGAAGACGCTGGGCCAGAGCTTGGTGAAGCCCTCGGTGAACTTCATGCCGATCGACCAGCCGACTTCGAGTATTCCGGCCACGATCAAAAGAACCCACGCCATGACGGCACCTCCGAGACGATTGAGCTTCTGGGGGTGCGTCGTCTTTGCGTAAACCCGGTACGGCGCGTCTCGTCGGGCTGGCCCCAGCCTAGCAAAATGGCGCCGTTCCCCCTGGTGAGCTGCCTCACCACCCTGCGGGCAGCGCCTGCTTCCGTTCGCCCGGCTCGGCGCGGCCTCGGCATCTCGCCGCCCCTGCGACGACCTGCTCGCGCAGTTCCTCACGCCCCCGACATGCCCGCCGTTTCCCTGCGGGCGCGTTGTTCACTGCGGCCCGGTGGTGGGCTGCCCGCGCAGTTCCCCGCGCCCCTAAACCCCTCCGCCCGCAGGTGACGGAGAAGGGGAGCAAAACAGGGGCGCTGGGGGTACCACCACGCCCTCTGGGCGCAGGGGCGGAACTGCGCGACAAGCCACGGGCTGCCCGCAGGGACCAACGCTCCCCAGGGGAAACGGCGAGGGAGTCCAAGCCCGCCGCGGAGCTACAGGTAGAGGCCCGTGGTGTCTTCCGAGCCCGAGAAGCGGTCCGCCGCCACCGCGTGCAGGTCGCGCTCGCGCATCAGGACGTACGCCACGCCCCGCACCTCGACCTCCGCGCGGTCCTCCGGGTCGTACAACACGCGGTCGCCGGTCTCGACCGTCCGGACGTTCTGGCCGATCGCGACGACCTCCGCCCAGGCCAGCCGCCGGCCCACCGCCGCGGTCGCCGGGATCACGATGCCGCCGGTGGAGCGCCGCTCCCCCTCCGGGATGTCGGTGCGCACCAGCACGCGGTCGTGCAGCATCCGGATGGGCAGCTTGTCGTGCTGGGGCTGGGTGTTCTGTTCATGGCTATTGGCGCTCACGCGTGGAAACCTACCTGCCCCGACGCCGTCGTGGCGCCACGCCCGGGCTCCGCACCGGCTCAGCCCTTGCGCTTGCGGGAGGAGACCGCCAGGAACCCCACCAGCCCCACCACCACCGCGGCGACCGGCAGCAGCCGCTCCAGCCGCGGGGAGCCGTCGTCCGCGACGAACTTTCCGCGGACGTCCCAGACGGCCCGCTGGACCGCGTCGAGGGCCCGGCCCTTCGCCTGGTCCACCTGTGAGGCGACCTTCGCCTTGGCGTCGCCGACGATCGTCTTGGGGTGCACCCGCACGCCGATCTCGTCCAGCGTCTCGGCAAGCTGCTCGCGCCGGCGGACGATGTCCGCCTCGATCTGCGCAGGGGTCCTGGCGTCCGACACCGCGCCGCCTCCGTGGTTGTTCCGGTAGTCCTTCCTCGACAGTCTGTCAGCTCGGCGGCGCCCGCACCCCACGGCACCCCCATTACGCTCGACGGCGTACAGCAAGCACGCCTTCCGAGGAGAGTCCGATACCCATGAGCGAGCGCCTCCAGACCGGCGACACCGCCCCCGACTTCACCCTGCCCGACGCCGACGGGAACGACGTCTCGCTCTCGGCGCACCGGGGCCGCAAGGTCATCGTCTACTTCTACCCCGCCGCGCTGACCCCCGGCTGCACCAAGCAGGCGTGCGACTTCACGGACAACCTGGAGCTGCTGGCGGACGCGGGCTACGACGTCATCGGCGTCTCCCCGGACAAGCCGGAGAAGCTGGCGAAGTTCCGCGAGCAGGAGGACCTGAAGGTCACCCTGGTCGGCGACCCGTCGAAGGAGGTCCTCACCGCGTACGGCGCCTTCGGCGAGAAGAAGCTGTACGGGAAGACCGTCACCGGCGTGATCCGTTCGACCGTGGTCGTCGACGAGGAGGGCAAGGTGGAGCGGGCCCTGTACAACGTGAAGGCGACCGGCCACGTCGCCAAGATCATCAAGGATCTGGGGATCTGACGTCCGAACGAACGGGCGCGCACAGCCAGTAGAGTGGGCGCGTTGGGCCCGTACCCCAGCTGGCTAGAGGGCGCCGGTTTAGGTCCGGTGTGTCGTGGGTTCGAGTCCCACCGGGCCCACGTGGAAAGGGCGCGGCTCCCCGAGCGGGAGCCGCGCCCTTCCGCGTACCGCCGGAACGCGGAAGGGCGGGTCGGGACGCGGTCAGGACACCAATTCGCGCACCACCGGCACCAGTGCGCGGAACGCCTTGCCGCGGTGGCTGATCGCGTTCTTCTCCGCCGGGGTCAGCTCCGCGCAGGTGCGGTCCATGCCCTCGGGCTGGAGGACCGGGTCGTAGCCGAAGCCGTTGGTGCCGGCGGGGACGTGCCGCAGGGTGCCGAGCAGCCGGCCTTCGACGACGCGTTCGGTGCCGTCGGGCAGGGCGAGGGCGGCGGCGCAGAAGAAGTGGGCGCCGCGGTGCTCCGCGGAGATGTCGGAGAGCTGGGCGAGCAGCAGGTCCAGGTTGGCGGCGTCGTCGCCGTGGGTGCCGGCCCAGCGGGCGGAGAAGATGCCGGGGGCGCCGCCGAGCACGTCGACGCAGAGGCCCGAGTCGTCGGCGATCGCGGGCAGGCCGGTGGCGCGCGCCAGGGCGTGCGCCTTCAACAGGGCGTTCTCCGCGAAGGTGACGCCGGTCTCCTTGACGTCGGGCACCTCGGGGTAGGCGTCGGTGCCGACGAGGGCGTGCGGGAGGTCGGCGTCGGCGAGGATGGCCCTCAGTTCGGTGATCTTCCCGGCGTTGCGGGTGGCGAGGACGATACGGGTCATGCCCCGATTATCGGTCGGCCCGTCCCGCGGCCCGTCACCGGGCCGCGGCCGAGCTGCGCCGGGTCACGGTCGTGCCCCGCCGGGTCACGGCGAGCAGACCTTGCCGATCTCCTTGGCCGCGTCGGTGACGGGACCCAGCTCGATGTTCGTGTCGCCGTTCTCGATGGACGTGCGGATGTTGTCGACGCCGCTGTTCAGGTCCTTGACGGCCGCGCTGAGGTCGGCGTTGTCCGTCTTGTCGGAGAGCTCGTCGAGCTCCTTCTCGATGGAGTCCAGCGCCTCGCGCGTCTTGGTGGGGTCCTCCGCCGCGGACGAGATCGCCGTCTGGAGCTTGTCGACGCTGGTGGCGATCGAGTCGGCCGTCTCGACGCAGTCGAGCGCCTTGTCGATGGCGCTGCACCCCGCGGCGACCGGCACGGTCAGGGCAATGGCGGCGAGCGTCAGGGCGATGCGGCGGCGCGCGGTCATGGGTGGTCCTCCCCCGGGTCCCCGGGGGACGTCCCCGGCTGGCCGGGCGCGCGGCTCGTACCGCGCGCCCGTGTTCCAGATGACGCCGCCGCACACGGCATTGGTTGCTCGCGCGTACGGACGTACCGCGGTGGGGCTACTCGGTGCGCTCCAGGGCGGCGCGCTGGAGCGCGGCGAGGTCGGTGCAGCCCGCGGTGGCCAGGTCGAGGAGGGCGTTGAGCTCCTTGCGGTCGAAGGGCTCGGCCTCGGCGGTGCCCTGGACCTCGACGAAGCGGCCGTCGCCGGTGCAGACCACGTTCATGTCGGTGTCGGCGCGCACGTCCTCCTCGTAGCAGAGGTCGAGCAGCGGGGTGCCGTCGACGATGCCGACGGAGACGGCGCTCACCGTGTCGATCAGGGGGCGGCGGCCGGCGCGGACCAGCTTCTTGCCCTGCGCCCAGGCGACGGCGTCGGCGAGGGCGACGTACGCACCGGTGATCGCGGCGGTGCGGGTGCCGCCGTCGGCCTGGAGGACGTCGCAGTCGAGGACGACGGTGTTCTCGCCCAGCGCCTTGGTGTCGACGACGGCGCGCAGCGAACGGCCGATGAGCCGGCTGATCTCGTGGGTGCGGCCGCCGATCTTGCCGCGGACGGACTCCCGGTCGCCGCGGGTGTTGGTGGCGCGCGGCAGCATGGAGTACTCGGCGGTGACCCACCCCTCGCCGCTGCCCTTGCGCCAGCGCGGCACGCCTTCGGTCACGGACGCGGTGCAGAGGACCCGGGTGTCGCCGAAGGAGACGAGGACGGAGCCCTCGGCGTGCTTGCTCCATCCGCGCTCGATGGTGACCGGGCGGAGCTGTTCGGCGGTGCGGCCGTCGATGCGAGACATGGTCAGGAGCCTAGCGTCCTCCCGGCGGGCTCCGTCCCGGCGCCCGCCCCTGGCCGGGGGCGTGCGGGATCGCGTGCGGAGGCGTGCGGAAGGGCCCCGCCCTGACCGGCTGCGGGGCCCTTCCGTGCGTGCCCGAGCCCCTGTTGGGGCCGGGGCTCACATCATGTCTTCGATCTCCGCGGCGATGGGGTCGGCGTCGGTGCCGATGACGACCTGGATCGCGGTGCCCATCTTCACGACGCCGTGGGCGCCGGCGGCCTTGAGCGCGGCCTCGTCGACGAGGGCGGCGTCGGCGACCTCGGTGCGGAGGCGGGTGATGCAGCCCTCGACCTCTTCGATGTTGTCGATCCCACCCAGCCCGGCGACGATCTTCTCAGCCTTCGTGGCCATCTCTTCTCCCTGGTGTTGCCCGGTGCCCGGCACGGGCTCCCGGTGCTGCCTCGGCCCGCGATCGGCCGCTTCGTCACGGTAACGCACGGTTGGCCCATCTTCACGGGCGCGTGGTCACCCCGTGCCCAATGATGACGATCACGGCGCTCCGCGACCGTGGTGCAACTGGTCTACACCAGTCTGCGACAACTGCCAAACCCAGGCCGGGGGTCCGGCCGAGCCAGGGAGGAAGCGTCGATGGCGTCCGCGAACCCCGCAGCACGGCCGCAGCCCGCGCAGCCATGGCGGAGCCGCCTCTACCAAGGACTCCAGAAGATGGGGCGCAGCCTTCAGCTCCCCATCGCCGTACTGCCCGCGGCGGGCATCCTCAACCGTCTCGGCCAGCCCGACATCTTCGGGGCCGACGGCTTGAGCTGGGACGCGGTCGCCAAGGTGATGGCGGGTGCCGGCGGCGCACTGCTGGATCCGGAGCTGGGGCTGCCGCTGCTGTTCTGCGTCGGGGTCGCGATCGGGATGGCGAAGAAGTCGGACGGCTCGACGGCGCTCGCCGCGGTCGCGGGCTTCCTCGTCTACCACGGCGTCCTGCGACAGTTCCCGATCGACTGCACGCCGGGGTCGAAGAACGTGGGGGCGGGCTGCCATGCCGCGGACGGGACGTTCTCCCTCTTCATGTACCAGAACCCGGGGGTCTTCGGCGGGATCGTGATGGGCCTGCTGTCCGCCTTCTTCTGGCAGCGCTACCACCGCACCAAGCTGGTGGACTGGCTGGGCTTCTTCAACGGCCGCCGGCTGGTGCCGATCATCATGGCGTTCGTCGCCATCGCCTTCGCGGCGCTGTGCCTGTGGATCTGGCCGCCGATCGGCACCGGGCTCGAACACTTCAGTGACTGGCTGGTGGGGCTCGGGGCCTGGGGCTCGGGCATCTTCGGCCTCGCGAACCGCGCGCTGCTGGTCATCGGGCTGCACCAGTTCCTGAACGTGCCGATCTGGTTCCAGCTCGGCAGCTACACCAGGCCGGACGGCACCGTGGTGCACGGCGACATCACCATGTTCCTGGCGGGGGACCCCGCCGCCGGCCAGTTCACCAGCGGCTTCTTCCCGATCATGATGTTCGCGCTGCCGGCCGCCGCGCTGGCGATCACGCACACCGCCTTCCCGCACCGCCGAAAGGAGGTCGGCGGGCTGATGCTCTCCGTCGCGCTGACCTCCTTCGTCACCGGGATCACCGAGCCGATCGAGTACTCCTTCCTCTTCGTGGCACCGGCGCTGTACGTGATCCACGCGGTGCTCACGGGTGCCTCGATGGCGGTGACCTGGGCCCTCGGCGTGCACGACGGCTTCAGCTTCTCCGCCGGCCTGATCGACTACGTCATCAACTGGAGCCTGGCCACCAAACCGTGGCTGATCATCCCCATCGGGCTCTGCTTCGCGGTGGTGTACTACGTCGTCTTCCGGTTCGCGATCACCAAGTTCAACCTGCCCACCCCCGGCCGGGAGCCGGAGGAGTTGGCGGAGCGACTGGAAGAGGACAACGTCAAGTAGCGAACGTCACGTAGCGCAGGCCGCGTTCGCGGCCGACGAGAGGGCCCTCGGGACGACGTCCCCGAGGGCCCTCTTGTCTGAATTGTTACCTATGCTCCACGCCACAGAATTCGAAGGTTTCTTATCTATCCCTCACCCGTTCGGGCGTGCTACAACAGGTCTACACCACTGACTGGTTTAGACCACGCGGCGCTCCGCTGCGCCGCGCGGCCCTTTCTGTGATCCCCAAGACGTCGCCCTCCCCCCAGACCGTCCCCCTGGGCGACGCCTGCCTTCCTGGAGGAAGTACATGTCCACGGCTAGCGCCGCACCCGCGGCCCAGAAGAAGAAGGGCGCGGGTGCGATGGCTGTCATGCAGCGCATCGGCCGCAGCCTGATGCTCCCGGTCGCCGTGCTGCCGGCCGCCGCGCTGCTGGTCCGGTTCGGCCAGCCCGACATGCTGGGGCGCGAGTCGTTCCCCACCCTGGTGCAGAAGATCGCCGGGTACATGTCGGCCGGCGGCAACGCACTGCTCGACAACATGCCGCTGCTGTTCGCCGTGGGCATCGCCATCGGCTTCGCGAAGAAGTCGGACGGCTCGACCGCGCTCGCCGCCGTCGTGGGCTACCTGGTCTTCAAGAACGTCCTCGCGCAGTTCACCGACGACAACCTGCCGCAGGTCGCGAAGGTCATCGACGGCAAGATAGTGATGCAGGACGCCCCGGTGGACGCCAAGGTCCTCGGCGGCGTGGTGATGGGCATCGTGGTCGCCCTGCTCTACCAGCGCTTCTACCGCACCAAGCTGCCCGACTGGGCCGGCTTCTTCGGCGGCCGCCGCCTGGTCCCGATCCTCGCCGCCTTCGCCGGCCTGCTCATCGCGATCGTCTTCGGTCTGATCTGGCCGGTCCTCGGCACCGGTCTGCACAACTTCGGCGAGTGGCTGGTGGGCTCCGGCGCGGCGGGCGCGGGCATCTTCGGCGTCGCCAACCGCGCGCTGATCCCGGTCGGCATGCACCACCTGCTGAACTCCTTCCCGTGGCTCCAGGCCGGCGAGTACGACGGCAAGAGCGGCGACATCGCCCGCTTCCTGGCCGGCGACCCGACCGCCGGACAGTTCATGACCGGCTTCTTCCCGATCATGATGTTCGCGCTGCCCGCCGCCTGTCTGGCGATCGTGCACTGCGCCCGCCCCGAGCGCCGCAAGGTCGTCGGCGGCATGATGTTCTCGCTCGCGCTGACCTCGTTCGTCACCGGCGTCACCGAGCCCATCGAGTTCACCTTCATGTTCATCGCGCCGGTGCTGTACGCCGTCCACGCGGTGCTCACCGGTGTCTCCATGGCGCTGACCTGGGCCCTGGGCATGCGGGACGGCTTCGGCTTCTCCGCCGGCGCGATCGACTTCCTGCTGAACCTGGGCATCGCGTCCAACCCGTGGGGCCTGGCGCTGGTCGGCCTCTGCTTCGCGGCCGTGTACTACGTCGTCTTCCGGTTCGCGATCACCAAGTTCAACCTGCCGACCCCGGGCCGGGAGTCGGACGAGGAGCTGGCCGAGCTCCAGAAGGCGGAGTCCAAGTAGGCCGCCACTGCATGACACGAGGCCGTGGCCCCCGGGTTCTCCCCGGGGGCCACGGCCTCGTGTCGTAGGTGTCAGACGGTGTACGTCCGACCGGTCGCCGCCAGCTCCACCGGGCCGTCGTACACTTCGCGCGCGTCCGCCGCGTTGCGCTCGCCGTCCGTCCACGGCGGGATGTGCGTCAGCACCAGCCGCCCCGCGCCGGCGCGCCGCGCGTGCTCACCGGCCTCGCGCCCGTTGAGGTGCAGCCCGGGGATGTCCTCCTTGCCGTACGTGAAGGACGCCTCGCACAAGAAGAGGTCGGCCCCCGCCGCAAGCTCGTGCAGCGGATCGCAGACCCCGGTGTCCCCGGAGTACGCCAAGGTCCGGCCGCCGTGCTCCAGGCGGATGCCGTACGCCTCCACCGGGTGCGCCACCCGCTCGGTGCGCACCGAGAACGGGCCGATGTCGAAGCTGCCCGGCTTGAGCGTGTGGAAGTCGAAGACCTCGCTCATCGAGGACGCGGAGGGGGTGTCGGCGTACGCCGTGGTGAGCCGGTGCTCGGTGCCCTCCGGCCCGTAGACGGGCAGCGGGTCGCAGCGGCCGCCGTCGTGGCGGTAGTAGCGGGCCACGAAGTAGCCGCACATGTCGATGCAGTGGTCGGCGTGCAGATGGCTGAGGAAGATCGCGTCGAGGTCGTACAGACCGATGTGGCGCTGCAACTCGCCCAGGGCGCCGTTGCCCATGTCGAGGAGCAGCCGGAAGCCGTCGGCCTCGACGAGGTAGCTCGAACAGGCCGATTCCACGGACGGGAACGACCCCGAGCAGCCGACGACGGTGAGCTTCATGGAGCTGTGACCTCCGTGGACGGGGAGGGTGGCGGTGGCTGGGTCGTGCGGTCCGTTGAGCGTAAAGCGCAAAACCGGCGCCCGCTCCTCCAGGGAGGGGCGTTGTGGGGGAACTCACCTGCCCTGTCACCGATTCGGCGGGCGCGCGCTCGCACGGGCCGGCGCACGCAGGTCGTGCGGGGTGAAGGGCCCGTCTGTACGGTCGAGGGGTGAACTCGTCGTGGTGGTTCTTCCTGGGCGGACTGGTGGTGGTGCTGGCGCTCGTCGTGGCGCTCGTGGACGCGCGCGGGCGGACGCCGTCGGGGCGCGCGCCGGCGGGCCGGCGGCGCCCGCCGGGCCGACCCGCGCCGCTGCGCCGCGCCCGCCCGAAGCCGGGCGAGATCTGGTGGGCGGACGTCCCCTACGAGGACGGCCCCGGCTCGAAGGACCGCCCGTGTCTGGTGCTGTCGGTACGGGGCGGCTCGGCGCGGGTCGCGAAGATCACGACGCGCCGGGACGGCCGGGCGGACGTGATCCCGCTGCCGCCGGGGACGGTGTCCGACGCGCAGGGCCGCGCGAGCTTCCTGGAGACGGACGAGGTGCGGATGGTCCGCGTCTCGGCGTTCCGCCGCCGCGCGGGCGTCCTCCCGCGCTCCTTGTGGGCGCGCGTCCCCCACCTGGACGCGTAGGGCCTGGCGCGCCCGCGCGGTTCCTCCCCTTGCGGCCCTGGACATGCCCGCCGTTTCCCTCTCGGGAGCGTTGGTCTCTGCGGCCCGTGGAGGGTTGGCCGCGCAGTTCCCCGCGCCCCTGAAAACCTCGTGCCCTGCGGGCACGGAGGCCATCCACCCGCGCCCGAAGGGCGTGGGGTTTTGGGGGCGCGGGGAACTGCGCGAGCAACCCACGACGGGCCGCAGAGACCAACGGGCCCCGCAGGGCACGGGGTTTTTAGGGGCGCGGGGAACTGCGCGACAAGCCACAACGGACCTGTGGAGACCAATGCTCCCGCGAGGGAAACGGCGGGCATGTCCAGCGGCGCCGGGGGTACCACCACGCCCGCAGGGCACAGGGGGAGGAACTGCGCGAGCAACCCGCGGCGGGCCGCAGGGGACCACGTTCCCGCGGGGGAGAAGGCGCGCGCCCGCCGGGGGAGCGGCGGGCGCGCGGAAACGGGGGCGGGCTACGCCCAGAGCTGGCCGCGGAGGGTTTCGATCGCCGCCTCCGTCGTCGGGGCCGTGTACACGCCCGTCGACAGGTACTTCCAACCCCCGTCGGCCACGATGAAGACGACGTCCGCACTCCGCCCCGCCTTCACCGCCTTCTTCGCCACCCCGATCGCCGCGTGCAGCGCCGCGCCCGTCGAGATGCCCGCGAAGATGCCCTCCTGCTGGAGGAGCTCCCGAGTGCGGGCCACCGCGTCCGCGGAGCCCACCGAGAAGCGGGTGGTGAGGACGGACGCGTCGTACAGCTCGGGGACGAAGCCCTCCTCCAGGTTCCGCAGGCCGTAGACGAGGTCGTCGTAGCGCGGCTCCGCCGCGACGATGTTCACGTCCGGCACCTGCTCGCGCAGGTAGCGGCCGACGCCCATCAGCGTGCCGGTGGTCCCCAGCCCCGCCACGAAGTGCGTGATCGAGGGGAGGTCCGCGAGGATCTCGGGTCCGGTGGTGGCGTAGTGCGCACCGGCGTTCGCGGGGTTGCCGTACTGGTAGAGCATCACCCACGTCGGGTTCTGCTCAGCGAGCTCCTTGGCGACCCGGACCGCGGTGTTGGACCCGCCGGCCGCGGGGGACGGGACGATCTCCGCGCCCCACATGGCCAGTAGCTGGCGCCGCTCCTCGCTCGTGTTCTCCGGCATCACGCAGACGATGCGGTAGCCCTTGAGCTTCGCCGCCATCGCCAACGAGATGCCGGTGTTCCCGGACGTGGGCTCCAGGATCGTGCAGCCCGGGGTGAGGCGGCCGTCCTTCTCCGCCTGCTCGATCATGTGCAGCGCGGGGCGGTCCTTGATCGAGCCGGTCGGGTTGCGGTCCTCCAGCTTGGCCCATATCCGGACCTCGTCGGACGGGGACAGCCGCGGCAGGTGCACCAGCGGGGTGTTGCCGACGGCCGCGAGCGGGGAGTCGTAGCGCATCGCCGTCAGCGCATTCCGCCGGCGACGGCCGGCAGGATGGTCACGCTGTCGCCGTCGGAGAGCTTGGTGGAGATGCCGTCCAGGAAGCGGACGTCCTCGTCGTTGAGGTAGACGTTCACGAAGCGGCGGAGCTGGTCGCCGTTGGCCTTGTCCACGATGCGCTCCTGGATGCCCGCGTGGCGGGTGTCGAGGTCGGCGAAGAGTTCGGCGAGGGTGGTCCCGTTGCCCTCGACGGCCTTGGCTCCGTCGGTGTAGGTGCGGAGGATGGTCGGAATGCGGACCTCGATGGCCATGGTGTGGACTCCAGTCGACAGTCGTTGAGGCGGTGGCGCGCGGGGCGTCGGACGCGGCTCGTCCTCCGCGCGGTGGGGCGGGCGTTCCAGGGAGCGTGGGGCCGGCGGGCGCTGGCCCGACGATCGGGGTGCGGACGCGCTCAGGTACAGATCGCGCTGGCGAGGCGACACAGGTCGACATGCAGCCGCGCCACGAGCAGCACGGTGCCGCCCGGCGTCTTGTCGCGCATGTCGTGGAGAACCATGCGGTCATCGTAACGATTCCCGCCCCCAGGGCCGGAATGTGATCTCGCATCCCGGACCGGTTCCGCCCACCAACTGGACAACCGCCTCGGCGACGGTCAGCCGGGGAGGTAGGTGACCACGGGTGCGCCGGTGCTGGGATGGACGGCGACTTCGGCCTTCACGCCGTAGACCTCGGCGAGCAGACCCGGGGTCAGGACCTCGCCGGGCGGCCCGGCGGCGACGACCCGGCCGGCGCTGAGCACGTACAGGCGGTCGCAGTAGTAGGCGGCCAGGTTGAGGTCGTGCAGGGCCAGCACGCTGGTGGTGTCCAACTCCCGGATCAGCCCGAGGATGTCCAACTGATAGCGGATGTCCAGGTGGTTGGTGGGTTCGTCGAGTACGAGGAGTTCCGGCCGCTGCACCAGCGCGCGGGCCACCAGGGCCCGTTGCCGCTCGCCGCCGGAGAGCGAGGGGAAGGCCCGCTGGGCGAGGTCCGCGATGCCGAGCCGGGCCAGCGCCCCGTCCACGCTCCGGGCGTCCTCCGCGGTGTCCGCCGCCCAGAAGCGCTTGTGCGGGGCGCGCCCCATGAGGACGATCTCGCGCACCGTCAACTCGAACTCGGGCCGGCTCTCCTGCGGCACGGTCGCCACCCGCCGGGCGCGCGCCTTGGGCGGGAGCGCGACCAGGTCGTCCGTGCCGAGGTGGACCCGGCCGGCGGTGGGGCGCAGCGTGCCGTAGACGCAGCGCAGCAGGGTCGTCTTGCCGCTGCCGTTGGGGCCGACGAGCCCGATCGTCTCGCCGGGGCGGGCGTCGAGGTCGACGTCGGCGAGGAGGGTGCGCCCTTCGACGGCGTACGACAGCGCCCGTACGGCCAGTTCCTCCCCCGCGGTGGAACCCGGTGCGGTCGCGTCGGTCATGCCGGGGCTCCTTCTCGGTGGCGGGACCGCATCAGCCACAGGAACAGCGGTCCGCCGATCAGCGCGGTGAGCACCCCGACGGGCACGTCCTGCGGGGCGACGAGGGTACGGGCGCCGAGGTCGGCGACGACCAGGGCGACGGCTCCGCACAGCGCCGCGACGGGCAGCAGCGCCCGGTGGGCGGCGCCGACGAGGAGGCGGGCGGCGTGCGGGACCATCAGCCCGATGAAGCCGACGGCGCCGCTCGCGGCGACCATGACCGCGGTGACCAGCGAGACGAGGACGAAGACGGCGGCGCGGAAGCGGGCGACGTCCAGGCCGAGCACGGTCGCGCCCTCCTCCCCCACCAGCAGCAGGTCCAGCGGGCGGGCGAGCGCCAGCAGCAGCGGCAGGGCCAGCGCCATGACGACGGCGGGCGGCCACAGGGTGTCCCAGCGGGCGCTGCCGAGGCCGCCGAGCGACCAGAACATGGCCTCGCGGAAGTGCTCGGGCCGGGAGGAGGCGACGAGCACGAGGGTGGTGAGCGCGGTGAAGATGTAGCTGATGGTGACGCCGGCGAGGACGAGCCGGGTGCCGGTCATCGAGCCGCCGCGGCGCGCCAGCGCGTACACCAGCACCATGGCGGCCAGCGCCCCGGCGAAGGCGCCGGCGGGCAGGGCGACGGTGGTCGTGACGCCGATGCCGAGGGTCAGCACGACGACCGCGCCGGTGGACGCGCCGGAGGAGATCCCGAGCAGGAAGGGGTCGGCGAGCCGGTTGCGCACCAGGGCTTGGAGGACCACGCCGACGAGGCCGAGCCCGGCGCCGACGAGGGCGCCGAGCACGACGCGCGGCAGTCGCACGTCGATGACGACCGTGCGCAGGGGGCTGGGCTCCGCGCCCGGGAGCAGCGCGGCGACGACCTCCCCGGGCGGGATGCGTACGGAGCCGAGTGCGAGGGCCGCGACGACTGCGGCGGCCAGCGCCAGCAGCAGGCCGGTCAGCACGGCGCCGAAGCGGAGCCGGGAGGTGGTGCCGGCCGGCTTCCCCTCGCCGGCGGCGGTCCCGGAAGCGGTGGCGGGCGGGGAGGCGGTGGCGGGCGGGCCCGCCGAGGGGCCCGCGGTCACGTCCTTCACGACCTTCGGCCCCGTCACCGGGCGAGCTGCGGGGCCAGCTTGGCGATGGCGTCCGGTGCGCGCACGCCGACGACCGCGTCGGACAGCGGCAGGACGGCGAACCTCTTGTTCTTGACGGCCGGTACGTCCTTCAGCGCCGGGTCCTTCAGCAGGCGCTGCTTCTTCTGCTCCAGCGTCGTCGCTCCGTAGTCGTAGATCACGATGACCTCCGGCTTGCGGGCCACGACCTGCTCCCAACTGGCGTCGCCGAAGCTCTTGTCGATGTCGGAGAAGACGTTGTGCCCGCCGGCGCGGCTGATGAGTTCGTTGCCGATGCCCTTGCCGCCGACGGTGAACGCGGTCTTGTCGCCGCTGTCGTAGACGAAGACGGGGACGGGGGCGGCCTTGGTCTTCGCCCGCTCGGCCTCGGTCTTGGCGACCGTGGCGCGGGCCTCGGCTATCCACTTCTGCGCGCGGTCGCCGACGCCGAAGGTGCGGGCGACCTCGTCGACCTCGCGGTACACGTCGTCCATGGTGGTGCGCTGCTTGGTGCAGTACTCCAGGTTCAGCCGGGTCTCGATGCCCGCCTTCTTCAGGTCCTCGCGGGTGCGGCCGTCCTTGGCGTCGAAGGCGCTGCCGTAACCGCCGTACACGAAGTCCGGGTTGACGGAGAGCAGCTTCTCCTTGGAGGGGTACGTCTTGGCGACGACGGGGACCGACTCGTACGCCTCGCGGTACTCCGGCAGCACCTGGTCGTCGAGGTAGGCGGTGCCGACGAGGGACTTCTCCAGGCCCAGCTCCAGCATGATCTCGGTGACGTGCTGGTTCATGGTGACGGCCCGCTTGGGGGGCGCGTCGTAGGTGGTCTTCACGCCGCAGTTGTCGACGGTGTACGGGAAGCCGGCGGCGGGCGCGCCCGCGGCCTTGGTGTCGGGGCTCGGGTCGGACGAGCAGGCCGTGGCCGTGAGGGCGAGCGGAAGCAGGGCGGTGGCGGCGACGAGCGCGCGACGGCTGGTCGACCGGGGCTGCCGGGACATGCGTGGGTCCTCCTCCGGGGATTTCCACGTCCCCTGGGTGTGGGAGAAGGGCGGCGAGTCAGTTCCTGGCTGATGGAACGTGTCACTGCACGCAACGGTGCGGTGGAACGTTTCACTCACAGTGGCGGGACCGCACCGGATTCGCACCGGCTTCCTGGGGCCCACCGCCCGTGTTCTGTTGTGGAGTCCTGCCGAGTGCCGAACTCGGTCAGGGTTCTGTCGAGTTCTAGAGATACGTCGAGAGGTGCCTCGACGTCTAGGAGCACCGGATCAGTATGAGGGCACGACCCGGACCTCCTCCTCGGTGACCTCCCCGTCCACGATCCGGAACGAGCGGAACTGGAACGGGCCCGCCTCGTCGGTGTCCGCGGTGGAGACGAGGACGTAGTGCGCGCCCGGCTCGCTGGCGTAGCTGATGTCGGTGCGGGAGGGGTACGCCTCGGTCGCGGTGTGCGAGTGGTAGACGATCACGGGCTCCTCGTCCCGGTCGTCCATCTCGCGGTAGAGCTTCAGCAGGTCCGCCGAGTCGAACTCGTAGAAGGTGGGCGAGCGGGCCGCGTTCAGCATGGGGATGAAGCGCTCGGGCCGCCCGCTGCCCTCGGGGCCCGCGACCACGCCGCACGCCTCGTCGGGGTGGTCGGCACGGGCGTGCGCGACGATCCGGTCGTACAGGTCCTGGGTGAGGGTCAGCATGTCGATCAGGATATGCGTCCGTCCGCATGGCGGAAGGGCCGGTCCGCACCCCGTCGGGTACGGACCGGCCCCGGTCCACATCGTGGACGGTCAGCCGTCCTGCTTGGCCCGCTCGCGCTTGACGAAGGCCGCGCCCTGCGGGTTCTTCGCCCGCAGCACCAGGTACGAAACCCCCAGCACCAGCGCCCACACCGGCGCCGCGTACAGGGAGATCCGGGCGTCCTTGTCGATGCCCATCAGCACGATCACCATGCCGATGAAGGCGAGCGCGAACCAGCTCGTCCAGGGCGCACCGGGGGCCTTGAAGGGCGAGGCCGGGACCTCGCCCTTGGCCACCTTGGACCGGTAGATGATGTGGCTGACCAGGATCATCACCCAGGCCCACATGCCGGAGATGGTGGCGAAGGAGACGATCTTGTGGAAGGCGTCGCCGGGCCACTGGTAGTTGATCCAGACGCCGATCAGCATCAGACCGGCGGAGAAGGTCGTCCCGATCAGCGGGGTGCCGCGGCTGGTGAGCTTGGTGAAGACCTTCGGGCCCTGGCTGTTGAGCGCGAGGTCGCGCAGCATCCGGCCGGTGGAGTACATCCCGGAGTTGCAGGACGACAGCGCCGCGGTGAGCACCACGAAGTTGACGATGCCTGCGCCGATCTGGAGGCCCATCTGGTCGAAGGCGGCGACGAACGGCGAGACGCCGGGCTCGAAGGTGGTCCAGGAGACCACCGACAGGATCATGATCAGCGCGCCGACGTAGAAGACGGCGATGCGCCACGGCACGGTGTTGATCGCCTTGGGCAGGTTCTTCTCCGGGTCCTTGGACTCGCCGGCGGTGACGCCGACCAGCTCGACCGCGAGGAAGGCGAACATCACGATCTGGAGGGTCATCAGGGTGCCGCCGATGCCCTTGGGGAAGAAGCCGCCGTCGTCCCACAGCAGGGTGACGGAGGCGGTGTCGCCGGCGTCGGAGAAGCCGAGGGTGAGGATGCCGACGCAGATCAGGATCATGCCGACGATGGCGGTGACCTTGATCATGGAGAACCAGAACTCTATTTCCCCGAACAGCTTCACGGAGATCAGGTTCGCCAGGTAGAGGACGATCGTGAAGGCGAGGGCCGAGACCCACTGCGGGATGTCGAACCAGTACGTCATGTACTCGGCGGCGGCGGTGACCTCGGTCATTCCGGTGACGACCCAGAACAGCCAGTACGTCCAGCCGGTGGCGAAGCCCGCGAAGGGGCCGACGAACTCGCGCGCGTACTCGGAGAAGGACCCCGAGACCGGGCGGTACATCAGCAGTTCGCCGAGCGCCCGCATGATGAAGAAGATGACCACGCCCGCGATGGCGTAGGCGAGGATGAGGCTGGGCCCGGCCTTGGAGATGCCCTTGCCGGCGCCGAGGAAGAGGCCGGTGCCGATGGCACCGCCGATGGCGATCATCTGGATCTGCCGGGCCCCGAGTCCGCGGTGGTAACCCTGGTCCTCGGCGGCGGTCCCCTGCGGCGGTCCGCTCTGCCCGTCGTGCTTGTCGTCGATCTGCACCGACGTCATGTGGTGCGCCCTTTCTCCATGCCGATCCGCGTCGCCCGCCCCCCGGCGTGCGGCTGCGGACCAGTTCCTGATCCCCCCGGATGTGGATGGAGTGCCACCGGCGATCCGCCGGTCCAAGCGCCCCCAGGGGCATGGGTGGCGCCCCTGGCGGTCGTGAAGATCTATCACGGTAGCCACGAAGATCGAACGGGCCGATTGTGGCGCACTGCACAGCGAGAACCGGACAAAACGCGCCCCGGAGCGGCAAAGCGCCCCGGGGCGGTGACGGAAACGTTATTCGGATTTGAGCGTCCGTTGAGCGAACAACCGAACGGACGGGCGGGCGTCTGCGCGGCCTCGCGCACGGGCCGCCCACAGGCCCCTCAAGGGCTGCTCACAGGCCGTTCACGGGCCGCGTTCGCGGACCCTTCGCGGGCCGTGTTCGCGGGCCGCGGGGCTCAGCCCATCAGGGTCTCGACCAGGGTCTCCTGGAGCACCCCGAGCCAGAGGTACGCCATCACCATCGGCTTGCGCGGGTCGGAGTCCGGCAGCCGGTACAGCCCGCCGGTCGGGTCGCCCTCGTCGCCCGCGCCCCCTTGGTCGTCCTCCGTGATCTCCAGCCGGGTGCCGATGGTCAGCCGCAGGTCGTTCAACGTGCCGAGCCAGCACCGGGCGTCGTCCGGGGTCAGCACCAGCACCGCGCCGGCTTCGCCCGCCGCGTCGAGCGAGTCCAGCGCGCGCACCATCGCGAAGGCGTTCTGCCGCTTGCCGGCGCGCAGGTCGTTCTCGGTGAAGCGGCGGAACTCGGCGGACGCGGCCCGCAGTTCCTCCTCCTCCGCAGCGCTCTTGGCTCCGGCCACCGCCGCCGGATCGCGGTAGGCGTCCGGGAACAGCCGGGCGAGCGCCGGATCGGACGGCGCCTCGCTCGGCCCCTCGGCGAACAGCGCCGCCAGCGGGTCCTCGCCCTCGACCGGCTCGTCACCGGGCCCTATCAACTCCATCAACTGGACCGCGAGGGAGCGCAGGATGGAGACCTCGACGTCGTCGAGCGCGATGGTCGCGCCGCCGCCGGGCGCGGGCTCGAAGTGTCCCGGCATCAGCCGCGGTCCTGGGTCAGGGTGGCCCACAGGCCGTAGCCGTGCATCGCCTGGACGTCGCGTTCCATCTCCTCGCGGGTACCGCTGGAGACGACGGCGCGTCCCTTGTGGTGGACGTCGAGCATCAGTTTGCGCGCCTTGTCCTTGGAGTATCCGAAGTACGCCTGGAAGACATAGGTGACGTAGCTCATCAGATTGACCGGGTCGTTGTGGACGAGCGTCACCCACGGCACGTCGGGCTCGGGGACGGCGAAGCTCTGCTCCGCCGACTCGGGGCGTTCGATCTCAGTGGGAGCAACACTCACCTGATCCATGCTGCCACTCACGGCGACGAATCGCACAAACGGGCATCCCATTTCGTCACTCTGACGAAATGTGGGGTAGCATCCTGGCCATGGCCGGATCGGCTCGTGGATTCCCACGAATCGGCGGCAAGTACTGACGCATACCGACAAATGCTTGCGAAGCTGACGAAAGCGTGAGGTCGAGTCCTGTGAACCCCTCTGACCTGGGGCTACCGGTCGATGTGCCCTCCACCGCCCTCTTCACCGACCAGTACGAGTTCACGATGCTGCAAGCGGCCCTGCGGGCCGGCACCGCGCACCGTCGCTCCGTCTTCGAGGTCTTCACCCGCCGGCTGCCCGAGGGACGGCGCTACGGCGTCGTCGCCGGCACCGGTCGGGTGCTGGACGCCGTCGAGAACTTCCGCTTCGACGCGGACGTGCTGGCCTTCCTGCGCGAGCAGCGGATCGTGGACGCGGCGACGCTCGACTGGCTGGCGTCGTACCGCTTCGGCGGTGACGTGTGGGGCTACCCCGAAGGCGAGGTGTACTTCCCCGGCTCCCCGATCCTGCGGGTCGAGGGCACCTTCGCCGAGTGCGTCCTGCTGGAGACGGTGATCCTCTCCATCCTCAACCACGACTCGGCGATCGCGGCGGCGGCCTCCCGGATGTCCACCGCGGCCGGCGGGCGGCGGCTGATCGAGATGGGCGCGCGGCGCACCCACGAACTCGCCGCGGTGGCCGCCTCCCGCGCGGCGTACGTCGGCGGCTTCGACTCCACGTCGGACCTGGCGGCCGGCTTCCGCTACGGCATCCCCACCGTCGGCACCAGCGCCCACGCCTTCACACTGCTGCACGACAGCGAGCGCGACGCCTTCCGGGCGCAGGTCGAATCGCTGGGGCGGGGCACCACCCTGCTGGTGGACACCTACGATGTCGCCGAGGCGGTCCGCACGGCGGTGGAGATCGCCGGCCCCGAGCTGGGCGCGGTGCGCATCGACTCGGGCGACCTGCTGCTGGTCGCGCACCGCGTCCGCCAGCAGCTCGACGAGCTGGGCGCCCGGAACACCCGGATCACGGTCACCTCGGACCTGGACGAGTACGCCATCGCCTCGCTGGCCGCGGCGCCGGTGGACGCGTACGGCGTCGGCACCCAGCTCGTCACCGGCAGCGGGCACCCCACCTGCTCCATGGTCTACAAGCTGGTGGCCCGCGCCCGCTCGACCGAGCCGGACGCCCCGCTGGAGCCGGTGGCGAAGAAGTCGCTCGGCGCGAAGACCTCCGTCGGCGGTCGCAAGTGGGCGGCGCGCCGGCGGGACGCGGAGGGCGTCGCGGAGGCGGAGGTGCTGGGCACCGGCCCGGTGCCGGACCGGCTCGCGGGCGACCAACTGCTGGTGGAGCTGGTCCGCGGCGGCGAGATCGTGGCCCGCGAGCCCCTCGACGTGCCCCGGGACCGCCACCGCGCGGCCCGGGCGGCGCTCCCGCTGTCCGCGACCCAGCTCTCCCGCGGCGAGCCGGTGCTGCCGACGGAGTACGCGTGAGCGCACCCGCGTGAAAGCGGGCGCCGACGACGTGTGGGGCGCGGCGGCGCGGGGACGCTTCCCTCGGGAAGGGCGACCGCGCCCGCGCCGGCCCCGGCTGTGAGCATCCCGTGGACCTGTACGTACGCCCCTCCCGTGCGGCGGCCCGAGTCCCTAGGCTCGGGCGGCACCGCCCCGCCCTCGACCTCCGAAGGACACCCGCCATGCACCGCGCCTTGATCGTCGTCGACGTCCAGAACGACTTCTGCGAGGGCGGCAGCCTCGCGGTGGCGGGGGGTGCGGAGGTCGCGGCGGCGATCACCGAGATGATCGGGGAGGGCACCGGGTACCGCCACGTGGTGGCCACCCGTGACCACCACGTGGACCCCGGCGACCACTTCTCGGACACCCCGGACTACGAGACGTCCTGGCCGGTCCACTGCGTCGCCGGCACGGAGGGCGCGGGCTTCCACCCGAACTTCGCCCCCGCGATCGCCTCGGGCGCGATCGACGCCGTCTTCGACAAGGGCGCGTACGCGGCGGCGTACAGCGGCTTCGAGGGCTCGGACGAGAACGGCAAGGGCCTGGCGGCGTGGCTGCGGGAGCAGGGCGTGACGGAGGTGGACGTGGTGGGGATCGCGACGGACCACTGCGTGCGGGCGACGGCGCTGGATGCTGTGAGGGAAGGTTTCGCCACGAGGGTCCTGCTGGACCTGACCGCGGCGGTCTCCAAGGACCGCACCTCCCGGGTCCTCCCCGAACTCCGCGAAGCCGGCATCACCCTCACCGGCACCCCGGTGGCGTAGCCACGCCCTTCAGCCGGCCTCCCCATCGCTTGAGGACGCGCAAGATTCAGCCCCGCCGGCGATTGAGGCGGCTGAAGCGCCTGCACTCCGCGAGCGAGGACGCGCAAATTTTCAGCCCCGCCGGCGATTGAGGCGCGGGGGTTCGGGGGCTGGCCCCCCACGATGGCGCCGCGCCCTGGGAGCGAGCCGGGTTTCCGGGGCCCGCGGCACCCGAAGGCACCTGCACCTCCGTCGGGGCTCCGCCCCGAACCCCGCGCCTCAATCGCCGGCGAGGCTGAATTGTGCGCACCCTCCCCCGCAGGAGTGCGGACGCTCCAGCGCCTCAATCGCCGGCGGGGCTGAAATTTGCGCACCCTCGCCAGGAATGCGCGACCACTCGTCGGGGGCCAGCCCCCGAACCCCGCGCCTCAATCGCCGGCGGGGCTTGATGTGAGCTACGCGTAGTGGCTGGCGCGGAAGGGGTGCCACAGGCCGCGGGGGGACGCGGTCTGGAGGCGCCAGAGGAGACCGTCGGGGTGGTGGAGCACCGCCGTGATCTCGTCCGGCGTCGGCGGCTCCGCGTTCCCCCTCAGGTACACCGACCGCAGCCCCAGGTTCCGCAGTCGCGTCAGCGCCCGCGCCCGGTTCCCCGCGTGCACCAGGTATCTCGCCGGGCTCCCGTCACCCAGTGGGCTCGGCAGGCTCACGGCGACGACGACGGTGCCGTTCGGCAGCTTGCTGAAACCTCCGCCGGACATGCTGCAACACTCCCCCGTGGATTGGTGTGTCAATAAGGGTCGGTCATCACGCACCTAAACACGATCGGCCGTCGCCCGCTAGGGGGCAACGGCCGATCAAGCTCTGACCTGCTACTTCACCAATTACTTGGTCGACGGACCAACCTTCACGGTGATCGTTTCACCGCTCCGGGGCTCCTTCACGATCGAGATCTTGGTGTTGGTGTCAGTTACCTTCACGCTTCCCGTGGGGTTCTCCGCGTACCAGTAGGTGCCCTTGCGGTCGTCGAAGACGCCGCGCCCCGGCTTCGCCGGGATCTTGGTCGGGACGCCCGCCTTGTGCAGGGTGAAGCCGTCGTAGGGCCGCGTCGTGAAGGTCGCGTCGAACGCCTGGATGCGGTTGCGGATCACGCTACCGTCCGCCCACTTCATCGGCTCGGGATTCGCGTCGATCGGCAGGATCTGACCGGTGCCGGGGTGGACGCCGGTGTTGTTGTCCCGCTGGAAGGTGTCCCAGAGCCAGATCATCAGGCCGTTCTGGTACGGGTAGTGCTCCACCCAGCGGTTCATCGGCGCGTTGAAGCCGAAGTTGTACGGGCCGACCTTCAGGCCCTGGTCGTACGAGACGTACTGCCGGTTCTCGGCGATGTAGTACTGCTCGTAGTCCTTGGTGAAGGACTCCCCGATGCGGCTGAAGCCCTTCGCGGTCCAGCCCGCGTCGCCGTTCTCCGCGCCGTCGGTGACCAGCGCCGCGCCGTCCGCCTTCACGGTGATGGCGTCGGCGGTGAAGCCCTTCTCCGCGGTCGCGCCGTCCGTGCGGTACTGGAAGCGCAGGTCGACCTTCTTGCCGGCGTACGCGTCCAGCGGGTACACGAGCGCCGCGTGCGCGCCCGAGCGGCCGGTCAGCGCGGGCTTGTTGCTGGAGTCGCGGGTGATCGGCTTGCCGCCCGCGGTGCCGTCGATCGGCGTCCAGTTCGCGCCGCCGTCGGTGGAGACCTCGGTGTAGAGGTAGTCGTAGCCCCGCTCGATCTGCCACCACGCGGTGAGCTCCAGCGAGGCCGTGGACTTGCCCGTGAGGTCGACGCTGCGGGTCAAGGTGTTGCGCAGGTCGTCGCCCATGTCGCTCCACCACTGGAGGTTGCCCTCCGCCGGCTTCACGACCGGGGTGGTGCCGGGCTTCTTCGGCAGTTCGACCACCAGTGCCTGGGGCCGCTTGGTGTTGTACGCGGACACCCCGAGGGTGTGCGTCGAGTCCGTCGCCGCCTTGGCCTTGGTGTAGTTGAGCCAGCCCAGTTGCAGCTTGTCCCAGGCGGTCATGTCGCCCGGCAGGTCGCCGATGGCGCCCTGACCGCGACCGAGCCACGAACCGGAGGACATCAGGCTCCAGTAGCCGGTGGAGTTCTCGCCGCGCCCGGAGTAGTCGTACAGGTCGGGCAGTCCCAGGTCGTGGCCGTACTCGTGGGCGAAGACGCCGAGCCCGCCGTTCTCGGGCTGGACGGTGTAGTCGCCGACCCAGATGCCGGTGTTGCCGATCTGGGCGCCGCCGGCCTTGTTGTTCGCCGGACCGGTGCGGCCGTTGTCGGTGCCGTACGCGTACCAGCGGTGCGCCCAGATGGCGTCCGTGCCCTGCGCGCCGCCGCCGGCGGACTCGTCCTCGCCGGCGTGCACGAACTGGAAGTGGTCTATGTAGCCGTCCGGCTCGTTGAAGTCGCCGTCGTTGTCGAAGTCGTAGCGGTCCCAGACGTCGTACTGCTTGAGGTCCGCGGTGATCTGCTCGTCCGTGCGCCCCCGGGCCTGCTGGTCGGCCACCCACGCGTTGACGCCGTCGCGGACCGCGTCCCAGACGTTCTCGCAGTTGTTCTCGCCGCAGTAGTTCGAGCCGTAACGGGCCTCGTTGTACTCGACCTTGACCCAGTCGGAGACCGTGCCCTCCACCGAGTAGCGGCCCGACGACGCCTTCTCGAAGTACGTCTTCACGGACTGCTTCGGCTGCCCCTTGGCGTCCTTGCCGGTGCCGAAGTAGAGGTCCTGGAAGTGCTGGCGGTTGTAGTCCGCCCGCCAGTCCGTGGCGTTGTCCTTGGTGCGGTCCGGCTGCTTGATCGCGTTGTGGGCCGGGCCGGGCGTGCCGCCGTACTTGGTGATCGGCGCCTCGGGGCCCTCCGGGCCGTCCGGGTCGTACGTCGTGGTGCCGTCGACCTTGTCGCCGAACTCCACCAGGATCGTGAAGATCTTGTCGGTCTTCTCCCGGCCCAACTCGACGTACTTCCCCTTGTCGAGCTTGACGACCTTGGACGCGCCGCGCTTCTCCACGGCCTTGTCCCCGGCCATGACCGCTTCGAGGGCGCTGGCGCGCTGCGCCTCCTGCTGCTTGCTGAACGGGCCGTCGAGGTCGTGGTCGACGTGGTCCCGCTGGGGTGCCGGGTCGTGGCGCTCGACGGCGCTCGACGCGGCGGCCGCTCCGGCGGTCGACCGGGGTGCCCGGTCCTCCGCCTGGGCGGTGCTGAAGGCCGACGCCGCCGCGGTGGTCGCGGCCAGCGCGACGAAGACCGCGGACGCCCTGACGGCGCGTCTGCCGCTGCGTCTGCCGGTGCTCTTGGTGGTCACGAGTGGAAAGTCCTCCCCCGCGCCCCGGCGGCCCGGATCCAGTGGGTGTGGTGGGGCGGGTCCGGGTGCGGGGTCGCGTCTCAAGTGACGGCATTCGACCGTAGGTGCGAGAGAAAACCAAGACCTTGACTTGGACACACCAACTGCACTATGTACAAGCCGAGTTCCGATATCCGGACGGGGCTCGGCCGCGACGGGCGCATCGGACCGACCGGGGGACGGGACCCATGAACCCGTGCGCCCCCCTGTGCACCGGCGGCGTGCAGGACGTCACGCTTATCGCCGATTCCCCCAGGGCATCCAGGACCGTAGAGTCACTTGACAGTGCGACCGCGTTGAGCGACACCCCCCGACCTGTTTCCCCATCTGTAGAGGATGGAAACCGTGATGCCGCGTCCGACTGCCGCACAGCTCGCCTCCGGTTCGGCGACCGTCGTCTTCTCGGCGCTCGCCCTCCTGCTCTTCACCCGCACGACGCACGCCCTCGGGGTGGCCGCCATCGGCGTGGCCGCCATGGCCCTCGGGCTGTTGGTGTGCGCCGCACTGCCGATGGGCCGGGCGGTGCGGGGTGCCCGAGCGCGCGGTGCCGCGGCGCAGCGGTCGGCCGCGTCGGCACCGACCGCGCGGGCCCGCGTGGGAGCGGGCGCGGACTCCCGGAGCCGTTAGGTACCGGTTCCGACGTCGCCCGTCCTCGTCACCGGCCCTTCGGGGACGGTCACCACCACGGTCTTGGCCGCCTTGTCGTGGAGCCCCTGTCGATACGGCTTGTCCGCGATGATCGTGATGATGATGACGAGCCACCAGACGCAGAAGCAGCAGACCAGCGCGGGCACCCACAGGACGGCCGCGCGGATCAGCGACGCCCCCGTGTCCGGGGTGCTGCCGTCGCTGAGCATCGCCACGCGCAGCTTCAGCAGCCGCTTGCCGACGGTCTGGCCGCTCTTCTTGACCATCAGGGTGTCGTAGGCGACGTACGCGACCAGTGAGATCAGCGACCAGAGCCACTGGCGGCCGGTGTTGACCTGGTTGGTGACGTCGCCCCAGTCGCTGCCGCTCTCGTTCGTGCCCCACCCCACCAGCAGGGAGATCACGAAGAGCGGTACGAAGATGATCAGCGCGTCGATGACGCGGGCCGCGAAGCGCCGGCCGAAGTCGGCGAGCGGCGGCATGCCGGCGAGGGGGTCGGGGGCCCCGCCGTACGGGCCGCCGCCGTAGGGCCCCTGGTCGTAGGGCGAGCCCGGGGGCGGGGTGCCGCCCTCGCTGCTGCCGTACGGACCGCCCTGACCCGCCCCGCCGTACGGACCGCCGCCCTGGCCCGGGCCGTACGGGGAACCGGGCGGGGGGCCCTGCGGAGGCGGCGGGGGCGGCTGCTGCGGCGGTTCGCCGCCGCCTCCCGGCCCGCTCGGCTCAGGCGGCTGCTTGCGGAACGGGTCGTCTCCGGAGGGCGGCGGCTGGTCGTTGCTCATGTGGGCAGTGCAACCCGCGACCGGGACCCCCGCAAAAGGACGCACGCCGTTCGGGGGACCCCCGGCTGATGCGGACTCAGCCGACCCGGCCTCAGCTCCGGACGAAGGTGTGCGCCGCCTTGTCGTGCCAGCACTGGCGCCAGGGCCGGTCGATGAGGCACCACAGGACGTTCACCACGCCGAGCACGACGAGCCCGAGCCCGCCGTACACGAGCCAACGGCGCAGCGCGGCGCCGAACGGCGGCGGCTCGTGCGACTCGATGTCCACCACGGACAGGCCGAGCAGCTTCTTGCCGAGCGTGTGCCCCCACTTGGCCGTCGGCAGCGCCTCGTACAGCGCCCCGAGGACCAGGAAGGCGAGGAGGACGATGCCGAACTGGACCCCCGTCGTGCCGTCCAGGAGCCAGACGGTGACCGTCTCGCCGGACTGCTTCGCCGCCTCGATCTTGCCGTCGACGTGGTCGACGGCGCTGGTGACGAGGGGGACGGCGATCGCACTGAGGACACCGCCGAGGAGCACGCTGTCGATCAGCCGGGCGGCGATCCGTCGGCCGAGCGGCGCGGGGCGGGCGGCGGCCTGGGCCTGTGCGATGGCCAGGAAGGGGTCGTTCACCGGCGGCTTCCAGGGCACGACGGCCGGTTCGGCGTCGCCGTCCTGCGCGAGCTGGTGCACCTGCTGGGCCCAGGAGGCGGATCCGCCGCCGGGCCCGTCGGTCACCGGCGGCTGGGCCTGCGGTTGGACCGGCGGCTGGGCCTGGGCCTGGGGTTGGGGTTGGGGCTGGACCTGCTCGGGGACGAGGGGCTGCACGGGTGCGGGCGCCGGCGCCTGCGCTTGCGCTGGGGGCTGCGGCTGTACCGGCGGCTGCGGCTGCGGGTTCGACGGCTGTGTGGCCCTGGGTCGTACGGCCCGAATGGTCACGGTGCTGTCCGGCACCGGCCGCTCCGCGGGACGCTCGTCGCCGGCCGGGGCGTCCGACCGCCGGCCGGCAGCGGGGGACCGCACGCCGGGCAGCGCACCGCCCGTGGGGTCCCCGCCCTGCTCCGGAATCCGCGGGTCCGCCCCGGCGCCGCCACCGCCCCAGGCCACCCGGCCGCCCTGCGCGCCCTGGAAGCCGCTCTGCCGCGAGGAGTCCGCCTGCCAGACGCTCGCCGGCTCCGGCCGCGGGGGCTCGTCGACCGGGTCCTCGTCCAAGAACACCGGCCCGGTCTCCTCGACGGCCGACGGACCCGCCGCGGCGTCCCTCGGACCTCCGGCGTGCGGGGCCGACGCGGCAGGCGCAGCCGGCGGAACCGGGGTGGCGGGAGGAGCGAGCGGGACGGGCTGCTCGGGCGCCGCCGCCGTCTGGTCCTCCTTGGGTGCGGGCCGACTCGTACCGGGCACCCAGGACGCACCGTTCCAATACCGGACGTATCCAGGAATGGACGGGTCGGGGTAGTACCCGGGCGCAGGACTGCCGTCGCCGCCGTTCGGGGTTGGGGCGCTCATCACCGTGGTCCCGTATCTCCTCGCGAGCCTCGTTCAACCCACCACATGTACCAGACGCTTGCACACCCCCGCGTCTGTCCTGCGGTAACGACCCCCATCCGGTGTGTCCCGCGCCGCCCGTGCCGCCGGCGGGCGACGGGTGCGCGGAGGCCGGCGAAAAAAATATCTCCGAAGTCGCGTAATGGCCGGCCGACAACCCGCTCTCACGTGTGTGGGCCCGAACCGGGGCCCCGAGAACGAGGGAGAGAACATGCACTCCGTGGTGGAACGCGAACTGGAACTCAGGCTGGTGCTGTCCCCGGAGCGGAGCGTCGCCGTGCCCGCCCGACTGTCCTACCGTTCCGACGACCCGTACGCCGTGCACGTCACGTTCCACATCGGCTCGGAGAGCCCGGTCATGTGGACGTTCGCCCGGGAGTTGCTGGTGGAGGGGGTCTTTCGGCCGTGCGGCCACGGGGACGTGCGGATCTGGCCGACCAAGGCGGACGGGCGGAGCGTGGTGCTGATGGCGCTCAGTTCGCCGGACGGGGACGCGTTGCTCGAAGCGCCGTCGGCGCCGGTGTCGGCGTGGCTGGAGCGCACGCTGCGGGTGGTGCCCCCCGGGGAGGAGTCGGAGAACCTCGGGATTGACGACGGGATCGCCGGGCTGCTGGCGCACCACCCGGCCGACGGCCGCGCGGGGCGCGACCGGCGCGGTACGCCGGCGGACGGCGAGCCGCGGGACGGCGATGCCTGACGGTGACGCGGTGTGCTCGGGCAGCGGCGCGCGCTCGGACGGCGGGGTGCGCTCAGGCGGAGGGGTCCGCTTCGCCCTGGGGCGCGGTCAGGAACTCCAGGTTGTGGCCGTCCGGGTCGTCGGCGTAGAAGCCGCGGCTGCCGTGCATCAGATACGTCCGCCCGGGCTCCTCGTGCACCGGGTCGGCCCAGTAGGGCAGCCCGCGCTCGACGTGCTTGGCGAGGATGCGTTCGAAGAGGTCGTCCGACACCCGGAAGGCGAGGTGCTGGACGGTGATCTCGGCGCCGTCTCCCTCGTAGTAGTCGAGCGTGGTGCCGCCCGCCAGTTCGAGGGCGGCGAACGGACCGAAGGCGGTCGGCTCCGGCGCCTCGATCAGCTCGGCGAGGAAGCGGGCCCCCCGGAAGCGGTCGTTGCTGTAGACGATCGTGTGGTCCAGGTGCGCGGTCACGGCTTCGCCATCTCCTTCTGCTCTCGGCGGTGTCGTTCTCCTGCCACCGTAGGAGCGCCAAGTGCCACGGATCCATCGGGAATTGGGCCTAGTCCCCCGGCCGGTGGCGGGGGCGGACCCGGCTTAGGTCCCGACTACGACGTGCTGTTGCGGGCTGCTCGGTGGGCGGCCCGGTGGGCGGCCGGGGCCACGCCGCGCAGGCGCTTGAACGCGACGCTCAGGGCGAAGGCGTTCGCGTACCCGACCCGACGGGCGACGGCCTCCACGGTGTCGTCCGTCGTCAGCAGCAGGTCGGCGGCGGTGTCGACGCGCCAGGACGCCAGGTACGCCATCGGGGGCTCGCCGACCTCGGCGGTGAAGTGGCGGGCGAGCGCGGCGCGGGAGACGCCGGTGCGGGCGGCGAGGTCCGCGACGGTCCAGCGGCGGGCGGGGTCGTCGTGGAGCAGCCGCAGCGCCGGGCCGACCGTGGGGTGGTCCCAGGCCCGGTACCAGGGCGGCGGCTGCGCCCCGGGGCGGTCGAACCAGGCGCGCAGGGCCGCGAGCAGCATGAGGTCGAGCAGCCGGTCGAGCACGGTGCGGCGGCCGGGGCGGGCCGTTGCGATCTCCTGGGCGAGCAGTTCCAGCAGCGGGTGGCCGCACTGCGCGCCGGGGACGACGAGGACGTCGGGCAGGGCGCGCAGCAGCCGGTCGCTGACGCTGCCGGGGGCCTCGTACACCCCGCTGAGCAGCATCGCGGCGGGCTCGGGCGCATCGTGCGGGTCCGCTGCACCGGCCAGTACGTCGACGCCGGCACCGGGCGGCGGGCAGTAGGCCGCGGCGGTCACCAGGGTCCGCGGTGCGGCGCCCGGTTCGTCGGCGACGGTGTACGGCGCCCGGCCGCGCACCACCGCGACCGCGCCCTCGTCGAGGGCCACCGGATCGCCGCCGTCGGGCACCAGCCAGCCCCGGCCGCGCACCATCGTCAGCAGCGTCAGCGGCGCGCCGCCCGCGAACCGCAGGGACCACGGCCCGTCCACGCAGGCGCACCGGAAGAGCGCGCCGCGCGCCCGCACTCCTTCGAGCAGTTCGGCCAGGACGTCCCTACCGCCCGCGCCCGCCGTTTCCGCACTCGTCGCCATGACCAGAGAGCGTAGACGCTGAGACATGGATACGAGCTACTGAGCCATGGAACGTCTTCCCCCGTCCGGATTCACTGGGGGGCATGACACAGCGCGACATCCTCGTAATCGGCGGTACGGGCACCACCGGCCGCCGCGTCACCCGCCGGCTGAAGGAGTTGGGGCACTCCGTCCGGATCGGTTCGCGCTCCGCCGATCCGCGCTTCGACTGGGAGTCCGCCGCCACCTGGGACGCGGCGCTCGACGGCGTCGACGCCGTCTACCTCGTACCGTTCGACGGCGCACGGCTCACCCGCCCGTTCGTGGCGCGGGCCGAGGAGCGCGGGGTGCGGCGGGTCGTCCTGCTGTCGGGGCGCGGCGTGGACGTGCCGGGGTACATGGACCTCTCGCAGCCGGCGGCGCAGACGCACGTCGACGGGGAGGCGGCGATCCGGGCGACGCGCTCGCTGGAGTGGACCGTGTTGCGGCCGGGGTGGTTCGCGCAGAACTTCAGCGAAGGGTTCTTCCGGGACGCGGTGCGCTCGGGGGAGCTGAGGCTGCCCGGCGCCGACGGCGCGGCGTCGTTCGTGGACGCGGAGGACATCGCGGCGGTCGCGGTGGCCGCGCTCACCGAGGACGGGCACGCGGGACGCACGTACGAACTCTCCGGGCCGCGGGCGCTGAACCTGGCCGAGGTGGCCGGGGAGATCTCCGCGGCTTCGGGGCGCCCGGTGCGCTACGTGCCGCTGGCGCCGGTGGACTTCGTGGCCGAGATGACCGCGCAGGGGTGGTCGCGGGAGGACGCCGAGGGGTACGTGGAGATCCTCTCGCCGGTGCGTCGCGGCCTGGACGCGCACCTGTCCACGGGGGTGCAGGAGGCGCTGGGGCGCCAGCCGCGGGACTTCGCCGAGTTCGCGGCGGATGCGGTGGGGGGCGGCGCCTGGGGCTGACCACGCCGGTTTCGCCGTGCGGCGGGCTGTGGTGTTGCGTCTGCGGCCCGTCTGCGGCTGGTCGCGCAGTTCCGCCCCAGAACCTCGCCGTTTCCCTGCGGAAGCGTTGGCCTCCGCGGCCCGGTGGTGGGTTGTTCGCGCAGTTCCCCGCGCCCCTGATGTGCTGCCCCCGTATTTCGTCTGCGGGTCACGGACGGGGATTTAGGGCGCTGGGGGTCCTCCCACGCCCTCCGGGCACAGGGGGCGGAGCTGCGCAACAGCCACAGACGGGCCGCAGAGGCTAACGCTCCCGCGGGGAAACGGCGAGGTTGGGGCGCGGGGGACCACCCTGCTCGCGGGGCGCAGGGGGCGGAGCTGCGCGGTCAGCCCGCCAGCGCGCCCCGCAGGGGAGGCCGCGGCGAATGGGGTGTCAGAACACCTTGCCCGGGTTGAGGATGCCCAGTGGGTCGAAGGTTCGCTTGATGCCCCGCTGCAACTCCAGCCCCACCGGCCCCAACTCCCGTGCCAGCCACTCCTTCTTCAGCACTCCGACGCCGTGCTCCCCGGTGATCGTGCCGCCGAGTTCCAGTCCGAGCGCCATGATCTCGTCGAACGACTCGCGGGCGCGCCGCGTCTCGTCCGGGTCGGTGTGGTCGAAGCAGACGACGGGGTGGGTGTTGCCGTCGCCGGCGTGGGCGCAAACCCCGATCGTCAGCCCGTGCTTCTCGGCGATCGCGGCCGTGCCGTCGATCATCGCGCCCAGTCGGGAACGGGGTACGCACACGTCGTCGATCATCGTCGCGGACTTCACGGCCTCCAGCGCGGTCAGCGCCGTGCGCCGTGCCTTGAGGAGGAGTTCGGACTCGGCGACGGTGTCCGCGGGCACGACCTCGGTGGCGCCGGCGGCCGTGCACAGCTCGCCGACCGCGGTCAGGTCCGCCGTCGGGTCGGGGGTGTCGAACGCGGCCAGCAACAGCGCCTCGGTGGTCTCCGGGAGCCCCATCCGGCCGAGTGCGTTCACGGCGCGGATGGTGGTCGCGTCCATCAGCTCCAGCAGCGACGGCGCGTGCCCGCGCGCCATGATCGCGCAGATGGCGTCGCAGGCCGCCGCCGCGCTCGGGAACTCCGCGGCGAGCACCAACTGCCGCGGCGGCTTGGGCTTCAGCGCCAGCACCGCCTGCACGACCACGCCCAGGCTGCCTTCGGAGCCCACGAACAGCCGGGTCAGGTCGTAGCCGGCGACGCCCTTGGCGGTGCGCCGGCCGGTGGTGAGGAGTCGGCCGTCGGCGAGCACGACGTCCAGCCCGAGCACGTACTCCGCGGTCACCCCGTACTTGACGCAGCACAGCCCGCCGGACGCGGTGCCGATGTTCCCGCCGATGGTGCAGGTCTCCCAGCTGGAGGGGTCGGGCGGGTAGTACAGCCCGCGCTCCTCCACCGCGCGCGACAGCACTGCGTTCACCACGCCCGGCTCCACGACGGCGATCCGGTCGACCGGGCTGATCTCCAGGATGCGGTCCATCTTGACCAGGGAGAGCACGATGCAGCCGTCGGTGGCGTTCGCCGCGCCCGACAGGCCGGTGCGGGCGCCCTGCGGGACGACGGGGACGCGCAGCGCGGTCGCGGTGCGCAGCACGTGCTGCACCTGCTCGACCGTGCGCGGCAGGACGACGACGGCGGGGGTGCCGGCGGCGCAGAAGCTCGCCATGTCCCGGCCGTACGAGACGGTGACGTCCGGGTCGGTGATCAGGGCGTCGGCGGGGAGTCCGGCGCGCAGACGGTCGAGGAGGTCGCCGAGGTCCACTGCGCGGCCGGCGTCGCTGAGGCCGCTGGCGTCGCTGGAGCGGTTGGAGCGGTTGGAGCCGTTGAGGTCGTTGAGGTCGTCACCGCGCGGTTGGTCGAGGGGATCGTCCATGCGTCCAGCCTCGCACCGGCGGCCATCGGTGTGAACCCGTGCCCCGCCCACCTGGATGATCGTCGTACCGTACGCAAACTGCCGCACAGTGATCGTCATGAAGGGCGAAGCTGCGAAGAACGTCGCGGTCGGCACGCTGGTCGCCGCGACGCTGATCACCGGAGTGGTGCTGGCCTTCCCCGGCTCGGGCCGGCAGGGCCCGCCGCCGCTGCCCGGCCCCCTCGCGCGCGCCGAGACGGCGGCGCTGGCGGGCGCGCCCGCGTCGGTGCCGGAGTTGGACGCGCTGATCGCGGACCGCCGCACGTGGCTCAAGGAGCACCCGAAGGACGAGGCGTCCTGGGCGGCGCTGGGCTCCGCGTACACCGAGCGGGCGGTGCGGGCCGCGGACTGGTCGGCGTACGGCAAGGCCGAGCAGGCGCTGAAGCGGTCCCTCGCGACGCTCCCGGGCGAGCGCGGCAACACCGACGCGCTGCTGGGCCTCGCGGTCCTCGCGGGCGCCCGCAACGACTTCGTCGCAGCGAAGGAGTACGCGACGCTGGCGCGCAAGCAGAAACCGCGGCGGTGGACGGTGCACCGCGCGCTGGTCGACGCGTACAGCGGGCTCGGGGACCACAAGGCGGCCGAGAAGTCGTTGGAGTCGGTGCAGAGCCTTTACGACGGTCCGCAGGCGCGCAGCCTGGCGGCCCGGGTGTACCGCGACCGCGGCTGGCGCGAGGACGCGGCGGCGAGCGCGTACGACGCGGTCGGCGCGGCGCGCGGGGCCGCCGAGCGGGCGCACGCGCTGTGGCGGCTCGGCGAGTTGTCGTGGGAGCGGGGCGAGCCGGAGGAGGCGGTCGGCTCCTACGACGCGGCGCTGCGGCTCGCCCCCGACCTGCACCCGGCGCTCGCCGCCCGGGCCCGTGCGCTCGCCGCCCTCGACCGCACGGACGAGGCGCTGCGCGACTACCGCGCGGCGCTGACGAAGGCGGCGCTGCCGGAGTACGCCCTGGAGGCGGGCGAGTTGGCGGAGTCCCTGGACCTCGACGCGGAGGCCACCGCCTTCTACGGGCAGGTGCGCGCCGCCGGGGAACGGGCCTCGGCGCAGGGGGTGAACGTCCGCCTGACGCTGGCCCGCTACGAGGCGGACCACGGGGACCCGGCCGAGGCGGTGCGGCTGCTGCGGGCCGAGTGGGACGGGGGCCGGCGCAGCCCGGAGACGGCCGACGCGCTGGCGTGGGCGCTGCACCGGGCGGGGCAGTCGAAGGAGGGCCTGCCGGGGCTGGTGAAGGCGATGAAGGACGGGCCGCGCAGCGCGCTCTTCGCGTACCACCGCGGCGAGATCGAACGCTCCCTCGGCATGTACGGCGCGGCCCGCCGCCACATCGGCGAGGCGCTGCGCACGAACCCGTCCTTCTCCCCGCTGCTGGCCCCGGCCGCCCGCTCGGCGCTCACGGCGCTGGGCGAACCCCCGGGGGGCGGCCCGCGCAAGATGACCGGTCGCGAGGGCCAGGGCGGCTCCAGCGGCAAGCCGGCGAACCGGCAGCGCAGCACCTCGACGGGTCAGAGGGTGGCGTAAACGATCAGGTTGTCCACCGGGTGTCCCTCGTCGTCGAAGGCTCCGTCACAGGTGACGAGTCGCAGTTCGGCGCCGGGGGTCGGCCCGTAGACGCGCTGGGTGGGGAACGCGGTCTTCTTCACGGTCTCGGTCGCGGTGACCGTGAAGGTCCGCGTCGTCCCGCGGGCGTCGCGCACCTCGATCTTCGCGCCCTTCGCGAGCTTCTTGAGGTCGTGGAAGACGGCGGGCCCGTACTTGGTGTCGTTGTGCCCGATGATGACCCCGGCCCCGACCTGCCCGGGCCGGGCACCCCCGGTGTACCACCCCGCGGTCATCCCCTTCTCCGCGGGCGGCACTTCGACGGTCTGGTCGGCGTTGAGCCCCAGCTTCATCAGGTCGCTGCTGACTCCGACGGAGGGGATGGCGACGTGTACGGGTTCGGCGACGGCCGACGTCGCGGCCTGCCCCGGGGACTGAGCCGTCGACGGTGCCACGGCACCGACCGACGCCTGCACCTGAGCGGCCTGCCCTCCGCCCTCGTCCCGAACCCCGCTCCCACCCCCCGCACACCCGGCCACGACGCCGACGAGCAGCGCGCAGAGCACCAGAGCGAGGAGGCGAGCAGGGAAGGGTCGACGCATGGGAGGCTCCATGGGGAGGGCTGAGCAAATCGGGGGCACCGGGTTCCCCACGCCCTTCGGGGCAACACCGTGGCCTGGCAGGCGCGACAGCGCCGTGATGCATGTGCAGTGATGGCGCCTGCGGCGGGGCGGGTGGCGAGTCGCGCAGTTCCGCCCCCCTACGCCCAGAGGGCGGGCCGCGTCAGACGAGACGGCCCGCCCCTGCGCACCCGCCGTCAGGAAGTCGCGTCAGCGCGAGCTGCTCCGCGACGGCGCACGAACACGGCCGCGCCGGCCAGCAGCACCGTGCCCGCAGCCGAAGCCGCGACGACGGTTCCCGCACCCGCGCCGCCAGACGTACCCGCCTCGGTCACCGGCCGCTCCCCCGCTGCCACGCCGCCGCGCGGCAGCACAGTCGCACGGGGCGTCCCGTCCTTGTCCTTCACCAGGTCGATGCACATGGTCGCCTTGTCGGCCGGCTTCACCGCTGCCGCACGGCTCTCCTCGAAGGGCATGCACTTCGTGGCCTTGTCCTGCACCGGCTTCGGCTTCTCGTCGGCGAACGCCGCACCGGCCGGCACCAGCACGGCGCCCACGACGACGGCCGTGACGGCCAGGGCCCGCAAGGGGCGACGACGGCGGCGCACAGACGCTTCGGTCATACGGATGACTCCTATCCGAGGGTCCCGAAGAGATTCGGAACCGTGTGACCGCAAGGCTGGCCGGGAGTTGTGAGGATCCTGTCAGGTCCCGATGTCCTCCCCGTCAGCCCTGGGCGCGACCGGCAGCAGCAGTGTGAAGACGGACCCATTCCCCACCCGGCTGGCCGCCTCCACCGACCCGCCGTGCGCCTCCGCCAGCTTGCGGACGATCGCCAGCCCGAGCCCGCTGCCGCCGGTGCGCCGGTTGCGGGACTTGTCCGCTCGCCAGAAGCGGTCGAAGACGTACGGGAGGTCGTCGGCCGCTATGCCGCTGCCCGTGTCGGCGACCTCGATGGCCACCCGGCGGCCCGCGCCCTCACTTTCGCCCTCACCCGCGCCCGCCCCGTACGCCCGCAGGGTGACCGTGCCGCCGCGCGGGGTGTGGCGCACGGCGTTGGAGACCAGGTTGTCGACGGCCTGGCGCAGCCGGACGGGATCGGCCGCCAACTCCCCCGCGTCGGCGCCCGCTTCCGACACCGTCAAGGTGACGCCCGCCGCCTCCGCGCGCGGCGCGTGTGCCGCGGCGACCTGCGGCAGCAGCTCGGCTATGCGCACCGGCACCGGGGACAGCCGCAGCTCGCCCGCGTCCGCCTGGGCCAGGTCCTGTAGGTCGTCGATGATGTGCTGGAGCTGGACGGCCTCCTCCAGGAGGGAGGAGACGAAGGCCGGGTCGAGGTCCGCCACCCCGTCCTGTGCGCCTTCCAGCCAGCCCCGGATGGTGCTCAGCGGGGTACGGAGTTCGTGCGCGACGTCGCCGACCATCTCGCGGCGCTGGTGTTCCAGCCGGGTCCGGTGCTCCGCCATGTCGTTGAACGCGGCGGCCAGCCGGCCCATTTCGTTGTCCCCGCGGACCGGCACCGGCTCCGCGGCCCCGCCGTCCTTCATCCGCTGTGCGGCGGAGGTGAGGGCCTGTAGCGGCCGGACGAGCCGGGTGGCGGCCAGTACCGAAGCCCCCACGGTCAGCGCCAGCACCAGCGCCGCGGCGCCGGCGATGCGCGCCGTGTTCTCCGGGGAGAGGTCGAAGCCGGGGACCTCCGCGCCGTCGGGGTCGCTGATGAACAGCAGCGCGGGGGACGACACGTACGAGCCGAGTTGGTCGCGGCGGGCGGTGTCGACGCAGTTCTCCACGACGCTGTCCAACCGGACGACGACCCGGGCCTCCGCCTCCTTCCTCGGCTCGGCCGCCCGCGGGACGGCTTGCACGGCGCTGTCCGGATCGGCCGGCGCCACCAACAGGATCTTCTCCCGGGGGGTTTGGCCCAGCACGGCGATCCTCGTGTCCGGTCCGGAGCCGAACTCCATCGTGAGCGGAACGCTCTTGTGGCCCTTGCGGCTCAGGCAGTCGTCGGACAGCTTGTTGAGCGCCTTGAGCGCCGCGCTCTCGGTTTCGGTGGGGACCTCCAGGCGCCTGAGCCCGCACTGGTCGCGGATCTCGCCGCTCTCGTATCCCGCGGCCCGCACCCAGGAGCGCCCGCTGGGGGCGGTCACCCGCTCGGCCGTGACGGACTGATCGCGCAGGCAGTCGACGGCTGCGTCCGCGACGGAACGCAGCCGGGCGCCCTCGTCGGCGGTCAGCCGGAAGGGACCCACGGCCCGGGCGTCGATGCCGCCCGGGGTCAGCCCGCCCGTCCCGCTGCCGGCCGTGCCGACGGGGACGGACGGCTGGTCGGCCTTCTGCTCCGCGGTCGGGTCGAGCACGGCTTCGGTGTTGAGCGGGTCGATGACGGCGGAGGCGTTCTCGGGCAGCGCGGGCGGCGTGCCGTCGGCCGCGGAGTCCGCGATGGGGACGCGGGCGCGGGTGGTGAGCGCGATCCGGCGGTCGTACTTCTTTGCCAGCGCGGCGACTTGGCCCTGCACGCCGTCCCACTGCGCGTTGGTCGCGGCGCGACCGAGGAGCGTCCGGTAGATCACGGCGTCATTGGTGAGGTTCCGCCCCTGCTCCTGCTTGATGGCGCCGGAGGTGGTCTGGGCGGCCAGCCAGGCGGTCGCCGCGACGGAACAGACGGCGACGAGCGCGGAGACGGCGAGCAGCCGGCCCAACAGGCTCTTCCGCAAGGGCAGTCGACGCCCGCGCGGGGTGCCAGTACCGGTACCGGCACCGGTGGCGGCGGCTCGGTCAGGACGCACGGCCGGCCCCCTTCGCCGGGTCGGCCAGCTTGTAGCCCACGCCGAAGACCGTGAGCAGCCGTCGGGGCTTCTTCGGCTGCTGCTCGATCTTCTTGCGGAGGTTCATGATGTGGACGTCCACGGTCCGGTCGCCGATGTAGCGGGTGTAACCGTGGAGCTCTTGGAGGAGGCGCTGACGGGTGAAGACCCGGCCCGGCTCGGCGGCCATGGCGCTGAGGATGCGGAACTCCCCCGGGGTGCACTCGACTCCTGCGCCGTCCAGGGTGATCTCGTGCCGCTCGGGGTCGATCACGAGGGCGCCGACGGTGATCAGGTGCTCCTCGACGGGGACGGGGAGTGGGCCGGCTGCGGCGCCCGGCACCGCGGCGGGCGCGGTGCGGCGCAACAGCGTGCGCACCCGGGCCATCAACTCCCGCGGGCTGTACGGCTTCGTCATGTAGTCGTCCGCGCCGAGGTCGAGTCCGAGCAGGAGGTCGTCCTCGGTGGAGCGGGCGGTGAGCATCAGCACGGGGAGCCCGTACGACTCGGCCCGCAGGATGCGCAGCACGTCGAGCCCGTCGGTGCGGGGCATCATCACGTCGAGCACGAGGAGGTCCGGCGCCCGGAGTCTGATCTGCTCGACGGCGGCGCGGCCGTCCGTCACGACCGTGACCGTGTGGCCCTCCCGCTGGAGGTAGCGGCGGACCAGCTCGGCCTGTTTGTCGTCGTCCTCGGCGATCATCACATGTGCGCACACGCCAACGATGGTAGGCAGCGGAACGAACACGCGCTCGGGCCTGTGGATAACTCCGCACCCAGGGCCCCGACCCAGGGCGTGTCCGCCCCTGCGCCTCTGGACGTAGCCGCCGTTTCCCTGCGGGAGCTTGGGTCTCCACCGGCCGGTGGAGACCCAAGCTCCCGCCGGACCACGAGGGCCACGTCCACGCACAGGGGCGTGCGCGGGACTTGCGGACGCGGCCCAGGGCGTCAGAGGTTGCCGCGCTTCTCCTGCTCGCGCTCGATCGCCTCGAACAGCGCCTTGAAGTTGCCCTTGCCGAAGCCCATGGAGCCGTGTCGCTCGATCATCTCGAAGAAGACCGTCGGCCGGTCCTGGACGGGCTTGGTGAAGATCTGCAGCAGGTAGCCGTCCTCGTCGCGGTCGACGAGGATCTTCAGCTCGCGCAGCGTCTCCACCGGCACCCGCGTCTCGCCGGCCCACTCGCCGAGGGTGTCGTAGTACGAGTCGGGGGTGTCGAGGAACTGGACGCCCGCGGCCCGCATGGTCCGCACCGAGGCGACGATGTCGTTGGTGGCGAGCGCGATGTGCTGGACGCCGGCGCCGCCGTAGAACTCCAGGTACTCGTCGATCTGCGACTTCTTCTTCGCGATCGCCGGCTCGTTGATGGGGAACTTCACCTTCAGGGTGCCGTCGGCCACGACCTTCGACATCAGGGCGGAGTACTCGGTGGCGATGTCGTCGCCCACGAACTCCTTCATGTTGGTGAAGCCCATGACCTTGTTGTAGAAGCCGACCCACTCGTTCATCCGGCCGAGTTCGACGTTGCCGACGCAGTGGTCGATCGCCTGGAAGGTGCGGCGGGCCGGCGGCTCGACGATCGGGGCGGCCGCGGTGAAGCCGGGCAGGTACGGCCCGTCGTAGCCGGAGCGCTCGACGAGGGTGTGCCGGGTCTGGCCGTAGGTGGCGATCGCGGCGAGCACGACGGTCCCGTGCTCGTCCTTGACCTCGTACGGCTCGGTGATGCCGCGGGCGCCGTGCGCGGTGGCGTAGGCGTACGCGGCCCGGACGTCCGGCACCTCGATGGCGAGGTCCACGACGCCGTCGCCGTGCTCGGCGACGTGCCCGGCGAGGAAGGCGCCCCACTCCGAGGTCTGCTTGATCACGGAGGTGAAGACGAACCTGGCGGAGCCGTTCTCCAGCACGTAACTGGCCGTCTCGCGGCTGCCGTTCTCCGGCCCGGCGTAGGCGACGAGCTTCATCCCGAAGGCGGTGGAGTAGTAGTGGGCGGCCTGCTTGGCATTGCCGACGGCGAAGACGACCGCGTCCATTCCCTTCACCGGGAAGGGGTCGGCCTCGCGCGCGGTGGTGGGGTGGTGATCGATGGTCTCAGTCATGGTTGCAGGCTCCACCCGATCCACAAGGTGCGCAATAGTTCGTCATTCCCCTGGGCAATCTGTCCAGCCCGGGTCCACGATGGTGGCCCCTTCTGTACATGGTGACCATCGGGGAGCGGGTATGGCGATCGATCATTTGGACGGCCGGCTCATCGTGCTGCTGGCCCGGGAGCCCCGCATCGGCGTCCTGGAGGCGTCGCGGCGCCTGGGGGTGGCCCGGGGCACGGTCCAGGCACGGCTGGACCGGCTGCGGTCCAACGGGGTGATCCGGGGCTTCGGCCCGGACGTCGACCCGGCGGCCCTCGGCTATCCGGTGACGGCGTTCGCGACGCTGGAGATCAAGCAGGGGCAGGGGCCGGACGTGCGCAGCCATCTGGCGTCCGTGCCGGAGGTGCTGGAACTGCACACCACGACCGGGCACGGCGACATGCTCTGCCGGCTGGTGGCGCGCTCCAACGCGGACCTCCAGCGGGTGATCGACCGGGTGGTGGGCTTCGAGGGGATCGTCCGGTCGTCCACGGCGATCGTGATGGAGAACCCGGTACCGCTGCGGATCATCCCGCTGGTGGAGCAGGCGGCCGACGAGCCGGGGCCCGCCTGACCCCGGGAACCCGTTACAAAGAAAGCTTTGCAACGAGATGCATGCAAAGCTATCTTTGCATCATGTCGGACCGCTCCGAACCCTCTCCCGTCACGCCGCACGACCCCGATGACCGGCGCGCGTATCGGCCGTTGAACCCGCGGTCGCTGCGCGGCCTCGCCCACCCCCTGCGCATCCGCCTGCTGGCCTCCCTGCGCCACGACGGACCCGCCACCGCGTCGGGCCTCGCGGAGAAGCTCGGCGAGTCCAGCGGGGCCACCAGCTACCACCTGCGGCAACTCGCCGCACACGGCTTCGTCGAGGACGCGCCCGAACGCGGCAAGGGCAGGGAGCGGTGGTGGCGGGCGTCCGCGGACGGCACGAGCATCGACCACTCGCTGTTCACCGACCCCGACCCCGCGGTGCGGGGCGCTGCGGACCTGTTCATCCACGAGATCGCGACGCTCCACACCGAGGAGGTCAGCACCTGGCTCGGCACCGCGCACGAGTGGCCCGAAGCCTGGCGGCGGAGCTCGGACCTCAGCGACTTCACCCTGCGGCTGACGCCCGCGCAGGCACTGGACCTGCGGGACAGGGTTCACGCCCTGATCGAGGACTTCCACTCGCAGCACGCCGAGCCCGACGCGGCGGACGCGGCGGACGCGGAGAAGGTCCGGGTGCACCTGCACGCCTTCCCGCGCGGCGCGGGCCGGCGGGACGATCCGAGAGGGGACGGACGATGAACGAGGCCCACCCGGACTTCCGGCTCCGCCTGGCCGCGGAGCACGCCGCGCGACTGCGGGGCCGGGCCGCGGCGGCCGCGCTGGCCGCGCAGGCCCGGGCCCTGAGCCCGCCGCGCACGCCGCTACGGGTGCGCATGGGATGGACCCTGGTGGAGGTGGGACTGCGGCTGGTGCAGCGGCAGGCGGTGCCGTTGCGGTCCCGTACGGCCTGAAGTTCGCTACGGCCAGACGTTCGCTACGGCCGGATGTGCCGTACCGCTTGATGTGCGGTACCGCTTGATCGGCCCCTACGGACCGTTCGCGGGCGCCCTCGAACGGTCCGCTCAGCAGGACGGGACCTTCTCGCCCTTCTGGAGCGCCCGCAGCGCGTCCACCGCGCCGTCCAGCGTCGTGACGGGAATGAGTTGGAGCCCCTTCGGCAACTCGGCGTTGGCGTCGGCGCACTCCCCCTCGGGCACCAGGAAGACGGTCGCTCCGTCCCGCTTGGCCGCCTGCGTCTTCAGGGAGACCCCGCCGACCTCGCCGACCTCGCCGTCCGGGCTGATCGTGCCCGTACCGGCGACGGTGCGGCCCCCGGTGAGGTCGCCGCCGGCGCCGTTCCCGTCGAGCTTGTCCACGATCCCGAGGGAGAACAGCAGCCCGGCGCTCGGCCCGCCGATGTCCTCCAGCCGCAGGGAGACCTTCACCTTGGCGGGGTCCTCGTCCAGGTACGACAGCGCCGCCTTCGCCGCGTCGTGCTGCGACTCCTCCATCGCCTCCAGGTTGATCTTCTCCACCTGCTGGTCGGACTTGCCCGCGGGGTAGACGGACTCCCGGGGCAGGACCGCCCGGTCCGTGCGGAACCAACTGTCCACGACGTCCTCGACGTCCACGTCCGTGGACGGCCCGGTCGCCACGATCGTCGTCATCCGCAACTGCCCGCTGGTCTTGCGCACGGGCGCGCCCTCGATCGAGATCACGGGCTGGCCTTCCTGCGTCCCGAGCACGTCGGCCGTGGTCCCCGGCTGGGCGATCACGAACGGCAACGGCACGAAGGCCGCGACCGCGAGCAGCGCGATGACGGGGAGGCTGCTGAGGGCGATGGCGCGGGGGCGAGTGAGACGGGAGAGCACGGAGCCAATCTAGTGCCAGCGCCACGCGGGCAGCGCCCCGACCACGTCTTGGCCGCCGGGGCCGCCCCGGGGCTCCCTGTGCCAAGGACTGCCGGCGGGTGGCTGCGGGCCGTTTGCGGTTCTCCACCCGGTTCTGCCCCAGCGGGCGCGGCACGCGTCACCGTAGGGCCTCGGCCACCTCGCGCGCCGCGTCGACCACGCGGGGGCCGACGCGTTCGGGGATGGAGTCGGCGAGCATCACCACGCCGACGCTGCCCTCTATGCCGGTCACCCCGACGAGGGGCGCCGCCGCGCCGCTCGCGCCCGCTTCGAGTTCGCCGTGGGTGAGGGTGTAGCCCGGGTCGTCCGCGGGGGCCTGGCGGGCGGCGAGGATCGCCTTGCCCGCGGCGCCCCGGTCCAGCGGGTGGCGGAACCCGGCCCGGTACGCGACGTGGTAGTCCGTCCACGTCGGCTCCACCACGGCGACGGCCAGCGCCTCCGCGCCGTCCACGAGCGTGAGGTGGGCCGTCGCGCCGATGTCCTCGGCGAGCGCCCGCAGCGCGGGCATCGCGGCCTCGCGCACCAGCGGGTGCACCTGGCGGCCCAGGCGCAGCACGCCGAGGCCGACCCTCGCCCGGCCGCCGAGGTCGCGGCGGACGAGGGCGTGCTGCTCCAGGGTGGCGAGCAGTCGGTAGACGACGGTGCGGTTGACGCCGAGCTTTCCGGACAGTTCGGTGACGGTCAGCCCGTGGTCGGTGTCGGCGAGCAGTTTGAGGACACGCAGTCCCCGGTCGAGCGTCTGGGAGGTCTCCGCGGTCACGACGCCCTTCTCCTTCGGAGTGAGTGACGGCGGGTCCCCCGGTCGTCGCGGCACCGGTCCCGTCGGCGTCGCGCCGAAGGCCCACCGCCGGGCCATGGCACACCGGTTGGGCACCGCGGCTGCGCTGCCACGGGGCGCTTGGATTGTGTGACCGGGACAGTAGCGAGCTGGTCCGCTCAGCGGAAGACCCCGTCCAGAATCCGGTCTCCCGACTGTGATATGGGACCGGTTCCTCCCCGTTCCTCCCCGAGGAGCGCGCCGTGATCAGCCGGGCCGACCGGATCGCCGGTCACCGCATCCGGGTGGCCCACTCCTGGACCTTCTTGATCCGTTCCCGGATCTGTCCGGCCGTCGCCTCCGCGCTCGGCGGTCCGCCGCACACCCGCCGCAGCTCGGTGTGGATGACGCCGTGCGGCTTCCCGCTCTGGTGGACGTACGCGCCGACCATCGTGTTGAGCTGCTTGCGCAGCTCCAGCAGTTCCTTGTGCGAGACCACGGGCCGGCGTTCGGCCGGCAGCTCCAGCAGGTCGGCCTCGGTGTCCGGCTTCTTGCGGCTGTGCGCGATCTGGCGGGCCTGGCGCTTTTGCAGCAGCATCTGCACCTGGTCGGGTTCGAGCAGACCGGGGATGCCGAGGTAGTCCTGCTCCTCCTCGCTGCCGGGGTGCGCCTGCATGCCGAACTCGGCGCCGTTGTACATCACCCGGTCGAAGACGGCGTCCGACTCCAGCGCCTCGAAGGGCAACTGGTCCTGCTCGCCGGTGTCCTCGTCCTGCGCCTGGTTCGCCTCGTCCATCTCCTTCTCGGACTCGGCGTACGGGTCCTCCTCGCCCTCCTTCTTCGGCCGGTCGAGGACGTGGTCGCGCTCGACCTCCATCTCGCCGGCGAAGCCGAGCAGGTTGGGGATGGTCGGCAGGAAGACGGACGCGGTCTCGCCGCGCCGCCGGGAGCGCACGAAGCGCCCCACGGCCTGGGCGAAGAAGAGCGGCGTGGAGATGGTGGTCGCGTACACCCCGACGGCGAGCCGGGGCACGTCGACGCCCTCGGACACCATCCGCACCGCCACCATCCAGCGCTCCGTGCCGTCGCTGAACTCGTCGATGCGCTGGGAGGCGCCGGAGTCGTCGGACAGCACGACGGTCGCCTTGGTGCCGGTGATCTCCCGGATCAGCTTGGCGTACGAGCGCGCCGAGTCCTGGTCGGAGGCGATGACGAGGCCGCCGGCGTCCGGCACCGCCTTGCGGACCTCGATCAGCCGCTGGTCGGCGGCGCGCAGCACGTTCGGCATCCACTCGCCGCGCGGGTCCAGCGCGGTGCGCCACGCCTGGGAGACCGCGTCCTTGGTCATCGGCTCGCCGAGCCGGGCCTCGATCTCGTCGCCGGCCTTGGTGCGCCAGCGCATGTTGCCGCTGTAGGAGAGGAAGATGACGGGCCGCACGACGCCGTCGGCCAGCGCGTTGCCGTATCCGTACGTGTAGTCGGCGGCGGAGCGGCGGATGCCGTCGTTGCCCTCCTCGTACGTGACGAAGGGGATCGGGTTGGTGTCCGAGCGGAACGGGGTGCCGGTCAGCGCCAGGCGCCGGGTCGCCGGCTCGAACGCCTCCAGGCACGCCTCGCCCCAGGACTTGGAGTCGCCGGCGTGGTGGATCTCGTCCAGGATGACCAGCGTCTTGCGCTGCTCGCACCGGTTGCGGTGCAGCATCGGCCGCACTCCGACGCCGGCGTACGTCACGGCGACGCCCTGGTACTCCTTGCTGAGCGGCCCCGCGCTGTACTCCGGGTCCAGCTTGATGCCTATCCGCGCCGCGGCGGCGGCCCACTGCTTCTTCAGGTGCTCGGTCGGCGCGACCACGGTGACCTGTTGCACCACGTGGTGGTGGAGCAGCCAGGAGGCGAGGGTGAGCGCGAACGTGGTCTTCCCGGCGCCGGGCGTCGCGACCGCGAGGAAGTCCCGCGGCTGCTCCTGCACGTACTTGTCCATGGCCGACTGCTGCCAGGCGCGCAGCTTCCCCGCGGTGCCCCAGGGGGCACGGCCGGGGAAGGCGGGAGAGAGGTGGTGGGAGTGGGCGGCGGTGGTAGTCACGGTCTCCGGTTCGACGGGCGCGACGGGCACGGAGCCCCGGCTCGACGGGGCTCGACGCGGTCGCGGGCGGTTCCAGCCGAGCCCGGCGGGGGCTCGGTATGACAACCGGGCCACCCTACCGGTGTGCCCGGACCGCTCCGGCTCGGACCGGGCCGGCCCGTGGGCGAGTGCGAGTTACCTCACACGGACTGCGACGCACGCCCGGGTACGCGTCAGGCGTCCGCCCGTTCGGGGGTACGGGTGCGCAGCCGGGTGGCGATCCAGGCGCCCGCCAGGGCCACCAGCGCCATCGGCAGGAAGACCGCGGCGAAGGCGCCCGGGTGGGAGCCGGCGGACTGTGCGGCGGAGGTGGAGGCGTGGTGCGCGACGGAGCCGCCGCCGAGCGCCGCGAAGGCCGCGCCGCCGATCGCCAGCAGCATGATGTTCGACAGCCCGTCGGAGATCTGGAGCGCGGCCGAGTTCGAACCGGCCTCCTCCGGCGCGGACAGCTTGAGCAGCAGCACGCTGGTGGACGCGATGACCATGCCCATGCCGAAGCAGCCGACGCCCCAGGCGACGGCGAGGCTCCAGACCGGCACGGAGTCGATCAGTACGGTCGGGGCGGCTGCGATGGCCACGGCGACCAGGACCATGCCGAGGGCCACCAGCCGCTCGCGGTGCGGCTCCATCTGGGGGCGGGACTGGAGGAACGAGCCCAGCGCCCAGGTGACCCCGCCGGCCGCGAGCGAGAGGCCGGCCATCGTCGGGGACAGTCCGCGCTGGGTGACCAGCATCAGCGGGATGAAGGACTCGGCGGCGATGAAGGAGCCCGCGGCGACACCGCGCAGCAGCACCACCGACGGCAGTCCGCGGGCCGCCCGGTAGGTGCCCCTGGGCAGCAGTCCGAGGACCGCGGGCACCAGCAGCGCCGCGCCCGCGACGGCCGGCAGCACGGACAGCCACGCCAGGTCCTGCGCGGCGTACTGGAGCAGCCCGGCGCCCAGCGAGATGCCCAGCGCGAGCCGGATGCGGCGGGCGTCGAACGCGGGCAGCGGCGCGCCCGGGTCGGCCGGTCCCGACGCCATCCGCCGGATCGCGGGCAGCGCGAGCGCCAGCGGGAAGACGACGAGGGCGGGGATGCCGACGAACACCCAGCGCCAGCTCAGGTGCTCGGTGACCGTGCCGGAGACCAGCGGCCCGACGATGGACGGGATCACCCAGCTCGCGGCGAACGCGGCGAGGATCTTGGGCCGCAACCGCTCGGGGTAGGCGCGGCCGATCACCACGTACAGCGCGACGATGACCAGGCCGCCGCCGAGCCCCTGGACCGCCCGGCCGAGGATGAACAGCCACATCGCGTTCGCGGTCCCGGACAGCAGCAGCCCCACCCCGAAGGCGGCGATGCCGGTGGCCAGCGGGCGCAGCGGCCCCTGCCGGTCGGCCCACTGCCCGGAGAGCACCATCGCGAACAGGCTGGTGGTGAAGTACGAGGAGAAGGCGAAGGCGTACACCCCGACGCCGTCGAGCTCGCGCGCCGCGACGGGCATGGCGGTGCCGACGGCGGTGGCCTCGAAGGCGACGAGCAGGACGACCGTGATGATCCCGATGCTCAGCGCCCGGTGCGTCCGGCCGAGTATCCCCGCGGGCTCCGGGTCCGGGCCCGGCTCCGGGACGTCGGGCGGTGCGGGCCGGGACCCGACGGGCTTGCTCACGGATGTCACGGCGGGCGCGGCTGCGCCGTCGACGTCCACGTCGACGTCACGGGGTTCGGAGGCGGGGGTCATGCGCTCAGGGTAAGTGGCGTGGAGCGAAATCGACCCTGTCGCTGGGCGGGCCCGGGCTGGTCCCTTGGTCGTACGACCGGCGGGAGAAATGTGAACGGCACATGGCAGTCACATTGCAGGGGGTCGGGAATCCTTGGCCGGGCCGGGGCGCGCGATCTACGTTCTTCTCACGAACACCCGACCGTGTGCCCGAGAGGCTCAGGGACTCGCCTGCAACGCGAGGTACACCGGTTCGAATCCGGTCACGGTCTCCAGGACGCGTCAGTGACCGCCCCCGGCGAGGAGGGGGGCGGTCACCGGCGCGTTCTCAGACCTTCGCCTCCGGCAGCCGCGCGAGGAGGGCGTCCACGGTCTCCTCCGGCGTCAGGGCGCTGGAGTCGAGCCAGAGCCCGATCGGCGGCGTCTCCTGCCGCAGCACCGCGTCCAGCCGCGCCACGGTCCAGTCGCCGCCGTACCCGGTCTTCGCCCGCCCGGCCTCGCGGGCGGCGACGGCGTCGGGCGCGGGCGCGAGGACGACGACGTACAGGGGGCGGGTGCGCACGAGGTCCACGTAGTGCGCCAGGTCCTCGCCGATGACGATGTCCTGGACGACGGCGGTCACGCCGGCCTCCGCGTACAGGTCCGCCGCGGCGGCGGAGATCCGGTGCCGCAGCCGCAACTCCTCCCGGGCGGGCGACCCCGGACCGCTCTCGACGGTCATGTCCGCGCCCCCCGTCACGATCATGCGCCGGAACGCGTCCCCGCGTACGTGCGCGGCGCGGGGCAGCCGTTCGGCGAGGTGCTGGGCGACGGTGGACTTGCCCGAGGCCATGATCCCGGTGAGGAGGAGGACGGCGGAGTCGAGGGGGCTGGGGGTCGTTGGCATGCGCCGACGCTAGGCTCGCTGCCGCTCGCGCTCAACCGATTTCGGCTTCCTGGGCGAGCCACTTGGACACTGGCACCGTTGCCCTCCCGGCGCATTGGTCTCCGCGGCCCGGCGGTGGGCTTGTCGCGCAGTTCCTCCCCCCTGTGCCCTGCGGGCACGCGGGCACTCCTACCAATGCCCAGAGGGCGCGGCGGGACCCCAGCGCCCCTGGCCCCAGCGCCGTTGCTCTGCGGGTGCGTTGCTCGCTGCGGACCGTGCGTGGTTGTTCGCGCAGTTCCGCCCCCTACGCCCAGGGGCATGGGGGGACCCCCAGCGCCCCTGATTCGCTGCCCCCGTCGGTTGAGTGCGGATCGTCTTCGGTTCGTCGGGGTTCTTATTCGCTCAGCTTGTCATCGCACCTGCAGGGGAGAGGGTTTAGGGGCGCTGGGGGTCCCCCCGTGCCCGCAGGGCACAGGGGGCGGAACTGCGCGAACAACCCACCACCGGGCCGCAGTGACCAAGTCACCCACAGGGCTACGGCGGTGGTGTCCAGGGGCGCTGGGGGTCCCCCCCATGCCCCCTGGGCGTAGGGGGCGGAACTGCGCGAGAAACCACGCACGGTCCGCAGAGACCAGCGCACCCGCAGGGAAACGGCGGACATGTCCACCGCGCCCGGCACAGCACAGCGCAGCGCAAGCGCGTTACGCGTGGGTCACCGCCGCCTGGGGGCGGATGGGGAGGCGGTTCACCGGGCGGCCCGTCGCCGCCCGCACCGCCGCCGCCACCGCCGCCGGCGACGTCACGATCGGCACCGCGCTCGCCGCCTTCGCTCCGAAGGACGCCACCACGTCCCGCTCCTCCACCAGCTTCACGATCCGGATGTCCGGCGCGTCCAGCGCCGTCGGCAGGGCGTACCCCGTCAGGTCGGGGCGCCGGACCGTGCCGCGCGAGGTGCGCAGGTTCTCCGTGAGCGCCGTGCCCACGCCGAAGGTGACGCCCGCCTCGATGCGGGTCGCGAGCTGCGCCGGGTTCAGCACCCGCCCGACGTCCTGCGCCACCGCCATCTCCACGACCCGGATCGAGCCCAGCTCGATGTCCACGTCCACCACCGCGCGCACCGCGCAGAACGCCATGCCCACGAAGGCGTCGCCCTGGCCGCTGTCGTCCAACGGCTCGGTGGGGTGCGGGCGGCACTGCGCGGTCGCCCACAGCTCCTTGCCGTCCAGCACCTCCGCGACCGTCACGGAGAGCACCCCGTCGTACGAGGTGATCTTGCCGTCGGCGATCTGGAGCAGCTCCGTGGACATCCCGAACTGATGGGCCAGCGGCTGGAGGAGCTGGGTGCGGACCATCTTCGCGGCCCGCTCCACCGCACCGCCCGAGACCCAGGTGTGCCGGCCGTGGCAGGCCGGGCCCGCGGGCGGCTGGTCGGTGTCGACCGGTGCCATGCGGACGTCGTCGATGCCGAGCACGTCCTGCACGATCTGGCGGGCCAGGGTGGCGAAGCCGGAGCCGGTGTCGACGGCGGCGCAGATCACGGTGGCGACGCCGTCGTGGACGCGGACGGTCGCCGTGGAGACCTCGTCGGCGCCCTCCGCGCCGAGCATGTGGACCATGCCGAGGGCGTAGCCGACGCCGCGGCGCACCGCGCCCGGCTCGCCCGCGCCCTCCGGGCCGCCCGGCAGCAGCCAGTCGTCCTCGGGCGAGTCCTTCGGCAGCGCGGGCAGCGGGTAGTCCCGTACCGCGTGCAGCAGTTCGGCCACCGGTGCCGGGCAGGTCACGGTCTGCCCGGTGGGCAGGAGGTCGCCGGTCGCCAGGACGTTGCGCAGCCGGACGTCGGTGGGGTCGAGGCCGAGCTTCGCGGCGAGCTTGTCCATCTGCGCCTCGTACGCCGCGCACACCTGCATCGCGCCCTCGCCGCGGACGTGGCCGGCGGGCGGGTTGTTGGTGCGCACCGCCCAGCCCTCGATGAAGGCGTGCGGGACGACGTAGGGGCCGCAGGCGAAGGCGACCGCGGCGGCCAGGGACTCCGAGGAGTCGTCGGCGTACGCGCCGGCGTCCAGGAGGAGTTGCGCCTCCACCTTCACCAGGCGGCCGTCGGCGTCCGCGTGGTGGCGGTAGCGCAGCAGCGTGGGGTGGCGGTGGGGGTGGCCGAGGAAGGACTCCTCGCGGGTCGCGGCCAGCTTCACCGGGCAGCCGGTGCGCAGCGCGAGCAGGGCCAGCGGCAGTTGGAAGCCGGGGTCCTCGCGGTCCGACGTGGCGCCGGGCACCCCGGTGACCACGACCTTGACCCGGTCGGGCGCGAGGCCCAGGAAGGACGCGGCGAGGTCGCGGTCGGTGTGCGGGTCGGTGGAGGCGACGTACAGTTCCACCCCGCCGTCGGGGCGGGGCACCGCGAGGCCCGCCTCCGCGCCGATGGGCGCCGGGTCCTGGCGGCCGATGCGGTACAGCCCCTCGACGACGACCTCGCCGGTGACGTCGGGGTCTCCGTAGCGCAGCGGGATGTGCCGGATCAGGTTGCCGTCGGGGTGCAGCGGCGGCGCCTCGAAGGCGGCTTCGGGGTCGGTGACCGGCTCCAGGACCTCGTACTCGACCGCGATGGCCGCGGCGGCGAGCCGGGCGGTGTCCGGGTGGTCGGCGGCGACCGCGGCGATCGCCTCGCCGTGGTGGCGCACCGCGGTGGAGGCGAAGACGGGCCGGTCGGCGACGCGCCGCCCGTAGCCCTTGTCGCCGGGGACGTCCTCGTGGGTGATGACGGCGCGTACGCCCTTCATCTCCAGGGCGGCCGAGGTGTCGACGGAGACGATGCGGGCGGAGGGGTGCGGGGCGCGCAGGATCGCCGCCCACAGCAGTCCCTCGGCCCACAGGTCGGAGGCGTACGGGAAGGTGCCTTCGGTCTTCGCGCGCGCGTCGGTGGGGGCCAGGGACGAGCCGAGGCCCCGTTCGTCGACGGGCTGTTCCGGCCCGGGCGAACCGGCCGCTTGGGGCGTCGCGGTGGTGGCCGCGTCGTTGCTCACGCCATGCCTCCGTCGTGCGGGTGGGGCTGCACACTACCCGCGCCGGGAGGCGCCTGGTGCGGAATGAGTGGGTCCGGGCCGGGGCCGGTCGGGCCGTGCGGATCAGCGCCCTCGGTGGCCTCTGCGGCTGCTGCGTCGTCGGCCAGGGCCGCGGCGCTCGCCTCGCGCTCGGTGACGACCTGTTTCACCGCGTCCAGGACCCCTCGGTAGCCGGAGCACCGGCACAGGTTGCCGCAGAGGGCTTGGCGGGTCTCCAACTCGGTGGGGTTGTGGTTGCCTTCGAGCAGGTCGTGCACGGTCATCGCCATGCCGGGGATGCAGAAGCCGCACTGCACGGCGCCGCAGGCGGCGAGCGCCCGCTGCACGTCGGACGGTTCGCCGTCGGTGGCGAGCCCTTCGACCGTACGGACTTCGCTGCCGGCGGCGGTGGCCGCGGGCACCAGGCAGGAGGCGACGAGACGGCCGTCCACCTGGACGTTGCAGGCGCCGCACTCGCCTTGGGAGCAGCCGTCCTTGGCGCCGGCGAGGCCGAGGCGCTCGCGCAGCACGTACAGCAGCGACTCGCCGATCCAGGCGTCGGTGACGGGCCGGTCGGTGCCGTTGACGCGCAGGACGTACGAGGTGGGCGGGTGCTCCTCGAAGGCGGGCGGGGGGACGGCCGCGGGGGCTTCGGCGGCGTCCGGGGCTTCGGGGCCCTCGGGGGCTTCGGGCGCGGCGGTACGGGGCGCGGGCACCGCCCCCGCGGACGGTTCCTCGGGCGCAGCCTCGGGTTCGGGTGCGGGCGTCTCGGACGCAGCCGGCTCAGGCTCGACGGGATCGGGGGCGACGGTTTCCGGTGCGACGGGCGCGGGCGCGGCGGTCTCGGGGGCGTCCACGGCGGCCTGGTGGCCGTCGGCCGGCGCCGGCGTATCGGGCTGCTCCTCCTGCGCTTCCGCGGGCACCGGGTGCGGCTGCGCCGGGTGCGCCGCGGGCGCCGCCGGCGCGTGCGCGGCCGTGTCGTACCCGCCGTTCTCGGGCGCGGGCCGGGGCGCCGAGGCGTCGAGGCCGTCGGCGGGCGCTTCGGTCTGCGGGGGCTCGGGTTCGGTCGCCCACGGCGCGGGCGCACCGCCCGGCAGGGTCGTGGGCGCATCGGTGGCCCAGGGCGCGGGGGCGCCGCCGGGCAGGGTCGGCGGGGCGGAACTCCACTGCTGCGCCTGGAGCATGGCGGCGGTGTACTCCCCCGTCTCCTCCGGCAGGTCGCCGTGGGCGACCGGGATCGTCCACTGTCCGGTGACGTCCGATGCGGGCGCGGGCGTCGGCGCGGTCGACTGGTCGGCGTCCGGGAAGGCCCACTGGGCGGTGGCGTGCGGGTCGTCGGTGTACGGCACCGCTGAGGCGGCGGAGGCCGAGGATGCCGAGCCGGGGGCCTCCGGCCAGCCCTCGGGGCCGTGCGGCTGCGCCAGCGCCTCCTGGGGCACCTGCGGGTCGGCGACGGGCGTCAGCGGCAGGATCATCGGCGGCACGTAGCCGTGTCCGGGCGCCTCCAGGGGCGCGGCGCGCAGCGCCTCCTCCGAGGGCAGTTGGACGAAGGCGGTCGCGTCCTGCTCGAACGCGCCCTGCGGCATGGGCTGCCAGCCGCCGTGCTCGGGGGCGTGCGGCGCCGGGTACTGCGGGTGGTGCCCGCCCTGCTGGGCGGCCGGGGCGGTGTGGTCAGCGTGGGGCTGGTGGTCCTGCTCCCCGGCCCCGTTCTCAGTGTTGTTGGTGTTGCCGTTCACGACAGCGCCCTCCCCAGTGCACGCCGGGCCAGCGCGGCGACGGTGCGCCGCAGATGCAGTACGGCGGGCGGCAGCACCTGCTGCTCCTCGCCCTGGGCGGCCGGCTCGGGGTCGGGGATGCACGCGGCGGCTACGTACTCCCCGAAGGCCACCAGCGCCTCCGTCGCGAGCCCGCGCTCGCCGTCCCAGTCGATCAGCGAGGCGATCCACCGCTCCGCCTCCAGCGGGCGCAGCGGCATCGTCGCGATGGCGCCGACGGCGCAACGCACCCCGCGCCGCTGCGGGTCGAGGACGACCGCGACGGACGCGGTGGCGCGGCCGGGGCCGGTGCGTCCGGTCGCCTTGAGGAAGACCTGCGGCGCGTGCAGCAGAGGTACGCGCACGTGTCCGATGAGTTCGGCGGGGGCCAGCGCCTCGCGGCCGGCCAGCAGATGGGCGACCGGGACCTCGCGGCGGCTGCCGCCGGGGCCGGCCACGATGAGGTCGGCCTCCAGCGCGGCGAGCACCGGCAGGGTGTCGCCGGTGGGGGCGGCGGATGCGATGTTGCCGCCGAGGGTGCCCGCGTTGCGGATCTGGGGCGGTCCCGCGGCGCGCGCGGACGCGGCGAGCGCGGGGATCAGCGCGGCGAAGTCGGGGCGGCCCATGCGGGCGTGGGTGAGACCGGCGCCGAGGAGGGCGTGGCCGTCCTGGTAGCGCCAGCCGCGGATCTCGCTGATGCGGCCGAGGCCGACGAGTCCGGCGGGGCGCAACTGCCCCTTGTTGACCGCGGCCATGAGGTCGGTGCCGCCCGCGACCGGCACCGCGGCGGGCATGTCGGTCAGCGCTGCCACGGCCTCGTCGAGCGAAGCCGGCATCGTCACCGACTGCGATGTCTGCGGTGCGTGCGTGGTCACCCCAGCTGCCCCTTCCCGGTGTCCGGCGATCCCGCCTGTGTTGCCGTACCGTACGTGCTCACAGCCCGGACGTGGCAACTCTGGCACATCTTCCGAGCCGCCCGCCGCGGGGGTCCGCGAAGGGCACTTCCGCGACGGATGCGCCTTTGCTGGGGCGATCACCCTGTTTGGCGGGTTGACGGGCCTTCGGCGCACCGCGCGGATCGACACGGTTCGCCATGGGTCGGGACGAGTTGTTCCGCAGCACGGTTCCCACGGTGCCAGGAGCCCGGCGCGCGGGCACCGGGCTCCTGGGCGGATCACACGTTCGGGTTCGGCGCTTCGCGGGGATATCCGGTCACGCCGGGCCGCTTCTGCCAGGGCAGCGGCCCGGTGGGCGGCCGGTAGCCGACGCCGAGCGCGTCAAGCCGCGGGTAGTGCGCCCCCAATCGGCGCTCGAAGTCGGCGAAGTCCCGCTCGTCGGGCGCGGGCAGTTCGGACCAGGCGACTTCGGCGAGGGCGACGAGCCGGGGGAAGACCTGGTAGTCGACCCGGGCGCGCTCCTGCATGACCTCGGTCCAGACGTTGGCCTGGGTGCCGATCACGTGCTTGGCCGCGTCGGGCGTCAACTCCGGCGGCACCGGCTCGAAGCGGTAGACGCTCTCCAGGGTCTGGACGAAGCCGATCGGGATGGGCTCGTCGGGGTCGTCGCTCTGGCGGTGGTCGAGGTAGACCCGGTGCTCGGGGCACATCACGACGTCATGACCGGCCTTGGCCGCCTCGATGCCGCCCTCGTAGCCGCGCCAGGAGGAGACGGTGGCACCGGCGGCGAGCCCGCCCTCCAGGATCTCGTCCCAGCCGACGAGCCGTCGGCCGCGCTGGGTCAGCCACTTGTCGAAGTGGCGCATGAACCACGACTGGAGGCCGTCCTCGTCGCCGACGCCGAGCTCCGCGATGCGGGCCTGCGCGGTCGCGGACGCCTTCCACTGGTCCTTGGGGCACTCGTCGCCGCCGAGGTGGATGTAGGGCGAGACGTCGGCCGGGAAGAGCTCCAGCAGCTCCTCCAGCACGCCCTCGTAGAAGCGCAGCACGGTCTCGGTCGGGGCGAGCACGTTGGGGTTGATGCCCCAGGTGTCCCAGGGGGTGAGCGCCGAGGTGTCGATGACGTCGGTGTTGCCGAGTTCCGGGTACGCGGCGATCGCGGCCTGCGAGTGGCCCGGGATGTCGATCTCGGGGACGACCCGGATGTGCCGCTCGGCGGCGTAGGCGACGATCTCCCGGATGTCGTCGTGGGTGTAGTAGCCGCCGTACGGCTTCTCGTCCCACAGGTCGGAGAAGCGGTGGCCCCACTTGGTGCGCGGGCGCCAGGAGCCGACCTCGGTCAGGCGCGGATGGCGCTTGATCTCGATGCGCCAGCCCTGGTCGTCGGTGAGGTGGAAGTGGAAGACGTTCAGCTTGTGCGCGGCGAGCAGGTCGAGCATCCGCAGCACGTCGGACTTGTGGGTGAAGTGCCGCGCCACGTCGAGCATCATGCCGCGCCAGCCGAACCGGGGCGCGTCGTCGATGGTCTGCGCGGCCAGTTCGGGGGCGCCGGCGGGCCCGACGGGCGCGGCGCGGAAGGCGGTGGGGCCCAGGAGTTGGCGCAGGGTCTGGGCGCCCCAGAAGACGCCGGCGCCGCTGCCGCCGCGGATCTCCACGCCGGTGCCGTCGGTGACGGTCAGCCGGTACGCCTCGGGCTGGAGGTCCTCGTCGACGAGGAGGGTGAGGGAGTTGGGGGCGGCCGCGGCGCCGGGGGCCAGGGGCAGCCCGAGGGCCGCGCCGACCGTGCTGCGCAGCCAGCGTTCGGCCCGCTCGGTGCCGGGGGCGGCGTACAGGGTGGTGTGCGCGTCGGGGGCGAACGATCCGCCGCCGTCGGCGGGGCGGACGGACTGCGGGGCGGGGACCAGCAGGGGGCCCGCCGGCCCTTCGGGGGAGCCTTGCGTCGGGCCGCCGGTCGTCGTGGCGTCGGGCATGGTGTGGATCCTTCCTTGGCCGGGTGAGCCTTGGCTTTCGGGGGTCCGGGAATTCCCTCCGGCCGCGGGGGAACGGCCGGAGGGGGTATCAGTCCTTCACTGCGCCGCCGAGTCCGGAGACCAGTCGGCGCTGTACGAGGACGAAGAAGACCAGCACCGGAATCGTCATCACCGTCGAGCCCGCCATGATTCCGCCCCAGTCGTTCTCGTCGGGTTTGAAGAAGACGAGGAGCGCCATCGGGAGGGTCGACTGCGAGGTGTCGCTGATGATGAACGACTTGGCGAAGAGGAAGTCGTTCCAGGTGGAGATGAAGGAGAAGACGCTGGTGGCCACGAGACCCGGGAAGACCAGCGGGAAGAGGATCTGCCACAGGAATCGGGTGCGGCTCGCGCCGTCGATGTAGGCGGCCTCTTCGAGCGCTTCGGGAACGGCCTTCACGAATCCCCGCAGCATCCAGATGGCGAAGGGCAGCGAGAAGGCGATGTGCGGCAGGATCAGCGACCAGAGGGAGTTCAGTTGGCCGAGGTCCCGCATGAGGAAGAACATCGGGATCGTCAGTGCCTCGATGGGCACCATCTGCGCCACCAGGAACATGATCAACAGCGTCGTGCGGAACTTGAACTTGAATCGGGTCACCGCCGTCGCCGCCAGGAAGGCGATCAGCGCGGAGGCGAGCACGACCGTGCCGGCCACGAAAAGGCTGTTGAGGAAGTAGCGCCCGAATTCCTGCTGCTCGAAGACGCGGCGGAAGGAGTCGAGCGACGGGTTGAGCGTCCAGGGGCGCGCCTCGGTCGACTGGATCTCGCCGGCCGGCTTGAAGGCGGAGAGCACCATCCAGTACAGCGGGAAGGCGACGACGACCGCGACGAGGAGCGCGGACGCCTCGGCGGCCAGTCGCCAGGGCCGCCGGATGCGGAAGGAGCGCGTGCGGCCCGTCGACTTGCCCGTCGGACTGCTCGTGGGGTCGCCCGCCGACTTGCTCGTAGAAGTGCTTGTAGAAGTGCTCACAGCTCTTCTCCCTGGCGTCGCATGAGGCGCAGATAGACGAGGGTGACGGCCAGCAGGATCAGCAGCATGATCACGCCGATGGCCGAGCCCAGGCTGTACTGCGAGGACGCGAACGCCTTCTGGTACGCGTACACGTTGAGCACGAGGTTCTGCCCGGCGATGCCGCCGCCGGAGGTCATCACGTAGATCTGGGTGAAGACCTTGAAGTCCCAGATGATCGACTGGATGGTGACGACGATCAGGATGGGCCGCAGCATCGGCGCGATGATCGTGCGCCAGATGCGCCACTGGGACGCCCCGTCGAGCGAAGCGGCCTCCAGCACCTCGGAGGGGATCGCCTTGATGCCCGCGTACACGGTGACCATGACGAACGGGAACGAGCACCAGACGACCTCGAAGAGGACGAGCGCGAAGGCGCTGTAGCGCCCGTACGTCCAGGAGAAGTCGCCGAGGCCGAGCAGCCGGTTGACCGGGCCGTGGTCCGGGTCGAAGAGGAAGACCCAGACGGTGGAGCCGGTGATGGCGGGGGTGGCCCAGGCGCCGAGCGCGGCGAGCATCAGGGCGAGCCGCGGCACCGCCCGGATGCGGGTCAGCAGCACGGCGAGGGCGCAGCCGACGGCGAGGGTGGCGATCACGCAGGCGGCGGCGAAGACCACCGTCGCCAGCAGGACCTGCCAGAACTGGCTGTCGGCGAAGAGGGTCTGGTAGTTCCCGAAGCCCTTGAAGGTGGTGGGCTCGCCACCGCTGACCTGGGCCTGGGTGTATTCGAGGAACGAGATCAGGCCGAGCTGGTAGATCGGGTAGACCAGCAGGGTCGCCAGGACCACCAGCGCGGGGACGAGGTAGAGCCAGGGCGTCCAGCGGCTGCCGTGCCGCCCGCCGGGCCCGCGCCGGCGCGCGGACCCTGACTTCCCGTTCCGACCGGAGAGCTTCTCGGCGGGGGCCGGGGCGGTGGTGGTGGCCACCGCGCCCGGCCCCGCTGTCGCTTCGTGCGTCATGTCGAGGTGTCCGCGTCCCGTCCGGTCAGCCCGCGGCGGAGAAGGCCGCGTCCATCTTCTTGGCGGCCTCGTTCGAGGCGGCGGCCACGTCCTTCTTGCCGCTGACGATCTCCTGGAACATCGTCGGCAGGACGGTGGAGGCGTCGATCTGGCCCCAGCCGGCGGAGGCGGGGACGAACTTGGCGCCGGCGGCGAGGGTGTCGACGAAGGGCTTCACGAAGGGCTCCTTCGCGGCGATCTCGGTGCGCACGTCGGTGAAGGTGGGCAGGAAGCCCATCGATTCGAAGAGCTTGCGCTGGCTCTCCTTGCCGGTCAGCTCCTTCATCAGGTCGACGGCGAGGGTGCGGCGCTCGCTGCTCTTGAGGACGCCGACGTTGTTGCCGCCCGCGAAGGCGGGGGCGATGGAGCCGGCCTTGACGCCCGGCAGCGGGACGACGGCGTACTTGCCCTTCGCCTTGCCCGCCTCGACGGCCTGGTGGTTGAAGTCGCCGCCGATGGCCATGGCGGCGGTGCCGGAGGCGAAGGCGGTGATGGTGGCGTTGCCGCCCATGGAGGCGCACTTGGCGGCGGGACAGTTGTCGTCGCCGAAGAGGGAGGTGTAGGCGGTGATGCCCTTCTGGGCCTCGGGGCTGTTGATCGCGGACTTGTAGCTGCTGCCGTCCTGCTTGGCGAATTCACCGCCGTTGGACCAGATGAACGGCATGGCGCCGTAGGTGTACGTGCCGCCGACGGCGAGGCCGTACAGCTCGGGCTTGGCCTTGCGGATCTGCTTGGCGGTGGAGATCAGCTCGTCCTGGGTGGTGGGCGGCTTGAGGTTCAGCTCCTTGAACACGTCGGTGCGGTAGTACAGGGCGCGCACGCCGACGAAGAGCGGGGAGCCGTAGACCTTGCCGTCGACGGTGACGGACTGCTTGGCCGTCGCGTCGGTGTCCTTGGAGTCCGCCCAGTCGCCGAACTCCTTGCTGACGTCGGCGAGGCCGCCGTCCTTCACATAGCTGGCGGTGTCGGTGTTGCCGTACTCGATCAGGTCGGGGGCGCTCTTCGGGTCGTTGAAGGCGGCCTTGATCTTCTGGGCGCGGGTGTCGACGGGGATGTACTCCACCTCGACCTTGGTGTCCTTGTTCCGCTTGGTGAAGGCGGCGATGGCGTCGTCCACCACCTTCTTCTTGGGCCCGTTGTTGACCTCCTGGAAGAGCCAGACCCGCAGGGTTCCGGACTTCTCGTCCTTGGAAGAGCTGTTGTCGGAGGTCTGGGGTGCGCACGCGGTGGCGGTGAGGCCGGCGAGGACGAGCGCGGTGACCGGAGCGGCTATGCGGGAGCGGATCTTCATGGGCGGTCCCTCGGGGTGAGTGCGAGGTATGCATTGCGACATATGCAACGCATGTTTCGTGCTGCACAACAGGAGGCGAACATAGAACGGCTCAAACCTGGGGACAAGTGGTCTCAACCACTCTGTGACCGGGCGGAGCATCCTGTGCAACGGCCGCCGAAAACCCCCCAGAAACCTGCACATCGCCACAGAAAACACAGAACGGCCCCTGGGGCGCGACTCATCGCGCGCCCCAGGGGCCGTCGTGGACCCGCCGCCGGTACCCGGCGGCGCTGCCCTACTTCTTGTCCTTGCCGCCCTTGTCCCCGCCGGGACCCATGGAATCGTAGATCTCCTTGCACATCGGGCAGACCGGGTACTTCTTGGGGTCGCGACCCGGCACCCAGACCTTCCCGCACAGCGCGACCACGGGAGTGCCGTCGAGGGCACTCGCCATGATCTTGTCCTTCTGGACGTAGTGGGCGAAGCGCTCGTGATCGCCGTCGCCGTGCGACACCTGCGGCGTCGGCTCTACGAGGGTTCCCGTCCCTGTCCCGCGATCGGGCTCAAGAGTGCTCATGAAATCCAAGGGTACCCGGGTGCCCGCGGGGCGCGGCCCTTGTGTGGCCGGGTCACGCATCGCGCCGGCGCAGGGCCAGCAGACCGGCCAGCACCGCCGCCGCGGTCCAGGTCAGGATGACCACCAGCCCCGTCTGCGGGCCGTAGTCGATCCGGTCGAAGGGGACGGTGGACATCAGCCGCGAACCGGCCAGGTGCGGCAGGAAGCGACCCGCCGCCGTGATCCCCGGCAGCGTCGCCAGCACGTCCCCGATCACGAAGAACAGCGGCACCAGGACGGCCAGCGAGGCGATCGTGCTGCGCAGCACCGCGGCGACCCCGGCGGAGACCAGGCACAGCAGGGTCAGGTGGAGGGCGAAGCCGAACACCGCCCGGAGCGCTCCCGGGTCCCCCAGGGAGGCGTTCAGCTCCCCGCCCATCGCGGTCTGGGCCGTGAAGAAGGTGGCGAAGGCGGTGGGCAGGGCCACCGCGAGCGTCACCGCGCCCAGCACGGCGACCTTCGCGGTCCAGTACGCCGTACGGTCCGGCACGGCTATCAGCGAGGAGCGCACCAGGCCCGTCGTGTGCTCGCCGGCGACGGCCATCACGCCCAGGCAGACCACGGCGAGCTGCCCCAGGGAAACCCCGGCGAAGCCCGTCAGGACCGGGTCGAAGTCCTCGGTGCGGTAGTCCGCCGCGTTCGTCCGGATCATCGTCCCGTACAGGAGCCCGAAGGTGACGTTCGCCCCGAAGGCCGCCGCCAGCGTCCACCAGGTGGAGCGCAGGGTCCGCAGCTTGAACCACTCGGCGACCAGCGCGGGGGCCAGCGCGCCCGCCCTCATCGCACACCCCCGCTGACGCCGGTGCCGCCGGTGCCGCCGGCGCCTGCACTGCCGGCGCCTGTGCCGTCGGCCCGGTCCGTGGGCGGTCCTGCGGCGGTGAGCCGGATGAACGCCTCCTCCAGGGAGCCACCGGGTGAGGCGTGCGCGGCCACCACCTCCTGCACCCCGCCCTCGGCCAGCAGCCGGCCGCGGCCGATGACCACCACCTGGTCCACGGTCAGCGCGGCCTCCCCCATCAGGTGCGAGGAGACGAACACGGCCCGCCCCTGCCGCGCCAGGTCGCGCATCAGCGTGCGGATCCACACGATGCCCTCCGGATCGAGCCCGTTCACCGGCTCGTCCAGCAGCAGATAGCGGGGGTCGCCGAGCAGGGCCGCCGCGATCCCCAGTCGCTGCCCCATGCCCAGGGAGTACGTCCCCGCGCGGCGGTGCGCCGCGGCCCCGAGGCCGACCTGCTCGATCACCTCGTCCACCCGCGCGTCGGATATCTGGTGCGTACGCGCGAGGAAGCGCAGATGGGAGCGGCCGGAGTGGCCCGGGTGCACGGCCTTGGCCTCCAGCAGCGCGCCCACCGTGCGCAGCGGGTGGCGCAGCCGGGCGTACGGCACGCCGTCGAAGAGGGCGGAGCCGCGGGTGGGCCGCTCCAGGCCGAGCATCAGCCGCAGCGTGGTGGACTTGCCCGCGCCATTGGGCCCGAGGAAACCGGTGACGCGGCCGGGCTGCACGGAAAAGCTCAGGCCGTCCACGGCCGGGGTCCGGCCGCGGTGCTTGGTCAGGTCGTGGATGTCGATCACGTTCTCCACCGTGACGCACGCCGCCGGCTCCGCGCCTCCCCCGCCGGGGGGAAAGGCACGTCTCCCTCTGGCGGGGGAGGCGCGGCGCCAACTGCCGGTCTACCGTCGGAGGATGACCGTCCACCGAAGACCGAAAGCGGCCCTGGTGGCGCGGGACGGGCTCGCGGTCGCCGCGTATCTCCTCCTCGTCTCGGCCACCGGTGCCGGGAGTTCGGCGGACGCCGGCGCGTCGGACCTCCCCGACGGGCTCGCGGCGCTGCTGCTGTTGGCGACGGTGGCGCCGGTCCTGGTCCGCCGGCTCTGGCCGCTGCCGGTCTTCGCCTGCGTCCTGGTCGCCACCTGCGTCGGCATGCTGCTGGACGCGGTGCACGACCCGTTCGTCCCCGCCGCCCTCGCGCTGTACACGGTCGCCGTGGAAGGCGCACGCGAGCACTGGTGGCAGCGATGGCTGCCCGCGCTCGCGATCGCCGCGCTGTCGCTGAGTTCCCTGATCAGCCCGGTGCGCGAGGGCGGCCGCGCCTGGTGGTCGAGCGGCCTCGGCCTGCTCCTCCTCGGCTTCGGCGCGCTGTTGGGCGCGTGGGAGCTGGGCCGGGCGGCCCGGGAGCGGCGCGCCTTCGCGATCCGTGCCGCCGAGCAGCTCGCGCAGCGGGCCGTCACCGAGGAGCGGCTGCGCATAGCCCGCGAGCTGCACGACGTGGTCACCCACTCGATGGGAGTCATCGTCGTCAAGGCCGGGGTGGCCAACCACGTGGGGCGCACCCGGCCCGACGCGGCCCGCGACGCGCTGCGGGTCATCGAGGCCACCGGCCGGGAGGCCCTGACCGAGCTGCGGCACATGCTGGGCGTGCTGCGCGCCACGGAGACCGGCGAGCGCGTCCCCGCGGAGCTCGCCCCCGCCCCCACGGTCGCCGAGTTGCCGAAGCTGGCCGCCCGTGCGGGCGCCGAGCTGACCGCGGACGGCCTCGAAGGACTGCCCGAAGGGGTCGGCCTCACCGTCCATCGGATCGTCCAGGAGGCCCTGACGAACGTCCTGCGCCACGCCGGCCCGGACACCCCGTGCCGGATCGCGGTCGAGGCCGACGGCACGGCGGTGCACCTGGTCGTGACCGACGAGGGCCCGCCCCGCGGCCCCGCGCCCGACGGCCACGGCATCGTGGGCATGCGCGAGCGCGTCGCGCTGTACGGCGGCGTCTTCGCGGCCGGCCCGCGAGCGCCCCGCGGCTTCGAGGTCCGGGCGACCATCCCGTACGACCGCGTCCGCCACCCCGCGGACGGCCCTGCGACCGGCCCCGACGCCGCCCGCACGCATGTCGAGGTGGGCCCGTGATCCGGGTGCTCGTCGCCGACGACCAGGCGTTGCTCCGCGGCAGCCTGCGGCTGCTGGTGGAGGCCGAGCCGGGCCTCTCCCCCGTCGGGGAGGCGGCGGACGGCGACGAGGCCGTGCGGCTGGCCCGGAGCACCCGACCCGACGTGGTCCTCATGGACGTCCGGATGCCCGGCACCGACGGCATCGAGGCCACCCGCCGCATCAGCGCCTCACCCGAGACGGCCGGCACCCGCGTGCTGATGCTCACCATGTTCGACCTCGACGAGTACGTGTACGGCGCGCTGCGCGCGGGCGCCAGCGGCTTCCTCCTCAAGGACGCCCCGCCCGCGGAACTGCTCGCCGCGGTACGCGTCGTCGCGGCCGGCGACGCGCTGATCGCCCCCGGCGTGACGCGCCGGCTGATCTCCGAGTTCGCGCTGCGCCCGCCGCAGGGCCGCCCGGACGCCGGCGCGCTGGCCGCGGTCACCGGCCGGGAGCGCGAGGTCCTGGAGCTGGTGGCCCGCGGCCTGAACAACACCGAAATCGCCCGCCGGCTGTACGTGGGCCTGTCCACGGTGAAGACGCACGTCAGCAATCTGCTGGGGAAGTTCGGCGCGCGCGACCGGGCCCAGTTGGTCATCGCGGCGTACGAGACGGGGCTGGTGGTCCCCGGGCATCAGTTGAGGGAGGGGTCCTCCGGATAGGTCGCGAACATCGCCAGCTCGCTGCGCTGGCGGCGCAGGACGGCCCGCCACAACTGCTCGGGCCGCGGTGACGACACGTCGCCCGGCTCGGAGTCGACGACGTACCAGGCGCCGTCGTCCAGTTCGGCTTCCAACTGGCCGGGGCCCCAGCCCGCGTACCCCGCGAAGATCCGCAGCGACCCGAGCGCCGCGCCGACCAGCTCGGGCGGCGCCTCCAGGTCGACCAGGCCGATCGCCCCGTGCACCCGCCGCCAGCCGATGGGGCCCTCGTCACCCGGGATGACGGCGACGCCGAGCGCGGAGTCGAGCGAGACGGGTCCGCCCTGGAAGACGACCCCGGGCTCGCCCGCGAGCGCGGCCCACGACTCCAGGATGTCGCCGACGCCAACGGGCGTGGGGCGGTTGAGGACCACGCCGAGGGAGCCCTCGTCGTCGTGGTCGAGGACGAGGACGACGGTGCGGTCGAAGTTCGGGTCCGCGAGTGCCGGTGTGGCGACGAGCAGTCGCCCTGTGAGCGAGGACACCTCGGTCATGCGACACATGATCCCGCATCGGGCCCGGCTGCGGGCCCGCTGCGGCGAAACCCACCCAGCGCCGGGTGCTCCGCTCCGCGCCCCGCCTCCGGCGCACCCTGACATACCCGCCGTAGCCCTGCGGGCAAGTTTGGTCTCTGCGGCCCGGTGGTGAGCTTGTCGCGCAGTTCCCCGCGCCCCTAAAAGCCCCTGCCCCATGCCCCAGCCCGCGGACGCCGGACAGGAGCGCGCCGCACGGCGAGAGCGCGGACCGCACGCGCACCCCGCAGGGGGTCACGCTGTGGCGCCGCGCGGGGACACAGCGTGCTGTACCGAAATCATTACGTACCGGGACCCTCCTCGGCCTTACGGGGCACCGCCCCCCGCCCCTTACCCTTTTCTCTGTCCCACTGCCCGACCACTCCGGAACGCGAGATCCATGACCGGCACAGACGATGTACTGCTTGTCCACGGCGGCACCCCGCTGGAGGGCGAGATCCGCGTCCGCGGCGCCAAGAACCTGGTGCCGAAGGCAATGGTCGCCGCTCTCCTGGGCAGTGAACCGAGCAGACTGCGCAACGTGCCGGACATCCGTGACGTCCGGGTGGTGCGCGGGCTGCTCCAGTTGCACGGGGTGACGGTCCGGCCCGGTGAGGAGCCGGGCGAGCTGGTGCTCGACCCGACGCACGTCGAGTCCGCGAACGTCGCCGACATCGACGCGCACGCGGGCTCCTCCCGCATCCCGATCCTCTTCTGCGGCCCGCTTCTGCACCGCCTGGGCCACGCGTTCATCCCCGGTCTCGGCGGCTGCGACATCGGCGGCCGGCCGATCGACTTCCACTTCGACGTGCTGCGGCAGTTCGGCGCGAAGATCGAGAAGCGGGACGACGGGCAGTACCTGGAGGCCCCGCAGCGGCTGCGCGGCACGAAGATCCGGCTGCCGTACCCCTCCGTGGGCTCCACCGAGCAGGTGCTGCTGACCGCCGTCCTCGCCGAGGGCGTCACGGAGTTGTCGAACGCGGCGGTCGAGCCGGAGATCGAGGACCTGATCTGCGTCCTGCAGAAGATGGGCGCCATCATCTCCATGGACACCGACCGCACCATCCGCATCACGGGCGTCGACCGCCTCGGCGGTTACACGCACCGGGCGCTGCCGGACCGGCTGGAGGCCGCCTCCTGGGCGTCGGCGGCGCTGGCGACCGAGGGCAACATCTACGTCCGCGGCGCCCAGCAGCGCTCGATGATGACGTTCCTGAACACCTACCGCAAGGTCGGCGGCGCCTTCGAGATCGACGACGAGGGCATCCGCTTCTGGCACCCGGGCGGCTCGTTGAGCGCGATCGCCCTGGAGACGGACGTGCACCCCGGTTTCCAGACCGACTGGCAGCAGCCGCTGGTGGTGGCCCTCACCCAGGCCGCCGGGCTCTCCATCGTCCACGAGACGGTGTACGAGTCGCGGCTCGGCTTCACCTCCGCGCTGAACCAGATGGGGGCGCACATCCAGCTGTACCGGGAGTGCCTGGGCGGTTCGGACTGCCGGTTCGGCCAGCGCAACTTCCTGCACTCCGCGGTCGTCTCCGGCCCCACCAAGCTCCAGGGCGCCGACCTGGTCATCCCGGACCTGCGGGGCGGCTTCTCGTACCTGATCGCCGCGCTGGCGGCGCAGGGCACGTCCCGGGTGCACGGCATCGACCTGATCAACCGCGGCTACGAGAACTTCATGCAGAAGCTGGGCGACCTCGGCGCGAAGGTCGAGCTGCCGTCCGGCCGGCTCGGCTGACGGCCGCAGCAACGCCCAAGGGCGGTCACCACCCGGTGGTGACCGCCCTTGCGTTTGTGCTCAAGCGTCCGTCCGCAAGCTCCCGCGTCCCGCGCCCGGCCCGTCGCTGGGCGCCACGGGCCGAGGGCGTGTCCGGAGGGACCCGGGGACTTACTTGCCCTTGGCCGCTTCCTTCAGCTTCGAGCCGGCCGAGACCTTCACGCTGTAGCCCGCGGGGATCTGGATCGGGTCGCCCGTCTGCGGGTTGCGCGCGGTGCGAGCGGCACGGTGGGTGCGCTCGAAGGTCAGGAAGCCGGGGATGGTGACCTTCTCGTCGCCCTTGGCGACGACCTCGCCGACGGTCTCGGCAAGGGCGGCCAGCACGGCGTCGGCGTCCTTGCGGGTCACCTCGGCGCGGTCGGCCAGCGCGGCCACCAGCTCACTGCGGTTCATGTTCTTACTCCCGTGTTTCTTCTTGCCTGTGAGGCGTGAGTCGAAGCCGATGCTGCCAGGGCCCTCTGACACTCCCCCGAACCGGGGGTCCGTCAGTGAACCCCGCCCTGTCTGGTGAAACTCCCCAGGGACGCAGGTCCTCGGAGCAGCATCCTGCCTCCACCGACGGCGCGAACGCCAATCCGGCACCCTCCTGGGTCACACGAAAAGCGCCACTGCCTCGCGGTGGTGACGTTCCGTCGACACGGCGGGGACTCACCGGAGCCGCCCGGTCCGTGGTCCGGCCACCCTAGATCGGTGGCGGGGGCCCGGGACCCCGCGACGCGCCGGAGGTCAGGCGGACGTGGAACCCGTCACATCCGCGCCAGCCGCCTTCGCCGCGGTGCGCACGGCACCGGCGACGGCCCCGGCGACCTTGTCGTTGAAGACGGACGGAATGATGTAGTTCGGGTTGAGTTCGTCCTCGGTCACCACGTCGGCCAGGGCCGCGGCCGCGGCCAGCATCATCTCGGTGTTGACCGTGCGGGACTGCGCGTCCAGCAGACCGCGGAAGACGCCCGGGAAGACCAGCACGTTGTTGATCTGGTTCGGGAAGTCGGAACGACCGGTGGCGACCACGGCGGCGGTCTGCCGGGCGACGGCCGGGTCGACCTCGGGGTCCGGGTTGGCGAGCGCGAACACGATCGCGTCGTCGGCCATCGCGGAGACGTCCTCGGCGCCGAGGACGTTGGGCGCGGAGACGCCGATGAAGACGTCCGCGCCGACGACGGCCTCCTTGAGCGTGCCGGTGACGCCCTCGGGGTTGGTGTTGTCCGCGATCCAGCGCAGGGCGGAGCCCGGGGCGGCGTCGACGAGGTCGTCGCGGCCCGCGTGCACCACGCCGTGGATGTCGGCCACGACGGCGTGCTTCACGCCCGCCGCGATCAGCAGCTTCAAGATGGCCGTACCGGCGGCGCCGGCGCCCGACATGACGACCCGTACGTCCGAGACGGCCTTGCCGACCACCCGCAGCGCGTTGGTGAGCGCGGCGAGGACGACGATCGCGGTGCCGTGCTGGTCGTCGTGGAAGACCGGGATGTCCAGGGCCTCGCGCAGCCGGGCCTCGATCTCGAAGCAGCGCGGCGCGGAGATGTCCTCCAGGTTGATCCCGGCGAAGCCGGGGGCGATCGCCTTGACGATCGCGACGATCTCGTCCGTGTCCTGGGTGTCCAGGCACAGCGGCCAGGCGTCGATGCCGGCGAAGCGCTTGAAGAGGGCCGCCTTGCCCTCCATCACGGGCAGCGCGGCCTTGGGGCCGATGTTGCCGAGGCCGAGCACGGCGGAGCCGTCGGTGACCACGGCGACGGAGTTGCGCTTGATGGTGAGGCGGCGGGCGTCCTCGGGGTTCTCGGCGATCGCCATGCAGACCCGGGCCACGCCCGGGGTGTAGACCATCGAGAGGTCGTCACGGTTGCGGATCGGGTGCTTGGACTGCATCTCGATCTTGCCGCCGAGGTGCATCAGGAAGGTCCGGTCGGAGACCTTCCCGAGGACGACGCCCTCGATGGAGCGCAGCCCCTCGACGATCTCGTCCGCGTGGGCGGTGGAGGAGGCGGCGATGGTGACGTCGATCCGCAGCTTCTCGTGACCGGACGCGGTCACGTCGAGGCCGGTCACGGACCCGCCGGAGGATTCCACGGCCGTGGTGAGCTGGGAGACCGCGGTTCCGCTCGCGGGCACCTCCAGCCGGACCGTCATCGAGTACGAGACGCTTGGCGCCGTTGCCATGGCCGGATTCCTCAACTTTCCTAGCTTTTCTTGAAGACCGCACCGCCGCCGCGGCCCTCTTGCACGAATGGCCCCGGCAGCGCTATCCGATGGTCGCACCTACCAGCGAGTAGCTGGTAATAGTGGTCGTTTTGTTTTCGAAAGCCAACTTCCACCATACGAGATGAGCGCCCCGCACTGGAAGCACAACCGTCCGGTGCACCCCAAAACGCCACCAGGTCCGCACCCATTCCTGGGGCGCGGACCTGGTGGTACGTGACGTAAGCGGCACCGACCCGCCATGCTCGCCTCGCGGCAAGTGGTCGCTCGAAGCGACGAAGGTTGGGCCCGGGGGCTTGGATCGAGCCGGTGCCACACCCAGGCTAACAAACCACCCCGGTAAGTGATTCCCCCCTCACGGGTTGACACCCCATCAGCCCAGCACGTGTTGCGCGGCCCGCCGGGAAGGTGCCCCCGAAGCCGTACGAGCGAGGCGCACGGGCCGCTGCCCCTAGGGCCGCAGCAGCTCCGGCACGCCCGCGCCGTCCGCCTCGTCCCGGAGCCCGGAGACCACCGTCAGCTCCTGCGTCGCCCGGGTCAGCGCCACGTACAGCACCCGCAGGCCAACCGCCGTCCCGTCGGCGATCTCCGCCGGGGACACCACGATCGTCGCGTCGTACTCCAGCCCCTTCGCCTCCAGGGAGCCCAGCGGCACCACCCGGTCCCCCAGGCCGTCGAGCCAGCGGGCCGCCTCCGCGCGCCGGTGCATGGCCACGACCACGCCCACCGTGCCGTCCACCCGTGCCAGCAGCCGCTCGGCCTCGGCCCGTACGAGCGCGCCCACCGCACCGTCACGGCCGCGCCGGCCCGCGCCGTCGCCGGACACGGCCACGAAGCGCGGCACGACGCCCGTGGACCGCACCGCCGACGGCGCCTCGGCCCCCGGCATCGCCCGCGCCAGCACCCGCGCGGCCAGCTCGGCGATCTCCGCGGGGTTGCGGTAGTTCACCGTCAGCTCGAAGCGCCGCCGCGGCCGGGTGCCGAGCGCCTCGTCCCGCGCCTGCGCCGCGTCCTCCGGCTCCGGCCACGAGGACTGCGCCGGGTCCCCGACGACCGTCCAGGTGGCGTGCCGCCCCCGCCGGCCGACCATGCGCCACTGCATGGGCGTGAGGTCCTGTGCCTCGTCGACGATGACGTGCGCGTACTCCGTGCGCTCCGCGGCCAGGCGCTCGGCCCGCTCGCGCTGGGTCTCCTCGCGCTGGGGCATCAGCTCCTCCAGGCCGCTGAGCTGGTCCAGCGGGTCGTACTCCCGCTTCTTCTTCGGGCGGGCCGGGGTGCCGAGCAGGATGTTCAGCTCGTCCAGCAGGGCCACGTCGTGCACCGACAGCGGCCCGGTGCCGTCCGCGCCGGCCCGCTTGAGCGAGCGCGCCAGCCGGCGGACCTCGCCCGGGGTCAGCACCCGGCGCGCCCAGCGGCCGAGCCGGCGCTCGTCGGCCATCGCGGCGAGCACCCGACGCGGCGTCAACTCGGGCCACCAGGCGTCCAGGAAGGCGGTGAACGAGTCCTCGCCGGTGACGTCCTCGTCGAAGGAGGACCGCAGTTCGGCGGCGAGTTCGGGGTCCGCGTGCCGGCCGACCGCGCCGGACTGCGCGTACAGCGCGTCCAACAGCAGTCGACGGGCCCGGGGCCGCAGCAGGTTCACGGGCGCGGTGCCGCTGAGCACGGTCTGGCGGATCCGCTTCAGCTCGCCCGACGCCAGCTCCAGCCGGCGCCCGAAGGCGACCACCCGCAGCAGGTCGGTCCGTACGGCACGGGCCGGCGACTCCTCGTCGACCGCGTCCTCGAAGTCCCCGAACGAGAGCTGCCCGTCGTCCTCGACCGGTGCGGCGGGCGCGGCAGGTGCCACCTCCAGCGCACCGCGCGCCGCCCTCCGCAACACCTGCAGCATCCGCGAGGACCCCTTCACGCGGGCCACGGCGGGTTCGTCGTACGCGGTCGCCTCCGCGCCGTCGACCAGGCTGCCGACCGCGCGGATCGCCACCTGCCCCTCCTCGCCCAGCGACGGCAGCACGCCCTCGGTGTACGCCACCAGCAGCGGCGTCGGCGAGACGATCAGGATCCCGCCCGCGTACCGCCGGCGGTCCTGGTAGAGGAGGTACGCGGCGCGGTGCAGCGCCACCGCCGTCTTGCCCGTGCCGGGCCCGCCCTCCACGTACGTGATCGACGCGGCGGGCGCCCGGATGACCAAGTCCTGCTCGGCCTGGATGGAGGAGACGATGTCCCGCATCGAGTGGCTGCGGGCCCGCCCCAGCGCCGCCATCAGCGCGCCGTCGCCGATCACCGCGAGCTCCTGACCGTCGAGGCTGGCGGTCAGCTCCGGGCGCATCAGGTCGTCCTCGACGCCGAGGACCCGGCGCCCCTTGGAGCGGATGACGCGGCGGCGCACCACCCGGCCGGGGTCGACCGGGGTGGAGCGGTAGAAGGGCGCGGCGGCCGGCGCGCGCCAGTCGATCACCAGGGGCGCGTAGTCCGCGTCGAGCACGCCCATCCGGCCGATGTGCAGGGTCTCGCCGACGTCCGCGGTGCCGTCCGGGCGCACGGCGTCGTCCGCGGGCTCCACTGAGGTGTACGCACCGTCCGGGCCGCGCTTGCCGTCCTTGCCGTGCAGCAGGTCGATGCGGCCGAAGAGGAAGTCCTCGTACTCGCTGTGCAGCCGGTTGAGGTGGACGCCGGCGCGGAAGACCTGGGCGTCCCGCTCGGCCAGCGCGCCGGGGGTGCCCACCTGGCTGAGCTTGGCCGCGTCGCTCATCAGGAACTCGGCGTCGTGGATCTTCTCCTCAAGACGCCGGTACACCCGGTCCAGGTGTACTTGTTCGACGGCGATCTCGCGGTCGCGAAGCGAGTCCCCGCCCGCGTCGGCCGCCGCGTCGGCCGGGTCGCCGGCCGTGTCCACAGCGGCATTGTGCTTGGCCACCGAGGCCCCCTTCTGACGTGCACTGGGCAGCGGTCAACCGTACGCGAAGGGGACGCGTCTGTCAGGCGGCGGTCACGGACCGGTCACGCGTCGATTTCCACCAGTTTCTGATTGTCGACGGTGCGCACCTCGAACCGGTCGATCTCGGAGCGCTCCATCGCGGCGCCGCCGTGGACGTACAGCGGGTTCTTCGAATCGACGGTGGGGCCGTCGGGGATGCCGTACCCCCACTTCGGGACGGCCCACGAGGTGACGACCTCTTCGACGCCGGACTTGGACACGGCGATGAGACGGCACTTCAGCGGGCCGACGACGCCCTTGAGTTCCAGGACGGCGTGGGTGCCCCAGCCCTTCTTCTCGATGCCGACGGTGGCCGAAACCCGGGTGCCGGCGTCGGTGGCGGTGACCTTCTCGTCCATGTGGTGCAGGAAGGCGTCCTCGGCCGGGGAGGTGGGGTGGGGCTCGGCGCGGCCGTGCTGCTCGCCGCCGTCGCCGATGACGGCGTACGTCACGAAGGGCGCGAGGAGGATCAGGGCGGCCGCCACCGCGATCAGGTACATGCTGCGGCGGCTCCGGGCCGCCCGCTTGGCGGCCACCTCGTCCAACAGGCCCTCCAGCATCCGGCGGGAGGGCGGTGCGGAGAGCGCCGGCACGGGCGACAGCGCGGGCACGTCCTGCCATCCGGAACTCGGCGTCCCGGCCAGTGGGACGATGACGGGGGCGCCGGGCGGCGGGGTCGCCTGTGCGAGTGCGGCGAGCATCGGCTCCACGACGGCGAACTCGTCGAGGTGGGCGGCGCAGACGTCGCAACCGGCGAGGTGTGCCTCGAACTCGGTGGCGTCCGCGTCCTCCAGGATTCCGAGGACGTACGCACCTACTGCGTCGTGCACGGATTCCTGTTCCCCCCGCGTCGTCATGCCGAGACCCCCCTCTCCTCCAACGCGAGCTTCATGGACCGTAACGCGTAGAAAACCCGAGACCGCACCGTACCGCTGGGTATGCCGAGCGTTTCGGCCGCCTCATTGACCGTACGCCCCTTGAAGTACGTTTCAAGAAGTACTTCCCGGTGCGCCGGGGTCAAATCGTCCAACGCGTCCGAGAGCGTCATCAGCCACAACGCTTTGTCTATCTCGTCCTCCGCGGGCATGACCTCCAGCGGCGACGGGTCGACCTCCTGCGGCCGGGCCTGCCGGCTGCGGTGGCCGTCGATGACGATGCGCCGGGCGACCGTCACCAGCCAGGGTCTGACAGAGCCGGTCGCCTGGTTTAGCCGACCGGCGTTCTTCCAAGCACGGATGAGCGTCTCCTGCACCACGTCCTCGGCGCGCTGGCGATCGCCGGCGACGAGGCGCAGTACGTATGCGAGCAGAGGGCCGGCGTGTTCGCTGTACAGCGCACGCATCAACTCCTCATCGGGCACTGAGGCGTCGAAGCGCGGTCTGTCGCTGCGATGGCGTGCCCTCTGCGGACGGTCATCGGCCACGGCGGCATCTTTGCGCACCTGAACCTCCCGGTCGAGACCCTGAGTTGACGGGACTTTCGTCCTCGTCACTTACGGACGGGACCGCCGGGCCATTCAACGGGAGCTACATTTCTTCACATCCCTTTCGCCGAATTCGGGCGATACGCAGGCGATTCGGCCCGGAATTCGGGGCGCGGTGGGGTGATTTCAGGACCGGCTCCTGGCCGAGTTTCGAGCTGAGTTACGGCACGGGTTCCAGTATGGGCCGCGAGACAGGCGCAGCCCGTAATACGAGACGGGTGCCGCCCGTATTACGAGACGGCCCGCAGTTCAGCAGCGCGGCGGCGGTGGCGGGCCACCCGCTCGCGGTTCCCGCACACCTCGCTGGAGCACCAGCGCCGCCGACGACCGCGCGAAGTGTCCACGTACACCCGTCGACAGCTCTCGCCCTCGCACTGCCGCAGGGCGGCGCGGGCGACGGGGTCGGTGAGCAGTTCCACCGCGTCGCGCGCGACGGCGGCGAGCAGTTCGCCGCACTCGGGGGCGGCGGCGAGCGCCCGCACCAGCTCGCCGCCGGGGCCGCGGACGGCCCGTACGGCCGGGGGCGCACCAGCGGCGAATGCGTTGATCCGCTCCAGCGCGGGCCCGGCCGGCCGCCCCTCGATCTCGGCGCGCACCACCTGCGCGAGGTGGCCGCGCAACTCGACGAAGCGCTCGACCCAGCGGGGGCCGCAGGCGGGGAGGGGGGTGTCGACGGGTACGAGGCGGGCGCCGACGAGCCAGCGGCTGAGGCGGCCGTCGACGGCGAGGGGTTCTTGCGGGTGGCCGTCGCCGCTGCCGCTGCCGACCCCGTCGGCGGGTTCCGCTTCGGCCGTGGCGAGCAGGTCGAGACAGACCCGCCCGGCGTCGAACCGCCAGCGGTCGCCCCTGTGCGCCGTGTGCACTGCGTGCGCCGCGCTCGTTGCCATGCGCCGTCACCACCCGGTCTGACTGCGGAAGCCCCGCCCTCCAGAGTGCCAACGCGCTGCCGCTCCGAAAACCCCCCGCCCCCACGCACCGGTTCCCGAGCGCCCCCGGTCCCTCTTGAGACCTTCGCCGTCTCCCCGCGGGCGTGATGGCCTCCGCGGCCCGGTGGTGGGTTGCCCGCGCAGTTCCGCCCCCTATGCCCAGAGGACGTGGGGGACCCCAGCGCCCCTGTGCCCTGCGGGCACCCTCAACGCTCTCCGACATACCCGCCGTAGCCCCGCGGGCAAGTTCGGTCTCTGCAGCCCGGCGGTGGGCTCGTCGCGCAGTTCCCCGCGCCCCTGAAACCCCTCGTTCGTCCGCGGACCGTGGTTGGTTGCTCGCGCAGTTCCGCCCCCTGTGCCCTGCGGGCACGGGGCACCCCAGCGCCCCAGACGACCTCGCCGTAGCTCTGCCGGACTGTCGGTCTCTGCGACTTGAACGTGGTTTGTCGCGCAGTTCCCCGCGCCCCTGATTCGCTTCCCCCGTCATGTGCCTGCGGGGCAGAGGACGGGTTCTTAGGGGCGCTGGGGGTCCCCCATGCCCTCTGGGCATAGGGGGAAGAACTGCGCGGACAACCCACCACCGGGTCGCAAGGACTGACGGCACCCGCAGGGAAGCCGCGGGGACGTCCAGGAGCGCGGGCAAGCCGTCACCAGGCGTGGGAACGACGCGGGTCAGCTCACTCGCGGGGGATCGAGGGCGCCACGTCCTCGAAGCGTTCGGCCGGAGCCGCCGCGACCCGCGCCGCCCCCGCCTGCTTGCCGCAGAACGTCGCCTCCAACGTCCGCGGCAGCACGTTCAGCACCGTCCCGTTGTTCGACGTGTTCGCCACCGACGTCACCGCCCGCCCGCCGCCCTTCGCCGCGAACGCGAACGTGTAGTACCCCTGCACCGTCCCCGTGTGCCCGTACACCGACACCCCGCACGACAGGTCGCGGCGCCGCAGCCCCAGCCCGTACCCCTGCGTCGAGTTCACCGGCACCCACTGCTGCATCTGCGCCAACTGCGCCGCGGAGGTGAGCCGTCCGCCCATCAGCGCGGAGAGGAAGGTGTTCAGGTCCCGGGTGCTGGAGATGACCGCGCCGGCGCTCTGCGCCCAGGACGCGGTCTGGTACGAGGAGTCCACCAGCGGCGCGCCCGCCTCGTCGGGCGTGAGGTAGCCCTTGGTGTGGCGGCCGGCGATCGCGGTGCTGGGGTGGACGTAAGAGGTGTCGTCCAGGTCCAGCGGGTCGATGATCCGCTCGCGGTACTCCGTCGCGACATCGCGCCCGGTGATCTTCTCGATCAGCATGCCCGCGACGACGAAGTTGGTGTTGGAGTACGAGTACGACGTGCCGGGCGTCACCGTCAGCGGCTTCGCCAGGGAGAGGTCCAGCAGTTCGCGGTAGCTGAAGACCCGGTTGCGGACCGACTCGAAGCCGGGGACCGTGCGGGCGAACATGTCGTTGGTGTAGTCGTACAGCCCGCTGCGGTGGCTCAGCAGGTGGCGGACGGTGATCCGCTGGTCGACGAGCCCGGGCAGCAGGCTGTTCACCGGTGCGTCGAGGTTCACCTTGCCCTCGTCGACGAGTTGGAGCAGCACGACCGCGGTGAAGGTCTTGCTGACGCTGCCGATGCGGAACCGGTCGCTCGTACTGATGGCCCGCCCCGTCGCGCGGTCCGCGACGCCCGCGGTCAGCTTGTGGACCGCGCCGTCGTCGTCGACCCGGGCCATCGCGCCGGGCGCGCCGTTCGCCAGCGCCGCCTTCAGCGCGGTGCGCAGCGCTTCGAGGTCGGGCGCGGGCTCCGCGGCGGCCCGGGGCTTCGCAGCAGGAGCCGGCGCCGCCGTCGCGGACTGCGCCGGCACCGTCAGCAGCGACAGCAGGACCGCTCCGAGAGCCGTGCCCCTGCTCGCCTTGGCTGAGATCATCTGATCGTTCTCCCGATCGTGTCGTGGTGACGGGCCTGATGCCCGGTCACCACCTATAGACGGTCGGAGCGCCCGAACGGTGCAGTGTCCGGGCACGAACTCCCGTACGAAGTCACCGAGATGGCCGAACCTCAACCGCGCCCCGCACCGCCGCACACCGCGCCCCGCACCGCAGCACCCCGCTCCATCGCCCGCCGGTCCTCCTCCGGCAGCCACCACTCGGCGTCGGGACGCTCCAGCCATCCTTCGGCGGCGCCCAGTCGACGGGCCGCGGCGAGCAGCGCGTCCACCGCGGGGTGGCGCAGCCCCCGGCGCCGTACGAGCGACACGGGGGACAGCGGCACCGGGTCCACCAGGGGCCGCACCACCATGTCCGGGACCGCGATGAACTCGGTGCTGGCCAGTACGGACCAGCCCCGGCGCCGCACCACCCGGATGAACTCGTCCCGTCCCGCTATCTCCGGGAAGGGTTCGGCCATGGCGATGGAGTACTCCGCGAACAGCCGGTCCGCCAACGCCGTCCACGCTGCGGTCGCAGGATTGCCGGCGCCCGCGTACAGGGTCTCCCCCGCGAGTTCGGCCACCGGCACCTGCGCCAGGCCGGCCAGCCGGTGTTCCGCCGGCAGCAGCACCGCCATCCGCTCGTAGCGCACCGGGATGTCGTCCAGCCCGGCGCGCACCGCCGCGTCCAGGCCCGCGACCCGGCCGAAGGCGACGTCGACCCGCCCGGCGAGGACGTCCGCGGCGGCGCCGGTCAGCCCGCTGTGGAAGCAGGCCACCAACTCCAGCTCCGGCGCGCTCCGCCGGGCCTCTTCCAGCACCCGCGCGGCGGTGCTCGCCCAGGAGCTGACGTCCACCACCAGCGGTCGTTCCTCGGCGCGGAACGCGGCCCGCAACTCGTCGTGGGCCGCGAGCACGGCACGGGCGTACGGCAACAGCCGCTCCCCCTCGACCGTGAGCGCCACCGACCGGGTGGTGCGGGAGAAGAGCTCCGCACCGACCTCCCGCTCCAACCGCCGCACGTCCCGGCTGAGGGCCTGCTGAGCGACGTAGAGGCGGCTGGCGGCCCGGGTGAAGTGGAGTTCCTCGGCGACCGCGACGAAGGCGCGCAGCAGCCGGGGCTCGATGTCGTGAGGCACGAGCGGACCGTACTACTGACAACCGAGGTGCGTGAATGGGCATCCGAGAGGTGTTGGACCACGGCTCTGACCTGCACAGATCCTGTTCGCATGGCTCAACGGACCCCGTTCCTCCCTTCGTTCGCCGCGCACCGCTACCGTCGGCTGCTCGCCCCTGCGGGCGCCGGCGCCTTCACCGCGGGGTCGCTCGTCGCCCGGCTGCCCTTCGCGATGTTCAGCGTCAGCGCCGTCGTCATGATCGCCGGCTCCCGCGGCTCGTACGCCCTGGCGGGCGCGGTGACGGCGACCGGTCTCGCGGCCACCGCCCTCGTCGCGCCGTGGACCGCGCGCCTGGTGGACCGGTACGGGCAGGCCCGCGTCGCCGTGCCGGCCGCGGCGCTGGCGGCGCTCGGCGCGCTCGCGCTGGTGCTCTGCGTACGGCTCGACGCGCCGGCGTGGACGCTGTTCGCTTCGTACGCGGCCACCGCGACCGCGCCCAACGTCGGCGGGATGGCCCGGGCCCGCTGGGCACACCTGCACCGGGACGACCCCGGCGCCCTGCACACCGCCAACTCCTTCGAGCAGGCCCTGGACGAGTTGTGCTTCATGACCGGCCCGGCGATCGCCGCGCTGCTGTGCGCCGCGCTCTTCCCGGAGGCCGGCACCCTCGTCGGCACCGCGCTGCTGGTCACGGGCACGCTGCTGTTCACCGCGCAGCGCTCGACGGAGCCGCCGCCCGCGCCGCGCGCCGCGGGCGCCCGCTCTCCGCTGCGGGTGCGCGGCATGCCGGCGCTGCTCGTGGTCTTCCTCGCCACGGGCGTGGTCTTCGGCGGGCTGGAGGTGACGACGCTGGCGTACGTGGACGGCCCGGCGGCCGGGCTGGTGCTGGGGCTCCAGGCGGGCGGCTCGTGCGCCGCCGGCCTGCTGTACGGGCTGCTGCCGCCGGCCCGCGCCCTGCCGCGCCGGCTCGTCGGCTGTCTGGTCGCCATGTCGCTGCTGATGGTGCTGCCGCTGCTGGCGACCCGCACCGGCGCCACGGCGCTGCTCGCCGGCGGCCTGCTGCTGGCGGGGGCGGCGACCGCGCCCACCATGGTCACCGGGATGGCCCTGGTGCAGCGGTTGACGCCGCGGAGCGGCCTGACCGAGGGCATGACGCTCGCGGTGACCGCGGTGCTCGGCGGCATCGCGGTGGGCTCGGCGGCGGCCGGCTGGTGCGCGGAGCACCTGCCCGCAGGGGCGGGCTTCGCGGTGCCGGTGGCGGCCGCGGCCCTGGGCGGTGCCGCCGCGGGCATGACGAAGGCCCGACCGTCGTGACGGCCGGGCCTTCGCCCACATGGGATGAGTGGAGATGGCGGGAATCGAACCCGCGTCCAACGGTGCAGAAACAGGGCTTCTCCGAGCGCAGTCCGCTGCGATTTTCTCAGCCCCGGAGATCACACGGACAAGTCTCCGACGGGCTCAGTCACTGTTTGATTTCCCGCTCAACCCCGTGACCGGGTTGAGAGGTTTAGTCCCCTAGTTGACGCCAGGATCCGGGTCGGGAACAGCCCCGGGCTGACGCTCCATGAGAGAAACCTTCGACCTACTGCTTATTAGGCAGCGAGGGCGAAGGCTTCGGAGTTATCGCGCTTGGTATTGGCGATTATTGTTTGCGACATATGGTTTACGAGATCATTGCCGCTTCCTCGGCTCGCTTCCCCTGCCTCGACATCCGCTGTCGAAACCGATCATCCCCATGTTGATTTTTCAATGAGCACACCGCGTCCCTTCGAGAAGGGGCGAAGTGCACCGGCGTCCCGTCCTGCGGAACACCTCCATCGTACGTGACCGACGCGGGCGCGTGCCAGCACATATCGAGGGTCCCGGACGAGGCCGTCGGACCTCGGAGCTCAGACCTCGGAGCTCAAGCCACGGACCTCAGACCTTGGCCCGCTGGCGCCGCCGGGCCGAGGCGATCGCCCGGTCCGCCTCGCGCCGGTCCTGGCGCTCCCGCAGCGTCTGCCGCTTGTCGTACTCCTTCTTGCCCTTCGCCAGCGCGATCTCGACCTTCGCCCGGCCGTCCTTGAAGTACAGCGCGAGCGGCACGATCGTGTGACCGGTCTCCTGGGACTTGGCCTCCAGCTTGTCGATCTCCTCCCGGTGCATCAGCAGCTTCCGCTTGCGCCGGGCGCTGTGGTTGGTCCAGGTGCCCTGGGTGTACTCCGGCACGTGGACGTTGTGCAGCCACGCCTCGTGGCTGTCGATCTGGACGAAGCCGTCCGCCAGGGAGGCCCGTCCCTGGCGCAGCGACTTCACCTCGGTGCCCGTCAGCACGAGACCGCACTCGTAGGTGTCGAGGATGTGGTAGTCGTGCCGCGCCTTCTTGTTCTGCGCGATCAGCTTGCGCCCTTTTTCCTTAGCCATAGTGCGGCCATTTTCGCACTACGACCCCGTACCGAGGCCAGTCAATACCGACTCCGCCTCGGCCTGGACGTTCTCGCCCTCCGCGGGGGTCACGTCCGGGACGATGCCCTTGCCGTCCACCTCGCGCCCCTCGGGGGTGCGGTAGTGCCCCACGGTGAGCTCGGCGACGGAGCCGTCCGGCAGGGCGCTGGGCATCTGGACGGAGCCCTTGCCGAAGGTGCGGGAACCGACGGTGACCGCGCGACCACGGTCCTTCAGGGCCCCGGTGACCATCTCGGCCGCGCTCATCGTCCCGCCGTCGACCAGCGCCACCACGGGCCGCTCGGTGTCGCCGCCGGGCTCGGCATACAGGGCGAGCTGCTCGCCGTCCACGTCGTAGGTGGCCACCAGCCCGCCGTCCAGGAAGGCGGAGGCCGCGGTGACGGCCTCGGTGATCAGACCGCCGCTGTTGCCCCGCAGGTCGAGCAGGACGCCGGCGCCGTCGGGGGCGTGCTCGACGGCGTCCTTCACCCGCTTCCCGGAGCCGCGGGTGAAGGAGACGACCTTGATCTTGACCGCCCCGCCGTCGAGGCGCTCGACCGTGACGGACTCGCTGGGCAGGGTCGTACGGATCAGGCTCTCGGTCCAGCGTCTGCCCGCGCGCTGGAGGCCGAGCTCGACCTCGGTGCCCTCGTTCCCGCGCAGCAGCGCCACCACGTCCGTGACCGGGCGGCCCTCGACGGGGCTGCCGTCGACGGTGCGCAGCCGGTCACCGGCCTTGACGCCGGCCTTCGCCGCGGGGCCGCCGGGCTGGACCCTGGCGATCTCCACCCGACCGTCGCCGGAGCGCCGGGCCCACAGCCCGACGCCGGTGTACTCGCCGTCCAGGGACTGCTGGAACTGCTCGTACTCCTCCTTGCCGTACACCGAACCCCACCGGTCGCCGCTGCGGCTGACGACCTCCTCGGCGGCCTGGGTGGCGGATTCGCCCTCCGCGACGGCTTCGGCGGCGGCCCGCGCCACGTCCTCCCGGTCGACCACGGCGCCCACCGGGCGCACGGTCAAGTGGTCCTGCTCGGCTTCGGGTTCGTGGGGCAGCGCGTCGGCCGCGGCACCGGTGGCCAGCACCGTCGCGAAGACCAACGACAGGGCCGCCCCGCGGCGGGAACGGCGGGGCCGAGGGCGGAACTCAGGGCCCGGCATGACGCTGAGTCTAGGACAAGCCACCGGCGCCGTAGGCTCGTTGCCGCCACGGCGCCCCGGGGCGGACGTCACACCTTCAGGTACTTGCGCAGCGTGACCAGAGCGGCAAGGGCCGGCAGCAGCAGTCCGATCGCGAGCACCAGCGGGAGCTTGGTGAGGACCGCGTCCCAGCCGATGAAGTTGACCAACTGCATCTTGTCGGCGAGCGCGAGGCCGTTGTCGATCAGGAAGTACCGGCCGACGAGCAGCATCACCGCGGCCAACAGCCCGCCGAGCAGCCCGGCGAACGCGGCTTCCATGATGAACGGCATCTGGATGTAGAAGTTCGACGCCCCCACCAGTCGCATGATGCCGGTCTCCCGACGGCGGCTGAACGCCGAGACCCGCACCGTGTTGACGATCAGCAGCAGTGCGATGATCAACATCAGGACCATCACCGCGATCGCGGCGATGTTCATGCTGTTCATCAGGTCGAACAGGTTCTGCAGGATGTTGCGTTGGTCCTGCACCGACTGCACGCCGGCCCGGCCCGCGAAGGCCGTGGCGACCACGTCGTACTTCTCCGGGTCGTGCAGCTTGACCCGGAAGGACTCCTGCATCTGGTCGGGGGTGATCGTGGCCGCGATGGGCGTGTCGCCGTACTGGTCCTTGTAGTGCTTGTACGCCTGTTCGGCGCTCTCGTAGTGGATCTTGTCGACGACGCCCATCTTGTCGAGGTCGGCCTCGATCTGCTTCTTCTGCTCCCCGGTGACGGCGCCCTTGGTGCACTGCGGGGAGGACGTGGCGTCGTTCTTGTTGCAGAGGAAGATGGAGACGTTGACCTTGTCGTACCAGTAGTCCTTCATCGTGCCGACCTGCTCGCGCATCAGCAGCGCGCCGCCGAAGAGGGCGAGCGAGAGGGCCACCGAGATGACGACGGCGAAGGTCATCGTGAGGTTGCGGCGGAGACCGACACCGATCTCCGACAGTACGAACTGGGCGCGCATCGCGTGCGTTCAGCCTTTCTCGCGCTGGATTAGTGCTGGTAGCCGTAGACGCCGCGGGCCTGGTCGCGCACGAGTCGGCCCTGCTCCAGCTCTATGACGCGCTTGCGCATCTGGTCGACGATGTTCTGGTCGTGGGTCGCCATCACCACGGTCGTACCGGTCCGGTTGATCCGGTCCAGCAGCTTCATGATGCCGACGGAGGTCTGCGGGTCCAGATTGCCGGTCGGCTCGTCCGCGATGAGCAGCATCGGCCGGTTGACGAAGGCCCGCGCGATGGCCACGCGCTGCTGCTCGCCGCCGGACAGTTCGCCCGGCATCCGGTCCTCCTTGCCGCCGAGCCCGACGAGGTCGAGCACCTGGGGCACGGCCTTGCGGATCTCGCCGCGGGGCTTGCCGATGACCTCCTGCGCGAAGGCCACGTTCTCGGCGACGGTCTTGTTCGGCAGCAGCCGGAAGTCCTGGAAGACGGTGCCCAACTGGCGCCGCACGTGCGGCACCTTCCAGTTGGAGATCCGGCCCAGGTCCTTGCCGAGCACGTGGACCGTGCCGTGGCTGGCCCGCTCCTCGCGCAGGATCAGCCGGAGGAAGGTCGACTTGCCGGAACCGGACGAGCCCACCAGGAAGACGAACTCGCCCTTCGCGATCTCCAGGGAGACGTCGCGCAGGGCGGGGCGGTTCTGCTTGGGGTAGGTCTTGGAGACGCTGGCGAATCGGATCACGGGTGCACACCACGGGCCGGGGGTAAGGGTGTGCGTGACACTACGCGAACGGGGCTTGCCTAGGCAGCCGTCCGCCTGGGTTGCGCGGTTTGTCACGCCCGCGGGGCGTGCGGTGGCGGGGCGGGGCCCGCAGGGGCGCGCGCCGAACGCGACGGGAGCTGGCACAGTGGTAGGGGAACAGTCGCGTGTTTCCGGGCGTTTTCCCGTAGGAAGCTGCGCCCACGATCCGTGAGGGCGGCTGCGCGCGCGGGAGAGGAGAGCGCATGACCTACGACAGATTGGTGTGCGCCAACTGTGCGGCCCCGGTCACCGAGGGTCGCTGCCCCGTGTGCCGGGCCAATCGCGAGCGACTGCAGCAGCAGGGCCCCTTCGCGGGGCTGACGCCGGCGGCACTGGTGACGCTGCTGGTGCTGCTGATCGGTGCGGTGGCCGTGCTGGCCGTGCGTACGGCCTGAGGCACGGTCGAGCGGGTACGGAGCGTTCCGCACGCCCCACCTGCGGTGACATGACGTGAAAGGGCCCGGGGCGCTGTGCCACACCCCGGGCCCTTCGTCACGCTCTGGTGCTACCGCGTCACCGCGGCAGCGGGGACGGTCGTCCCTCAGACGGCGGCACGGCCGCCGCCGACGAGACGCGGCAGCATCCGGAAGCCGATGCCACCGGCGATCATGGTCGCGGCACCGATCACCAGGAACGACGTCTCCATGGCGCCGGTCTCGGCGAGCTCTTCCTTCGCCGCACCCTGCTGCACGGGCTCGGAGCCCGCGTTGTTCGGGTCGGTGTTGCCGCCCTGCGGGCCGGTGCCACCGCTGGTGTCGTCCGCGCCACCGCCGTTGGTGCCGCCGTTACCGCCCGGGTCGGACGGGCCGGGGTTCGACGGACCGGGGTTGGACGGGCCCGGGTTCGAGGGACCCGGGTTGGACGGGCCCGGGTTCGACGGACCGGGGTTCGAGGGGCCCGGGTTCGACGGACCGGGCTCGGACGGACCGGGGTTCGACGGCCCCGGCTCGGACGGACCCGGGTTCGACGGACCGGGCTCGGACGGACCCGGCTCCGACGGACCGGGCTCGGACGGCCCCGGCTCCGTCGGCGGGTCCGACGGGTCCTCGATGCCGCCGCCGGGCTGCGACGGCTCGCCCTCGCCCGGCTTGTCGTCCTCCAGGCCAGCGCTCACCTCAACGGAGAGCGGGCCCACGTTCAGTGCGGAGGCCGCACCGGCCGCCGCCAGCGACGCGCCGGCAGCGATCACCGCACCTGCGGCAACGCGCGCCACGCGAATTCGCGTCTTCTTCGTCATCTAACTGCTACCCCCAGTAGCTCACTCGTCATCTGAGCCGGGTCTCCGGAGCGGCTACTCACGGGAGAGTCGTACTCTCACCCTGCTCACTCACGCTCGGAAACACGCATGCCGCGCGCCAGCCTTTCCCGTCTTCCCGGGAGGCGTCAAGCGCAATCCGCGCTCGTTGTCCCCATTTGGGGTGCGTTGGCAGGTGCGAGGTCCATACAACTGTGACATCACGGGGTGTTGGGCCTTGTCAAGACCCCATTTCCTTGTCGATAAAGCGAGCTGACGTGGCGTGATGTGGGGGCGTACGACGAAGGCGCCGTACCGCGTGCGGTACGGCGCCTTGCGTCATTCAGGGCGCGGGAGGAGGCTCACTTCTCCTGGTCCTGGCGCTTGCGCCAGCGGATGCCGGCCTCCAGGAAGCCGTCGATCTCACCGTCGAGGACGGACTGCGGGTTGCCCACCTCGAACTCCGTCCGAAGGTCCTTCACCATCTGGTAGGGGTGCAGGACGTACGAACGCATCTGGTTGCCCCAGGAGTTGCCGCCGTCGCCCTTGAGGGCGTCCATCTTGGCCTGCTCCTCCTGGCGTCGCCGCTCCAGCAGCTTGGCCTGGAGGACGTTCATCGCGCTCGCCTTGTTCTGGATCTGGGAGCGCTCGTTCTGGCAGGAGACCACGATGCCGGTGGGGATGTGGGTGATGCGGACCGCGGAGTCGGTGGTGTTGACGCCCTGGCCGCCCGGTCCCGAGGCGCGGTACACGTCGATGCGGAGCTCGGACTCGTCGATGTCGACGTGGTCGGACTGCTCCACGACCGGGAGGACCTCGACGCCCGCGAAGCTGGTCTGGCGGCGGCCCTGGTTGTCGAACGGGGAGATGCGCACCAGGCGGTGCGTGCCCTGCTCGACGGAGAGGGTGCCGTAGGCGTAGGGCGCCTTCACGACGAAGGTGGTCGACTTGATGCCGGCCTCTTCCGCGTACGAGGTCTCGTACACCTCGGTGCCGTAGCCGTGGCGCTCGGCCCAGCGCAGGTACATCCGCTGGAGGCGCTCGGCGAAGTCGGAGGCGTCGACGCCGCCGGCCTCGGCACGGATGTTGACCAGCGCCTCGCGCTCGTCGTACTCGCCGGACAGCAGGGTGCGGACCTCCATCTCGTCGACGGCCTTGCGGACGTCGGCGAGCTCGGACTCGGCCTCGGCGAGGGTGTCCGCGTCGTCCTCGGCCTCGGCCAGCTCGAAGAGCACCCCGAGGTCGTCGATGCGGCCCCGCAGCGCCTCGGCCTTGCGCAGCTCGGCCTGGAGGTGGGAGAGCCTGCTGGTGATCTTCTGGGCCGCCTCCGGGTCGTCCCAGAGGGACGGGGCCGCGGCCTGCTCCTCAAGCACGGCGATGTCGGCCCTCATCTTGTCGAGGTCCAGGACGGCCTCGATCGACTCCATGGTCGAGGAGAGGGACTTCAGCTCTTCGGATACATCGACGACTGCCACGCATCCAAGCGTAACGGCTGCGCGCGCGGTCCCCGCCCGCGGGCGCCGGCTCGCCTGCGGCGGGCTCGGGTCGGGGTGCGGGTCCCTGCGCCTCCCTGCGGGGCGGGGCGCCGCGGGGCTTCCTGTCGTTCCGCGGCTTCGGCCCGTCTGCGCCTGTTCCCCCAGCTCCGCGATCCGGGACCGCGCCCCGGCGCCCCCTCACCGTGAGAGTTCTCTCGCACCGCGACTGCGGCCCGGTGGTGGGCTGGTCGCGCAGTTCCCGCAGGAAGACGGCGAGGTCTGGAGGCGAGGCGCCGAGGGGCCCCGTGCCCGCAGGGCACAGCGCACGGGGGGGGGGGGGCAACGCTTCTGCCGGGAGACCGCGGGCGCCTCAGGGAGCCAGAGGCAGCTCGGAGGACGGCGTGGGGGGCGCCGGGTGGGACTGCGCGTCCGTGGACGTGGCGAGCCAGCCGCCGACGCCCACCACTAGGACCACCAGCCCCGCCAGCACCCGTCTGCGCAGGCGGACCGAGGCCGCCGGCTTGCGCACGGGCTTGTTGCGGGCCGAACCGGGACGCCGCTGGCCGGGCGCCCGGGGCGCCCGCGCCGTGCCGTGCGCCCCGCCCGCCAGCTCGTCCGGCCCCGGCACCCGCATCGAGGTGTGGGTGTCGCGGTTGGAGTCCGCGGGCGCCGCCCCCGGCACCAGGGACACCGCGCCCCGCCGCCGCGCCTCCCCCACGGGCTCGGGCGCGGGCTCCTCGTACGGCTCGGCCTCCTGCTCCGCGCCCGGCTCGTCGACGTCCAGCGGCGGCATCCCGGCCAGCGACGGCAGCAGCTCCCGCAGCCGGGTCCCCATCTCCGAGGCGCGCAGCCGGGACGCCGGCGCCTTCGCGAGGCACTGGATCAGGAGCTGCCAGAGCTCGTCGGGGATGCCGGGCAGCGGTACGACCGCCTCGGTGACGTGGCGGCGCAGTACGGCGCCCGGGTGGCCGCCGCCGAACGGCGTGAAGCCCGCCAGCAGCTCGTACAGCACGGTGGCGAGGGCGTAGATGTCCACGGCGGCGCGCGGCGGCAGGCCCTCGACGATCTCGGGGGCGAGGTAGTCCGGGGTGCCGATGATCTTCGTGGACTTGGTGCGGCGCGCGGTGTCGATCAGCTTGGCGACGCCGAAGTCGGTGAGCAGCGCGGGGTGCGCACCGCCGGGGCCGAGGGGGCCCGTCATGTCGAGGAGGACGTTCTCCGGCTTGACGTCGCGGTGGACGACGCCGGCGCGGTGGGCCGCGGCGAGGCCGTCCGCGACGTCCGCGACGATCGCGACCGCGGCCTCGGGGGCGAGCCGGCGCTCGCGGTCGAGCCGGCTGCGCAGGTCCGTGCCGCGGACCAGGTCCATGACGAGCGCGAGGTCGTTGCCGTCCACGACGAGGTCGCGGACCGCGACGACGCGGGGGTGGTCGAGCCCGAGCAGGGCGGTGCGCTCCTGGACGAAGCGGCCGACCAACTCCTGGTCGGCCGCCAGGTCCTCGCGCAAGAGCTTGATCGCGACGGGCCCCTCGGGGCCTTCGCCGGCCCACACGGTGCCCGCGCTGCCCCGTCCGAGGATCTGGTGGGCCGTGTACCGGCTGCCGATTTTCCGTGCCAAGACTGCTCCCTCAGCGGCTGGCGTTGCCCATAACGTACGCGGCCGTCCAGGGCATTCGTGCCCCGGACGGCCGCATGCCGCACGTACGTGGGAGTCATTCAGGGGCAAACCACCCCAGATCTCCGCGCCGCCTCACGACGGAAATCGACAAAGAGACCCAGTCGCGGATCAGTTGCCCACGGATCAGTTGCCCGGGTTGTTGCCCGTGTTGTTCGTCGGGGACTCGGTGCCCGAGTCGGAGTTGCTGAGGTCGGAGATCCAGTCCGCGGCCTTGGAGACGCCGTCGCTGATGGCGGTCCAGAAGCCCTTGCCCTCGGCCACCCAGTCCTGGAGCGGGGTGAGTTCCCAGACCAGCCAGCTCGCGACGATCAGCAGGACCACCGAGAACAGGCAGCCCTTGAGGCAGCCCAGGCCGGGGATGCGCATCGGGTTGGCGCTGCGCTGGCGGGGCTGGCGCGGGGCGGGCTCGGGCCGCTGCGGACGCTGCGGCTGCTGGGGCGCCTGCGGCTGCGGCGGAGGAGGCGGCGCGGGTGCGTACCGCGGCTGCTGTTGCTGCGGCGGGGGCGGCGGCGGCGCGTACTGCTGACGCTGCACGTGCTGCGGCGGCGGAGCGTACGGCTGGGGCTGCTGGTGATGGTGCGGCGGCGGCTGCTGCTGCGGGTGCTGGGGGTGCGGCTGCTGACGCTGGGGACGGCGGCGCAGCGGGTCCTGCGCCGGGTCCAGGTACTGGATCTGGGTCTGCTCGTTGCGGTCGCGCGCGGCCCGCAGCTGGGACTGCCAGGGGTGCGGGTCCTCGGGGCCCTGGCCGCCGGGCGCGCCGGCCGTGCTGCCGTGCGCCGACACGGGCGGCAGCACGGCCGTCGGGTCCGGGGCGCCGCCGGGGCCTGCGGTGTGCGGCAGCACGCTGGTGGCGTCCGCGGCTCCGGGGGGCCCGGCCGGTGCACCGGTGTGCGGCAGGACGCTGGTGGCGGCGGCCGGGTCGTACGATCCGGCGTTGCTCGGCAGGACCTGCGTGGGATCGGCGGCACCCGGCGTCTCGGGCACCGGCGCCGGGGACGGGTCGGGCGCGAGCAGCGCGCCGACGCCGAGCGCGGCGTCCACCTCGGCCGCCGACGAGTGCACGCCGATGCCGGCCGCGACGACCCGCAGGCCGCGGGCGAGGTTCTCCGCGCTGGGGCGCTCGCCGGGCTCCTTGCGCAGACAGCGCTCTATCACCGTCCACAGCGGCTCGGGCACGGTCGTGGGGCGGCGCGGCTCCTCGCTCAGGTGCCGGTGCAGCACCTCAAGCGCGGAGTCCCCGGCGAACGGCGGCCGGCCGGTGACCAGCTCGTACAGCAGGATGCCGGCGCCGTAGACGTCGACGGCGGAGGTCTGGGGGCGGCCCTCGGCGGACTCGGGGGCCACGTACGCGGGGGTGCCGACGAACTCGTGCGCGCGGGTCAGACCGGGCGAGTCCGCGAGGCGGGCGATGCCGAAGTCCGTCAGCATCGGGTGCATCTGGCCCTGGGCGTCCGTCTTCAGCAGGACGTTCGCCGGCTTGAGGTCGCGGTGGACCACGCCGTCGGCGTGGCTGGAGGCGAGGGCGTCCGCGATCTGGGCGGTGAGCAGGGCGGCGGCGACGGGGGTGAACGGGCCGCTCTCCCGCAGGTAGCGGTGGAGGTCCGGGCCGTCGATCAGGTCCATGACGAGGGCGAGGAGGTCGCCCTCCACGACGAGGTCGCGGGTCCGCACGATGTTCGGGTGGGTCAGGCGGAGCAGGACGGAGCGCTCGCGCAGGAAGCGCATCACCACGTCCGCGTCGTTCGCCAGCTCCTCCTTGAGGACCTTGATCGCCACGGTCTCGCCGGGCTGCCCGGGCACGGCGGCCTCGGCGCCCGCGGTCTCCCGCTGGCGGGCGCGCCAGACGGTGCCGGTGGCTCCGCGGCCGAGTGGCTGCTCCAGGAGGTACTTGCTGCCTACAGGCCGCACGTCATGCGCTCCCTGCTGATCGTGGTCCGTGGGTGGGCCGGGTCTCGAAGCCGCCGGCGGTCTCGACGGCCCCGGGGGCCCGCGACGACCCGGCCCCGGCGGTTCGCGTTTCCGATCCACTGTAGTGGCGTCGAACAGGACGACGGTCGGTTGCCGGCCCCGTACCCCCCGTGGCGCGGGCGGGGCGCGACCGGCCGGCCGTCGCGCGCCCGCGCGCCGTACGCGTATGGTGCGCGCCGTTCGCCTGCAAGACGTCGTCGCGCCCCGGAAGGTTGCGGCCGTACCCGGTGAACCGGGCGAGCCGGAGTGCCCTACGCAACACGGCGCGTTCGCTTCACGACGCAACCAGGCACTTTTCCGTCCGGAGCGGGCCAATCAAGATCACTTATTGGCAGTACCCGGGCGTGTTGTCAGCGGCAGGTGCGAGGATGCCCCTTGCGTGCGGTCTCGGGGTGGGGAGCCCCGGGCGTGCGCCGACCAGCCGGGTGGGGGCGACGGAGGCGGTTCCCCTGCCGGCACCCCGCGCAGAAGGGATCCCTGACGGCCATGCAGATCCGGCTGACCGTTCTCGCGCCGCGCGGCGGACAGGCCGTCGCGGGGCCCGCGTCCGGGACCCGCGCGTGCGACGTGCTGGTCACCGCACCCGCGGGCACGGCGCTGGCCGCGGTGGCCTCGGGTCTGGCGTCGGCCGCCGCAGGGCCGGAGGCGGGCGGAAGCGTGGTGTTGTACGCCGGCGCAGAACGGCTGGACCTCCAGCGCCGCACCCTGGGCGAGCCGCCCCTGGTGGACGGCGCGGTCCTCTCGCTCGGCCAGCCCGGCCCGGAGGGCCCCACCGAAGCGGACCCCTCGACGCAGCTGCACGTGGTCGCCGGGCCGGACGCGGGCGGGGTCCACCTGCTGCACGGCGGCCGGGTGAGCGTCGGCCGCTCCGCGGACGCCGACGTCCCGCTGGACGACCCCGACGTGTCCCGGCTGCACTGCGAGGTGACGGTCGACGAGGACGGCCTGGTCACCGTCGCCGACCTCGGCTCGACGAACGGGACGGCGCTGGACGGCCGCCCGGTCGGCGCCCGCCCCGTCGCCCTCCCGCCGGGGGCCCTGCTGCGCCTCGGGGAGTCCACGCTCCGGCTGTCCCCAGCCGACCGCACGGCCGCGCTGCCGACCGCGGCGGACGGCGAGGGCCACCTCAGGGTGGCCGGGCCCGCCGCCCCGGCCACCGCGCCCGCCGGCGCCGTCGAAGCCGGCAAGGAAGCGGGCCACAGCACGTACGTCCCCGGCGCCCCCGCCCCCTCGGCCACCGGCCCCACGCCTGCGTACGGCACCGCCACCCCGCACGTCGCCAGCAACACGATCAGCACCGGCCACACCGGCCGGGAGGTCCAGCACCCCGCGCAGCCGGAGGGCGGACCCGCCCGGACCGGCGATCCGGCCGACGCCTGGAGCACCGCCGACAGCGACCCCGAAGTTTCCTCCCGCGCCCACGACGGCCCCCGGAAGAAGGGCATAGGTGCCTGGGCGCGCCGCCTCAAGGGCGACGCCACCCGCGGCGAGCAGCGCGACCCGGGCGCGACGGCCCCGCTCCCGGCGGCGGTGGCGCCCGAGGCGCCGCCCGCCGCGCCCGCCCCGGCCGCCGCCGCCGCCGACAGCTGGCCCGACCCCGCCGCCGTACTGCTCACCGCGGTGCGCCCCGGTCCGCGGCTGTGGGAGCGCGGCCCGGACCACCCCGAGTCCCTGGTCCTGCGGCTGGGCACGGCCGATCGGGACGACCTGGCGTCCGTGCCGGTGACCGTGGGCCTGCGGGAGGCCGGTTCGCTGGGACTCGCCGGCCCGCGCCGCCGGCTGGCCGGGGCGGCGCACTGGGCCGTGGCACAGCTCGCCGCCCTGCACTCCCCCACCGATCTGGAGATCGTGCTGATCGCCACGGACCGCGCGCGCTCCCTGGAGGAGCGCCGGGCCGACTGGGCCTGGCTCGGCTGGCTGCCGCACGCCCGTCCTGCCCACGGCCAGGACTGCCGTCTGCTGCTCGCGTACGACCGCGACCAGGCTGCGGCGCGCACCGCGGAGCTGGTCCGCCGGCTGGACGACGGCCGGCTCGGCCCCGGCTGGCCGAGCGCGGACCGCGCCGCCCTGACGGACGCCGCCGAGCGGTACGAGGGCCCGCGCACCCTGGTCGTCGTCGACGGCGACCCCGGCTCCGCCGCCCTGCGGGAGACGACGGCCCGGCTCGCCGGCGCCGGCTGGTCCGCGGGCATCCATCTGTTGGTGCTGGCCGAGGCGCCCGCCGCCTCCCCTCTTTCACCGGTCGCCGCGACGTACGAGACGGCCTGCGCCGCTTCGCTCGCCTTCCGGGAGTGCGGTGCGGTCGGGCTGCTCAGCGGTGAGGTGGCGACCGCGCTGCGGGTGCTGCGGACCGCGGGCGGGCTGCCCGCCGGCCACGGCGCGTTGGCCGCGGTCGACGCGGTGTCGACCGCGTGGGCGGAGCGTTTCGCCCGGGCGCTGGCGCCGCTGCGCACGGAAGGGGCCGGCTCCCAGGTCCCGGGCCGGGCGGCCGTGCTGCCGCGCTCGTCCCGACTGCTGGACGAGTTGGGGCTGGCCCGGGCCACTCCGGCGTCGTTGATGGCCCGCTGGGCGGCGGCCGGGGACGTGCCGGGCAGCCCGGTGGTTTTGGGCACGGATCCGCGCGGGCCGCTCGCGGTCGACCTCGCGGTGGAGTGCCCGCACCTGCTGGTCGAGGGACCGCCCGGCAGCGGGCGCACGGAGCTGTTGCGTTCCGCCGCGGCTTCGCTGGCTTCGGCCGGCCGGCCGGACCGGCTCGGGCTGCTGCTGGTCGACGGCGCGGGTGGCGAGCGCGGCGAAGGGCTCGCGGTCTGCACGGACCTGCCGCACGTGATGGACCACCTGGTGGCGAACGACCCGGTGCGCATGCGGGTGTTCGCCCAGGCGCTGGGGGCGGAGCTGAAGCGCCGCGCCGAGTTGCTCGACGGCGCGGACTTCGCCGAGTGGCACGCCTCGGGCGGTGCGGCGGCACGGGTGGTGGGCCAGCGCGCGCCGAGCGCGGCCGAGCAGGGCGGGCCGCTGGCCCACGCCGCGGCGCGGCCGGCCCGGACCGCGGGCCGCGTCGACCACTCCGCGGTCGCCGGCCGGGCCCCCGATCCGCGGGCGGCGGCCCGCGGTGACCTGGAGTCCCCGCCGAGCGGCACCCTGCGGCTGCGCCCCGGTGGGCGTACGCGTCCGGCCGGCCCCGGGCCGCTGCCCCGGCTGGTGGTCCTGGTGGACGACTTCGACGCGCTGGTGGCCCCCGCCCTCGGCAGCCTGGGGCGGCCCGCGGCCGGCTCGGTCGTCCGCGCGCTGGAGGCGGTGGCGCGGGACGGCGGCCGGCTCGGGGTGCATCTGATCGCGACCTCCGCCCGCCCGGACCGCACCGCGGACACGGAGTTGGCGCGCTCGGCCGGGCTGCGGGCGGTGCTGGACGCGCCGCCGAGCTCAGCCGGTCCGGACGATCCGCTGCCGGGCCGGGGTCGGCTGGGGCATCCGGACGGCCGGGTCACCCCGTTCCAGGGCGGTCGGGTCACCGGCCGCATCCCGCGCACCGCCACGCTGCGGCCCACGGTCGTACCGCTGGAATGGGAGCGGATGGGCGATCCGCCGACCCGTCGTCCCGTACGGGAGTTGGGGAACGGCCCGACGGACCTGGCGCTGCTGGCGAGCGCACTGGAGCGGGCCGCGACGTCGGTGAACGCGACGCCCCTGCCGCCGCTGTCGCCCGTGCACCCCTGACGCGTCGTACGCGCCCCGGACCGTGGGCGCCGCACCGTAGCCCCGTACCGCACCACGCCTCGCCGCAGCACACACCTTTCCCGCAACTTCTGCAAATACTGCGCGATTTGACAGGACATCACGTCACAGAGGGATCACGAAAGAGCCATCGGCTCACGCAGCGGATTGCGGGCCCTGTGCCCCGGGCGTAGACCTGTCGGGCAACGCGTCGGTGCTACGGGAGAGAACGGGGCAGAAATGCGGACACCTCTTCGCACGAGCAAGGTCGCCATCACATTCGCCGTCGTCGCGGCGCTCGCCCTCGCCGGCTGCGGCGACGACGGCGACGACGAGTCGTCGGACGCGGACGGCAAGAAGGGCTCCGGCACCGCCTCCACCGTCGAACTCCCCCAGTTGAAGGGGGAGACGGTCCAGGTCGCGGCCGTGTGGAGCGGGGCGGAGCAGGAGAACTTCGACAAGGTCCTGACCGAGTTCGAGAAGCGCACCGGGGCCGAGGTCACCTTCGTCCCCGCGCAGGACCCGATCGTGAACTTCCTCGGTACGAAGATCGCCGGCGGCAGCCCGCCCGACGTGGCGCTGCTGCCGCAGCCGGGCGCCATCGCGCAGGCCGTGGCGCAGAAGTGGGCCAAGCCCGTCGGCCCGGAGGCCAAGGCCCAGCTCGCGAAGAACTACTCCCCGGGCTGGCAGCAGATCGGCCAGGTGAACGGCGAGCAGTACGGCGTCTACTACAAGGCCGCCAACAAGTCGCTGGTCTGGTACAACACCGCGGCGTTCGACGCGGCGGGCGCCAAGGAGCCCAAGACCTGGAAGGAGTTCCTCGCCACCGCGGAGACGGTCTCCGCGTCCGGCGTGACGCCCGTCTCGGTGGCCGGGGCCGACGGCTGGACGCTCACGGACTGGTTCGAGAACGTCTATCTCTCCCAGGCCGGCCCGGAGAAGTACGACCAGCTCGCCAAGCACGAGATCAAGTGGACGGACCCCTCGGTGACGCAGGCGCTGACCACGCTGGCGGAGCTGTTCGGCAAGCCCGCGCTGATCGCGGGCGGCGCGGACGGCGCCCTGCAGACCGAGTTCCCGGCGTCGGTGACGCAGACCTTCACCGGCGGCGACCAGCCGAAGGCGGCCATGGTCTTCGAGGGTGACTTCGTGGGCGTCAACATCGCTCAGACCGAGGCGGAGTTGGGCACCGACGCGAAGGTGTTCCCCTTCCCGGCCGTCGGGGCGCAGGCCCCGGTGGTGACCGGCGGCGACGCGGCCGTGGCCCTGAAGGACAGCAAGGGCGCCCAGGCGCTGCTGACGTTCCTCGCCTCCCCCGACGCCGCGAAGATCCAGGCCGCGGCCGGCGGCTTCGTCTCGCCGAACAAGGCGCTGGACGTGGCCGCGTACCCCAACGACGTGATGCGGAACATCGCGAAGGCGCTGATCGCCGCGGGCGACACGGTCCGCTTCGACATGTCGGACCAGATGCCGCAGGCGTTCGGCGGCACCCCGGGCAAGGGCCTGTGGAAGACGCTCCAGGACTTCCTGAAGAACCCGAAGGACGTGGCGGGGACGCAGGCGAAGCTGGAAGCGGACGCCGCCAGGGCCTACGCGGGCTGAGCGGCGGGTGTCCACCGCAGTGAAGGCGGGGGGCCCGGCCCGGCCGGCTCCCCCCGCACGTCCGCGCAAGAGCGTGACCGGCACCCGCAAGGCGGTCGCGGCCGGCTTCCTGCTGCCCGCGCTGGTGCTGCTGGGCGCGCTCGTGGTCTACCCGGTCGGGTACTCGGTCCACCGCTCCTTCTTCGACCAGTCGGGCAACGGCTTCGTCTGGTTCGACAACTACGCGGAGATCTTCACCGACGAGGCGATCTTCACGGCCGTGAAGAACAACGCGATCTGGGTGGTCTTCGCCCCCGCGGTCGCCACCGCGCTCGGGCTGATCTTCGCCGTGCTCACCGAGCGGATCCGCTGGGGCACCGCGTTCAAGCTGGTGCTCTTCATGCCGATGGCGATCTCCATGCTGGCCGCGGGGATCATCTTCCGGCTGGTGTACGAGCAGGACCCGGAGCGCGGCGTCGCCAACGCGGTGTGGGTCGGGGTGCACGACACCTTCGCGGAGTCGTCCGTCTTCCCCCGCGCCCGTCCGCTGCCGGTGCACCCGCTGGAGTCGGGCGGCGGCGGTTCGTTCGTCACCAGGGAGCCCGCCGCGGTCGGGACGCCGGTGCTGCTGCCGCTGGTGGGCGTCGCACCGGCGAACATGCCGTCGGACGCGAAGCCGGCCGCGGCACCGGCGCAGGGCGGCGAGGGGGAGGTCACCGGCACGGCGTGGCTGGACTTCACCCGGGGCGGCGGGGGCCAGCCGAACGCCGTCGACCCGAAGGAGCTGGGCCTCAAGGGACTGAAGATCGAGGCGGTCAAGGACGGCGAAGTGGTGGCGTCCACCCGCGCCGGCCCCGACGGCTCGTTCGCCCTGCCGGCCGCCGCCGACGGCGCGCAGCTACGGCTGCCCGCGGACAACTTCCGCGAGCAGTACAACGGCGTGAGCTGGCTCGGCCCCTCCCTCGTCACCCCGGCGATCATCGGCAGCTACGTGTGGATGTGGGCCGGCTTCGCGATGGTCCTGATCGCGGCGGGGCTCGCGAGCGTGCCGCGGGAGTTGATGGAAGCGGCCCGGGTCGACGGCGCGAACGAGTGGCAGGTCTTCCGCCGGATCACGGTGCCGCTGCTGGCCCCGGTGCTCTCGGTGGTGCTGGTCACCCTGATGATCAACGTGCTGAAGATCTTCGACCTCGTGTACATCATCGCGCCCGGATCCGCACAGGACGACGCGAACGTCCTGGCGCTCCAGCTCTACCGCTCGTCCTTCGGGACCGCCGCGGACCTGGGCGTCGGCAGCGCGATCGCGGTGCTGCTGTTGCTGCTGCTGGTGCCGGTGATGGTGTTCGACATCCGTCGTACGCGAAGGGAGCGGCGCCGATGACCACGCGCACGTCCACGACAGCGCCCGGCTCCGGCCCCGCACCGGCGCGCAGCGCCGCATCCGGGGGCGCGCCGAAGGCGCGGCAGCCGCTCGCGGCCCGGCTCGCCGGGTGGGCGGGCGCCGGCGCGGTGCGGATCTTCCTGCTGCTCGTCGCGGTGTTCTGGCTGACCCCGACGGTCGGTCTGCTGATCTCGTCACTGCGCGGCCCCGCGGACATCGCGGACAGCGGCTGGTGGCAGGTGTTCACCGCACCGGCGCAGCTCACCCTGGAGAACTACGAGGGGCTGCTGAAGAACGACGCCGTCACCGACTCCCTGCTCAACAGCATCGTGATCACGGTCCCCGCCACCCTGCTCGTGGTGGTGATCGGGGCGCTCGCGGGGTACGCCTTCGCCTGGATGGACTTCCCCGGCCGCGACTGGTGGTTCCTGCTCGTCGTCGGCCTGTTGGTGGTGCCGGTGCAGGTGGCGCTGATCCCGCTGTCCAAGCTGTTCGGGCAGATCGGCATCTTCGAGACGACGATCGGGGTGATCCTCTTCCACGTCGGCTTCGGGCTGCCGTTCGCCATCTTCCTGCTGCGGAACTTCTTCGCGGAGATCCCGCGGGAGCTGCTGGAGGCGGCGCGGCTGGACGGCGCCGGCGAGTTGCGGCTGTTCGTCCGGGTGGTGCTGCCGCTGGGCGGACCGGCGATCGCCTCGCTCGGGATCTTCCAGTTCCTCTGGGTCTGGAACGACATGCTGATCGCGCTGATCTTCGCGGACACCGACAGCGCGCCGATCACGGTGGCGCTCCAGCGCCAGGTCCGCCAGTTCGGCAACAACATCGACGTCCTCGCCTCGGGCGCGTTCTTGTCGATGGTCATTCCGCTGGCGGTGTTCTTCGCCTTCCAGCGGCAGTTCGTGTCCGGGGTGATGTCGGGCGCGGTGAAGTAGCGGCGCGGCCGGCGGTACGGGGGCGGGCTCGCCCTTGCTCCCGTACCGCCGGCGCGCTGTTCGGACCCGTGGGGCCTGCTCGCTTCAGACCCGCAGCGCGGCGACCGCGCCCCGCGAGAGCTGGTCCAGATACCCCTTCGGCAGGTCGTCGCGGACCACCACCAGCCGCCAGTACAGCGGCCCGACCGCGACGTCCAGCAGCCGGGAGGCGTCCGTGGTCGCCGGCAGCTCCCCGCGGGCCACCGCATCGCGCACGATCAGCGCGGCCATGCCGTGCTGGCTGTCGAGGAGCGCCGCCTTGATCGCCTGGGCGATCTCCGGGTTGCGGACGGACTCCACCAGCAGATCGGGGATGACCTGGGAGGCGACCGGGTGGCGCAGCGCGTGCGAGGCGACCTCCAGCAGCGCGCGTACGTCCCCGTACAGCGATCCGGTGGCCGGGGCGGGCAGCCCCTGGGCGGCGAAGGCGGAGACCAGGTCGAGGACGAGGGAGAGCTTGGACTTCCAGCGCCGGTACACGGCGGTCTTGCCGACGCCGGCGCGGCGGGCGATCCCCTCGATGGACATCCGGGCGAAGCCGACGGTGGCCAGTTCCTCGAAGACGGCGGCCCGGATGGCCTCCGTCACGTCCTCGCGGAGCACGGCGGCCCCCGCGGGAGCGCGTCGGGGACGTCGTGGGTCCGGGGCCGGGTCCGTCGTGGTCATGGTCAAGGAGCATACCCGTGACGACGAAACGGTTGCGTTGCGACGCGAGTACGCCATAGTCTCGCCGTAGCGACGAAACGGGCCCGTCCCGTCGTCTTCCCCGGCGGTCGGCCGGACGTCTCATCCCGCCACCTCCCCGACCGCGCCTCTTCCACCCCCTCCGCCTGAGGCGAAAGCGATCCGAGTGAGCAGTCAGACGATCTCCCCACCCTTCGCGGTGGGGGCCGCGCCCCCTTCGGGGCTCCCCGGGGAGACCCCCCGAGAGTTCGCCCTGCGCCACGGCCTGACCGTCAGCGGGCAGCGCCCGTCCCTCGGCGCGTACGTGCGCCAGCTCTGGGCGCGTCGGCACTTCATCACCGCCTTCGCCACCGCCAAGCTCACCGCCCAGTACAGCCAGGCGAGGCTCGGCCAGCTCTGGCAGCTGATGACCCCGCTGCTGAACGCGGCGGTCTACTACTTCATCTTCGGGATCCTGCTGGGCACCAGCAAGCAGGTCCCGGACTTCGTCCCGTTCCTGGTCACCGGGGTCTTCATCTGGACCTTCACGGCGAACTCGATCATGGCGGGGACCAAGGCCATCTCGGGCAACCTCGGGCTGGTCCGGGCGGTGCACTTCCCGCGCGCCGCGCTCCCCGTCGCGTTCGCCCTCCAGCAGTTCCAGCAGTTGCTGTTCTCGATGGGCGTGCTGCTGCTGATCCTGATGGGCTTCGGCGAGTTCCCCGAGCCGTCCTGGCTGCTCGCGGTACCGGCGCTGGCGCTCCAGGCCGCGTTCAACACCGGTCTCGCCATGGCGATGGCCCGGATCTCGGCGCGCACCCCGGACGTGGCGCAGCTCATGCCGTTCCTGCTGCGCACCTGGATGTACGCGTCCGGTGTGATGTGGAGCATCTCGACGATCCTGAAGGACCACGACCTGCCGGAATGGGTCATGCTTGGCCTGCAGTACAACCCGGCGGCGGTCTACATCGATCTGGTGCGCTTCGCCCTGATCGACAGCTACACCTCGGCCCAGCTGCCGCCGCACGTGTGGGCGGTCGCCCTCGGCTGGGCCGCACTCTGCGGGGTGGGCGGATTCATGTACTTCTGGAAGGCGGAGGAACGGTACGGCCGTGGCTGAGAACCTGATGACGAAAGACGCGACGCAAGCGGCACAGGAGGTAGGAGTGACCGCCCCCGTCCCCGAGAAGGTCCCCACGGTCGTCGTGGACGACGTGCACATCAAGTACCGCGTCCAGGGCGGCAAGGCCGCCAAGGGCAGTGCCACCGCGGCCCTGAGCCGGATGGTCTCCCTCAAGGCGCGCCGGGCCCGCAAGTCCGGTGCCCTGCCCCCGGGCGTGCGGGAGGTGCACGCGGTCAAGGGCGTGACCTTCACCGCGTACAAGGGCGAGGCCATCGGCCTGATCGGGTCGAACGGCTCCGGGAAGTCCACCCTGCTGAAGGCCATCGCCGGCCTGCTGCCCGCCACCGAGGGCAAGGTCTACACCCAGGGCCAGCCCTCCCTCCTCGGGGTGAACGCGGCCCTGATGAGCGACCTGACGGGCGAGCGGAACGTGATCCTCGGCGGCCTCGCCATGGGCATGTCGCGCCAGGAGATCCAGCGCGCCTACGAGGGGATCGTGGACTTCTCCGGCATCAACGAGAAGGGCGACTTCATCTCGCTCCCGATGCGCACGTACTCCTCCGGCATGGGCGCCCGGCTCCGCTTCGCCATCGCGGCGGCCAAGAGCCACGACGTGCTGCTCATCGACGAGGCGCTGGCCACCGGCGACGCGAAGTTCCGCCGCCGCAGCCAGGCCCGCATCAACGAGCTGCGCGCGGAGGCCGGCACGGTCTTCCTGGTCAGCCACAGCAACGGCACCATCCTGGAGACCTGCGAGCGGGCCCTGTGGCTGGAGGCGGGCGTCCTGCGGATGGACGGGCCCGCCAAGGACGTCATCGCCGCGTACGAGCAGTTCTCCAGCGGCAAGAAGTAGCCCCCGCGCCCTTCGGGCGGTCCGGCTCCGCCCCGACCGCCCGAAGGGCCCGCGACGGCCACCAACACCGCATCGGCGATCCACCAATAAGCCGCTAAAAGTGACTAAAGCGGACTAAAGTGCCGGGCGATGACGCCCCACGGGATCACTCCGCTGCCCGCCGGCCACCGCCTCGCCCCGCGGCCCGCGCTCCACGCCCCGTACGACGGCGGGCGCCGCGACCGGCGCGGCGCCCAGCCGGGGGACGTCGCGGCCCTGGCCGCCGTCTGGGCGCTCACCCGGGCCGTGATGCTCGCGCTGCTGGTCGTCGACCGCCTCGGGGACAGCGGAGTGGCCGGCGAGGTCCACTCGCTGTACCGCGCCTGGTACGAGCAGCTCGCCCACGGCGCGTTCCCCGTCCACGACGTCACCTGGCAGTACCCGCCCGGCGCCGCCCTCGTCCTGCTCTCCCCCGCCGCACTGCCCTGGCTCACCTACTTCCAGGCGTTCGTGCTGATCGTGCTGGTCTGCGACGCCGTCGTCACCTGCGCACTCGCCCGCGCCGGCGTCCGCGGCGGCTGGCTGTGGGTCTGCGGACTGCCGCTGCTGCTGAACCTGCCGCTGGCCCGCTACGACGTCCCCGTGACCGCCGTCGCCGTCCTCGCGCTGCTCGCCCTGCGCAGCCGCCCCCGCCTCGGCGGCGCGCTCGCCGGGATCGGCGCCACGATCAAGGTCTGGCCGCTGCTGACGCTGCTGGGCACGCCCCGCGGCCCCGGCACCCGGGCCGCCTGGGGCGCGGCCGTCGCCTCCGCCGCCGCCCTCCTCGCCGTGCTCGTACTGGGCTTCAGCAACACCCTGGACTTCCTGCGACAGCAGGGCGCCCGCGGCGTGCAGATCGAGTCGCTGGGCGGCACGGCGCTCCACGTGGCCCGCAACCTGGGCTGGCCCGGCGAGACCCGGTACCAGTACGGCGCCTTCGAGTTCGTCGGACCGTACGTCTCCTCCGTCTCCCGGCTCTCACTGCTGCTGACCGCCGCCGCCTTCTGCTGGCTGGTGCTGTGGCGGGTGCGGGCGCGGCGCTGGGGGCCGGCGACCCCCTTCGACGCCGCGTTCGCCGCCGTCCTGCTGTTCACCGTCACCAGCCGGGTGATCAGCCCCCAGTACCTGGTGTGGCTGCTGGGCCTGGCCGCGGTCTGCCTCACCTGCCGGCACACCGTGATGCGCCCCGCGGCGCTGCTGGTGCTCCCGACCGCGGCCGTCAGCGCCCTGGCGTACCCGCTGCTGTACGACGACGTGGTGGCCGGCACCGCGGTCGGCTGCACCCTGCTGCTGGTCCGCAACGGGCTGCTGCTGCTCGCCACCGCGCTGGCCTGCCGACGGCTGTGGCGGTCCGCCGTACGACCCGGGTAGGGCCCGACACGGCGAGGGGCCCGCCCCGGCGTACCGGGACGGGCCCCTCCTCGTGCGCGCCGTGATCAGGCGGTGCGTCAGTGGTGCGTCAGCTGTGCGTACGCAGCAGTTGGCGCATGGTCCGCATCGCCACCGACAGGTTCGCCAGGTCGAACGTGTCCGAGCCCTGGATCTCGTCCAGGGTGGCCCGCGCCCGGCTCAGGATCGAGACGTTCTTCGACTCCCAGTCCTCGAACCGCTCCTCGGGCGTCGACGAGCCGTTGCCGACGGAGAGCACGTCCGCGGTGAGCATGGCGTGCGCCGCGTACAGGTCCTCCCGGATGGCGGCGCGGGCCATCGACTGCCAGCGGTCGGCCCGCGGCAGCTCGATGATCCGGTCCATCAGCTGGGTGATCCGCAGCCGGTCCGCGAGGTCGTAGTACACCTCGGCGACGTCCAGCGGGTCCTGGCCCGTGCGGTCGGCGATGGCGACGATGTCCAGCGTCGGGAACGCCGAGGAGAACCCGGCCACCCGCAGCGCCAGCACCTGCGGCACGCCCTCCGCGGTCAGCTCGTCCACGATGCCCTGGTACCACTCCAGGTCCGCGCCGCGCATCAGCTTCGGCAGCTCGTCCCAGACCCGTGCCACGCGCTCGGCGAAGAACTCCACCGTCTCGGCCAGTTCCAGCGGCTGCGGACGGTTGCCCAGCAGCCAGCGGGTGCCGCGCTCCACCAGCCGGCGCGAGTGCAGCCGGATCCGGGTCTGCACGTCGGCCGCGACCTCGTTGTCCAGCGCCTCGACCGCGTCCCAGACCGCGCCGAGCCCGAAGATCTCCCGGGCCGCGGTCTGCGCCCGCACCACTTCCTCGATCGACGCGCCGGTCTCCTCCCGCAGCCGGTGCAGGAAGGTCGCGCCACCGGTGTTGACGGTGTCGTTGACCAGCACGGTCGTGATGATCTCGCGGCGCAGCGCATGGCCGTCGACCGCCTCGGAGAAACGCTCCCGCAGCGGGGTCGGGAAGTACGCGTGCAGCAGCTTGCGCAGGTGCGGGTCGTCCGGCAGGTCGGTGCCGATCAGCTCGTCCGCCACCGTGATCTTGGTGTACGCGAGGAGGACCGCCAGCTCCGGCTGGCTCAGGCCGCGGCCCGCGTTCAGCAGCTCGCGGATCTGCCGGTCGGCCGGCAGGAACTCCAGCGACCGGTCCAGGGCGCCGTCCCGCTCCAGCCGGCGCATGTGGCGCTGGCCGGCCTGGAGGAGGGAGGGGGCCTGGGCGAGGGAGTTGGCGAGGGCCACGTTCTGCGCGTAGTTGTTGCGCAACACCAGCGCGCCGACCTCGTCGGTCATCTCGGCGAGCAGGGCGTTGCGCTGCTTGACGGTGAGGTCGCCGTCGTTGACCAGGCCGTTGAGCAGGATCTTGATGTTCACCTCGTGGTCGGAGGTGTCCACGCCGGCGCTGTTGTCGATGGCGTCGGTGTTGACCCGGCCGCCGGTGGAGTCGGGGCCGCCGGCGCGGGCGAACTCGATCCGGCCGAGCTGGGTCAGGCCCAGGTTGCCGCCCTCGCCGACGACCTTGACCCGCAGCTCGTCGCCGTTGACGCGGATCGCGTCGTTGGCCTTGTCGCCGACGTCCGCGTTGGACTCGCCGGACGCCTTGACGTACGTCCCGATCCCGCCGTTCCACAGCAGGTCGACGGGGGCCTCAAGGACGCTCTTCATCAGCTCGGCCGGCGTCATCTTGGTGACGCCCTCCGGGATGCCGAGGGCGGCCCGCAGATGGGCGTTGATCGGGATGGACTTGGCCGTACGGGGGTGGATTCCGCCGCCCGGGGAGAGCAGCGAGGTGTCGTAGTCGGCCCAGCTGGAGCGCGGCAGCTCGAAGAGGCGGCGGCGCTCGGCGTACGAGACGGCCGCGTCCGGGTTCGGGTCGACGAAGATGTGGCGGTGGTCGAAGGCGGCCACCAGCCGGATGTGCTCGCTCAGCAGCATGCCGTTGCCGAACACGTCGCCCGACATGTCGCCGACGCCGACGACCGTGAAGTCCTGCGTCTGGGTGTCGTGGCCCAGCTCGCGGAAGTGGCGCTTGACGGACTCCCAGGCGCCGCGGGCCGTGATGCCCATGCCCTTGTGGTCGTAGCCGGCGGAGCCGCCGGAGGCGAAGGCGTCGCCGAGCCAGAACTCGTAGGCGAGCGCGACCTCGTTGGCGATGTCGGAGAAGGAGGCCGTGCCCTTGTCCGCGGCGACCACGAGGTACGTGTCGTCCCCGTCGTGGCGCACCACGTCCGCGGGCGGCACGACCTCGCCGGCGACCAGGTTGTCCGTGATGTCGAGCAGCGCGGAGATGAAGGTGCGGTAGCTGGCGACGCCCTCGGCGAGCCAGGCGTCCCGGTCCACGGACGGGTCGGGGAGCTGCTTGGCGACGAAGCCGCCCTTGGCGCCCACCGGCACGATCACGGTGTTCTTCACCATCTGCGCCTTCACCAGGCCCAGGATCTCGGTGCGGAAGTCCTCGCGCCGGTCGGACCAGCGCAGCCCGCCGCGGGCGACCTTGCCGAAGCGCAGGTGGACGCCCTCGACGCGGGGCGAGTAGACCCAGATCTCGTACGCCGGGCGCGGCGCGGGCAGATCGGGGATGGCCTGCGGGTCGAACTTCATCGACACGTAGCCGTGGTGGCCGCCGCTTCCCTCGCCTGCGCTCTGGCCCCTCTTGTCGCTTCCCTCGCCTGCGCTCTGGCCCCTCTTGTCGCTTCCCTCGCCTGCGCTCTGGAAGAAGTTCGTGCGCAAGGTGGCCTTGATGACCACGAGGAAGGAGCGCAGGATGCGGTCCTCGTCGAGGCTGGCGACCTGGTCCAGCGCGCCGTCCAGCTCCTCCATCACGCCGTCGATCAGCTCGGTGCCCGCGTTCTGGCGGCCGGGCGACATCCGGGCTTCGAAGAGCGAGACCAGCAGCCGGGTGGTGTGGACGTTGGTGCGGAGGGTGTCCTCCATGTAGTCCTGCGAGAACGTCGACCCGGCCTGGCGCAGGTACTTGGCGTAGGCGCGGAGCACCATCGCCTGCCGCCAGGTGAGCCCGGCGCCCAGGACGAGGGTGTTGAAGCCGTCGTTCTCCGCGGCCCCGGTCCACACCGCGGCGAAGGCTTCCTGGAAGCGCTCCCGGGCGTCGTCGCCGAGGTAGTCGTTGTGACCGTTGCCGGAGGCGCTGGCGGCGGTGCCGTTCGGGACCGGCATGCGCAGCCCGAAGTCGTAGATCCAGGCGTACGTGCGGTCCGCGCGGCACAGCTCGTACGGCCGCTCGTCGACGACCTCGCAGCCCAGCCGCTGGAGCACCGGCAGCACGGCGGAGAGGGAGACCTGGGCGCCGGTCCGGTAGATCTTGAAGCGGCGCTCGCCGGGGCCGGCGCCGACCGGCTCGTACAGCGAGAGCGCGAAGTCCCGGCCCGAGTGGGTCAGGTCGTCCAGGTGGACCAGGTCGGCGACGGCGCTGCGCGGCGAGTGGTCGGCCTTGTAGCCCTCGGGGAAGGCGTTGCCGTACTGGCGCAGCAGCTCGGCGGCGCGCTCCTCGCCCAGCTCGGCGGTGAGCGCCTCGGCGAAGCCGTCCTCCCAGGAGCGGGCGGCCTCCACCAGGCGCGCTTCGATGCGCTCGGTGTCGGCGTCCGCGAGGTGCGGCAGCTCGGTGCCGGAGGGGACGCGGACGACGAAGTGGATCCGGGAGAGGATCGATTCGGTGTTCCAGGCGGTGAAGTCGACGCTGGTGCCGCCGAGCTCCTCCTTGAGGATCTCGATCAGCCGCAGCCGCACCGCGGTGGTGTAGCGGTCCCGCGGCAGGTACACGAGGGCGGAGTAGTAGCGGCCGTACTCGTCCTGGCGCAGGTAGAGCCGGAGCCGACGGCGCTCCTGGAGGTAGAGCACGCTGGTGACGGTGGCCCTCAGCTGGTCGACGGGCGTCTGGAACAGCTCGTCGCGCGGGTAGGTCTCCATGATCTGGAGCAGGTCGCGGCCGTCGTGGCTGTTGGGCGAGAAGCCGGCGCGCTCCAGGACCTCGGCGACCTTGCGGCGGATCACCGGGACGCGGCGCACGGACTCGGTGTACGCGGCGGACGAGAACAGGCCGAGGAAGCGGCGCTCGCCGACGACGTTGCCCTTCTCGTCGAACTTCTTCACGCCGACGTAGTCGAGGTAGCTGGGCCGGTGGACCGTGGAACGGCTGTTGGCCTTGGTCAGGACGAGGAGCTTGTGCTCCCGGGCCTTGGCGCGGGCGTCCGCGGGGAGCCGGCTGAAGGAGGGGCTCACGGGGTGGGCCTCGTCCTCGCGGTGCTGCGGGTCGGAGCGCAGGATGCCGAGGCCGGTGCCGGGGACGGCCGCCAGCGCGTCGCCGTCCACCAACTCGTACTCGCGGAAGCCCAGGAAGGTGAAGTGGTCGGCGGCCAGCCAGCGCAGCAGCTCGCGGGCCTCGTCGACCTCCTGGCCCGCGATGTCGTCGGCGCTGGGCTCGGCCGGCAGGTCGTCGGCGATGCGCAGCGCCGCGTCCCGCATCTTCTCCCAGTCCTCGACGGCCTCGCGGACGTCGGACAGCACGCGCAGCAGGTCGGCGGTGATCTGCTTGAGGTCGGCGCGGTCGGTCTCGCGGTCGATCTCGACGTGGATCCAGGACTCGACGAGCGCGTCGTGCGGGAGGTCCTTGCGGGCGGTGCGGGTCTCGCCGGTGAGCACCTCGATCAGCTTGCCGGTCACGTCGCGGCGGACGGTGACCTGCGGGTGGATCACGACGTGGATGCCGCGGCCCTGGCGGGAGAGCTCGTTGGTGACGGAGTCGACGAGGAAGGGCATGTCGTCAGTGACGACCTCGACGACGGAGTGGCTGCAGGTCCAGCCGTTCTCTTCGACCGTCGGAGTGTGGACCCGCACGTTGGCCGTGCCCTGGGGGCGGTTCTCGGCCAGGCGGTAGTGGGAGAGCGCTGCGCCGAAGACGTCGACCGGGTCGCGGTCGGCGAGGTCCTCGGGCGCGGTGTGCAGGTAGTAGCGCTGGAGGTATGCGAGAAGGGTGTCCTGGTCCGGCCGCTTGCCCTGCTCGGGCCCGGCCGGTTGGTGACCACCGCCCGGACCGTTCTCGGCTACCCGGGCGGCTCGTGCGAGCAGCTCGGCCTTGGCGTCGTCCAGCTTGGTCTGCATGTCCTCTGGCTCCTGTCGCGCGCCGTTGCGTGACGTAGGTGAAGGGTGCGGCGCAACGCCACAGCACGGGGTGTCCGGTCTGGGTCGACGTTATGCCGCGATGAGAGGTGCCCGAGCCACAATCGACGAAATTCAACAGAATTCAACAATGGGGTCGGCACACGGGGACCAGCGATCGCCCGGCTGCGTCCTCGCGCCGGGCGACGGCCGGGGGCTTCGCTGCCCCCAGGGCGTATCGCACTGATCACGGCTCCAGGCTATCCCCCCGCACCCGGTCACCGTCATGGGCCTTATGTGTACAAAAGCAGGGTCGGAAGTTTGACACTCTGCACAGCGACAAGGAAGGAACGGGGCGGGCGGGCAGGCACCCGGACGGCTCCACCGGCCGGCTCGCCCTCACCGGCCCGTCCCCGCCACCGCACGGTCACCGCCCGACTCCACACCGGGAGCAGACATGGCAACGAAGGTCCTCATCGTCACCGGCGACGCCGCAGAGTCCCTGGAGGTGCTCTACCCCTACCAGCGGCTGCTGGAGGAGGGCTACGAGGTCCACATCGCCGCCCCCGCCCGCAAGAAGTTGCAGTTCGTCGTGCACGACTTCGAGCCCGGCTTCGACACCTACACCGAGAAGCCCGGCTACACCTGGCCGGCCGACCTCGCCTTCTCCGAGGTCGAGCCGGGCCAGTACGCGGCCCTGGTCATCCCGGGCGGACGGGCCCCGGAGTACCTGCGCAACGACCCCGAGCTGCGCAAGATCCTCAAGTCCTTCTTCGACGCGGACAAGCCCGTCGCCCAGATCTGCCACGGCCCGCTGCTGACGGCCGCCATCGGCAGCCTGGAGGGCCGCCGCGTCACCGCGTACCCCGCACTCGAACTGGACATGCAGGCCGCGGGCGCCACCTTCCAGGACTCCGCGGCCGTCGTCGACGGCACCGTCGTCTCCTCCCGCGCCTGGCCCGACCACCCGATGTGGATGCGCGAGTTCCTCAAGGTGCTGCGCACCAAGGGCTGACCCGACCCGGGCCTCCCTCGGCCCGCTCTTCCGGATCCTGCTGGGCTCGCGCGCCCCGGCGCCGGGCCGCGGCGCGGACTCAGCGCGTCAGGCCGGTGGCCAGCTCGACCGCCTCCGCGAGGGAGTCCACCACCGGTGCGCCCGTCGCCTCCAGATTGGCCCGGCTGTGCGAACCGCCCGTGTACAGCACGGCCAGCGCCCCCACGTGCGCCGCCGCCACCGCGTCGTCCGCCGCGTCGCCGATCACCACGGTGCGCTCGACGGACACCGTGGCGGCGAGCGCCGTGAGGTGGCGCTCCATGGAGTCCGCCTTGGACGGGCCCGAGGGCCCCTTGCGGCCGTCGACCCGTATGAAGTGGCTCTCGATGCCGAAGCTCCGCACCGTCGGGACCAGGTCGTCGTGCGTGTGCATGCTCAACAGCGACTGGCTGCGGCCGGCGCCCTGCCAGTCGCGCAACAGCTCCTCGACGCCCTGCGTGAGCCCGCACCCCACGCGGTGCTCCAGATAGGCCCGCTGGAAGACGTCGTCCATCGCCTGCCACTCCGCGTCCGTCGGCAGCCGCCCGAGCATCCGCTCGTAGAACCGCGGGATCGGCACTTGGTACCACTCGCGGTACTGCACGACGGTGATGGCGTCGAGGCCGACGACCTCCAGCGCCGCGTTCGTCGCACCGACGACCGCGGTCACGTCGTCCAGCAACGTGCCGTTCCAGTCCCAGACCAGATGACTCCCCGATTGCTTCCCCATGTCGATCAACCGTACCCGCCGGGTACGACAGCCGGCGGGGTCAGCCCACCAGGTTGGGGATCTCCTGCACCCCGTACCAGAGCAGCTCGTGGTCCTCGGCACCGTCCACCGTGAACTGGGCGTCGTCGTCGCCCTGGTCCGCCGCGCCCAGCGCGCCCGCCGCCGCCGAGACGTCGGCCACGGCGTCGTCGGCGTCCACGTGCACCGCCGCGGCCAGCGACAACGGCACCGCCGCGGCGATCCGCACCTCACCGAGGGACGTCGCGTCCAGGGCCCGATCGGGGTCGACGGAGGCGTCCTGGTCCCGCACGTCGACGGCGACGACGACCCGGCGGCGGGCCGCGTCCGGCGCGCCCGCGATCATCCGCAGCGACGCGGCGGCCGCCCGGCTGAGCGCCGCGTACTCCAGCTCCTCGATGTCGTCCGATACGTACCACTCGCGCAGTCCGGGGGTGACTCCGTACGCCGTCACCGGCCCCGGGCCCAGCTCCCCGCGCTGGTGCGCCTGCGCGAGTCCGGCGAGGGTCAGAGGGACGTAGACGCGCATGGCTGGCCGCTTTCGTAGTCGGAAGACGCACCTCAGGATACGTGCGCGGTCCCCCTTCGGACTGCCGGTCCAGCAGGGCGGAACCGTCCACTCCGGGGAGCCCGGATCCCGGGCCGTCTGCCCTGCCCACGCCCCGCGATCACCCGGATAGGTGAATCGGGCGGCGCCCCCGGCCGCCCCGGCACCCCGTTGCGACCGGCGCGCGCCGGCCCGTAGAAGGTCACCGAGCGCAGTTACCGCCCGGTATCGGCCGCGGTCGAGCCGGGCCCGAGCGGACGGGGGCGATACAGATGGACGAAACAGGCGGAGCTTACGGAACGCCCGGAACGGCTCCAGCCGGGACGGCGGGCGGGCTCGCGGAGAGAACGGCCGGAGGAACGGCCGGCGCGGCCGGCAGTGCGCCCGAGCCGGCGGGCAGGGCACCGGGCAGGCCGCCCGGACGGACGGGGACGGCCGCCGGGACCCGCCCCGGCGGACGGCGCGATCGCCGCGGCCCCGGCCGCGGCACCCCCTCCGCACCGGCCCGCCCCCAGCGCAGCGACAAGCCCCACTACTGGTTCGCCGAACGCCTCCTCGCCGTCCTCAGCGGCCAGCGCCCGGTGCACTGGATGCTCGGCCACACCATGGGCGAGGCGTACGAGCAGCTCGTACGGCTCGCCCCGGGCGCCCCGCTGCGCCCCGGCGAGCGCGTGATGCCCGTCGTGCGCCACTGCGGGGAGTTCCGCCCCGGGCCCGGCGTCATCGAGGCGTTCGCCCGCATCAGCGCGGGCGAACGGGTGCGCGCCATGGCCTTCCGGCTGGAGCAGGACCCCGACGACCGCCGCTGGCGCTGCTCCGCGGTCGAGCTGGGCGGCGACCGGGCTGCGGCGCCCTGAGCCCGCGCAGCACGACGGCGGCCGGGCCGGACTCCCCGTCGGAAGTCCGGCCCGGCCGCCGTCACGCACCGCCCCGCGTTCGCAGGGCGGTCACCTGGCTACTTCTTGCGGCGGCGCCCGCCGCCCTTCTGCGCCTTGCGCCGCTCGGCGCGCGTCATCCCGTCACCCGAGCCGGACGCGGTGCGGTTCTCGGCGGTCTCGAAGTCGCCCTCGACGACACCGCCCTCGCCGTCCACCGTGGGGGCGGAGAAGTGCAACCGGTCCGGGCGCTGCGGGGCCTCCAGGCCCTTGGCACGGATCTCCGGGCGCGCCGCCGGCACGGCGTCCTTCTTCTCCAGCGAAGGGCGCTCCGCGTCCTCCACCGGAACCTCCTCGACCTGCTGCTCGACCTGGACCTCCAGGTTGAACAGATAGCCGACGGACTCCTCCTTGATGCCGTCCATCATGGCCGTGAACATGTCGAAGCCCTCGCGCTGGTACTCGACCAGGGGGTCCTTCTGCGCCATGGCGCGCAGACCGATGCCCTCCTGGAGGTAGTCCATCTCGTAGAGGTGCTCGCGCCACTTGCGGTCGAGGACGGAGAGCACCACGCGGCGCTCCAGCTCGCGCATGATCTCGGAGCCGAGCTGCTTCTCCCGCGCCTCGTACTGCTCGTGGATGTCCTCCTTGATGGACTCCGCGATGAAGTCGGCGGTGATCCCGGCGCGGTCGCCCGCGGCGTCCTCCAGCTCCTCGATGGTGGCCTTGACCGGGTAGAGCTGCTTGAAGGCGCCCCACAGTCGGTCCAGGTCCCATTCCTCGGCGAAGCCCTCGACCGTCTCCGCCTGGATGTAGGCGTCGATGGTGTCGTTCATGAAGTGCTGGATCTGCTCCTGGAGGTCCTCGCCCTCCAGGACGCGGCGGCGCTCGCCGTAGATGACCTCGCGCTGGCGGTTGAGCACCTCGTCGTACTTGAGGACGTTCTTCCGCGTCTCGAAGTTCTGCTGCTCCACCTGGGACTGGGCGGAGGCGATGGCGCGGGTGACCATCTTGTTCTCGATCGGGACGTCGTCCGGGACGTTCGCCATCGCCATGACGCGCTCGACCATCTGGGCCTTGAACAGCCGCATCAGGTCGTCGCCGAGGGAGAGGTAGAAGCGGGACTCGCCGGGGTCGCCCTGTCGGCCGGAACGGCCGCGGAGCTGGTTGTCGATGCGGCGGGACTCGTGGCGCTCGGTGCCCAGCACGTACAGCCCGCCGAGGTCGGTGACCTCCTCGAACTCCGCGCGCACGGCCCCTTCGGCCTTCTCCAGCGCGGCCGGCAGCGCCGCCGCCCACTCCTCGACGTGCTCGACCGGGTCGAGGCCGCGCTGACGCAGCTCCGCCTCGGCGAGGTCGTCCGGATTGCCGCCGAGCTTGATGTCCGTACCGCGGCCGGCCATGTTCGTCGCGACGGTGACGGCGCCCTTGCGGCCGGCCTGGGCGACGATGATCGCCTCCCGGTCGTGCTGCTTGGCGTTCAGCACCTCGTGCTGCACGCCGCGCTTGCTGAGCTGCTGCGACAGGTACTCCGACTTCTCGACGGAGGTCGTGCCGACCAGGATCGGCTGGCCCTTCTCGTGCTTCTCCGCGATGTCGTCGACGACGGCGGCGAACTTGGCGACCTCGGTGCGGTAGATCAGGTCGGACTGGTCCATGCGGACCATCGGCCGGTTCGTCGGGATGGGGACGACGCCGAGCTTGTAGATCTGCTGGAACTCGGCGGCCTCGGTCATCGCCGTACCGGTCATGCCGGAGAGCTTGCCGTAGAGGCGGAAGAAGTTCTGCAGGGTGATCGTGGCGAGGGTCTGGTTCTCGTCCTTGATGTCCACCCCTTCCTTCGCCTCGATCGCCTGGTGCATGCCCTCGTTGTAGCGGCGACCGGCGAGGATGCGGCCGGTGTGCTCGTCGACGATCATGACTTCGCCGTCGATGACGACGTAGTCCTTGTCCTTCTTGAACAGTTCCTTCGCCTTGATGGCGTTGTTCAGGTAGCCGACGAGGGGGGTGTTCACCGACTCGTAGAGGTTGTCGATGCCCAGCCAGTCCTCGACCTTGGCCACGCCCGACTCGTGGATGCCGACGGTGCGCTTCTTCTCGTCGACCTCGTAGTCGCCGGTCTCCTCGATGCCCTTGAGGTGGTTGCCGGCCTCGCCCTTGGTCAGGCGGGTGACGAGCTTGGCGAAGTCGCCGTACCACTTGGTGGCCTGGTCGGCGGGGCCGGAGATGATCAGCGGCGTACGGGCCTCGTCGACGAGGATCGAGTCGACCTCGTCGACGATGGCGAAGTTGTGTCCGCGCTGGACGAGCTCGTCCTTGGACCACGCCATGTTGTCGCGGAGGTAGTCGAAGCCGAACTCGTTGTTCGTGCCGTAGGTGATGTCGCAGGCGTACTGCTCGCGGCGCTGCGCGGGCGTCATGTTCGCCAGGATGCAGCCGACGTCCAGACCCAGGAACTTGTGGACGCGACCCATCATCTCGGAGTCGCGCTCGGCCAGGTAGTCGTTGACCGTGATCAGGTGGACGCCCTTGCCGGAGAGCGCGTTCAAGTAGGCGGGGAGGGTGCCGACGAGGGTCTTGCCCTCACCGGTCTTCATCTCCGCGACGTAGCCGAGGTGCAGCGCGGCGCCGCCCATCAGCTGTACGTCGTAGTGGCGCTGGCCGAGGACGCGCTTGGCGGCTTCACGGACGGTGGCGAACGCCTCCGGAAGCAGGTCGTCCAGGGTGTTCTCACCGCTGGCGAACCGCTCCTTGTACTCTTCCGTGAGCGCCCGCAACTCGGCGTCGGAGAGGCTGACGAAGTCCTCTTCGATGGAGTTGACCTGGTCCGCGATGCGGTGCAGTTTGCGCAGGATCTTGCCTTCGCCTGCACGCATGAGCTTGTTGAAGACGGACACTGAGGCTGGTCTCCTTGCCGATTCGGGCCTGGCTGGGTCGTGGGGACTCGGGCACGGGCACGGCAGGCGGGCCCCACCGCAACGGCCATCGTAAGCGAGGACCACGCCGGCTCGGGAGGTCCGCACCCGTCCCGGGCGGTCCGCGCTCCCCATGTGAACGCACGGGACGCGCGGAAGGTGCCGGTGCGGCACGAAAAGTGCTCGCCTCCGGTGCGGGGCCCGTGAAGAATCCGGTCATGGAGCCCATCACACTCACCACCGAGCGACTGCTGCTGCGCAGCTTCACCGAGGACGACACCGACGAGGTGTACCGGCTCTGCCAGGACGCCGACATCCAGCGGTGGACGACGATCCCCTCCCCCTACGAGCGGCAGCACGCGATCGACTTCGTCGGACAGATGGTGCCGGAGGGCTGGCGCACGGGGACGATGTTCACCTTCGCCGTCGTCCCGGCGGGCGGCGGGTCGATCATGGCCTCCGTGGCGGTCACGCTCCGCACCCTCTCGGGCACGTGGGAGGTGGGCTTCTGGCTCGGGGAGCAGTACCGGGGCCGCGGGATCATGACGGAGGCGGTGGACGCGCTGGCCCGCTGGTCCTTCTCCCGGCTGGCGGCGACGCGCCTGGAGTGGCGGGCCGAGGTCGGCAACGCCGCGTCCCGGGCGGTCGCGGTGCGCGCGGGCTTCACGGTCGAGGGCGAGCTCCGGGCTTCCCTGCTGAACAACGGCAGCCTGCGGGACGTCTGGGTGGGCTCCTTGCTGCCGTCCGACCTGGGGATGCAGAGCGCGTACGCCTACCTCCCGGCCGCCCCGGCCCGGCGGTGAAACCGCGCCGGGTGGGCTGTCAGTGGCACCCTCTATCGTTCGGAGCATGACGACGCCGCCGCCTCCCGTTGCCGAGTTGTCCGCCGACGAAGCCCGCCGCATAGCCCTGCGCGCCCAGGGCTTCATGGGCGCACCGGACCGGCGTGCCGGCGTGCGGGGCGTCCTGCGCCACCTGGGGGCGGTCCAGTTGGACACGATCTCGGTGCTCGCCCGCTCCCACGAACTCGTGCCCTACGCCCGGCTGGGCGCCGTCGGCCGCACGACGGTCGACGAGGCGTACTGGACCGAGGGCCACAGCTTCGAGTACTGGTCGCACGCCGCGTGCATCCTCCCCGTCGAGGAGTGGCCGCACTTCGGCTTCCGCCGGCGCGCCTACCGCGCCCGCCCGCAGTGGTACCACGACCTGCCCGACGGCGTGTACGACACGGTGATCAAGCAGTTGCGCACCGAGGGCCCGCTGACCGCGACGGAGCTGGGCGGCGCGAAGAACGGCGGGGAGTGGTGGGACTGGTCCGCCTCCAAGGTCGCCGTGGAGCGCGCGCTGATGTACGGCGAGGTGGTCTGCGTCGAGCGGCGCGGCTGGAAGCGGGTGTACGACCTCGCGGAGCGCGCGGTCCCGGACGCCCTGCTCGGCGTCGAGCTGGACGACGCGGAGTGCCTGCGCCGGCTCGTCCGCCTCGCCGGCCGGGCCCTGGGCGTCGGCACGCGCGCGGACATCGCTGACTACCACCGGCTGAAGGGCGAGCAGTTCGACGCGGTCGTCGCGGACTCCGGTCTGGTGCCGGTCGCGGTCGAGGGCTGGGCCAAGCCGGCCTGGGCCGACCCCGAGGCGCTGGCCACCGCGCCGCGCGGCCGGCACCGCACGACGCTGCTGTCCCCCTTCGACTCCCTGATCTGGGAACGGGCCCGCACGGAGCGGATCTTCGGCTTCAGCCACCGCCTGGAGGCGTACGTCCCCAAGCCCAAGCGCGTGCACGGGTACTTCGCGATGCCGCTGCTGTCGGGCGGCCGGCTGCTGGGCCGGGTCGACCCGGCGCGCGAGGGCCGGACTTTGGTGGCCAAGCAGGTCTCGCTGGAGTCAGCCAAGGCCATCGCGCCCATGGCCCAGGCGCTGCGGGAGGCGGCCGAGTGGGTCGGCTGCGACGCGGTACGGGTCGAGCGCGTCGACCGCCCCGAGTGGGCCGCCCCCCTCGTCGCCGCCCTGTCCTGACCCCGCCACCGCCCCACGCAGGCGACGGGCGCCCGACGCACACCGCCGGACGCCCGAACGGCGCTCCTTCCCGGACCTGCCCTAGCGGATCTCCAGGATCTTCTCCCGCATCGCGTAGACCACGGCCTCCATCCTGGAGTGCAGCTGGAGCTTCTCCAGGATGTTGCGGACGTGGTTCTTCACCGTGTTCTCGGAGATGAACAGCTCCTTGGCGATGTCCCGGTTGTTCATGCCGGTGGCGACCAGCTTGAGCACTTCGAGCTCCCGGTCGGTGAGCCGGGGCGCCGGCACGAGCCGACGCTCGTCCGTGCGCTGGATCATCGACTTGAACTCGGTGAGCAGCTTGGACGCCATGGACGGGCTGATCTGCGACTGCCCGTCGGCCACCGCTCGGATCGCGGTGGCGACCTCGTCCGTGGAGATCTCCTTGAGGAGGTACCCGGTGGCCCCCGCCTTGATCGCGTCGTAGAGGTCGGCCTCCTCGTCGCTGATCGTCAACATGATGATCTTCGCACTGGGGGCCACCTCCTTGATCGAGGTGCACGCCTCGATGCCGCCCCGCCGTGGCATCCGGACATCCATCAGCACGATGTCGGGCAGCAGGTCCGCGGCCTTGTCGACGGCCTCCGCACCGTCACCGGCCTCGCCGACGACCTGGATGTCCTCCTCCTGAGCGAGGACGATCTCCAACCCTCTACGGAAGAGGGCGTGGTCGTCCACCACGAGGACTCGGATCGGCTCGGCTCGGTGGCCGCTCGCGGCGACCTCGACGGCCGTGTCCCGGGCACCGGCCGCTTGGTGGTGCACCGGTCCGAAGCTGTCCGGCATCGTTCCTCCCCTGAGATCAGGGCCTGACGGTCATGTTCCATCAGCCAACGCCGTTGCGTGACACACCGGTTGGCCGTGACGCCATGCTTTCATGCCTGACCGTCACTGCGGTGATCCTGTGGGCGCACGGTGGTGCCCCCGAGGGCGCACGGGGCGCTCCCGGGGGCATCGTCACTCGGTCACCCGTGGTGAACGGGGCCGGTGTCAGCCGCCGAGCGCTCCTCCGGCGCCGCCGGCCGGGGACCCGGCCAGGGGGTCCGTCTCCAGGTGGATGACGCCGTAGTCATAGGCGTGTCGCCGATAGACGACACTGGGCTGCTTCGTCTCCGAGTCGACGAAGAGATAGAAGTCGTGTCCGACCAGCTCCATTTCATAGAGCGCCTGGTCGAGCGTCATCGGGGCCGCGGTGTGCACCTTCTCGCGGACGATCAGCGGCCCTTCGCCCTGCACTTCGAGCGAACCGATCTTGGTGGTGGGAATGGATTCCGATGTGTGTGCGACGGGCTGCCCGTTCGCATTCAGTTCGGCGACGTTGGGGACGACGTCGGGCACTTCTGCCGCCGACAGTCGACCATTGCCACGGCGGTCGCTCCGCTTGTCGTGCTGCTTGCGCAGCCGCGCTTCCAGCTTGCCCGTGGCCAGGTCAAGCGCTGCGTAGGGGTCGCTGGCCGATGCCTCGGCCCGGATCACCGGGCCGCGGGAGCGGAGCGTGATCTCCACTCGGTCCGAACGGTCGGCCTGCCGCGGATTGTGCTCCTTGGACACCTCGACGTCCAGGCTGATCACCTTGGCGTCGAGCTTCTGGATCTTGTCCAGCTTCAGCTTGTCGGCCACGTGCTTGCGGAACCGCTCCGGCACCTCGGTCTTGCGGCCCTTGACGACGATGTCCACGCAGAACTCCGTTCCCGGATTGCCCCGCTGTCACAGCGGACGCGGAGCGTTTCCCTCTTGCACCAGACCCCGGTTGTGAACCGGAGCCTCGGACTAGGCGACTTTCACCTCCTCCTCCCCAGTCGACAAGATCCCCACCCCACCAACTTTCGAGGTTTTCGCAGCCCCGAATCCCCGCCCGCGAGGGACGGCAGTGCATTCGGTGAGGCACGGGACCTCATTCCGCACTCCACACCACCGAACATAGCCCCATCGAGCGGGTGTCGGCACCCGCTACCAGCGCGTACGTCCGTTTGGGCGGACACGGACCGTTTCACCTGTCACCCAGACCAACGTTTGTGCGTGATCTTTAAGTTCCGCTTTCCCAGATTCTCTTCAGTTCACTCCAATCCCTTCTGATTCAACAGTTTCCGCAGCTTGTCTTGGGCACTTCGCACAACCCTTGACGCGCTTGCCGCGCTCACCGCCCTTTCCTTCGCCTCCCGTCCCGTTAGCGCAAGGCCAGCGCGCTGACCGGTGCGGCCACCACCGCGGCGCTCACCGGAGCCCGCCAGGGCCCGGCTCCTGCCTCGTCAAGCGCCTCTCCCAGCGCCCTGGCCGCCTCCGCAAGAGACGCACCCGTCGTCATCAGGTCGTCCACCAGCACCACCCGACCGCCCGCCAGGAGCCGTCCGGCCCCACTCACCGCACTCAGTGCCCCGGAGACGTTCTCCGCCCGCTCCCGAGCCGTGAGGCCCGCCTGGTCGGCCACGGGGCGGAGCTGTCGCAGCACCGGCAGTGCGCGCGCCTGCCGGCCCGTACGCCGCAACTCGCCCGCCGCTGCCCGGGCGATCCGTCGTGTCGCGTCGTGCCCGCGGGCCCGCACCGCACGCCGCGCCGAAGGCACCGGCACGAGCAGCAGCGGCGCCCCCTGCCACTCGTCACCACCGTCGAACACCGAGCCGTCGAGTCCCGCACCGCTGAACCCCACGGCATCGAGCACCCCGCCATCGGGCTCAGGCCCGTCCCGCCCACCGCCGCAACTCACCCCGCCACGACTCACCCAGCCATCCCGCACCGCCGCCCGCACGGCCCCTGCGAGCGCCACTCCCAAGGGTCGGGCCAGCCCCAACACACCCCGCTCCTTGTGGGCCAGGAGCACCGCGCGCACCGCGTCGACGTATCCCGCTGCCGCATGCACCTCCGGCATCCCGTCGGGCTCGGGATCCGGTGTCGCCCGGCGCGCAGCGGAGCCGTACAGCTCATGCGCGCACTCTTCGCACAGTGGCGTGCGCGGGATGCCGCAGCCACCGCATGCGGCCGGCAGCACCAGGCCGGAGATCTCCTGCCACCACCCCCGCATGCACTCCACTGTGCCCGGAACCGCAGCAGCCCGCCACCCCTGTGGATAACTCCCGCAGCATCCATCTGACCTGCTGTTTTCTCAACAAGGCAATGGGGTGATCAGCCGGGGTAGATCGGGAACGAGCCCGTCGTGTCCACCGTCTGCCAGTTCCCCCCGGGCGGCAGCCGCACGATGCCGTCGTCCTGCGAGTACGCCACCAGGGGACGGCCCTCGATGTCGGACGCGGTCACCGACTTCACCGAGTTCAGACCGGGCAGCACGCTCCCCGCGGGCGTCGAGCCGTCCGTCTGGATGTAGCGCACCTGCGGCACGCCACCGGCCTCCCTGCCAACCAGGACGAGACGGCTGGCCCCGGCCCAGGAGACGGCCGTGACGGTCTCCATCTGCGGTGCCGCGGCCCGTAGATGGGCCACCGAGACCGCTGCTCCGTCCCCCGTCCCCGACCGCTCCACCCGCCCGATCTGCAACGTCGTCTTGCCGTCCTTCTCCAGCAGCAGCGCGATCCTCGCCCCGTCCGCCGAGACCTTCAGCGAGCTGATCCGCGCACCGTCCAGCCCGGGCACGATCGGGACCTCCTGGGGCACTCCGCCGCCGGACGGCAGCCTCAGCAACTTCGCCCCTCCGGGGTTGCGGTCGGCCACCCACAGATCTCCGAGCCCGTCCCAGCTCGGCGCCGTGAGCCGGTCGTTCTCCGTCTTGCCGCTGCTGGTCACCACGGGGGGCTTGGGCGGGCTCGGGGCCGTGATGGGCGCAACGTGCAGCTTCGACCTGTCGGGCGAGACCACGGCGGCGGTGCGCTCGTTCTCCCGCGAGACCGCGGCCACCCCCACCGGCACGTGCCCCTCGCCGAACGGTCCCTGGACCGGCTCCGGCACGCTGCCGTCGCTCCCGCTGCCGTTCAACACGGCCAGTTGCCGCTTGTCGTTCACGAAGTACTGCCGCACCTCGCTCCCAGCAGCCCCGCTGTCCGGCGCGTATTGCTTCTCCCGCCCGTTGAAGAACACGCACAGCTGCGAGCCGTCCGCCCGCTGCAACTCCACCTGGTCCACATTGGCCGACGACAGGTCCTTCAGCGTGAACATGATCTGCACGGCCATCTTGTTGCACTGCGCGCGGCCCGTGTTCGCCGCCTTCTCGTTGAGCGGTATTTTCAGCACGTCACGGTCGTCGATCGTCAGCGAAGTGACGCCCTCCTTCAGGGCCGTACCGCTCGGGAAGGGCGACTCCACCACCGGCTTCAACCAGTTCGTCGGCCCGTCCAGCAGCGCCTTGACCGCCTGCGTCACCGGATCCATCCCGGTGACCGGATCCACCCGCTGCCTGATGAAGACCGGGTCGGCCACGACCTTCGCCCGATCGCTGGCGAAGTAGTACTTGTTCACCGATCGGTAGTTGCGCTGGAAGTCGGACAGGCCGAGCACCAGGCCGTCCGGCAGCGAATCGATCCGCCACTCCCCTTCGCCGTTCTTCGACACGTGGATGTTCCAGCTGTGTTCGGCGGGGGTTTCGGCCTCGTACTCCAACTGCGAGTTGACCGTCGCTATACGCGTGCCGACCAGCGGAAACGTGTATCCCTGGCTCTCCTGGCTGTCCCGTCGCGGCGCGTCCCGCGTGGTGGGCGCCGCCGTCAGCACCGTCGTCTGGGCCTCCGGCTGCCACTTGCTCGCGATCTTCCGCGACAGATACGTACGAGCAGTGCCGAAGTCGGCGTCATCGCTGGTCATCGCCTCAAGGAAGCCGCTGATGATCTCCCTCGGCTCGGCGCCGTTGCGGGGCGGCACGGGGTACACCCGCACCTGCGCGTCCGCCCTCGGCGACGCCTTGACGGCGTGGATGTCCCCGCTGTCGGGCATCGACGCACACCCCGCCAGCAGCACCCCGCTCCCGCCGAGGGCCGCCCCCAACCGCAGCCGCAACCGGCGGCCCCCACGAGATTCAGCGCCCACGCGTCGTGTCCTCCCGGTCCGCTTCCAAAGACGAGTCCAACGACGAGTCCGACGACGAGTCCGCGAGCGAACCCGAAGGCGTGTCCGAAGACGGATCTGCCAGCGGATCCGTGATCGATTCCGACGGCGGGCCGGCAGGTGGTCCGACCGGACGGGCCACCACCCGCGCACCGCTCCCCGGCAGCGCCGTCGGATCCACCTCGGGCGGTGCGGCCGGCGGCGGCACCGGGAGCGCCGAGCGGGCGCCCGAAGCGTGCTGCACCGGTACGGACGTCAGCCGGTGCCCCTGGGCGACGCCGTGCGCCCGTGGCCGCTCCTGGATCTTGCTCTTGCCACCGCCGGCGCCATCCGACGCGGCGCGTTCCCGGCTCTGCCGGGAGTCCTCCGGCTCCAGGGGTATCGGGGAGCCCCGCAACGGTTCGTCCGCCGTACGCGGCAGGGTGAGCCGGAACTGCGAACCGCCGCCCGGCTCCCCCCACGCCTGGAGCCAGCCGCCGTGCAGCCGGGCGTCCTCCACCGCGATCGACAGCCCGAGCCCGGTGCCGCCCGTGGTGCGCGCCCGCGCCGGGTCGGCCCGCCAGAAGCGGTTGAACACCCGGGTCGCCTCGCCCGGCTTCAGCCCTACGCCGTAGTCCCGTACGGCCACCGCGACGGCCCCGCCCGCCGCCGCCAGCCGGACCACGACGTCCCGGCCCTCGCCGTGCTCCACAGCGTTGACGACCAGGTTCCGCAGGACCCGCTCGACGCGCCGGGGGTCGGCCTCGGCGACGACGGGCTGGTCGTCGCCGATGACGCGTATCCGAGTGCCCTTGCGCTCGGCCAGCGGCTCGGCACCGCCGATCACCCGCCGCACCACCTCGCGCAGGTCTATCGGCTCGGCGTCCAGCGCCGCCGCTCCCGCGTCGAACCGGCTGATCTCCAGCAGGTCGGACAGCAGCGACTCGAAACGGTCGAGCTGATCGCCCAGCAACTCCGCCGAGCGCGCCGTCACCGGATCGAAGTCACTGCGCGCTTCGTGGATGACGTCGGCCGCCATGCGCACGGTCGTCAGCGGGGTGCGCAACTCGTGCGAGACGTCGGAGACGAAGCGCCGCTGCATCCGCGACAGCTCCTCCAACTGCTGGATCTTGAGCTGTAGGTTCTGCGCCATCTTGTTGAACGCTTCACCGAGGCGGGCGATGTCGTCCTCGCCGGTGACCTTCATCCGCTCCTGGAGCCGGCCCGCGGACAACCGCTCGGCGATCCCGGCCGCCATCCGCACGGGCGTGACGATCTGCCGCACGACCAGCCACGCGATCGCCCCGAGCAGCACGACGAGGAAGAGCCCCGCGGTGGCCAGCGTCCCCCTGACGAGGTTGAGCGACTGCTCCTCCTGCGCCAGTGGGAAGACGTAGTACAGCTCGTACGGCTGGTCCTCCGCGTCGTTGAGCTGCGTACCCACGGCAAGCCCCGGCTCGGCCGGTGACTCTCCGTTGTTGTACGTGATCCTGATGTACGTCTCGTAGCTCTTGCTGCCCTTGCGGACGTCCTGCCGCAGCCGGTCCGGGATGGACGCGGGGTCCATGTCGCCGGACGTACGGGCCGCGCGGGCGCCCATCGACTCCGCGTCCACGCTGAGCGCGACCACGTGGAAGGCGCCCTGGCCGCCGCTCGCCAGCCGCTGCACCAGGTCCGTGCGCCATGAACCGGAGGCGGCCGAACTGTCCTGACCCGCGCCGTCCGGCCCGCCGGGTGCCGTCGGCATGTCGGCGGCCTCCCGCGCAACGGCGAACCCGCCCGCGGCCTGGCTGCGCGCCGACTCCCGCTTGGCGTCGAGCAGGCCGTTGCGCACCTGCCCGATGACGACGAACCCCAGCAGCACCACGACGCCGACCGACATCAGCAGCGTCATCACGACGATCCGCAGCTGGATGTTGCGCCGCCACAGCCGAATCGCGGGCAGCAACGGTCGCCGCACCCAGCGCAGCAGGATGCGCAACAGCAACCTGCTGGGCTCGCCGTCCTGTCCCGCACGCCGACCGCGCAGCAGCCGGCCGAGCCACAGCGGCCCGGCCGTCCCCTGCTCCGGTCCGGCAGCAGCCCGCCCCTTCACGGCCCCCGACTCCCCGGGCTGCGGAGCAGCGCTGCCGCCGGGCACGTCAGCTCGGTCCCGCCTTGTAACCGACACCACGGACGGTCACCACGATCTCCGGGCGCTCCGGGTCCCTTTCGACCTTGGAGCGCAGACGCTGGACGTGCACGTTCACCAGCCGGGTGTCCGCGGCGTGCCGGTACCCCCACACCTGCTCCAGCAGCACCTCACGGGTGAACACCTGCCACGGCTTGCGTGCCAGCGCCACCAGCAGGTCGAACTCCAACGGGGTGAGCGCGATCGACTGCCCGCCCCGCTTCACCGAATGCCCCGCCACGTCGATGATCAGGTCACCGATGGTCAGCTGCTCCGGCGCGGGCTCCTCGGACCTCCGCAGCCGCGCCCTGATGCGCGCCACGAGCTCCTTGGGCTTGAACGGCTTGATGATGTAGTCGTCGGCCCCGGACTCCAGGCCGACCACCACGTCCACCGTGTCGCTCTTCGCCGTGAGCATCACGATCGGCACCCCGGACTCGGCCCGGATCAACCGACACACCTCGATGCCGTCCCGCCCGGGCAGCATCAGGTCGAGCAGCACCAGGTCCGGCTTGGCTTCCCGGAACGCGGCGAGCGCCTTGTCGCCGTCCGCCACGAACGACGGCTCGAAACCTTCTCCACGCAGCACGATGCCGAGCATCTCGGCCAGTGCGGTGTCGTCGTCGACGACAAGGACTCGTCCCTTCATAACCGACATCATCCCATTAGCTCATCGTTACCTGTCGTGACCTGGCACACAGCTGTGCCACCCCGTCCCCCGTGACCGGCGACAACGCACCTTCCTCGGTCACGATCGCGGTCACCAGTTCCGGTGGAGTCACATCGAATGCAGGGTTGTACGCCTGTGTTCCCCGCGGCGCAAGCCGAACGCCGCCGGCCGGGCTCCCCGGGGCCCCGCTCGCCTGTGGCGGAAGGATCTCCGTCACCTCGTGCGCGGCCCGCTGCTCGACCTCGATGGCCGCCCCGTCCGGGGTGGCGAGGTCGATCGTCGTGGTCGGCGCGACGACGACGAACGGCACCCGGTGGTACTTCGCCAGCACGGCCAGCGGGTAGCTACCCACTTTGTTCGCGACCGCACCGTTGGCAGCGATGCGGTCCGCGCCGATGAGGACAGCATCCACCTCCCCGCCCGCGAACAGCGAACCGGCGGCGTTGTCCGTCAGCAAGGTGTACGGCATGCCGGCGCGTGCCGCCTCGTACGCGGTCAGCCGAGCGCCCTGGAGCAGCGGACGGGTCTCGTCCACCCACAGCCGCTGCAGCCGGCCGGCGCGGTGGGCGGCGAGCGCCACCGCCAGCGCCGTGCCCTCGCCGCCCGACACCAGCGCACCGGTGTTGCAGTGGGTCAGGATCCGATGCGCTCCGTCGGGCAGCAACTCATCGAGCAGGGCCAGGCCGTGAGCGGCCATCCGCACACTCGCCTCCGCGTCCTGGCGGTGCAGCTCCCGGGCGGCGGCGAGGGCCGCGCGCGCGGGATCGGCGGCCCCGCCCAGGGCCTCCCGGTGGGCGGCGGCCGCCAGGCGCACCCCGTACGCCAAGTTCACCGCGGTGGGCCGCGACTGTGCCAGCAGAGCAGCGGCTTCTTCCACGTCGTCCCCGCGGGCCGCGGCGAGCGCCACACCGTAGGCGCCCGCGATGCCCAGCAGCGGTGCGCCCCGCACGGCCAACGTCTGGATCGCCCGCACCAGCGCGGGGACGTCGGCACAAGCCAGCAGCACCTCCTCAGCGGGCAGTCTGGTCTGGTCGAGGAGCACCAGAACAGGCCCGTCCACCGGCTCTTCCCAGCGAATGACCGGGAGCTGCTGCGGCTCCGCTCCGGCCCGCCGTTGCGCGTACTGATCAGCCATCCGACCAGTCTGCCCGGTGACGAACGCCCAGAGAAGGCGTGATCGGCACCCGGCCGCCGGCCCACGGTTGGACCGTGCGTGGCACGATGGCTGCCAGCCTGCCGATTCTTTGTGCGGACGGGCACCCCGCAGACGCCGGCTCGCCGAGCCGGCGCCGATACCGACACACGAGGTGGACGACCGTGAACGACACTCCGGGCTGGGCCTCGCCCGGATCTGCTCCTTCCGAGGGACGGGGACAGGGCCAGGACGAAGGCCAGGGCGCCCAGGTGCCCCGCCCCGCGGAGCCCGTCGACCAGACCGGCCCCGCCTCGAACTGGTCCAGCAAGCAGCCGCCCGCCGGCCAGTGGTCCGCTCCTCCTCCACCGCAGCCCGGCCCCGGCTGGGGCGGGCCGCAGCACCACGGCGGCTGGGGCGCACCGCCCGCGGCGAAGCCCGGTGTCATCCCGCTGCGCCCGCTGAGCGTGGGTGAGATCCTCGACGGCGCGGTGTCCACCCTGCGGACGCACTGGCGCACGGTGCTCGGCATCACGATCACCGTCTCCGTGATCGCCGAGATCGGCAACATCCTCGTCACCCGCTACCTGATGCCCGAGCCGTTGGAGATCGACTCCGACGCCGACGGCGAGGAAGCCCTGCGCCAGGCCGTCGACTCCCTCCAGTCGACGATGCTGTCCACGATCCCCATGATGATCATCGGGCTGATCGCGACCCTCTTCACCACGGCGCTGCTGACGATGGTCATCAGCCGCTCGGTGCTCGGCAAGCCCGTGACGATCGCCGAAGCCTGGCAGGAAGCCCGCCCCCGGCTGCCCCAACTCCTCGCGGTGACCCTGCTGCTGCCACTCATCGCGGCGGCCATCGTCACCGTCGCCGCCCTGCCGGGCATGGCCCTGGGCGGTGCGGGAGGCGCGGCCCTCGCGGTGCTCGGGATCATCGCGGCGCTCCCGGTGGCGATCTGGCTCATGGTCCGGTTCACCCTGGCGCCGTCCGCACTGATGCTGGAGCGTCAGGGCGTCTTCGCAGCCATGCGGCGGTCCGCCAAGTTGGTCAGCGGCTCCTGGTGGCGCACCTTCGGCATCGTCGTGCTGACGACGCTGCTCTCCCTCATCGTCTCGATGATCATCGCGATCCCCTTCAGCATCGCGGCCCTGGCGGCGGACGACGGCGGCGTGAGCGGCTTCGTCTCCGGTGACATCCCCGACTACAGCTGGATGTACCTGATCATCACGGGCATCGGTGCGGTGATCGCCTCGTCGATCACCTACCCGATCACCGCCGGCGTGTACGTGCTCCTCTACATCGACCAGCGGATCCGCCGCGAGGCCCTGGACATCGAACTCGGCCGCGCCGCCGGTCTTCCCGGCTACGGCACCGAGCCGCCGCCCGGCGCGACCACCGGGAGCCAATGACGTGTTCGCCACGGGGGGAGCGGCGGCAGGCACTCTGGTGCGCGCCGACGGGGACATACCGGTGGACGTCTCCCGCGACCCCGCACGCGAAGCGGCACGGCGGGAGCTCACCAAGCCGATGTACCACGAGAACGATCCGAACCCCCTCCAGCAGGCCGTCAACGACTTCTGGGACTGGGTCGACGAACTCTTCGGCGCCGCTTCCACCGCCGCCCCCGGCGGCACGGTCGGGCTCGTCGTCATCGTCCTGATGGCCATCGCCCTGGTCGGCGCCCTGTGGTGGCGCCTGGGCACGCCCCGGCGCATCCCCGCGTCGGCGTCGCCACTCTTCGACGACTCCCCCCGAAGCGCCGTAGAACACCGAGCCGCCGCGGAGGCCCACGCCGCAGCGGGCCGCTGGAGCGCAGCCGTCCAGGAACGCATGCGGGCGATCGTCCGCGGCCTGGAGGAACGCGCCCTCCTCGACCTCCGTCCGGGCCGCACCGCCGACGAAGCCGCCGCCGAGGGCGGCCGGTCGCTCCCGACCCTTTCCGCGGACCTCCTAGCCGCGGCCCGGGAGTTCGACGACGTCACATACGGCGGCCGAACGGCCGACCAGCACGCGTACCACCGGCTGCGCAGCCTGGACCTCGAACTGGAGCGCACCAAGCCACACCTGGTCGAGCCGTCCTTTGGAGCAGCCGAGTGACCAGGGCCGCCCCCAGCACCACGTCCCTGTCCCCCACGGGCCGCCAAATGTGGACGCGCGCCCGTGGGCTGCTGCTCGGACTTGCCGTCCTGATCACCGCCGGGGTCGTCATCGCCGCGATGCGCTCCGGCGACCGGCACGGCAGCCTCGACCCGCGCTCCGCCGACCGCTCCGGCAGCCGCGCCGTCGCCGAACTCCTTGCGGACCGCGGCGTCACCGTCCGCGTCGCCACCACCCTCCGCGAGGCCACGACCGCCGTCGGCCCCGACTCCACGCTTCTTGTCGCCGCCCCCGACCTCCTGACCGACAGCCAACAGCGGGCCCTGCGGAAGGCAGCCAACACCTCCGGTGGACGCACCGTCCTCGTGGCCCCCGGCCCCACCTCCCTGGACACCCTCGCGCCCGGCGTCCGGTCCACGTCGACGACCCGGGTCACGGCCCTGGCCCCCAAGTGCTCGCTGCCCGCGGCCCGCAACGCCGGGGACGTCGACCTCGGCGGCGAGCAGTACGCCGTCGCCGACGGTCCAGGCGTCGACGGCTGCTATCCCGTCGACGGCCTGCCCACCCTCGTCAGGACCGACTCGGGCGAAGGCGACACCGTGGTGCTCGGCGCTCCCGACCTCCTCCACAACGAGCGCCTGGACAAGAACGGCAACGCCTCCCTCGCCCTGCAACTCCTCGGCTCCCGCAGCCATCTGGTCTGGTACCTCCCCTCCTTGAGCGACGGCTCCACCGCACCCGACGGCGGTGACGAGTCCTTCCTCGACCTGCTCCCCTCCGGCTGGCTCTGGGCCTCCTTCCAGCTCTTCGTCGCAGCCGCCCTCGCGGCCGTCTGGCGCGCCCACCGACTGGGCCCCCTGGTCACCGAGCGCCTGCCCGTGTCCATCCGCGCCTCCGAGACCACCGAGGGCAGAGCCCGGCTGTACCACCAGGCGAAAGCCCGCGACCGAGCAGCGGACGTGCTGCGCGCAGCCACACGCGAACGACTGGCACCCCTCCTCGGCATCGCCTCGGCCCACGCCCACTCCCCCGACGTCCTCCTCCCCGCCGTCGCGGCCCGCACCGACCCCGGTGACCAGGGCCCGGCGCTCCTGCTCTTCGGACCACCGCCGGCGGACGACGCCGCCCTCGTCCGCCTGGCAGACCAACTCGACGCCCTCGAAAGAGAGGTACGCACCTCATGAGTGCCCCGTCCCCCGAGACGACCACGACCTCGGACGGCGCCCGCGCATCCCTGGAGTCCCTCCGCACGGAGATCGCCAAGGCCGTCGTCGGCCAGGACCCCGCAGTCACCGGGCTCGTCGTGGCCCTGCTCTGCCGGGGTCACGTCCTGCTGGAAGGGGTGCCCGGCGTCGCCAAGACCCTCCTCGTGCGGGCGCTGGCCGCATCCCTGCAACTCGACACCAAGCGCGTTCAGTTCACCCCCGATCTGATGCCCGGCGACATCACCGGTTCGCTGGTCTACGACGCCCGCACTGCGGAGTTCTCCTTCCAGCCGGGCCCGGTCTTCACCAATCTGCTGCTCGCCGACGAGATCAACCGCACACCGCCCAAGACCCAGTCCTCCTTGTTGGAGGCCATGGAAGAGCGACAGGTGACGGTCGACGGCACGCCGCGTCCGCTCCCGGAGCCCTTCCTCGTCGCAGCAACCCAGAACCCCGTCGAGTACGAGGGCACTTACCCCCTGCCCGAGGCGCAACTGGACCGGTTCCTGCTGAAGCTGATCGTCCCGCTGCCGTCCCGTCAGGACGAGATCAGCGTCCTGACCCGCCACGCCGAGGGCTTCAACCCCCGGGACCTCCAGAGCGCAGGTGTTCGCCCCGTCGCGGGCCCCGCGGACCTGGAAGCGGCCCGGGCCGCTGTCGCCAGGACCGCGGTGTCAACCGAGATCGCCGGCTACGTCGTAGATATCTGTCGTGCCACGCGTGAATCCCCCTCGCTCACCCTCGGCGCATCGCCCCGAGGCGCCACCGCGCTGCTCTCCGCAGCACGTGCCTGGGCCTGGCTGACCGGTCGCGGCTACGTCATCCCCGATGACGTCAAGGCACTGGCCTTGCCCACCCTGCGACACCGGATCCAGCTCCGGCCCGAAGCGGAGATGGAAGGAGTCACCACTGACTCCGTCATCACCGCGCTCCTGAGTCACGTCCCCGTTCCCCGCTGAGAGCGAGCCCATGGCCCTCACCGGAAGAACCGCGCTCCTCGCCGCCATCGGCTCGCTCCCCGTCGGCATCCTCGCGCCCAGTTGGACGGGAATGCTGGCGGTGAACGCACCGCTGTCTCTAGCAATCTTGTGCGACTACGCCCTCGCCGCGCCAGTGCGATCGCTCCGATTCACTCGAAGCGGTGAAACAAGAGTTCGACTCGGGGAACGGGCGGACGTACAGCTCAGCATCACCAACGCGTCCAAGCGGATGCTGCGCGCCCAGGTCCGCGACGCCTGGCCACCCAGCAGTTGGGAAGCCGGCACCGAACAGGCCGGGTCCCGGAGCCGCCTCACCGTCCCGGCCGGCGAGCGTCGGCGCATCACGACCGCACTACGCCCCGCTCGCCGTGGCGACCGCCACGCGGACCGGGTCACCGTGCGCTCCTACGGTCCCCTCGGCCTTGCCGCCCGCCAGAGCAGCCACCAGGTGCCGTGGACCGTACGCGTGCTTCCACCGTTCACCAGTCGCAAGCACCTGCCGTCCCGGCTGGCCCGCCTGCGGGAGCTGGACGGCCGCACCAGCACGCTCATCCGAGGCCAGGGCACCGAATTCGACAGCCTCCGTGACTACGTCCCGGGCGACGACACGCGCTCCATCGACTGGCGCGCCACGGCCCGCCAGGCCGACGTCGCCGTACGCACCTGGCGCCCGGAGCGTGACCGCCACGTCGTCCTCGTCCTCGACACCGGCCGCACGTCCGCGGGTCGCGTCGGCGACGTCCCCCGTCTCGACGCCTCCATGGACGCCGCCCTGCTGCTCTCGGCGCTCGCGTCCCGAGCCGGCGACCGGGTGGGCCTCCTGGCCTACGACCGTCGCGTCCGCGCCCAGGTTCACGGCCGATCTGCAAGCGAAACGCTCCCGGCCCTGGTCGACGCCCTGGCCCCGCTGGAGCCCGAACTCGTCGAGACGGACGCCCGCGGCCTCAGCGCAGCGGTGCTCAAAAGCGCACCACGCCGTTCACTGATCGTGCTTCTGAGCAATCTCGACGCGACTCCCATCGAGGAAGGGCTGCTTCCGGTGCTCGCTCAGCTGACCCAGCGGCACACGGTGCTCGTGGCGTCCGTCGCCGACCCGCACGTCGAGAAGATGTCCAAGGCCCGGGGCAGTGTGGAGGCGGTGTACGAGGCAGCAGCTGCCGCTCAAGCCCAGACCCAGCGCCGTCGCACCGCCGAGCAGTTGCAACGGCACGGGGTGACCGTCGTCGACACGACGCCCGAGAACCTTGCACCGGCGCTTGCAGACGCTTACCTGACGCTCAAAGCTGCCGGCCGGCTCTAAAAATCGGGAGACACATGGTCGCCAGGTCCTGTCCGGCGACCATTCTCCCGAGAAAAGTGTCTAGAAATGCGGAAAGGGCCCCACACCGTAGTGTGGAGCCCTCTCCTCAAAAATTGTTCGGCGGCGTCCTACTCTCCCACAGGGTCCCCCCT
>NZ_JBIRGU010000013.1:0-223368 GCF_044328175.1 Streptomyces sp. NPDC017979 | reverse complement strand
ATCCGGGAGACCCGGGTGTCCGCGTACAGCCGGGCGATCGGGTACTCCAGCATGTAGCCGTAACCGCCGTGCAGTTGGAGGCACTTGTCGATGACCTGGCCGGCGACCTCGGTGGCGAAGAGCTTGATCTTCGCGGCGTCGGCCGGGGTCAGCTCGTCCGCGTCGTCGAACTCGATGCCCTTGTCGACCATCGCCTGGAGGGCCGCGACCTCGGTCGCGCACTCGGCCAGCACGAACTTGGTGTTCTGGAAGGCTGCCACCGGCTTGCCGAAGACCAGGCGCTCGCTGACGTACTCCTTGGCGAAGCGGATCGCGGCCGTCGCGGCGGCGGTTGCGCCCACGGCGATGGAGAGCCGCTCCCGGGGCAGGTTCCGGCCGAGGTACGAGAAGCCCTCGTCCTGCTTGCCGAGGAGGTTCTCCACCGGCACCTTCACGTCGTTGAAGGCCAGCTCGGAGGTGTCGGAGGAACGCAGGCCGATCTTCTCCAGCTTGCGGCCGAACTCGAAGCCCTCGCTGTCGGTCGGGACGACGAAGAGGCTCAGCCCGTGCCGGCGGTTCTCCGGCGTGGCCGGGGAGGTCCGGGCGACGACGACGCACAACTCGGAGTTCCGGGCCCCGGTGATGAAGGTCTTGGAGCCGTTGAGGACGTAGTGCGTGCCGTCCTCGGAGAGCTTCGCGGAGGTACGGATGCCCGCGAGGTCCGAGCCGGTGCCGGGCTCGGTCATGGCGACGCAGAGCATGAGGTCACCGGCGGCGATGCCGGGGAACCACCGCTGCTTCTGCTCCTCGTTCGCGAGGTTGAGCAGATAGGGCAGGACGACGCCGGTGGAGACCGCGAAGTGGCCGAAGGCGACGGCCGCGCGGGCGGACTCCTCGGTGATGACCGCCTGGTACTTGTAGCTGGTCTTCCCGACGCCCCCGTACTCCTCGGGGATGTCGAAGCCCATCACGCCGAGCGCGGCCAGCTTGCGGAAGACCTCCCGGTCGATGAGGTTGTCCCGCTCCCACTGCTCGAAGTGGGGCTGCACCTCCTTGGCGATGAAATCCCGGATGACCGCCCGGAACGCCTCGTGCTCCTCGTTGTAGATGTTGCGCTTCATGACCATTCCTGACTGGTGGTGGGACGGGGCGGCCGGTTCAGCGGGAGGCGCCGTCGACGTTGAGCACCTGGCCGGAGACGTAGTCGGCGTCGGGGGTGCAGAGCAGGTAGATCGCGCCCGCGGCCTCGGCGGGGGTGCCGGGGCGACCGAGCGGGTGGGTCCGCTTGACGGCCTCCATGATCTGCGGCGAGACGCCGACCTTGATCCGACGGCCTTCGATCTCGACGAAGGTCTCGTCGGCGGCGGTGGCCTCGGTCATCCGGGTGAGGATGAAGCCGAAGGCGACACCGTTGACGTTGACCTTGTAGCGGCCCCACTCCTTCGCCATGGTCTTGGTCAGGCCGATGACACCGGCCTTGGCGGAGGAGTAGTTGGCCTGGCCCGGATTGCCGAAGACGCCCGACACCGAGGAGACGTTGACGACCTTGCGGTGGTACGGGACGGGGTTGGCCTTGATGAAGGGCTGCGCCGCGCGCAGGATCCGGAACGGTGCCTTGAGGTGGACGTCGAGGATGGCGTCCCACTGCTCGTCGGTCATCTTCTGGATGACGGTGTCCCAGGTGTAGCCGGCGTTGTTGACGATGATGTCCAGCCCGCCGAAGGCGTCCACCGCGGTCTGCACGAACCGTTCGGCGAAACCCTCCTCGGTGACCGACCCGACACAGGCCACGGCCCTGCCGCCCGCCGCGGTGATCTCCGCGACGGTCTCGTCGGCGGGGTCCTTGTCCAGGTCGTTGACGACGACGCTCGCGCCCTCCGAAGCCAGCTTCAGCGCCACCTCGCGTCCGATGCCGCGGCCGGAGCCGGAGACGATCGCGACCTTGCCGTCCAGGGTTCCCATGATGTGCATCCGTCCTTCGGTGGGGTTCAGTTGGCGATGACGGCGCGGCCCTGGAGGGTCACGGTGCCGTCGGGCGGGCTGATGGTGAGGTCGAGGCGGGCGAGTCCGTCCTCGACGGAGACGACGATGCCCCGGCAGGCCGGGGCGGCGATGACCGGAGTGACCGTGGCGAAGGTTATCGCTGATTCACTTTTACTCTCATCGTTCCCGGTGTCAAGGGTGTGTTGCTCATGGGTAAGGGTTTACGTTGACATAAGGAAACCCGCCCGTCGGACCGGGGTCCGACGGGCGGGTGCAAGGCTTTTGCGGGTGGGGGCCGGCTATCGGAGGGTGCGGAGGAAGATGTCCGTCTTGCCGTTGGTGTCGTTGGGCACGATGCCCTCGGCCGCGGATTCGAAGACGACGTGGCGTCCGCCGGTGCTGACGGCGTCGACCCCGGCCGAGGCGGGTCGGTCGGTGACGGTCTCGTCGGTGCCCGTCTCCAGGTCGCGCAGGGTGAGCGGTGCCGGTCCGGTTGCGCCGGACGGGGTGTGCAGCAGGTAGCGGCCGGTGGGGTCGATGGCCACGCCCTTGACGCCGGGTACGGGCGCGGCGGTACCGGAGGCGACGTCGTGGACGTAGGTGTCGGGGCCCGAGCGGTAGACGACCTTGTTGCCGTCGTCGCTCAGCTGGACGAGTTCGGCGGCCTTGCCCGGGCCCTCGATCGGGCCGGCGGGGGTGTTGTCGGCCCAGTCCCACAGGAAGACGTCCTGCTCCCCGCCGTCCTGGTAGGCGAGCCGGGTGCCGTCGCTGCTGATGGAGGGTCGGGACGGTGCGGTGTTGTGGATGACGTCGACGGTCTGCAAGCCGCCGGTGTCCGGATTGCTGACCTCGATGCGCTGGTTGGTCTCCGGGTGCCTGAAGGTGACACTGAACGCCTGGTGACGGTCGTTCGAGCCCATGGCTGCCTCGCAGCTCCGGAGCGAGCAGGTGTAGGCCGCTGACCACCCCACGCTGAGGTGGTGCTGGTAGAGGGCCATGTTGTTGAACCTGGGGCCCAGATAGGCGAGGACCTGCCCGTCGCTGCTGAGCATCGGCGGCGCCAGCGGGTATCCGCCGAACTGCCTGTTCTGACCCGTTGCCAGCTCGCGGACGAACACCTCCTCGTTCCTCCCCGTGTCGCCCGGGGTGAGGTTGTTCGCGTACGAGGAGAAGACGACGCGGTGGCCGGCGGGTGTGATCGACGCGTCGGAGGAGTCGTCGTTGGCCTGGGTGCCCTCGGCCGCGACGCTGACCCTCTCGACGCCGGTCTGGCGGACGCCCCCCGCGTCCCCGGAATCGGCCGAGGCGGCGCCGTGCGGTAACGCTGTGATCGTGCAGACGGCGACGGCGACGGCGCTCAGGGCGACGCGCCCACGTCTGATGGTGCCCCGGTTCGTGCTCCCTCTCATGTTCCCCCCAGAAGGTTTCCGCTTCCGGCGCCCTGCCGGAAGGCCATCAGCATGCAACCGCGACGGCGCCGTGCGGTCAATGCGGCCACGCGCCCCGGAGGAACGGGGAAGTGCAGCGGACTTCCGGACACGACCTAAGGGCTATCCCGTAATCCCCGGTGGATCAGCGCGCGGCGTCAGATGCGGTGCATCGCAAGGCGGAGGGGTCACCGCATACTTGATGTATGTGGTGATTCCGACAACGCAGCGAGGTGCCGTAGCTGTCGTCGCGCGCCCGCCAGGGATTACGGGACAGCCCTTAGGCGTGGTGGCCCAGGCCGGCGGTCGTCGGTAGGTCTACGTGGCCCGTGTGCGCCGTGGGTGCGAACACCGCGCCGGCCAGCGGATCCTCCGTCACCAGCAGCGGCCCCACCAGATCCGCCGGCACCGTCGCATGCGGCAGTGCCGCCGCGAGGTGGGCCGCCGCCAGTGTCGCCACGCCCAGCTCCGGCATCGTGCCGAGCTTCACCGCCAGCCCCGCGGCCTCCGCCAGTGCAGCGATCTGGCGGGCCCGGTGCAGACCTCCCACCTTGAGGATCTTGATGTTGAGGACGTCCGCCGCCCCGCGGCGCACGATCTCCATCGCGTCGTGCAGCGACTGCATGCTCTCGTCGGCCATCACCCGCACCGCGCCCGTGCGCCGCAGGGCGGCCATGCCCGCCAAGTCCCAGTGGGGGAGCGGTTGTTCGACGAGGTCGAGCCCTGCGTCGGCGAGCCGGGCGACCGTGCGTGCGGCCGTCCCCGGGACGTAGCCCTCGTTGGCGTCGAGACAGAGTTCGACCGTTGCCGGGACCGTCTCGCGGACCAGCCGCACCAACCGGACGTCGAGTTCGGGGTCCTCTCCGCCCTTGACCTTGATGTGGGTGAATCCGCGGGCCGCGTAGTCGGCGGCCTCCGCGGCCATCTCCTCCAGGGTGCCGAGGCCGACGACCCAGGCCGTCGGCACGCTGGTGCGGACTCCGCCGCCGAGCAGCAGATGCAGCGGCCACCCCGCGGCCCGCGCCGCCAGGTCGTGCAGGGCGATGTCGAGCGCGGCCTTCGCCAGGCGCTGGCCGCGTATCGCGGTGTCCATCGCGGTGTGCGCCCCGGCCAGATCGCGCGGATCGCGGCCGACGAGGGCGGGCGCGGCGTGCTGGGTGAGGGCGGTCTCCAGGCCGGCGAGGGTCTCACCGGTGTAAGCGGTCATCGGGGACGCCTCACCGAAGCCGGTGACGCCCTCCGCGGTGCGTACTTCGACCACGAGGCTGATCAGTTCGGGACTGGTTCCGCTGCTGATGACGAAGGGGCGTCGATAGGGGGCCCTGACGACGCGCGTATGGACGGAGGCGATCTTCAAGCACGGCTCCTTTATCGTTACGGCCCGGACCGTAACAAGGTCCGGTGGCGCTCAGAGGTGTCCGCGGTAGACGATCGGGGGCGGCCGGTCAGTCCCTCCTGGCGACCGCTCGTGGGTGCGGCGACTCCCGCGCGTTCGGGACGCTTGAGAACGTGGCAACGGTGAGAGGCATCGCCGGTCTCCGTTCTGCTCGGGTGCCAGCTCGAACACGACTGCCGGGGAACGTCTGTGGGGCGTGCGGCCGTGCGGGGGCGGCGCCGACCGGAAGAGGCTTGACGTCCGCCATCCATGGCACCTACTTTCGGCCCGGGCCATAACCGCGTGTCTGCGGAGAGGATAGTGCCACGATGCCGGAACGGGAAATGCCACTGCCCACAGTTCTCGAACCTCGCGGCCGCACCCTGGGCGCCGAAGAACGCGCCGCCGTACTGCGCGTCCTCGACTCGGCGGTGCTGTGCAGTTCCTTCGGAGGCGAAGCGCGCTCCCTCGAATCGGAGATGTCCCGGCTGTACGCGACACCGGACGCGGTCCCCGAGACCGTCGCCTGCAGCTCCGGGACGGCGGCGCTGCACCTCGCGCTCGCGGCGGCCGGGATCGGCCCCGGCGACGAGGTCATCACCACTCCGGTCTCCGACTTCGGGACCGTCGCCCCCGTCCTGGCGCAGGGTGGGCGCGCGGTGTTCGCCGATGTGCGCGCCGAGGACGGCAACCTCGACCCGGCAGCCGTCGAAGCCGCAGTCACCGACCGCACCAAGGCGGTCATCGCGGTCCACCTCTTCGGTGGAGCCGCCGACGTCGACGCCCTGCGCGCGATCTGCGACCGGCACTCACTGGTCCTCGTCGAAGACAGCGCCCAGGCATGGCTCGGTGCGGACGCCTCGGGCCGGCTGCTCGGCACGGTCGGGGACGTCGCCTGCTTCAGCCTCCAGCAGTTCAAGCACATCACCGCGGGCGACGGCGGACTCGCGCTGACCCGCGACCCCGCCCTCGCCCGCCGGATGCGGCTCTTCATGGACAAGGGCTGGGACCGCAGCGAGGGCCGCATCCACCGGGTGATGGGCCTCAACTACCGGATGCCCGAGCTGTCGGCGGCCGTCGCCCGCGCCCAACTCGGCAAGGTCACCGACGTCGTGCGGGTGCGCCGCGAGCGGGCCGGACAGCTCGCGGAGGTGCTCCGGGACGTCCCGGCCGTCCGGATGCCCCGACGGCGGCAGGGCCACGCCTGGTGGGTGATGCCGCTGCTCGTCGACGACAACGCCCGCTGGGCACGGGCCCTCGACGAACTCGGCGTACCGGCGCTGCCCGGCTATCTGGAACGCCCCCTGTACGCCAACCCCGCGCTGCCCGGACACCAACCGGGCCTGTGCCCGCGCGCCGAGGAACTCATCGCCCGCACCCTGCTGGTGCTTCCGTGGAACGAGCGCTACAGCCCGGGCGACGTGGACCGCATCGCGCGGGCGCTGCGCGAGGTGGCCGCCGGATGACCGCGCACGACTGGCTCGCCCCCACCGCCGACGAGCACATCGGCTGGGACGTGGACGTGCTGTACGGCCCCTGGCCCCGGCACCACCGCGACGCCCCGCTCGCGGAAGTCCGCTCCGTCCTGGCCTGTTCCCCCGTCGCCCGCGCGCTGGCCCTGTCCACCCGGGGCCCGCTCTTCGACGACCGGGCGGGCAATGCGGAGACCGTCCGCGATCTCGCCGGCTGCCCGGAGTTGCTGCCCGTCGGCACCGTCGACGTGCGCGACGCCCTGACCGCGGAGGACCGGCTCGACGAACTGAGCGCCGACGGGGTGCGCTTCCTGCGCCTGTTCACCGTCGAACAGGGCGCCGAACCCGGCTTCCCCGGCTACCGCCACGTCGTCGCCCTCGCCCTCGACCGCGGGTTCGTCCTCCTCCACGACGGCGACCCCCGCCGCTTCGGCCCCGGTCTCACCGGCCGGGGCGCGGACGTCGTCTTCCTCGATCTGCACGCCTACCTCCTCGCCGACTTCCTGCTCCTCGCCCGCACCGAACCCGGCTTCCGCGCCACCACCCGCATGCTGTCCGGCGCCGACTCCATCGAGCGGGTCGTCGGCTCCGTCGGCGCGCGCCACCTCGTCTTCGGCTCCCGCACCCCGTTCATGGACATCTCCCCGCAGACGCTGCGGCTGCGCCACGCGGACATCACGGCCGCCGACCGCGCCGCGATCTCCACCGAGAACGTCGAGGAGTTGCTCGCCTGATGCCGGTCATCGACGTGCACGCCCACGTGGGCCGCTGGCAGTTCCACCTCACCGGCGGGGACGCCGACGACAACCTGCGCCAGATGGACCGCTACGGCATCGACCTCCAACTGGTGTCGGCGTCCGAGGCGGTCGTCTTCGACGCGGTCGCCGGCAACCGCGCCCTGCGGACGGCGCTCGCCACCCGCCCCAGACTCCTCGGTTACGCGGTCGTCAACCCGAACCGCATCGACGACAGCGCGGCGGACCTGCGGCGCTGCCTGGACACCGGCCGCTTCGTGGGTGCGAAGATCCACACCCACTACCCCGGCCGGGCCCCCGGCTCCGCCCAACTGGCCGAGGCGTTCGACCTCGTCGCCGACGCGGGCGTCCCCCTGCTCCTGCACACCTGGGGCCGCGAGGTCGAACTCCTGCCCGACCTGGTCTCCGCCCGCCCCGGCCTCCGCGTCATCATGGGCCACGCGGGCGGCGACGCCTGGCGCGAGGCCGCCCACGCGGCGGCGGCCTGCGACCGGCTCTACCTCGAACACTGCCGCACCGTGACGGACGCCGGCCGGATCGCCTATGCCCGTGCGGCCGGAGTCCCCATCACCCGCTTCCTCTTCGGCACCGACGCCACCCTGGTGGACCCCGCCCTCGCCCTCGGTGTCCTGCGCGACGCCGGCCTCACCCCCGGGGAACGCGAACGCGTCCTGTGGCGGAACGCCACGGAACTCTTCCAACTGCCCGTCCTGTGACCTCCGGCCACGGAGAGGTCGCGATCCGGAACGCCGACGCCGCGCCGCGGTGGTGCGGGGCACCCGCCGGTCCTCCGGCCCGCCGCCGACGTCGAGCGGTCGTAGCGACGGTCGTTCCGCCCCCGGGTGCCGCCCGGTGCAAGCCGTAGGGAGTCTTGACGGCTACTGGTGCGCGGCATATCACTTTCGGCTAGTGCCGTAACTCAAGCCTGGAACCGGAGGTGTTCCACACCATGTCGACGCGCCGTGCGTTTTTGGTGAGCACGACCGCAGCACTGTCCGTCACCGCCCTGTCCGCAGTCCCGGTGCAGGCGGCGGCCCTGAACGGCCGGGAGGCCACCGGCCCCGAATCCCTCGGCGTCCCCCTCAAGGACGTCCTCCTCATCGGCGGCGTCGTCGCCCCGGCGCCGAACGGCCGGCCTGCCTGCTGGAACATCTCGAACGGCGCACCCGCCCACCTCAACGCCATCGACCCCGTCACCGGCGAGGTCTCCGTCGCCGCCAAGCTGCCCGGCGCCGACGGCGGCTGGACGGCCGCCGCCGCGCCCGACGGCTCCGTCTACGCCGGCACGTGGGGCAGCAAGGGCCGGCTCTACCGCTGGCGCGGCGGCGACACCGCCGAGGACCTCGGCGTGCCCGTCCCCGGGGAGAACTTCATCTGGCGGGTCGCCGTCGACGCCGACGGCAAGGTGTGGGGCGGCGGTTCGCCGCTCGGCCACCTCTTCCGCTACGACCCGGACACCGGCGCCGTCGAGGACTTCGGCCGCCCGATCGCCGACCAGACGTACATCAAGAGCCTCGCCTGCGCCGGCGGCAAGGTCTACAGCGGCGCGTACTCCCAGGGCCGCATCGCCGAGTTCGACCCCGCGACCCGCACCTTCACCGAACTGCCCGCGCCGCCGGGGCTGCCGCCCGACAACAAGCTGAGCGTGTACGACCTCGACGTCCACGACGGCCGCCTCTACGCCCGCATCGGCACCGCCAACCCCAGCCCGCTGTACGTCTTCGACGTCGCCGCCCGCACCTGGACCGACGAGATCCCCGACGCGCACGGCCTCAACATCTCCCCGCCCGGCGCGGACGGCGCCGTCTACTTCATCCAGCGCAGCGAGATGCGCCGCTACGACCCCGCCACCCGGCAGCTCACCGGCACCGGCCTCACCTTCTCGGGCCGGGTGCAGAACGCCCGCTCCATCGGCTGGGCCGAACTCGGCCTGCCCCAGTACCCCGGGAAGAGCCTCGTCGGCACCCTGTGGCGCGGCCACATGTTCCGCTACAACCCGCAGACCGGTGCGTACGCCACGCTGGAGACACAGGTCAGGCGGGACGAGCCGATCGAGATCCTCGCCCTCGGCGCCGGCGGTCGGGGCACCGTCTACGCGGGCGGGTTCCTCAACGGCGGCTTCGCCGGCGTCGGCACCCGCACCGGCCGGTCGGACTTCCACCGCTTCTCGCAGACCGAGTCCGTGCTGCGGACCCGCGACGGCTCCGTGTGGATCGGCACCTACCCCGAGGCCCGCCTCTACCGGTACGACCCGCGCACGACCTGGAGTTCCCCGGAGTACTCGCCGGGCCCGGCAGGCAGCCCCGACAACCCGGAGCGGATCTACACGCTGAAGGACCACGTGCAGATGCGGGCCAAGGCCCTGGTGGAGGTGCGCGGGAAGATCGTCATGGGCACCGTCCCGGACGGCGACCGGCTCGGCGGCGCCATCGCGGTGTACGACCCGGACACCGGCGGGGTGGAGGTCACCCGGCACGTCGTCGAGGACGAGTCGGTCTTCTCGCTCGCCGCCGCGGGCGGCGTCGTCTACGGCGGCTGTTCCATCACCGGGGGGCTCAGCACGACCCCGCCGACGCGCGAGTCGGGCGCCGTCTTCGCCTGGCACGTGGGCGCCCGGCGCAAGCTGTGGGAGCTGGTTCCGGTGCCGGGGGCGGCCACCGTCACCGCCGTGGCCGTCGGCCCGGACCGCAAGCTGTGGGGCATCGCCGGCAACACGGTCTTCGCCGTCGACCCGTACGCCCGCGAGGTCGTCCGGCGCTTCACGGTGGGCGCCGGTCGGGGCGGCGGCGATCTCGCCGTGATGGGTCGCCATCTGTACGCGAGCATCGACGGCAACCGCATCTACCGCGTCGATCCCCGGTCGTGGCGGCCTCCGGTGCTGTTCGCCGAGTACGCGCACCGGCGACTCATCGCCCACCCCGACGGCCGGCTCTACTTCACCAGAGGCGCCGAGCTGTACCGCATCGACCCGCAGGACGGCGTCCCGGGCGATGATGACGACTGATCCGGGCCGGCCCCAATCGCGCCGCGCTGCAAGGTTATTGACAGCCCCCGCACGGCCTGGCTACTTTCGGTCAAGGCCGAAAGTGCCGGGCTCCACTGCACCCCGATGCCCACGGAGGCCCTTGTGAACTCATCGCTCAAGCGTGTGCGCATCCCCCTCGCCCTGCTCAGCCTCGCCGCCCTCACCGCCGCCTGCGGCGGCTCCGACGGCGGGTCCGGCTCGGTCACGGAGGAGGTGACCGTCTGGATGTACCCGGTGATCGCCGATCCCAAGGCCAACGCGGACTACTGGCAGAGCCTGGAGAAGGCGTACGAGAAGAAGTACTCGGACGCCAAGCTCACCATCGAGCAGCAGCCGTGGGACAACCGCGACGAGAAGCTCGCCACCGCGTTCAGCGGCGGCAAGGGCCCCGATGTGGTGGTCCTCCAGCCGGACCAGATTCCCCAGTACCTCGCGAACGGCTCCCTCGCGCCCGTCGACGGGGCGATCAAGGGCCACGCGGACAAGTTCCTGCCGGCCGCCCTGGAAGTGCTCAGCAGCGACGGGAAGGCGTACGGCGCCCCCATTTACCACACCATCACGACGACGCTCTACAACAAGAAGCTCCTCGACCGGGCGGGCATCAAGAATCCCCCCGCCACCTGGGACGACATCAAGGCCGCCGCGCCGAAGCTGAAGGCCGCGGGCCTGGCCACCCTGGACTACTCCGCCAGCAACGAGGCCACCCTGAACCTCAACTTCTACCCGCTGCTCTGGCAGGCCGGCGGAAGGGTCTTCAGCGAGGACGGCAAGAGCGTCGCGTTCAACGACGACAAGGGCGTGGCGGCCCTCACCTTCCTCACCGACCTGTACGAGCAGGGTGCCGTCCCCAAGACGGCGATGAACAACGTCAACGTCCTGGCCGACCAGGCGCTCGGCAAGCAGCAGGTCGCGATGGGCTTCACCAACTCCGGCCGGGACTTCGCCGTCGCGGAGGAGGCGTGGGGCAAGGAGAACGTCCTCGTCGGCGCCCCGCTCACCGGCGCGAAGCAGGCCGCCTTCGGCGTCCCCGGCGCCCTCGGAATCAACGCCAAGGGCAACAAGGAGGGCGCCGAGCAGTTCATCAACTTCATGACCCAGCCGGACCAGATCAAGAGCCTCGGCCAGGCCACCGGCTTCCTCTCGCCGCGTACGGACGTCACCGTGCCGTCCGACAGCCCGCACGCCAAGAAGCTCCAGGACGCCCTGGCCTTCGTCGTCCCCGGCGAGTCCAGCCCCGTCGCCCGCCAACTCATGGGCATCCTCGCCCCGGAGATCCAGGCCGCGCTGACCGGCAAGAAGTCTCCGCAACAGGCACTCGACGCGGCGGCCGAGCGGGGCGACGACCTGCTGGCCAGGCAGCGGTAGCCGCCGAATGCGGAAGATTGCGCCGCTGCGCCGGCACGACGCCCGCGCGGGGCTGCTGTTCGTGGCCCCGATGCTCCTGCTGTTCACGGTGTTCCGCTTCGGCCCGGTCGTCGGCGCGGCGTTCCTCTCGATGACCGACTACCGGCTCAACGGCGCATGGGAGTTCATCGGGGCCGAGAACTACTCCCGGCTGATCGACGACGACCTGTTCTGGGAGAGCCTGGGCGTCACCGCCCTGTACACCGCCGTCTACGTCCCGCTGACGATCGGGCTCGCCCTCGGCACCGCGATGCTGCTGCACCGCACGGTCTGGATGCGCGGCTTCTTCCGCGGGGTGTACTTCCTGCCGTACGTCACCAGCATCGTGCTGGCCGCCGTCGTCTGGAAGTGGATCTACGAGGTCGAGGACGGCCTGCTGAACTCCGCCCTCGGCGCCCTGTCCTTCGGCTCCGTCGACTTCCTCGGCAGCGAATCGCTCGTGCTGCCCTCCATCGCGGCGACATCGGCGTGGAAGGGCTTCGGCTACTCGATGCTCATCCTGCTCGCCGGCCTCCAGTCGATTCCCCGGGCCGTCACGGAGGCCGCGACGATCGACGGCGCCGGCGGCTGGCAGCGCTTCCGCCACATCACCCTGCCGATGCTGCGGCCGGTGCTGTTCTTCGTACTGGTCATCGAGGCCATCCAGGCGTTCCAGGTCTTCGACCAGATGTACGTCATGACGGCGGGCGGCCCGGTGCGCTCCAGCTACAGCCTCGTCTACCTCCTCTACGACACCGGCTTCAAGTACTTCGACTTCGGCTACGCCAGCGCGCTGGGACTCGTGCTCTTCTTGGTCGTACTGGTCTTTTCGCTGATCCAGCGGCGGTTGATCGGGAGGGACGACTGATGGCTCTGCTCACCCGCGGCAAGCCGTCGCCGGACACCGGCGGCGGCAAGGGTCGGGCCGGGGGCGGGGACCGGACGCGGAAGGCGCTCCGGCCCGGCCGGGGTCCGGCGCGGCTCACGCTGCCGACGCTGCTGGTGCTGGTCGCGTTCGTGACCGTCGCCCCGTTCGCGGTGATGGTGCTGGTCGCCTTCGCCCCGCACAGCGGCAAGACCCTGCCGGGCGCGTTCGACGTCACCCGGGCGACGCTGGCGAACTTCGACGAGGTCCTGGGCAGCTCCGACATCCTGCGCTGGGCCCTGAACTCGACGATCTACTCCGTCGTCTCCGTCGTGTTCATCCTGCTGTTCGCCTCCATGGCCGGCTACGCCTTCGCCAAGAAGCGCTTCCCCGGCCGGGAGGTCATGTTCTGGTCGTTCCTGGCGACCCTGATGGTGCCGTTCCAGGCCACGCTCATCCCGTACTTCATCCTCATCTCCGAGCTGGGCGGTGTGGACACGTACTGGGGCATGATCGTCCCGACCCTCGCCAACTCCCAGGCCGTCTTCCTGATGCGGCAGTTCATCATGCAACTGCCGGACGAGCTGTTCGAGGCCGCGAAGATCGACGGCGCCTCCGAGTGGCGGATCTACACCACGATCGTCATCCCGCTGATCCGGCCGATCATGGCGACGCTCGGCGTGTTCGTCTTCCTGTGGCACTGGAACGACTTCCTGTGGCCCCTGGTCATCGCCCAGTCCGGGGACATGCACACCCTGACGGTGGGGCTGGCCACGCTCGACGGCGAGAACGTGACGATCAACCAGGTGATGGCGGGGGCGACCATCACCGTCGTGCCGTGCCTGCTGGTCTTCGGGCTGCTCCAGCGGTATCTGACGGACAGCATCGCGACGACGGGGCTGAAGACGTGAGGTCCCTCGACGCCAACCGGAGCGCGCGCAGATTCTCCGCGGAACCATGAAAGGGAACTCGTGACGTCCTCGCCCGTACGCACCGAGCCCTGGCCCCAGTGGCCGCCGCCCGCCACCGACGAGCAGCGCGAGGCGCTGCTGGCCGTCCTCGACAGCGGCCGGTGGGGCGCCACCGACGGGCCGCAGGTGGAGGAGTTCGCCGCCGCGTTCGCGGAGTCGACGGGCGCGCCGCACGCGGTGTGCACCGTCAACGCCACCGTGGGGCTCTTCCTCGCCCTGCGCGCGGTCGGCGTCGAACCCGGCGACGAGGTGATCGTCCCGGCGTACACGTTCGTCGCCAGCGCCACCGCCGTGGTGTTGGCGGGCGCCCGGCCGGTGTTCGCGGACGTCCGCCCCGACACGCTGCTCGTCGACCCGGACGCGGCCGCCGCCCTCGTCGGGCCGCGGACCGGGGCCGTGATGGCGGTCCACCTCTCGGGCGCGGTGGCCGACGTCGGCACGCCCGGGGTCCCCGTGGTCGAGGACGCCGCGCAGGCGCACGGCGCGGTGCGGGGCGGACGGGCGGCGGGGACCTGGGGGGACGTCGCCTGCTTCAGCTTCCAGTCGAGCAAGGCCATGACGGCGGGCGAGGGCGGCGTCATCGTCACCGGCGACCGGGCGACGTACGAGCGGCTGTGGTCGCTGCACAACGTCGGGCGGAGGTTGGCCGGCGGCTGGTACGAGCACCCCGCGCTGGGCTGGAACCTGCGGATGACCGCCTTCCAGGCGGCCGTGCTCCGACCCCAACTCGCGCAGTTGCCCGCGCAGATCGACCGGCGCACGCGCTCCGCGGCGGCCCTCGCCCAGGCGCTGGCTGACGTCGAGGGCCTGTCGATGCGCCCGGCGCCCCCGGACACCGGGCGGCACACCCGGCATCTGGCGCTGCTGCGGTACGACCGGGCGGCGTTCGGGGGGCGTACCAAGGAGGAGTTCGTCGCCGCGATGGCGGCGGAGGGCATTCCGCTGGACGCGGGCTACCGCTCGCTGTCGGTGGAGCCGTCGCTCGCCGCGTACGCCCGGCCGTGCCCGGTGGCGGAGGCGGAGGCGGCGGCCACGGTGTGGGTGCGGCAGAACGTGCTGATGGCCGACGAGGACGCGATGGCGGACGTCGCACGGGCGGCACGGAAGGTGCGGGACGCGTTCACGCGCCCGGTGTGACCACGACGAGGCGGTGGGGACCGGTCCTGCGGGCCGGTGCCCACCGCTTCTTCCTGCCCGGGTCAGCAGACCCGGTAGGTGTAGAAGCTCTCGTTGCGCGACATGTACATGTTGCCGTCGGGGCCCTTCGTCAGGTTCGAGACCGGCCGGGCGATCAGCGTCAACTGCATCGTCGCCGGGTCGATCCGGTACGCCTTGCTCTGCGTCTTGCCCCACAGATAGCCCGCGTGGAACACGAGGTTGGTGTCGTGCCACACCTGCGTCTGGGTCGCCCAGGGGTAGGTCTGGTGCTTGACCGTGCGCAGCGTCTCGCCGGTGGCCGGGTCCATCTCGAACAGCGCGTCCGGGGTCAGCCCCCAGAGCTTGCCGTTGCCGTCGAACGACAGCTCGCCGAGCGCCAGGTCGCCGGCGACGGGGGCGCTCTGCCAGAGCAGCCTGTCGGCGGCGACGTCGTACGCGAAGACCTTCGCCACCGTGTCCAGCGGCTTTCCGGTGCCGCCGAAGACTGAGGTGGCGCCGTAGACGATCCCGTCGCGGTGGGTCACGCCGACGACCGAGTGGCCCGGGACGATGTTCCGCTTGATCCGGGTCTCGCCGGTGACGGGGTTCACCAGGCCCAGCGCGCCGCCCTCGGTGCCCGACTTGGGCACGGTGCCGAAGGCGACCCGGTTGCCGGCCGAGACCAGGCTGAACGGCCGGTCCTGCTCCTGCTCGGTGAGGTTGACCACCCGCCTCGGCGCGATCCCGTCGAACTCGTAGACGCGGCCGCCCGGGTAGACGCCGAGGTACAGCTTCCCCTGGTGGGACGCCATGCCCTCGCTCTGGCCGACGTTCGGCCAGAACTGCGTCGCACCGGTGCCCGGTTGGTACGCGACGAGGCCGCCGGTGAGGAACCCGCCCGCGTACAGGCGCCCGTCGGGGCCCTCGGCCATGGAACGGATGGTCACGGGCTGGCCGGTGAGGGTGTGGTCGAGGAGCCTGCCCACGCCGGTCTTGGTGTCGTAGTGCCAGATGCCGCCGGTGGACGAGGTGCCGACGAGGGTGGTGCCGCGCCAGCCGAGGGTGCGGATGCCGCCCTCGCCGAACTCGGTCATGGCGAGCTTGGTGGTCCGGCCGGTTCTCAGGTCGAGCCGGATCAGCCCGCCCTTTTGGACGAGGTGGACGGACTGGGCGCGGGCCGTGCCGCCGACGGTGAGGCTGTCGACGTCCTGGGTGACGTGCAGCCACGTGCCCCGTTTGAGGTCGTACACCGCCAGCGGCTTCTTGGCGGCGGAGGTCTCGTAGCGGACGAGGAGGTAGCGGCCGACGATGTCCACGTCGTACGCCCAGCCGGTGGCGCCGATCGGGGCGTCGATGACGCGGCGGACCGTGCCGTCGGGGGAGAGCACGGCTACCTGCATGCTGGAGGGTCCCATGCCGGCGTAGACCGTGCCGTCGCCGCCGACGGCGAGGTCGCGGACGAAGCCCTGGCCCGGCACCGGCTGGCCGAGGTCCTTCGTCTCGCCGGTGTTGCGGTCGTGGCGGAAGAGGTGGCCGTTGTTGGAGGTGCCGCCGTAGACGTAGTCCTCGGTGGCTGCGACGGTCCAGACGAACGTCTCGGATTCGACGGGGACGCCGAGTTCGGTGACCCTGGCGTTCTTGGGGTCGTAGCGGAAGAGCCGGCCCTTGTGTTCGGTGCCGCCGTAACTGCCGACGTAGACCGTGTGGTCCTCGGCCACGGTCACGGCCCACGAACCGAGGGCGCGGGGGAGCGGGTGCTCCGCGATCAGCCTGCCGTCGTCGGCGTCGCGGATGCCGAGGAAGGCGGGGCCGGAGGCGGAGGAGGTGACGGAGTAGACGCGATCGCCGTCCATCGCGGTACCGGCGGTGGTCGCGCCGGTGAGCGGGAGTCTGCCGAGGTCGGCGAAGCCGCACGGGGCGGGGGCGCGGGGCGGGGCGGACGTGGACGTGTCGGGGACGGCTTCGGCACGGGCCGGTACGGCGAGGGCGATGACGAGCAGGCACGCGGCCGTGAGGGCACGACGCATGGAACCTCCAACGGAAGCTATTTGCGGTCCTGACCGTAAATGGTGTGGGAGGTGATGACGAGCATGGGCGCGCAGACAGCAGGCAGCAGACGTCGATCGGGCCGGGCCCGCGCGGGCCCGGTGCGCTAGGGCGGCCGCGGTCTCTGTGCTCAGTTCCGCGGTCTCTTGTTCAATTCCCCTTCCTCAGCCGCCCCAGAACCTCGCCGAAGCCCTCAATGGCCCGGAGCGCGTCCGCCTGGGGCATCCCCGGCGGCTGGACGCGCACGATGACGCCGTCCGCGCCCATCGCGGCGTAGCGGCCGAGGCCGTCCGCGCACTGCTCCGGGGAGCCGACGACGCTGCGCGCGGCGATCTCGTCCCACCCCTGTGCGTACCGGGCCGCGTCCATCGAGGTGCGCTTCCAGGAACCGTACGCGTCGTACAGCGCGCGCAGCGGGTCCTCCAGTGCCGTGCGGGCCTGCCGGGAGGTGGGGGCGCAGTACCCCTCGCGACAGACGAGCACTTCGGCGCCGAGGGTGCCGGGGCCGCGCTCGCAGGACAGGTACTCGTCGATCTTCGCGGGGAGTTCGACGTCGCTCTCGTTGAAGGAGGTCGTCCAGCCGTCGCACATCAGCGCCGTGCGCGCCAGTGCGGCGGGCACCCGGCCGCCGTTCCACAGGCGGGGGCGGGGCCGTTGGGCGGGGCGGGGGGAGAGGAAGGCGTCGGTCACGGAGGTGAAGCGCCCCTCGAACGTCACCGAATCCTCGGTCCACAGCCGGGTGATCAGCTCCACGCACTCCTCGAAGCGCGCGACCTTCTCGTGCGGCGGAACGCCGTACAGGGCGAACTCCTCGGGCCGGTAGCCGAGGACGACGCCCGCGGTGAGCCGACCGCCGCAGAGCACGTCGAGGTGGGCGAGGGTCTCGGCGAGCCACACCGGCTGGTAGACGGGGGCGATGAGCCCGGCGGTGGCCAGGCCGATGCGCTCGGTGTGCGCGGCCAGCCAGGTCAGCGAGGTCAGCGCCTCGTGGTAGCCGGGGCGGTGCAGATGGCGCTCGCCGAGCACCACCCAGTCGAAGCCCGCCTGTTCGGCGAGCCGGGCCTGCTCGACGGCGTCCGCGAGTGCGGGGCGGTCGTCCTTGCCGGAGAACAGGTTGACGTAGAGGCCGAGGCGCATGGCCGGACTCCTATCCCTTGTCCCTTTACGGTCTGGGCCGTAAAGGTTAACGTATGGTCCGTGGTTACCAAAGGGTTCACGGAACAAGTGGTGGGCACATCGGGCGAGTTGCTCCGGAGACTGCGGGGGACGGTACTCCCTGCGGTGCTGACGCCGATGGACGGACACGGGACCGTCGACCTGGGCGCCCTGCGCTCCTACGCGGCACGACTCGACGCCGCCCCGGTCGGCGGCTTCGCGGTGTGGGCGCACACCGGCCGCGGCCTGTACCTCTCGGCGGCCGACCGCGCGCGAGTGCTGCGCACCTGGCGCGCGGCGACCGACAAGCCGCTGATCGCCGGCGCCGGCGTGCCCCGCGACCGCCCGCCGGCGACGGTGGCCGATGCGGAGTCCGCGGTCGAGGCGATGGCGGTGACGGCGGCCGAACTGGGCGCGGACGCGGTGATGGTGTACCCGCTGCACGCGCTGGCCGCCCTCCCGGACGGCCACGACCGCGCCGTACGGCTGCACGAACGCGTCGCCGAGGCGAGCGGGCTGCCGGTGCTGGGGTTCTTCCTGCACGGCGAGGCCGGCGGATACGAGTATCCGCCGGAGCTGGTCCGCGACCTGCTGGCGCTGCCGGGGGCACTGGGCCTCAAACTGGCCACCCTGGACCGCGCGATGGCCTGCCAGGACGCGATCCGCGCGGCCGGGGCCACGGACCGCCTGGTCGTCACCGGCGAGGACCGCATGTTCGGCCCCAGCCTGATGTGGGGCGCCGACACGGCGCTGGTCGGCATCGCGGCGGCCCGCGCGGAACTGACGACGGCGGTCATCGACGCATGGCGTGCCGCGGACCACACGGCCTTCGTCGCCGCGTCGGCCCGTCTGGACCGCTTCGCGGAAGCCACCTTCCTCGCCCCGATCGAGGGCTATGTGCAGCGGATGCACTGGGCGGCGGTGTGGGAGGGCCTGCTGCCCGAAGCGGCAGCCCACGACCCGTTCGGCCCGCCACTGCCGCCGGCGGAGCGGGCGCGCGTGGTGGAGTGCCTGGAAGGACTGGCGGAGGGCGGGGCGGTGTAGGCGCACGCCTGCGGGTACCGACCACCGGGGCCGCGGGTCGGTCGAGGTAACCTTCTTACGGCCTGGGCCGAAAGGTGAAAGACCCTTTGCGGCACGTCGACCCCGGCGGCCGCGGACCGCTTCGGTCCGTAATGCCTACACTTACCGCGCGACGTTTGGGACCCGGCCAGAACAGGCCGTACGGATGAAGGAGACGGGGCGCATGGCGTTCTCCATAGGCGTGATCGGCCCCGAGGACCTGGTGCAGAAGGTACGGGCGGTCGGCGCTCCCGACGCCACGCGGCTGCTCGGCCTGCCCTACCGGCACGAGGACGAGACCCTCGACGTCGTCCGCGAGGCGGCGGCGTCCGGCGCCGACGCCCTGCTGTTCACCGGGGTCGTGCCGTACGCCCTCGCGGCGGAAGCCGGACTGCTGGACCGGTCGGCGATGTACGTGCCGTACAACGGCGCGACGCTGCTGCGTGCGCTCGTCGAACTGCTGCGCCTCGGCCACGACGTGTCGCGGATCTCCATCGACACGCTCCAGCGCGCCGAGGTCGTCGAGACCATGACCGAGGCCAAGTTGCCGACGGAGCACGTGCACGTGCTGCCGTACCGCCCCGGGCTGACCGGCGACGACTTCGTCTCCTTCCATCTCGGCGCCCGCGACAAGAAGCAGACCCGGGTGGCACTCACCTGCCTCGGCTCCACCTTCCACACGCTCGACAACGAGATGCACGCCGTACGCCTCGCGCCCTCCCGGCACTCCATCCGCGCCACCCTGCAGTCGCTGGTGCTCGCCGCCTCCGCCGCGCAGAGCGGCGACACCCAGGTGGCGATGGGCATCGTCGACATCCCGCCCGGCTCCGACGACTCCGAACTCGCCGCAGACCTCACCGTGCTCGGCGGCAGCCTGGCCCATCTGCCGGACGGGCGGCGGCTGGTGGTGACCACGCGCGGTGCCCTGGAGAAGGCCAGCGAACACTTCACCCGGCTCCCGCTGCTCGACGCGCTCGCCTCCCGGCACACCTCCGTGCACGTGGGCTTCGGTCTGGGCCGTACGGCGGCGGAGGCCGAGTCGCTGGCACGGCGGGCCGTCAACCGGGCCGGCGCGGTGGGGCCCGTGGCCGGCGTCGTGTCCATGCGGGACGACGTGGACATGGTGATCGACGCCGACTCCGACCGGGCGACCGCGCCGACCGGCCCGGAGAACAGCGTGCTGCTCGCACGGCGCGTGGGCCTCAACCCGCAGACGCTCGACAAGCTGCGCGAACTGGTCACCGCGGCCGACGGCGAGGGCCTGACCGCGCACGCCGTGGCAGAGCATCTCGACGTCCAGCAGCGCACCGCGAGGCGCGTGTTGAAGCGGCTGGAGCGGGCGGGAGTGGCGGTGCCGATCGGCAGCCAGCAGCACGGGCAGACCGGCCGGCCGCCGATCGTGTACCGGGTACGGCTCTGAGACGGGAGCCAGCCGGGGCGGAGCCGTGGGTCCGACCGGCGCCGATCCTGCCCACCGCCGCTGGTCTGCACGGCCATTGACACCCCGGGGCGTCCCGCGACGACGCCTGAAGGGGAGCGGGCGTACGGTCGGCCGCGGCGCTCCGGTTCGCGGTGCCCGCGCGCTCCGTCAGTTCGACGTCGGCGCACCGATGTGCACCACGCGCGCCCACGCGGGCGGTGCGTCCGGAACGTAGTCGTGGTCCTCGCTCCACCGGCGGCGCGCCCCGATCCGGGAGAACAGGCCCACGACCGTGCGACACGACGGCTGCGTGCGCGGCCACGGCGTCTGCCCGTCGGTCAGCGCCACGACCACGTCCGGCCTGGGCCGGGTGCGCAGCGCCTTGGCGAAACCGGCGCGCAGATCCGTGCCGCCGCCACCGGTCAGCGGTATCTCCGCCGCGTGGCAGAGCCTGCGCACGACGTCGGCCGCGGCGTCGCACGAGAGGACCGACACCAGGTCGCGCCGACCGCCCACGGCCCGGGAGATCGCGGCGACCTCCAGCAGCGCACTCCCCAACTCGGCGTCGCTGACCGACCCGGAGGTGTCGATGACCACGCAGACCCGAGGCGGGGTGCGCCGGATGCTCGGCAGTACGACGCCGGGCAGCCCCGCCGAACGGCGCGACGGCCGCCCGTAGGTGTAGTCGCCCCCCGAACCGCTGCCGTACGTCGCCGAGCGGAGCGCGGCACCCAGCAACTCCCGCCACGGCTGGGGTGGATGGAACGCCTCCTCGGCCCAGCGCCGCCAGCCCGCGGGCGCGGTGCCGGGGCGGGCGGAGATGCCCTGCGCCACGCGGAAGCGGACCGCGTCCCGCTCCTGCGCGCTGAGGCCGTGCGCACCGTTCGGCCCGAGTTCCCACGGGCGCTCCAGCCCGTCGGCGCCGCTGCCGCAGTCGAGCCAGACCAGGCCCTGGGTGCGCGGTCCCAGCCCGAACTGGCGTAGGTAGTCCTCCATCAACTCGCCCGAACGCAGCCCCAGGGATTGGGGGGTGACGGCGTCCGCTGGCAGGACGAGATCCTTCGCTTCGTCGTCGTACGCGTCGTCGTTGATCTCCATGTCGGCGGCGATGTTGATGCGTAGCCGGGCTCCCGGGCCGCTCAGCTGCCGCTCGCGCAGCACGCGGTCCCCGCGGCCGTGGTGGTCGCGCAGCAGGTGCGACACCTCGTGCACCCAGACAGCGGCGAGCTCCGCCAACGGCGTGCGGTCGACGAACGCGGGGGAGACGTAGCACCGCCAGTACCGGTCGACGGCCATCGTCGGCACCCGGGGCGACTCCACGGGATGCAGCGCGAACAGCGCCGTCGCCAGATACGGCCGGGCGCGGGCGGCGAACAGGCGCGCCGCGAAGAGCTTGTCGCGATCCAGCTTCCCCGGCCCGACCGAGACGTCTGCCGTGCTCGCCGTGTCCGGTGCCTCCGGGGCCGACGGGTTCGAGGGGGCCGAGGCGGGCCGGGCGGCGGTCATCGGCCGGCCCGCGCCGCGACCGCAACCCGGGCCGCGGTGTCGTCCGCGCGCCGCGACAGCGAGACCGCTCCGGCGAGCCGCTCGATGGACTCCGGGACCTCCCAGTCCTCTTGGCGCAGCGCGGCGAGCCCGGTCGCCGGGACCACCACCAGATCGGGTGCCCCGGTCTCCAACGCCCGTGCCAGCAGCGCCCACGCCGCGTCCCAGCGGGGCTTGTCCGGGCGGTTGCGGACCGCCGTCACCACGCCTTCCAAGGCGGCCTGCCGTCGATCGCCCCGCTCGGGCAGGACGGCACCCGAGGGGTCGGCGAGCAGCGCTTCGGGGTCCGGCAGGTCCATCCGGTCCAGGCAGGCCAGCATCTCCAGCCCCGGTCCGTTGCCCACCGCCCCCCGGACCAGCAGGGACAGCACCTCCCTGGCGGAGCCGGCGGCGGTCGCGAAGGCGATCAGCCGCAGCGCCATCTCCCAACTGCGCGGCGAGGGCCAGGGACCGCCGCGCCCGGTCTCTTGGTGCGGCAGCCGGTGAACGAGCGGGGGACGCACGGAGAGCAGCCCGCACACCGCGCGGCGGGCGAGGTCCACGGCCCGGGGCAGGGCTTCGGGGTCGAGCTGCGGCAGGGTCGCCCGCGGCCAGGTGCCGCCGAGCCCGCGCACCACGACCTCGTGGTCGTGGGTCCACTGGAGGTGGACGAAGCGGTTGGCCAGCGGCGGGCTCAGCTCCCAGCCGTCCGCCGCCGAGGAACGCGGATTGGCCGCGGCCACGATCCGCACCCCCGGCGGCAGCCGCAGCGAGCCGATCCGCCGCTCCAACACGAGCCGTAGGAGCGCGGCTTGCACCGCCGGGGGCGCGGTGGACAACTCGTCCAGGAACAACAGTCCCCGGCCGGCCCGGACGAGTCGTACGGCCCAGTCGGGCGGGGCCATCGGAACGCCCTGCACTGCGGGGTCGTCGCCGACGACGGGCAGCCCGGAGAAGTCGGACGGCTCGTGGACACTGGCGATCACGGTCGTCAGCGGAAGCTCCAGTGACTCGGCGAGCTGGGTCAGGGCAGCGGTCTTGCCGATCCCCGGCTCGCCCCACAGGAGCACCGGAAGGTCGGCGGCGACGGCGAGGGCCAGGGCCTCCAACTGGACGTCGGGGCGCGGTTCCGTGGTCGTGGTGCGCAGCATGGTCAACAGCTCCTGCGCGACGTCGAGCGGAGCGGAGCCATGGGCTGCGGGCGTGCTGGGTGCGGTCATGGTGATCACCTTGTGGGTCGGTTCCGGGCACGCGTGGGCGCGCGGTGGGAAGCAGCAAGAGCAGGCAGGAGACGAGGCGAAGGCAGTCGAAAGGTGAGGCGGGGCGGCTGTCGGGGAGCGTCAGTGCAGCGTGGCGTGGCGCGGACGTGCGCGGTGTTGACGCGGCTGGCGCTCGGGGCGGGGAGCGGAGCGGGTCAGATCCGCCCGGTACAGGCCGTGGGCGATGCGTCGCCCGGCCGCGCCTTCCAGTGCGTCCCGCAGCGGGCCGTTGCGCAGCACCGCGTCGGGCCCCAGCAGGGCCTCGACGACGGCGAACGCCCCGGCGAAGTCGCCGTGGCCCAGCCGCTCGCGGACGCCGGGGAGGCAGTCCGGGCGCCGGTGCGCCTCGTCGATCGCCTGGAGGCAGGGCAGCGGGGTGCCGGTCAGCGCGACGAGCAGCTCTTCGCGCCGGATCTCGTCCGGGCCGTGGTCCAGCGGCGCCAACACCCCGTCGACCAGGCCGATCCGATGGCGGGCGCCCCGGCAGTCGACGTAGTACGTCCCGCCCGGCGGGTCCTGGACGGGAGGTGGCCCGGTCGACGCACGCCCCGGCGCGAGGGCATGTCTTACGGATCTTGCTGGGCTCGCGGGATCTGGCGCCGCTCCCCCTGGGCCTTCGGCCCGGGAGGTGCCCCCACTCCGCGTTGTCGTCGGTCGCCGACGCTCCGCGTTGACTCCCTCCTCCGCCTTGAGATCCACGACACCGGATCCCGCTCGCTGATCCAGCCTGATCCGTGAGACAGGCCCCAGGGCCGACGCGACCAAGGGATGCAGGGAGTCGACCGTGAGCAGACCGGCGCGGAGCAGTTGGAGATCGGGGAGCGTCCAGGTCGCCGCGTCGGGCAGGGTCGGCAGCGCGGACGAACGGCCGACCCGCGCCGACGCCGCGGCGATCCGCCACCGGGACGCTCCGTCGGGGCGCGCACCGCCGCCGTCCGCCCCCCAGCCGGGGTCGTCGTCCCGGACCAGGTCCAGGGCGAGTCGCTGCCGGGCGCCGAGCCGTACGACGACGGTCCCTGCCGTGCGCCCTTCGGCGTCGAGCACGAGCCCCGCCTCGGCCGCCCAGCGGTCGACGGCGCAGGGGTACCCGTCGGGCACCAGCTCCGCCAGGTCGGGACCGTACGGATCCTGCGTGGCGGCACCGGGCGGACGGTCGGCCCCGCAACGCGAGGGCAACTCGTCGCTTCGGCGCGCGTCCCACAAGTGCCGGTGCAGGTCGAGGCGGTGGCGCCGGTGCGGCCTGGGGTGCGGATGGCGGCGGGCACCCGCGTCGATGAGGTCGCCGTCCCAGACCCCGAGGGCGATGCGCTGGCCGGCTTCCGCCCAGGCCGGCGGCGTCCGCACCACCAGGTGCAGCGGTCGCCGCCGGTGGTGCGCCCCGGCGTCGTAGCGGGCCAGGGCCAGCGTCAGCCCCGGGCGCAGCAGTCCGTCGGGAGCGATCCGGGGGAGGTGCCAGCGCAGCAGGTCGGGGGCGAGGTGGCGGAGGTCGGCGCGGAGCCGGGCCGCCACGTCCGTGCCGTGGGAGCGCTCGACCGTGCGGAGCCGGACGTCGACGTCGACACCGGCTGCCGCACACGCTCCCGCCCAGTCGCCGGCGGTGCGGCGTGCGGTGGCGGTTTCGATCATGGAGGGCGGTACGGCGAACTCGCGCACGCGCCGCCAGAGGGCGAGGAAGGAGTCTCCCCGCGCGGTGTGAGTGGGCATCAGCACTCACCTTGCGCGGTGGGAGCCCCCAATCTGACAGTCGATTGAGTAGTCATCGCGGTGATCGTAGCGCCCGGTCACGGCGGCGGCCAGAAGATTTTTCCGCCCCCGGGTCGACCTCCGGGCACACGGCGGGCGACGCGTGCGCGTTCTCCGCTAGTCCGCCCGATGCGGGCAGGGCAGATCCCGCAAGGACGGGGAGAAACGCCACGAGCACGTCGACGTAGCCGTCCCGCGCCGGGGTCGCGGCTTCAGTTGCCGCCGCCGCAACCGCAGCCGCCGGAGTCCGCACCCACGCTGTCGACCCAGGCTCCTCCCGCGGATCCGCGAGCGCCCCGCTCTCCCCGGGTCGCCGGCTTCCGGAGCGGGTCGGTGGCCCCGCGGTCCACGAGGATGCGGATCCGCTGCGGCACCTGTTCCAGGGCGGTGTCGACCCTCTCCCGGCAGTACCGGGTGAAGTCCGGCCAACGCCGGGTGTACTCGTCCGGCCAGGTCCTCGCGCAGAGCCAGAGCACCCCGCCCACGGACATCCACGCGAAGGCCCAGAGCGCGGCGCCGTTGCTCGAAGCCGGGGAAGGCTCGTCGATCGTGCGCCCGTGGACCAGGATCCCGAAGGTGACCACCCACCCGGCGTAGAACGCCACGGTCCGGCAGGGATCGACGTACCACCGCACCGTCGGCACGCGTTCGGCGAGCAGGCTCCGGTAGGGCTCGAAGTCCCCATGGTCCGGCGCTTCGTGGATCCGGGCTCCCACGGCCCCCCGCCGCCGGATTCCGTCGAGGAGCGCACGGAGCACGGGGTCCGACGGTTCCGGAGCGTTGGGCACGGCGGTGAGCACGCCCTCCTGCGAAACCTTGACCGCCCCTGCGTCCACCAGCAGATAGGCGGCGGTCTTCGCGGCGTCCTTGGGGCGTTCCCAGTCGTACGCCGCCTGCCAGGCCGCCTCCGCCGGCCCGATGCCGTCCTGCGTGGCGCGTCGGATCACCGCCCGGTCGGGCCACCCCCGAAGCAGCGACCAGCAGCCCAATAAGACATTGACCGCCGCGAAACCCAGCAGCCACCAGATCACGAAGCGTCCTTCGTCGGTCAGCCACATCGTGGCAGCCCCCGCCCTCTCGACTGGCGGCTATGTGCCCCGTGCGGCGCCGCGTCAAGCACGGAGCCGGCGACCAAGAACCTGCGGCCGGGACCCGGTGCACCCCTTCCCCGGCGCGCATCTCCACCAGCCGGTCAGGGCCCGGGCGACGACGCCCGCTCCGGTGCCGAAGCAGCCCGGCCGGGCTGCTGAACCTCCGTCGGCCGGACCGTGCCCCGGCCCGCCACCGACGCGACCGCCGTCTGTCCGGCCGCGGCCACGCACATCAGCGCCAGCGGCGCCTGCCAGCCGGAACTAATGCCGTGCAGCAGTCCGAAGACCACCGGTCCAACAGCGGCGAGCAGGTAGCCGATCGACTGCGCCATCGCCGACAGCGCACCCGCCCCGGCGGCGTCCTGGGCGCGCATCCCGAGGAACGCCAGCGCGAGCACGAGACAGGCCCCGCCCCCAAGGCCGAGGACGACGCTCCACAGCAGCGCCAGTTCCGGGGCGACCAAGAGCCCGAGGTAGCCGAGGAGCAGGACGGCCGAGCAGATCGTCGCCAACGCCCGCTGGTCACGTGCCCAGCGCAGCGCGCCCGGCACCGCCAGGCCGGTCAGCACCGCCACCGCCTGCAACAGGAACAGCAGCCACCCGGCTGCGGCCGCACTGACCCCGTCGTCCTGGAAGACCTGCGGCAGCCACGTCACGACGACGTAGAAGCCAAGGGACTGCAGTCCCATGAACCCAGTGACGGCCCAGGCGAGGCCGGACCTCAGGGGCAGCCGGTGCTGCCCGCACGCCGGTTGAGGGGCGGGCCGCGCAGTGCGCATCCGAGGAAGCCACAGCACCACGGCCATCAGCGCGAACAGTGCCGTGTCGACTGCTCGACCACGCCGAGCCGAACCTCAACCGCTATCTGGTCACCGACCCCCGGGCCCGGACGTTCTTCGTCGACTGGGGCGACGTCGCGGACGAGTACGCCTTCGACCTGTTGCAGGCGCCGTCCCTGGAGAACCTTGAGTGGCTCACCTCGGAACTCACCCCCGTCGCCGGACCCGAGTTCACCGAGCGCCTCCACCGTCACGTCGGTCCGCGCCGCGGTGTCCTCAGGCTCAACCACCCGGACGGACACCATCTGCGACTGCTCAGCGAGACGCTCGAACTGCCCCTGGACGCACAGCAGATCGTCGTCCTCCTCCCGGAGTGCGACGAGACGGCCCGGGCCATCGACCAACTCCAGCGCCGGGCCGGCGGCCGGCTGCGGTCCATCTCGTAGCGCGGTCCCGGATCGTGTCGCCGTCATGGTTCAGCCGATCCTGCCGCGTCCGGCGGGCCCCGGAAGGCGACCTGCTCGGCGGCAGCGTTCTGCCGCACCTGCTCGGATCGCCAACTGAAGCGCCCCGTCCGCGCAGACGTCCGATCCCGGCGAGATCCGGCAAGTTCTTGGCGCCCGCGCCGTGCAGCCCTCAGGCTGGTTCCTGGTTCGGATCACCCAAGAGCACAGGGAGCGTGGGCATGACGACGGTTGTCGGCAACGTCCGGGCGGTACGCCGGCCGCGGAACGTCACGTGAAGTACCGGATCACCTACGCCCCGCCGGCCGACGACGCCCTGCGCAGGATGAGCGGACGGACCGAGTTCGAGGCTGCGATCGCGCGCCTGGTCGGCCGGAATCCTTACGGGCACGGCTCCAGCCCCGTGGGCGGCGACCGGGACCGGCGGGAAGCCACCGTCGGCACCGCGATCATCCGGTACGTCGTCTCCGACACGGTCCTGACCGTCACCGTCGTCCGGCTCATCACCCTGTGACGACACCGAACAGTCACCGGCCCGGGAACACGCAGAGGAGGCGGCTCAGCGCGCCGAACGGTCTTTGCTGCGCCGTCGCGATCCCGTTCAATGACAGGTGAGTCAACCGTGGTGTCGGTCAGGGGGGACCAGATGGCGGATGATCCGGGTCGCGGGGGCGCTCCCTCGCGGAGGCTGGGGGAAATCGCCGCCCTGGTCTCGGCGGCAGCGGCGGTGGTCGGGATCTTGCTGGGCGTCTTCGGGGTGCCGTCCTTCCACGGTGCGTCGCCCGTGCGTCCGCGCATCGAGCCCGATTCCCCGGTCGGCACCGCCGCGGCTCCATCAGCCCAACCCGCTGCTTCTCTTGCCGTGCTGCCTCAGGGCTGGCGCCGGGTGCGGGAGGCTGATCTCACCGCGGCGTTCGCCGTGCCGGATGGGTGGAAGCGGACCAAGAAGAACGCGATCCAGAGCATTTGGGCGTCGCCCGGCGGCACGTACGAGATCGTCGTGAAGCGCGACACCTCGTACGGCCCGACCGCCCGCGCCGCGGCCGACGGCCAACTCGCCTGGTACCGCAAGGAAGCCGAGTCCTCGATGGCCGGCCTACGCGCCACGACCCACACCGCCGAGCAGGGCGGGAAGGATGCCGTACGACTGGAACTCGACTACCACTGGAGCGGTCAGGCCACGCCCCGCCGGCGCGTTGAGATCTTCGTGGCGGGCGACGCGGGTCACGTCTACCAACTCCTCGTCGACACGACCGCGACGGACGACCACCTCGCCGCGCAACGCGATCTCTTCGACACGGCCCGCGCGCAGTTGGCCACGGACGTCGAGTAGCCCGAGCGCGGCTGTCGCACCGGCTGTGACGGAGCGGCGGCACGCCCAGTCAGGCACCCGGCGCACCGGCCGCCGCTGCGCGTCGTCATCGCCGACGACCAGGCCGCTCCCGCAGGGAATCCGCGGCCACGTCCGGACGCACAGCGACCCGCGCGGGACCTCGGGGAGACCGTCTGGACGCGCTCAGCCCCAGGTCTTGCCGGCCGGTTCGTTGATGGTGCGGTTGATCCGGTTGAAGAAGTTGGTCAGCGCGATCTCCAGGTTGAGCGCGCCGATCTGCCCCTCGGTGAAGTGTGCGTTGGCCTCGGTCCAGATCTCGTCGGTGACGCCTGGCGCACCGTCCTGCAGCCGGGTGGCGGCCTCGGCCAGCGCCAGGGCCGCACGTTCCGCGTCGGTGTAGAACGGCGCCTCGCGCCACGCCGCCACGTTGTCCAGCCGCTCGTCGGTGTCACCGGCCTTCCTCCCGCCGGCGACACTGGCGTAGACGCACGCCGAGCAGCCGTTGATCTGGCTGGCGCGCAGGTGGACCAGTGCGAGCAGTTTCGGGTCCACGCCCCCGGCGGCGATCGCCTTCTGGAGGTGCTGGATCGCGGTCCACACGTCGGGGTTGTTCGTGCTCTTGCTCTTGAGCCGGTTCTCCATGGGGGAGTGATCTCCTTCGTCGGGTTACGTCGCCGCGCCGGTGCGCGTCATCCCCATGACGGAGCAGCTTCAACGGAGGTAACACCATGGCCGGCAGCCATCCCGCGGACCCGATCGCCGATGCCTTCGAGTCCCATCGTGACCGGCTGCGCGCCGTCGCCCACCGCATGCTCGGATCGCATGCCGATGCGGAGGACGTGGTCCAAGAGGCGTGGCTACGGCTGTCCCGCCAGGACGCCGGCACCATCGACAACCTCGGCGGCTGGCTGACCACCGTCGTCGGCCGCATCAGCCTCGACGTCCTGAGGTCGGGCCGGACGCGCCCGGAAGTCCCCTTGGACGACCGGGTACCCGAATTCACCGTCACGCTCGACCAGGCACCCGCGCCGGACGACCTCGCGGCCGTCGGGGACTCCGTCGGCCGGGCGCTCCTCACGGTCCTCGACTCGCTGCGCCCCGACGAACGACTGGCGTTCGTGCTGCACGACGTGTTTGCCGTGCCCCACCAGGAGATCGGCGCCATCCTCGGCAGGACCGCCGACGCGACGAAGATGCTCACCAGCCGCGCCCGCAGGAAGGTGCAGGCCGCCCGGCAGCCGACGAGTGTCGGACGAGAGCAACGCGAGGTGGTCCGGGCATTCCTGGCCGCGGCCCGCGACGGTCAGTTCGAGCGGTTGCTCCAGGTACTCCACCCCGAGGTGAAGTTCACCGTCCACACCTCGAACGGCACGTTCGTCACGCTCGGAGCCACCGAAGTCGCCGCCCGCGCGCGCGTGGCCGGCAGCGCTGCACGAGGGCATGCGGCCACCGTCGACGGACACCCCGGCGTCATCTCCTGGGACCGGGCGGGCGCCCCGCTTTCCCTCCTGGTCTTCACCGTCGCCGACGGCCGCATCACCGAGATGACCGCCGTGGTCGACCCGGCCACACTCGGGCTCATGGACCTGCCGGCCCCGGTCTGACGCCCCGTGGGCGACACCTCCACCCACCGGCGCCACGGCCGGCCACCCGCGCCAGCCGTGGCCCAGCCGATCCCTCAGGGCTTGTCGACGACCCCACCTCTGCTGGCGCGGCAATACCTGCTCAGCGCGTGGTCAGGCGGAAGGTGCTGAGTACGGCCTTGTGGTCGGTCGGCCAGGTCCAGGTGGGCTCCCAGAACCTGTCCCGGCCCGACTCCTCGACCCGCTTGCTGCGCACGATGGTCGTGGACGGTCCGACGATCACGCTGTCGAGCAGGTGGATCCGTCGGTCCGGGTGGTAGAAGACGAAGTCGATCCGGTCCCGTTCGTCGGCCTTCGGCGCCCAGGTGAGCTGGCTGACGTCGGCGCCCGGGTTGTCGCTCGGCCAGGTGAAGCCGGGCTTGCGGACGGGGTCCGGGTGGACGACGCGGTAGCTGTCGCGGAAACCGGCGTCCTCGATCGTCTTCGTCGTCGACCACGGGACGACGGCGCCGTTGTGGTCGAACAGGTTCCGGGTGCGGTGGTTCCAGTCCCGGTGGGAGGGCTCGTTGAAGTCGCCGGCCAGCAGCGTCAGTCGGCCCTTGGCGCGCTCCTTCGCGGCGTCCGCGAGCACCGTCCGCGTCACCTTCGTGCGTCCCGAGGCCGCGTTGAGCCGGGTGATCAGGTCGACGTCGGTGATCGGACCGGTCGGGATCTCGCCCCAGCCGTACTCGGAGGTCTCCAGGGGGGACGGGGTGCCGCCGCCGTAGCCGCGTGGCAGGTAGTTGACGTAGTAGCGGTACTCCAGGTGTCCGGAGTAGGCGGCGACCTCGGTGCCGTCGATCGAGACGACCGCCTTGGACCAGTACGGGAAGGAGGCGTGCTCGACGATCGGGTAGCGCGAGATCACCGCGGGGTCGACCGGGTTCGCGTTGTCGAAGTAGGTGAGCCCGCGGTCGGCGAGGTCGGCCAGGAGGTTGGCCACCCGCTCCGGGTTCGACTCGCTGAGCATCACCACGTCCGGCTCGACCGCGGCGATGGTGTCGGCGATGCCCGCCCGGCCGCCCGGCACCTGGTTGCCGCCGTGCCAGATGTTGAACTGCATGACCTTGAGCGTCCGGTGGGCGGGCTTGCGGTGCTTCCGCCCGCCCTGCGGGGCGGCCTCCGCCGTGCCCATCGCCAGCACTCCCGCTCCGACGGTCGCGCCGACCATCCCGAGCAACTCGCGACGCCTGACCATCAGTGACCTCCAGTGAGTTCCTGCGTCCACGGCCCGGTCACGGTTCGAACCGGGCCGGGACACACTGTCGTGGTCTTCCGTGTATGTGGCATGAACCCGGGTGCAACGTCAGATGTTGAATGGTCAATGGTGGTCGTGCACCCCTTCCCGTCCGCTCGCCAGCAGGGTGCCCTTGACGAACCCTCCAGCCTCCAGAGCAACGTGTGCTCGCATGCCCGCCGCCGTCGGATGGAAACCGCAGCGGGCCTGTGGCAGCCACCTCACGGGCGCCGTCGACACCTTCGGCCCCCGCTCGGCGACGTCGGCAGACGCAGTGCCCACGGCACACCCGGGTCCTCGTGCGAAGCGTGCGATGCGCTGCACGCCGCCGTCGACCAGATGATGAACTGCTGGCCGCGCCGAGCGGGCCGATCCCACAGCCGGCGCCTGCGCGGCCCGCCGGTGCTATCCGGTGGCCCGTCGGACGTAGACGCCGATGCGGACCTGGTCCACCACCCGCTCCTCCGCCAGGGCGAACGACTCCCGCAGCACGTCCCGTTTCGTCCGCTCCACCTGCTCCGAGTCCAGCGGCTGGCCCCGGAGGTCCTGCACGGCCACGATCCGGGGCTCCGACAGCATCCGGGTACGCACCTGCGCGGGGGACGCCTCCGTACCGAAGAGGGTGCCGGACGCTCGGCGCGAGCGATCGAGGGAGACGTCGTGGAGGCGGGCGTAGGGCGCGGCGTGCACCAGCGCGTAACTGCGGCGCCGGGCGGGGGCGAACAGCAGCCCGTCGCCGGGGTGGGCGACCTCGGCGACCGCTGACGCGACCGCGCCCACGTCGTTCTTGCGGCTGTCCGGCGTGCGGAGGAAGGGCCCGTGCGACACCAGCACCACCAGCGCCCCGGCCACCGCGGACCACGCGAGCGCGCGCGTCCAGTAGTGGTCCAACGCCGCGCCCAGCAGCAGCGCGAGGCCGACGACGTACGGCAGGACGTAACGGTCGACGAAGAGCGGATGCACCTTCGAGACCAGCAGCAACAGTGCCGTGGGCAGCACCAGCAGCGGCAGCGCGAGGGAGCGTACGCGGGCGCCGGCCGGGTTGCGGGAGCAGGCCCACCCCAGCGCGGCCAGCAGCACCAGCGCGATGAAGTCCCGGGTTTCGGGCGGCTCGATCCACTCCACCTGCGACGACTGGGTGACGCTGAACAGCGCGAGGGGTGCGAGGCCCGCGCAGACGCACCCCGCGGCGACGACCCAGCCGCGTGCCCGGTGCTCCTTCCGCTGCTGCCACACTGTGACGCCGTGCGCCACCACCGTCAGCACCGCGAACTCGTGCAGCAGACAGGCCAGCAGCATCACCCCGGCGTACGCCACCCACCTGCGGCGCAGCAACAGCCAACTGCCCCAGGTCACCAAGGCGCACACCAGCGCGTACGAGCGCCCCTCCTGCGCGTAGCGGTGCACCACCGGCAGCGTCGTCAACACCAGCCCCGCGAGCAGCCCGGCGCGCGGCCCGGCGAGGTGGCGGCCGATGAGCGCCACGCCGGCCGCCGTCGCGCTCATCCCCAGCACGGACGGCAGCCGCAGCGGCACGAGCCCGGGCTCCCACGCGGTGAACACCCCGTGCATCAGCAAGTAGTGGAGGCCGTGCACGGCGTCCACGCTGCCGAGGGTCCGCCAGATCTCGGGGACCGTGCGCCGGGCCATGTCGTACGTGACCGCCTCGTCACCCCACAGGGTGCCCTCGCGCGTCACCCCCCACAGTCCGAAGACGAGCATCAACAGGGCGGGCGGCACGGCGACGGCCCAACCGGGCGTGCGCGACGAACCGTCGGAGCGCGGGCGCGGGACGGCCGCGCGGGGCGGCGGCGTACGGAGGGGACGGCCGGCACGGGCCGGTGCGGAGTTGATCACCGGTCGAGTCCACCGGCCCCGCCATTGATGTGCAGGCCCCCCGCGCCGCACCCATCAATTCATTACCCTCGCAGGTCACAGCCAGAAGGAGGTACGGGTCGTGGGACGACGCGAGAAGCCACTGGACCCGACGGCGGGCCCGGCCCAGCGCCTCGCCCACGAACTGCGGGAACTGCGCCGGGCCGCGGGCTCGCCCACGTACCGGATGATGGCGCGCCACTCGCCCTACACCGCACCGACCCTCTCTGCCGCGGCGTCCGGCGACCGCCTGCCGTCGCTGCCGGTGACTCTCGCGTACGTGGGGGCGTGCGGCGTCGATGCCGAAGGCGCCGCCCGGTGGGAGGAGCGCTGGCACGCCGCGGCGGCCGACTGCGAACCCGTCCCGGCGGCTGACGAGGAGCCCGGCGGCCCGTACCAGGGTCTCGCCCGGTACGGCACCGAAGACGGCGACCGCTTCTTCGGCCGGGACGACGAGGTCGCCGAACTGCTCGACTTCACCCGGCGCCGCCCGTTCGCCGCGCTCGTCGGGGCGTCGGGCAGCGGCAAGTCCTCGCTGCTGCGGGCCGGTCTGGTGCCGGCCGTACGCAAAGAGGGCGCCGCCCGGGCCCCGGCCGTGGTGCGGATCCTCACCCCCGGGCCGACGCCGGCCCGTACGCACAAGGACCTGTTCACACCCGGCGCGCTCGTCGTCGTCGACCAGTTCGAGGAGGCGTTCACGCTCTGCCGGGACCCGGCCGAGCGGTCTGCGTTCGTCGAACTGCTGCTGGGGCAGGACGCGGCGCGAGTCGTGATCGCCGTACGCGCCGACTTCTACGGACGGTGCGCCGAACACCCCGCCCTGGTGCGTGCCCTCAAGGACGCCGTACTGTTGCTCGGCCCCATGGGACCCGAGCAACTGCGCCGGGCCGTCGTCGGCCCCGCGGGCGTGCGACGGCTCGTGGTGGAACGCGCGCTCACCGCCCGGATCGTCTCGGACGTCGCGGACGAGCCGGGCGGGCTGCCCCTGATGTCGCACGCGCTGCTGGAGGTCTGGCGCCGGCGGCGCGGCCGGACGCTGACCGTCGCGGCGTACGAGGCGATCGGCGGGGTCCAGGGCGCCATCGCGCACACCGCGGAACAGGTCTTCGACGGCTTCACGGCCGAGCAGGCGCAGGCCGCCCGCGCATTGTTGCTGCGGCTGGTATCACCGGGCGACGGCGCGCAGGACACCCGTCGGCCCGCCGACCGCACCGAAGTGCCACTCGATCAGCAGGGACACGTCCTGGAACGATTGGTGCGGGCCCGACTCCTCACCGTCGACGACACAACGCTGGAGTTGGCGCACGAAGCCCTGCTCACCGCCTGGCCCCGGCTGCGGGGCTGGATCGAAGCGGACCGCGACGCCCTCCGGCTCCACCGCCGCCTCGCCGCCGCCGCCCGCCTCTGGGACGACCTCGGCCGGGATGCAGGAGCGCTGTACCGGGGTGGCCAACTGGACGCGGCGCGCGAAGCGTTCTGCCCGCCGGCGGCTGCGTTAGGCGGCGCTGCCTGCCGCTCCGTGGCGAAGGAGCCGGGTGGCGTTCGGCCGCGGGCGGACGCGCCAAGGGGCCGGCCGGGGCTTCGTCCCCCAGCCGTGCACCCATCGGGAAGCGTACGACTCAACGCCCGCGAACGGGACTTCCTCGCCGCCTCCGTTGCCGCCCACAACCGAGAGGCACGGGCCGCCGCCCGTACCGCACGCCGGTTGCGCGCGTTCACCCTCACCCTCTCCGTCCTCCTGTGCATCGCTGCGGTCGCCGGGCTCGTAGCCTGGCAGCAGAGCCGGGTCAGCGAACGACGCGCCGTCGAGGCCGAAGCGCGCCGGATCGCCGCGGTGTCGGACGCCGTCCGCGCATCCGACCCGCGTACCGCGATGCGGCTCGCGCTGGCAGCATGGCAACTTGCCGAGACCCACGAGACGCGCGAGGCGCTGTTCGCCGCCGCCGCGCAGCCGTACGCGGACGTGTTCACCCCGCCGGTGCCCCGGGTCGACGTCGACTCCGCCGGCACCTGGCGCTCGCTCTCCGACGACGGCCGGACCATGACGTCCGTCACCGCCGAGCGCACCGAACGATGGGACGTCACCACGCACCGTAAGCTCCCCGACCTGCCCGGACTCGGCCGGTACGCCGCGAAGATCCGCGCCGTCAGCCCGGACGGGACCGCGGCCGCCTACCGTGCCGCCGACGGCGTACGCGTCCGGGACCTCGCATCCGGCCGGGACCGGCCCGTCCTCGCCCGCCCGCTCGACCGCGGGAACGAGTCCGACGACCACGCCTGGTTCGGCCCGGGCGGACGCATCCTCGGAACGCACCGCGAAGGGCAGCCGATCCGACTCTTCGACGCCAGCACCGGCCGCCACCTGCTGAGCACCGGGCGCGAACCCGGCGAGATCCGCCGGCTCTTGATCGCGCCGGACGACCGGCTGCTCGCGTTCTGCCCCGCTGAAGGGCCCCTCCGGCTCTGGGACGTGCGCACGGGCCTCGCCCGTCCCACCCCCGCGGGCCTCGGCGCCATGTGCGACGCGGGCGACGACCCGCAGTTCCACCCCGACGGCCGCGCCATCGCCGTCGACGCCATCGACGGCCTGCGGACCTGGGACGTGTCCACGGGTCAGGAACGCCCGCGGATCCCCGTCGCCGGACTCTCCTCGTTCGACTTCAGCGACGACGGCAGCCATGTCGCCACGATCGCCGACCGCGAGATCCGACTTTGGCGCCTCGCTTCCGACGGTCCGCCCGTGACCGTGTTGCGCGTACCCCTGGGGCGCACCGGGGCCGGCGCACCTCGCCTCGACCTGGCCGCCGGGACGCTTCGGTACGAAGAGGGCTCCCCGCCCGGCGCGACCGTCTGGACCGTGACGTTCGACCGATCCGCGGCCAGCGACCGGAACCGGCAGCCCGCTACCGCCGCCCGGTACGGGCCCGACGGCGGCGTCCTCGCCGTCGAACGCGCCGACAGCCGCGAGCTGCACCACGTCGCCGGTAGGCGGCCCGCCACCGTGCTGCCCCGGGCCAGGACCGGAGCGCGCGGCGGCATGGCCTTCTCGTCCGACGGGCGGACCTTCGCCCACACCAACACGGCGGGCGGAGTCACGCTGCTCGACCTGCCGTCCGGCACCGCGACCCACTCCGCCGCGCTCCCGGCTGACCTCGACGGCGGACTCAGCGTCAACGACGCGAGCGGCCCCGACGGGATCGGCTCCGTCGCCGTGTCCCGCTCCACGCTGCACCCGACCGAACGCCACTCCGTCGACTCCCTGGACGCGAGGGGCCGGCTGCGATCGACTCTGGTGTCAGCCGCCGGCGGGATCCTCACCACCGCCCCCGACGGCCGCATCCTGACCGGTCACCGCTCCCTCGTCGACCCCCGCACCCGCCGAGCCGAACCCGAACACCTGGCACCGGGCGAAAAGACCGCGCAGACAGCGACGTTCAGCTCCGACGGCCGGTACTTCGCCATGAGCGACCTCCACGGCCGAACGACACTGTGGAGCGACACGGGCCGCCGACTGCTCGCCGTACTGACTCCCGCCCGCTCCGACTCCACCCCCGACGAGGAGTGGCACGAGCCGGCCATCGCGTTCTCCCCGGACGGCGGCACACTGGCTTACGGAGACGGGTCCGGCCGCATCCGCCTCTGGTCCACGACGTCACCCCGCAGCCCCGGCGCACCCCTCCCGACGGCCGACGGGCCGGTGCTGGCGCTCGCGTTCACCTCCGACGGCCAGGAGCTGCGGATCACCACCCCGCACACGACGTCCCGGACGCACCCGTTGTCACCCGCGGCGGCGGTCCGCAGGGTCTGTGCCCGCGCGGACGGCGGCCTCAGCCGAGCCCAGTGGCGCAGCCACCTGCCGGGCGTGCCGTACCGCTCCCCGGGCTGCTGATCACTGCATCCGGCGGGCAAGTCGCCAAGCATCGCTTGCAGGACCCGAATGGCCACCTCGCCGCCCAACATCCCGGGGGGGGTGCGAGATTGAGCTGGTCAACAAGGGGGGGCGTGTCGTGTGGGCACACGCCCGCGGTCCGAGACGCCCTGTGTTCAGGCCAGGTGCGTGCCGGCGTCGACGACCAGCGCTTGGCCGGGCTCGGTGCACGGCCGTTGCGTAACCGGCCGGCTTCATCGAGGTCGTCGGGGCGGAAGTCCGCGATGGCGTTGACGACGCGGTCCAGCGCGGTGAGCACAATGTGGTCGACGACGCATTCGATCCCAGCTTGCACTGACGCGCAGGGCAACCAGGGGCGGCAAGCAGACGCTGAGCGACGACGTGCGAGGGCCTGAGCGAGCCTGCTGGAGGCCGAGCTCGCTCGGGACCCCGACGCCGCGGCACCGGCGCTGTGCGCCCACGTTCGGCACACCGCCGACAACGGTCGAGGGCTCCGGTGATCTACATGAGGACTCCACGGAAATACGAGGAAGGAGGCTTCGAAAGGCCCGATTGAATGGGCGGGCCAATTTCCTCAATGTAGGGTCGATTCCCGAAGCGGTCGAGAGGTGAATCAACTGAAGGGCGAAAAAGGGAGGGGGTTTTCGCAAAAGCGAGTCGCCGCACCTGCGGCCATTTCCGCATGGGAATTTGCCTGACGTCGATGACGTCCCCGCCCGCTTGCAGGCGGGGACCGACGGGTGCGGATCAGGCTTTCTTGACCACGCTGGACTTGAGCTGCATGGCCCCGAACCCGTCGACCTTGCAGTCGATGTCGTGGCCGTCGACACCGTCGACCAGCCGAATGTTGCGCACCTTGGTGCCGGCCTTGATGCCCGACGGGCTCCCCTTGACCTTCAGCGCCTTGACGACGACCACGGAATCGCCGTCCTGCAACACATTGCCGACCGAGTCCTTGACGACCTTTTCCGCGTTGGCGTCGGCGCCCTGCGCGCCGTTCTCGTCGGGGACCCATTCATGGCCGCACTCCGGGCACACCACGAGCGCGTTCATTTCGTAGGTGTACTCACAGGAGCACTTCGGGCAGGGCGGGAGGTTCTCGTTCATCCCTTCAGAATATCCGCCCCGACCGCCCCCATCGAACGGGAGTGTGCATCAGCGCAGGACGAAGACTTCGCCGGGGTAGATCAGATCGGGATTGACGATCCTGTTGCGCAGCGCGACGTGCTGCCAGTTGACGTGGAACCGGGCACCGATCCGGCTGAGTGTGTCGCCCGGCTGGACGGTGTACGTGTGGACGGCGGTGACGCACGGCGCCGGCGGCGAAGCGCTCGGGGACGCGTCGGACCCATCGCGCCGTGCCGCGAAGTGCCGGACGGCGGAGTGCATCCGATGACGGCCTGGCACCCGCTTGGAACCTTCCATGTGACCGTGCAACAGGTGCCGGCGGGCGAGGCCGTGCAGGGCGTCTTCGGCGGCGGTCAGCGACACCGCGGCGGCGGTGCGTACGGCCTCGGCGTCGAGGACGGGGCGGTCGGCGAGCGCCACGGCCCGCAGCACGTCGGCTTCCGTCGGCGGCAACTCCTGCGCGGCAACCTCCCACACGGCCCGAAGCGGACCCCGCTCGGCCGGTGCTGCGGCTGTCCGCAGCGTCTCCAGGCGTCGGGCGAGGGCGTCGAGCGTCATGCCGGGGTCGGCCGCGAGGACACCGGCGAGCAGGGCCACGGCCAGCGGCAGCCCGCCCCCGAGGGCCACCAACCGGGCAGCCGCATCGGGGCCGTCGGCCACCCGGGCGTCGCCCAGACAGCCGCGTCCGATCACCGTCTCCAGGAGCTCGACGCACTCCGCGACCGGCAGGGGAGCGACGTCCATGCTCGGCAGCCGGTCCCCGTCGGCGACCGGGCCGTGGCCGCCGACCAGCACCTTGTGCTCCCCGCCCGCCTCCCAAAACCGCAGGACCTCCTCCCGCGCGCCGACGTGCCGCAGCACGACGAGCACGGCTTCGTGGTCCGCCAGTTGGGAGCGGTACGCCGCCCCCAGGGCCGACGCCTCCCGCGGCACCTCGGTCTCGGGAACGCCCAGCGCCGCCAGCGACGTGCGCAGGGCAGCCGCCGCGGTCTCGTCCCGCGCGGACGCCGCACGCAACCGGGGATGGCCGTGGAACTCCACCTCCAGCATCCCGCCGGGGAACCGGCCCGCCCGGCACAGCTCCCGCGCGGCCGTGGACACCAGCGAATCGACCCCGCCCCCGACCGGACCGGCCACGACCAGGCCCCGCCGCTCCCGGTCGACCAGGGAGACGATCCGCTGCAACTCCTCCTCGCGGCCGACGACGGCGCCGCCCGGCAACTCGGCCCGCAGCATCGCGTTGTGGAAGTGGAGGTCCCCGACGGTGCGCGCCTGCACGAGGGGCCCGTCGACCCGCCCGCTGACGTCGTTGTTGGTGTCGCCCACGATCCCCCCTCGTCGGGCGAGGGGCACCGGCGCCGGACCTCCGTGTCCCTCGACACCGGCCCCGCCCGTGTCCCCGCGCCGATCGCGTCTGCTCCGCAGGCTACCGCGCACCCGCCGCCCCACCACCCCGCGCGTCACGCCGACCACCGCCCGCACCGGGCCCCGCCGCCCCCACGTGCGGAAATGGGTGTCGACTCGGCAGCAGGGCGCTCTAACGTGACCCGGTGGCAACTCAAGTGATCGTTCTGAACGGTGGTTCCAGCTCGGGCAAGTCCGGGATCCTCCGGTGCCTCCAAGCCGTACTGCCCGAGCCGTGGCTCGCCGCCGCCGTCGACGCGCTGGTCGACGCGATGCCCGCGTCGCTCCAGACGGCGGACGGCGGCATCGAATTCGCCGTGGACGGCGCGGTGAACGTCGGAGCAGAGTTCCGGCGGCTGGAGGCGGCCTGGATGGCGGGGGTGGCCGCCATGGCCCGCGCCGGCGCGCGGATCGTCGTCGACGACGTCTTCCTCAGCGGGCCGGCGTCGCAGCAGCGGTGGCGCACGGCACTCGACGGCCTCGACGTGCTGTGGGTCGGCGTCCGCTGCGCGGCCGCGGTCGCCGAGGGACGCGAGATCGCCCGCGGCGACCGGACCCGCGGCATGGCCGCGGCGCAGGCGGAGTCGGTGCACGAAGGCGTCACCTACGACGTGCAGGTGGACACCACGCACACCGAGTCCCTGGGCTGCGCACGGGCCATCGCCGCCCACGTCACCTGACGCCGGCGCCGGGGCGCCCGCTCGTCACCTACCGCAGGCCGCCGTGGGCGTGCGCCGCCGCCCAGATCGCGTCGCCGGCGAAGTCCACGTCGTAGCCGAGCAGCCCGGTGAGGAGTTGGGCGCAGGTCGCGCGCCCCGCACCGTCCGTGGTCAGGGTGCACCGGACGCGCCCGCCGGCGCTGAAGACCAGGGTGCGGCCCGGGATCGGACGGCCGGTGGCGGTGTCGGTCAAGGTGGCGGTGGCCGACCCCAGCGACAGCGGCCCGGCCTTCAGCGTCGTCGCGTAGGGGCTCGCCGGACTCATCCGTACGGTCGCGGCCACCGTCGCGTCGCCCGGCGTGGCGTCCGCGGTCCACCGCAGCAACAGCCCGGAGTCGGTGCGGCCGGCCGAGTTGCGGCAGTCCGATGCGGGTCCTGCGATGTCGCGCGCCGGGTCGGTGACGTACTCGCCGACCGGGGCGAACACCGCGTCGGACAGACAGACGTACTGCACGGCGTCGGGCACGGCCTGCGGATCGCCGACCGCGGAGACCGCGACCGCGAAGGTCGGGGCGCCCGGGTTCGCGTAACGGTCGACGACGGCCAGGTCGCCCGTGCTGCGCGGAAAGGTCTGCTCCGTCGAGCTGACCGGTTCGAAGGGGCGGAACGAGCCGCCCGCAGCGCCGAGTTGCACCACCGGGGCGTCGTCCCCGGCGACCGTGGCGTCCCAGACGTACTCGATCCGGAAGCGGTGCCGCTCCGGGCGGAAGTCCGTGACCTTCGTGGTGACGGTGAGCCGGGTGTCCGCCGCGGTCGTCCCGCTGATCGCGACCCGCTGTTCCAGGACGAAGGCGTCCGGCACCACCCACCTCGTGACGGACTCGGCGCCGGACAACTGCACCGAGGTCACCAACGGGTCCAGCGACACCTCCTTCGCATGGGTGACCAACTGGCCCTGCACGTAGGAGACCCCGGTGCCGACATCAAGCACCCGCAGATAGCTGGTGCCCGGCGTGCCCCGGCCGTACAGCACGTCCAGGCCCGGGCCCGCCGGGTTCAGCTCACCGGTCAGCACGGTGAACTCACCGGCGCCCGGGCGCTCCTCTCCGTTGACGTACGCCTGGAAGATGCCGTTGCCGAAGCCGCCGGGCGGCAGTGCGACGGCGGCGGTCGTCCCGCTGGTGGTGGTCATGTTCCGTCCTTCGGATCGCAGAGGAGTCGCAGAGCGGTCGCAGAACAGGGGGCTCGTACCTCAGACCTCGACGGCGTCGGCGTACACCAGGCGCGTCCCGGCGGTCGTCAGGACCTCCCGCTCCTCGACCAGCAGCCGCATCGGCCGGCTGCCGGGCGCCGCGGGCAACGTCACCGCGGCGCTCCACTGCCCGGCGCCGCCCGGCACCGGCGGCAGCGGGGTCGCGGACACGGTCCGCCAGCCCAACGGGTCCGCGGGCCCCGGATCGACGGTCTGCACCAGCACCGTCAGCCGGGCGCCGTGCGCCGGATCGCCGGCGTACGTCGGACCGGACACGCTCACCGTCGCCCGCGTCGGATCGTCCGACCCGAGCGCCACCGACAGCGTGCGGTCCGGGTTGAGCTGGGCGAACTGGGCGAGCACGACGGGGGACAGCTCCAGCCCGGCCAGCGAGTTCCGCTGGTAGCGGGCGAAGGCGAAGCGCAGGAACGGGCGGTACGCGCGCTCCGGCGGCATCGTCACGTCGCAGTACCACAGTTGCCGTCGCTCGTCGTACCCCACCCGGTGCGCCGCCACCGCGACCCGCGGCAGGTCCGGCGCGCTCTCGGACTCGGCGAGCACCAGCCCGGTCGCGACCCGCACGGCGAGCGGGAACTCGGCCGTCCCCGGCGCGGCCGCGGTCGGCGCCGATGCGAAGACCGGGTCCTGGCCGCGGAGCGTGACCAGGGGGCGCAGGGCCGGCGGCGGCGCACCGTCCTCGGCGAGGACGACGCCGAGGAGTTCGTCCTCGCCGGAGGAGTACCAGGGGCGGCGCAGATAGACCCGGATGCCGTTGCCGCGCCGGGTGTTGGTGACCGTCGTTCCGGCGCTGGCCCGCTCCCAGCCGAAGGTGGGCACGAGGTACGCCACGTCCGGCGCGGCCGGTCGCGCCGAGGACCGCACGTTCACCACGATCGCCGGCTGCGCCTCCAGGTTCACCCGGGTCACCGGCCCGTCGACGAAGCCGACCTCGACGGTGGCCCCGTCGGGGATCGCCGAGCCGGCGCCCGAGCGACGGACCGTGCCGGCCGCGAGGTCCGCGACGTAGTCGACGTCCTCGCCGAAGACCCGCCCCGCGGCCGGGTCGAGAACGGTCAGCGTGCCGGACGCGATGCCGCGGGGCGCGACCTGGACGGGCTGAGTGCCGGTCAGCACGATCCGCAGCGTCTGGGTGAAGAACTCCGTGTAGCGGGACGACGCCACCGCCGTGTAGGTGACCGTGCGGTGCTTGGTGTCGTGGAACTCCTGCCGGGCGTCCAGGCGCAGCAGGTCGCCGTCGGGGTCGTCCGGGGCGGTGGCCAGGGTCGTGACGTGGGCCGTGCCGGGACGGACCACGGGCGCCGGGTCGGCCGGCGCGTCGGCCGGCTCCGTCCACTCGGCCCGCACGTCGACCTTCGCGGTGCTCGCCCGGTCGAGCGCGAGCACGTCGACGATCCGGGCGGTGGTGTCGCCGGGCGCCCGCGCCGCGACCGGCTTGCGGAAGACCGCCGGGGTCAGCGGCTGCTGGATCGCGTGCGTGAGCTTGACCGGGCGGCCCGGCGTGAGCTGCCACAACTGCCCGAGCGTGGCGAGCCGGCGCAGGTCCTCGATCGTGGTGCCCGGCGGCGGAGCGAGCCCGCTGTCGAGGAACCACTGCCAGATGCCGAGCACGCCGAGGTCGTCCTCGTCGATCCGGGACGAACAGGCCACGTCCACGCTGCGGCCGGGCGGGAGCTGCACCGTCAGCACCCGCCGCACCTCGTCGTACTCGGGTGCCCCGGTGCCGTTCTCCAACCGCAGCCGGAACGGTGAGCGCCGGGGCCACGACAGCCGGTCGTCGAAGGGGACGGTGAAGACCTCGCCCGGTGCGAGACCGGGCAGCCCCCGGAACGCGGCGCCGCGCGCCAGGACCTCCGGCAGGTACGGCACGTCCAGTTGCAGCGCTTCGAAGTACGGCGTGTCCGCCCAGCCCCCGGGGTCCTCGGTGCCGCCGGTGAAGTCCGCCTGGTCGCGCCGGGCGATGTCGGAGTACGCGAAGCGGTCCATGCCGCCGGGGTTCACCGGGCTGGGGTCCACGTCGAACCTGCCGTGCCGCTCGGCGGTCTGCACACTGGTGCGCCGCGGCACCACGTGCCGCTCGCACGCCCCGGTGGCCGGTGCGTCGTAGTTGCCGCGGACCACCAGCAGTGCGATGGACTCGGCCGGGGTGCGGGGCGCCGTGGGCAGCAGGACGGGCGAGCCGACGGGCTCGAAGCGCAGATGACGGACGAGCGGGGTGGCGGCGCCGAAGTCGTCCGGTGCGGGGTCGTCCGGCCCCAGGCCGTTGCCGGCGACGTCGACGACCCTGGCCCGGAAGCGGTAGCCCCGTCCGTAGCGCAGCTTGGGCAGGGCGAGGGCGCGGAACGAGGTGCGCAGCGCCACCGGACCGGTGGGGTCGCTGTCCGGCCCGGTGGTCACCGGCTGCCCGTCCACGGTGCGGGTGATCGAGCCCGGGCGGCTCGCGGCGAGGCTGTAGCCGTCCCAGGCGAAGACGGACTCGTGCAGGTAGATCGTGGGATCGCCCTCCGGGGCCGTGCTGTGCGCCAGGTGCACGGTGCCTTCGTCCTGGGCCTCGAACCGCAGCTCGCCGCAGTCGTAGCTGCCGGCGCGGCGGCACACCGAGTGCCAGCGCCCGGACGCGTCGTCCCAGACGTCGACGCGTACGCCGTACTCCAACTCTTCGGCGCTGAGCGGATCCTCGGCGAGCAGCGCCGCGGGCGCCGCGGTCCTGGCCGTCGCCTGGGTGAGCCTTGCGCGCAGGTCCTTGGCCCGCCCGTGGAGGACGACGCCGAGGCCGTCGCCGCGGTGGCTGGGCAGCGGCGCGGGCTCCGAGCCGGGGTCGACGGCGATCGGGAGCGCTGCGTCCGGCGGCACCGCGGGTGCGCCGGAGAAGCCGTCGCTGAGGTCGAGCAGCTTCTGACCGAAGCCGGCGAGCGCGTCCGCCGTCGCGTCCGCGTCCACCTCCACGACCTCGTAGCGGTCGGAGTCCAGCCGGACCAGCCCGCCCTGGACGAGGGTCCCGGCGGGTTTGGCCGCGAAGGCGGATGCGGTGAGGGTGGCGTTCACGGCGGGCAGTACGGGCTCGTAGGGCCCGCCCGGGGCGAGCGGCCCCCACTCGACCTGGAGCGAGACGGCCACCGGGTCGCCGGCGGCCGGCACCCCGGGGGCGTCGGCGGCCACCGTGAGGTCCACGACCAGGCCGAGGGCCCGTTGGAGCGCCGGGTACTGCGCGAGGGCACCGAGCGCGGCGTGGAAGTCCACGCTGTCGCCGTCGACGAGGGTGGTGACGTGCGCGGCGAGCGAGGGGCCCCCGGACGAAGGGTTGTCCGTCGGCTTGCGGTCGTGGAACTGCTGGGCGAGCAGGAAGTCCACCTGGGCGGCGCTGAACGGCTCGAACGGGGAGTCGGGGTCCTCCAGGGGCCCGCCCAGGAAGTAGCCGTCCCTGGCCAGCGCGTCGGCGATCAACGCCCGGGCGCGGGGCAGCCGCTGCGGGGCGATGGGGATGTCCGTGACGAGCTCGGGCGCCGGCTGTCCGTTCCGCGGACCCGGTACGAGGCCGGGCCCGCGGGACGCCATCGCGTTGACGCTGAGCGGCGCGGTCGCGTGGAACGTGGTGGCGGCGGTGTGTTCGGTACGGGCGAGGTCGCGGGCGCTCGTCGACGGCCAGGAGCGGATCGGCGGCACCGAGGCCGCCAGCAGGGCTGCCGGCTTGGGGACGACGGGAGTGGCCGCGGGGAAGAGCTGCTGCCACAGGTCGAGCCGGGGCGCGGGGCCGACGGCCGCCGCCGCCACGGCCGGACCCGATCCGAAGAACAGCCGGTACTGGGGGCGTTGGGACGGCCAGGCGAGCCACTCGGGGTAGCCGGCGAGCGTGGTCGCTGAGCCCGCGAGCCGAGGCGAGACGAGGACGGACAGCTTGAGCCGGCCGTCCGCGCGCCCGGCCGGGACCGGGGTCCAGACGATGCGTGAGGCTGCCATGGGGGTGTCTCCTCGACGGAAGAGAGGGCCTAGGGGTATCAGGGGGCGAACGAGGCGCAGTACTGCTCCCAGTCCGCCCGGGACATCAGGTCGGCGAAGCCCGTGGGCTGTTCGTCGGCGGCTAGCGCCGTCGGGCGGCGGGCGCCCCGCAGCCCGCGCACCGACTCGTCGTCGATGCTGCCGTCCAGGTTGTAGAAGAACTCCAGGGCGACGCTCTCGTGGAAGAAGAGGATGTCGATGGAGATCGTGAGCCGGGCGTGCGCGGTCACCGCGGACTGGTTGCCGAGCTTGCGGTACTGGAGGTCCGCGTAGAACTCGGCCGTGACGCTGATCAGCCCGAGGACGCTCACCCGCCCGGTTGCTCGGACGTAGCCCCGCAGCACCACCTCGTCCTTGGCTTCCTTGTCGTCCGGGTCGGCGCGCTCCAGCTTGAAGTAGATCCCGATCGCGATCCGCGCCAGGCCGGAGGCGATCTGGGCGAAGTCGAAGGCCAGGGTGTACGTGGCCTCGATCGCGCCTTCGATCTTCTCCACGCGGCGCTCGCTGACCTCGACGGCGAAGAACCCGCCGCCGCCGAAGCCGTACACCGTGACGTTGAACTTCTCGTCCTCCTTCGCGAACCCGAAGGTCGCCCGGACCGGCTTGCGCTGGAAGGGGACGATGACCCCGGCGGTCACAAAGCAGTTGGTGACCCGCAGCACCGGGCCCATCTTGATGTCGGGCAGCCCGAAGGTGACGCCGACGCGGACGTTCTCGACCGTGATCTCCTGGTACGTCTTCAGTTCGAGGCCGAAGACGCTCACCCCGTCGAAGGCGTTGGAGATGTAGTCCTCCAGGGCGCTGACGAAGGCCAGCGGCCCGTAGAACCTGACCGCGCTGACCCCCGGTTTGAAGGAGGGCCCGCCGTCGTGGTCGAAGCTGAACTCGAAGTCCTTGAAGACCACCCCGACGAACTGGAACGCCGGGTCCACCAGCCTCAGTTCGAATTGCGTGATCTTGCCGGTGACCTTGTTGGTGTTGGTGCCCTCGACGTAGCTGACCTCGTTGAGGACCTTCAGGGTGAGCTTGGCCCGGTTGTTGTCGACGACCGCGCGGAACGGCCCGAAGTCCACCAGCGGCGTTGCGAAGTCGATCGTCATCGTGTGGCCGTTCGGCAGCTTGCTGACGTCCGGGATCCCCGTCTTGGGGTTCACCGGATAGTCGGTCTCCTTCTTGATCCGCAGGGATTCTTCGGGGCCCGTTTCGTTGTCCGGCAGCACGTTGGCGAGGAAGGTGGCGCCGAAGAGCACGGCCCGGTTGAGCTGGCTCTTGAGGTCGAAGTACTCCTTGGGGACGATCGTCCCCTCTTCCTGGAGCCGGTCGACCGACTCCTTGTTGCCGCCAGCTGCGCCCAGCACCCGGGACAGGCCGCCGACCTCGATGTTGGGCATGGCGATGCCGCCGACGGTGACGCTGTTGAGGACGACCCGCTCCACCGGCCGGTCCTCGCCCGAGGCCAGCGCCGCCAGCGAGTCGCGGACCCGTACGTACACCTCGCCGGGATTGCCCCCGAACCCGGTCAGCAGGTACTTCTCGTCGTAGCCGAGGAGGACCGGGTCGCCCGGCCCGTAGAAGGCGTCCATGGCGGTCAGCCGCGCCTCGGCGCCCAGCATGCCGGGGAAGAACAGCGGGCTGTCGGCCCGCGGTGCGAGCCGTTCAAGCGGCGCTCGGAGTCCCCAGAACAGCCGCTGGGTGGGGTGGCTGGCGGTGCCCGGCACGGCCTCGGCGGCGTACGGGAGTTCCTGCCCGCCCAGGTCCAGGGCCCGTCGGGGGTCCGGTACGGGGCCGACGAGCCGGTCGTACCCGCCGTACGCGTCGACCACCTCCCGCAGCACGGTCCCCGGCTCGGGCGACTGGATCGCCACGTCGTGCGGCACGAAGGCCAAGGACGCGGTGAAGCGGATCTCCCGGCCGGTCGCGGCGGTGCCCCGCAGCACGAACGCGACGTCCGTGCCGGTCGCGATGGACTGGATCCAGATGCCCGCCTCCGGCCGGCCGGACAGCAGCGGCTCCGGATCCTGCGGCAGGTCGGGCGGGACCGGGTTCTCGACGGCGATCTCGGTGAAGGGGAAGGACCGGCCCTCGTAGGGCAGTCCGTACGCGCCGGGGTAGGTCTTCACCGGCTCGGTGATCCTGACGAACCGCCGCTGTTCGAGGTAGGCGACCCCGGTCGTCTCGTCGAACGTCCGCTTCGTCTCGGTGAACAGCAACGCCCGGTGGCCGTAGGGCACCAGGAATCCGTACTGCTCCAGCACGACCTTGTTGTCCCGGCCGAGCCAGGCGTGGTGCTCCCAGTGCTTGAGGTTGAGCCCGGACGACGTGCTGGGCTCCCAGCGCCCGTCCAGGTCGAGCGTGGCGCCGGCCGCGCTCAGCGCCAGCAGCCCGACGTCCACCGGCGCCGCCACGGGCTCCGGCGGATTGGTCAGGGCGATCAACTGACGGAAGTCGAAGCCCTCCGGGTTCAGTGCGCCGAAGAGCTTCGCCTCCTGCGCGTCGGCAGGCTCGTCGGCGGCGACCACGCGGACGGTGGGCTGCGACTGCGGCGCCGGCCGCCCGGTGGGGCCGCGCAGCGCGAGCCGGGTGTGCCACAACTCCGTGCGGCCGTCGTGCTCGACCGGCGTCTCGGCGTGGTCCCAGGTCGCGAACTGCTCCGGCGTCAGATGCAACCAGTCCACGACCAGCAGATCGGTCTCCAGCCCACCGGGCCGACCTGCGGCCGGCACCACCCGCATCACCCACTGCCACCACCGCAACAGCCCGGACTCGCTGTACGGGACGGTCTTCACCGTCTCCGGCACGACGAAGGCGATCCGGCTCGGCCCCACCGCGCGGGCGGCCGCCGACCCCGGAGCGGGCCGGTTCGGCTCGCCCTCGTACACCGTCTGCTCCGTGACGTGCTGCGACTCGAAGCGGGCGACGACGTAGGCCCGCTGCGCCGGGTCGACCCGCCGCAACTGCGGGGGGTCGGCGGCGGGGTCCGGCCGCAAGTTGTAGAAGTCGAAGTCGATGACCAACATGTCCTGCGGCCGTACGAGCCGAACGCTCGCCACCGGAGCCGGAGCACTCATGCCAGGCCCTCCGCACTGTCGAGAGGGCATTATGTATAGCGGGGCCGCAGTTGCCCGGAGAATCCCCCGAACGGGTTACGGCGGAGTGCGCCGGGCGGCCGGATCGGCCGGGTTCGGTGCGAACCCGCCGGCCCGGCCGGGCGGACTGTCGGGCGGACGACTCCGTCCCCTACAGTGCGGGCGGACCGCGCCCGGTCCGCCCCCGAAGCACCAGCCGCCGAACAGGAGCACTTCCCGTGGCCACCCGTGTCCCGCCCGGCAGTCCGCAGCCCGATCCGAGCCCGGCGGGCCGGCCGGTCCCCGAACTCGCCCCCGAAGCCGTCGCGCAGTGGCGCGAGCGGGGCGGCGACCTCGTCGACCTCCTCGCCGAGGCGCAGCGCCGGCACGGCGGAGTGGCCGCGGTCCGGCTCGGCCCGCGCCCCACCGTCGTGGTGACCGCGCCCGCGGCGGTGCAGCACGTGCTCGCGCTCCACCCCGACCGCTACGTCAAGCGCTCGCACCGCGCCCGGATGCTGATCGGGGACGGCGTGCTGTCGGCGACGGGCGAGGCGTGGCAGCGCCAACGACGCCTGCTCCAATCCCAGTTCACCGGCCGCGGCATGCGCCGCTACGAGGAGCGGATCGCCGAGTCCGCCCGGATCACCGCCGCGCGCTGGGCCGACCACGCCCGCAGCGGAGAGGTCTTCGACGTCGGCGAGGAGATGCGCCGGTTCGCCCTGGACACCATCTGGCGGTCCCTGACCGGACACCCCGTCGACGCGGAAACGGCACGGACCCTGGGCGAGATGCCCGCCGTGCTGGACGCGCTGCCGAGCCTGCCGGCCGACGACGTCTCCGCACAGGAGGTCGTCGCCGCGGAGCTGGCCAGGATCGACGCCCTGGCGAGCCGGGCGATCGCCGCTGCCCGCGACGGCGATGCGGGGCCCGACGGCCCCGGCCTCCTGCACGTCCTGATCGAGGCGTCCGAAACCCGCCCCGAGTACACGGACCGGCTGATCCGCGACGAGTTGGTCACCCTGCTCCTCGCCGGCCACGAGACCACGGCCACCACCCTGACCTGGCTGCACCTGCTGCTGGACGAGCACCCGCAGGCCCGGGGGCGGGCGTTGGCCGCGGGCGGCGAAGGCACGCCCGAGCGACGGCAGGCCGTGCAGGCGCTCGTCCACGAAACGCTCCGGTTCTACCCGTCGGCGTGGATCCTGCCGCGCTGGACGGCGCAGGACGACGTCCTCGCCGGCCACGCGATCGAGGCCGGCACCGACGTCCTGGTCTGTCCGTACCTGACGCACCGGGACCCCGAAGTGTGGGAAGCGCCCGGCACGTTCGATCCGGAGCGCTTCACCACCCCCGGGCGCCGCCCCGACCAGCAGGGCGGCTACTTCCCCTTCGGGCTCGGGCCACGGGCCTGCCTGGGGCTCCAGTTCGCGCTGCGGGAGTCCACCGCCCTCCTGGAGCACCTGCTGCCGCTGCCCGTTCCGCGCTTCGAGGCCGTCCCCAAGGGGGCCCTGTACGGCATCACCGTGCGCCCCGACGGGCCGACGCCGGCGAGGCTCGACGGGCCCGCCGCGGCGTGAGCGCACGCGCGCCCCTGCCGCGGCGGGACCCCGCGGTCACGACGGGCGCAGCTCCGCGCGGACGGTGCGCGCGGCGGCGACGAGGTGTTCCAGGGAGGCCCGGGTCTCGGCCCAACCCCGGGTCTTCAGACCGCAGTCGGGGTTGACCCACAGCCGTTCGGCGGGGATGCCCTCCAGCCCGGTGCGCAGCAGCGCGGCGGCCTCCTCGACGCTCGGCACCCGCGGCGAGTGGATGTCCCACACGCCGGGCCCGGCCTCCCGCGGATAGCCGTGGGAGGCGAGTTCGCCGGCCACCTGCATGTGGGAGCGGGTGGCCTCCAGGCTGATGACGTCGGCATCGAGGTCGTCGATGGCTTGGACGATGTCGCCGAACTCGGCGTAGCACATGTGGGTGTGGATCTGGGTGCCCGGCGCGACGCCGCCGGTGGTGAGCCGGAACGCCTCGGTGGCCCAGGCGAGGTACGCGGGCCGGTCCGCGGCGCGCAGCGGCAGGGTCTCGCGCAGCGCCGGCTCGTCGACCTGGATCACCGAAGTGCCGGCCGCCTCCAGGTCGTCGACCTCGTCGCGCAGGGCGAGGGCGACTTGCCGGGCGGTGTCGCCGAGGGGCTGGTCGTCACGGACGAAGGACCAGGCGAGCATGGTCACCGGGCCGGTGAGCATGCCCTTGACGGGACGGTCGGTCAGCGACTGGGCGTACGTCGTCCAGCGCACCGTCATCGGCTCGGGGCGGGAGATGTCGCCGGCGAGGATCGGCGGTCGGACGTAGCGGGTGCCGTACGACTGCACCCAGCCGTGCTGGGTGGCCAGGTAGCCGGTGAGCTGCTCGGCGAAGTACTGGACCATGTCGTTGCGCTCGGGCTCGCCGTGCACCAGGACGTCCAGGCCGGTCTTCTCCTGGAAGGAGAGCACCTCGGCGATCTCGGCCCGGATCCGTTCCTCGTAACCGGCGGTGTCGATCCGGCCGGCCCGCAGGTCCGCCCGGGCCACCCGCAGTTCGTCGGTCTGCGGGAACGAGCCGATGGTGGTGGTAGGCAGCAGCGGCAGCCCGAGGCGTTCGCGCTGCGCCACCGTCCGCTCGCGGTAGGGCCGGGAGCGCCGGGCGTCGGCGTCGGTGACGGCTTCGGCACGGGCGCGCACGGCCGGGTCCCGGGTGATGGGCGAGGTGGCGCGGGAGGCGAGCGCCGCCCGGTTGGCGGTGAGTTCCGCGGTGATGGCGTCGGTGCCGAGGGCCAGCCCCTTGGCGAGGGCGACGACCTCGGCGACCTTCTGCCGGGCGAAGGAGAGCCAGCGCAGGATCTGCGGGTCGACGTCCCGCTCCAGGGCCGCGTCCAGGGGGACGTGCAGCAGGGAGCAGGAGGCGGCGACGTCGACGTGGTCGGCGAGGCCGAGGAGGGTGCCCAGGGTGGCGAGGGACTTCTCCAGGTCGTTCGCCCAGATGTTGCGTCCGTTGACGACGCCGGCGACCAGGCGCTTGCCGGTCAGGCCCCCGACGGCGGCCAGCGCGTCGAGGTTGGCGGCGGCGGACTCGGTGAAGTCCAGGGCGAGCCCGTCGACCGGGGCTGCGGCGAGGGTGGGCAACGCGGCGCCGAGCCGGCCGAAGTAGGAGGCGACCAGCAGCTTCGGACGGTCCGCCAGGGTGCCGAGGACCCGGTAGGCGCGGTCGGCCGCGTTCAGCTCGGCCGAGGTGCGGTCCTGGACGAGCGCGGGTTCGTCGAGTTGCACCCAGGCGGCGCCGGCCGCGCGGAGATCGGCGAGGACCTCGGCGTACACCGGCAGGAGCCGGTCCAGGAGGGTGAGCGGGTCGAAGTCCGCGGCCACCCCGGGGGCGGGCTTGGCCAGCAGCAGATAGGTGACGGGTCCGACGAGGACGGGGCGCGGGGTCAGCCCGAGCGCCAGGGCCTCGGTCACCTCGGCGACCTGCTTGGTCGAGTCGGCGGTGAACACCGAGTCCGGGCCCAACTCCGGCACCAGGTAGTGGTAGTTGGTGTCGAACCACTTGGTCATTTCCAGCGGCGCCACGTCCTGCGTGCCGCGGGCCATCGCGAAGTACCCGTCGAGGGCGTCCGCGGCGACGGCCGCCCGGTGGCGCTCGGGGACGGCGCCCACCATGACGGAGGCGTCCAGCACGTGGTCGTAGTACGAGAAGTCACCGGTCGGGACCTCGTCGACGCCGGCCGCCGCCAACTCCTGCCAGTTGGAGCGGCGCAACTCCGCGGCGGTGGCGTGCAGGGCTGCGGCGCTGACGCGCCCCTTCCAGTAGCCCTCGACGGCCTTCTTCAACTCCCGGCCCCGGCCCTGACGGGGGTAGCCGTACACGGTGGCCCGTGCTGCCGCGGCTGCGGACTTCGTGGTCACGGAGATCTCCTTCGCGAGATGGATCCCTGAGGTCCCGGTGACGGGACGGGGCGCGAAGGGGTGACGGTGCGAAGGGGGTGCGCGCCGGTTGCGCGGTCGTCCGTTCGCAGTGCACGCCGACCCGCCCACGAGGTCACCGGGAGTTCCGCGCGCGGATCGTCCGCGTGCGGGCAACGGGCAGGTCTTCGGACTCGCGGGCACGCCTGCCGGTCTCCCGGCGGACACCTACTGGCCGTCGCTTCCCAGGTCCTCGCGGACCCAGTGCGTATGACGGCGGTCGTTCCCGCTCACCGCTGCGGGGCAGTCCCGGATTCCCACCGGGTTCCCTCTTGCGACGCTTCCCGCCTGGCGGACGGGGGCGAACCAGCTGCACCGGTCACCCTAGCGGGCCGTCGGCGGATGGCGGCAGGGCGCGTCCGGCATGCGGATGGTGAGGTGGAACACGCCGGCCCGGTCGCCCCTGCGCCCGGGGGCGGGGCGGCGCCGCGCTCCCGCCCCCGGACGACCACCGTCAAGTCGGGGTGAGGGCGCTGCTGATGGATCTTGCTGGGCTCGTGTGGCCTGGCACCATGCCTCTCCCCCGTAGCCGTTCGGGCACGGGAGGTGCCCCCACCCTGTGCCCTGAGGGCACGGGAGGTACCCCCACCGCATTGACTCCCTCCTCCGCTGGGGTCCCCCCCCGTGCCCGCAGGGCACAGGGGGAGATCCACGGCACCAGACCCCTCCCCCTACGCCCGAAGGGCGTGGGGGGACCCCCACCTGATCCAGCCTGATCCATCAGCAGCGCCCTAGCCGCCGTTGACGTACGCCCGAAGATGACGCGCGGTCAGGGTGTCGCCGTCGCTGACGAGTTGACGCGGGGTGCCGGTGAAGACGACCTCGCCGCCGTCGTGGCCGCCGCCCGGTCCGATGTCGACGATCCAGTCGGCGTGGGCCATCACCGCGAGGTGGTGTTCGATCACGATGACCGAGTTGCCGCCGTCCACCAGTCGGTCGAGCAGCGCCAGCAACTTGTCGACGTCGGCCAGGTGCAGTCCGGTGGTCGGCTCGTCGAGGACGTACGTCGACGCCTTCTCCGCCATGTGGATGGCGAGCTTCAGCCGCTGGCGCTCACCGCCGGAGAGGGTGTTCAGGGGCTGGCCGAGCCGCAGGTAGCCGAGGCCCACGTCGGCGAGCCGGCCGAGGACGGCGTGCGCCTGGCCCGAGGGGAAGAACTCGTACGCCTCCTTCACCGGCATGTCCAGGACCTCGCTGACGTTCTTGCCGCGCAGCCGGTAGGTGAGGACCTCCGGGGTGTAGCGCTTGCCCTCGCACTTCTCGCAGACCGTGCTCACGCCGGCCATCATCGCCAGGTCGGTGTAGATGAGCCCGGCGCCGTTGCAGGCGGGACAGGCGCCCTCGGAGTTGGCGCTGAACAGGGCCGCCTTGACTCCGTTGGCCTTGGCGAAGGCGGTGCGCACCGAGTTGAGCAGGCCGGTGTACGTCGCCGGGTTGGAGCGGCGCGAACCGCGGATGGGGGACTGGTCGGCCACCACCACCCCCTCGCGGCCGGAGAGGTACCCGTGGACGAGGGAGCTCTTTCCGGAGCCGGCGACGCCGGTGACCACGGTCAGCACGCCGAGGGGCACGTCCACCGAGACGTTCTTCAGGTTGTGCAGCGTGGCGTTCTCGATCGACACGTGCCCGGTGGGGCGGCGCACCGCGTCCCGCAGGGCGGCCCGGTGGCCGAGGTGGCGGCCGGTGAGGGTGGGGGAGGAGCGCAGTCCGGCGACGTCGCCCGCGTAGCCGATCACGCCTCCCTCGGTGCCGGCGCCGGGCCCGAGGTCCACCACGTGGTCGGCGATCGAGATGACGTCGGGCTTGTGCTCGACCACCAGGACCGTGTTGCCCTTGTCGCGCAGCCGCAGCAGCAGCCCGTTCATCCGCTGGATGTCGTGCGGGTGCAGTCCGGTGGTCGGCTCGTCGAAGACGTACGTGACGTCCGCGAGCGGTGAGCCGAGGTGCCGGACCATCTTGACCCGCTGGGACTCGCCGCCGGAGAGGGTGGAGGAGGTGCGGTCCAGGCTGAGGTAGCCGAGGCCGATCTCCACCAGGGAGTCCAGCAGTTGGCCCAGGTTGGCCAGGAGCGGTGCCACGGCGGGCGCGTCCAGCTTGTGCACGAAGGCGGCCAGGTCGTTGATCTGGAGGGCGGCGCACTCGGCGATGTTCAACCCGCCGATGCGACAGTCCAGCGCGGTGCGGTTGAGGCGGGCGCCGGCGCACTCCGGGCACTCGCCGAAGACGACGGCCCGGTCCACGAAGGCGCGGATGTGGGCCTGCATCGCCTCGCGGTCCTTGGCCAGGAAGCTGCGGTGGATGCGCGGTACGAGCCCCTCGTACGTGAGGTTGCTGGAGCCCACCTTGATCTTGGTCGTCGGCTTGTGCAGCAGGTCGGCGAGTTCCGCCTCGGTGAAGTCGGCGACCTTCTTGTCCGGGTCGTAGAAGCCCGATTCGGCCATCACCTGCCACTGCCAGGAGTCCACCGCGAAGCCGGGGACGGTGATCGCGCCCTCGCGCAGCGACTTGGACCGGTCGACGACCTGGTCGAGGTCGACGTCGGATATTCGACCGATGCCCTCGCACCGCGGGCACATGCCCTCGGCGTTGTTGAAGCCGAAGTGGTGCGAGGGGCCCACGTACGGCTCGCCGAGGCGGCTGAAGACGATCCGCAGCATGGTGTACGCGTCGGTGGCGGTGCCCACCGTGGAGCGGGAGTTGGCGCCCATGCGCTCCTGGTCGACCACGATCGCGGCGCTGAGGTTGCGCAGCGCGTCCACGTCGGGCCGGCCGACCGAGGGCATGAACGACTGGACGAAGCTGGTGTACGTCTCGTTGAACAGGCGCTGCGACTCGGCGGCGATGGTGCCGAAGACGAGGGACGACTTGCCGGAGCCGGAGACGCCGGTGAAGACGGTGAGCCGGCGCTTGGGGAGGTCGACGGAGACGTTGCGGAGGTTGTTCTCCCGGGCTCCGCGGACCTCGATGAGGTCATGGCTGTCGGCGAGGCGGGGGGCGGCGTCCGGTGCACTGGGGACCGGGGCGCCGGTGTCGTGGTCGTAGGGGCCTTCGGGACCTGCGGCGGGCATGGCTGAGCTCTCTCCTCTGGCGCTCTGGGGAGAAACGCGGGAATCCGCTGGATGCGCGCTGCCCACTGTACACAGTTACTGGATACACCGTACGCAGATAACTCCTCGGCGCGGGTGCGGGGATCGCGCGCGGACGCGGGTGACGGGGGGTGTTTGAATGCTCAAAGGAGCGTGTGGTTAACATGTGAGCGCCGCATGTGAGCGCCACCTAGCTCGAAAGATAGGCCCGTGACTGTCAACGAGGACTCGTTCACCAACTGGAAGAACCGCGAGGAGATCGCGGAGGCGATGATCCCGATCATCGGGAAGCTGCAGCGCGAGCGGGACGTCACCGTCCTGCTGCACAGCCGCTCCCTGGTGAACAAGTCGGTGATCAGCATCCTCAAGGCCCACCGCTTCGCCCGGCAGATCGCCGGCGAGGAGCTGTCGGTCACCGAGACGATGCCGTTCCTCCAGGCCCTCACCGGGCTGGACCTCGGCCCGTCCCAGATCGACCTCGGCATGCTCGCCGCGCTCTACCGCACCGACGGGCGCGGCCTGTCGGTCGAGGAGTTCACCGCGGACGCCGTCGCCGGCGCCACCGGGGCGAACAAGATCGAGTGCCGCGAGCCGCGCGACGTCGTGCTCTACGGCTTCGGCCGCATCGGCCGCCTCGTCGCCCGCCTCCTGATCGAGAAGGCGGGCTCCGGCAACGGACTGCGGCTGCGCGCCATCGTGGTGCGCCGCGGCTCCGGCGAGCCCGGCGACGACCTGGTCAAGCGCGCTTCGCTGCTGCGTCGCGACTCCATCCACGGCCAGTTCCAGGGCACCATCACCGTGGACGAGGCGACCAGCACCATCACCGCCAACGGCAACGAGATCAAGGTGATCTACGCCGGCGACCCGACCGAGGTCGACTACACGGCGTACGGCATCAAGAACGCCATCCTGATCGACAACACCGGCAAGTGGCGCGACCGCGCGGGGCTGTCGAAGCACCTGCGCCCCGGCATCGACAAGGTCGTGCTGACCGCCCCGGGCAAGGGCGACGTCCCGAACATCGTGCACGGCGTCAACCACGACACGATCAAGCCGGACGAGCAGATCCTGTCCTGCGCCTCCTGCACCACCAACGCGATCGTCCCGCCGCTGAAGGCGATGGCGGACGAGTTCGGCGTGCTGCGCGGCCACGTGGAGACCGTCCACTCGTTCACCAACGACCAGAACCTGCTGGACAACTTCCACAAGTCCGAGCGCCGCGGTCGCTCCGCGCCGCTGAACATGGTGATCACCGAGACCGGTGCCGCCTCCGCCGTCGCCAAGGCGCTGCCCGACCTCAACGCGCGGATCACCGGCAGCTCCATCCGGGTCCCCGTCCCGGACGTGTCCATCGCCATCCTCAGCCTGCGGCTGGGCCGCGAGACCACCCGCGAAGAGGTGCTGGACCACCTCCGCAACGTCTCGCTGACCTCCCCGCTGAAGCGGCAGATCGACTACACCAGCGCGCCGGACGCCGTGTCGAGCGACTTCATCGGCTCCCGGCACGCCTCGATCGTGGACGCCGGCGCCACCAAGGTCGAGGGCGACGACGCGATCCTCTACCTCTGGTACGACAACGAGTTCGGCTACTCGTGCCAGGTCATCCGGGTCGTCCAGCACGTCTCCGGGGTGGAGTACCCGACGTACCCGGCGCCCGTCGTCTGATCGAGCGGGTCCCGGTGGGGGCGCGGCAGGCCGAACGGCCCGCCGCGCCCCTTCGTCATGCTGGCGCCCCTGGCGCCAGCACGGCCGGCACGCTGCGGTGACCGTTGGAGAGGAAGGACGGCACCGGACGGAGTTCGGCCGCCGGGACCGCGAGCGCCAACCGCGGAAAGCGGTCCAGGGCCGTCCGCAGGGCGATGGCGCCCTCCAACCGGGCCAGGGCCGCGCCGAGGCAGACGTGGACCCCGTGGCCGAACGTCAGATGGGACCGGTCGACCCGGGCCGGGTCGAAGCGGTCCGCGTCCGGCCCGTACGCGTCCGGGTGGGTGTTCGCCGCGCTGTAGGCGGCGAGGATCGCCTCGCCCGTCCGGATCGTGACGCCGTCGGGCAGGTCGATGTCCACCGTGGCGAACCGCATCGGCAGGAAGGGGACGGGGGCCTGCCAACGCAGGGTCTCCTCCACCACGTCCTCGTACGACACCGCGCCCGCGAGGAGCGCGGACCGCTGCTCGGGGTGGGTGAGCAGTGCGACGAACGCGTGGTCGATCAGATTGATCGTGGTCTCGTAGCCGGCGCTGACCATCAGCATGAGGCTGTCCACCAGTTCGCCGTCGCTCAGCCCGGTGCCGTCGCCCTCGGTGTCCCTGGCGTCGATCAGGCGGGTGGTGAGGTCGTCGCCGGGGCTGCTCCGCTTCTCGTCGATCAGCTCCGTCAGCGTCTTACGGAAGGCCAGGGTGTTGGCCTCGGCCTCCGCTCCGGTGAGGGTGCTGTCGAAGACGCCGTCGACCATGCTGCGGAAGCCGTTGGCCCGTTCGTCCGGCAGTCCGAGGAGGTGGCTGATCACCCGGATCGGCAGCGGGGCGGCGAAGCGCTCGCGCAGGTCCACGACCGTCCCGGGAGGCTCGGCGGCGAGTTCGTCGAGGAGGTCGCCGGCGATCGCCTCGATCCGAGGGGCGAGGGCGGCGATCCGGCGGCCCGCGAAGGCCGGGGAGATCAGCCGCCGCAGGCGCCGGTGGTCGGCGCCGTACGCGGTGAACATGTTCCGCACCCCGACCCAGAGGTTCAGGGGCCAGTCCCGGGTCTCGTCGGGGTAGCGCGGCCAGTGCTGCACGGCGTCCTTGGAGATGCGGCCGTCCATCAGCAACTGCTTCAACAACGTGCGGTCGCTGACCGCCCACACCTTTTCGCCGAGGACGTCGACGCGGGTCAGCGGGCCGCGCTCGCGCAGGGCGGCGTCCTCGCCGCGCCGGTCGGCAGCGGTCGGATCGAGCACTAAGGGTCTTTGACGGTCCATGCACCGGCTCCTTCGCGGTGAATCGGTACACGGCGGTGGGACGGTGCCGCCGCGGTACCGGCGGGCCCGGTGGACGGGCCCGACCACCGGAAGTACTTCCCCCAGAGGGCACGGCGTACCCCCGCGCCGATCCGTACGGCGCGACCGGTGCGGCGACCGGTGACCGATGCGGCCGGGGCGTCAGCCGCCGTCCCGGGCCAGCGCCGTCACCGCCACCGTGGCGTAGCGCATCGTGAAGCTGCCGCCCCGCGCGTCGACCGCGGCGCCGACCGCGTCCAGCACCGCGGCCAGCGCGGACGCGGGGAGCCGGGTGAAGGCGCCCTGGGTGGGCAGTTGGTCGAGCCAGGCGTCCTTGGTGTACGTCCGCTCCCAGTCGTGCCGCCACTGCGCCGGCTCCGTGAAGGCGCCCGTCGCCCGGATCCCCGCCACGGCACTGCCGACCAGGGTCCCGTACCCGTCGGCCGTGCCCCGCCCGAGGGCCCGTACGCCGAAGGGGGCGTCCGGCAGCGTGCGGCAGGCTTCGGTGACCGCGTCCGCCAGGTCCGGCGGGAGTTCGAAGGAGTTCCAGAACGGCGCCAGCAGACCGCCAGGACGCAGGGTGCGCGCGGCCTTGACGGCGCCCGCGACCGGGTCGACCCAGTGCCACGCCTGGCCGGCGACGACCGCGTCGTACGTCAGCCCGGCCGGGTCCCAGTCCTCGAACGTCGCCTCCTCCACCACGACCTTCGACCGCCGTGCCAGGTCGGCCATGCGGGGGTCGGGCTCGACGCCGAGCACCTGGCAGCCGGCGCCCAGGAGCTGTCGGGCGACGATGCCGGTGCCGCAGCCGACGTCGACGACGTGCGGAGGGCCGGGGGAGTGCGCCAGATCGAGGATCCGGCGCACCAGGGCGTCGGGGTAGCGGGGGCGGGCGCGGTCGTAGCGGGTGGCGTCCGCGCCGAAGGAGCGGGCCACCGGGTGCTGCCGATGAGGCTCGCCGGCCCCGGCGCGCTCGGGCCCCGAAGGTATAGTGGGCATCTGCCCACTATGAGTGGGCGTTCGCCCACTGGTCAATCGTCGAGGGCGGAATCGAGCCGGGACGGAAGGAGGCCGCGGGTGCCGACCGGAGTGGCGCTGCACGACCCGCGCCAACAGCTCTTCGACGCCGCCGAGCGCGTGCTGCTGCGCGCCGGCCCGAACGCACTGACCAGCCGGGCCGTCACCGAGGAGGCCGGCTGCGCCAAGGGCGTGCTGCACCGGCACTTCGCCGACTTCGACGCCTTCCTCGCCGAACTCGTGCGGGACCAGACCGCCCGCGTCCGGGAGCGGTCCGCCGCCCTGCGTGCGGCGGCCGGGACCGGGACGGTCGTCGACCGCCTCACGACGGCGCTGACCGAGGTCTTCGGGCCCGTCGCCGTGGCCCTGGTCGCCCTGGTCACCTCCCGTGACGGCCTGCGCGCCCGGCTGCGCGAGGACGCGCCGACGGGCGTCCCGCTGCTCACCGAGGCCGCCGCCGGGCTCGCCGGGTACCTCGAAGCCGAGCGCGACCACGGCCGGATCGAGCCCACCGCCGACGTCGACGTCCTCGCTCCCACCCTGATCGGCGCCGGACACCTCCTCTTCGCCGACCGGACCGGGGCCGCGCCGCAGCCCGCGGAGGTCCGCAAGGTGGTGGTCGGGGTGATCGCCACGACAGTGCGGGAGCCTTAGCTCGTGTCCGCGAAGTCCTGTGCGCTTCCCTTGGTGCCTCTGGACGCAGCAGCCGTGCCCTGGGGGAACGCGCACGGGGCGTTACGGGCCCGAGCTCGGGCCCGTACGTGGCCGGCGCCGGCCACGTGTGATCGACTGGGAAAGGGGACCGCCGGGGGGAAGGCGGAGGTGAAGCGATGGCCGCGCTCCTGCCCGACTCCACCGTGGCCTGGGTCGTCGAGCGGCCCGCACCGGCCGCCGAGCACCCGCTGCGCCGCGTGCGCCGCCCGCTCGCCGGCCCGGGCCCGCACGACCTGCTGATCGAAGTCAGCGCCTGCGGGGTCTGCCGGACCGACCTCCACCTCGCGGAGGGCGACCTCGCCCCGCACGTCGAACAGTGCACCCCGGGGCACGAGGTCGTGGGACGGGTGATCGCGGCCGGTGACGACGCGGCCGGCTTCGCGCCGGGCGACCGGGTCGGCGTGGCGTGGCTCGCCGGCACCTGCGGCACCTGCCCGTACTGTCGCACCGGACGGGAGAACCTGTGCCCCCGGTCCCGCTACACCGGCTGGGACCTGCACGGCGGATACGCGCGGTACACCGTTGCCGACGCGCGCTACGCCTACCACCTGCCCGACGGCGTGCCCGACGAGGAGATCGCGCCCTGGCTGTGCGCCGGCATCATCGGATACCGGGCGCTCAACCGCGCCGAGTTGCCCGACGGGGGGCGGCTCGGGATCTACGGATTCGGGGCGTCCGCCCATCTGACGGCCCAACTCGCCATCGCGCGGGGCGCCACCGTCCACGTCCTCACCCGCGGCGGAGCCGCCCGGGACCTCGCACTCGACCTCGGCGCCGCCTCCGCGCGCGGCCCCCGGGACGCCCCGCCGGAACCGCTCGACGCGGCGATCCTCTTCGCCCCGGTCGGCGACCTGGTCCCGGTCGCGCTCGCCGCGTTGGACCGCGGCGGCACCCTGTCCGTCGCCGGCATCCACCTCACCGACGTGCCCGTGCTCTCCTACCAGCGGCACCTGTTCCAGGAGCGGACGTTGCGCAGCGTCACCGCGAACACCCGGGAGGACGGCCGCGCCTACCTCGCGGAGGCGGCCCGGCACCGGCCCCGGGTGCACGTCCAGCGCTACCCGATGGGCCGGGCCGACCAGGCGCTCGCCGACCTGGCGGCGGGCCGCTTCACCGGCGCCGCCGTCCTGCATCCGGAGTGAGGCCGGGCCCGTGCGGTGGACGGGCCGAGGCGCCCGGATCGTCGTAGCGTGGAGTGGGGGCAGCGGATGCACCGGCATCCTGAGGTACGGAGGTGAGGGCGGTGAAGGCCCACCACCTGAACGCTCGGGAGCAGCGGCTGTTGGAGGAGACGGAACGGCACCTGACCGGGGACCGGAGCCTGCGGTGGCGGCTGCGGCTGCTGGGCGGCGCATGTCGAGCGCGGCATCTGCAGGCCGCTGCGCTCCCGGGCCGCTGGGCCCTCGCCGTGGCCGCCGTGGTCTCGCTGGTCCTGCTATTCACCGGGATCGCGACCGGCAACGCCGGGGTCATCTGGGCCTTCGCCCTCTGCTGGCTGGTGACGTGGGGCGTGGTGCTGCGCGTCGCGTACCGCTGGGCCACCACGCACCTGGGCTCCGACGACAAACGGAAGCCCTACGTCTGAGCCCCCCGCACTCATGGGTGGACGGGACGGGCGGAGCGGACGTGCAGCACCGCCCGTCCCGTCCCGTGCGCCGGCGTCAGGACGGGTTCAGCTTGATCGCGAACCCGTTGAAGATGGCCCAGACGTCGACCCAGGCCACCCCGCCGCTGCACTCCTTGGCGGCGTTGCACCCGGTGCCGTAGCTGATGATGCCGTTGAGCTGGCGGGAGTTCGGGTCGTTGATGGTGATGACCGGTCCGCCGCTGTCGCCGCCGCGGCCGACGACGCCGCCGGCGTGCGGCACGCCGTAACTGCCCCACACCGTCGTTCCGTTGACGGGCCAGTTCGCGTTCCCCGCGTACACGGTGCGGATGTTGCACACGACCTTGGAGTTGTAGCCGAGCTGACAGGTGAAGTCGTTCACGGCGACGTTGCGCACCCCGTTGAGGTAGCGGGTGTAGCCCTGGGCGTCGACGCCGTCCCAGGTGTAGCGGTTGGTCCGGGTCTCGATGAAGGCCGAGTCGATCTCGGGGCGCTTGTACTTGACCTGGCCGACGTAGTTGCCGCCGAGGGTGTTGACGTGGTCGTTGACGTTGTAGCAGTGGCCGGCGGTCACCAGCCACTGCCGGCCGTCCCAGGTGCTGATCGCCGGGATGCCGCTGGTGCACTGGGAGCGGCCGCCGAAGCCGGGGCCGAGCGCTGCGCCCGCGTAGAACGGCGCGTAGTCGTTCTCCCGGCTCAGCGCCGCGGATGGCGTGCCGGCGCTCACCGCGACGGGGGTGGCCGCCGTTGACTCGCGCTGCGCGGCCACCGCCGGCGAGGCGAAGTGGCGCCGGGCCGCAGCGGGGTCGTCCACGGCGAGCCGGATCGTCCCGCCGTCGACCGAGGCGCCCGCCAGGGTGATGGCGAACGGCAGGTCCTTGCGGCTGGTCAGCGCGGTCATCTCGGCCATCAGCGCGGTCCGCGTCTTCTTGCCGCGGCGGATCTCGATGAGACCGGTGTCCACTGCGGGGGCGCTCTTGCGCACCGCGGACAGGAACCGGCCCCCCTTGCTCACGTTGGTCAGATAGACCCGGACGGAGCGGTAGTCGGGCGCCAACTCGACCTGCGTGTAGACGTCCGCCCCGGCGCCCTGACCCACCTGGGCCGCGGCGTCCGCCGCCGCCCGCAGCGGCGCCAGCACCTTCCCCTGCTGCTCCGGGCTCATCGCCGCGAGCGCGTCAGCGGACAGCGGTCGGTCCTCGGACGGCGGTCGGTCGTCCTCGGCGTGCGCGGCCACGGTCATCAGCGGGAGCAGGGCCAGGGCCCCCGCCACGGCGATGTGGCGCCGCAGTGCGCTCTTCATTCGTCCCCCTCACCGACCCCGCCGCAGCGAGGTCCCCTCTGTGGTCGCCCGGGAGGGTAATCAGCTCCATCAGGGTCGCCTAGGGCGATTTACGGTCGTTCCCGGCAACAGGTGAGAGCCCCGACGGAACGTGATCCTCCGGACAGATGAGGTCATGGGGGCGCACCGCGACGCCCTTCGACGGGACCCGACGCCAGCGCCCGTCACAGCGACCGCTCGTCGTACGGCACCGGTTGGAGCCGGGTCACCAGCGAGAAGAACGCGGCCTCGTTGCCCGCCATGCCGAGGGCGTCCAACGCCTCGTCCGCCTCGGCCATGGGCGCGGTCAGCAAGGGCAGCGCCGGCACGGGTCGCTGCCCGTCGTCGAGCACCGCCCGGGTGGCGCTGAGCAGCCGTACGTACGCCTGTGCCGCGGCGAGTTCAAGATCGGTCATGTCCTGGCCTTCCCCCTCGAAAAGGTGCTGGGCCGTCAAGTCTGTCGCGCACCACTGACAATCGGGCCTGACGGCTCGCCCGGGACGCTGCTCCACGGGGGCGAAGACGCCGAAAGGGCCCGGTTCCACGCGCGGAACCGGGCCCCGGGGGGACGGTGCGACGACTCAGACGATCTGGTCGGAGATCTCGGCCTGCTCACGGGCCGAACCGTACGACTGCGGCGTGCTGTACGAGCGGCGCGCCACGAACCACCAGATCGTGGCCAGGGTGAGCACGGAGACCAGCGCGACCGATGCGTAGTTCATCGTGTCGACGGTCACCGGGTTGGTCTGGGGCAGCAGGAACAGCACGGTCACGCAGACCACCCACGCCACGGCGACCCATCCGATGGGCTTGCTCCACTTGCCCAGCGTCCAGGGCCCCGGCTCGAACCGGTCGCCCGCCCGCAGCTTCAGATAGACCGGGATGATGTACGCCGGCGTGATGCCGATGACGTTGATCGCGGTCACCGCGCCGTACGCCGTCGTCGACCACAGCGACGGCAGGGCGAGCACGGCCGCGAAGCCCACCGCCAGCCACACGGCCGGCACCGGCGTCTGCGTCCGGCGGCTCACCTTCCGCCACAGCGTGGAGCCCGGCAGCGCGTTGTCCCGGCTGAACGCGAACACCATGCGGCTGGCCGCGGCGACCTCGGCGTTGCCGCAGAAGAGCTGCGCCACGATCACCACCAGCAGCAGCGCCGCGGCCCCGTTCGACCCCAGCGCGTCCAGCAGGATCTGTGCCGGTGGCACGCCCGTCTCGCTGTTCAGCGCCCCGTCGTAGTCCTGGATGGCGAAGGTGAGCGCCATCAGCAGCACGAAGCCGGCGATCCAGGAGGCCCAGATCGCGCGGACGATGCCGCGGGCCGCGGTCACCGAGGCGTTCGACGTCTCCTCCGACAGGTGCGCGGAGGCGTCGTACCCGGAGAAGGTGTACTGGGCGAGCAGCAGGCCGATCGCCGCGACGTAGAAGGGGTTCTCCCACCCGGTGTTGTTCACGAACTCGGTGAACACGAACTCCGGCGACTGGTGGCTGTCCGGAATGATCACGATGGCGCCGACGATCAGGGCGACACCGCCGATGTGCCACCACACGCTGATCGAGTTCAGCACGCTCACCAGCTTCACCCCGAAGAGGTTGAGCGTGGCGTGCAGCAGCAGGATCCCGAGGAAGATCAGGAAGGTGGACTCGGGCGTCGGATCGAAGCCGAACTGGAGGTTGAGGAAGGCGCCGAGGAAGAGCGCCGCGCCGTAGTCGATGCCCGCGATGGCGCCCAGCAGCCCCAGCAGGTTCAGCCAGCCGGTGTACCAGCCCCACTTGCGCCCGCCGAGTCGGTCGGCCATGTAGTACAGCGCGCCGGAGGTGGGGTACGCGCTGGTGACCTCGGCCAGCGCCATGCCGACGCAGAGCACGAACAGGCCGACGCCGGCCCAGCCCCAGAGCATGACCGCAGGGCCGCCGGTGTTCATGCCGAAGCCGTACAGCGTCATGCACCCGGAGAGGATGGAGATGACGGAGAAGCTGATGGCGAAGTTGCCGAAGCCCCCCATCCGGCGCGCCAGCACCGGCTGGTAGCCGAGCTCCCTGAGCCGTTCCTCCTCGTCGAGCACGGGCTTCTGGCCGGCGCCGGCCGACCATCTGGGTGGGGATATGGACACGGTGGAACCTCCGGGGGAAAGGTGGTCGCACTGAACGGTCGGTGGCGCGGGTCAGTAGCCCGCGTCACGTGCGGCGGTGAAGCACCGGCTGCGCGCCCTGAGGAAGATCTCCTCCGCCAGGGTCGGGTCGCCGGGGTTCTGGGAGCGGTACTGCCAGGGCGGAGCGGTGTAGTACGGCCCCAGCGCGTCGAAGACGCGGGCGGCTTCGACGAAGCGCCCCGCGCCCCACAGGGCGTGGGCCAGGTGGTTCAGGTCGAGCAGCGACGACGAGACCGGGTCGGTGCGGGCGAACCAGCCCTCCAGGGCGAGCATCGCCTCCCGGATGGCGTCCTCCGTGACCCAGTGCAGGTCCAGGGCGCGCTCGTGGCCCCGGTCACGTCGGTACCGCTCGACCCGGACGAACAGCGGCAGCACCAGCAGCGCGGAGCCCGCAGGCGCCGAAGAGGCCGCCCACTGGACGAAGTTGACCGCCTCCGACAGGTGCCCGCCGGACCTGCGCCCGTACACGAACTGGAGCATGCGGTGGTACGCCTCGCGGTTGTACGGGTCGCGGCGGTGCGCCTCGGCGAGCAGGCCCCACGGCCCGGGGAACAGCATGGGGCCCGGCGGCACCTGCCGGTGCTCCTCCAGGCGCTGCTTCTCGTCGAGTTGGGCCAGCGCGAGCAGGCACACCCACGGCACCGGGTCGTTCGGTCCGTGCTGTGCCGCGACCCGGCACGCCTCCCACGCCTCGTGCCACAGCTCCTGGGTGCGGGGGTGGTTCTCCCGGTGGGCCCGCAGGGCGCGCTCGACCGCGACCCGGCACTGCATGACGATGGCCGCGAGCGACTCGGGCTCTTCGGCGCGCCACGCCTGTACGGCGTCGGAGCCGGCGGCGACGGCGGCGAGGACTTGGGTCCGCTGGGTCCACAACCCCCAGACGGGGGTGTTGTTCAGGAGGTTCCGCATCGACAACCAGCGACCGGTCCGTAAGTCCTGGAGCGCGGCGCGCAACTCGTTGTCGTGGCCGGCCGGGTGGTAGACGGGGCGGAACTGGTCGGGGGCCATCAGCTCCTCGCCGTGCCCGCAGGGGCACACCCGCGAGATGGAGTGCGGCGACACAATTGTCTGAAAGTGGTCGTCATGGGTCCCCTTGGGGAGGGTGGGGGGTGGTTGCGGTGGGTGGAGACCCTGCTCCACTCCCGTTTGCGCGCCGATCTTACTCAACCAAGCGATTACGACAAGAAGTTGAGGCCATTCGGCCATCTGTCGAGACAACAGCCCCATATGCAGGGAGGTTTGGACGTAGGTCAAGGGGATTGACGGACTCGTGCGGGCGCTGACGAGCCGTCGAAGGCGTCAAGGCCACGGGTCGAACGGGCAGGCTCGGGCCGGCCGTCGGTCGCGAGCCCCGCAAGGGGAAAGCGTTATCCATTGAGTGGGTCTGGCCGGAAAACGCCCAAGCGCTGAACCCTTTGACCTGGCGGTCGAGCGGGCTGCGGCCCGACCCTCGACCTTCCCGGTGGAGCCTTCGTGGCGTGCGTACGGGTGTGCGAAGGTCGGCCGGGCGGTGCGGGGCTCAGGCTACGGGGCGGCTCCGACGGCCGGAAGCCGCCCCGGGCCGCCTCTGCCGGCCACCGCGACGTCCCGTCCGATTTCCGCCAGCACCAGCGGCCGGAAGCCGCTCATACTGGCCGCATGACGACGGTAGAGGACAGCAGGTACACGGCGGTGACTAGCAGGGACGCCCGCTTCGACGGGGTGTTCTTCTTCGCGGTCTCCACCACCGGGATCTACTGCCGCCCGAGCTGCCCCGCGGTCACCCCCAAGCGGCAGAACGTGACCTTCTACCGCACGGCCGCCGCAGCTCAGGGCGCCGGCTACCGGGCCTGCCGGCGCTGTCGCCCCGACGCCGTCCCCGGATCCCCCGAGTGGAACGTCCGCGCCGACCTCGTCGGCCGCGCGATGCGGCTGATCGGGGACGGGGTCGTCGACCGCGAAGGAGTCGCGGGCCTCGCCGACCGCCTCGGCTACAGCGCCCGCCAGGTGCAGCGCCAGCTCACCGCGGAGCTCGGCGCCGGCCCCATCGCCCTCGCCCGCGCCCAGCGCGGGCACACCGCGCGCGTGCTGCTCCAGACCACCACGCTCCAGGCCGCGGAGATCGCCTTCGCGGCCGGCTTCAAGAGCATCCGCCAGTTCAACGACACCATGCGCGCCATCTACGCGGCCACCCCGAGCGAACTGCGGTCCGCGCGCCCAGGCCGCCCCTCGCGCGCCGGGCAGCTCGCCCCCGAGGGCGGCGGCCGGGCCGGGGTGTCGCTGCGGCTCGCGCACCGCGGCCCGTACGCCGCAGGGCAGGTCTTCGACCACCTCGCGGCCCGGGCCGTCACCGGCGTCGAGGAGGTCGTCGGAGCACCGGGCGGCCGGGTGTACCGGCGGACGCTGCGACTGCCCGGAGGGCCGGCGATCGCGGAGGTCAACGAGCGGCCGGGGCCCGCCTCGGGGTGGCTGGAGTGCCGTCTCCACCTCACCGACCTGCGGGACCTGACCACCGCCACCCAGCGGGTACGGCAGCTCTTCGACCTGGACGCCGATCCGTGTGCCGTCGCCGAACGGTTGGCCGCCGACCCGGCGCTCGCCCCGCTGGTCGCGGCCCGGCCCGGACTGCGCGCACCCGGCGCCGCCGACCCGCAGGAGGCGGCCGTGCGCGTCGTCCTCGGCGGGCAGGACCCGCTGGCGCGCGGGCGGGCGCTGGGTGCCCGGCTCGTCGCGGCCCACGGCCGGCCGCTGGCCGTACCCAGCGGAGGGCTGACGCACCTGTTCCCGACGGCGGACGACCTCGCCGGGGCGTCCCTCGACGAGGTCGATGAGTTCGACGGGTTCAGCGAGGGCGATGCGTTCGACGGGCGGCGTGGTGCGCTGCGGGCGCTGGCCGCAGCCCTCGCCGACGGGACCCTCGGCCTCGACGCCGGCGTGGACCGGGACGAAGCGGAGCGACGGCTCCTCGCCCTGCCCGGCCTCGACGCCTGGCACGCCGGCTCCATCCGGATGCACGCCCTCGGCGACCCGGACGTACTGCCGGCTGACGACGCGGCGCTGGCGGCCGGCGTCCGCCGCGCCGGCGCCGGGGCGACGGACCGGGAGCACTGGCGCCCCTGGCGCACGTACGCCGTGCACCACCTGTGGAACGCACCGTGACCGCCCGGGGCCGCGCCCGGCGAACGGGGCTTTGAGGGCACGCCCGGGGCCGCTCCGCGGCGGTCCCGGCGGCCGGGCCCGATGCGCGACCCAAGAGTAGGATTTTCGGTAGGAAGTTCCCTCGGGGCCCGACCTCGTTCGGGCCGGCACCGATTTCGCAGGTGTGGTTCCGGCAGGTGATGACCATGGCTGACGAAGAGTTCTACAAGCACGACAGACCGCCCAACCCGGAACTGCCGGAGGACCGGCCGCGCGGTCGCGGCAGCGGCCCGCCCGGCTTGCCGCTTCAGCACAGCACGGCGTGGAAGATCGCGATCGTGGTCCTCGCCATCGTCGTGGTGGTCGTCTTCGGCATCATGCTCTTCCCGTGACCCGAGCAGACCCCGTCTCGCGTGTGTCTGCGCCGCTCACGGGCCGGCCTCGGGTGCCCCGAGGAAGCGCTCCACCCAGAGTCGCAGCAACTCCTCGTCGAAGCCCGGCTCGTCCCTGAGCACGCTGGTCAGCGCCAGCCCTCGGTGCAGCACCAACAAGGACTCGCACAGCAGCGGGAAGTCCGCTCGCGCGGTGACGTCCGGCCCGAAGACCTGCGCCAGCACCTCGCGCTGCGCCGCGCCCACCTCGCGCTCCGCCGGCAGCAGCGCGCCCCTCAACAGCGGGTCGGTGCGGGCCGCGAGCCACAGCTCCAGGCCGGCCAGGAAGTGCGGACCGGACATCGCGCCACGCAGCAGGGCGAGGCCCCGCCCGCGGTCGTCCGTCTCCGCGGGCTCCAGGTGCGCCCGCAGTGCGGCGAGCCGGGCCTCGGCCACGTGGTGCGTCGCCGCAGCCAGCAGATCGGCCTTCGAGGCGTAGTGGTGCAGCAGCGCACCGCGCGAGATCCCCGCACGCTCCTGCACCCGCTGCGTCGTGGTGCCCGCGAACCCGTATTCGACGAGACACTCGACCGTGGCGTCGAGAAGGCGCTGACGCGTCTCCTCGCGGCGTTGACGCTGGGTACGGCGTGCAGTTCGGGGCGCAGTGGCGGGCATGGGCCGACGGTACGGCATCAACCGACCATCGATCGATCATACAAACAGTCTGGACGGACTGTAAGGTGCGGGGCTATCGTCCGGCCATGCTTGCCGTAGACCTGGTCCGCCTGGGCGCTGCGCGCTTCGCCGGACGTACCGCACTGACCTTCGGTGATCGATCCCTCAGCTATGCGGAGGTCGACGAGGCGGCCAACCGGATGGCCCACGTGCTCGCCGGGCTCGGCGCCGGCCGCGGCGGCAGAGTGGGCCTCCTGTTCGACAACGGACTGTGGTCCGTCCCCATCGACTTCGCCTGCCTCAAGGCGGGCGCGGCCCGGGTGCCGCTCAACACCCGCCTCGCCGCCGCCGAACACGCCCGCATGGTCCGCGAGACCCGGGTCGACGTGCTGGTGTACGCACCAGAACTTGCCGAACACGCCCATGAGGTGGCGGCAGCGCTGCCCGGACTCACCCCGGTGAGCATCGGCCCGTCCGCCGCCGGCGACGACCTCGACCTGCTGGCCGCCATGCGGGAAGCCAGCCCGGCCGACCCCCGGGTCCGCGCCGAACCGGACGACGTCGTCCTCGTCCTGTACACCTCGGGCACCACCGGCACCCTCAAGGCCGCCCGGCACACCCAGCGCAGCTACGCCGCGATGGTCGCGAACGTCCTCACCAACGCGTTCTCACCGGGCCGCGACGACGTGATGCTGCACGCCGCCTCCCTCATCCACGCCAGCGGCACCTTCGTCCTGCCGATCTGGCTGCGCGGCGGCGTCTCCGCGGTGCTGCCCGGCTTCGACCCCGACTCCTACCTGACCGCCATCGCACGTCAAGGCATCACCGCCGTCAACCTCGTGCCCACCATGCTGAGCATGGTCTTCGCCGGCGGGCGGGCCGAAGGCGCCGACCTCGGCCGGCTCCACACCGTCATCTACGGCGCCAGCCCCATGCCCCGCCCCCTGATCGAACGCGCCCTCGACGCCTGGGGACCCAAGTTCGTGCAGTACTACGGACAGACCGAGGCGCCGCTGTGCATCACCGCCCTGGACAAGGCCGACCACGTCGAGGGCGGGGACCTGCTGGGAGCGGCCGGACACCCCGCGGTCGACGCACGGGTGGCGCTCACCGACGACGAGGGCGTCCCGGTCGGCACCGGCGAGATCGGCGAGGTCCGGGTCAAGAGCGCCTTCACCATGGCCGGATACCACCAGGCGCCGGAGCTGACCGCGCAGACGCTCACCCCCGACGGCTGGATCCGCACCCGCGACCTCGGCCGCTTCGACGACCGCGGCTACCTCCACCTCGTGGACCGCAGCAGCGACATGATCGTCACCGGCGGGTACAACGTCTACCCGCGGGAGGTGGAGGACGTGCTCGCCGCCCACCCCGCCGTCGCCCAGTGCGCCGTCGTCGGCGCGCCCGACCCCACCTGGGTGGAGGCCGTCACCGCTTTCGTCACCCTCAGGCCCGGCGCCACGACGGCGGAGGAGGCCCTGCGCGACCACGTCCGAGCCCGGCTCGCCGGCTACAAGGTGCCCAAGGCCGTCCACTTCGTCGACGCCATCCCGCTCTCCCCGGTCGGCAAGGTGCTGCGCCGAGCCCTGCGCGACCCGCTGTGGGAGGGCGCGCGATGAGCGGGAGCGACGCGGCGGTGCGCGTGGAGCGCGACGGGCCCGTGCACACCGTCGTCCTCGCCCGGCCCGCGGTCCGCAACGCGGTCGACGGCCCCACCGCGGCCGCGCTCGCCGCCGCCTTCCGGGCCTTCGACGCCGACCCGGACGCCGCCGTCGCCGTGCTGTGGGGCGAAGGCGGCACCTTCTGCTCCGGTGCCGACCTCACCGCGATCGGCACCGACCGCGGCAACCGGGTCCAAGAGGCGGGCGACGGACCGATGGGCCCCACCCGGATGAGCCTGACGAAACCGGTCGTCGCGGCGGTCGCCGGGCACGCCGTGGCCGGGGGACTGGAACTCGCGCTCTGGTGCGACCTACGGGTCGTCGAGGAGGACGCCGTCTTCGGCGTGCACTGCCGCCGCTGGGGCGTGCCGCTGATCGACGGCGGCACGGTCCGGCTGCCGCGGCTGATCGGGGAGAGCCGGGCCATGGACCTGATCCTGACGGGCCGTCCGGTGCCGGCGCCGGAGGCGTACGCGATGGGACTCGCCAACCGGCTCGTCCCTGTCGGGGAGTCCCGGGCCGCAGCCGAACACCTGGCCCGCGAGATCGCCGCCTTCCCCCAACTGTGCCTACGCAGCGACCGCCGGTCGGTGCTCGAACAGCACGGGCTGCCCGAGGCCCAGGCGCTGGCGCTGGAGTTCCGGCACGGGCGGGTCCCGCTGGAAGCCGGCGAGACGCAGGCGGGCGCGGCCCGCTTCGCCGCCGGCGCTGGCCGCCACGGCTCCTTCACCGACGGATGAGCACGGGACGGACCCAGGACCACGACGACCCGAGCGCCCCGCGGCCCAGGCGCGTCAGCCCTTCCAACTCCAGTAGTCCTCGGGCCGCGGCGTCGTGCCGCACTGGGCGAGCACCAACTCAGGGCTGGTCCGATCGCGAGAGTCCCACCGCGCGGGCAGCTTCCGGTCGTCCTGGGCGAGACAGCGCCCTCCCATGCCCACCAGCCGCCAGGCGGTGCGCGTCCACGTCGCGCTGCGCCACGGATCCCGCGCCCACCGCTGTCCCGGGCTGCCCTCCCGACAGTGCTCCAACCGGACCGCGCCCGGTCCGCTGACGGTCAGACAGGCGCGGGACCGGTGCCGGGGCCTGACGGTGCCGTCGCTCCGCACCTCCCACTGCTGGGCCGCCGACCCGTCGCAGCCGTGCAGCCGGACTGCGGCCGTCGTCGCGGACCCGCCGTCGCCGTGCAGGCACTGTGCCGGGTCCCGGCCGGCGGCGTGCGTGGTGCGCCCGACGTCCGCCACGACCTCCCCGGGTCGCGGTGCCCGGTGCACCTGCTCGTACTGCCGGTGCGCCCATAGCCGCCAATCCTCCTTCAACGTGCCTTGGAACGGCGGCACGTTGGAGCAGGCGCCGCTGGGGCGGCAGCTGCGGTGGGCGAGGTACCAGCGCACCACCTCCTCCTTCTCCGCCACCTGCCCGGGGGACAGATTGGTCCGCAGCGGCGACATCGTGTAGCCGAGGTAGGCGGTGACGGGCACGCCGACGGCGTAGCCCGCCCGGCGCACGTAGCGGGCCGTGATGCCGTGGTCGCTGTGGTCGACGCCGCCGCCGAGGCCGAAGGCGAACGAGGCGTTGTCGTGGTCCATCGTCAGGACCCGCTCCGCGCCGCTCGCCCGGATCAGCGCGGACACCGCGGCCACCAGCGCGTCCTCGGTGTAGCGCGCACCGCCCCGGAAGGCCGCGACGGGGGACTGCCCCTCGAAGAGCCGGCGCAGGCTGTTCGCGTGCCCGCCGCCCGGCATGCCGTCGTGCAGGCCGAGGAAGGTCAGCCGGACATCGGCGTCTCGGTCCCGGTCCCGGTCCACCAGCCGGTACGAGCGCACCCGCACCCCGTCCGCCTGCACGTCGGCCCGCTCCCAGTCGTTCCCGGTCTCGGCCATCTCGGCGTACGCCGCCCGCACCCCGTACTCCCGGCGGTCCGCGTACTCCACCGCGTGCTCGCGGTTCTCGATGCCGCCGTCCCCCGCCGTGAGGTAGACGGTGTAGACACCGCACCCGGCCCGGACGGTCTCCCGGATCTCCGGCGTCAGGAAGAAGACGTCGTCGTCGGGGTGCGCCACGCCCACCAGCGTGCGGCGACACGGCGGCTCGGACCGTGCCGCAGGCGAGGACGGACTCCCGCTGGAACAGGCCGTGGCGAGCAGGGCGCAGAGCGACAGGACGGATGCGACCCACCGAGCGAGCGAGCCGGGTCGGCAGCGAGCGTACGGGGAACGCTGGGGACGTGGCTCCACCCGGGACCTCCTTGCACCGCGCCCCCCTTGCGCCGAGCCCCCTTGCGGATGATCACCGGCCGACCCGGGCGAAGCAACCGACGCGCCGCACCGCCCCCGCATGGCGGCCCGGCCCGCCTTGAACGGGCGGTCGCCCCGACGGAGGATCCCGGGATGACGACCTATGAACTGGTGTGGGACATGGACGGCACCCTGCTGAACACCACGGAGGTGGTGCCAGCGGCGTTCGTCCGCGCGGTGCGCACGCTCCGGGGGCCCGCGGCCGGAGCCGCGGACGTCGTCGCCGCGTACTGGCGGGGCACCCCGGAAGTCATCCTGGAGCACCTGGTCGGGCGGCCGCTGACGGCCGACGAGCACGAGGCGTACTACCGCGAACTCGACGGCATCGAGGTCACCCCTTACCCCGGCGTGGCCGAAGTCTTCGCCGAACTGGCCGCCCGCGGTCGACCCCGGGCCGTGTTCACCGGCGCCAGCACCCGCGCCGCACGCCTGCTGCTGACCGCCGCCGGCCTGGTGGCGGACGTGCTCGTCGGCGGCGACCGGGTCGGCGCGCCCAAGCCCGCGCCCGACGGAGTCCTCCTCGCCGCGCACGAGATCGGCGCGGCGGCCGGGGACGTGGCGTACGTCGGGGACTCGCCACTCGACCTACGGGCCGCGACGGCGGCCGGTAGCCGTGGCGTCGCGGCGGCGTGGGGCCACATGTACGACGCGACGGAGCCCGCGGACCTCACCCTCACCGACCCGCGCCACGCCCTCGCCCTCCTCACGGACCTACCCCGCCCGGTGTAGGACGTGTCTGCAACGCCCCGAGTGGCCCTTGCAGTAGAGCCACGGCCTCGGCGGACGCGGTGGTGGTGGGCTTTGTGCGCAGTTCCCCCGCAGTTAGACGACGGGGGAAGCGAAACAGGGGCGGGGAACTGCGCGAACAACCACGACGTACCCGCAGGGACCAACCCTCCCGCGGGGCAACGGCGGCGCCGTCTAGCGCACGACTCGCAGACGGGACTCCGCGGACACGCCCCGGCCGATGCGGGCCGCCCTCGCCCGGAGCTAGACGGTCGGCTGCCCCGCGCCCCGGAGCGACGGGTCAGGGCACGGGCGTGCCCCGCCCCGCGCCCCCGCGTCGCGGCCCACGACCCAGGCAGGGGCCGGTGGCGGCCGCATTGTCAGTGGGCGCCGCTAAGTTCGTACCCGTCCCCGCCGCTCTGGCGCGGACCCCCCTTTTTCGTGCTGCTGCAAAGGAGATGGTGCGTTGTCTGCCTGGGAGAGGTCGAGCACGGCGCGGGTCCTGCCGCCCGCGCGACCCCGCAAGCTCGCCAAGGTCCCCTTCGTCGAACTGGCCGACGGAAGGCTCCAGGGCGTGGTGTCCAGCGGATCGGACATCGGGCGCGTCTACGTGTCGTCCGTCGCCGCCGGTACGCACGCCTTCGCGTGCAGTACGAACAACAACCGCCCCTGCGGCGGCGCCAGGTACTCGTTCTGCAACCACGTCCGGGCCCTGATCAACGAGGCGGTGGTGCAGTACGGCGCCGAGCGCGTCGCCCGCTACCTGAAGGTCGACGTCGGCGACGAAGCCGTGACCGCCATCGCGCTCGCCGCGACGATGGACGGCCGGCACCAGTCGGGGGACACCGCCGCCGCGGCGCCCGTCTTCAGCCGGTTCCTGCGCCACCTCGCATATCTGGAACTCGCCCCGACCACCGCGCCGCTGCCGGAGATGCAGTGGTTCCCGTCGACGAGGGCGGTGGCGTGATGCGCACGGACGTCCTGGGCGCGCCCGGAGAACCGACGGGGATCGAAGGGCTCGACGAAGCCCTCGCGGCGGTCGACGCCTTCGACGCCGTCCTCGTCGCCGGGCTCCTCCGCCCGCAGCCGGCCCAGGCCGCCGGCCTGGCCGAACTCGCCGGTGCCGTCGCGGGGTCGCCGTTGGCCGCCAAGGTCGCCGAAGCGGCCGAGAAGGCCGCGGCGGGCAGCGCGGGCGAGGACCACGTCGTGGCGCTCGCCGCCGCGCGCACCGCCCTCCTCGGCGCCGTGCACGACGCCGTCGCGGCGCGCATCGCGGAAGCCACCGGCCGCCCCTTCGCCACCAGCGCCGACCGCCAGCCCGGGGGTTCGACAGCGCCCAATCTGCTGGCCGCCGCCCGGTCCTGGCTCACCGACCTGGCCCGCGTCGGCTGGCAGGGCATCGACCACGACCTGGTGTCCGGCGCGGCGCAGATCGTCTCCGCGCTGCTGCCCGACCCGGCGCCCGGCCCGCGTCGGCTGGCGACGCTCCTCGACGGCTTCGCCGCCGAACTCGCCGCGTCCTGCCCCGGCGCCGCCCTGGACCGGATCCCGGCCCGCCGTTGGGGCGACCTGTGGGCGCGCGGCGTGCTGCTGACGGTGCCCGGCGCCGCGGGGACCCCCGAGACCACCCCGGTCAGCGGACGACTGCTGCCGCTCGGCGTCGACGTACAGGAGCACGCGACCGCCGTGCAGGTCCAGGTGCACGCCGTCTTCGAGCCCGCCGACGGCACCCCGTCCCGGCTGGTGCGCGCCGGCGCTTCGGCGCCCAAGCCCGACACCGTCGTCGGCGCAGGTCTGTGGCAGCTGCTGCGTCCGCACTTCTCGCTCCTGACGGCCGTGGGCGAAGGCCGCTCCATGGAGGTCGTCGACATGGAGCTGACCGCCGACGGGGACTTCGTGTGGGACGACGGGCGCGCCCGGAGCGGCGGTCCCGCGGACCCCTTCGCCACCGCCCGGGTCGCCCTCGCGACCGCCACCGACACCGACTGCGCACCGCTGGAGCGGCACCCCGCGCGCATCGCCGTCCCCGTCTTCCTGGAGGGGTACGCGGTCCGCACGGACGAAGGCGCCGTGGAGTTCGAGACCGCAGGGCACGGCCTCGCCGTCGACACCGACCGCATTCCGACGGCCGGCCCGCTCACCCCGGAGGCCGTCGCGACCTCCAGCGCCTGCATCGGGCTGCTGCGCTGGGACGCCGGTCGGTTCCGCGTCCAACCCCTCGCCGTGGAGGCGACCGTACGGAAGAAGGCCGTCGCGCTGCACGCCGGTGGATGGGCCGGCGGCACGACGGACAAGGTCGGCGCCAAGGCCGAGAAGGCCGCGACCGACGCCGTGGCGGTGCTGCGCGAACGCGCGGGAAGGCTGCTGCGGAAATGACGGAGCACCAGACCGAGCACCAGATCGAGCACCGGGCGGAGCGACAGACGGGCTCGCCCACCGACGCGGCCGGCACCGAACAGGAACCGGGGTCGCCCGGCGCCGTGACCGCGCCGCAAGTCCCCGAGGACGCACACGACTTCCACGACAACCGTCGCCAGGTCCTCTACTGGCGGCTGCTGGCCCGCCTCTTCGACCCGGAGGAGCAGGCCGCACTGGAGTCGGCCAGCCTCGCCGTCGTCGAGGACAACGAACTGCCGCCCGCACTGCTGGACCCGCAGGCGTCGATCGACTCGATCGTGCAGCGCCACCCCGAGCTGGCCACCGAGTTCAACGGGCTGATGACCCCGGAGCCGGACGGCGAGGGACAGCGCGACCGGGCCGCGGAGGTACGGCGCGCGGCCCTGGTCTCCAAGGTCCTGCTGAACGTCTTCGCCCACGACGCCGGCACGGTCTCCGCCGGACAGCTCGCCCGCTGGCAGGCCGACGCGGGCTGGCTCGAAGTCGCCCTCGGCTGCCCGCGCGGCGGACTGCGCGGCGCCCGCGCCGCGGGCCGGGACGCCGCCCCGACCGGCAGCGGCCTCGGCGGTACCACCCCCGACCTCAGCCGGCTGATCCCGGAGATCGGCCCGGAACTCGGCGCCATCGAAGCCGACCTCGTCCGGCGCATGCACCTGCGCGAAGTGCTCGCCGACCCCCAGCTCTCGGCCCGGCTGACGCCGAGCATGTCCCTGATCGAGCAACTGCTGCGGGACAAGAACAACCTCTCCGGCGTGGCGCTCGCCAACGCCAAGGCCCTCATCCGCCGCTTCGTCGACGAGGTCGCGGAAGTCCTGCGCAGCCAGGTCGAGAAGGCCACGGTGGGCGCCATCGACCGGTCCGTCCCGCCCAAGCGCGTCTTCCGCAACCTCGACCTCGACCGCACCATCTGGAAGAACCTCACCAACTGGAGCCCGGAGGAGGAGCGGCTCTACGTCGACCGCCTCTACTACCGGCACACCGCCCGCAAGACCACTCCACAACGCCTCATCGTCGTCGTCGACCAGTCCGGTTCCATGGTCGACTCCATGGTGAACTGCACGATCCTCGCGTCCATCTTCGCCGGACTGCCGAAGGTCGACGTCCATCTGATCGCCTACGACACCCAGGCCCTGGACCTCACCCCCTGGGTGCACGACCCCTTCGAGACCCTGCTGCGCACCAACCTCGGCGGCGGCACGGACGGCACCGTCGCCATGGCCCTGGCCCAGCCGAAGATCGCCGAACCGCGCAACACGGTCGTGGTGTGGATCTCCGACTTCTACGAGTGGCGCAGCGAACCCCTCTTCGAGAGCATGGCCGCGATCCACCGCTCGGGCGCCAAGTTCATCCCCGTCGGGTCCGTGACCAGCTCCGGCCGCGGGAGTGTGAACCCCTGGTTCCGCGAACGGTTCAAAGACCTCGGCGCACCCGTGCTCTCCGGTCACATACGCAAGCTCGTCCACGAGCTGAAGACGTTCCTGACCTGAGCCGCCCCGCTCCCGTCAGCCGGGCCCCGGCGACGCATCGACGTCCTCCCACCGGTTCCTGTTGCCCTCCTTCGACTTCCTCCCTCCATGAAAGGCATTCGCCATGACCGACCTGCTGCGCGCCCCCGCCGAGCTCAAGTACGCCGAGGAACTCGACTGGCTGGAGTCCATCGACGACGGCCCCAAGCCCTTCTCCTGGCGCCTGTCCCCGAAGATGGTCCGGCTGTTCGTGCTGGGCTCCGCCCGCTCCGACGGCCTGGACCGGCAGGTCGCCCAGAAGTGGTTCGGCGACCCCAGCTTCGTCGAACGCTCCATCGTCACCCTCGCCTCCGACCGCGGCCTGCTGCTCATCGGCGACCCCGGAACCGGCAAGAGCTGGCTGGCCGAGCTGCTGTCCGCGGCCATCTGCCGCAACTCCACCATGGTCGTCCAGGGCACCGCGGGCACCACCGAGGACCACATCAAGTACTCGTGGAACGTCTCCATGGTCATCGCCAAGGGCCAGTCGCGGGAGTCCATGATCCCCTCGCCGATCATGACCGCGATGGAGACCGGCGCCATCGGCCGCTTCGAGGAGCTGACCCGCTCCACCAGCGACGTCCAGGACGCCCTGATCTCGATCCTCTCCGAGAAGTACGTCTCCGTCCCCGAACTGGACAGCGACGACAGCGACAACATCGTCTTCGCCAAGCCCGGCTTCTCCATCATCGCCACCGCCAACAGCCGCGACCGCGGCGTCAACGACCTGTCGTCCGCGCTCAAGCGCCGCTTCAACTTCGTCCGCATACCCGTCGTGACGAACAAGAAGAGCGAGGCGGAGATCGTCCGCTTCCGCACCGAGGAACTTCTGCGCCGTCACCAGATCGAACTGGAGGTGCCGCCGACGCTGCTCGACGTCCTGCTCCAGAGCTTCGCCGACTTGCGCGCATCCGCCGCCGCGGCCGGCAGCGAGGACGAGAAGCTGGAGTCCGCCCTGTCCACGGCCGAACAGATCGGCGTCCTGGAGGACGCCGTACTGCACAGCAACTTCTTCGGCGAGCGAGCCCTGTCGGCCCGGACCCTGGCCTCCTCGCTCGTCGGATCGCTGGCCCGGCGCGAGCCCGAGGGCCTGGCGATCCTCAACAAGTACCTGCACGGCGTGGTCGAGCCGCGCAGCAAGCAGGAGGGCGGGTCCTGGACGGAGTTCCTGGACGGCGGCCGCGACGCGATCGCCACCCTGTCATGAGCGCCGCCGTCACGGGCGGTGCGCCCGGCACCGCGGGCCGGCGACTCGAAGGCGCCTCCGCAGCAGCCTCCGAAGGGACCTTCGAGGCGCTGCGCGCCCAACTCCAGGACGCCGCCGACACCTTCGCCGATGGCCCCGACGCCCTGGAAGGCATCCTGCTCGGCATCGTCGACGACGTGGACCGAGCGGTGCGCGAACCCCTGGAGGTCTTCCCCGTCTGCCACCACTCGCCCGCCTCCGCCATCGCCATGGCGCGCCGGCTGCGCGAGAAGCAGCCCAAGGTGGTCTATCTGGAGCTGTGCGAGGACATGGCACCGCTCCTGACCGAACTGCGCAACTGCAAGCTGCCGGTGGCCGTCCAGGCGTTCGCGACCGAGATCGACGGCTTCCCCGCCGACTGGTCCCCCCTGTCGGTGGTCGCCCCCCTCACGGAGGCGTCCGCCGAGTACCAGGCCATCGCCTACGCCCTGGACACCCCCGGCGTGGAACTGGTCCTCGTCGACCGCTCGTCCGACCACGTGTTCCAGTGGGACGAGCGCCACGCCCGGGACGGCGGCGACCCCGAAGCGCCGCCCGCCGACCAGGACGCGGCGCTGCACGGCGACGCCGTCGGCGTCGAGATCGGCGACCTGCGCCCCCGCTTCGCCGAACTGGAAGAACACCTGCTGCGCCACGGCAGGGTGCGGCACTGGTCCGAGTGGTGGCACCAGTACGTCGAACTGCCGCTCGGCGACAGCGACCACGACACCTACCGCCAGGTGATGCTGCTGATCGGCAGCCTCTTCCGCCGGCTGGCCCCCGGCGACCCGCGGCGGGTGCGGATCGACGAGGACCGCGAGCGGTACATGTGGACCAGGATGCGCCAGCACCTGGCGGCCACCGGGACGGACCCCGAGGACTGCCTCTACGTGTGCGGCGCCTTCCACGCGGCCAGCCGCGTCGCCGAGTTCGGCGTGCACGGCAGCGACACCTTCGAGATCGCCCCCCGCACCGCCACCCGCTGGCAGCACGGACTCATCCCCTCCAGCCACGCCGCCATCGAGGCGCAGTTCGGCCTGGCCGCCGGCTCCGTCTCGATCGCCGCGACGGTCTTCACGAAGAACGTCAAGCGCACCCGGGTGCAGCCCTACCGGCTGACGGGGCAAGCCGGCACCAAGAAGACCGGCACCACCAAGGCCACCGCCGCCCCGGCCGCACCCGCCGTCGAGCCGCCGCCCGCGGACAAGCTCACCGGCTTCCTCCAACGCCCGCCCGCCCTCGACCGACTGGACGAAGCCGAACTGCTCGGCTGGTCCGTGGAGATCGTGCGCGCCGCCCGGCGCAACGGCTACCTCGCCTCCACCGCCGACGCCATCGCCGTCTTCGAGACCTCGATCCTGCTCGCCGGGATGCGCGACCGGGCCAAGCCCACGCCGTACGACTTCCAGGACGCGGCGGTCACCTGCATCGAGAAGGACACCGTGCCCGGCCGGCGCGACGTGCGTCGGCTCGTCGAGATCATGATGGGCGGCGACCGGGTCGGCCGGGTCGGCTACGACGCCCTGCCGCCCCTCGCCCGCGACGTCCACGACCGGCTCGCACCGCTCGGCCTCAAGCTCGAACAGCGCGGGGTCAAGCGCGCCCTGCTGGACATCGCAGGCCGGCCCGAGCTGGAACGCTGCTCCGACGTGCTGTGGATGCTGCGGCAACTGATGCCCACGGGCGCCGCCCGCCCGATCATGGGCGAGCGCACCCTGGGCGAGCGCTCCATCCAGGAGTCCTGGGACCTCGCCCTCGGCACGCACCAGCGGGCCCTGATCGAGCTGGGGTACGAGGGCGTCAGCATCGAACAGGTGCTGGAGCAGCGGTTGCGCCGCACGGCGTACGACGCGAAGGCCACCGCGGCCACCGTGCTCGCCACCGTCGAGGACGCCACGCGCTACCTGCGCAGCCGCCGCCTCGCCGACGAACTCGGCAACCGCGCGCTCGACGTGCTCTCCGCCGAGCGCACCGTGGACGGCGCGCCCGAGGTGCTGCGCAGGGTGCGCCGGCTGCTGGCGCACTACCGCACCAGCGAACCGACGCTGCCGCCGTGGATCGAGTCCTTCGCCACCACCGGCTACGCCCACTACTGCACCCTGCTGCCGACCGCGTTCACCGACGAGGACGCCGGCGCCCGGCACGTGGCCGCCATGCTCGGATTCCTGTTCAGCATGGAGGGCCTGGCGCTCTCCCTCGGCTGCGACCGGACCCAACTGGAGCTGGCGGTGGCCCAGTCGCACCCCCGGGACCCGTCGAAGACGGCCCTGCTGTGGGCCGCCCGGTGCCACCTCGGCGGGATGACCCGCGCGGAGCTGCGCGAGCGCTGCGACGAACTGCTCGGCAACCCCCTGACGGTGCCGGCCTACCCCCGCTACCTCAGCGGTTTCGTGCACGCCCTGGAGCCCGTGCCCGCGCTCGCCGACTTCGTCGTGGAAGCGGTGTCGAACGCCTTCGGACGGCTCCCCGACCCGGTGCTGCTCCCGTGGCTGCCGACCCTGATCACCTCCCTGCGGGCGGACGGTGCGGAGCTGGCGCCGCTGCTGATCCGCGAGGCCGGCCGGGTCTTCCCGGGCCGACTCGCGGCGCTGGACGCCTGGGTGCCGCCCTGGCGGCAGCAGGTGCAGCCCGCAGCGGGACCGACGGCCGGCGCGGCGGCGAAGGGCGCCGGTGACGCGGGCGGCGCAGGCGCCGCACTGCTCGCCGCGCACCCCGCCACCTGCGACGCGGTGGCGGACCTGCTCGGCTGGGACGGCACGTGGCGGACCGCGGCCGACGGGGCCGCGGCGACGGTACCGGGCCGGGGCGCACTGCTGCTCGACCGGCACCCGGCGACCGCCGAGGCACTGGAGGCGCTGCTGACCGGATGACGGCCGAGAGATGGGGGGCGGAACTTTTGCGGCCCGCCCGCACGTTGACCCAGGGAGCGGGCGACCGAAGCGCGCCCGATGACGAACGACGGACAAAGCCGAGGTGGCACGCGTGGGCATGTTTGATCGGATCAAGGACCAGGCCAAGGCGTCCTTGCAGCAGGCCCAGGGAGCCCGCTCTTCTTCCGCTGCTCCCGGTGCCCATGGCGCGCCCGGAGCGACCGGTGCGCCCGGTGCGTCGCGGAGTAGCGGCGGCTCGAAGGCCCAGCTCGTGGGCGTGCTGAAGAGCCAGCTCAGCTCGCTCAAGACGGAGCTGAAGAGCGGTGCCTTCCGGGACGCCAGCATGGCCGTGTGCGCCCTGGTGGCCGCGGCCGACGGTTATGTGGACCCGAGCGAGCGGCAGCAGCTCGAATCGCTGATCCTCTCCAACGACGTCCTGCAGAACTTCCCGCCGGACCAGCTCCGCACCCGGTTCAACAAGCACGTGGACCTGCTCGCGGCCGACTTCGCCCGCGGCAAGGCGGAGGCGATGCAGGAAGTCGCCAAGGCGGCCAAGAAGCCCGCCGAGGCCCGCGCCGTGGTCCAGACCGGCATCGTGGTGGCCGGCGCCGACGGCTACATCGCGCCCGCCGAGGACCAGGTCCTGCGCGAGGTCTGCGCCGCGCTCGGGCTCTCCCCGACGGAGTTCGGCTTCTGACCCCCGGGGCGGGCCCGCCGATCACACGCGGGCCCGCCCGGCAGCGCTCCACTCGGCATATCACCAGATGTTCAGGGGTACGGTCCGGTGGGCCCGGCTGAGACCGGTAGCGTCGGCACCGAAGGTGCGGGACGTGCCGCGCACCAGCCGACCCGTTGGCAACACCCGTGTCCATGTGTTCGACGAGGGTGCAGGTTGCGCCCGTACGAGAAGGAGCTTGCCGATGACCAATCCCTTCGACGACCCGAACGGGACCTTCTACGTCCTGGTGAACGACGAGGGTCAGCACTCCCTCTGGCCGTCGTTCGCGGACGTGCCCGCCGGCTGGACCGTCAAGCACGGCGAGGCGGACCGCCAGTCCTGCCTGGACTACGTCGAGGCGAACTGGACCGACATGCGGCCCAAGAGCCTGATAGACGCCATGGGCGGCTAGGTCCTTGACGGCAGGCGCGGCGCGGCGAACACCGCACCGCGCCTGCCGCCGGGCTCCCTTGTGCCTGTGGACGGAGCCGCCGTTGCCCTGCGGGAGCGTTGGCCTCTGCGGGTGCATCGTGGTTGTCCGTGCAGTATCCCCGCGCCCCGAGAAGCTCCGCTCTCAGCCCGCGAACAAGTGACTCGGCAGCGAGACGGGTGGTGCTGGAGGTCCCCCACACCCGCAGGTAACAGGGCTTGGAACTGCGCCTACAGCCCACCACCGGCCGCAGGGACCAACGCTCCCGCAGGGCAACGGCGGGTCCGTCCAGAGCCACAGGAGGGCACGTCCTACGCTCACGCCGGAGCCAAGGGCGGTGCGCCCGCGTCCGGGCGATCGACCGGTGGAGGTACGGGCACCCACCGTTCGGGCGGCGATCGGGTGGATCGGCCGTTGAAGGTCGGCCGCCGGTGTGGCGTAGAGCGCCCTCGGAGCGCCGCGCCGGGCACCATCGCCTGGTCGATGACGGTACGGGCGACGTTCTGGTGGTCGTGATGCGGATCTTGCTGGTGGCGAGCGCGTTCAACAGTCTGACCCAACGGGTCTACGCGGAGCTGAAGGACCGCGGCCACGGAGTCCGCCTGCACGTCGCCGCCGGCGACGACCCCCTGCGCGAGGCGGTACTTCGCCACCGCCCCGATCTGATCCTCGCGCCCATGCTCAAGGCCGCGCTGCCCGAGGACGTGTGGTCCGCGCACACCTGTCTGATCGTCCACCCCGGGCCCGCCGGCGACCGCGGCCCCTCGTCCCTGGACTGGGCGATCCACGAGGGCGCCGTCGACTGGGGCGTCACCGTCCTCCAGGCCGACGCCGTGATGGACGCCGGCGCCGTGTGGGCGACCGCGCCGTGTTCGCTGCCGCCCGTCGGCAAGAGCGACCTCTACCGCAACGAAGTCGCCGACGCCGCCCTGGACGCCGTGCACCTCGCCGTGCGCCGCTTCGCGTCCGGCCGCTACGTGCCCCAGCCCCAGCACGGCCCGGAGTGGAAGGCCCCCGAGCACACCCGCCCCTACCTGCGGCAGGACGCACGGCGCATCGACTGGTCGCGCGATCCCAGCGATCGGATCCTGCGGACGCTGCGCGCCGCGGACTCCCAGCCGGGCGTCCGCGACGAACTCCTCGGCGCGCAGTGGTACCTGCACGGCGGCCACCCGGAGGACACCCTGCGCGGGGAGCCGGGAGAACTGCTCGCCACCCGCGCCGGCGCGATCTGCCGGGCCACCGTCGACGGCGCGGTCTGGATCCCCGAACTGCGCCGCCGCAGCCACGACGGCCGACGCGCCGTCAAACTGCCCGCCACCCTCGCGCTCGGCGCCGACCTGCCGGCGCTGCCCGAGGTCCCGGCACCGCTCAGCCCGCCCGCGGACCGGCGCACCTACGCACAGGTCGGCTACCGCGAGCACGGTCCCGTCGGCCATCTGCGCTTCTCCTTCCCCGGCGGCGCGCTGAGCACCGAGCACTGCCGGCGCCTGCTGGCCGCCTACCGCCACGCGCTGCAACGCCCCACCGACGTCGTCGTCATCGGCGGCGAACGGGACTTCTTCTCCAACGGCATCCATCTGAACGTCATCGAAGCGGCGCCCGACCCGGCCGCCGAGTCCTGGGCGAACATCCACGCCATGGACGACCTCGTGGCGGAGGTGCTGACCACGACGGACCGCCTGGTGGTGTCCGCGCTCGCCGGCAACGCGGCCGCTGGCGGGGTGATGCTGGCCCTCGCGGCGGACGAGGTGTGGTGTCGCCGGGGCGCGGTGCTCAACCCCCACTACCGGCTGATGGGCCTGTACGGCTCCGAGTACTGGACGTACAGCCTGCCACGTCGGGTCGGGCCCGTCGCCGCGGAACACCTCACGCGGCGCGCGCTCCCGGTCAGCGCGTCGGCCGCCCAGCGGATCGGCCTGGTGGACCGGGTGGTCGACGCCGCCCCCGGCGAGTTCGGTGCCGGCGTCGCGGAGTTGGCGCAGCGCCTCGCCCGTTCGCCGGGGCTGCGGGAGCGCATCGCGCGCAAGAAGGAAGCCCGCGACCGGGACGAGGCGCACAAGCCGCTCCACGTCCACCGCGCCGAAGAGCTGGCCGTGATGCACCGGAACTTCTTCGACCCCGCGGAGCCCTACCACCGGCTGCGGTCGGCCTTCGTCCACAAGGAGCCCGCCCCCGACGCGCTCGCCCACCTCGCGGACGACCGCCCCTAAGACGCCCGGGCCGAGCGGGGCGGGACGTACGGCATGCCGGCCGGTACGGTCACCTCCGCGACCAGCCCGTGCGGCTGCGCCGCCGACAGTCGCAGCTCCCCGCCGCCGCCTTCCAGCAGCGCCCGGGCGATGGCCAACCCGAGCCCGGACCCGGTGCGCCCGGCGGGCTGTTCGCCGCGCCAGAAGCGGTCCGTGGACCGGCGCATGTCCTCCCGGCTCATCCCGGGCCCCTCGTCCCGTACGGACACCCGGATCCGTTCGCCGTCCGCCCGGATGTGCACCGTGACGGTGCCGCCCGGCGGCGAGAAGCCGAGGGCGTTGTCGAGGAGGACGTCGAGGACCTGGTCCAACACCCCGGGCTGACAAGAGGCGACGGCCTGCTCCCCGGCGACGACCAGGGCGATGTCGTCGGCCGCGGCCTGCGCGCCCCACGCCTGGGCGCGCGCCCGCGCCACGGACCGGACCTCCACGGGCACCGCACCGTGGTCGGGTTCGGCGGCCCGGGCGAGCGCCAACAACTCGTCGAGGATGCGGCCCAGCCGGTCCGCCTCCGCGACCACGCCCGCCACGGCCCCGGAGCCGTCGTCGCGCACCGCCGCCTCCAGCACGTCGATCCGCAGCCGCAGCGCCGTGAGCGGATTGCGGAGCTGGTGGGAGGCGTCGGCGACGAAGCGGCGCTGCGCCTCAAGGAGGGCGACCAGCCGGTCCGTCATGGCGTTCACGGCGACGGCCAGTTCGCGCACCTCGGCCGGGCCCCGGTCCACGGGCGCCCGGGTGCCGTACCGGCCCTGCGCGATGGCGCCGACCGCGCGGTGCAGTTGCCGTACGGGCCGCAGGCTCCACCGGGAGAGCGGGACCGCGACCAGCGCGGTGGCGAACAGCCCCAGTGCGGCGACTCCCAGCAGCAGCGCCCCTTGCCCGAGCGCCTGCGAGCGCAGCGAGGTGGTGGGGGAGACGGTGGCGACGGCCGCGACGGCCTCCCCGTGTTCCAGCACGGGCGCGGCGACGAACAGGGGCTCGGCGGACGTGTTGACGGGGTAGTCCAGCGGGAGGTTCACCTCCCCGTCCAGGGCGCGGCGCAGGGTGCGCTGCCAGGCGCGGCGGTCCACGTCCGCCCCGGGTCGGGTGGTGAAGACGACCTCGCCCCGGCCGTCGACCAGGAGCACCGCGGCGTCGTGCCCGCGGGCGTACGCCGCCGCCTGCTCCATCCAGATCGGGTCGGCGGCCGGGTCACCGGTGCGGGCGGCGGCGGTGGCGAGCCTGCCGGTCTCGTTGACCTGGGCGTTCGCCAGATGGTGGTAGTCGTTCATGGCCAGGCTGAAGGCGAGCGGCACTCCGAGGCCCAGCAGCAGCATGGTCGTCAGCGACAGATAGGTGATCAGGAGGCGACGGCGCACGGGCGGTTCTCAGGGCCGGCCCGCTGAGCCCAGGCGGAAGCCCACGCCGCGCTGGGTCTCGATCCAGTCGTACGAGCCGAGCTTGCTGCGGAGGCTGCCCACGTGGACGTCGAGGGTGCGGGTGGAGCCGTACCAGTTCTCGTCCCACACCCGGGCGATGATGTCCTCCCGGGTGTGCAGGGACTCGGGGTCCTCCACGAGCATCGCCAGCAGGTCGAACTCCTTGCGGGTGAGGGATAAGCGGCGGCCCTGCAAGGTGGCGGAGCGGCTGCGCAGGTCCAGTTCGAGGCCGTCGGCGGTGAGCACCTCGCGCGCCCGGCCGTGGCACTTCGGGTCGTGGCCGTCGCCTGCGACGCCGCAGCGGCAGGACCGCCGCGACACCGCTTCGATGCGGGCGTTGAGTTCGTGGAGGCTGTACGGCTTGACGACGTAGTCGTCCGCGCCGGCGTGCAGCCCCATGACCCGGTCGATCTCCTCGGAGCGCGCGGTGAGCGCGATGACGGGCACGGTCGACAGGTCCCGGATGCGCTTGCACACCTCGATGCCGTCGAGGTCGGGCAGACCGAGGTCGAGGAGGACGAAGTCGCAGCCGTCGAGCTGCTGCAGCGCGTCCTGCCCGGTGCCGGCGGTGACGACCCGGTGGCCGTGCATCCCCAGGGCGCTGCGCAGGGCGTCGGCCACGCACTCGTCGTCCTCGACCACCAGGATGATCATCGTTCCCCCGTGCAGAGCGCCGCCCACGGCGACGGCGTCCCCTCGCCGTCACCGCCCCCATCATCTACTAAGCTCCTTAGCTTTGGGAAGGGTGGACATTTGCCTTTCCGTTGAACCGGACCTGTGCATCGGCTGCCCATCGCCGCCCTACCGTCGAAGGCGAACGCACGCACCGGGAGGCCGGGAGGCGCCGCCATGACCGAGCCGACCGCGGTGGGGAGCATCCAGGTGTCCGCCCGCCCCCGGACCGTGTACGGGCTGATCAGCGACCCGGCCGGCCGCGGCCGGCCGCTGGCCGTGGGGGAGCGGTTTCGCGCCGTGCGCCGGACCGGACCGTACGTCCGGCGCAGGACGGCCACGGTCACCCGGGCCGTGGCGGACCGCTGCTTCGCCTACCGCGTCAGCGCGCTGGGCCGCCCCGTCGCCACCTGGCGGTACGACATCGTGCCCACGGCCCACGGATGTCGGGTCACCGGGAGCACCCGCGACTGGCGCGGCCCGCTGCTGCGCGCACTGGTGGGGCTCGGCGCCGGCGCCCTGGACCGCGCCGCCCGTGGCCACCGCGACGTCGAGTGGGCCCTGACAGCCCTGAAGGCGGCGGCCGAGGAGGTCGAGCGGAGCTCCGCGGGGCGCGAGTAGGGACGGGCTCAGTGGCCGTACGGGCAGCGGGAGCGGGCTTCGTCGGGGTAGAAGTTGGGGCGCTGGTCGGCCTCGTCGTAGTAGCGGTGGAAGACGGGGGTGAGGCTGCCGGACACCGGCGGGACGATCCACGACCAGTCGGCGGGCACCAGCCGACCCTGCCGCTCCTCCTTGGCGAGGTGGGCCAGGAAGCGCCGGGACTCGGTGTGGTGGTCGCTGACCCGTACACCGGCGCGCCGGAAGGAGTGCAGCACGGCGACGTTGACCTCGACGAGGGCGCGGTCGCGCCACAGGGTGGCCTCCGAGCCGGTGTCGAGGCCGAGGTGGCGGGCGATCGCGGGCAGCAGGTCGTACCGGTCGGAGTCGACGAGGTTGCGGGCACCGATCTCGGTGCCCATGTACCAGCCGTTGAACGGCGCCAGCGGATAGTCGACGCCACCGATGCGCAGCCGCATGTTGGAGATCGCCGGCACCGCGTGCCAGCGCAGGCCCAACGCGGCGAACTCCGGCCGCTCGGGGTGGGAGAGTGCCACCTCCAGGACCAGGTCCCCTGGCACGTCGAAGAGTTGCGGTTCGTGTCCGGGGGCGTCGACGACCAGCGGCAGGACGTCGAAGGGGCCGCCCGGGGCCTGCCAACCGAGGCGGCGCACCGCGTCCGTCAGGTCGAGGTGCGCCGGGTCGCCGACGGTGCGCCCGTCGTCGCCGCGGTAGCCCGCGTAGCGGATGAGCTGGTCGTTCCACAGCCGGGGCGCCGGCCGGCCGGGGCGGTCCGGCGCGAAGACGGAGATGGTGGGCCGGATGCGGCCGCCGTTGGTGGCCTGGCGCAGGTGCTCGCACAGGTGCCGGTGGATCTCCCGGGGCGTCGTGGCGTCCCGGCGGTCCAGCACGCGCAGGCTCTGCCAGTACAGCCGGCCGATGCAGCGGCTGGAGTTGCGCCAGGCGACGCGGGCGCCGAAGGCGAGTTCGTCGGCGGTGTGGGTGTAGCTGCCGGTGTCGGCGACCTCGGCCCGCACTTGGCGCATGCGTTGGCGCACGGTCAGCGGCTGGTCGGGGTGCTCGGCGTGCAGCAGGCCGAGGAAGTCCTCGGCCTCGGCGACGTCGACTCCGACCCCGACTTCGGCTCCGACTTCGGCTCCGACTTCGGCGGAGTCGGGGCCGCAGGGCGGGGCGGCGGGGGACTGTTCGATGGCGTCGGCGGTGGGGGCACGCGCCAGGAGGGCTTCGGAGTTCATCGGTGTCCTCGCGGATGGTTCTTCTCGCCCTGGGCGGTCGGCGCGTCAGGGGCGGCGCGGTCGGTCGTCAGGTCGCCCGGGCGTCGGATCGGACGTCGTCGGATCGGTTGTCCGATCGGACGTCGCCGGGTCGGCTCGGGCGGGTCGGGCGGGCGATCGAGGTGCCGAAGACCTCGTCCCAGTAGGGGGCCGAGATGCCGAACCCCCGGGTGTCGTCACGGAAGTGGTGGCGCATGTGGAGTTCGCGCAGCCGCCGCAGCAGGCGGTTTTGCGGCCGCCCCTGGTGGAGGTAGAGGTGGAACAGGTCGTAGCTGAGGTAGCCGAACGCGTAGCCGGCGCCGAACGTCAGCGGCAGACCGCCGGGCCCGGACGCCAGGTACGTGGCGCCGGCGACCATCGGCACGGACAGCACCGGGCTCAGGATGGACCTGCGGGAGTCCTGCGGATAGTCGTGGTGGACGCCGTGCAGGATCCAGTGCAGCCGGGCGCCGAACCCCCGCTCGGGCTCGAAGTGCAACACGATGCGGTGGCCCCAGTACTCCGACAGCGTCCAGGCCAGGTAGCCGGCGAGCGCCCAGCCGCCCAGCGCCCAACCTCCCGCGTCGCCCAGCGAGAGCCAGGTGCCGGCGACGACGACGGGGGCGAACAGGACCACGGCGGTGACCGGGTGGACGTGGACGAGGTGGTCCAGCACCCGGGAGCGGAACGCGGCCGGGCTGTTGCCCCGCCGGGCCGCGCCCTTGCCGGTGAGCGGGGCGCTCATCGACCGCCGCCGTCCACGGCGGGCGTCTTGAGCCGCGCCTCGTACCCGGTGCGGGCCTGGAAGTCGGTGGTGCGCAGGAGTTGGTCGGCCTTGAGGAAGCGGCCCATCGCGTCCCGCCAGGGCTGCGGCAGCAGGAACAGCGAGCGGGTGACGGGGTTGGTCCAGCCCGGGACGTACCGGTTGTAGACGGGGCGGCGCGCGGTGCGCAGCACGGCCTTCGCGATGTCGTCCGGGGTGAGCAGCGGTACGAAGCGGCCCTTGCCGACGCCCGACGTCAGCTCCGTCTGTGCGGGGATCGGCAGCACGATGGAGAGTTGCACGCCGGATCCGCGCAGCTCGGCCCGTACGCCCTCGGACAGGCCGACCACGCCGTGCTTGGCGGCCGAGTAGGTCGCGCAGCCGGGCAGGCCGATCATGCCGACGGCGGAGACCATGTTGATGATGTGGCCGCTGCCGCGGGCCCGCATCGGGCCGATCGCCGTCTTCATGCCGTTGAGGGTGCCGAGCAGATTGACCCCGAGCTGATGGGCGGAGTCCTCGGTGCTCTCGTGCTCGAAGCTGCCCACGATCATCTCGCCGGCGTTGTTGACGAAGACGTCGACGGCGCCGAGTTCGGACTCGACGTCCCGGTAGAACGCGGCGACGCTCTGCGCGTCGGTGACGTCGAGGGCGTGGGCGGTGGCGCCGACGCGGCCCGCGGCGGCCCGGGCGCGTTCGAGGTCGCGGGCGCCGACGGCGACCTTGGCGCCGGCGGCGACGAACGCCTCGGCGGTGGCCAGGCCGATGCCGCGGCTGCCGCCGGTGACGGCCACGACCTTGTTGCGCAGATCGATGGGCACGGGGGTCCTCCTAGGGGAAGCAGCCGACGGCGCGGCTGCCGGGACGGTGGGTCACGTCGGCCCGCACGGGGCCGGTCGGAAGGCGGGATGAAGGGGGAGCGGCGGTGCGGTGCCGACTCAGGTGCCCAGCGGGACGCTCGCGCCGGCCGGCGCGGGTTCGGTGACCGGGACGTGCTCCCCGAACAGCCCGTGCAGGATCCGGGTGATGGCCTCCGCGAGGGCCCGGCACGCCACCGGGTCGATGATCGCGGCCAGGCTCGGCATCCCGAGGTCGAAGGCGGCCGTGAAGCGCACCAGGACGTCCGTGCCGTCCGCGGCGACCAGCCAGGCGCCGGTGAAGGTGTCGAAGTCCCCTTCGACCTGGGCGAATTCAATGGTGAGCGCTTGTGGGTCGATCCGGTCGTGCTCGGACCAGCACAGCACCCCGTTGCGGAAGTTCACCGACCAGTGCGAGGCGACGACCCCGTGGGCGACGTCGGTGATGGTGACCTCGCGCACCGCGTCGGTGTAGCGGGGGTACGCGGCGAAGTCCGCGAGCCGGTCGAAGGCCGTACGGGGGGCGGTGCCGGGGACGCGGGCGTCCAAAGTGACCTCGGGCATCTCAGTGCACCGTCCTTCGGGTCGACGAGAGGGTGTTGATCAGGGCGGTGCGGGCGGAGGCGAAGGCGTCCGCCAGCAGTTCCACGTCGGCGTCGGTGAGGACCGCGGGCGGCGTCAGCCGCACCACCTTGTGGGCGTTGAGCGAGTGGTTGACCAGCACACCGGCCCGCAGCAGGTGCAGCACCAGTTCACCGGCGAGGCCCTCGTCGGCGAGTTCGACGCCGATCAGCAGGCCCCGGCCGCGGATCTCGACCACGGCGTCCCCCATGACGGGGGCGAACGCCTCGTCGAGCAGGTGCAGTAGCTGCCCGCCCAGGGCACGGGCGCGGTCGACGAGGTCCTCTTCGTCGATCGCCGCCACGGCCGCAGCGGCGGCGGCCATGGCCACGGGCGCCCCGGCGAAGGTCGACGTGTGCAGGAAGGGGTCGCGGTCGAAGGGCGCGTAGGCGTCCGCGGTGGCCACGGCGGCGGCGACCGGGACGACCCCGCCGGAGAGGTTCTTGCCGACCAACAGGACGTCGGGGGTGATCTCTTCGGCGTCCGCGCCCCACCAGGCACCGAGCCGGCCCAGCCCGGTCTGGATCTCGTCGAGCACGAAGAACGCGCCGTGCTCGCGGCACGCCCGCTGCACCCGCCGCAGATATCCGGCCGGCGGCAGTACGACTCCGGCCTCGCCCTGGACGGGCTCCACGACCACGCACGCGGGTGCGCCGTCGACCAGCGCCCGTTCGAGGGCGTCGGCGTCCCCGTACGGGACGTGCTCGGCGGCGAGCAGCGGTCGGAACGGATCCTGGTAGAACGGCTTCGCCGTCAGGGCCAGGGCACCGGTGGTCTTGCCGTGGTAGCCGCCCACGGCCGACACCAGCCGCCGCTTGCCGTGCGCGCGGGCCAGCTTGATCGCGGTCTCCGTCGCCTCCGCGCCGGACGTCACGAAGTGCACGTAGTCCAGCCCGGCCGGGGCCACCCGCGCCAGCGCCTCGGCGGCCCGCGCCACGACCGGCTCCAGCAGGATCCGGGTCGCCATCGGGTGGCGGCGCACCTGGTCGACGACCGCGTCCACCACCTTCGGGTGGCAGTGGCCCAGCAGGAACACTCCGTACCCGCCGCAGTCGACGTACTCCCGGCCGTCCGCGTCCCACACCCGGGACCCGGCGGACGCCACCTCCGCCGCCCCGCCGGTCAGCGCGGCGAGCCTGGCCCGCCCGCGGCTGACGTGGCGCCGGTAGCGGTCCAGTACCGCGCCGCGGCCCTGCGCGGTCCCCGGTGCGTTCGTCGGCGCCGTCGCCGTCATCGGGGCGCCACCTCCGCCGCCCGCACCAGGCCCCGTGCACGGGCGATGTGCCGTACGGACGCCCGGTACGCGGACTCGACGGCGTCGGGCGTCAGCGCGGCCACCGCGGCGGGCGTGCGGCCCAGGGTGCTCGGGAACGCGTCGGCGCCGGCGAACAGCGCCGTCATCGCGAGCAGGTCGTCGAACCTGCGGCGGGCCCGCGGATGGAGCGCGGAGATGAACACGGGGCGGATCAGCCGGTCGACCATGTCGGGTCCGACGGTCCGCGGGATCCTCATCGGCCGGCCCAGGTCGGCGGCGACCTCCTCGGTCAGCTCCAGCACCCGACGGGCGCTCGGCGCGGCGGCCCCGGCGGTGATCCACGCCTCGCCGTCGCGGCGCCCTTCGGCGATCAGCGCGGCGATGGAGCGGGCGACCACGTCCTGGGGGACGAAGTCGACGCGGGAGTCCGCGGGCACCGGCACCAGCGGCAGGAGTTCGCGCAGCAGGGCTTGCACGATGCCGTGCATGCCCTGGAAGGCCGCGATCCGGCCGGTGGACGAGTCGCCGATGACCACCGACGGACGGACGATCACCGCCGGTACGCCACTGGCGCGTACGGCCTCCTCGCCGGCGCGCTTGGAGTCCAGGTAGTCCTCGGGCCGGGCGGTCGCGTCGCCGGTCGCGGCGCGGGTACGAGTCAGCTCGCGGCGGGCCACGAAGGCCGTGGACACGTGGTGGAGGACCGCGCCGGCGTCCTCGGTGAAGCGCAGGACCTCGCGGGTGCCGGCCTCGTTCATCCGGTGCGTGGCGGCGGGCCCCGCGGCGAAGCTGGTGATCGCCGCGCAGTGCACGACGACGTCGACGCGGGCGGCGAGCCGGGCGTACGCGGCGGGGTCCAGGCCGAACCGGGCACCGGTCAGATCGCCGACGACGCTCTCGTCGGCGCCGGGGCAGGGGGTGCGGTGGACCAGGGCGATGACGTGGCAGTGCGTCAGTTCGGCAAGGAGTGCGGTGCCGACGACACCGGAGGCTCCGGTGAGCAGCACGGTCGGGGAAACGGGCACGGGTGTCACCTCGCGGTCAGGCGGGCAGGGGCAGCGGCAGGTCAGCCGACGCGCAGCGGACGACCGGCGAAGTGGTCGGTGAGCGGGGTGGCCATCCGGGCCCGGGACGGCGGGTGGAACGCCAGGGCGCGGCAGGCGGAGTTGAGGTAGGCGGCGTCGCCGCAGGAGATGAAGCTCATCCCGCCCAGGGCCTCCAGGCACCGGCCGGCGATCCGGTCGATGGCGTCCTGGGCGGCGTACCGGCACACCAGCGCATCGGCCAGCGCGTGCTCGCCGGGGTCCGCGCCCGCCGTGCGGGCCAGCCCCTCCAGCGCCAGCCAACAGGCGTGCAGCTCCGTGGTGACGTCGGCCTTCACGGCAGGCGGGAGCTTCGGAGCCGCCAGTACGCGTTCCACCAGCGCGGAGGCGGCGCCCAGATAGCTCGCGGTCATCAGGGACTCGAACCAGACGAACCCGACGGTCTGCAACCGGTCCAGGCGCCCGTCGTCGGTGACGTCGGTGCGGACGACGAGGTCGGCCGGCACCTCGACGTCGTCCAGCACGACTTCGTCGCTCTCGGCGCCGGCGAGGACCGGGCTGTGCCAGAACGGCCGCACCGACACCCCGATCGCGTCCTTCGGCACCAGAGCCACTGCGAGCCGGGTGCCGCCGGCCGGCTCCGGCAGGGCGACGGAGGCGGTCAGCAGGTCCATCGAACGGGACAGGCTGCACGGCTTCTTCGACCCGCTCAGCCGGATCTTGTCGCCTTCCACGCGGGCGGTGAGCGTCGGGCTCAAGATCCCCTGACCGGTGCGGCCCTCGGCGAAGCCCGACGCCAGCAGCAGGCCGTCGTTCGCGATGGCCGTCAGCAACAGCCACTCCATGCCGTCGCCGGCCGCGGCCGCCTCCACCAGGGAGGCGACGGAGAAGTGGTGCATGGTCGTGGCGACCGCGAGCGAAGGCGAGCGGGTGGCGACGGCCCGTTGGATCCGTACCGCGGTCAGCAGGTCGGCGCCCTTGCCGCCGTGCTCGACGGGGACGAGGAGCCCGGAGCCCCCGGCAGTACGGAAGGCCGCGACGCCCGGGCCCGCGGGCTGTTCGAGCTCGCTCAGCGGGACGGCGGCGAGGGCCGCGTCCAGACCCGGCAGGAGTTCTTCGAGAAGTTCACGTTCACGTTGCAGGTACTGCATGCCCGCGGGCACCCCCGTGCGGTAGTGCGTCAAACGATCGGGTTCGACCGCCCCGCGCCCCCTTGCGCGGGATTGACCAACGACCACCACGCTAGGAACCGCACATGCAGCGGCCCGGCAGATCCGTGTCAATGGAAGGTAAGGCGTTCTCCAGGTTCTCCGGGCCGCACCTTGAGCACGTCTGCACCTGCGCTGCCGATCCCCGCCCCCGGACCCGCCCGCCCCGTACCAGCACGACCGACGCCCCTGCGGCGGCCGCGGAACGCGGGCCGGGGCAGGGGCGTCGGTGGGGCGCGGGCTCCGCCGGAGCGGGGCCGGGTCCGACGTCAGTCGGAAAGGCCGATCCGTTGGTGCAGCCGGGCCAGCGGAGCAGGCGCCCACCAGTTCGCCCGGCCCGCCAGCCGCATGAACGCCGGCACCAGCACGCCCCGCACCAAGGTCGCATCCACGATCACGGCCAGCGCCAGCCCCACCCCCAGCAGCTTCAACGGCGTCAGCCCGGACGTCGCGAACGCCAACAGGACCGCCGCCACCAGCGCCGCGGCAGCGGTGATCAGACGCCCGGTGCGCTCCAACCCCCGGGCGACGGAGGCCGTGTTGTCGCCGCTGCGGGCGTACTCCTCCTTGATGCGGGAGAGCATGAACACCTCGTAGTCCATGGACAGTCCGAACGCCACGCAGAACAGCAGCACCGGAGTGTCGATGTCGATCATCCCGGTGACCACGAAGTCCCCCACCAGCCAGCGCAGATTGCCGTCCTGGAACACGAACACCATCGCCCCGAAGGTGGCGGTGAGACTGAGCATGTTGAGCACCACCGCCTTGACGGGGATCAGCAGGCTCCCGGTGAACAGGAACAGCAGGACGAGCGTGGAGGCGGCGATGATGCCCAGCGCCCAGGGCAGCTTCTCGCCCAGCGTCGCCTTGGAGTCCACCAGCAGTGCGGCCTGCCCGCCGACGAGTGCGTCCGCCGGCGCCGGCACTCCGCGCACCGCACCGACCAGGTCCATGCCCTGCTGGGAGTACGGCTCGGTGTCCGAGACCACCGCCAGCCAGGTGCCGGCGTCGGAGCCGAAGCGGGCGGACGCCGCGTTCGGCGGCTCGACCTGACGGCCCTGCGCGTAGAAGCCGGTGGCCGCGTCGACCCGGGTGACCCCCGGCAGCCGCGACAATTCCTCGGCGTACGCGGCCACGTCGCCGGAGCGCGCCGACGCGTCCACCTCCGGCAGCACCACCGAGATCGGGGAGCCCTCCCGGCTGTCGAAGTCCTCCCGCAGCACCTGCGCGGCCTGGTAGGCGGGGGACGACGGCGGCAGCACCCGGTCGTCGCTGTCGGCGAACTCCACCCGCAGGAACGGCACCCCGAGCGCCAGCAGCAGCGCGACGACGGCGACGGAGAACGGCACCGGCCGCTTCATCACCGAGGTGGCGATCCGGTGCCAGAAGCCGCCGCTCGGGTCCCGCTCCGGCGCCGCCTTCCTGCGGCGCCGCAGCCGCGGCACGCTCAGCGCGTCCACCCGCCGCCCCAGCACCGCCAGCATCGCCGGCAGCACCACCACCGACCCCACGGCCGCCAGCAGCACCACCGCGATCCCGGAGTAGGCGAAGGACCGCAGGTGGTACATGGGGAAGACGAGCATCGCCGACAGCGACAGCGCCACCGTCAGCGCGGAGAACACCACGGTGCGACCTGCGGTGCGCACCGTCTCGGCTATCGCCGGCCACACCTCGCGCCCGCCCGCCAACTCCTCCCGGTAGCGCGTGACGACGAAGAGGCTGTAGTCGATCGCCAGCCCCAACCCCAGCGCCGTGGTGATGTTCACGCTGAACACCGACACCGGTACGAGCATGTCCAGCAGCCGCAGGATCACGAACGACCCGATCACCGCGATCGCGCCCACGAGCAGCGGCAGCAGGGCGGCCACCACGCTGCGGAACACCAGCAGCAGGATGAGCAGCACCACGGGCGCGGCCAGCAGTTCCGCCTTCACCAGGTCCTCGCTGCTGCGCTCCTCGATCTCCATGCGCACGGCCGTGACACCGGTGGCCGTCACGTCAAGGCCGCCGCGTTCGCCAACCGTCTGCGGCACGAGCCGCTTGGCGCTCTTGCGAACCGTGTCCTCGTCCCCTGCGAGCCGCACCAGCACCAGCGCCGAGCGACCGTCCTCGGCGCGCAACGGCTCGGCGCGCCCCAGGGACCAGTACGACGCGGCCTGGACCACGCCCCGTTCGGCCGCCAGCTCCGCGGTCAGCCGCTCGCCCTGCCGCCGCACCTCGGGCCCGTCGACGGAACCGGGCGCCTTGACGACGAAGACGAGGTGCGGCGAGCCGGCGGAGAACTCGGTGTTCAGCAGCGCGTCGGCGCGCGCCGCCTCCGAGCCGGGGGAGGTGATCCCCCCTTCCGACAGCCGGCTCTCCACGTCGGCGCCGAAGGGCACCGCGACGATCACCGCGATCAGCGCGGAGACCAGCACCAGCCGTCGGCGGCGCGCCAGCCAGCCGCCGAACCGGACCAACGGCCCGCCACGACCGGGCGGCGCGGACGAGCCGCCTTCCGGCCCCGGGGGCGGTGCGGCGACTGAATCGGGAGTGGGATGGGAGCCCACGACTCCTCCTGCGGGTTGACGCGTCCCGACAGCGGACGCAGGGGGGCAGTACGGGGCCGGGTGCGCTGGCGGCGGCCCCGGCGCGGGTCTCCTACGACGACCTGCGCTGCTCTGCCTCGTACGTGCGACGTCGGCCCCGCGTCAGCGTAGGAAGGCCGGCTTCAGGGGACTTGCAGCACAGCGTCAACGGCAGTGCAAATAGCCCCAGCGGGAGGGCTTTTGGCGTTCCGTGGTTCAGGCCCGGGGCACCGGAAGCGCTCACCCTGACCGCGGACAACGCTGCCCAGGGCGTGACCGTCACCGGGCAGGACACCAACGTCCCGCCCGCCCCCGGTCACCGGTGACGTCGGCGTCGTCGAGGTCGACGACCAGAGCGGCACCAAGTACCCCGGCGCCGTCTTCGAGGTGTGGGAGGAGACCAGCGGCGTGGTTGGCCTCCGGACCGCCGGCGCCGAGACGCGCGCGGCGAAGGCGGAAGGGGCAAGGGCGGGACGTAGCCCAGCACCACCGTGTTCCCCCGACCGGGCCGGGCCCGGACGCCCTTCCTCAGGCGTCCGGGCCCGGCCCGGTTCCCTACCGACGCACCACCGCGCGCCGCGTCAGCTCACGGACCTCACGCCCCGCCCTCCCGGACCAACGACACCAGGGCCTCCGCCGCGGGATCCGAAGAGGCCGGGTTCTGCCCGGTGATCAGCAGGCCGTCCCGTAGAACGTACGGCTGCCAGTCGTCGGCCTTGGAGTACGCCCCGCCGAGCGCGGTCAGCTCGTCCTCGACCAGGAAGGGGACGACGTCGGTGAGTTGGACGGCCTCCTCCTCCGAATTGGCGAATCCGGTGACCCGCCGGCCCGCGACCAGCGGCGTGCCGTCCTCCTGGACGACGTGCCGCAGCACCCCCGGGGCGTGGCACACCAGCGCCACCGGACGGCCCGAGCGCAGGGTCGTCTCGATCAGCCGCGCGGAGACCGCGTCCTCGGCCAGGTCCCACAGCGGCCCGTGACCGCCGGGGTAGAAGACGGCGTCGAAGTCGCCGGCCGGGACCGAGTCGAGCCGTACGGTCCGCGCCAGCGCCCCGGTCGCCTCCGCGTCGGCCTCGAAGCGCCGGGTCAAGTCCGTCTGGAACTGCGGCTCGTTGCTCTTGGGATCCAGCGGCGGCTGCCCGCCCTCGGGCGAGGCGAGCACGAGCTGCGCACCGGCCTCCTTGAAGCGGTAGTACGGCGCCGCCAACTCCTCCAGCCAAAAACCGGTCTTGCGACCGGTGTCCCCCAACTCGTCGTGCGAGGTGAGAACGATCAGAACCTTCATGACACGCTCCTGCGCGAGTGGACCGACGCCGTCCGTGCGGCCGCCGACGGGCCGCACGGTCTCCAACGGCTCAAAGACTTCCCTGTCGAGACGGCGAGCACGTGCACCCAGGCCGCGGCAATCGCGTGATAGCCCATCACTGCCTGCTGCACGGCACCTCCCCGTGCGCCCCGCACGCCCCGGGCGCGCCGACCGAGGCGTACGTCAGTCAGGGCGGACGCACGTCAGGAGGAGCCGCCCGCCCGCTGCGGTGCAGCGGCCCACGGCCCGCACCGCAACCGCGGCGGGCTCAGCCGAACAGCGGGGAACCGAGCGGGCGTCGTCGGTCGAAGCCGGGGAGGACCAGGAAGGTCGCACTGGCGGTCGTGGTGGTGAAGGGCAGCAGTGCGTCGGAGGCGTCCATGCGGGAGAGCGTCGCCGTGAAGGTCCGCAGGTCGTTCTGGAAGCTGATGAAGAGCAGCCCGGGGGGCTCGTCGGTGCTGTAGGAGCGACGGAGCATGTGCCCGACGCCGACCGCGGTGGGGTTCGCCCGGCGCACATGGGCGTCCACGGGGACGAGGTAGCGCCCGTCGGGAGTCTTGGCGCCGAGTTGCGGGCCCGAGGCGACGGTGCCGCCGGAGAGGGGCACGCCGCTGCCCCGGCGTCGGCCGAAGACCGCCTCCTGCTCGGCGACGGACAGGGCGGCGAACCGCGTCACGTCGAGTTCCATCCGGCGCAGTACGGCGAGGGTTCCGCCGGCGACCGCAGCGGGCCCGGCCAGCCACAGGTCGCGTTCTTGTTCGGCGGTGGTGTGCGGGCCCACGATGCCGTCGATGAACCCGAGGAGGTTGCGCGGTGCGGTGAGCCCCTCGGCGACGGGCACTTCCGCACCGCGGCGTCCGGCCTGCCGCCACCGTTCGCGGATGCGGTCGCCGGCCCGGTCCAGGAGCGCGGCGACGACGACGGGCACGAGCAGTGCGTCGCTGGCGCAGATCTGCATCAGCAGATCGCCGCCGAGTGCCCGGCGGGCGATCCGCTCGCGGGAGAACCGCGGGAGGTCGGCCGCGCCGGGCAGCGCGGAACCGGCCGTGCGCACCAGCCGCGGACCCACGCCGACGGTCACCGTCAGATCGCCCGGGGGCAGGCCCGACAGCCGCGGGTCGGCCCCGGAAGTGAGGGAGCGTACGGCCTCGCCGAGGTCCGCCAGCAGGGGGCCGGGCGCCACCGCGGAGTCGACGTCGGCCACCACCGCCAGCAGGTTGCGCTGGGCGGTCCGGGGAAGCGTGACGCCCGCCTGGTGTCGGCCCGTCGCCGCCACCGTGGCGGGCGTCGCCGCGGCGGAAGGGGCGGGCCGGTCCGCCCGACCGGAGTCCGGCGAGCACCCGGCGACGAGCCCGGCCGCCACCGTCGCACCGGTGACGTCGAGGAACGCGCGGCGGGACGGATGGCGATCGGCGCGGTGCATGATCTGTAGGGTGCCATGCCCGCTCCGCCGTTCTCTGCCCAACTGCCTTAATGCCGCGTTGAATTGTCCGGCGTGCCAGACTGGGATCATGTCTCGATTAGCTCGTCGCGCGACGACGGCGAAGGTGACGGCGGCGGCCCTGGGCGCGCTGACGCTGGTGGTCGGTTGCGGCGGTGGCGGTGACGACGGGGGCTCGGACCGGGGCCGCCGGCCGGCCGGCGCCCAGGTGACGATCCGGGTGCCCGGCGACGCCCCGACGATCTCGGACGCGGTGTCCCTGGCCCGCCCCGGTGATCTGGTGCTGGTCGCGCCCGGCGTGTACCGCGAGTCGGTGAAGATCGACACGGCTCGGATCACGCTGCGGGGCGAGTCCCGGGGCGAGGTCGTCGTCGACGGGCAGTTGCAGCGGCCGAACGGAGTCGTCGTCACGGCGCCCGGGGTGGCCGTGGAGAACCTGACCGTGCAGAAGAACACCCAGAACGGGGTCCTGGTCACCGGCTCCGCGGCGGCGGTCGCCGGGCTGCCGGGGAGCGGCGGGTACGACACCGGCGACGAACCCGTCCGCCTCCTGAAGTCGTTCCGCGTCTCGCACGTCACCGCGACCCGCAACGGCCTCTACGGCATCTACGCGTTCTCCGCCCAGAACGGCGTCATCGAGCACTCCTACGCATCGGGCGGGGCGGACTCGGGGATCTACGTCGGCCAGTGCAAGCCGTGCCGGATCGTGGTGCGCAACAACGTCTCCGAACTCAACGCGGTCGGTTACGAGAACACCAACGCCAGCGGCGAGCTGTACGTGGTCGGCAACCGCTTCGTCGGCAACCGCGTCGGGCTGACCACCAACTCCGACCACCAGGAGAAGCTGCTCCCGCAGCGCGACACCGTCATCGCCGGCAACCTGATCGCGGACAACCAGCAGAAGCTGACCCCCGTCCAGGCCGACGGCGGCTGGGGCATCGGCGTCGGCGTCGACGGCGGCAGCGAGAACCGGTTCGTCCGCAACCGGATCACCGGCAACGCCAACGTCGGGCTCATGATCACCGCGACCGCCGACCTGACGGCGGACCGCAACCGGATCGAGGGGAACACCTTCACCGCCAACGGCGTCGACGTCGGCTGGACCTTCCCCACCGCCACCCGTGGACAGGGCAATTGCCTACGGGGGAACGTGCTCCGGACGACCGTACCGGCAGGCATCGCGGACACCGCGTCGTGTACGGCTCCCGCCACGTCGCCCACGCCCTCCGGCAGTTGGCGGAGCCAGACGGCGCCGGCGGGCATTCCGTTCACCGACGTGGCCGCGCCCGGCCCCCAGCCGGAGTTCCCGCAGGCCGCCAACGTCGGGCCCACCGCAGTGCCGGACGCTCCGGCCCTCCCGGACCTCGCGGACGTCGTGCTGCCGCCGCCGTCCCTGCTCGCCACCGGTGCCCGGGTCCAGATCTCGTAGGCGATGCACCTCGCGGGTGACGGGCCTCGGCCGCATTTCTGCCGAGGCGTTTGCGGTGGGTCTGGTCCGCTGGTTGCGGGATCACCGCCTGGATCTCGTGCTTGCACAGGTGCTCGCGGAGCGCACGGGACGAGTAGGGCTTGTCGGCCAGCGCGACGGCGGGTCGGTTCCTGGGTCTGCCGCGGGGCCCGGCGGCCCGGACGGCGGCCCTGACGTGAGTGGACGCGGGTGCGTCACCGGACCGGCCAGGTGTGGCGACGAAGGCCAGCGGGCAGCAATGGCCGTCGGCGCTGGAGCCCTCGGCCTGCTGGACGCTGCGGTCGGCGCGCTCGTCACGACCTGACCCCCGGACGGCCCGGGCGTCGTCCGAGCGTTCGACCATGCGTGAGGAGCCCCACGCGAGTAGCGTGGAAACAACGGATGAGCCCCGCGTTGCGAGTGCCGTGTCCCCAGGAGGCGGCCAGGCCGGTTCGCCTCCCTTCCAGGAAAGGAACGCCCTGTAAGGAGTGGTGAGCGATGGGCCTACCGCTAGCCGACCCCATGACCGCCTGTGCGTTGACACCGGACAGAGGTGCCGCCTACCGGTACGACGGACCACCCATGTCCTGGAGCAGAATCGGCAACGACCCCTTGTTCGACCTGTTCGGCGGCGTCTTCGGCCTGGTGGCCACCGTGCCACCCGACGGTCAGCTGTATTTCCTACGGAGTGTGGCGCACACGCCTCTGGGCGTACTTCCCTCGTGGGACCACATCGGTAATCCGGGTGCGTCGTTCACGGTGACCGCCGAGAGTGTTTATGGACTCACGCCGGACGGCGCGCGTGTTTACCGTTATGACGGGACGCCCATGTCGTGGACTCAGGTCGGCACTGCTGCAGGGCAGATCTTCGGCGGAACTTGGGGTCTTGTCGCCACTGACCCCAACACGGGTGACCTGTTCCATTACCTTGGAAGTCCGTTCAACTGGGAAGCCATCGGTCTCCCCGGCGCGGCTTTCGCCGTCACTGCCGAGAGTGTTTATGGGCTGACCCCCGACGAAGCTCGTGTTTACCGTTATGACGGGACGCCCATGTCGTGGACTCAGGTCGGCGGCCCTGCGATTCGTCTCTGCGCGGGGCCCTGGGGTCTCGTCGCCAACTCGCCCAATGGCGATCTGTATCACTATCTCGGGACCCCGTTCGATTGGGAGCTCATCGGTGGCCCCGGTGATGCCTTCGCTGTCGCCGCTGACACCGTGTACGGCCTCACCCCTGACAGGGGCGCCGTCTACCGTTACGACGGGACGCCCATGTCCTGGACCCAGGTCGGCGGCCCCGCCGCCGCCATCACCGCGGCAGGACGCGTCTTCAACGCCGGTGATCTCGGGACCATCTGAAAGGAGGAGAGCCATGACAGGGGAAACCGTCACCGGCATCTGCGCCTTGACCCCCGACCGAGGTCGGGCATATTGGCACGACGGCCCGGACGACACGTGGCAGGACACCAGCGGGAACGGAGGCGGCCCGAACAACACCCCGTTCGTCAATCTCTACGGCGGGGAGTACGGCGTCGTCTGCACGGTGTCCAACGGAGAGCTGTGGAAGTGGGACTGGCCCTTCAGGAACTACAACCTGGACCTCGCGCAGCGATGGTTCCACATCGGTAATCCGGGTGCGTCGTTCACGGTGACGGCCGAGAGTGTTTATGGACTCACGCCGGACGGCGCGCGCGTTTACCGTTATGACGGGACGCCCATGTCGTGGACTCAGGTCGGAACTGCTGCAGGGCAGATCTTCGGCGGAAGTTGGGGTCTTGTCGCCACTGACCCCAACACGGGTGACCTGTTCCATTACCTTGGAAGTCCGTTCAACTGGGAAGCCATCGGTCTCCCCGGCGCGGCTTTCGCCGTCACTGCCGAGAGTGTTTATGGGCTGACCCCCGACGAAGCTCGTGTTTACCGTTATGACGGGACGCCCATGTCGTGGACTCAGGTCGGCGGCCCTGCGATTCGTCTCTGCGCGGGGCCCTGGGGTCTCGTCGCCAACTCGCCCAACGGCGATCTGTATCACTACCTTGGGACCCCGTTCGATTGGGAGCTCATCGGTGGCCCCGGTGATGCCTTCGCTGTCGCCGCTGACACCGTGTACGGCCTCACCCCTGACAGGGGCGCCGTCTACCGTTACGACGGGACGCCCATGTCCTGGACCCAGGTCGGCGGCCCCGCCGCCGCCATCACCGCGGCAGACCACTTCTTCAACGAATAGGAGCCGTATCCCGCGCACGCCCTTCCCGCACGTCCTCCTGGGCGGTCCGTGGCGCAGTACCGTCCGCCGCAGGGGGCCGATGCGCTCGCGGACGTCGAGGACGTCGAGGACGACGGGGAAGACGGCCCGCCCTACGGTGCCGGTGTGCCCGCGCTTGCCGGTTGGACCGGGACGTACGCATGGGTGTCGAAGTCGACGACCACCGGCTGCGGCGCGGAGGCGATCCCGGCCTGGACCCGGTACATGGTGCCGTCCGCGCCGATCCAGTAGCGCACCGTCGGTGACGCACTGGCTACGGTGCCGGCGTCCGGCCCGTTCATGACGTCCGTCTGACGGCCCCGCACCCGGTCCCGCCCGACCCACGCCGCGCCGTTCTGCGGCAGCAGTGCCGCGTTGTCCGGCCGGTCGTTGCCGAGGTGGAGCGCGATGGCCAGCGAGCTGTCCAGCGACATTCCGGACGCTTGCAACGGGCGACGGTGCCAACCGGACGCGGGCGGCGACTTCGGTGCGACCGTCGGAGGTTGCGCCATGGGGCGCACGAGGACGGTGGTGCCCGTCCACTGGATCAGCCCGGAGCTGGAGGCGTCGCGGCCGGTCCCGCGCACCACTCCGTAACCGTTGTGGGTGCGGTAGTCGACGGAGCCGGTGATGACCAGCCCGCCGTCGGCGCTCGGCACGGTGATCGTCACCGCCCGGCCGCCCGCCTGGTAGTTGAGGAACCGGGAGACGGCCAGTCGATTCACCTCGTCCGAGGTCAACGCTCGCGGGGTGGCGGGGCCGTCGCCGTCGCCGAGGAGGGCGAAGGCGGCGGCCGCGGCGGCGGCGATGCCGATGGCGGCGGCCGCCAGCCACCGGACCTTCGGCCACCGGCGACGACCCGCTCCGCGTCCCGGCGCGCCCCGCTTGACGTCGATGCTGCGTGTTCTGATGCTCCGCACGCGGCGCGACTGTAACAGGTCTCCCCGAGGTGCCGGCAAAGTCCGCACATCGCGGACATGATGTGCCGTCAGCTAGTAGGCTCCCGCTGGAATTTGCCGAGATCGGCGCTGGCGCAGGGCGATGCAAGGGAGTGCCATGCCATTACGTGGACTGGTGCGGGTGGGACTGTCCGGCCTGTTACTGGTGGGGAGCGGCATAGGTGCGGTGGTCACCGGGGCCGGGCAGGCCGGCGCCACGGCCTCCGACGGCACCCTGACCGTCGAGGTGCTGCGGGACTTCTTCGGCACCGGCGTGATCAACTCGACCATGGACGTGCCGCAACGGGGCATGAAGGTCACCGTCAGCGACCCGGCCGGCCATCGCGTCACCCGGGTCACCGACGTCACCGGCAAGGTCGTCGTGTCGCCGTCGAGCGAGCTGGCCGGCGGCCGGTACCGGGTCGACGTCACCGTCCCGGCGCCCTACAGCGACTACCTACGGGCGGCACCCGCCTCGACCGCGCCGAACCACTTCGACAGCTTCACGACGTTCGTCGACGTCTCGGACGGCAAGGACGCCTCGGTGACCACCGGGGTCTGGAACCCGGCCGACTACGCCCTGCCCGACTCCCGCTACTTCGTACCGATCCAGAGCGGTGCCGGCGGGACGGACACCCGGGCGCTGGTGGCGTTCGGGACGGGCGCCCGCGGGAACTGCCCCACCCCGCAGGCGTGTCCGGAGGTGCTCAACACCCAGGACCAGGTGGGCACCACCTTCGGACTGGCCTACGACAGGCACCGCAAGCAGCTCTTCCAGTCGGCGTTCGCCCGCCGCTACACCGAGTACGGGCCGTCCGGCGGCGACGCGATCTACACCGTGCCGGCCGACGGAGGCGCAACGAAGCTGTTCGCGAAGGTGCCGGGCGCCGCCGAGACCCCGCACGACACCGCCAACCTGATCAAGGACGCCGGGTTCACCGACGCACCGGGCAAGGAGAGCATCGGCGGCCTGGCCCTGTCGGAGGACGGCTCGACGCTGTACGCCGTGAACCTGCGCACCCGGAGCCTGGTCAGCTTCGACGCGACCGGACCCACCGCCTCGGCGCCCAAGGCGACCGTGTCGATCCCCGACCCGGGCTGCGCGTCGGCCGGGGACTGGCGTCCGTTCAGCGTGGCCGCCCACGACGACAGCCTCTACGTCGGCGGGGTGTGCAGCGCGGAGAGCACGCAAAAGCGCGCGGACTTGAAGGCCGTCGTCGCCACCTACGACCGCGGGCAGTTCACCACCGTGCTGTCCCAGCCGCTGACCGCCGAACGCGGGAGCGTGCTCACCGGCAACTCCGGCCGCGACCAGGTCAACCACTGGAACCCGTGGAACACCGACCTGGCCGACTGGGACACCCTCCAGGTGGGCACCGCGATGATCAACCCGCAGCCGGCGCTCGCCAGCATGGCCTTCACCCGCGACGGCTCGCTGGTCCTCGGCTTCCGCGACCGCTTCATGGACGTGGTGAGCTGGGGCGGACTGGACCCGCGGCCGGGCAAGGACACCCCGCAGCACGGCATGTCCGGCGGCGACATCAACATGGCCTGCGCCAAGCCCACCGGCGGCTACGAGTGGGAGGGCACCGGAAGCTGCCCCGACCACGCCACGGATCCGACCGTCGACGGGGTCCAACCCCCGGGCGTCGTCGAGTACTTCCCGGGCGACTTCTTCCCGAACGGCGGCTCCGCGACCCAGCCCGGGCCGCACCAGGAGTCCGCCCTGGGGTCCGTCGCCTACATCCCGCAGCAGCAGTGGGTCGTCAGCACGCAGATGGACCCGACCGGCCGCGTCATCACCAGCGGGACCGGCTATTACGACGTCGCCACCGGCCTCGGCCCCGGCAACGACCCGGTCAAGAACGCGTACGAGTTCGTCGGCCCCAACCAGAACGGCTTCGGCAAGGCCGGTGGCCTCGGCGACATCGCGTACGCCGCGGCGAACGCACCGATCCAGATCGGCAACGTGGTGTGGTTCGACGGCGACCGCAACGGCGTCCAGGACCCGGGGCACGTACTGCTGCCGGACGCGACCATCAACCTCCTGGACGCCGCGGGCAAGAAGGTCGCCACGACCACGACCGATGCGGCGGGCGAGTACTACTTCGGCGGGGTCGGCGCGGAGTACGAGTTGACGCCGGGCGCGAAGTACACCGTGCAGTTCGACGTGTGCACGGCGGACACCAGCAAGGTCCCGGGCCAGCCGGCCGCCACCGACCTGCGGTTCACCCTGCCGCGGACCGGTGACGACCGGGTGCACGACTCCAACGTGACCCCACCGACCAGCGGCCGGCTGTGCAACGGGTACGCACCGGTCACCGCACCGGCCAAGCCGGGAGGGGTCGACCACACGATCGACGCCGGCGTGTACGTCCCGAAGGAGCCGTCGCCGAGGCCCACGCCGACGGCGTCCCCGTCGCCCGCTCCGACTCCGACGTCCGCTCCGACGTCGATGCCGCCGACGACCCCGGCCCCCAACGCTCCGGGACCGGACGGCGGCCGGAAGCCGGGCGGACTGGCCAACACCGGCACGTCCGGCCTGGGCCAGGCGATCGCCCTCGTCGCCGTGCTGCTCGGTGCGGGCGCGGCAGCCGTCCTGATCAGTCGTAAGCGGCGCGCCAGGCACCGCTGACGTCCGAAGACCCCGATGGGCCGGTGCGATGCACCGGCCCATCGGCACGACCGGGACCGGCAGCGACCTCGCCGGCCCGATTCGGGTGGTGGTCAACCGGTGTGCGTGAAGGAATCCGGCCGGTGGTCGGCTGCGGGGCGCACGGGCGAGGCCGGCTCCGCGTGCTTGCCGCGGCCGCGGCGCCCACCGGGGCGCACCGGCCACCAGATGAGGCGGCCGAGCAGCGCCGCCGCAGCCGGGACGAGCACGATCGAGAGGACGAACGCGGACAGCAGGATCCCGAGCCCCGTGGCGAAGCCGATCTGCTGGGTGGCGGCGTTCGAGCCGACCGCGAGGCTGCCGAAGGACGCGGCGAGGACGATGCCCGCGGTGGCGATGGCCGGTGCGGTGTGGCGCACGGCGCGGGCGACTGCGGCACGGGCCGGGCGCCGGCCCTCCATCTCCTCACGGATGCGGTCGCTGATCAGGATGTTGTAGTCGGTGCCGATGGCGATGACGAAGAGGAACAGCACGAGCGGCAGGACGAAGTTGACGCCGGGCTCGCCGAGCGCGTGCTGGAAGACGAGGGCGGCGGAGCCGAGCGTCGCGGCGAAGCACAGGCCCACCGACAGCAGCAGGACGACCGGCGCGAGCACGCTGCGCAGCAGCACCAGCAGGATCAGGGCGATCAGGGCGGCGGCCACCGGGAAGACGGTCTTCAGGTCCTTGTCGACGGCGGTGGAGATGTCGGCGAAGATCGCCGCCGTACCGCCGACATGGGCTTCGAGGTCCTTCGGGGTGTGGGCCGCGACGGTGTCCCGCACCGGCCCCGAGACCAGGTCGCGAGCGGCTTGCGTCTGGGAGTCGTGCGTCAGGTACAGATCGACGCGCACAGCGTCGCGCTGCTCGTTGAAGACGGGTTCGCCCACCTGGCCGACGCCCTCGACACGGGCCAGCTCGCCGGGTAGCGCGCCCAGGTCACCGGCGCTGAGGCGCTGCCCACCGGGGGCCGTGACGTAGACCGTGGCGGGGTCGGAGACGCCGGCCGGGAGGGCACGGGCGATCTCCGCGGCGGTGGCGGCCGCCTGGGTCTCGTGGTGGGTGCCTCCCTGCGCGAAGTCCATGCGGATGCCGGTCATGCCCACGGCGAGCGCGCCGAGCAGGACGGTACCGGCGAGGAGGGAGATCAGCGGCCTGCGGGCCACGAGGTCACCGGTCTTCCCGGCGAGTCCGGGGCGAGGCGCGCGCTTCAGGGCCCGGGACGGCCAGAACATGCCACGGCCGGTGGCCGCGAGCAGGGCGGGCATCAGCGTGAGGCTGGCCAGGAGCATGACGAGTACGGAGACGGCCACGGCGGGCCCGAGCACCCGGAACTGCCCGAAGGTCGCGACGCCCAGGGTGGCGAAGGCCGCCACGATGGTGAGGGCGGCGGAGGTGACGGCGGTGCCGACGCGGGCGCCGACCTCGGCCGCGACGGCGCGCGGGGACGCGTCGGGCCGTTCCTGCAGCAGCTCGCGGAAGCGGAACAGCAGGAACAGGAAGTAGTCGATCCCGATGCCGATCAGGACGACGTTGATCATGCTGGGCGTCGAGGCGTCCAGCATGATGCCGGTGAGCAGGGCGCCGCCGACGACGACGCCGGTCGCCGCGCCGCCCACGATGACGACCGCGAGCAGCGGGATGAACGCGGCGGCCACGCTGCGGAACACCAACACGTTGATCAGCACGATCAGGCCCAGCATCAGCAGGCCGACGATGCGCTGGGTGGGCTCCTCGGCGTCGCGGGTGTCGACTTGGTCGGCGAGGCCGCCGGTGAACCCGGTCCGCAGGTCCACGTCGGCGAAGGCGTCCACGACCTGCTCGCGGAAGGCCCGGAACAGGCTGTGCATGCCGGGGTCGACGGCGTTGCCCTCAAGGCGTGCGGACAGCAGCTCGAAGGTGCGGTCCGGGGCGGTCATGCCCACGCTGACCTCGGGGGTCTGCGAGTAGTCCTCGGCGAGGAACGGGATCTGGTCGTCCGACTTCGTCGACGTGTCCTGCGGGGACGGCATCGCCACGCGGCGGCTGCCGAGCTCCTCGGCGACGGACGCGATGCGCTTCTGGTCGGCGCCGGTCAGGGGCTTGCCGTCGGGCCGTGCGACCAGGATGGTGACCGTGCTGGCGTCGGACGCCACGCCGAACTCCTCCTCGGCGATCCGCAGCGCGGCGGCCGAGTCGTAGCTCTTCGGCAGGAAGTCGCCGCTCTGCGCCTGACTCGCGCGGGGCATCAGCGCTCCGGCGAGCACGGCGAGGAAGATGCCGATCACCGACCACAGGGCGATGACCTTCCAGGGATGGCGGGTGGAGAACCCGGTCAGGGCACGGATCACGGACTGCCTCCGGCAAAGTGGAGTGGATGCTTCGCCGGGGCTTCCGGCCTGCTGCTGCCAGCACACCAGCGGGAACGCGCCGGATCGTCCGAGCCGGGAACGAGATGGAGGCTGGGAGCGCGGGGCCGCCGGACCCCCGGCTGGGACCCTGCTCCTGGTCCGGGATCGTCCTCAGGCCCCACGACCCGGGTCGGAACCCGGAGAGAATGGGCGGTGAGGTGACCGAGGCGGGAGAGCCCCGGTGACCGAGGAAGGAACACGATGCCCACGACCCAGGCCGCGCCCACCGGGAAGCGCGCCAGACCGGCCCTCGGCGAGGCCATGCCCTGGACCCGCAACGACGCTCTCGTCGCGGTCGGCGCTGCGGCCCTCGACCTGATCGGCTTCACCCTCACCAGCCAGGACGTCCAGGGCTTCGTCCCCGTGGCCGGCTGTCTGCTGACGACGGTGTCGGCCCTGGCGCTCCTCGCCCGGCGGCGGGCCCCGCTGCTCACGCTCGCCGCCGTCCTGACCGTCACCCTCACCGTCCTGCTGAGCTGGCCGGTGGGCCAGGGCCTGAACGCGGCCGTGGTCGTCGCCCTCTACTCCGTCGTGCGCGCCCGCCGCGTCGCCGTCTTCGTCCCGGCGGCCCTGGTGTGTGTGGCGATGCCGCTGGTGGCGGGGGCTCCCTGGTCCCAGTCCTTGGTCCTGAAACTGGTGGGGAACTGCGCGGCCGTGCTGTTCGTGGTCGCCGCCGGACTCGTGATGAACCGCTGGCAGCAGGAGGTCGAAGCCCACCGCAGGCTGCTCGCCGAGCGGGCCGTGGCCGACGAGCGCCGTCGCATCGCCCGCGAGATGCACGACATCGTCGCCCACCACGTCACGACGATGCTGCTGATGGCGGGCGGCGCCCGCGCCAACCTCGACCGGAGCCCGGAGGTGGCGCGGGACGCCCTCGTCACCCTGGAGGGTCTGGGGCGCACGGCACTGCACGAGATGCGGCAGCTGCTCGACGTCCTGCGGGCCGACGACGAGGCACCGGAGGAGACGACCGCGCCGCAGCCGGGCATCGCGGACCTGGAGCGGATCGTCGCCGAGTCGTGCGCGGCCGGCCTGCCCACGGAGTTCGAGGTACGGGGAGAGCCCCGGCCGCTGCCGACCAGCACCGGTCTGACGGTGTTCCGGGTGGTGCAGGAGGCGCTGACGAACACCCGCAAGTACGCGGGAAGCGGCGCTCACGCGCGTGTGGTCCTCACGTACGGTGACCAGGAGACGAGGGTGGACGTCCTGGACGACGGGGAAGGGACGGCCGACGGTTTCGTGTCCGTGCCCAGCTCCGGATACGGGCTGATCGGCATGCGCGAACGCGTCGCACTGCACGGCGGCACCGTGGAGGCGGGCCGCCGCGACGGACCGGGCTATCAGGTCACGGCACGCCTGCCGCTGCCGGAGGAAGAGGGAGCACTGTGGTGAGCGGGACGACGGACGGAGCGAGCGGGGCGACAGCGACGGACCCGGCGGACCCCGCCACCATCCGGGTGCTGATCGCCGACGACCAACTCCTCGTACGCCGCGGGCTGGTGCTCATGCTCGGGCCCGAACCCTCCGTCGAGGTCGTCGGCGAGGCCGCAGACGGCGCACAGGCGGTGGAACTCGCCCGGCGGCTACGGCCCGACGTCGTCGTCATGGACATCCGCATGCCGGTCCTGGACGGCATCGCCGCCACGGCACGGCTCACCCAGGAGGTGCCCGACTGCCGGGTGCTCGCGCTGAGCACCTTCGACATGGACGAGCACGTGGTCGCCGCCCTGCGCGCCGGCGCCTGCGGCTTCCTGCCCAAGGACATCTCGCCCGAGGAACTCGTCACGGCGCTGCGCGTGGTGCACACCGGCGAGGCAGTGGTCGCCCCACGCCTGCTGACCCGCCTCATCTCCTCCTACGTGACGGCCCCGCAGCGCCCGGAGCGGCCCGCCACCACGGTCGGCCCGGCGGGCATCCTGGTCGAGCTGACGCCCCGCGAGCGGGAGACCTGGCGCCTGATCGCCACCGGCCTGGACAACGCCGCGATCGCGGAGGCGATGTTCATCAGCCCGTCGACGGTGAAGAACCACATCACCGCGCTCTTCGCGAAGCTCCAGGTCCGCGACCGGGCGCAGGCGGTGATCGCCGCGTACGAGGCGGGACTGGTCAGAGCGGGCGAGCGCGAGTGACGCGGGTACGTCCACGACGGCGCGGGCCGGGTCGTGGAGACGACCGGCCCTGACGGGGCACTGTCCTCGCGGTTCTCGTACGACGCACAGGCTCGTGTCACCCGTTTCACGGACTCCACCGGTGCGGTGACCGTGACCCGGTACAACGACCTTTGCTGCGGTGACGGTGCTCTCGCGTGCCCCGGCGACGATCAGCCCTGAGGGGCGTCCGGCCGCTGCGACGAATGCATGCGGAATGCGGCAGAGTAGGCGACGACAAGCAACAAAGACTCGGAGGGAACGGTGATGGAACTGACGCTCCTGCCGGAGGTAGGAGTCGCCACCATCCGGCTCGGCATGACGGCCGACGATGCGGTCGGGGCCGCGCGGGAGCTGGGCTTCGTCCCGTCGGACGCGGACCACGGCGACGCCCCGGGCCAGGTCGTCTGCGAACACGCCGCTTCCGATTCGGACATCACCCTCGGCTTCACCAAGGGCGCGCTGACCGACATCCACGTCTACCGTTTCCGGAACGAGGCCGCGGACGTGCGCGTCACCCTCGACGGACTCGACATCTTCCGCACCCCGAGCGAACGACTGCTGGAAGGGCTGGAAGAGCGCGGCCACCGGGTGGAGCAGAACGACGACGGCGTCGACACCCTGCCGGATCTGAAGGTGATCCTCTCCAACGAGAGCAGCTTCGACTACCCGTCGGACGAGGAAGGCGACCCGATCTACTTCGACTACGCCCTCGTCACCTTGGGGAGGTAGCCGCATGACCGACTGGGCCAGTCCCAGTCGGCTCTCGGTGTCTCCGACCGGTCGGCCAGGTCACGGACGGTGACCCCGGAGTGGATGAGCCAGAGGTCGCTACCAGGCGGAGTCACATCCGAACGGCACTTGCCCTCGGGAGCGTCCGGCACCGTGGCATCGGCGTCGTCCTCGACCATGCGGTGCTACGCGCGGCGGGTGAGCGGCATCCGCGCCTGGCAGGGATACGCGGCGAGCGGTTCCCACTCCTTCGTCCAGGTTCATCGGAACTCACTTCCGAGGGGACTCCTGACGGCTCGATCCGGACCTGGCCCGGTCCTCGAGCCGGTTGGCGTGGACACGCAGGGGGGCGTCATGATGGGGGCCATGACGAATAGGGGCGGCGGGACAGCGAACGGGCCAGTGGTGTGTCCCCGGTGCGGAGCGGAAGGCATCGTGGCGGTCGCCGGCGCGACCGAGACCAATGGGTGCGCGCACTTCGCGGAGGGAACCCTGATCGCGTTCATTGCCGGGGCTGCGGGCCTGCACTACTCCGAAGAACGGGGCTGGCCCTGGCTCGCGCCGGTCGGGGCCGTCGCCGCGGTGCTCCTCTTCGTCGGCACGATCGCCATCGTCCGAAGCGAGAACCGAAACGCGCGGAGGGCGCGGGCCGCCGTGGACCGTGCTGCCGCGACCGGCACCGTAGCCACCCACTACTGCACCGCGTGCGGCGAGGCGTCCTCCCTCCGGGACATCGAAAACGCGTGACCATTTCACGACCACGGCTGACTTCCCAACAGGCTCTACCCGAGCGGGCGTTGAACGCACCCAAGCGCCCCGGCCCGCCGACGGGACAGTTCACCGGGGGACGCAGCGAACACGTGGGCGTCGCGCCGGGGTTCGAAAGCGCCACCACCGCCCTCGCCTGCCCTGGACAGCGCACTGTGCCAGCCGGCCGCAACGATTCCATCCCACCGGGCGCTCGGCCTCATCCACACCTCCTGCGCCGACTACCCCGTCCATGCTGCCGAGTGCGAGTCGCGGCGACCGGTCAAGTGGCGCTCGACCGACCCGGCGGCCAAGGCCACGGCGACCGTCGACCAGCTCCTCGACCTCATCGCCGAACGGCTCACCCCGGACGCGTTCGACACCGAGGCGGTACGCACCCTGACCGAGCGCCGTAACACCCGGCTGGACGGCGCTGCTCGGCAACGTCGTTGTCCGGCGACCGGGAGAACCGGAGGTGTACGCCGAGACCGCCGAACTCCATGAGCTAATCCGCCCCGGGAACCCCGACCGGGGTCATCCACCCCTGGAGGACGACGTGCGCACCACCGACGAGGGATGGGGCCTGGCCGACGATCCCGGAGAATTGTTCGGCCCGACGAACGTGCGCTGGGATCCAACCGTTCAGTGGTTCACCGGGGACGGCTTTGCCGCTCACCTTCGCTCGTTGTCGCCGTACCGCAGACTCGGGCGCGACGTCCGTGAGTCCTTGCTCGACGCCGTCGCCGAGCGGATCCGCACGCGAAGGGGCGATCGAGCACGACGCCGTTGCCTGAGCGCCCTCCGTGTTGGACGGCGCGCCCAGTGAAGCACCGTCGGGCTGTGGCACACGCATGGGTCGCCCGAGCCGGCCATGCTCGGCCCGGGCATCCGCACGATGCACACGCTGCTCAACTCACTCGGTGACAAGGCCCCGGCAGGAACACTGCCTGCCGCCGACCAGGAGCACCACGGCATCATCGAGGGCTACCCGGTTGCGCTGAGGGATGCCGCTCTCCGCTGGTATCGGACGTTCTTCGGGCGGGCGATCGACCGGCCCATCGACGGGAAACCTCAGGCAGGAGCTGTGCACCCGGGGCGACCACCCCCCGAAACCCCGGCAACTGTGCCCCGCCGCCGAAGACTGGACCCTCACGTTCACCGACTCGATGTCCACGTCGACCGACAGCACACCGCAACACCCGTGATCGATGGAAACAGCAACCCCTCCTAGCGGGGCTCCAGATCGTCCACGATGGGGCAGTCGAGCTGACGACCGAGGGATGAGTCGTCTCCGCCGCACGGCGGAGACAAGTAGGAACAGCGCAGGATGTGTCGAGAGTGCGTGGTCGCCAGTCTGAGGACATGACCCAGATCTCCCGCTCCGTCTCCCCTCCCGTCCCCGCTCGGCTCCCTGGTCCCGGCCGGGCGTCGCGGGTGCTGCGGGCCGTCGCCATCGCTTCCTGCTTCCCGTATCTCGCGCTCAAGGTCGCCTGGATCGCGGGCAGTCGTATCGGGATCCCGAGCGGCAGTTCGCTCCTCGACGAGGACAAACGGGCACTGCTGATCGGCGTCAACGCGGTCACCGTGCTGATGGACGCGGCCGTCATCGTGCTCGCCCTGGTGCTCACCCGGACCAGGGGCCACCGCGTGCCCGCCCCGCTGCTCGTGTTTCCCATGTGGGTGGCGACCGGGCTGCTGACACCGATCATGGCGGGCTTCCCGCTCCAACTGACGGTCGGCCTCTTCACGGGGCCGGAGGAGAAGTCGACGTCGAACGGCGACCCCTTCCTCGACGACTGGGTCTACGGCATCGTCTACGGCGGCTTCATCGTCCAGGGCCTCACCCTGGGCATCCTCTTCGTGCGGTACGCGCGGGAGCGCTGGGGCCATGTCTGGCAGGGACGCATGGGCGACCTGCCGCGCGACACCTGCGGCCGTGCGGCGCGCACGGCCTCCGTCGCGGGCGCCCTGCTGGCGCTGGTGCCCATCACGGTGCACCTGATGTGGGCCGCGGGCTCCACGACCGGACTGCCGCAGCAGCGGATCGACGAACGCACTGGCTCCTTCGCCGCGCTTGAGTCCCTCAGCGCCGCCACCGCGACCATCGCCGCCGCAGGGCTGCTGCTCCTCGTCTTCGCGCCCCGCGCCGCGACATTCGCCCGACTTCCGGTGAAGGTGCCGCTCGCCGCCGCCTGGGCGGGCTCGGGAGCCGTCGGCTGCTGGGGCGCCTGGATGTCGTTCGCCGGACTGATCCCCCAGGACGACCCCGCCAAGCAGCCCCCCGCGCTGATGACCCTGACCTACGCCGTGTCCATGATCGCCGGATTCCTGCTCGCCCACGGTGTCGCCTCCTTCCTCAAGCGACGCACTCCGTGACGATGCCCTCCGGACCTCCGGCCCCGGCGCGGCCGACCGCCGTGCCTGCCCTTGCGGGCCGCGGTGTCGAGCCCTTCGAGCGTGGACTCGCGGATGTTCTCGCGCTCGGTCTCAGCCATCGTGGCGAAGAACGCGAGCAGCAGCTTCCCCGGGCCGGTGGGGTCGTAGGTGCCGGGCAGGGGGCCGGCGAGCACCTCCAGGATGAGGCCGTGGGCGGTGAGGTGGTCGGCGAGCGCGGTGAGTTCGGCGGCTTCGCGGCCGAGGACGCAGGGCTGCGCAGGGACGTCGACGCTCACCCGGGCGTACGAGCCGCCGCCTCGTCCGGCGTCGGACGAACACCGCCTCGGCGGGGAGTCGGTGGGCCGACTGACCTCATGGGCATGGCGGCAGGCCGAGGCGCGCGCGAAGGTGGTGGTCGTCAGCGAACACGCGAGGAGGCGCGCAGGGCGCCGGCGTGTTGAGCAACGGACGTCACGGAAGGGTGTACTGACCATGGGCGAGACCATCGCGGGCGTACGGATCCCGGACAGTGCTCTGGCGCGGGAAGCGACCGAGCTGGTGCGGGACGCCGCCCCGCCGCTGTTGTACGACCACTCCCGGCGGGTGTTCCTCTTCGGGGCGCTCCGGGGTCGGGAGCAGGGGCTGTCGTTCGAACCCGAGTTGCTGTACGTGGGCGCGATGTTCCACGACCTCGGGCTGACCGAGCGCTTCCGCCGCACGGACCAACGCTTCGAGATCGACGGTGCCGACGAGGCCCGCCGCTTCCTCGAACGGCACGGCATCACGGGGGAGCGGGCCGACCGGGTCTGGACGGCGATCGCCCTGCACACCACCCCGGAGATCCCCCTCCACATGGCGCCCGAGGTCGCCCTCGTCACCCGCGGGGTCGAACTGGACGTCCTGGGCATCGGCTACGACGCCGTCTCCGACGCGCAGCGCGCGGCCGTCGTCGCGGCGCATCCGCGCCCGGACTTCAAGAAGCAGATCCTCGCGGCCTTCACCGACGGCATCAAGGACCGCCCGCAGACCACCTTCGGCAACGTCAAGGCGGACGTCCTCGCGCACTTCGTCCCCGGCTTCGAACGCGGTGACTTCGTGGAGGTCATCCAGGGCTCCGACTGGCCCGAGTGAGGCCCGTGCCGCTACCGGGGCGGGGGGCGGGTCATCGCCCGCTCGCCCCATAACTGTGGGCCGGCAGTTGCTGGCACAGCCGATCTCGGCCAGCACGTGGTCAGCGTGAGTCCTGAAGGGCCTGGGGGTAGCTGCCCGCTCCAGGAGGGTCGTTGTATGGTAGGGAACGCACTTGACCTGCAAAGACGCAGGCAGGGAGCCTCTATTCAGGAGCATTTCCATGCTGCGCACCATGTTCAAGTCCAAGATCCACCGCGCCACGGTGACCCAGGCCGACCTGCACTACGTGGGGTCGGTCACCGTCGACGCCGATCTGATGGAAGCGGCCGACCTGTTGCCCGGTGAGCTCGTCCACATCGTGGACATCACCAATGGGGCGCGGCTGGAGACCTACGTCATCGAGGGTGAGCGCGGCTCCGGTGTCATCGGCATCAACGGCGCCGCCGCCCACCTCGTCCACCCCGGTGACCTCGTCATTCTGATCAGCTACGCCCAGGTGGCCGACGCCGAGGCCCGCTCGCTGGTGCCGGCGGTGGTGCACGTCGACGCCGACAACCGCATCGTGGCGACGGGCACGGACGCCTCGGCTCCCGTGCCGGGAAGCCGCACCGAGCGCAGCCCGCACGCCGTCGTGGTCTGATCGTTCCGTCCGCCCCGCACCGCGGGGCGCAGCACCACAGCGGCACCAAGAGGAGGCGGCCATGGCCGACGAGCGGAAGCGCGACCTGCGGGACGACCGGGGCCGAGGGCTGCTGGAGGCGTACGACGCCGGGACCGTCGCCGGCCGCATCGCGTACTTCGTGCTGGACGGGGAGCCGGCGGCGCTCGTCGCCGTGCACACCGTCGTCGAACCGCAGTACGAGGGCCGTGGCATCGCCGGGGCGCTGGTCGGCGAGTTCTACGCGATGGCGGCCCGCGAGGGCGTGCCGGTGGTGCCGCTGTGCCCGTACGCCGCCGCATGGGCCAAGCGCCACCCCGAGCAGGCCCCGGTCGCCCCGGCGGAACTGGTGGCCACGGCCGAAGCGCAACTGCGGGAGCGCCCCGAGCGGTGGTGACCCGCGGTCGGCACGATCGGCGTTCCCGGCCGTGCCGCGCCCCCGGACCGGTGGGTACGCTTCCGGTACGGGGGTATGCGCCACACATTCGACGGCGACCGTGGAGGACCGGCATGACCCAGCCGCCCGTACCGCCCTCACCGATCCCGGCCCCGGGGCCGCCCGGACCGCTGCCCGGGCCCGTACCGACGCCGCAGCCGCCGCCGGTGCCCCCGGACCCGATTCCCCAGCCGGGCCCCGACCCGAACCCCTCGCCCGAGCCGCAGCCGGAGCCCCAGCCGGCGCCGGGACCGGCCTGACGGACCCCGCCGTCAGCCGGTGGACACCTCGGAGCGGTCCCCGCCCCACAGGGTGTGGAACGAGCCCTCGCGGTCCGTGCGTCGGTAGGTGTGCGCACCGAAGAAGTCGCGCTGGCCCTGGGTGAGCGCGGCCGGCAGCCGCGGCGCCCGCAGCGCGTCGTAGTACGCCAGCGCCGCCGCGAAGCCCGGCGTCGGCACGCCCTGGCGGGCCGCCGTCGCCACCACCTCGCGCCAGTCGTCCTGGGCCTGCCCGATCTCCCGCGCGAACTGCTCGTCCGACAGCAGGCTCGGCAGGTCGGGGCGGGCGTCGTAGGCCGCGCGGATGCGGTCGAGGAAGGCCGCGCGGATGATGCAGCCGGCCCGCCAGATCGAGGCCACCGAGCCGGGGTCGACGTCCCAGCCGTACGCCTCGCTGCCCGCCTGGATCTGGTGGAAGCCCTGCGTGTACGAGACGATCTTCGACGCGTACAGCGCCTGCTCCACCCGCTCGGCGAACCGGGCGGCCCCGGCCTCGTCCAACGGCTTCGGCTCGGGGCCCGGCAGCGCCCGCGAGGCGTCGCGCAGCTCCGTGTGGCCCGACAGCGAGCGGGCGAAGACGGCCTCCGCGATGCCGGACACCGGCACGCCGAGGTCCAGCGCGATCTGCACGGTCCAGCGGCCGGTGCCCTTCTGCTCCGCCCGGTCCGCGACGACGTCGACGAACGGCGCGCCCGTCGCGGCGTCCACGTGCGCCAGCACCTCCGCGGTGATCTCGATCAGATACGAGTCCAGCCGGCCGGTGTTCCACGAGCGGAACGTCTCCGCGATCTTCGCGGGGGAGTAGCCGGCGACGGTGCGCAGCAGGTCGTACGCCTCGGCGATGAGCTGCATGTCCGCGTACTCGATGCCGTTGTGCACCATCTTCACGAAGTGGCCGGCGCCGTCGGGGCCGATGTGCGCGACGGTCGGCGTGCCGTCGGGCGCCTTCGCCGCGATCCTCTCCAGCAACGGCCCCAGGGAGGCGTACGACTCGGCCGAGCCGCCCGGCATGATGCTCGGGCCGTGCAAGGCCCCCTCCTCGCCGCCGGAGATCCCCACCCCGACGAAGTGGATGCCGCGCTCGCGCAGCTCCTTCTCCCGGCGGCGGGTGTCGGCGAAGTGCGCGTTGCCGCCGTCGATGATGACGTCGCCCTCCTCCAGCAGCGGCGCGAACTCCTCGATGACCGCGTCGGTCGCCTCGCCCGCCTTCACCATGATGACCAGCCGCCGCGGACGCTCCAGCGCGGCGACGAAGTCCTGCGCCGACTCGGCGGGGACGAAGGCGCCCTCGTCGCCGAACTCGTCCACCAGCGCCCGCGTCCTGGCCGCCGTCCGGTTGTGCACCGCGACCGTGAGGCCGTTGCGGGCGAAGTTGCGGGCGAGGTTGCGGCCCATCACCGCGAGTCCGGTGACACCGATCTGTGCCGTGGCATCTGCGTCCATCACTGCTCCTGATGTGTCCGTCGTATGCGTCGTCGTACGGTGCGTCTGCGTCGGGTCCGGACCGCACGCGCGTCCGCCGCCTCGGCGCCCCGGCCGTTCACCGATCATCAATCCCGGGCTGGCAGGGAAAATTTCCCCGGCCCCGGCGATTTTCGTCCCGATGGCGCGATCCGCGGCGACGGTGCCCCGGGGGCCTTCCGCCCCCGCTGCGCCCCCTGCGCGGGGGGTGAGCCCTTGTCATCGTCAGTGCACAGCACTTAAGTTGACCGCTTGGTATGTGACCTTCCTGTTATTTGTCGTTCTGCCTGTACGTAGGGGGAGACCTCCATGGCCGCAACCGGTCGGCACCGCCGGCAACAGCCGAGCCGCATCAACCGTGCCTCGCTCACCCTGACCGCCGGTGGAGCGGGAATGGCGCTGCCGCTGATCGGCGCGGGCACCGCCCAAGCGGCCTCGGTCGACGTCTGGGAGAAGGTCGCCGCCTGCGAGTCCACGAACAACTGGAAGATCAACACCGGTAACGGCTACTACGGCGGACTCCAGTTCACCCAGTCCACCTGGGACGCCTACGGCGGCCGGGAGTACGCGCCGCGCGCCGACCTGGCCAGCAAGGACCAGCAGATCGCGATAGCCGAGCGGGTCCTCAAGGGGCAGGGCCCAGGGGCCTGGCCGTCCTGCTCGGTGCGCTCCGGGCTGACGCGCGGGGGCGACGCGCCGGACATCGCGCCCGACGGCCGGCCGTCGACGCAGGGGGCCGCGGCGCAGGGCGAGCGCAAGGCGACGGCGTCCGGCGGCGGCCAGCGGACGGCCTCCCAGCAGGGGAGCCAGCTGCGGAAGCCGACGACGCCACCGAAGGCGACCCCGACGACCGTGCCCACCCAGCGCGAGGGCTACACGGTGGCCCGGGGGGACTCGCTGTCCCGGATCGCGGTGCAGAAGGACATACAGGGCGGTTGGCCGCGGCTGTACGAGATGAACCGGGCCACCGTCGGATCCGACCCGGACCTGATCATCCCCGGTCAGCGGTTGGTCATCCGGATGGCGGCCCCGAAGACCCAGGGGAAGGCGACGGCGCCCGGGCAGCAGGACCCCAAGCCCAAGGTCGCCCCGGCGACCAAGCCGGAGAGCAAGCCGCAGAAGAAGGTCGAGAAGAAGACCGAGAAGCCGAAGGCCGCGCCGAAGCCGGAGAAGGCCGAGAAGAAGGCGGAGAAGCCGAAGACCGCGCCGGTGCGCGCTGCCGAGCCCCGTACCGAGCCCGCCGCGTCCACCAACAGATCCGCCGATCGCCCCACCCAGCGGGCGGGCATGAGCGCTCCCGTGGACGCCGCCACCGGCACCCCCTACCGCAAGGCCGGCACCGCCTGGTCCAGCGGCTACCACACGGGCGTCGACTTCCCCGTCCCCACCGGCACCTCGGTGAAGTCCGTCGCGCCCGGCCGCGTCATCTCGGCCGGGTGGGCCGGGTCCTACGGCTACCAGGTCGTCATCCGGCACACCGACGGCAAGTACAGCCAGTACGCGCACCTGTCGGCGCTGACCGTGCGCTCGGGCCAGCAGGTGGCCAGCGGTCAGCGCATCGGCCGCTCGGGCTCCACCGGCAACAGCTCAGGGCCCCATCTTCACTTCGAAGTCCGCACGGGACCGGGATACGGGGCCGACGTCGACCCCGTGGCCTACCTCAGGTCGGGCGGCGTCTCGCTCTGAGCGCTGCGCCGCGGACGCGGCGAGGTCCGGGGCCGGCGCGGGTGCCGGGCGGCGCTCCACAGAGCTGCGGTTCTTCGGCCGCCCGCTGCGGCACGTGCGAAATCCGGACCTCCGCTGCTCCGCGATCCTCAGGCCGGCGGGGGTCACCGCGCGGGCGCCGGACGGGGCCCGGCCCTCGACGAGCGCCGCGCCGCTCACCTGCCGGTCGGCAGCGTCGGCACGGTCCGGGCGGTGCGCGTCCTGAGCGGTGCTCGCGCCGTCCACGGCCTCGCCGCCGTCCCCTGCCGCGTCCCGCTGCGCCGGCGCCGTCGGCGCGTCCGCAACCTCCGCGGCCCCTGCCTCCGCCTCGGGGCGGACCGCTTCGACGTCCTTGCCCGCAGCGCTCATCCGCTCGACGGTCAGCAGGACCAGACCGCCCGCCGCCATCGCGCCGAAGACCAGGGCCAGCAGCGTGCCGGCGTACCCGTAGCGGAACGTCTCCCCGAACATCGTCACGCCGACGGCCGCCGCGACCACCGGATTCACCACCGTCACCGTCGCCAGCGGCGCGGCGAGCCCAGCGCCCCGGTACGACGCCTGCGAGAGCAACAGCCCGCCGATCGCCAGCACCGCCACGACGAGCAGGCTGGCCCACTGGGCGAGCGGCGCCGACCACTCCCAGTCCACCGCCACCGTCTTGGTGAACACCGAGGCGATGCCGAACGCCACGCCCGCACAGGTCGCCAACAGCACGCTGCGCAGCACCGGCCGGTGGATGGTCTGCGCCACCAGGAAGACCAGCGCGACGACGCCGAAGGTCACCGCCGCGAGCACCCCCCGCTCACCCGACCCCAGCGACCCGGAGGCCGCGTTGCCGCTGAGCGACATCAGACCGGCGAGGCCGATCGTGGCGAGCAGCGCACCGCGCCACGCGGTCGCCCCGGCCCGCCGCCCCACGAGCATCGCGGCCATCGGCAGTGCGAACACGATCGTCAGCGCGCCCAGCGGCTGCACCACGCTCAGCGGCCCGTACGCCAGGGCGACGACGTGCAACAGCGCACCGGTGCCGTTCAAGGCGACGGCCCCCCACCACCCGGCGTGATGCAGCGGAGCGTAGGGCCGGGCGGCGGTGGATGCGGCGACCTGCTCCTGCACGATCGCCCCGGCCGCATAGGCGACCGCGGAGACCAGGGAGAGCAGCACCGCCAGCGCAAGGGGACTCATACTCTCTACGATCTCTCCAAAATGTCCTCCCGTCGTCGTCCTTGAGCAGGCACTTGGTCGTACTGCCGACGGAGTACGGCCATGGGACTCAGGAGGTACACCGGCCTCCGTCGCAGGTCAGCCCGGGTGGAGAAAGAACCGCGGCGACGCGGAACGGGACGCTCCGGGCGGCCTTGACGATCAATGAGACCTGTGAATGGATCTGATAATGACCAGGGGGGTGAGCTGCGGAATGCGTCCGGAGCAGCTGCACGAAGTGGCGACGGTGGGCGGCTTCTTCGCGCTCCGCACCGGCGAGCCGAACGACGGGACCGCACTCGCCGGCGTCTACGGCGGCAACGTGGCCCCGCTCACCCTGCGTGTGGACCTCGTGGCCACCCGGCTCGGCGCGCGGGAGCGGCGCGTCGCCGCCTCCATCGCCCACCTCGGGCTCGCCGCCCGGCTGTGGTCCCTCGCCCTCGGGTCGGCCGCCCTGCACGGCCTGGTCCCCGTGCTGGACCCCGAGCGGCTGTACTGGACCCCGGACCGCTCGTCCCCCGACGACCTCGTGCTCACGGAGGTGCACAGCCGGCCCGCCTCCGTCGCCGCGATCCGCGACGTCGTGCAGGTCGGTCATCTCCTACCGCTGTCGACGGCGCTGCGCCGGGACACTCGGATCTCCCCCCGGCTGCTGTGGGGCAACGCGGGCTCGGCGCTCGCCGGTGCCGTGCGCGAACTCGACGCCTGGGCGCGTGCTCAGCGGCGTCCGGAGGTCGTGGAGAGGGCCCGGACGTTGGCGGCCGGCCTCTTCGACCACCCCGACCTCGCCACCACCGTCCGCGGGCCCGCGATGCGGCGCACCAGTTGCTGTCTCTACTACCGCGCCGGCGGCGGGCTCTGCGGCGACTGCACCTTCGACGCGCCCCCGACGGCGGCGGCCCGCAGCTGACCCCGCGGCGCGGCTGACCCCGCGGCACGGCCGGCGCGGTCGGGGTCGGCGGGCGCGCCCGCCAAGTGGTGGGCCGGTGCGTCCTCGTGTGACAGTGGGGTCACGGGCTCATGAACGTCCGCTCTGATGCATGCGGCCTGAAATCATATGTTTACCGGCCCCATCGAGCAGACGCGCGCTCATGTGGTTACGCTGAGACGTACGGGCGCCACCAAGAGGATCCACGAAAGCCTCTTGGCCGTCCTGGGACAGGTCTGCAACCAGGCCGCGGTCCCGCCCGAAAGCCGGCGCCACCGCGACCGAATCGCCCTGTCCCAGTTACGCGACACAGAGGAGTGCGCGGTGACACCAGATCTGAAGCAGCAGGAGCAGCCCCCTCCGGAACGGACCCGGGAGCGGAGTGCGGGCTCCAAGGAACTCGGCAGCCTGGAGGTGTGGGCCCGCTCGGCGCCCATCCGGCTCGCCGGCTACGAGGACGACCTCGCCGAGCCGCACATCCTGCCCGGCATCGACTGAGCGAAGGCCGTGCCCCCCGCCCCCGCGGCAGGGGGCACGGCCTTGTCAGCGCCGTAGCCGGGTCGGCGGGAAGTACTCCCGCTCCTGGTCCCGGTGCCACCAGGCCCCCGTGGTCCGCAACTCCCGCCACGTCGTGTAGCGGTAGCGCCAGATCCTGGCCCGCACGTAGGTGGGGGGTGCGTCGGGGAAGGGGTTGTGCCGCAGCAGCCGCAGGGTGTCCCGGTCGCCGTCGAGCAGCCGCTCGACGAACGCGCCGAACCAGGAACCGGCGTACCCGGGGGAGAGCGCGGCGAACCACATCAGCCAGTCCAACCGCAGGTGGTACGGGGCGAACTGGCGCGGCATCCGGCGCGGATCGGTCGGCTTGCCCTTGAACCCGTACTCCTTCCACACCGTGCCAGGGTGGACCACTGGCTCGTCCGTGCCCTCCACCACGACCTCCCGCCGCACCCGGCCCACCGTGCCGAACGCGCCGTAGGAGTTGACCAGGTGGCAGGGGTCGTACGAGGTGTTCATGCGCTGCTCCCGGGAGAGCAGGTTGCGGGCCGGGCGGTAGCTGCGGACCAGTACCAGGGCGGTGACGGCGACGACCAGGGCGGCGTACCACAGCGGCGGCGCGGGCAGTTCGGGCGGCGCGGCGAGGAGGGAGCCGTCGACGGCGGAGAGCGCGAGGACGATCGTCAACCAGTTCAGCCAGGCGAAGTTGCCCGACAGCACCAGCCACAGTTGGGTGCAGATGATCAGGGCCGCCGCGACGGTGGCGATCGGCTGCGGCGCGAAGAGCGCGAACGGCACCACGAGTTGGGCCACGTGGTTGGCGGCCACCTCCACCCGGTGCAGCGGCCGCGGCAGTCGGTGGAAGAACCAACTCAGCGGATTCGGCATCGGCTGGGTCTCGTGGTGGTAGTACAGACAGGTCAGATCGCGCCAACAACGGTCGCCGCGCAGCTTGATCAGCCCGGCCCCGAACTCCACCCGGAACAGCACCCAGCGCAACAGGACGAGCACGAGGACCGGGGGAGCGGTCCGGTCGTTGCCGAGGAAGACCGCGAGGAACCCGGTCTCCAGGAGCAGGGACTCCCAGCCGAAGCCGTACCAGGTCTGTCCCACGTTGACGATCGACAGGTACAGCACCCACAGCGCCGCCCACCAGGCCATGGCGACCGCGAGCGGAAGACCGTCCGCGGCGCCGGCCACCAGGGCCGCCGCCCCCGCGGCGCCCGCCCAGGCGCAGCCGGCGAAGAACCGGTCGGAGTAGTGCAGGTGGAAGACGCTCGGCGCGTGCCGGAAGGGGACCCGGCGCAGCAGGGCGGGGACGGGCAGCATGCCCTTCTCGCCGATCAGCGCCCGGAACTGGAGGGCGGCGCTGAGGAACGCCACCACGTAGACGGCGGCCAGGGCCCGCTGGAAGACCAGCCGGCTCAGCCAGTAGGCGTCCTCACCGAACCACTCCATCACGTCCAGTATCGAACGCGGCGGGCGCAGTCGTCAGCCGCCGCACCGTGCGACCGAGCCGGCGGGCGTACGCACGTTGGAAGGGCGGCACCAGGGGGCCGGCGAGCCGGGTGTACCAGCGGGCCGGTCGGCTGAAGGCCAGCACGGTGAACCAGACCGATCCGTCGTCGCGGATGTCGACGACGAAGGACTCCTCGCCGCACTCGGGGTGGCCGGTGAGCGTGCCGTAACCGAAGCCGGTGCGTCGACGGTCGTGCACGGTCCAGACGACCTCGCAGGGCGCGGTGAGCCGGACCGGTCCGAGGCCGATCGTCACCGCGACCCGTACGCCCGGCTCGGCGCGCGGGGCCGGAGCGTGCAGCCGGACGCCGGAGTTGCGGTGCATCCGCCAGGTCATGACGGCGTCGGCGGCGCTGTCGTACGTCGTCCGGCCCCGGCCGATGCGGGTGGTGTGGTGCAGATGGTGGTAGCCGTCCGGCAGCGGCCCCAGCCGGGTGGCCCCGACCTGGGGGTAGCTCAGCGTGCGCCGAATGGGCGCGGGCCTGACGGACGGTGTGCGCCGACGGCCGCGCGACACTCGGGCGCGCAGCCGTACGACCAGGTTGACCAGCGCGGACGAGTCCACTGCCACCCCCGGGTGCGTTCGAGGTCCTCCCTCTGACGGCCGAGCCTAAGCGGCGACTTGAACGCGTTCAAGTCGCGGGTGGTGCGGTGTCCGGCACACCGTGGGGAGCAGGTCGAAGCCAGGTGGGCTACAGCGCGTGAAGAGGCGGGAGATGTTCGTGGGTCCCATTCGTCGTCGGTGGACCGCCCGTCGCCACCCGACGGGCCGCGAGCAGCGGGCCGCCGGCCGCCGGTGGTCGTCGGCCGCCGCGCTCCTCGCCGTCGGGTCCCTCGGGCTCCTCGTGTCCGGCTGCGGCGGGGACGGCGGGTCGACGCCGGAGAAGGACGAGGAGGTCTTCCTCCAGCCCGCGACGGAGCCCGGTCCCGATCCGTACACGGCGACGACGGCCCGCGCGCTGGCCGCACCGGTGCCCGAGCCCGTCGTGCCGGCGGCCATCGGCAGCGAGAGGCCCACCCGCGGCCAGACCCTGCGCGTCCTGTCCGGCGCCACTCCGGGCCTGTACGGCGGCACCGAAGCGGTCGGCAGTTGCGACGTGCAGCAGCAGATCACGCTGCTGCGGGCGGACGGCAAGAAGGCCCGTGCCTTCGCGGACGGCGCCGACGTCGCACAGCGGGACGTCCCCCGCTTCCTGCGGGACCTGACCCCCGTGGTGCTGCGCGCCGACACCCGGGTCACCAGCCGCGGCTTCAGGGACGGCAAGGCGACGGCCGCCCGGCAGACGGTGCTCCAGGCCGGCACCGCCGTGCTGGTGGACCGGCGCGGTGCACCACGGGTGCGCTGCGCATCCGGCACCCCGCTCGCCCCGCCGGTGGCGGTCAAGGGCGGGGTGATCCAGAAGGGCACCCCCTGGCACGGCTACCGACTGGACCGGGTCGTGGTCGTCAAGCCCACCACCCAGGACCTGGACAGCCTGGTGATCGTCGACGTCTCCCAGGACACCTGGATCGACCGGCGCACCGGCACGGACGGCGAGGACGACCGTCGCCCCGACGTGGTGCCGCCCGTCGCGCCCGACGACATCTACGCGTACCCCTCCGAGCCGAACCCGGAGCCGCAGGCCGAGGAGTCGGATCCGGGCGGTGCGCTGGTGCCGCCCGCCCCGGACGCCACCGGGGCGCGGCCCGATGACGCCGACGCCCTCGGCGACGCGGTGGACCCGCTCGACCCCTTCGACGCCCCGGACTCCGTCGGCTCGGGCAGCTCCACGGACGCCCTGGACCCCTTCGGCCTCGACCTGATCGACTCTGCGATCGACGGTCTGGACATCCCATCTGACGAGGGCGTCCTCTTCCAGGGCCCCGGTCGGGGCGGCCCCGGCGGGTCGACCGGCGCGGACGGGGTCGTCGCGGCCTGAGACCCCGGAAGGCCCCCGGCGCTCCCACAACCAGTCGAAGAATCCGACAAATGATGGCAGAGTGGCCGCATGGTTGATCGGGCAGCGGGGGCGCCGACGCTACCCGACGACTGGCCGGCCAGCCCGGACACGAGCCTCACCCTGAACCGGATGGGCAGCTTCGACTGGGACCTGGCGAGCGGTCTGATGCACCTGGACGGGCCCGCGCACCACGTGCTCGACCTGCCGCCGGAGGAGTACGACGGCCGGCGCACCAGCCTGATGGCCCGGATGCCGTCCGAAGACGCGGCGCGGCTCGACGCGCTGGTGACCCAGGCGCTGAAGAACGGCAGCGAGAACTACGGCGCCTACTTCCGCATCCGCCGTCGGGACGGCAGCCTGCGCTGGACCCACTCCCAGGGCTGCGTGCGCCGCGACGCCGAGGGCCGCCCGGTGCGCGTCATCGGCATCGTCCGGGACGCCACGGTCGAACTCGCGGACGCCACGGCGCGCTTCGCGGCCGACAACGAGCGACGCTGGCAGACCAGCGTGGTCGAGGCCACCACGGCGGCGCTGGCCCACGCCCGTACCGTCCAGGACGTCATCGACGTCCTCAAGGACGTCCACGGCCTGGAGATCTTCGGCGCGACCAGCCTGGTCATGGGCCTGCTGGAGCCCGGCGGCCGGATCCACCTGGTCGCCGAGGGGCCCGAGGAAGCCTTCGTGCCCGGCACCCGCTTCACCAGGGTGGACGAGCAGTACCCCATGAGCGAGGTCATCCGCACCCTGGCGCCCCGCTTCATCGAGGGGCCGCGGGACTTCTCCGGCTCCTACCCCGTCCTGTGGCCGCACATCGAGGACCTGGGCATCGAAGCCGCCGCCTATCTGCCGCTGATCGCCCAGGGCCGCCCCATCGGCGCCTTCGGCCTGCTCTACAACGACCGCAGCGGCTTCACCTCCGCCGAGCGCAACGTGCTCATCGCGCTCGGCAGCACCATCGCGCAGAGCGTGCAGCGGGCCGTGCTCTACGACCAGGAGCACGACCTCGCCGAAGGGCTCCAACAGGCGATGCTGCCGCGCCGCATCCCGGACGTGCCCGGTGCGCAGATCGCCGTCCGCTACCGGTCGGCGCGCATCGGCCGGGACATCGGCGGCGACTGGTACGACGTCATCCCGCTGCCGGGCGGCCGCGTCGGCGCCGTCATCGGGGACGTGCAGGGCCACGACACCGACGCGGCCGCGGTGATGGGACAGCTCCGCATCGTGCTGCGCGCCTACGCCGCCGAGGGCCACTCGCCCGCGACCGTGATGGCCCGCGCGTCGGCCTTCCTGCACGAACTGGACACCGACCGCTTCGCCACCTGCCTGTACGCGGAGGCTGACCTGTCCAGCGGAGTGGTCCAGGTGGTCCGCGCCGGGCACGTGGACCCGTTGCTGCGGGACACCGACGGCAGTTGCCGTCGCATCCCGGTGGACGGCGGGATGCCGCTCGGGCTGTCGGCGGAGTTCGGCCGTCTGGAGTACCCCGTCACGACCGTCGAACTGGACCCGGGGCAGGCCCTGCTGCTGTACACCGACGGGCTGGTGGAGCTCCCCGGCACCGACCTCGACGACGGCATGCAGCAGCTGACCGCACTGGTGCGCAACGGACCCCGCGACATCCAGGAACTCGCCGACCACCTGTGCGAGGTCGTCGACGAACGCGGCGGTGACGACGACGTCGCCCTCCTGTTGCTGCGCCGACGCGGCGCGTTGACCCCGCAGTCCGGCGGCCGGCTCCAGCAGTACGTCGGCCAGAACGACCCCGACGCGCTGCGCTCGGCCCGTCGGATGGTGCGCTCGGCGGTCGAGGCGTGGGGCGGCCGGGCGCGCGCCGACGAGATCGAGCTGGTCGCGGACGAGCTGACCACCAACGCCCTGCTGCACACCGACGGCGGAGCCAGCGTCACCGTGCGGGTCCTGTCCGGGCCGCAGCGCCGGCTGCGGGTGGAGGTGGAGGACCTCTCCAGCGCGCTGCCGCGGCGCCGGGACGCGGGGGAGTCCGGCGTGTCGGGCCGGGGCCTGCTGCTGGTGGACCGGCTGACGGACGCCTGGGGCGTGGACCCGCGCGGCAGCGGCAAGAGCGTCTGGTGCGAGTTCGCCGTACCGGACCGTTGACCCGTCCAGCCGCGGACGCGTGCGGTGTCGACGGCCGGACGTAACGGGTCCGTGACAGCGAGGCGTGTCCGGCAACTGTGTTAACTCTCGGTGAAACGATCGCACTTGAACGTCACTGCTCGGGAGATTTGGCTGTAGTGAGAGGAACCAGAGGACCGGAGGCACAGACGTGAGGACACCGTGAACAGCGAGCCCCTCGCCCCCCTCGACCTGGCGTTCTGGCGCATGGAGTCCGTCGGCCACCCGATGCACCTCGGCGCCCTCGCCCTCTTCGCCCCCGCCGACGACGCACCGCCCACCGACGACGACCTCCTCGAACTGCTCGCGCGCCGCACCAGCGCGATGCGACGGCTGCGCAGAAGGGTGCACGACGTCCTGCTGCCGCTGGGCGGGGCGGCCTGGTCCGTCGACAAGGACTTCGACGTCACCCGGCACCTGCACCGGATCCGGCTGCCCGCCGAGGACTTCACGGCCGGTGCCACCGCGCTCGCCGGCGGGCTGATGGAACGCCCCTTGGAGCGCGGCCTGCCGCCCTGGGAGATGTATCTGATCACCGGCGCCGCCGGCGGCGCCTTCGCCGTCCTCGTCAAGCTGCACCACGCGCTCGCGGACGGGATGCGCGCGGTGGCCATCGGCTCCGGCATCTTCGACGAGGTCGCGGACCCGCGGGGAGTGCGGGCGCGGGCCCGGGCGCGGCTGCGGAGCCCGGTGCAGCCGCCCGAACGGTCGTGGCTGCGCGACCCCGGCCGGCTGGTCGGCACCGCCCGCGACCGCATCGACGACCTGCACCTCGCCGTCGGCGTCGGGGCCTCCCTGGTCCGCGCCAGCCGGCTCGACCCGCGGGGGCTGCCCTGGCTGTCGGCCGCCGCCAGCGGCACCCGACGGCTCGGCACGGCCGCCCTCGACCTGGAGGAGGTGCGACTGGTGCGCAAGGCGGTCGGCGGCACCACCAACGACGTACTGCTCGCCGCGGTCGCCGGTGGACTGCGCCGCTGGCTCGTCGAGCGCGGCGAGAGCCCGCCCGCGGACGGGCCGCGCGCCCTGGTCCCCGTCTCCCGGCGACGGCCGGGCGCCCCGCTCGGCCCCGGCAACAAGCTCTCGGGGTACCTCCTCGACCTGCCCGTCGGGGAACCCGACCCCGGTCGTCGGCTCGCCGCCGTGCGCACCGCGATGGATCGCAACAAGGAGGCCGGGCCGCTGCGCGGCGCCGGGGCGCTCGCGGTCATCGCCGACCAACTGCCCCCGGTGGCACACCGCGTCGGCGCGCCGCTGGCGGGCGGCGCCGCGCGGATGCTCTTCGACCTGCTGGTGACCAGCGTGCCGCTGCCCCGTACGGAACTCTCCCTCGGCGGCTGCCCGCTGCACTCGCTCTACCCGATGGCGCCCCTGGCGCGCGGCCAGTCGCTGGCGGTGGCGCTCACCCAGTACGGCGGACAGGTCCACGTGGGGCTGGTGGTCGACGGCAAGGCCGTGCCCGACGTGGACCGGATCGCGGTGGGCGTACGGACCGAGTTGGCGGAGTTGGCCACGATCGACGGAGGCCATGAGACATCGGGGTGATGGCCGAGAAGCCCAGGATTCCGGCCGCCCCCCTTCGCCGACACCGCGCTCGACGCCCTCGGGCCCGGGCGGCTGGTGTCCGGCTCGGACCGGCCGGTGTGCCGGCCGCCGCCCGCACCCCGAACGAACACCTCAGCACAGCGGAACGGAACGAGATCTTCGCCCAGGCCGCGCAGCGCGTGTACCGGCTGCACACCCCGTGAAACTGCGGCTTCCCGCCCGCTGCGGCACCCTGGACGCATGCCGGAGCTGCCCGAAGTGGAATCCCTGAGAGAGTTCCTCGACACCCATCTGACGGGACAGGAGATCGCCCGCGTCCTGCCGCTGAACATCAGCGTCCTCAAGACCTACGACCCACCGCTGAGCGCCGTCGAGGGCGCCACCGTCACCGCAGTGCAGCGGCACGGCAAGTGGCTGGACATCACCGCGGGCGGACTGCACCTGGTGATCCACCTGGCCCGCGCGGGATGGCTGCGCTGGAGCGACGAGTTCCCGGCCGCGCCGCCGCGCCCGGGCAAGGGGCCGCTCGCCCTGCGCACCGTCCTCGCCTCCGGCGCCGGCTTCGACCTCACCGAGGCGGGCACCACGAAGAGGCTCGCCGTCCACCTCGTACGGGACGTGGCGCAGGTCCCCGGGGTCGCCCGGCTCGGCCCCGACCCGCTGGCCGCGGACTTCGACCGGGACGCCTTCGCGGCGCTGCTCGCCGACGAGCGCCGCCAGATCAAGGGCGCCCTGCGCGACCAGGGGCTGATCGCCGGCATCGGCAACGCGTACAGCGACGAGATCCTGCACGCGGCGAAGATGTCACCGTTCAAACCGGTGCAGAACCTCGACGAGGAAGAGGTCACCGCGCTGTACGAGGCCCTGCGCACCACCCTCGGCGAGGCGCTGGAGCGCTCGCGCGGAGTGGCGGCCGGGCGGCTGAAGGCCGAGAAGAAGAGCGGGCTGCGGGTGCACGGACGGACCGGGCAGCCGTGCCCGGTGTGCGGGGACACCATCCGCGAGGTGTCCTTCAGCGACTCGTCGCTCCAGTACTGCCCGACCTGCCAGACCGGCGGCAAGCCCCTCGCCGACCGCCGGATGTCCCGCCTGCTGAAGTAGCCGGTGCCCGCGCCCGTCCCGTACGTCCGCCGTCAGTGGTGCAAGGTCACCAGCAGACGTCCCGTGCCGTCGTCCCGGACCTCCCAGCGGTCGATCTCCCAGGACGGGACGTTCGTACCGCCCTGGACCTCCAGCGCGGGGCCGCCGCCCGGCGACCCCGTGCCGAACCCCTGCGGCGGCACCCGCCAGCTCAGCACGGGGTGCACGACGCCGTCGCGGCCCACCGCGACCAGCCGGCACGCCACCGGCCCGCGCAGTCCGGCGAGCCGTAACTCCACCTCCGTACCCCAGTCGCGGTCGCTCACCGCCGCCCACGCCATGACGCCGGTGCCGGCGTCGACGGCCGTGAGCCGCTCCCCGGCCGCGCTGCGCGGAGCCGCGGCCGGCTTCCCCGGCGGGCGGGCCGAGTACGTCCCCACGAGCACCGCGAACGCCAACGCGAGCACCGCCACCACGACCTTGCGCCGGCGCAGGCGGGCCCGCCGCCGCGCCCGCCTGACCTCCTCGACCAGTGGGCGCGGCAACGGCGGCGGCAGGGCGGTGTCGACGCCGGCCGGGCCGAGCGCCGCGAGCTCGCGCAGCGCCCCGGCCGTCGCGGCGAACCCGGACAGCTGGACCCGACAGCGCCCGCACCTCGCGAGATGGTCCTCGAAACGGTGGGCGTCCGCGGGTTCCAGGACGCCCAGCGCGTAGGCCGCCACGTCCTCGTGCCGCTGCGGGGTGATCACGACGTCTTCCATTCCTCTCAGGGCAGGGTGCACACGGAAACTCCGGCGTCGCACATCGCCGGGTGCGCCACCGCGTCCCGCCCCGCGTGGCATGGATGTATACGCACGGGAAACCGAAAGCGCTCAAGTCGACACGGAAGCCCCCCTACTTCCGCGATTCCTTCACCCGGCGCCGCCCGCACCGCCCCGCTCCCGGGCGACCGGGGCCGCGGAGTCCCGTGGGGCCCTCCTGCCTCGGCAGCGCGCGGTTCCGCCGTGCGACGGGCTGTCGTCGTTGCGTCTGCGGGCCGTCCGTGGCGTGGCGCGGACGGCCGGTGGCGACCCGACGCTCCCGCAGAATGACGGCGGTCATGTCCCGACGCAACGCACGACAGACGCTTCCGCGCCGTGGCCGGGCGGTGCCGCCCCGCCTACACTCCGCACCATGCTGCGCGCACTGGCCGTCGACGACGAGGAACCCGCCCTGGCGGAACTGCTCTACCTGCTGCGCTCCGATCCGCGGATCACCCGTGCCGAAGGAGCCACCGACGCCACCGACGCCCTGCGCCGCATCACCCGCGCCCTGGACGCCGGACCCGACGGCGACGACGGCATCGACGTCGTCTTCCTCGACATCCACATGGCCGGGCTCACCGGGCTGGACGTGGCCAAGCTGCTCGCCCGCTTCGCCCGCCCGCCGCTGATCGTGTTCGTCACCGCCCACGAGGGCTTCGCCGTCCAGGCGTTCGACCTGAAGGCGGTGGACTACGTCCTCAAGCCGGTGCGCCGGGAGCGGTTGGCGGAAGCCGTCCGACGGGTGCGGGACCAGGCCGTCACCGCCCGCGAACCGCGCACGGCCGACCTGCCGCAGGGCCCCGCCGCGGCACCCGCACCCGGCCCCGTCCAGAGCAGCGCCGGCCAGATCCCCGTCGAACTCGGCGGCGTCACCCGCTTCATCCCCATCGACTCCATCGCCCACGTCGAAGCCCAGGGCGACTACGCCCGGCTGCACACCGCCGAAGGCAGCCACTTGGTCCGCATCCCGCTGTCCACCCTGGAGGAGCGCTGGGCCTCGCGCGGCTTCGTCCGCATCCACCGCAGCCACCTCGTCGCGCTGGACCGGATCGACGAACTGCGCCTGGACGGCGGCGCGACCACCGTGCGGGTCGGCTCGGCCGAGTTGGCCGTCAGCCGCCGCCACGCCCGCCAACTCAGGGAGTTGCTGGTGCGCAGGGCCCACGGCTGACCCGCCACCAGGGGCAACCGTTCGCCGGCCGCCGTCGACCGTTCGTCGTCCGGAACACCCGCCCGGCGATCCGCCGCCCCCTCCCACCGAGCGAAGGCGCCCGGAGAACCGCCGCGCGCCCCGACCCCGCCTAGCCTTGATCGCAGAGCGAAGGGGTCTGATGTCCGACATCGAAGCACTGCTGAAGGAGTTGCGGGGCCTGCCGGACGCCCCGGCCGTCAGCGCCCAAGAGGTCCACGCCCTGCTCACCGCCGTCAAGAGCGCGGCCGGGCGCTGGGCCGACGTGCTGTACGGGGTCCAGGAATCGGCCCGCGGATACGTCGGTCCGCGCGCCGAGGCCGCGCTCGAAGTCGCCTTCCGCAGGGCCGAGGAGTCCTACGTCGAGTTGGAGATCGCGCTGCGGGACCTGAACGAAACGGGCCCGTGCCAGCGCCGGTGAAGCCCGCCCGGCCCACCGCCCGCATCGACGTCTACCGTCGGTAATCCCTGCTGCGTAGACTCCGTGGCCCCACGACCGACCGAGCCCGTGGCGGCTCACCGACGACGCGAGAGAGCGGACGACGATGTCTGCAGAGCAGCGGCCCCGCCGCGAGGTGGTCACCGGAGTGCCCCGGGGCACCCGCCGCCCGCCCGGGCACGCGCCCGCCTGGTCCGAGATCACCGAACAGACCACCCTCGGCGCCACGTACGTCCGCTCCCTGGTGCGCAGCCAACTGCGCTCCGCGCTCTACGCCCTGGGCACCCTCGTCCTGCTCGTCGGCACCCTGCCGCTGCTCTTCGCGCTGCCGGCCGCCTTCGACGGCCACGCGCTGTCCCCGCAGCCCTTCGTGTGGGCCGCGCTCGGCGTCGCCGTGCACCCGGTGATGTGGCTGACCGCCCGCTGGTACGTGCGCCGGGCCGAGCGCAACGAACAGGACTTCACCCGGCTCGTGGAGGGCCGCTGACCGTGACCGCGCGCCCGCCGGCCCCCGCCGACCCCGCCATACCCCGCGCGCTCCACGGGCCCCTGACCCACCGGCCGGACGGGGCCCGGTGAACCAGACGTACGCGGTGACGGCCGTGACCGTCGTCGTCCTCGCCACCCTCCTCATCGGCGGGCTGGGGCTGCGCATCTCCCGCACCACCTCGGACTTCTACGTCGCCTCCCGCACCGTCGGCCCGCGCCTGAACGCCGCCGCCATCAGCGGCGAGTACCTCTCCGCCGCGTCCTTCCTCGGCATCGCGGGCCTCGTCCTCCTCCAGGGCCCGGACATGCTCTGGTACCCGGTCGGCTACACCGCGGGTTACCTGGTGCTGCTGGTCCTGGTCGCCGCCCCGCTGCGGCGCTCCGGCGCGTACACCCTCTCCGACTTCGCCGAAGCCCGGCTGGAGTCCACCGCGGTGCGCCGGCTGGCCACGCTCTTCGTCGTCGGCATCGGCTGGCTCTACCTGCTGCCGCAACTCCAGGGCGCCGGACTCACGCTGGAGATCCTCACCGGCGCCCCCGGCTGGGTCGGCGGGGTGGTGGTCGCCGTCGTCGTCACCGGCGCCGTCGCGGCCGGCGGCATGCGGAGCATCACCTTCGTCCAGGCGTTCCAGTACTGGCTGAAACTGACCGCGCTGCTCGTGCCCGCGCTGTTCCTGATCGGGGCGTGGGCATCGGCGGACGCGCCCCGTGCCCGCTTCGACGCCCCCGCCGTGCTGCGCGAGCACACCACCGTCAAGGTCGCCGACACCGTACGGATCGAACTGGACGAGCCCCTGCTCCTCACGGTCGACGGCACCGTCGACGGCACCGCGTACGCCGATCGGAGCGTCACCCTGGACGAGGGCGCGCACAAGGTCGCCGCGGGGACGAGCCTGACCCTGCCCGCCGGCGCGGAGGTCCCCGAGCGGACCACCACCGGGTCCGACCCGGCGAGTTGGTCCCAACCCCTGTCCGGCGGCCGGGACGGCTACCACCTGTACGCCACCTACGGACTGATCCTCGCCACCTTCCTGGGCACCATGGGCCTGCCGCACGTCGCCGTCCGCTTCTACACCAGCCCCGACGGGCGCGCCGCCCGCCGCACCACCCTCGTCGTCCTCGGACTCATCGGCGCCTTCTACCTCCTGCCGCCCGTGTACGGCGCGCTCGGCCGGATCTACGCGCCCGAACTCGCCCTCACCGGGCAGGCGGACGCCGCCGTGCTCGTCCTGCCGGAACGGGTCGTCGGCGGGGTCGCCGGGGACCTGCTCGGCGCGCTGCTCGCCGGCGGGGCCTTCGCCGCCTTCCTGTCCACCGCCTCCGGGCTGACGATGTCCGTCGCCGGGGTGATCTCGCAGGACGTGCTGCCCTCCCGGGGCGTGCGCTACTTCCGGCTCGCCACCGTGCTCGCGATGGCCGTGCCGCTGGCGGTGAGCGTGGTGGCCACCAACGTGCCCGTCGCCGACGCCGTCGGGCTGGCCTTCGCCGTCTCTGCGTCCTCGTTCTGCCCGCTGCTCGTCCTCGGCATCTGGTGGCGTCGGCTCACCCCGCCGGGCGCCGCGGCCGGCCTGGTGGTCGGCGGCGGCTCGGCGCTCACCGCCGTGATGGCCACCCGCGCCGGGCTCCCGCCCGAAGGCTGGGCCCACACCCTGATGGCGTGGCCCGCCGTCTGGTCCGTGCCGTTGGGCTTCCTCACCATGGTGCTGGTGTCGCTGGCCACCGCCCGCCACGTGCCCGCGAACACGACCGCGATCCTCGCCCGGCTGCACCTGCCGGAGGACCTGGCCGACGGCCGGTCCCAGCCGCACCCCGAAGCGCCGTACCGACCCGACGGCCCCGCCGGAGCAAAGGGAGACGAGCGATGACCGGTACGGGATTGGCGGCGCTGGCCGCCGCCGGGGCCGTCCTCCTGGTCGCGGGCGTCGCACTGGGCCGGCTGACCGCCCGCCGGCGCCCCACCGCCGACCTCGACCTCGGCACCCCCGTGGAACGTGCCACCTTCCACACCCTGCACACCGCCTCCCTCGCCGCGCCCCCGCTGCGGGCCGGACTCACCGAGGACACCGCGCGCAAGGCCGCCCGCCGACTGCGCTCCCTGCTCGGCACGGAGGCGCTGTGCCTGACCGACCGGGAGAAGGTGCTCGCCTGGGACGGACCGGGCGGCGACCACCACGAACAGCGGGTGATGGCCCGCGTCGGCGCGGTGCTGGACTCGGGCCGAAGCCAGAGCATCGAGACCCGCTGCGAGGACCTGGAGTGCCCGCTGCGGTGGGCCGTGATCGCCCCGCTCACCGGCGACCAGGGGGTGCTCGGTGCGCTGGTGGCGTACGGCTCCCGGGAGTCGGCCGTCCTGGTGCGGGCGGCGACCGAGGTGGCGCGCTGGGTGTCCGTACAGCTGGAACTGGCGGAGCTGGACCGCTCCCGCACCCGATTGATCGAGGCCGAGATCCGGGCCCTGCGCGCCCAGATCTCACCGCACTTCATTTTCAACTCGCTCGCGGCGATCGCCTCGTTCGTCCGGACCGACCCCGAGCGGGCCCGGGAACTGCTGCTGGAGTTCGCGGACTTCACCCGCTACTCCTTCCGACGGCACGGCGAGTTCACTACCCTCGCCGACGAACTGCGCTCCATCGAGCAGTACCTCGCCCTGGCCGGGGCGCGCTTCGGCCGCCGGTTGAAGGTCACCCTCCAAGTCGCACCGGAGGTGCTGCCGGTGGCGCTGCCCTTCCTCTGCCTCCAGCCGCTGGTGGAGAACGCGGTCAAGCACGGCCTGGAGGACTCCACGGGCGAGCGGCGGATCACGATCGCGGCGCAGGACGCCGGCGCGGAGGCGGTGGTGACCATCGAGGACGACGGCGTCGGCATGGACCCGGACGAACTGCGCCGCATCCTGGCGGGGGAGCGCACCGGGTCGTCCGGCATCGGGCTGTCCAACGTGGACGAGCGGCTGCGCCAGGTGTACGGGGACGACCACGGGCTGGTCATCGAGACCGGGGTCGGCGCCGGGATGAAGATCACGGTCCGGGTGCCCAAGTACCGGGCCGGGGTGCACTCGTCGCCCGGCCGCAGGGCGGTGTGACCGCACGCCGGCGGCACCGGGTCCGGCAGGCGGACCACCCGTGCGCGCGGGAGCGCGGGAAGCGCGTGCGGAGCGTGGGGGAGCGGTCGGTCAGAACAGGTGGATCGCCAGATGGCTGAGCGGCAGCCCGAGCTGCCAGGCCGGGGTCCACGACCGGGCGTCCTCGTCCACGGTCCGCCGTGGCGCGTCCGTGGCGGGCCGGGGCGGCTCCTCGCCGAGGTCGGTGGCGAACAGTTCGGTCTGCCGCAGCCAGCGCCAGGACTCCCGGGCCAGGGCGAGGTCGGGCCCCGCCGGCCGGCCTGCCTCGCGCGCGCGTTCCTCGCGGGCCGCCAACTGCTCGTCGACCCAGGCGGCCCAGGGGTGGTCGTACGAGGTGAGGTTCAGCCACTCCTCGATCCGCGCCACCGCCTGCACCCCGGCCACCTCGTCGGCGCCGTCGCAGAGGTACACCGTCAGCGCCAGCGTCTGGCGACCGGCGCGGTACTCCAGCGTGCCGGCGTCGACGAGGTCGCCGGTGCGCAACACCTCGTCCGCGATGTACTCGGCGCATAGCCACGCCATCGGGATCGCCAGCGCTTCTCCGCTGGTGCCGTTCGTACGTTCGGGCTGCACCCTTCCCACCTTCTTCCGGGCGTCCTTCTCTTGACTCGGAGACGAGCCTCCTCCGAGTAGCACGGCTGGGGGCGGGTCTTTACTCAACTTCACCGTGACGTTCCGCACTTTGGGCTCCCGGCCCGTGGCCCCGGGGAGAGGCGGTGCCAGCGGTGCGCAGGGTGCCCGCGGGCCGGAGCGGGAGGTGGGGAGGGGCGGGGCGCGAGCGCACGGCCGGAACCGGTGGCGCGGTGCCGGCCGCCAGGGTCAGGCCGCAGCGCGTCCGGAGCGCGCATAGCCGGGTAGACAGCGGCCGAGTGCGCGCAGCGCATAGTGCGTACGCGACTTGACCGTGCCCGGGGGGATCCCCAGGGACTCGGCGGCTTCGCTGACGCTGAGTCCCTGGAAGTAGAGCCGGTCGAGGACCGCGCGGTGGTCGTCGCTGAGGGTGCCGACGGCGGCGCGCACGTCGAGTTGCGCCACGGCGGTCTCGGTGGCGTCGCTGGGGTCCGGGGTGGTGGCGAGCACGCCGTCGCCGATCTCGGTGGGGCGGGCGAGCCGGGAGCGGCGGGCGTCGATCGCCAGCCGGCGCCCCACGGTGAACAGCCACGGGCGCATGGACTCGTAGGGGCCGTCGAACGCCTCGGGGTGCTGCCAGGCCCGTACCAGCGTCTCCTGGAGCAGGTCCTCGGCCCGCTGCTGGTCGCCGTAGGTCAGGCCCTGGAGGAAGCTGAGCAACGCCGGTCCGTGCTGGCGGTGCAGATCGACGATGGTCCCCTCGTCGGCGGTCGAGGAAGCGGTCACGGTCGCCGTCGTCATGGCCAACACCCTTTCGCGTGCTCGCTGTCGGTCGAGGTCGGTGGGGCGTCCGGTTCGCGGTCGGCCGCCGGGGGCGCACCGGGTCGTGGCGCGGGGGTGCGGTTCGGGGGTCCCCGAGGTCGTGCTTTCGGGGTTGTGGCGTATCCGAACCCATCCGCACGGCGAGGGACAGGAGGCCATGCGCCGCCGTCGGTGAGCGGTCGCTTGCCGCGGCGAGTGGTGCGGTGAACGGGCGGCCGGATCCGGACGGCCGGGGAAGCGGATCGATGAACGGCCGAAAACCGGATTGCGCAACTCCGATTGAGTGACCGGTCGGGCCGTGACGCTTGACTCCCGTTCGGGCGCCCTGTGCAGTCATATAGTCATATTGATTGGCTTTTGTCTGTTTCCTTCGCTCGTCGCACCGGGAGTCGGTCCCATGAGAGTCGGTCCAACGGGAGAGCGCACCACACCGCGCACACGACGTCGCACGGTCGCCATCGCCGCCCTCCTCCTGACCGCGGCCACCGCCGCGGCCTGCGGTGCGCCCGGCGAGGAGCGGGGCCGCGGGGCCGCCCCGGGCGCCGCCCGGTCATCCACCGGGAACGACGGCGCCGAGCGCACGCGCAGCTTCACACTCGCCGCCAGCGGCGACGTGCTGCCGCACGACTCCGTCATCGCCCGGGCCGCCGACGACTCCACGGACGCATCGAGCGGCGACCACGACTTCAGACCGATGCTCGCCGCCGTGCGTCCGGTGGTGTCCACCGCGGACCTGGCGATCTGCCACATGGAGACCGTGTACGGCGCGGACGGCGACTACCGCGGCTACCCCGCCTTCACCTCGCCGCCCGAAGTCGCCCGCGGCCTCGCCGCCACCGGCTACGACGCCTGCTCCACCGCCTCCAACCACTCCCTCGACGACGGAGCCGACGGCATCCGGCGCACCCTGGACGCCATGGACACCGCCGGGCTCGCCCACCACGGATCGGCCCGCACCGCGCAGGAGGCGGCCACCCCCGGGTGGCTGAAGGCCGGCGGAGCCAAGGTCGCCCACCTCGCCTACACGTACGGCACCAACGGCAACGAGTCCCCCGAAGGGCAGCCCTGGGCCGTGCAGCTGATCGACGAGGCGAAGATCGTCGCCGATGCCCGCGCGGCGCGGCGCGCCGGCGCGGACGTGGTCGTCCTCAGCCTGCACTGGGGCACCGAGTGGCAGACGGAACCGGACGAGCAGCAAATCGCCCTGGCCCGCAGCCTGACCGCGTCCACCACCGAGGGCCGTCCCGACGTCGACCTGATCCTCGGCACCCACGCCCACGTCCCCCAGGCGTACGAGAAGGTGAACGGCACCTGGGTGATCTACGGCATGGGGGACCAGATCGCCGGCCCCATGTTCGACTACACCGGCGCCCGCGACCACCGCGGCAACCAGGGCTCCATCGGCCGCTTCACCTTCGCCCCGCCCGCCCGGCCGGGGGAGCGGTGGGCCGTCACCAAGGCCGAGTACGTCCCCCAGTGGTACGACACCTCGGCCGGCCGGGTCGTCAACCTCCCGGCCGCCCTCGCCGAGGATCCGGAGCGCGAGGACCACCGGTCGATCCAGGACGCGATCAGCGAAGCCGTCCTCAGCAGGGGCGCGGACCGGGACGGCCTCGTCATCGCCCGCTGACCGACGGCTTCGTGCCGGACGGCGGATCAGGGCACCACCGTCACCGGCCAACGGCCCGCCTTCACCAGGCGTACCGCCACCGAACCGATGAACCGGTGTCCCGCTGACTCGGAGAGGCCGACGACCACGGCGTCCGCGGTCAACTCCTCCGCGGCCCGCGTCAGCCCGCCGTAGGGATCCCCGCGGAAGGTGTGGAACTCCCAGCGCACGTCCCAGATGCCCCGGAGGCGTTCCGTGGCCGCCCGGATCTCGGCGACCAGGCCCTCCGCGATCTCCTCGGTGACGTCCACGACCGGTGCCCCGAGCGCCGCGCCGGCCGCCGCCACCGGCTGCACGTACACGATGGCGAGCAGCGCGTTCTGCCGACGGGCCAGACCGCTGGCGTAGGCCGCCGCGCGCAAGGACGCGTCGGAGCCGTCGACGCCGGCGAGGATCACCTTCGGACCGTCGGTGCCGCGCTCGAAGCGGGAGGGGCTCCCCGGGGCGGGGGAGCGCGAGGGCTGCGGAGGCTCGGGCTCAGTCACACCGCCGAGGCTATGCCGTCGTACGGGAGGACGGCCCGGTGGCCCGGCCGTGGCGCGGGCGCGTTCGGAGCGGGACCCGAGCGGTCGATGAGGCGTTCCACCGAGCTTTGTTCGACTGCTCTCATCGGGTGCAATCCCGTGCGGTGGCGTGTTGGTGTGCGAACCGACCGCGCACTCGTGCGAGCAGTTGGTCATGAAGAAGGATCAGACGCCGGAGCGCCGCTCCGTGCTCCGCATCGCCGCGGGCCTCGGCGCGCTCGCCACGGCCGGCCTCCTCGTCACCGAAGGGACCGGGGAGCAGGCCGCGGCGCCCAAGGCGGGCCCGGTCGGGGCCGGGGCGCCCGCCGCGGGGGCCCCGGGCACGTCGGTGCACCGGGTCCGGGCCTCCGCCTACCGGCTCCAGCCGATGACCACCGTGCCGCAGCGGGCGCGCCGGACGCGGCCGCCGGTGCGTGAGCACCCGTTCCTCAGCCTGCCCGCCGAGGGCCGCAGCATGTTCCTGACCTTCGACGACGGGCCCGATCCGAACTACACCCCGGACATCTTGACCACGCTGCGCCGGTACGGCGTGCCCGCGATGTTCTTCGTCTGCGGCGAGATGGTCGCCCAACAGCGGGACCTGCTGCGGCAGATGTCCGAAGACGGGCACGTCATCGGCAACCACACCTGGTCGCACCCCTTGATGCCCTCGCTGTCGGCGGCGCGGATCCGGAGCGAGATGGGGCGCACCAGCGATGCCGTCGAGGGCGTGCTGGGGCATCCGCCGCTGTGGTACCGGGCGCCCTTCGGCGCCTGGAACCGGCTCTCGTTCCAGGTCGGCGCGGAGTTGGGCATGGAGCCCCTGGGGTGGACGGTGGACACCCTCGACTGGACCGAGCCGGGCGCGGGCACGATCGTGAGCCGGGTGCTGGACGGGGCGGGGCCGGGCGTCGTGGTGCTCTCGCACGACGCGGGCGGCGACCGCTCGCAGAGCGTGTCGGCGCTGCGGAACTACTTGCCCAAGCTCCTGGACGCCGGGTACCGCATCACGGTCCCCCAGCGCTGACCCTCCGTGTGCCCGGGCGTGCCCGGCGTGCCCCGGCGCGGCCTTGCGGTGCGGTTGCCTCGGCGGGTGCGGGGCGGGTGCGGTTGCCTCGGCGGGTGCGGGTGCGGGTGCGGGTGCGGGTGCGGGGCGGGTGCGCCTTGGCGCCGTCGTGGTGCGCGGTGATGGCGACCGCGGCCCGGTGGTGGGTTGATCGCGCAGTTCCCCGCGCCCCTAAAGACCCTGCCCTCAGCCAGCGGGCAAATGACGGGGGTAGCGAAAAAGGGAGCGAGGAACTGCGCGAACAACCCACCACCGGCCGCGGAGACCGATGCTCCCGCAGGGCAACGGCGGCTCCGTCCGGAGGCGTAGGGGGCGCGGCTTGCGGCCGCGTCAGCGGGAGGAGACCAGGCGGGCGAAGACCACCACGTTCGCGTCGTAGCCGCGCTCGCGCGAGTACGCGCCGCCGCAGGTGATCACGCGCAGTTCGGGGTAGCCGGTGTCCCCGTACACCTGCGAGCCGGGGAACTCCTCCTTGTCGTACACCTCCACGCCGTACACCTCGAACACCGCCGTGCTGCCGTCGAGCCGGGGCACCTCGATGCGCCGGCCGGTCTTCACCGAGCCGAGGCCGTAGAAGACAGCGGGGCCGGTGGCGTTGTCGACGTGGCCGACGATCACGGCGGTGCCGCGCTGGCCGGGGGCGATCCCGTTCTGGTACCAGCCGGCGATGTCGGGGTCCTCGGCGGGCGGGGCCTCGATCCAGCCGTCGGGGTCGAGGCCGACGTTCATGAGCGGGGCGTCGATGTCCAGCGAAGGGATCCGGATCCGGTCCGCGGGCGCGTGCTCCAGCGTCTCGACCGCGGTCACGGGGGTGAAGGTCTCCCCCTGCGAACGGCCGAGGGCTGCGGCGGCCGCGGGCTGCGGTGGGCCGAGGGCCATGTCGACGCCGTTCTTCATCAGCGCGATGCCGGTGAGCATCACCAGCGCCAACACTCCCCAGGGCGAGCGTCGCCGTCTCGACTCCGGGTCGTGGTACTCCGCGCCCATGGGCACTCCCCTTCATGTCCTTCGCCGCACTTCGGGCTTTTCTTATGACATGTCACTTTTATTGATTTTCAACGGCACGTTAGGGGAGGGCGGCGATCTTGGCGAGGAGGAAGGGGCGAACGGGTGGCGGCCGCCACTCGGGGTGACCCATCCGTGCCATCGGTCCGATAAAACTTCCGGATCGCCGTGACGGTTCGTGACCTGCGGCTCCGTGGATTCCATTGGGCGTGACGTGGGCGTGTCGGCTCACCGGGCCGGCCGAGCGCCGACATGCGGCGGATGGCGAGCCTGGTGAGGGTTCGTCATGGAAGGCGTACTCGTCGACTTACCCGGAGCGCCGCTCCGGGCGTCTTCCGATGGAGGTTCACGATGCGTGCTTCACGCGCTCTCGCCGTGGCCGCGGTCGCGTGCGCGACCATCGGGGTCGCGGCCCCGATGGCCGCGGCCGGCGGCGGCGACAACCAGGATCTGGGGCCGTTCAACATCTCCGTCCACCCGCGCGCCGTCCACGAGGGCGGCACCCTGACGATCTCCGTCAACGGCTGCAACCGCGGCGGGACGGTGACGTCGAACGCCTTTCCCACGGCCCGCCTGGAGAACCGCGACGGTCGGGAGAGCCGCGACGGCCGGGACGGTCGCGACAACAGGGAGGCCAGGGACAACCGCGACAACCGCGGCGGGGAGAACCGGGACGGCGGGGACAACAAGGGCGGGGACAACCGCGAGGCCCGGGACAACCGGGACGGTCGGGAACGCGGCGAGCTGGTCGCCTTCGCCCGGGTCCGCGACAACACGGCCCCCGGGGACTACAACCTCGCGGTCCGCTGCCACGGCAGCAACCGCGTCGAGACGGCCGAGTTCACCGTGCTCCGCGGGCGCGGAGCACACGGCGGCCTCGGCGGCACGGTGGCTCCCACCACCGCCGAAATGACCGTCGGCGGCGGGCTCGTGGCCGTCGCGCTGGGCGGCGGCGCCTTCGCCCTGACCCGTCGCCGCGGCGCCGCCGGCGGACGGGCCTGACCGCATCGAACCTCCCGGTCGACGCAACCGCCATCGCCCCGAGCGCCCGTACGGCGCTCGGGGCGAGTGACGTCCGGGGCCGGCCGTCGCGCGGTCAGTGTCCGTGCGGGCGGGCCCGTCGGCGTACGGCCCAACCGGTGCCCGCCGCCGCGACCAGCACCATTCCGGCGCCGATCGCGACCTCCTTCGGCCCCGCGCCGCCGATGCTGCCGCCCAGACCCCCGCGCACGCCCTGGGGCGTCGTCGCGGTGGCGCTCGGCGTCGCCGCGGGGGTGGCCGGGGCGACGGGCAGGGAGGTGGAGCTGGTGGTGGGGGTCGCGGTGGCCCCGGCGATCGTCAGGTTGACCGTTCCGCGCTGGGTGCCGCAAGTGAACTGCACCGCGTACTGGGCGCCCCGACGGGCGTCCGGGTCCACGGTGGCCGTGGCCGACGTGCCGGGCTGGATCGTCACGGTGTCGAAGAGCCCGGACGTGGCCGTGGCGGCGGACGCGCACCCGCTCGCGGACAGCGCGACGCGACCGCCGGGGGCGGCGGTCGACGGCGCGACGGTGAACCGCACTGCCGGGTCGCCCCCGCCGGCGACAGCGGCGGGAACGGGCAGGGCGAGCGCCGCCGCCCCCACGAGGGCGGCGGCTGCGACGGGTATCACGCGCATGGTCATTCCTCCGGGTCCCCGAGGAGCAGGCGCGGAACCTCTTGTCCACAGAAGGCGGGTGATGCCCCTCGATGTCCGAAACGCTAGGAGCCGGCCCCACCGGTCGCGATCGCTGCCGTGCGAACGGGTCATCGGTGTGGGCCGGGCGGGCGACGGCACCGGCGTGGCGCCGCCCGCGCCCGGGGGCGTCCGCTCGCACCGGCCGTGCTCCCGGTCGTGTCTCCGGGCCCCTCGGAAGGTCGTTTTGAACGGACGCCCGTGCCGGGGCCGTACCTAGGGCCACGAACGGCGCGGCCGGGCGCCGTCCGGAACCTGACGGACTTCGGGAGTGGACATGAACACCTGGCGGAACGCCTCGCTCGCGCTGACCGCGGCGGCCGTGTTGGTGCTGACGACGGCCTGCGGCGGGGCGGGCGGCGAGGACGACGGTCGGCCGGTCGGTGCGGCGAGCGCTGCGCCACCCGGCAGCGGCGGCAACGACGACCACGGGTCGGGCGGCGCGAAGGCTCGGGACGCCGCCGAGCCGGCCGGCCGGCTCGCCGTCCGAATCAGCCCGCAACTCGGCCGGTTCGTCACCGACGGCGCCGGGTTCACGCTGTACCGGTTCGACGAGGACAGCGCTGCCCCGCCCGCCTCGAAATGCGACGCCGACTGCGCGAAGGCGTGGCCCCCGGTGCCCGCGGGCGGGGCGACGGCGGCGCCGGGGACCGACGCCTCGCTCCTCGGCGCGGTCACCCGCCCCGACGGGACCGAGCAGCTCACCATCGGCGGCTGGCCGATGTACCGCCACGCCGAGGACGCCAAGGCGGGGGAGACCAAGGGACAGGGGGCGGGCGGCACCTGGTTCGCCGCGGCCCCGGACGGCAGGAAGGCCGCAGCCCTGCCCGTCAGCAGCGACGACGAGGGCGGCGCCCGCCCCGCCGGCGTACCGGGGCTGTCCACCCGCAAGGACCCCGAGCTCGGCGACGTCGTCGTCGACCAGGACGGCATGACGGTCTACCGCTTCACCAAGGACTCGGCCTGGCCCATGAAGTCGGCCTGCACCGGCGAGTGCCTTCAGAGATGGCCGGTCGTCGCCCCCGTCGACGAGCGCGACATCCGGGGGATCACCCGGAAGGGGTACGTCACCTTCGACCGCCCCGACGGCGTCAAGCAGCAGACCATCGACTGCTGGCCGCTTTACACATTCGCCGGCGACGCCAAGCCGGGGGACGTCTACGGACAGGGCGTGGGCGGGGCCTGGTTCGCCGTGACGCCGCAGGGAAAGCTGGCCAAGACGCCCCGGTAGCGGCCGTGCGGCCGGCCCGCCGCGCGCGCTCCGCCCGGCCGCGGGCCGGCCGCCGCCCCTTGCAGTGTGATGAAGAACGGCCCGCGAATTCCCGTTTGGACTCGCTCAATTGGCGGCCGATCAGTAGCCTCGGCTCGAACACTGGCCATGCACATGGTCGGACCGCGCCTGTGGGGGGCGTGGTTGACGTCGTTGGAGTCATCGATGGAGCGTCCCGCCTGGGCCCCGCCCGGCATCGACATCTCGGTGCCGAGCGTGTCCCGGATGCAAGACTTCTACCTGGGCGGTTCGCACAACTTCGACGCCGACCGCAGGGCGGCCCGCAGGGTGCTGCGCCACCTGCCCGGGGTGCCGAAGATCGTCCAGGCCAACCGGGCCTTCATGCGCCGCGCGGTCACCTGGGCGGTCGGCGAGGGCGTCACGCAACTGCTCGACGTGGGCTGCGGAATGCCCGGCTTCGGCAGCGTCCACGAGGTCGCCCGGGCGGCTGCCCCCGAGTGCCGGGTGGTCTGCGTCGACCACGATCCGGTCGTCGTCGCCCAGACGCGCACCCGCCTCGCGGAGGACCCCCGCGCCGCGGCCCTCTTTGCTGACCTGCGCAAGCCGCGACAGATCCTGGAGAGCCCGGAACTCGCCGAAGTGCTGGACCTGGCCAGCCCGGTGGCGCTCGTGCTGGTCTCCGTACTCCACTTCGTCGAGGATCAGGACGATCCGTACGGGGCGGTGGCGGAACTGAAGAACGCGCTCGCGCCGGGGAGTTTGATCGTGATCACCCATGCCGCGTACGACGGAGTGCCGGTGCCGCAGGAGCAGACGGCACGTGCCGTCAGCGTCTACCGTGACATCCGCAATCCAATGACGATGCGTTCACAAGAGCAAATTGCTCGGTTCTTCGAGGGGTACGAGATGGTCGAGCCCGGACTGGTGGCCAAGCCGCACTGGCGGCCGGACGCCCCTGCCGAGCAGGAGGACCCATTTGCCTACTCAGGCTTCGCAGGGGTGGGACGCAAGGCGTGATGGCGCCGTCGCAGGCGACGGGTCCCACGGCGGACCCGGACGGTCTTGAAGACAGACTTCGCCGTTTCGCGACCATTTGGAGCCGTGCCGTCTTTCCCGTGACGGCGACCTCGCTGACCCGAGCCGAGGTCGAAGAACACCTGCTGCCGCTGGCCAGGCGGCTGTGCACGCTGTTGCACGCCCGGCCCTTCGACCCGGGCCCGGCCCAGGACGTGGGAGCGGCGCTGATCGAGGCCCACTGCACCGACCCCGAGGCGCTCACCCGAACGCTCGGCGTGATCGACGCCTACCTGGTGCTGTACTGCGGCGACGCGGGCGCCGAGGAGCTGCCCGTCGAGGACGGCCGCACCCGCTGCACCCGGCTGCAACACGCGGTCGCCGCCGGCTTCTCCCAAGGGCTGCGCGATCGCACACTCGCCGAGCAGGAGGCCGTCGCCAGCTCCTCCCTGGCGGCCCGCACCGACGCCCTGCACGCGCTGCACGCCACCGAGACCCGGTTGCGGGCCGTCTTCGAAGGCGCCGCCATCGGCATCGGGATCGCCGACCTCGACGGCACCCTCGTCGAGGTGAACGAGACGCTGACGCGGATGTTCGGCGGCCTGGAGCACCACGTGCGGGCCAAGAAGATCACTGAGTGGACGCACCCCGAGGACCGGCCGCACGTCGGTCAGCTCTACCGGGAGCTCAAGCGCGGCGAACGCGAGCACTTCCGGGTCGAGAAGCCCTTCTTCCGCACCGACGGCACCGTGCTGTGGACCAACTTGACGATGTCCCTCCTCCGGGACCCGGAAGGGCGCCCCCAGTACCTGCTCGCGCTGCTGGAGGACACCACCGAACGCCGGCTGCTCAACCTGCGCCTGCGGTACGAGGCCACGCACGACGCCCTCACCGGGCTGCCGAACCGCACGCTCTTCTTCGAACGCCTGGAGAAGGCGCTCGCCGGCAGCAGCGCCACCCGCTTCGGCCTGTGCTACCTCGACCTCGACGGCTTCAAGGCGATCAACGACAGCCTCGGCCACGCCACCGGCGACCGCCTCCTGGTCGAAGTCGCCGACCGGCTCCAGAGCTGTGCCACCGCACCGGGCGAGATGGTGGCCCGCCTCGGCGGCGACGAGTTCGTGGCGCTGACCACCGGAGCGGAGTCCGAGTGCGAGGCGCGGGAGCTCGCCTCCCGGATCCTCGGCGCCCTCGGTGCGCCGATCCTCGTCGACGGGCGCGAGTTCACCGTGCGCGGCTCCATCGGCATCGTCGAGGGCTGCTCCGGCGAGCGCACCACGGCGGAGGTGCTGCGCAGCGCCGACATCACGATGTACCGGGCCAAGGCGCAGGGCGGCAACCGCTACGAGTTCGCCGACCCCGAGTTGGAGGCGAGCGCGATCACCCGGCACGGGCTGACGACCGCGCTGCCCGCCGCCCTGGAGCGCGGGGAGTTCTTCATCGAGTACCAGCCGCTGGTGCACATGGGCGACGGCCGGGTGCACGGCGCGGAGGCCCTGGTGCGCTGGTCCCACCCCCAGCACGGGGTCCTCGGCCCCGACCAGTTCATCCCGCTCGCCGAACACACCGGGCTGATCGTGCCGCTGGGGCGGTGGGTGCTCCAGGAGGCGGTGCGCCAAGCCTGCTACTGGCAGGAGCACCAGGTCGACGGCGGTCCGGTGCGGATCAACGTGAACCTCTCGCCCACCCAGCTCCAACACCCCGGCCTGGTCAAGGACACCGTCGCAGTGCTGGAGGGCGCCGGACTCGCACCCGGCGCGCTGTGCCTGGAGGTCACCGAGTCCGCGTTGATAGGAGCCGACGAGGGGCTGTTGCGGCCGCTGCGGCAACTCGCCGAGTTGGGGGTGGACATCGCCCTCGACGACTTCGGCACCGGCTACTCCAACCTGGCGAACCTCAGACGGCTGCCGGTGAGCATCCTCAAGCTGGACCGCTCCTTCACCAAGGGCATGCAACACGCGCCGGTCGACCCCGTGGACCTCAAGATCGTCGGGGGGATCGTCTCGCTGGCACACAGCCTGGAGCTGGCGGTCACCGTCGAGGGCGTGGAGACGGGCGTCCAGGCGGACCAACTGCGGGAGCTGGGCTGCGACACCGCGCAGGGCTGGTACTACGCCCGCCCCGGCCCGCCCGACCAACTGCACGCGCTGTCCCTGGCGGACGCGGTGTGACCGCCGGCCCGCGGACCCGCCCGACGGGTCCGCGGGCCGCATCGCGCTCTGCGCCACCGGGCGCAGGCGTCAGTCTTCCGTGCCGCCGTCCGACGCGGTCATCGTCAGCAGCACCTTCTGCAACTCGCGGGCGGCCCGCGGCGGCGCCACGTCGCTGCGGTGCGCGAGCGCGATCGTCCGCCGCAGCCCCGGCCGGGCGATCGGGGTGACCCGCAGGTCCGGGCCCGAGCGATCGGCGACCATCCGGGGCACCACCGCGAGACCGAGCCCCGCCCGGACGAACCCGAGGACCGCGTCCATCTCCCCGCCCTCGACCGTGAACGCCGGCTCGAACCCCTCCGCCCGGCACGCCGCGACGGTCAGCTCCCGCAGGTCGTACCCGTGCCGGAACATCACCAGCGGCTGATCGCGCAGATCGGAGATCCGCACCGGGTCCCGCGGCGCCGGGGACACCGCCGACGAGACGACGACCAGGTCCTCCCGCAGCAGCTCCACCGTGGTCAGGGCCGGAGACGCCGGCGGCAGCGGCAGCACGACCAACGCCAGGTCCAGCGCCCCCCGGGCCAGCCGGCGCACCAGGTCGTGCGAGCCGCCCTCGTCGATCAATAGCTGAATGCCCGGGTGCCGGTCGTGGAAGGCCCGCAGCACGTCGGGGAGCAGCCCGGTGCACAGACTCGGAGTGGCCCCCAGCCGCACCCGCCCGCGCCGGAGCTGCACCAGCTCCTGGACCTCGTGGCGCGCGGTGTCCGCGTCGGCGAGGATCCGCCGGGCCAGCGGCAACAGGGCCTCGCCCGCCTCGGTCAGCGCGATGTTCCCCCGCGCCCGGCTGAACAGCTCCGCCCCCAGCTCCTTCTCCAGCGCCCGGATCTGCTGGGAGAGCGAGGGCTGGGAGACGTGCACCAGCTCGGCGGCGTGGGTGAAGTGCCGGGCCTCGGCGACGGCGACGAAGTAGCGGAGCTGCTGCAACTGCATGGCACCAGCCTACGGCCGCCACATAGGCATTGGCTATCGACAGCAGCCGGATCATGTCTTGGACCACTAGTGGGGCGCGGGCCTACGGTTCCTGACATGGCTCTGGCAACGCGTACGGCAGCGAAACCGTCGCCCACCCGCCCCCCGCGCACCTTCTGGGGATCGACGCTCGGCAAGAAGATCGTCATGGCCGTCAGCGGCCTGATCATGCTGGGCTACCTCGTCGCGCACGTGGTGGGCAACCTCAAGGTCTTCTTCGGCCCGGACGAGTTCAATGCGTACGGCCGCTGGCTGCGGGTCATGGGCGCCCCCGTCCTGCACGAGGGGTGGGCCCTGTGGGGCGTGCGGATCCTGCTGCTCGCCGCCGTGGTGGCGCACGCCGTCTGCGCGTACCAACTCAGCCGCCGCGACATCAAGGCGCGCCCCACCGCCTACGTGCACAGGCGGCGGCGCGCCAGCTACGCCACCCGCACCATGCGCTGGGGCGGGATCATCATCGCGCTGTTCATCGTCTGGCACATCCTGGACCTGACCACGCTGACGGTGAACGAGAACGCGCAGCACGGGCGCCCCTACGAGAACGTGGTGGCCACCTTCTCCACCTGGTACGGCAACGTCATCTACGTCACCGCGATGCTCGCGGTCGGCCTGCACATCAGGCACGGCTTCTGGAGCGCCGCCCAGACCCTCGGCGCGGGCAACGCCCGGCGCGACCGCGCGCTGAAGGCCGTCGCCAACGGCCTCGCGCTGGTGCTGACCGCGGGCTTCCTCGCCGTACCCGTCGCCGTCATGACCGGATTGGTGAGCTGACATGAGTTACCCCGAGTATGAGGTCGGCGCGCCGATCAACGACACCAAGGCGCCCGACGGCCCGGTGGCCGAGCGCTGGGACCGCCGCCGCTTCGAAGCGAAGCTGGTCAACCCGGCCAACCGACGCAAGCACACCGTCATCGTGGTGGGCACCGGGCTCGCCGGCGGCGCGGCCGGCGCCACCCTCGGCGAACAGGGCTACCACGTCGAGCAGTTCTGCTACCAGGACTCCCCGCGCCGGGCCCACTCCATCGCCGCCCAGGGCGGCATCAACGCCGCCAAGAACTACCGCAACGACGGCGACTCCATCCACCGACTCTTCTACGACACCGTCAAGGGCGGCGACTTCCGCGCCCGGGAGTCGAACGTGCACCGGCTGGCCCAGATCTCCGTGGAGATCATCGACCAGTGCGTCGCCCAGGGCGTCCCCTTCGCCCGCGAGTACGGCGGTCTCCTCGACACCCGCTCCTTCGGCGGCGTCCAGGTCTCCCGCACCTTCTACGCGCGCGGCCAGACGGGGCAGCAACTCCTCCTCGGCGCCTACCAGGCGCTGTCCCGGCAGATCGCCGCGGGCACCGTCAACCTGCACGCCCGCACCGAGATGCTGGACCTCCTCGTCGTCGACGGCCGCGCCCGCGGCATCGTGGCCCGGTCCCTGGTCACCGGCGAGATCTCCACCCACTTCGCCGACGCGGTGGTGCTGGCGACCGGCGGCTACGGCAACGTCTTCTACCTGTCGACGAACGCCATGAACTCCAACGCGACCGCGATCTGGCGGGCGCACCGCCGGGGCGCGTACTTCGCGAACCCCTGCTTCACCCAGATCCACCCCACCTGCATCCCGCGCACCGGCGACCACCAGTCGAAGCTGACGCTGATGAGCGAGTCCCTGCGCAACGACGGCCGGATCTGGGTCCCCAAGGCCAAGGGCGACACCCGGCCGGCGAACGAGATCCCCGAGCACGAGCGGGACTACTACCTGGAGCGCATCTACCCCTCCTTCGGCAACCTGGTGCCCAGGGACATCGCCTCCCGCGCCGCCAAGAACGTCTGCGACGAGGGCAGGGGAGTCGGCCCGGGCGGCCAGGGCGTGTACCTGGACTTCGCGGACGCGATCCGCCGCATGGGCCGCGCCGAGGTCGAGGAGAAGTACGGCAACCTCTTCGACATGTACGAGCGGATCACCGCGGAGAACCCGTACGAGGTGCCGATGCGGATCTACCCCGCCGTGCACTACACGATGGGCGGACTGTGGGTCGACTACGACCTCCAGACCACCGTCCCCGGCCTCTTCGCCATCGGCGAGGCCAACTTCTCCGACCACGGCGCCAACCGCCTCGGCGCCTCCGCCCTGATGCAGGGCCTCGCCGACGGCTACTTCGTCCTGCCGTCCACCATCAACGACTACCTGGCCCGCACCCCGCTCGACGACCGGCCCGGCGATACGCACCCCGACGTCGCGGACGTCCTCGCGGAGACCGAGGACCGGATCAACCTGCTGCTCTCCGTGGACGGCGACCGCACCCCCGACTCCTTCCACCGCGAGGTCGGCGAGTTGATGTGGGAGTTCTGCGGGATGTCCCGCACGGAGGAGGGGCTGCGCAAGGCGCTGGAGCGCATTCCGCAGATCCGCGAGGAGTTCTGGCGGCGCATCAAGGTCCCCGGCAGCGGCGACGAGTTCAACCAGTCCCTGGAGAAGGCGAACCGCGTCGTCGACTACCTCGAACTCGCCGAGTTGATGTGCCTCGACGCACTGCACCGCGCCGAGTCCTGCGGCGGCCACTTCCGCGAGGAGTCCCAGACGCCCGACGGCGAGGCGGCCCGCAGGGACGAGGAGTTCAGCTACGCCGCCGCCTGGGAGTTCCCCGCGGACCGGCGCGCTCCGGTGCTGCACAAGGAACCCCTGGCCTTCGAGTACGTCCACCCCACCCAGCGGAGCTACACATGAGGCTCACCCTCCGCGTCTGGCGCCAGTCCCGCGCCGACGCACCCGGCGCCATGGCCACCTACGAGGTGGACGGCGTCTCCCCGGACATGTCGTTCCTGGAGATGCTGGACACCCTCAACGAGGACCTGATCCTGCGCGGCGAGGACCCCGTGGCCTTCGACCACGACTGCCGCGAGGGCATCTGCGGCGCGTGCAGCCTGGTCATCAACGGCGACGCGCACGGACCCGAACGCACCACCACCTGCCAGTTGCACATGCGGTCCTTCGCGGACGGCGACACCATCGACGTCGAGCCCTGGCGGGCCGCCGCCTTCCCGGTGGTCAAGGACCTGGTGGTGGACCGCACCGCCTTCGACCGGATCATCCAGGCCGGCGGCTACGTCTCCGCCCCCACCGGCTCCGCGCCCGAGGCGCACGCCACCCCGGTCCCCAAGGCGGACGCCGACTTCGCCTTCGAGCACGCCGAGTGCATCGGCTGCGGCGCCTGCGTCGCCGCCTGCCCCAACGGTTCGGCGATGCTCTTCACCTCCGCGAAGGTCAACCACCTCAACGTGCTGCCGCAGGGCGCACCCGAGCGGGAGAGCCGGGTGCTGGACATGGTGGCCGCGATGGACGACGAGGGCTTCGGCGGCTGCACCCTCACCGGGGAGTGCGCCACCGCCTGCCCCAAGGGCATCCCGCTGCCGTCGATCGCCGCGATGAACAAGGAGTGGCTGAGGGCCACCCGACGGGCCTAGGCGTTCCGTCCCGTCCGGCCCTTCCGGCGGCACCGCGGGTTCGCCGTGCGGCGGGCGGTGGTGTCGCGTCTGCGGCCCGTCTGTGGCTTGTCGCGCAGTTCCCCGCGCCCCTCTGTCGCTGCCCCGTCGCTTTGTCTGAAGGCTGAGGACGAGGTGTTCAGGGGCGCGGGGAACTGCGCGACGAGCCCACCACCGGCCGGTGGAGACCAACGCTCCCGCAGGGGAACGGCGGCTACGTCCAAAGGCACAGGGACGTCGCGGACACGGCCTAGGCGCGTGGGGCGAGGGCTCGGGTCAAGTAGGGCGCGGTACGGCTCAGGGGCGTCGAGGCCACTTGGGTCGGCGTTCCTTCGGCGACCACCCGGCCGCCCTCCTCTCCGCCCCCCGGCCCCAGGTCCACCACCCAGTCCGCGTCCGCCACCACGTCCATGTCGTGTTCGACGACCACCACGGAGTGGCCCGCGTCGACCAGCCCGTTCACCTGGCGCATCAGCACCTCCACATCGGCGGGGTGCAGCCCGGTCGTCGGCTCGTCCAGCACGTAGAGGGTGTGCTCGCGGCGCGTCCGCTGCAACTCGTTCGCCAGCTTGATGCGCTGCGCCTCGCCGCCGGACAGCTCCGTCGCCGGCTGCCCCAGCCGCAGATAGCCGAGGCCCACGTCCAGCAGTGCGCCGAGGCTGCGCGCGGCGGCCGGCACGTCGGCGAAGAACTCCGCCGCCGCCTCGACCGTCAGGTCCAGCACGGCGGCGATGTGCGCGCCCCGGTAGCGGACCTCCAGAGTCCGCGGCTCGTAGCGGGCGCCGCCGCACTCCGGGCACGGCGCGTACGTGGTGGGCAGGAACAGCAGTTCCACGGAGACGAGCCCTTCGCCCTGGCAGCGCTCGCACCGGCCGCCCGCCACGTTGAAGGAGAACCGGCCCGCCCGGTAGCCGCGGGCGCGTGCCGCGTCGGTGGCCGCGAAGAGCTTGCGGACGACGTCGAACAGGCCCGTGTAGGTGGCGAGGTTGGACCGCGGCGTGCGGCCGATCGGCTTCTGGTCGACGGTCACCAGCCGCCCCGCGTCCCTCGTCCCGTCGGCGATCGCCCCCACCAAGGTGGACTTGCCCGACCCGGACACCCCGGTGACCGCCGTCAGGGCCCCGCGGGGGATCCGCACCCGCACGTGACGGAGGTTGTGGCGGGTCACCGGGCCGACCTCCAGCCACCCCGACGGCTCGCGCACCGTCCGCGGGGCCGGGGCCGGGCGGTCGAAGAGGAAGCGCCGGGTGACGGACTCGGCGACCTGCGCGAGCCCCGCCACCGGACCGCTGTGCAGCACCCGCCCGCCGTGCTCACCGGCGGCCGGCCCCACGTCCACCAACCAGTCCGCACTGCGCACCACGTCCAGGTGGTGTTCCACCACGAACACCGAGTTCCCCGCCGTCTTCAGCCGGTCCAGAACGGTCAGCAGGGCCTCGGTGTCGGCCGGGTGGAGTCCGGCGGACGGCTCGTCCAGCACGTACACCACCCCGAACAGGCCCGAGCGGAGCTGGGTGGCGAGCCGCAGCCGCTGCAACTCGCCGTTTGAGAGCGAGGGCGCGGTGCGGTCCAGGCTGAGGTAGCCCAGGCCGAGTTCGGCGATCGGGACGATCCGCGCCAGCAGGTCCTCGGTGAGCGCCCGCGCGGCGCCTTCGCCGTCGCTGCGCGACAGCACCTGCGCCAGCGCCGTCAGCGGCAGGGCCGCCGACTCGGCGATCGTCCGGCCGGCGAAGGTGACCGCCAGCGACTCGGGCCGCAGCCGGGCACCCCCGCACGCCGCGCACGGCGCGGCCCGCAGGAACCGCTCCGCCTTGGCGCGCAGGGCCTGGCTCCGGGTGTCGGCGAAGGTGTGCAGCACGTACCGGCGGGCGCTTTGGTACGTGCCCTGGTACGGGCGCTGGATGCGGCCCGCATCACGCACCGGGTGCACCGTGACGACCGGCCGTTCGTCGGTGAACAGGATCCACTCGCGCTCGGCCCGCGGCAGTTCGTGCCACGGCCGGTCCACGTCGTACCCGAGCGCGTCCAGGACGTCCCGCAGGTTCTTGCCCTGCCAGGCGCCAGGCCAGGCGGCGATGGCGCCCTCGCGGATGGAGAGCGAGGGGTCGGGCACCAGCAGTTCCTCGTCGGTCTCGTGGACCAGGCCGAGGCCCTGGCACTGCGGGCAGGCACCGGCGGCCGTGTTCGGCGAGAAGGCGTCCGAGTCCAGGCGCGGTGCTCCGGGCGGGTAGTCGCCGGCCCGCGAGTACAGCATCCGCAGCGAGTTCGACAGCGTCGTCACCGTGCCGACGGAGGAGCGCGACGAGGGGGAGGAGCGGCGCTGCTCCAGCGAGACCGCCGGCGGCAGCCCCGTGATCTCGGCGACCCGGGGCGCGCCGACCTGGTGGATCAGCCGCCGGGCGTAGGGGGCGACGGACTCGAAGTAGCGGCGCTGCGCCTCCGCGTAGAGCGTCCCGAAGGCGAGCGAGGACTTGCCGGACCCCGACACCCCGCTGAAGACGACGAGGGCGTCACGGGGCACGTCCACGTCGACGCTGCGCAGATTGTGCTCACGGGCGCCACGAACGCGGACGAAGGGGTCATGAGAGCTGTGCACGGTGGCTGATTCTAAGTCGGGAGCGTCATGCAGGGCGGGGCGCCGGTCGCACCTGGCGGTGGACCGGCGTCACGACCTCCCTGACGTGGAAGTTTTCACAACCGGAGTGATCATCCGGATGGTACGGCGGCTGATTTCCGCTGCTCAGCCGCCTGCCGTCCGGACCGGGCGGAGGAAGGGTTCAACTGCCGTCTTCCAAACGGAAACCCACCTTCAACCCCACCTGGTAGTGGTCGATCCGTCCGTCGGTGAGGTGGCCGCGCACCTGGGTCACCTCGAACCAATCCAGGCCGCGCACTGTCTGATTCGCGCGGTTGATGCCGTTACGGATGGCCTGATCGACGCCCTCGGGCGAGGTTCCGACGATTTCCGTGACCCGATACGTGTGATTCGACATGGGGGCGGGCTCCTCTCGCTAGGCTCACCCCACCGCGCACCAGGAACCGGCCATGAGTGAGGTGTCCGGGTATGAGGGTCAATCAGAGGGTTGACCCCCTCCTTGGTCCATACCAAAATCCAGCCAAGCCCGCGTGCCCCTGGAGCGCGATACCCCCCATCGGGTTCACATATTCATGCCATAAGGTGAACGTTGTGAGAAGCCGTCCTGTCCCCACCTCCATCGCACTGGTGTGCCTCTTCGCGCTCGCCGGCTGCGGGATACTCCCCGGCACCGAGTCCGACAAGACGACGGTGAAGATCTGGCTGATGAAGGACAGCGCCTCCGACGAGTTCCTGGAGCGCTTCACGAAGCAGTTCGAGAAGGACCACCCCTCCGTGGACCTGAAGTTCACCTTCCAGGAGTGGAGCGGCATCGGGAAGAAGATCAAGACGGCGCTCGACGGGCAGGACACCCCCGACGTCATCGAGGTCGGCAACACCCACGTCGCCCAGTACGCGGAGTCGGAAGCCCTCACCGACCTCACCGTCGAGGCCACCCGCGACCTCGGCCGTGAGGACTGGCTGCCCGGCCTCGCCGACCCCGGCAACATCAACGGCGCCCAGTACGGCATCCCCTGGTACGCGGCCAACCGCGTGGTCATCTACAACAAGGACCACTTCAAGGCCGCCGGCATCACCAAGCTGCCGACGACGCAGAAGGACTGGCTGAAGACCACCGAGAAGCTGAACGGCCGCGGCAACCAGGGCATCTACCTCCCCGGCCAGGACTGGTACGTCCTCGCCGGCTTCATATGGGAGGAGGGCGGCGAACTCGCCGTCGAGCGCTCCGGCGCCTGGGAGGGGGCCCTCGCGAGCGAGCCCGCCATGCGCGGAATGAAGTTCTACAAGGACCTCCAGGCCCACGGCCAGGGCCCCAAGGACGCGGACGAGCGCACCCCGCCTCAGGCCGAGGTCTTCGCCAAGGGGAACGTCGCCCAGTTCATCGACACCCCCGGAGCCACCTCCCGGATCCTCAAGGCCAACCCCGCGATGAAGGACAAGCTCGGCTACTTCCCGATCCCGGGCAAGTCCGCCGACAAGCCCGGCGCGGTCTTCACCGGTGGCTCCGAGCTGATCATCCCGCGCAAGGCCGCGTCCCGCGGCGCCGCCGTGGACATCGTCAAGGCGCTCGCCAGCGAGAAGTGGCAGATCGACCTCGCCCGCACGATGAACTACGTGCCCAACAAGAAGACGCTGTCCAGCGTCGTCAGCGGAGAGAGCAACGAGGCCATGGCCAAGGGCGCCTCCGCGATGGGCAGCAAGGCCACCCCGAACTCGCCGCGCTGGGCCAACGTCGAACTGGACAACCCGATCAAGCCGTACATGACCGCCGCCCTCCAGGGGGGCGACGACATCAAGGACAGCGCCCAGAAGGCGTCCGAGGCCATCACCACCGCGCTCAGGAGGCAGTGACCTCCGGCGGCACGCCCCGCGCGCCCGCGGCGGCCGGGGCGAGCTGCCGGCTCTCCTCCACGGCCGTCTGCGGCACTTCCTCGCCCCGGCCCCGGGGCACCGACCCATCACACCGCGATGGGCGCGCGGCGCGCCGTCGTCGCGCCGTCAGCCGGCGACCGTCGCCAGGGAGAGCGCGAACCGGCCCTCCGCATCGGTCCACCAGTGCGCCAACGTCAACCCGGCTGCCGCCAACTCCGCCCGCACCCCCTCCCGACGGAACTTCGCCGACACCTCCGTACGCAACTCCTCGCCCTCCTCGAACGGCACCGCGAGACCCAGCTCGGGGATCTTCACCGTGAGCGCGGAGCGGGCCCGCAGCCGCATTTCGATCCACTCCGCGCGCCGGTCCCACAGCGCCACGTGGTCGAAGTCGGCCGGGTCGACGTCCGCCCCCAGCTCACGGGCGAGCACCGCCAGCACGTTCTTGTTGAACTCGGCCGTCACCCCCGCCGCGTCGTCGTACGCCCGCACCAACACGGACTCGTCCTTGACCAGGTCCGTCCCGAGCACGAACGCGTCACCTGGGTCGAGCATGGCCCGCACAGCGCGCAGGAAGACGGCGCGCTCCGCCGGCAGCAGATTGCCGATCGTGCCGCCGAGGAACGCCACCACCCTCGGCCCGGGCGTCTTCGGCAGCGCCAACCGTGCGGTGAAGTCGGCCACCAGCGCGTGCACGTGGAGACGGGGCCGCTCCGCGAGAAGCGCGTCGGCCGCGCCCCGCAGGGCGCTCTCGCTCACGTCGACGGGCACGTAGCTGTGCAGCCCGGTGAGGGCGTCCAGCAGGTGGCGCGTCTTGTCCGACGAGCCGGAGCCCAGCTCCACCAGGGTGCGCGCCCCGGTGGCCGCGGCGACGTCGGCCGCCCGGTCGCGCAGGATCTCCCGCTCGGCGCGGGTCGGGTAGTACTCCGGCAGCCGGGTGATCTCCTCGAACAGCTCGCTGCCGCGTGCGTCGTAGAACCACTTCGGCGGCAGCGTCTTGGGCGTGGCGGTCAGACCGTGGAGCACGTCGGCGCGCAGGGCGGCACCGGTGGCGTCCTCGGGAAGGGTGCGGGTCAGCTCGAACGGACTCACGTGCAGGGCTCCTTGAGGGGGGTCAGGAGGACGTCGGTGCGGGTCGCCGTCAGCAGGGTGCGGTCGGGCGCCTCGCGCCAGCGCGGATCGTCGTCGTACGGCTCCGAGGCCACGGTGGTGCGCCCGTCCGGTCCGGTCAGGTACCACAGCGTGTCGCCCCAGGCCGTCGCGGCGATCGACCGGCCGTCGGTCAGCAGGAAGTTCAGCCGGGAGCCGGGCGCCGCCTCCGCGACGGCCCGTACGGTCTCCGCCAGCGCCTCGCCGGGCGGGTCGCCGTCGCGCAGCCGCCGCAGCACCAGCGCCCACAGCAGGGCCGCGTCGCAGCGCGCCTGGAGGTCGAGCAGTTCCACGGCGGGCAGCGTCGCCGCCAGCGGGGCCAGCGACCGCGGCCAGCCCGGCACCGCGCCGTTGTGGCTGAACAGCCACGGACCCGCGGTGAAGGGCGCCGCGGCCGCCTCACCGTCCGCGCCCGGCTCGGTGGCGTCCCGGACCGCGGCCAGGAACGTCCCGCTGCGCACCACCCGCACCAGGTCGGCGAAGGAGAGGTCGGCCCAGACGGGGCCCGGGCGCCGGTAGCGCGCGGGCGTCGGGTCCCCGTCGGCGTACCAGCCGACGCCGAACCCGTCGGCGTTCACCGTGCCGTGCCGCTGGTGGCGCGGCGCCCACGACTGGCGCAGCAGCGAGTGCGGCGGCACGGTCAGCACGTCGCGCAGCGCCAGCGGCGGCCCGAGGTGGGCGACGTGGCGGCACATCAGGCGTCCCGGGCGGTGCGGAAGCCGGCGAAGATCTGCCGGCGCACCGGCAGGTCCCAGTTGCGGAAGGTGCCCCGGCAGGCCACCGCGTCCACCGCGAAGGACCCGCCGCGCAGCACCTTGTGCGCCGGCCCGAAGAACACCTCCGAGTACTCCCGGTAGGGGAACGCGGCGAACCCGGGGTGCGGCAGGAAGTCGCTCGCCGTCCACTCCCACACGTCACCGACGAGCTGCCGCACGCCCAGCGGTGACGCACCGGCGGGGTACGCGCCGGCGGGGGCCGGCCGCAGGTGCCGCTGCCCCAGGTTGGCGCGGTCGGGCGTCGGGTCGGCGTCGCCCCAGGGGAAGCGGCGCGAGCGGCCCGTCGCCGGGTCGTGCCGCGCCGCCTTCTCCCACTCGGCCTCGGTCGGCAGCCGCCGCCCGGCCCAGCGGGCGTACGCGTCCGCCTCGTACCAGCTGACGTGCAGCACCGGCTCGTCCAGCGGCACCGGCTCCAGCACGCCGAACCTGCGGCGCAGCCACTGCCCGCCCTCGCGCCGCCAGAACAGCGGCGCCGCGATGTGGTGGCGCTGGATCTGCTCGTAGCCCTCGGGCGCCCACCAGCGGGGGGAGCGGTAGCCGCCGTCCTCGACGAAGGCGAGGTAGGCGCCGCAGGTCACCGGGGTCACGTCCAGGTGGAAGGGGGCGACGACGCGCTGGTGTGCGGGCCGCTCGTTGTCCAGCGCCCACGGCTCGGTGGAGGTGCCCATGGTGAACGGCCCGCCGGGGACCAGGACCTGTGACGGCAGGGCGTCGGCGTCGCGCGCGGGCGGCGCGGGCGCGGTCAGCGCCGCCGGGCCCGTGCGCAACTGGTGGGTGATGAGCATGGTCTCGTCGTGCTGCTGCTCGTGCTGGGCGATCATCCCGAAGGCGAAGGACGCTTCGGCGAGTCGACCCGCGCCCTCCAGCGGGGTCGCGGCCAGGACGTCCAACACCCGGTCGCGCACGTCGGCGGCGTATCCGCGGGCCTCGGCGGGCGGCAGCAGCGGCAGCGAGGGCCGGGCGGCCCGCGGATGCTCGAAGGCGTCGTACACGGAGTCGATGTCCGGCCGCAGCGCCTCGCGCTTGCCGACGGTGCGCAACAGCCACTGCTCTTCCTGGTTGCCGATGTGCGCCAGGTCCCAGACCAGCGGTGACATCAGAGGGGAGTGCTGGGCGACGAGGTCGTCGTCGTCCACGGCGTCGGTGAGCAGCGCCGTGCGGCTGCGGGCCCGCACCAGGGCGTCCAGGGCCCTTCGGCGCAGCTCGTCGGGCTCGGCCCCCGGAGCGGGGTCGGCGCTTCGGTGCGTCGTGCGGTCGGTCGTCATGAGCCGGACTCCTTCCGATGGGGCGTGGCACGGGCCGTGAGGGTCTGCGGGGCGGGCAACCGCAGGTCGTCGGCGGGACATCGACCGCGGTGGACGTGCCGCTCGGCGAAGGCGGCGACCAACTCGCACACCGCGGCCGACGCACCCCTCCTCGGCAGCGCCTCCAGCGCCGCCCGGAAGCAGACCGACGCCACCGCGCGGAGCTCCGGGTCCGCAAGTCCGCTGCGCGCTGCCTCCAGCCACAGCGGATTGCGCGGCGCCGGCCCCGGCCCCGCCCGCTCCGCCAGCGGCTTCACCGCCCGGTAGACCGTCTCCGCCGCCTCCGGGTCGTCGAAGAGGGCCGCGGTGACCGCGAGCGGCACGATCCAGCCGTCCTCACCCGGTTGGGCGTCGATCATCCGCAGTTCGAGGTGGCCGCGCGGCCGTACGGGTGGGAACAGGGTGGTCAGGTGGTAGTCGAGGTCCTGCCGGGTCGGCGGGTGCGGTGCGCCGGTGCGTATCCACTGGCGGAACGACAGGTGCTGCGGCAGCTCCCAGGGGCCGTTCGGGGTGCGCACCACCATCACCGGGGCGTCCAGCACGTGATCGCTCCAGGCGGCCCGGGGCTCCCGGTGCAGGGGCGGTGCGAGGGGGCGCACGGCGTCCAACTCCGCCCAGATCGCCTGCCGGGTGGAGCACCAGCCGGTGTTCCGGCCCTCCCGCAGGGGCGAATTGGCGAACGCGGCCGTCAGGACGGCGCCCAGCAGGTGCGCAAGCTGCCAGCGCCGGCCGTGGCCGAGCGGCCCGGGCTCCTCCTCGCCCGCGTCCAAGCACACCTGGATCGAGGCGGAGGAGCACATCATGGAACGCCCCGAGGCCCCGGTGCGGTCGAGGTACGCCTCCATGGCGTCATAGCGGGGTTCTCGCAGCAGCCTGCGCGGCGGGTGCCAGGGGTCGATGCCGATGCCGGCGAGGACGAGTCCGTCCGGGCCCAGTGCGGCGCGTACAGCGGCCAGATCGGCCGCGACGGAGTCGATGCACTCCGTCAGGGAGGCGGCGGGCGCCGAGCTGAGCTCCAGTTGCCCGCCGGGTTCGAAGGTGAGGGCCGAGGCCAGCGGCAGGGCGCGGACCCGGTCGTGGGCCGCCGTCAGCCGCTCGACGGGAACGCGGCGGCGGGGGTCGTGCTGTTCTTGGACGAGCCATTCCAGTTCCACGCCCACGGCCTTGGGCGGGCCGGTCTTGAAGCAGATGCCGCGGAGGAGGTCCCGCGCTTCCGCTTCCGCCAGTGGCCGGCTCAGGTCGCCGGTGTCGGGAGGTCGCATGCTCGACTCCTCGTTCGAAGGCGCCCCGCTTTCGCAGGCACCCTGCCAACCTAAGGCCACGTTCGCGCCGGCGCACAAGGGCGCCGGAGCAGCCGCCGGCAGAGGTTGCGGCTCCGCCCGCCCCGGGCCCCCGATGCGCGCCCCACCGCCCGGGGCCGTGTCGCCGCAGGTCAGCGTTGGCGGATCCGGGGGCGAGCACGGCGCCGGGGGAGCGACGGGCAGTCCCGGAAAGTCGTTGAAACCCACGACCAACTCACCCCGGACGGCCGGCGGCCCCCGGCACTGGGGCCCGCTCCGCCCGCGCACCTGGGCCCACCCGCAAGATCGCCGTCGGGCCTTGCGCACGCCACCTCTGGCGCAGCGTCCACGTAGCGTCTCGAAGCGGGAACGACCGCTGCCCGCAAGGCAGTTGGTGGAGCGTCGAATCTGGCCATCCGGGCGTCGGCACCCGGGACCGGTCTGGAAAGATGCCTGGGGCGATGAGTCAGACACCCAAACAATCCGCGGAGCGTTCCGTTCCCACCAGTGCCGACGTCGCCCGGTTAGCGGGGGTTTCCCGGGCCACCGTCTCGTACGTCCTCAACAACACGGCCTCGGTCCGCATCAGCGAACCGACCCGCCGACGCGTGCGGGAGGCCGCGGAGGAGTTGGGGTACGTCCCCCATGCGGCGGCCCGCAGCCTGCGGGCCGGCCACACCCGCATGGTGCTGCTGCCCACGGCGTCCTTCCCGGCCGGACCCCTCTACGAACAGTTCCTCGCCGAACTCCAGTGGGCGCTGCGCCGACTCGACTACACCGTGGTGCAGTACGGCAGCCTCGGCCTCGACGGCGACGAGGCGGCGCGGGCCTGGGCGGAGCTGCGGCCCGTCGCGGTCGTCTCGCTCGGCGAGGCCGGTCTGACCCCGCACGGCGTCGACGTGCTCAAACGCTCCGGGGCCAAGGCAGTGATCACGCTGGGGTCGCGCCCCGTGCTGGGCGCCCACTGCCTCGTCATGGACCAGACCGAGGTGGGGGTGCGCGCCGTCGCGCACCTGGTGGAGCGGGGCCGACGGGCCATCGGGGTCGTCGTGCCGCAGGAGCCCGGCCTCGGGCCCAGCGCCGAACTGCGGATGGAAGGGGCGCGCCGGGCCGCCGCGACCGCCGGCGCGCGCATCGAAGCGCTGCCGCTGACGTACGCGGAGGAGCCCGCGGCCGAACTCGCCGCGCGCTGGCGCGGACTCGGCCTCGACGCCGTCTTCACCTACAACGACGACTACGCGGTGCTGCTGATGCGGGCACTGAAGGACGAGGGCATCGCCATACCGACCGAAACGGCGGTCATCGGCGCCGACGACCTGCTGCTCGGACGGCTCCAGCGGCCCCGGCTGAGCACCGTCCACATCGACCTGGTCACCGGGCGCCGGCTGGCCGAACTCGTCGACCGCGTGGTGCGGGCGCCGCACGACGTGGTCGACCTGGCGGAGGTGGCCGACGTGACGGAGGCGTACGACCTGATGGGGGTGCGGGCGGTGCACCGGGAGTCGAGCTGAACCACGGGCCGGGGCGGGTGGGCGTGCGGAGCGGCCCGACCACCTCTAGCGTCGCTCATATGAGCACACAATCGCGGAGGGCACATCCGCAGCGCTTTGAGATCCTGGTCCTGCCCGAGCACGTGGTGGGCCACGAGGACGCACCGACGACACAGGACGTGATCCGCTCCGCCGTCGTCGAGGCGACGGGCGAGTGGGGCGCCTCCGGCTACCCCCGCTACGAGGGCCAGGGCATGGTCGCCGACATCGACCCCGACACCCGCACCGTCGAAGCGCTCCTCGTCGACGGCTTCGAGCTGGACTACGGGCTCACCGCACGCGTGGCGGAGCCGGCCGATCGATGAAGCCGGCCGATCGATGGCGGGGCCGAAGGGCGACCCCAGCCGCCGGGCGCCGGGGCCGTGGCAAGACCGCCACGGCCCCGGCGCTCCGGCGCGGCCCCGGCGTCAGCCCTGGGACGGCTCCTGGCCGTTCCCCTGCGTCGCCTCGGCCTCCTTGACGGACTGGCGGACCTGGTCCATGTCCAGCGCCCGCGCCTGACCGATCACGTCTTCCAACGCGGCCTCCGGGAGCGCCCCAGGCTGGGCGAACACGGCGATCCGGTCACGGACGATCATCAACGTCGGGATGGACCGGATCTCGAACGTCGCCGCGAGCTCCTGCTGGGCCTCCGTGTCGACCTTGCCGAAGACCAGGTCGGGGTGGCGCTCGGCGGCGCCCTCGTACACGGGGGCGAACTGACGGCACGGGCCGCACCAGGAAGCCCAGAAGTCGATCAGGACGAAGTCGTTCTCCGACACGACCTGGTCGAAGTTCTCCTTGGTGAGCTCGACGGTGCTCATGACCTGCTTCCTTTCCTCGGTGGCTGCCCGGTGCGTAACCCCGGTCCGGGCCGTCTGATCGACCCGGTGCCCGGACCCGCGACAACGACCCGCCGGCCCGGGCTATTCCTGTCCCTGCCCAAGGATCGTCGTGGCATGTGACCGTAGTGACCACGGGTACGTCATGTGGCCAAGGCGCACCCCGGGGACCAGACTGGCCCTATGACGGAAGCAGTGGAGTACGACGTCGTGGTGCTGGGTGCCGGCCCCACCGGTGAGAACGTGGCGGACCGGGTCCGGGCCGGCGGTCTGAGCACGGCCGTGGTGGAGGGCGAACTCGTCGGGGGCGAGTGCTCGTACTGGGCCTGCATGCCGAGCAAGGCGTTGCTGCGCCCCGTGATCACCCGCGCGGACGCGCGCCGGGTGCCGGGAGTGCGCCAGGCCGTCCAGGGCCCGCTGGACGCGGACGCCGTGCTGGCCCACCGCGACGAGTACGCCTCCCACTGGAAGGACGACGGCCAAGTGGCCTGGCTCGACTCCACCGGCGCCCGCTTCTACCGAGGACGGGGCAAGCTGCACGGCCCCCGTACGGTCGTCGTCGAAGGCCCCGAGGGCGAGCACCACGTCCTGAAGGCCCGGCACGCCGTCGCCGTGTGCACCGGCAGCCGCGCCCTCCTGCCGGACCTGCCGGGTCTCGCCGGAGCGAAGGCGTGGACCAGCCGCGAAGCCACCAGCGCGCACGCGGTGCCCGACCGCCTGGCGGTCGTCGGCGGCGGGGTCGTCGGCGTCGAGATGGCCACCGCGTGGCGGGCCCTCGGCTCCCGCGTCACCCTGCTCGTGCGCGGCGACGGACTGCTGCCGCGGATGGAGCCCTTCGTCGGCGAACACGTCGCGGACGCCCTCGCCGAAGCCGGCGTCGACGTGCGGCTGAACACCGACGTCTCCGCGGTGGTGCGGGACGGCGGCACCGGCCCGGTCACCCTGGTCCTCGGCGACGGCGACCGGATCGAGGCCGACGAAGTCCTCTTCGCCACCGGCCGGGCACCGCGGACCGACGACATCGGCCTGGACACCGTAGGTCTGGAGTCGGGCCGCTGGCTCACCGTCGACGACAGTTGCCGCGTCGAGGGCAGCGAGTGGCTGTACGCCGTCGGCGACGTCAACCACCGGGCGCTCCTCACCCACCAGGGCAAGTACCAGGCCCGCATCGCCGGCGCCGCCATCGTCGCCCGCTCCCAGGGCGTCCCCCTCCTGGAAACGGACCGCTGGGGCGCCCACGCGGCAACGGCGGACACCGCCGGCGCCCCCCAAGTCGTCTTCACCGACCCGGAGGTGGGCGCCGTCGGCCTCTCCCTCGCCGAAGCACAGGCAGCCGGCCACCGCGTCCGCGCCGTCGACCAGGACCTCACCTCCGTCGCCGGCGCCGGCCTCTACGCCGACGGCTACCGCGGCCGCGCCCGCATGGTGGTCGACCTGGACCGCGAGGTCCTCCTGGGCGTCACCTTCGTCGGCCCCGGCGTCGGCGAACTCCTCCACTCGGCCACGATCGCGGTCGTCGGCGAGGTCCCGATCGACCGGCTGTGGCACGCGGTTCCGTCGTACCCGACGATCAGCGAGATCTGGTTGCGGCTGCTGGAGGCGTACCGGCAGGGGTAGCGCCAGAGCCGGTCCCGGATCCGTCCAGCAGTACTCTCAAGCGGCCACGTCAGAACTGGTGCTGGACCGACAGCACCACTGACTGGCGTCGGCAAGAGCGGAACCGTACCCGGCGGGTCCGCTCAAGCCAGGACGGCCCGGTTCGGCCGGCGCTTCAGCTCGGCGTGGGTGTGTGGCGGCGATCCTCGGTCAGCGGCGGCCGGTGGCCAGGACGACGAGGAACTGGCCGCCGCCCGCCGCGACGTCGGCGGTCACGGGCAGCCCCGGTACCAGTCGGGCGAAGCGGTCCACCAGCCAATCCGCTGCTTCCTGGGCGTCCTGCCTGGTCGGGCAACGGCCCACCGTCTCGCGGCCCCCCTTGCGCTCCAGCCTCGCGGCAACGGCGATCAGCGGCGCGGGTTCGACCACGTACAGGCGGTCCGGCCAGTCGATGACCACCTTGACCGCGCCCTTGCGGGAGTTGCACCCGCGGTGCGCGAGCCGCTCGGTGACCTTGGCCTTCCGGTCGGCGGTCCGGCTGTCAACGCTGGGCCCCAGCGGGTCGTTCACCGACTTGTCGGGGTCGACTGGTTCGTCGCACACCCAGCATCGCCAGCCGTCGCGCTCGGCCACATCATCGAGAAGACTCATCCGAGCAAACTACCCGTCCGGTCACCACCCCGCGCACCAGGGCCCAGCAGCGCAGGGCAACCGTGGTCCGTACCGTTCCTGAACGGCACAAGAATGACCTCTTGGCCCACCCCGCGTGCGGATCGTCGTGGTTGAACCCCAACTCCTTGCACGTCGGTGAGGTGATCGCGGTGGGGGTGCTCAGACTCGGGGTGGGCCGGACACTCGTGTCGGCACAGGGAGCCAGGGACATCGTCGGTGCGGGCCGGGGGCGCAAGTCCCGTCACGTACCACGGCACGCCCCCGCCCTCGCGCAGGCCCGGGAACCACCGGGCACTCGGAGTGTCAGGACCGGCTCACCCGGCACCACTAAACTCCCCGGATGGCAAAGTACTTCGACGTGCACCCCCAGAACCCCCAGCGACGCACCATCGCGGGCGTGGCCGACAGCATCCGTTCCGGCGCGCTTGTCGCGTACCCGACGGACTCCTGCTACGCGCTGGGCTGCCAGCTGGGCAGTCGCGACGGAATCGGGCGCATTCGAGCGATCCGGGATCTCGATGAGCGACACCACTTCACCCTTGTGTGCGGGGACTTCGCCCAGCTGGGCCAGCTCGTGCACATCGACAACGACGTGTTCCGCGCGATCAAGGCGGCTACGCCGGGCAGTTACACCTTCATCCTGCCCGCGACGAAGGAGGTGCCGCGACAGCTGCTGCACCCGAAGAAGAAGACGGTCGGCGTCCGCATCCCTGATCACACTGTCGCCCAGGCCCTCCTCGCCGAACTCGGTGAGCCCCTGCTCTCCAGCACTCTCCTGCTGCCCGACGAGAAGGAGCCGCTGACCCAGGGCTGGGAGATCAAGGAACGGCTCGACCATGTCGTCGACGCCGTGGTCGATTCGGGTGACTGCGGCACGGAGCCGACCACGGTCATCGACTTCTCCAGCGGTGAGCCGGAGATCGTGCGCAGGGGAGCGGGTGACACCCTCCGGTTCGAATAGCCGCTTCGAGCTCCTGAGGGAACAGCGCGCCCGGTCCGGGCAGCCGGTTCGTCAGGGCGGTCCGCACCGGATCGGGTGAAGTGCGTCGCCGCGGTTCCGGGCCGCTGTGGTGGAGTCAGCTCCCGGAACGAGTGTGGTGTTGGCACCATGGAAAGTGGATCACTGCGCTTCTAGCGTATGAGTCGTGAAGAAGACCATGTCAGCAACCGCCTTCGCGCTCACGCTCGCCACGGTGATGACGACCGCGGGGCACACCGCGGTCGCCTCCCCCTCCACTGCCGCGGACGGCCTCGAACGATTCCGGAAGCAGACCGTCAACTGGGCAGAGTGCGACGATCCCGCGCTCGCCGCGAGCGGAACCGAATGCGCACGCATCACGGTTCCCCTCGACTACGGCAAGCCGGACGGCCGCACCCTCACCGTCGCGATATCGCGCATCAAAGCGACGGACCCGAAGAAGCGACGCGGCATCCTCCAGAGCAACCCCGGTGGCCCCGGCGGGCGGGGACTGTCCCTGCCCGCCGAGATCAAGGCGAAGATGACGCCCGAGGTGGCCGCGGCGTACGACGTGATCGGGATGGACACCCGGGGGCTGGGCGAGAGCACCCCGGTGGACTGCGGGCTGACCCGCGGGATGTGGCTGCGTGCGCCGGGCCCGGACCGGGCCGGATTCGACGAGTCCGTGCGGCAGTCCCGCGAAGACGCCCGTAAGTGCTGGGACAAGTACCCCGATGTGCTGCCCCATCTCTCGACCCGCAACATCGCCCGGGACGTGGATGTCGTCCGCAGCGCGCTCGGCGAGCGCAAGACCTCCTGGTTCGGCCAGTCCTACGGCACGGTTCTGGGCGCGGTCTACGCCCAGATGTTCCCCCACCGGATCGACCGCCTCGTCCTCGACAGTGCCCCCGGACCCGCCGACTACCACAGCTTCGAGATGGTGCAGAAGATGGGGCCCGCCAACGAGGAGGCACTCGACGACTTCGCCCGCTGGGCCGCCCCGCGCGACCGGGAGTACGGTCTGGGCACCACCGCCGCTACGGTGCGTGCCACAGTCGAGGGCCTGATCCGCAGTGCCGGGACCGAGCCGATCCGCGTCGGCGCCCACCGCGTCACCCAGCACGATCTGCCCCTCGTCCTCTTCAGCCTCATCACCGACGACACCGGGAACGCCGATGTCGCGCGAGCGCTGCGCGTCCTGCTGGACGCCGCCGCGGGGAAGCCGATCACCGTGCCCCCGGCCCTCAAGCAGTTCCTGGACATGATGTTCGACGCCCGTGGAACGGGGCGGGCGGCTGACTACGCCGCCCAACTCGGGGTGCTCTGCGCCGACGCCGTCATGCCGCGCGATCCCGAGTACTACTGGAAGGCGGTCGAGCGGTCCCGGACGTCGCAGCCCGTCTTCGGCCCGGTGACGAACGTGCCGCTGCCCTGCGCCTTCTGGAAGGAGAAGCCGCGCGAGCAGCCCACGAAGATCAACAACAAGGTGCCCGCGCTCCAGATACAGGCGACGGGCGACACCCGCACCACCTACGAGTCGGGGCTCCGGATGCACCGGGCGATGCGCGGCTCCAAGCTGGTGACGGTTCCCGCCCGCAGCCACGCGGTCTATCTCTACTACCCCAACGACTGCGTCAAGCGGACCGTCAACGACTACCTGCTGGACGGCACTCTGCCCGCGCGGAACACCGTCTGCGCCTCCTGAGGGCGGGTGGGCTCTTCCGGCTTACGGCCTGGGGCGGCCGTCGAACCGGGAGCCCACATCGGGCCATGTCCGGTCAACGCGGCCAGGGGAAGCTCTCCTCGGAAGAAGTGGGCCTGTGGCCGTTCCCGCCGCATCGCCACCCGGGCGACGGCACGCCGTTCCATCGATACGGTGTGTCCTTTACGGCGGTTGCTGGAGGCGTACCGAGGTTAGGTGCGCACACGGCGGAGTCGCATGACTGACGCCCGCCCGGTTCCCGACGCGGGGACGTTCACGGCCCAGGTGTCCATCAGCGTGCCGCGCCCCTTCCTCTCGTTCCGTAGGGGAGGGGGCCGGTTCGTTCGCCCTGTGCGATGGCCCGGTCCGTCGGCCGTGTCATGCCGGGTGTGCGGCGCTCCCGAGGGTGAGGCGGGACAGTGCATCGGCGAGCGGGGTGGGCAGTGCCAGGGCGTTGAGCGCGGTGAGGGCCCGGTTGCGCCGTTCGGTGATCAGGTGTTCGACCTCCGCCCGGGCCCCGGTGGCGACGAGGATGCGGCGCAGTCGGGTCGCGTCCTGCGGGCCGAGGCCCGGTCTGCCGAGCAGGGCGTCCAGGGTGTCCCGCTGCTCGGGTGTGGCGTGTTCCCGGGCGAGGGCCACGAGGACGGTGTGCTTGCCGCCGCGGAGGTCGTCGAGGTTGGGCTTGCCGGTTGTCTGCGGATCGCCGAACACTCCCAGGAGGTCGTCGGCCAGTTGGAACGCCTCGCCCGCCGGCAGCGCGTAGGCGCTGAGTCCTGCCAGGAGTTCCGGTTGCGCGCCGGCGAGCGCGGCCCCGATGTGCAGGGGTCGTTCCACGGTGTACGCGGCGGTCTTGTAGCGCGCGATCCGCAGCGCGAGTGAGGCGTCCGTGCTGGGCCGGCGGGCGGAGGTGATGTCCAGGTACTGGCCGTGGACCGTTTCCGCGCGCATCGCCATGACCAGCGGCAGTACCGCGGCCAGCCGATGGGGGGTCAGGTCGGTGTACAGCAGTTCGTCCGACCAGGTCAGGGCGAGGTCACCGACGAGGATCGCTGCGCTCACCCCCAGTTGTTCGGCCTGGTCGGGGTCGAGGGCGGCACCGAGCCGGTCGGCGAGCATCTGGTGCACCGTCGTGCGGCCGCGCCTGGTCACGGAGCCGTCCATGATGTCGTCGTGGATCAGCGCGAACGCGTGGAACATCTCCAGCGCCGCCGCCGTGCCCACCACCTCACCCGGCAGTCCCGTTCCGCCGCCGGCCTGCCAGCCGGCGATGCACAACAGCGGACGGATCCGCTTCCCCCCGGCGCCGATGAACTCCCGCAGCAGCGCGGGCACGTCCTCCGGAACCGGCCCCCCGGCGGTGCCGGAACGCTCCTTGGCGTCCAGGAACGCAGCGAGGTGGGCTTCAACGGCCGCGCGGTACTCGGCAGGGAGCCCGGAGCATGGTGGTGTGCCCGCTGCAGTCCCGCTGTGCATCGACACATCAGACATATCGCTCGTTTCCCTGGAAGAGGTCAGGCGCGCGGTGGTTTGGCCGTGATCGCCAGGTGTGCCGGGAGCGACGATCGCATTCTTGATATGTGCGGGTCAATACGGTCTTCCGGGGCCGTGCGGGCCCGCATCCGGGACCGCCCGGAGCGTTGCCCATCGGCCCCGCCACGGAACCCGGCAGCCCGGCCCCGTCCACGGCAGTGGGTTTACCCGTGCCCGCCCAGGGCAGCCTCCTGCGGCACCTGATCAAGAAACGGGATGCCGCGAACACGCACCCCGTCGCCCGGGCACCCGCCCCGGCCCGCCGCTCGTGCGCCACCCGATGAGCCTCAGCACGCCCGCCGCGGGCAGGCCGCCCCGAACGTGTTCCACCACGACCTGGAGGTGCCCCGTGCCGAATCCCGAACTGGCCCACCGACTGTTGTCCGTGAGCGAGTCCGTGCTCGCGGCGCTGGAGCAGCAGGTCGTGGTCGCCGTGACGATCGACGGCCCACTTGAGACCTCGGTCCTCCGAACGGCTGTGGACCGGCTGTGCAGACACCAGCCGGTGCTTTCGGCCACGGTCGTGGCCGAGGAGAGCGGGCTCGGTTTCCGGCTGGAGGCGCCGGCTCCCGGGGACGTACCGGTGGTGACCGGCGGGGACTTCGACGAGGCGATCAGGGGGTTCGCCCCCGGTGAACCGCTGCTGCGGGTCACCGTGCTGCCCCGCACGGACGGTGCGCACACGGTCGTCGTGGCCGTGCACCACGCGGTGAGCGACGGCGTCAGCGTCCTGGAGCTGATGCGCGCCCTGTGGGGGACGTACACGGCGCTGGTCACCGGCCGGGATCCGGAGGCGACGGAGACCCAGGGCGGGCTCCCCGCACCGATCGAGCAGTTGTTGGGTGACCGGCGCGACGGGGAGGAGATCGACGCCTTCCTCGCCCGTAGGGCCGAGTTCGCCGCCTCGGTCGTCCCCGCCGTCATACCGGCGCGGGAGGCGGTCGGGACCGGCTCGCACCTGAGCCGGGTTGCGGTCACGCCGTCCGGGACGCTGCGACTGCGGGAACTGGCGCAGCGGTGCGGGGGTTCCGTGCACGCCCTGCTGTCCGCGTCCCTGCTCGTCGCGGTGCGCAGGCAGATCGCCCCGGAGCGCGGGGCGCTGCCCCTCAACTGCATGTCGGCGGTGGACCTGCGCAGGCGGGTGACGCCCGCGGTCCCGCCCGGCCGGCTGGTGCAGGCGGCGTCCATCGCGTACACGGCCGTCGAAGTCGCCCCGGACGACGACCCGCTGGAGGTCGCACCGGAGTTCCGGTCCCGACTGCGCCGGTCGGTCGACGCCGGGGACCTGGAGTTGGAACTCATCGCGGCCGAACAGGCGGCGGCCCACTTCACGACCGCACCCATCAGCCTCGCGGTGACGAACGCGGCGCACCGCCCGCTCGCACTGGAGCTGCCGTCGGGCGTCACGGCCGGGTCCCTGCGGCTCTTCAGCCAGCCCCCGGGTCCGTTCCCGATCGCCTTCGTCACCGCCTCGTGGGAGGGGCTGGGCATCGACCTCGGGTTGGGGCGGAGTTGGTTCAGCGCAGGCCAGGGCAGTCGCCTCGCCGAGGCGGCCCGGGACGTCGTGGCCGGCCTGCTGGACGACGACGAAGCGGTCGAGGCCGTCCCTGCCGAGTAGAACGAACAAGTGAGCAGGCCCCAAGGCGCCGTGACGGACCCGAAACCGCTGCGGTCCAACGTAGGGCGCTAGACGAAACGATCCTGCGGGAGTACCCGTGGGACAACGGCACGGCCCCGAGATCGGAGACGCCTCATGACCTCTTCATCCACCCGCTTACCCGACCACTCGGCTCCTGCTTCCCCGCCGGCCACCCGGCCCGGCCGCGCCACCCGGAACCGCAGCGCCCTCCCTCGTACCTCCACCGGCCGTGGTGGTGGGCGATGACCGGTGGCACCATCGCCCGGGTCCCGGGCGCCCTGCCCCTGATCGGTCACACCGGAGGGTTCCTCAAGTCGCCGCTGGCATTCCTCCAGGGCCTGTCCGCGCACGGGGACCTGGTGGAGGTCCGGTTCGGGCGGAAGCGGGTCCTTGTCGTCTGCGACCCCGACCTGACACAGGAGATGCTCCGGCGCGACCGGGTCTACGACAAGGGCGGACCGGTCTACGACCGGATGCGCGAGGCCGCCGGCAACGGACTCGCGTCCTGCCCGAGCCGGGACCACCGCCGTCAGCGCCGGACGATCCAGCCCGCCTTCCACCACTCCCGGCTTCCCGGCTACGCCCGGATGATGACGGAGGTGATCGACGAGGCCGTTGGCGGCTGGGACGGACCGGAGGTGGACCTCAGCCACGAGACCCGCTCCACGGCGAGCAGTGTCCTGCTCGCCACCCTGTTCGGTACGGCCTTCGCCCCCGAGGCCCGCGATTCACTGGCCCGCGACCTCGAAACGATCCTGAGAGGGGGACTGCGGCGGGCCGTCCTGCCCGACGCCCTGAGCGCCCTGCCCACCCCGGCGAACCTGCGCTACCAGCGCGCCAGGCGCCGGGCGCGAGCGATGATGGCCGAGCTCATCCGAGGTGTGCGCGCCGGCGACGGGGGCGGTGACAGCCTCTTCACGACACTGGTCAGCGAACACGGGGCGGGCACCGGAGACCATCCCATGACCGACGAGGAACTCGTCGACCAGGCCATCACCATGTACGTGGCCGGCACCGAGACCACCGCGGGCGTCGTGTGCTGGGCGCTCCACCTCGCGGCCCAGCACCCGCAGGTCGGTCGGCGGCTGGCCGACGAGTGCCGATCCGTCCTCGGTCACCGCGCCGCGACCTGGGAGGACCTGCCACACCTGCCGTACACCCGGCAGACCCTTCTGGAAGCGCTACGGCTCAACCCACCGGGCTGGTTGATCACCCGGCTCACCACGACCGACGACGCCCGGCTGGGGGACCACGCCGTCCCGCGCGGCAGCACGATCGTCTACAGCGCCTATCTGCTGGGTCGCCTGCCCGCCCGGTACGAGGGTCCGGAGCGCTTCGCACCGGAGCGATGGGCGCCCGGGACGGTGGGCACCAAGGTCCCCGACGGCGTCTTCGGCGGCGGTGCGCGCAAGTGCATCGGGGATGAGTACGCGCTGATCGAGGGGGTGTTGATGCTGGCCACGATCACGGCGCGCTGGGACGTCCGCACGGCACCGGACGCCCCGAAGCGACCCCACCTGCCCGCGCTGACCCTCAATCCGACGCGGCTGGCGGCCACGGTGACCCCGGCCCCCAAGGCCCCGGCCTCCGCCCCGGACGGTTCCCGCTAGCTCAAGCCCTCCCCGCTCCTTCCCTTCACCCCTCCCCGAAAGGTGGGTCCCCCATGCCCGTCGACGCCGGCGCCCTTCCGCCTCCGGCACCGCGCGAGGCGGTCTCCGCCGCCGCCCGTCTGCTGGCCTCGGTGGACGGCGACCCCTGGGGCCGCACCAGCCCGACCGTGTACGAGACCGCCCGCGTCCACGCCTGGGCGCCGCACCTACCCGGGCGGGACCGGCGCGTCACCTGGCTGCTCGACCAGCAGCAGGCGGGCGGCCTGTGGGGCGACGGGCCGTCGGCGTACCAGGTGCTGCCGACGCTCGCGGCGGTCGCAGCCCTCCTCGCCCAACTCGACCGGCAACGGGAAGCCGGTCATCAGACGACCGGCCGTTCCCGGCCGGCCGGGAGGCTCGCCGACGCGGTCGCGGCCGGCGTCAACGCGCTGTACGGGCTGCCGCAGCACGACCCGCTGCCGGACACCGCGGCCGTCGAACTCCTCGTACCCGGACTGATCACCGAGGTCAACGACCGCCTCGACGCCATGGAGCCGGAGGCCGTGCACCCGGCCCTGGCCCCCGTGCTGCACGGCCGCCGACTGACCGCCGTCCACGGGCTGCCCGCCCTGCCGCGGCACCGGCTCGCCGAACGCCTCGCCCGCTTCCCCCGACTGCCCGTCAAACTCCACCACTGCTTCGAGGCCCTGGCTCCCACCTGCCCGCCCGGCCTGGTGCCCGCCTGCCCGGACCACCTGTTGGGCAGTTCGTCGGCCGCGACCGCCGCCTGGCTCACCGCTGCGACCGCAGCCCCCGGCGCCCCGGACCTCGACCTCCTGCTGCGGAGCACCGCCGCGCGCTACGGCGGCCTGTTCCCGGAGACCGCGCGGATCACCGTCTTCGAACGGCTGTGGGTGCTGACCGCTCTCCACCGGGCCGGACTGCTGGCCGGTCGTGAGCCCCTGGCGCGCCGCTGGGTGAGCGCCCTCGCGGCCCCCGGCGGCGTACCCGGTGTACCCGGCTTCGAGCCGGACGCCGACGACACCGCCGTCACCCTCCACCTCGCCGCGGCACTCGGCGTCCCCTACGGGCCCGAGGTCCTCGCACCCTTCCGGACCGGCGACCACTTCGCCTGCTACCTCGGCGAGGACACCGGATCCGTCTCCACCAACGCCCACGTCCTCCTGGCCCTCGGCACCTGGGCGCGCCACCGCCCCGATTCCGCCACCGATCACCGGAACACGAGTGCCCCCCTTGGCCGTTGGCTGCTGGAGCGGCAGCACGGCGACGGCCACTGGAGCGACAAGTGGCACGCCTCCCCCTTCTACGCCACCGCGAAGGTCACGGCCGCACTCTCCCGACACGGTGGTCCCGAGGCTGCGGATGCCCTGCGCAGCGCCGCCCGCTGGGTGCGGGAGACCCAGCGGGCGGACGGCTCGTGGGGGATCTGGGGCGGCACCGCAGAGGAGACGGCGTACGCCGCCCAGATCCTGCTGGACGCTCCGGAGCCCCCGACGGAAGCGCTCAGGCGCGCCCACGCCCACCTGACGTCCCGCGCGGACGACGACGGTCCGCCGCCCGCGCTCTGGCACGACAAGACGGTCTTCGCGCCGGGTGCCATCGTCCGGGCGGAAGTCCTGTCCACCCTGCACCGGCTGGATCGCCGACTGCCCGCCCCGGTGCCCGTCCCGCTCGGGCCCGCGGACTGACCCCGGAACGGGCCGGGGCTACTCCTTCCGCCAGCGGTCGCTCACCTCGTACAGCCGTCGCGTTCCCCCGATGGCGTGCGCAATCGCCCGGGCGTACTCCGACACGCCCTCCCGGGGCGAGGAGGACAACTGCCCGATGAGCCGGTGCGCGAGGACGGCCTCCTCCGCGCACCACCGGCCCGCCTCCGCGAAGGCCGCGTCCAGCGGCAGCCCGCGTTCACGAGCGATCAGCCAGGGCAGGGTCCGCGGTACGGAACCGAGCGCCCGCTGCTCGTACGCGAACGAGTACAGGTCGTTCGTCCGGCCCCACAAGGTGGCCAGGGCCTGGGTCAGTCGCCGGACTTCGGGGTCGGCGCGGGCGGCGGGGGACAGGTCTAGCCCCGCGCACGGCTCGACCAGAGTGGCGCCGACCGCACTGAAGAAGGTGTGCGGACGCATCGTCTCGTACTCCGCCGTGCTGACGGTCCGCTCCCGCGTGGTGGTCTCCCACAGCATCGCGACGAACACCTTGTCGAGCCGGGCCCGCACCCGTTCATCCTGAAGCGGTGTCAACAACTCCCGTGCCCGGGCCAGGAGTTCGGCCAGAGCGGCGGGGAAGTGGGTCGGCGCGGTCCCGGGAGCGGTGCCGGTCTCCAGGACTCCGACGAAGGAGGCTATGTGGGGGGCGAGTTCCGCGGTCGTGACCCGGGGCGCCTCCACGTGGACGTCGTCGAAGGCGGTGAGCCAGGCGAACAGGTCGGCGGACCACCGCAGCAGGTCCGCCTGGGCGTCCGGATAGGCCAGTGCCACCAACCGCCCCACCTTGCTGGCCTTCAGCCGCTCACCCGGCCCCTCCTCCACCAGCCGCCAGCCGTCGAGCCAGCCCCGGGTGCCGGATTCGACCTCCCCGGCCAGCGGACTGATCCGGCTCGGGAACAGACCCCAGAAGTCCGGTACTTCCCACGGCCCTCCACCAGCCGCCTCGCCACGGTCCCCAGACCTCACGGACGCTCCTCTCCACAGCGGTGACGCACCGAACGAACGAGTAGACCGGACTCTCTTCCCCACACGCGACTGCTTTCAGTCGGCATGAGACACAACCCAGCAGGAGGGGCACCGTGTGCCGGACGGTCTGCGGCACGCGCCCCGGGGCCCGACACGCACCGGGTCCCGGCCGCGCGTGCACCGGGCGGCTCCTTCACGCTCTCCGCGCGCGGCCCCCGCGCCTTCGGTGAGGCCCCGTGCGGACGACCGCGTCGCCAGCCTGACCATTACTGAAGGCGGCCGGCACGGTGAAATGGGTTGAAGTCAGAAGGAGGAGTGCAGTGGCGTCTTCAGCGCCGCAGCTCTACGGGCGGATCGCGGAGCGCTTTGGGGAGTTGATCCTCAATTGGTGGGAGGGCGTGCTGTGGTGTGCGCCCCACGGTGGGTCTGACGCGTCCCGGTTGAGCGCGAGACCGCAGTGAGGAGCGTCCGCGCGTTCGGCCGGGCCGTCTTGCCCGGCCGACTACCCCCGGCTGGACCTGGTCAGTTACGGCGGCTCCTTAAGTCGTACCGGGGGTAGGAACCGCCGTCAGGGGCCTCCCAGCGCAGGAGGACGAGCACACCGGAGGAGGGAGACGACGCGAGGACGTGCAGGATGGAGGCCATCGGCACGATGTCGTACGACTTCCCCCCGGCCCGTATCCGGTGCGAGGAACGCGTCCTTGAAATGCTCCACTCCTGGAGAGCTATCGCGGAACGAGCAGCACGGTTCCGATGGCCACTGTTCCCAGGAGTGCCACTGCCAGCGCGATGGCCGCTGCGCGCAGTCTCCGCTCCAGTGCACCGGCGCGGGCGCGGTAGTTCTCCCAAGCCTGGGAGGGGTCCCACCGCTGCTCCTCCACCTCCCACTCGGTCATGTCAGCATTCCCATGATCGTCTCGGCAGCCACCCCAGCCGCTGTCTGACCGGCCACAGCCGTGGCGGTGACGCCTGCGAGCGCAACGATCCTCCGCAGCCGCCCTTGCTCCACCCCGCCGCTGGCCTCGATCTCTCGTTCCGCCTCGGTGGCTTCCTCCCGTAGTTCGCCCGTTTCGCCGCGCAACAGCGCCAGTGCCTCGATCAGTTGGGGCGTTGCCTCGACGAACTGCTCCGACCGGTCGGTGGCTTGCGCGCCGGGTCCCGAGGCCGCCGCACCACCGGTCATCCGGCCGATGGCGATGCCACCGGGAAGCGGCGCCACTGGCGCGGGAGGCGGAGTGTCGGCACCTCGTGTGCCGAGTGACCTGCTGGAGTCCTCGGCCGTCGCCTGCTTCCCTGCCGCCACGGCTCCTCCCGCGAGTTCACCGATGACGATGCCTCCCGGTGGTTCCTCGCCCACTGCGGCCGTTCCGGTGTCGGGGCCTCGGCCGCCGCCATCCGTTTCTTCCTGCCTGCTCGTCTCCCCGCTCATGGCGATCTCATTTCTGTCTATGTTCCGGTCGTGCGGCCAACTGTCCCCTGAGGTCGGTCACTGGCGGGGGCCCAAGGTCCTCGTCATCCGCTGCCGCGCACGGGAGGACCGGCCGCCGACACCCATGGCGCGGGCGCCCCGGGCGCTGGCCCCCGCCCCGGATGCCACCGCACCGCCCTGCATGGACGTGATGTAGATGCCGCCCTGACTCACTTGGACGACCTGCTGCTCCAACTCCCCCGTGCGGTAACCCTTCGCCCTCATGGTCTGGAGTATCCCTGCGGCGACACGGTCCTGAAGCGTCTTGAGGTAGCGGTTGGCATCCATGTCCTCAAGCAGCGAGCTCTTCTGCGCTGCGGCGATTTCGCGCACTGACGTCACGGCTCCGTTGGACGGGAGCGTTGCCAGCGTGTTCCCGCTCGCCCTGCGCAGTCTGATCGCCGTGATCGCGCGGTTCGCCGTACCCAGGACGGAGAGAACCGCTGGTACTCCCGCCGCCGGAGAGACCAGAAGGGCTCGGGCCACCGACACCGCAGGGAGCGAGCGGCCCTGTCCGACCAGGTCGTCGACGAGGCTGAAGTGCGGCTTCAGCGCGCCCAGTACATGGGGGACGAATTCCACCGTCAGCGTTTCACCCAGCGTGTGCACCCTCACCAGGACGGAGACGGTCTGGAGCTCCGGTGCGCCCACCTGGATCCGCAGGAAATGCCGCCTCGCCTCGCTTCCCTCCCCGATCGATCCGTTCAGATGCCCGGCGACCGCGGCCTCCCCGTGATCAACTTCCTCCCTCGGCGGCCCCGCCGGCAGATAGACCACTTCATCGACTTCCATGGCCCGGAGGCGGTCCCGGCTCGCCGTCGACACCGGGCTCCGCGCGAGACCGTGCAGCTTGTCCTTCATGCTGTCCAGGACCTCGGCTGCGTCGAGGGGCGAGGGGGCGGCGCCCGGCTCGGGATCGAGGCGGATCACCATCGACCAAGGATCCACGGCCTGACCCAGACCGGCGAACGGCTGGTCCGGGTCGTACAGGACGATCCTGGAACGCTGTTCCCGGTCGATGACCCGACCGATCCTCCGCAGCCATGCGGGCCCGCCGATCTCCTGCCTGGGCCGAGTTGCGAAGACCGTGTCGCCGAGCTCGTCGCATGCCACCCTCTCGACAGCGCGGCGATGCGCCCACACCGGGATGGACAGCAGCAGCGGGAAGACCACCGCCGCCCACTGCGCGGAGTTGTTCCACACGGCGATGAGCGCCGCCGACCAGTAGAGAAGCAGCAAGCCCACGGGTCCAATGAGTTGCCTGACGGCCTTGCCTCGGTCCGTGAACGTCAGGAACTTCCTGGAGTACATTCCGCTGCCGTGGCCGGAGATGCTGTTTACCAGCCACAGAAGCAGACTCAGGACGGCGTAGTTCAGCACCCACACATAGGAGCCGGGCTCGGAAACGGGTCGGTCGGTGGGAATGAAGTCGGGCTCCAGAAAGATCTCCACGATGCCGGGAAGGTGGAGGCTCTCTTTCGTGAGGCTCAGACCGTAAGCCTCGGACAAGCTCCACTCAGCCATCCAGCTAAAACTTCTTCCCCTCGCCTCCGTCAGTAGGAAGAGCCCCCAGAGCAGGACGATCCAACGGCTCGTCCGGTACTCAAGTCTGCTGGCGCGTGACGCGTGTGCCAGCACCGCGACCACGTCGACACCGCCCGACGGAGCCATCGACCTCTCGCTACGCTTGACCAGTGTCTTCACGACGTTGCGCCGGAAGGGACGGTCGACGTAGGTGCCCCAGCAGAGCAGTCGGGTGGCTTCGGAGGAAGAGTGCGAGTTGTGGGCCAAATCCGATGGCGATTCGTGAGCAGGGGCTGGCTGAGAGGGAAGCCTCACTAATGGTCAATCCTTTGTCGTTGCCGTATGTCACATGGAAGCAGGACATGGGTCTCTGCCACACAGATCCGGTAACGCTGTACTCAGGTTCGGTGCGGCGTACGCGCGTCGGCGCGTAGGTCGGCAGGATCGGGCGCAGCACGAAGAACGGCGCGAGCCCGTCAGCGGGAGTGGCCACCACGCCATACTGCCCCCGTGGCCGCCGGGGCGGGGGAGATCCCCAGAATCGTCCTCTGCTCGGCGGTACCGGTGGTACCAGACGAAGAGAGGGGCGGGCGAGCACCGGGCGGAATCGGATCGCCGGACCGCTGATGGCCTGTCACCGGACGGCACGCACGGGCCCGCATCGGTCGGTTGCCGGCACGGTGACATGGATTGAAGTGAAAGAGAAATGAGGAGTGCAGTGGCGTCTTCAGTGCCGGAGCTCTACGGACGGATCGCGGAGCGCTTTGGGGAGTTGATCCTCAATTGCCCGCAGGACAGGTGGGAGGATCCGTCTCCATGTCCGGGGTGGACGGCTCGGGACGTTGCCGCCCACGTGGTCTCGAACCACCGGCGGGCCGTCGCCGGGCTGGACGGATCGGGCTACTCCGCGCCCGGCCGGGATGAGGACCTGTCTCGGGCGTGGAGTGCGGCGTCCGAGGAGATCAAGGCCGCCTTGCGTGACCCGGTGAAGGCGCAGGCACTCCTGGGAGAAGAGTTCGGTTGCCTTCCGTTCGAGGAGTTCGTGAGACGGATGGCGTGTGCCGATACCTTGATTCACGGATGGGACCTGGCGCGGGCAACAGGCCAGGACGAGGTGCTGGATCCCGAGGCGGTGGCGGTGGCGACGGAGATTCTGCTGCCAGAGGACGGGGACATTCGAATGCCGGGGGCGTTCGGCGTCAAGGTGTCTCCGGTCGCCGATGCGGATGCCCAGACCAGGTTGCTGAACTTCCTGGGTCGGCAGGTGTAGCGGGTTGACGACCGCCGGCGTTGGGCCTGCCGGCCGCGCTGCTAGCGTGATCGGCGTGACAGAGCTGGAAGAACTCGTCCTGACCCCCGGTGAGCTGGCCCGAGGGGTCCGCGTCGAGAACGTGTTGTTCGGGATGGACTGGACCGGGGAGGACGACCCGGGGCAGCTCGCGGCGTTCGTGGCCGGACGGGTGCGGGCCTTCGGGCTGGAGCCGGTGGGGGTCGACACCGATGACCTCTACCGCGCGGCGGAGGGCGAGCCGACGCCGGGCCGCGGTGACTTCCCGGTCCGCCTCCTGGACCATCTGTCCGGTGTTGTGGCGCGTCTCGGCTGCACGCTCATGGTGTGGGACACCGGCACCGACACCTACGAGGTGCTGGTCGCGCTGACGGGTGGGGACGAGCCCGCCGGGCTGATGCACGAGGACGCACCGGTACGGGCCTGGGGAGCCGAGCCCGAGGAGACGTTGGTCAGCTTGGACTGCCCGAGCTGCTCGCAGCTGCTGGTCTGGCAGGTGCCGACGATCGAGACGCTCGCCGACGAGAGCTGCGACTGCGGAGCCGTGCTGTTCGACGCCGCCGGTCGACCGCTGCCCGAGGTCACGCTCCACGGCTGAACCGCCCGACGCCCGCCGCCGTTTCTCGGCGGGAACTCGTCTTCGGCGCTTGACACCGCCACCCCGGTTCTCGAATGTGTGGCTCCCACCGTCAGCCCCGAGAGCCGGAGGGCCCCATGACGGGCACACCCCCGCCGGAAGCCGTTCCCTTCTTCGACGTCACCGATCCGGGCTTCTCGATCACCTCGGACGCGGTGCACGAGGCGCGTGAGAGGTCCTGGTACGCGCGGACCAACTACGGGCTGGCGGTGCTGCGGCACGCGGAGGTGGCGGCGCTGCTCCAGCACCCCCTGCTCCGCCAGGGCAGCGTGGCCTGGCCCGCTCACAACGGGGTGACCGAGGGGGCGCTCGCCGACTGGTGGCAGAGTTGGGTGCTCCACCAGGAGGGCGAGGAGCACCGCAGGTTGCGGCGGTTGATGAACCCGGCGTTCACCGCGCGGGCGGCCGCCGCCATGGCGCCCGGGTTCCGGTCCCTGGCCGTCGAGTTGGTCGACGCCTTCGCCGGGAGCGGGCGGTGCGAGTTCGTCTCGGAGTTCGCCGAGCCCTACGCGGCCCGGGTCATCACCGTTCTGCTCGGGCTCCCGGAGTCGGAGTGGCCCTTCATCGCCCGTGAGTCCGCGGTCCTGGGCCTCGCGCTGGGCGTCACCGTGCGCCGTGACCTCGACCGGATCGAGCGGGCGCTCGCCGTGCTGCACGCCTACGCGGACGAGGTGATCGCCGACCGGAGCCGCCAGGAACGGGACGACTTCGTCTCCCGGTTGGTCCGGGCCAGCCGGGACAGCGACCGGCTCAGCGGGGACGAACTGCGCGACGGGCTGGTGCTGCTGATCTTCGGGGGCTTCGACACCACCCGCAACCAACTCGGGCTGGCCCTCCAGTCCTTCACCCGCCACCCCGACCAGTGGGCCCTGCTCGCCGAGCGACCGGAGCTGGGCGGGCGGGCGGTCGAGGAGGTGATGCGCGTCAACCCCACCGTTCGCTGGGTCACCCGACAGGCGCTGGCGGACTTCACGTTCCAGCACCTGGACATCCCGGCGGGGACCACCATCCAACTGTGGAGCGAATCCGCCGGGACCGACCCCCGCGTCCACGGCCCGTACTCCTTCGACCTCACCGCCGAGCGCCAGCCGCACCACGGCTTCGGCGGCGGGGTCCACCACTGCCTCGGCCACTTCGTCGCCCGCAGCGACATGGCCGAGGCGCTGCCGGTGCTCGCCCGGCGGCTGCGTGACCCCCGGATCGCCGAAGGCGCCGTCTGGCTGCCCGACTCCGGCAACACGGGCCCCGTACGACTCCCCCTCACCTTCAGCTCCTGACCGGCCCGCCGCCCGCGGCCCGCCACCGTCCGCCCCTGCCGTACGAACCCGTGAGGTGCCCCATGGCCGACCGTCCCGCAAGCGCCACCGCGCTCGATCGCCACCGCGAGCTGAACACCGACCAGGACGCGGTGGACGCCGTGCGCAAACGGATCGCCGACGCCGGAGTGGAGTACGTCTACTACCAGTCGGTGACCCTCGGCGGCCGGGCCGTCGGCAAGGTGGTGCCGGCCGTGCACCTGCTGCGGAACCTGGAGCGGGGCGTCCAGTTGCACCGCTCCGTCGTCGCCGACATCCAGACCGACCGGAACGGCAACCTCCTGGGCGGGGGCGCCCGGGCGGCCGAGTTCACCGCCCTGCCCGACCTCGACACCTTCGCCGTACTGCCCTGGGACACCAGCGTCGGCCGGTTCTACTGCCGGCTGTACGAGCCCGCGCACCGACCCGAGTGCGGCGGGCAGCCGTACGCAGCCGACGTGCGCGGCAACCTCATCCGACGGCACCGGGAGTTCACCGCGCGCACCGGCCTCGTGCTCCGCTCCGGCTGCGAGCCCGAGACGACCTGGACCGGGCCCGGCCTGGAGGCGGCCCACCGCCCCGACGCCAGCCCCGCCTACCGGGTGGAGATGCTGGAGCGCAACCGGCCGATCTTCCAGCGGGTGATGACCTACGGCAGGGCCCTCGGGCTCGACATGATCGAGGGCGACTACGAGGACCCCGGCCAGCTCGAACTGAACTGGATGTACGACCGGGCCGAGCTGACCGCCGACCGGCTCATCACCTTCCGGCAGATCTGCCGTCAGGTCGCCCGTGAACTCGGCGTCAAGGCCAGCTTCATGCCCAAGCCCGCCACCGGGGTGATGGGCAACGGCTGTCACCACAACATCAGCCTCTGGCGCGGCGAACGGAACGTGCTGGTCGAGCCGGGCCGCAGCGAACTGCACCTCTCCGAGGAAGGCCGGCACGCCCTTGGCGGCATCCTCGCCCACGCCGCCGGCGCCATGGCAGTCATGGGGTCCACCGTCAACTCCTACAAGCGATTTTGGGACACCGGACTCTTCGCACCCGAGAAGATCGACTGGGGGATGGACGACAAGACCTGCACCGTACGTCTGTCCGCCAACGGGCGGCTGGAGCTGAAGCTCCCGGACGCCATGGTCAACCCCTATCTGTCGCACGCCGTGCTGCTCGCCGTCATCTGCGACGGCCTGGAGAACCGGATCGACCCGGGCCCGCCGCAGGGCGCCGGCGACGGGTCCTGGGACCGGTTCCCCGCACTGCCCGGGACCTTGGGCGAGGCGCTGACGGCCTTCGGTGCGGACGCCGTGGTCAGGGGCGGGCTGACCGAGGAGGTCGCCGCCCTCCACCACGCCTGCAAAGCGGACGAGTGGGCCCGGTTCTGCGCCGCCGTCACGGACTGGGAGCACCGGACGTACGCGGAGGACACGCCCTGACCGCACCGGCGCCGGCCTCACTCCCCGGTGCGTGCACCCTTCGCCGTTGCGACGCCGAGCAGTTCGTCCGCCGCCACGAAGCGCAGGTTCCGTTCCAGCAGGCCCTCGATCACGGTCGGTAGGGCCGCCACGCTCTGGCGGCGGTCGCCGCCGCCGTCGTGCATCAGGATCAGGGAGCCGGGACCGGCGTGGTCCAGGACCGTACGGGCGATCTTCTCCGGGCCGGGGCGGGCCCAGTCCCAGGAGTCGACGTCCCAGAGGGCGAGGGCGGGGCCGTCGGGGTGGAGTTCGGCCAGGGCTTCCGGGGTGCGTGCGCCGTACGGCGGGCGGAAGACGGTCGGGACCCGGCCCACCGCGCGGTCGAAAGCCTCGTCGGTGCGCTCAAGTTGGAGCCGGAACTGGCAGGGGCTCAGGTCCGGCAGGAACGGGTGCGACCAGGTGTGGTTGCCGAGGGAGTGCCCCGCGTCCACGATCCGGCGCACCTCGTCGGGGAGCGCGTGCACATGGAGGCCCACGCAGAAGAAGGTGGCGTGCACGCCGTAGCGGGCCAGGATGGAGAGCACCTGGCCGGTGAAGGCCGGGTCGGGGCCGTCGTCGAAGGTCAGGGCGATCTCGTCGCGGTCGCGCGGCCCGTGGCGGAACCAACGGCCGGCGCGGACGAGTTCCTCCTCCTGCGCGGCGCTGCGTCGGATGCCGCCGTGGTAGTCGTCGTCCCGACCGGTCTGGCCGCCGCCCTCCGCGGTGAGCGGGGAGAGGGAGGCGAGGTCGGTTCTGGCTCTTTCGGCGAGACATCTGGCCGGTACGGAGCCGAAGTCGGGTCGCTCGGGGAGCACCCAGGGGTCGGCCCGGTAGACGGGCAGGCCGGCCGCCGTGAAGAGGCCGTCCACCAGGCCGTTGGTGCTCTCCACGACGACGGCGCGGGGCGGCTCCGAGGACGGGCCGGGCGCCCCGAGCCACGCCGTCAGCTCTGGTACGCGCTCCGCGCCCCAGTGGGTCGGGGCGGTCGCCCGGTTCCCGTCGGCGTCGATGACCTCGACCTCGTAACCATCGGCTGACCAGGCAATTCCCGCGTACAGCATGCGTTGTTCCTCCTCGGAACCGGGACGGGACGAAACGTACGGGCGCAAGGGCATACGGGCGCAAGGGCGCAGCGGGCACCCGGCATGCGGGTGGAGCCGGTGGATGCGGAACGCCGTTACAGACAAGCAGAGTTGAGGGCCCTGTCGTCCGGTGGGACGGAGGGGGCCTTCGCGGTGCGGTTGGGCGACGGCCGGAGCAGATCCAGGATTCCTGGCTCCGGTTTCTCCGGAGTTGGCTGGTGCGCCCCCTCTGACGAGGGGTTTCATAGCAGTTCTCAGGTGCTGGCGAGGTTCGGCCAACGCAGCCGATCCCCACCGATGTCCACGAACTCTCCATCATTGCGACACAAGTGCGACACAGGCACGCTATTGTTCGCATGCCCTGCCGAAGGTCCAGACCATATCCAAGGGCAACAACTGCGCGCCATGCCCGTGAACGTCTCCTGTGCCATCGCATCCCCGAACCAACTCGCCCCGGGGATCACGCTCTTGGAGGACATCATCAACGCCCAGCCCGCTCCGCTGACCGTTCCCGACCTGCTCGACGCCCGGGCCGCGAAACAGCCCGACCGGGTCGCGATCGAGGTGTGCGGCGGTGGCTCGCTCACGTACGGGAAGTGGCGCGCGCGAGCCGTCGGCGGCGCCCTGGGGCTGGTGGACGCCGGGATCCGCCCCGGTGACGTCGTGGCCCTGCGCTTCACCGACCGCGAGTGGGACGCCCACGCGGTCGCCAACCTCGCCGTCCACTACGCAGGCGCGGCGGCGCTCCCGCTCCGCGCCGACCTGGCCGCACCCGAAGCCGTACGCCTCGCCGGCGTCTGCGGCGCCACGACCGTCCTGCGCGGGACCGAACTGCCCTGCCTGGACGGCTTGGGGCGGGGTGACCTGTCGTTGCTCGACGTCGAATCGGCTGGAGCCGCCGCCGGCCGCGGCGCCGGGCTCGACCGCAGCCGCACGGGACCCGCCCCCGGCGACCTCGCCCAGATCGTCGGGACGTCCGGCACCACCGGCGACCCCAAGGGCGTACGCGCCCGGCACGCCAACCTCACGGCCGGCCAGCGCCTCAACCCCCGCCCCCGGCCCTACGCCCACTCGCACCGCGCCCTGCACTCCTTCCCGATCGGGACCAACGCCGCCCAGGTGATGCTGATCAGCGCCCTCACCGGCGCGCCCACGACCGTGGTCCTCCCGCGCTTCGACGCCGACGAATTCGGGCGCGCCATCGAGGAGTTGGACATCGGCACCGTCTTCCTCGTCCCCTCGATGGCTATCGAACTGCTCAACTCCGGCGTGCCCGACCGGTACGACCTCTCCGGCGTCCACCTGCTCAGCTCCTCCGCCGCCGCCCTCCCCGCGCCCGTCGCCCGCGCCCTGGCGGAAGCCCTGCCGAAGGCCACCGTCGTCAACGTCTACACCTCGTCCGAGGCCGCACCCGCGCAGCTCTCCGCCGTCGTCGGCGAAGCGCCGGCCGGCGCGGTGGGCCGCCCCACCGACCCCCGGGACCTGCGGATACTGACCCCGGGCGGCGCCCCCGTGCCGTCCGGCGAGACGGGCGAGATCTGGCTGCGCCAGCCCGGGCCCCCGCGCTCCTACGCCGGCGACCCGGCTGCCGGCGCCACGGTCTTCCGCGACGGCTGGGTGCGGATGGGCGACCTCGGACGGCTGGACGAGGACGGATACCTGCACCTCGTCGACCGGGAGAGCGACGTCATCAAGTCCGGCGCGCTGAAGGTCTCCACGCTCCGGATCGAGGACGCGCTGCACGAGCACCCCGACGTCGCGGACGCGGCGGCGCTCGGCATACCACACCCCGTCATGGGGTCCGTGCCGGTCGCCGTCGTGATCCCCACCGCCAATGGTCTGGACCTCGATGCGCTGCGGCTCTTCCTCGCCACCCGCCTCGCCCGCGCCGAACTGCCCGTACGCGTCCTGCTCGCCGACGACCTGCCCCGCAACGCCTCCGGCAAGGTGGTCAAGCACCGGCTGCGCCCGCTGTTCGCGACGGCCGGCGAAGAGCGGGCGGGCCCGGCTGCCGCCCGGCCGCCCGGCACCCCCACCGAGCTGCGCCTCGCCGCGATCTGGCAGGAAGTGCTGGGCCGTCCGGTCCGGGACGCGGCCGACGAGTTCTTCGCGCTCGGCGGCGACTCCTTCCGCGCCGTGCACCTCGCCACCGCCGTCACCGAAGAGTTCGGCGTCGACGTCGGCGCAGCGCTCGTCTTCGGCCGTCCCTCGCTGCGCGCCCAGGCCGCCTGGCTGGACGAAGCAGCGGACCGGCAACGGACCCCGGACGCCGAAACCCCCGCGGGCCGCCCGCCCGCCCCGGAACTCCCGCCCTATCTGCGCGCCCTACGGTCCCAGCGCCACGAGGTCCCGCTCACCAGCCAGCAGGAGAACTTCCTCGACTGGATGGCCGAGGAGGACGGACGCGACGTCGGTGCCGTCACCGCCCTGTTCCGCGTCACCAGCCCCCTGGACCGCCGCGCGCTCGGCCGCGCCCTGTCCGCGCTCGTCCAACGCCACCCCGCCCTGCGGACCCGGTTCGTCCCCGTGCCCGGCGACGTGCGCGGCCTGGTCCGCACCGTGCTCGACGGGGAAGCCCGCGCCCGCATCACCCTGCGGGACGCTCCCGGCGCCACCGACGAAGAGGTCAACGCCCAGCTCATCGCCGAGCGGGACCGCCTCACCGACCTCGCGACCGACCCGACGGCCCGACTGCTCGTGGTCTCCCGCGGCCCCGAGGACCACGTCGTCCTGCTCGCCGTGCACCACATGGTCGCCGACGGCTGGTCGATCGGCGTCCTGCTGCGCGAACTCGGCCTCTCCTACGACGCCCTGCGCCGCGGCCGCACCCCCCGGCTGCCCGAACCCGACCTGGACTATCCGGAGTTGGTGCGCCGCGCCAACGAGCAGTGGGAGGGCGGACGGCGGCACTTCGCCACCGCGCTCGCGGGCGCGCCGTCCGCGCTCGATCCCTTCCCCGGTCGGCGCGCCGTCGACCGCGTGCACACCGTCGCCCGCCCCTTCACCGTGGCAGCCGGCCCCGCCGAACGGCTGCGGGAGAGGGCGGGCGCCCTCGGCGTCACCCCCTTCATGGCCGTCGCCGCCCTGTGGAGCGCACTGCTCACGACCCGCGCCGAGCGCCCCGACCTGGTGCTCATGACCCCCGTCCCCGGTCGGACCAGTACGGCGGCGCAGCAGGCGGTCGGCTGTCTGGTGCAGTCCCTGCTGGTACGGGTGGACTGCTCGGGCGGCCCCGGCTTCGCCGAACTCGCCGAACGGGTCCGACGGGCCGCCACCGGTGCGCTGGACCACCAGATGTATCCGTACGCGGAGTTCAAACCGCACGTGGTGGCGTTCCCCGCCTGGTTGCGGTACGAGAGCTGGGCCGCCGACCCGCACGTGCCGGGCCTGCGCTGCGAGCCGTGGGAGCTGCCGCGCGGCACCACCGTGCCCTGGCCGCTGCCCGGCGGGGACCTCGGGGTGCCCGAGCTGACCGTGGTCGAGCAACCGGACGGTTCGTTGAACTGCTGGATCCAGTACAACGCGCTCGCCTTCGAGGAACCGGTGATCACCGCGCTCGCCGATGACTTCCGTACGGACCTGACCACGGCCGTCGGCCCCTGACCCCGGCCGTGACCGCCGTTCCTCCCCGACCTTCGCCCCTCTTCGACTGACGCCCCGCGCCCGGCACCGCGCGGGCGCACCGCGCCCTGCCCCGGCCGTCGTCACCCGTTGACGACCGCCCGTCTCTTCTTCCTTCGCCCGCCGTCAGCGCCGACGGCGGGCCCTGTCCCCGCGCCTGCGCACCGCCCCTTGCCCACCCCTGCGCTTCGACCCGCGCCGGGCAGGAGCGCGGGCCCGCCGCGCCTGCACCCTGCTCCACCCCGTTCCACGCGTTCCGATGCCGAACAGACCGAGGAAGACCTGTGACCAGTACCCCCGCCAGCGCCGCCCAACAGGGCATCTGGATCAACGAGCGGATCGCACCGCTCGGCTCCGTCCACCACATGCCCTTCGCCGTCCGCTTCGAAGGCCCCCTGGACCCCGTCGCGCTCGCCGCGGCCTGCGCCGACGTGGCCGGCCGCCACCCCGCACTGACCCAAACCGCCCGCGAGGAGGACGGCGTCCCCCTGTTCGCCCCCGGAGCGGCGCCCGCGCTGACCGTGCGCGACACCACGCCCGAGCGGCTGCCCGGCGAGTTGGCGGCCGCGAGCGCGGAGCCGTTCGACCTCGCCGCGGGACCGCCCGTACGGTTCACCCTGCTGCGTACCGACGCGACCCACGCCACCCTGCTGGTCGTCGCGCACCACATCGCCTTCGACGGCACCTCCACCGACGTCTTCCTGACCGACCTCGCGGCCTGCTACGCCCACCGCACCGGCAGTGGGCCTGCCCCGGCCGAAGCTGAAGCTGAACCTGTAGCCGATGCCGATGCCGAACCTGTGGCCGAAGCCGAACTCGACGCCCGTGCCGTCGCCAAGGCGTCCGCCCACTGGGCCGACCGCCCGCTGCCCGGCCCCACGGTGCACCTGCCCGGCCTCGACGCGGGACCCGACGGCGCGGACGGGGCCGGCCCCGGCGCTGCCGTCGACTTCGACCTCGACCCCGCCCTGCGCGCCGACCTCGTCGACACCGCCGACAAACTCGGCGTCACCTTCTTCGAACTGCTCCTCGCCGCCGTGCACACCCTCCTGTTGCGGTACGGGAACGAGCGCCCCGCCGTCACCGTCGGACTCGGCACCCGCACCCCCGGCAGCGCCGACCGGATCGGCATGCACGCCAACGAACTGCCCGTGGTCACCACCCCCGAACCGGGCACCGCCTTCGGCGAGTTCGCCCGCGCCGTCCGCGCCGAGCTGCGCAGTTGCTACCCGCACCGCCGCGTCCCGCTGGCCCGCGCCGTCCCGGGCGTACGCCCCGGGCTGTCCCTCGCGCCCGTCATCCTGACCTACCGCCGCCGCATCGCCCCCGTCACCTTCCCGGGCCTGCGGACCACCATCGACTGGACGCTCTTCCCCGGCACCGCGCGCGGCGCACTCCGGCTCCACCTCCTCGACGGCCCGGACCGGCTCCGCGTCCTGCTCATGCACCGCACCGACCTGCCGTCCCCCGTCCGGGCCGACCGCGTCGGATCCCATCTGCGCCGCCTGCTCGCCGCGATCGCCGCCGCCCCCGGCACCGCGCTCGCCGACCTGACGTTCCTGGGCGAGGCGGAACGCGCCCCGCTGCGCGGACCCGAACCCGCCCACGACGCCCCCGGCGCCACCCTGCCCGCGCTGCTCGCCAACTCCTTCGCCACGCACGGCGCACGGCCGGCCGTCACGGTCGGCGAACGGACCCTGAGCTACGCGACCCTGGCCACCGCCGCCACCGCCCTCGCACGCCGACTCATCGCAGCCGGCGTCACCCCCGGCACCGTCGTCGCCGTCTGCGCGGAGCGCTCCGCCGAGATGGTGACCGCGGTGCTCGCCGTCAGCCTCGCCGGAGGCGCCCATCTGCCCGTCGACCCGTCCTACCCGGCGCACCGCATCGACCTGGTGCTCGCCGACGCCGGCGCACCGTACGCACTCGCCCAGCGCAGCACCGCGCACCTGGTCGAAGGGCACGGCACCACCCTGCTGCTCGACGACGCCTTGACGGCGCAGGGGACCGACGGGGCACCGCTGCCGCTCCCCACCCCCGACGACCTCGCCTACCTCATCTACACCTCCGGCTCCACCGGTCGCCCCAAGGGCGTCGAGGTGCCGCACGGCTCCCTCGCCCACCTCCTGCTCGCCTTCCGCGACACCCTGGACGCCGGCCCCGACGACGTCTGGCTCGCGCTCACCTCGCTCGCCTTCGACATCTCGGCCCTCGAACTGCTGCTGCCGCTGATCACGGGAGGCCGGGTGGTGATCGCGCGCGAGTCGGAGACGCGCGACGGCCGCGCCCTCGCCGCCCTCGTCGAACGGCGCGGCGTCACCCACGCGCAGGCCACCCCGTCGGGCTGGCGGCTCCTGCTGGACGGCGGGCTCACCGCCCCCGCCCTCACCGCGCTCAGCGGCGGCGAGGCCCTGCCCCTCGCACTCGCCCGCCGGCTGCGCGAACGCGTCGGGCGGCTCTGGAACGTCTACGGGCCCACCGAGACCACCATCTGGTCCACCGCCGCCGAAGTGCCGCCCGCGCCCGACGAGGTGACCGTCGGCCGACCCATCGCCGGCACCACCGCACTCGTGGTCGACCCGGCCGGACACCCCGTGCCGCACGGCGTCGTCGGCGAACTGGCCCTGGGCGGCGCGGGGCTGGCCCGCGGCTACCGCGGAGCGCCCGAGCACACCGCCGAACGCTTCGTCACCGACCCGGTCACCGGCGCCCGCCACTACCGCACCGGCGACCTCGCGCGGATCAGGCCCGACGGCGCGCTCGACTGCCTCGGCCGCCGCGACGACCAGGTCAAGCTGCGCGGCCACCGGATCGAACTCGGCGAGATCGAGGCCCGACTCCAGGAACACCCCGCCGTGGCGGCCGCCGCCGTCGCCGTCCGGGGCGACGACAACGACCCGGCCGGCCGACTGCTCGTCGCGTACCCGGTCTGGCACCCGGAAGCCACCGCACCGACCGGCGCCGAGCTGCGGTCCTTCCTCGCCCGGACGCTGCCGGACGCGATGGTCCCCGGCGTCGTCCACCCGCTCGCGGCCCTCCCGCTCACCCCCAACGGCAAGACGGACCGCCCGGCGCTGCCCGAACCGGACCGGGGCGCACCGGACCCCGCACCGACCGGCGACGCCCCGGACGTGGACGACGCATGGGAAGAACTCGCCGCCGAGATCGCCGCCATCTGGTGCGAGGTGCTGGGCCTGCCCGCCGTCGGCCGCGACGACGACGTCGTCGACCTCGGCGCGCACTCCCTCACCATCACCCGGGCCGCGGCCCGCATCCGGGACCGCCTGGGGGTCGACGTACCGCTGCACGCCTTCTACGAGGAGCCCACCACCGTGGCCACGGTCACCGACGCGGTCGTGCGCGAACTGCTCGGGGAGGAGGCGTGACGGAACCCCTGCACGCCCCGGAACGCACGCCCCAGGACGGTTCCCGGACCGCGCCGCCCGTGCCCCGGCGGGCGCTCAGCGGAGATCAGCGCGCCCTGCTCGCCCGGCGACTGCGGGACCGCGCCGCCGCCCGGCCCACCGGCATCCCGGCCCGCCCCGACGACGCGCCCCAGCCGCTGTCCCTCGCACAGGAACGCCTCTGGTTCGTCGAGCAACTCACCCCCGGCACCGCCGCCTACGTCCTGCCCACCGCGGGGCGGCTACGCGGCCCGCTGAGGGCCGAACCCCTCGCCGAGGCGCTGCGCCTGATCGCCGTACGCCACGACACCCTCCGCAGCTCCTTCCCCGTCGACGGCGACGGCGCGCCCCGGGTGCGCATCGCGCCCGCCGACGGCTTCGCCGTGCCGTGGCGCACCCGCGACCTGGCCGGGCTGCCGGCCGACGAGCGGGAGACCGTCGCCCGCGCCGCCGTCGAAGCCGAGGTCGCGCGCCCCTTCGACCTCGCGAACGGCCCCCTGCTGCGGGCCCTGCTGCTGCGCCTCGCCGACGACGACCACGTCCTGGTGATCTGCCAACACCACCTCGTCGGCGACGGCTGGTCCGCCGGAGTGCTCCTGGACGAACTCCTCACCGGATACGAGGAGGTGGCCCGCGGCAATGACTTCGCCCCGCCGCCGCTGCCCGTCCGCTACGGCGACTTCGCCCACTGGCAGCGCGAACGCCAGCACCTGCCGCAGGCCGCCACCGACTTGGCGTACTGGTGCGACGCCATGGCCGGCGTCCCGCCGCTGGACCTGCCCACCGACCGGCCGCGCCCCGCCGTGCCCGGCCCCGACGGCGCGACGTACACCTTCCGGCTGGACCCCGACACGCACCGGGCCGTCCGCGCGCTCGCCCGAGCCCGGGGCACCACCCTCTTCACGACCCTGCTCGCCGCCTTCCAGGTGGTGCTCGGACGCTGGTCGGGGCAGCGGGACTTCGCCGTCGGCACCCCGTTCGCGGGCCGTCCCACCGAAGCCACCGAGGGCCTGATCGGCCTGTTCAGCACGATGCTGCCGATCCGGGCCGACCTCGGTGCGCCCGGTCCGGGGCCGGACCAGGCGGCCGACGACGGCGCGGGACCCGACTTCGCGACCGTCCTCGACCGCGTCCGCACCGCGGCACTCGGCGCCCAACAACACCGCGAGACTCCGTTCGAGCGGCTGGTCGAGGCACTGGACCTGCCGCGGGACGTCGGCCGGCCGCCGCTCTTCCAGGTCTCCTTCGCGCTCCAGAACCACCGAGCCCAGACCGTCCGCCCCCGCGGCCTTCAGTGGCGGACCTTCCCCTTCGAAGGCAGCGGGGTCCACCTCGACCTCGGGCTGTACTGCACCGAGCCCGACGAACCCGGGGCCGGCCTCGAAGCCTTCGTCACCTACCGCACCGACCTCTGGGACGCCGACACCGTCGCCCGCATCGCCGGGCACTGGCAGCGCGTCCTGGCCCGCGTCGCGGCCGACCCCCACACCCCCGTCGGCGCCCTCGACCTCCTCACCCCCGGCGAACGCGACCGGGTGCTGTACGAGTGGAACGACTCCGGCGCCGCCCGCCCGGTCGCCGCCACCCTCGCCGACGCCGTCGCCACACAGGCCGCCCGCACCCCCGACGCGGTCGCTCTGGTCCACGAGGGCCGCCCCCTCACGTACGGCGAACTCGACCGCCGGGCCAACCGGCTGGCCAGACTGCTGCGCACCACCGGCGCCGGACCCGACCGGCTCGTCGGCGTCTGCCTGGACCAGGGCATCGACCAGGCCGTCTGCCTGCTGGCCGTGCTGAAGTCCGGTGCCGCGTACGTACCGCTCGATCCGGAGCAGCCCCGCGAACGCCTCGCGCACATGCTGACGGACTCCGCGCCCGTCGCCCTCGTCACCACCTCCGTCCGACGCTCCCTGCTGACCGCGTCCAACGCCCCCGTCCTGCTGCTCGACGGACTCGCGGACCGACTCGCCGCCGTCCCCGACACCCCACTCGGCGACGGCGCAGGGCCGGACGACCTGGCGTACGTGATCTACACCTCGGGCTCCACCGGGACCCCCAAGGGCGTCGCCGTGCAGCACCGCCAGGTGCTCACCTACCTCGCCGGCGTGCACCAGCGCTTCGCCGAAGCGGGGCTGCCGGGCGGCGCCCGCTACGTCCTGCTCCAGTCGCTCGCCTTCGACTTCGGCCTCACCACCCTCTACCTCTCGCTCACCACCGGCGGCAGTCTGCACCTGCTGCCCCCGCGCACCCCCGGCCCGGAGCTCGCCGCCTACTTCGCCGCGCAGCGCGTGGACTGCGTGAAGCTCACCCCCTCCCACCTGGCCGCGCTGAGCGCCGAGGTGGACGACCCGGCGGAGTTGCTGCCGCGGCGGCTGCTGGTCCTCGGCGGCGAGGCGTCCGGCTGGGAGTGGGCGCGCCGGCTCGCCGCGGCGGGCGCCCGCACCGGCTGCCGGGTGATCAACCACTACGGGCCGACCGAGGCCACCGTGGGCGCCACCACCCACCTCGTGGACCCGGACCAGCCGGCCGCGGGACCCACCACCCCCATCGGACGCCCGCTGCCGGGCGCCCGGGTCTACCTGCTCGACGCCCGCCGGCAACCGGTGCCCGCCGGGGTGCCGGGGGAGCTGTGGATCGGCGGCGACCGGCTGGCGCGCGGCTACCTGGGCCTGCCGGAGCTGACGTCGACTCGGTTCCGCCCCGACCCCTTCGCCGCGGATCCCCGCGCCGGCGCCGAGCGGAGCGGGGGAGCCGGCACGCCCCGCATGTACCGCACCGGGGACCTCGCCCGCCACCGCTCCGACGGCACGATCGAATTCCTCGGCCGCGACGACCACCAGGTCAAGATCCGCGGCTACCGGGTCGAACTCGGCGAGGTGGAGGCCCACCTCGCCCGGCTGCCCTCGGTCGCCCAGGCCGTCGCCGCCGCCCGCGGCCCGGCCGGTGAACTCGTCCTCGTCGGCTATCTCGTCCCCACCGCGGACGAAACCCCGGCCCCGGTCGCCGAAATGCGCCGGCTGCTCGCCGAGAAGCTGCCGGACTACCTCGTGCCCTCCCGCTTCGTCGTCCTGCCCGACCTGCCCCGCCAGGCCCACGGCAAGGTCGACCGCCGGGCCCTGCCCGAACCCGGGACGCCCGGCCCCGCCGACGGCGCCGGCTGGACCGCCCCCACCACCCCCACCGAAGCGGCGATCGCCACCTGCTGGGCCGACCTCCTGCGACTGGACCGCGTCGGCGCCCACGACGACTTCTTCGACCTCGGCGGCCACTCCCTGCTGGCCATGCGGATGGTGGCCGCGCTGCGCAAACTGCTCGGCCCCCAGGCCCGGATCACCCTCATGGACGTCTTCCGGGAGCGGACCGTCGCCGCCCTCGCGGCCCACGCCGACCGATCGGACGCCGAGCGCGGCCCGAGCCGCCTGCTGCACGAACTGACGCCCCGCCAACCCGTCGACCGCGTCACGCTCACCCTGGTGTGCCTGCCGTACGGCGGCGGCAGCGCCGTCGTCTACCAACCGCTCGCCGACGCCCTGCCGCCCGGCGTCGCCCTGCACGCCGTCGCCGTCCCCGGGCACGACCTCGGCACGTCCGAGGAGCCGCTGCCGCTGGAGGAAGTGGCCCGCCGCTGCGCCGACGAAGTGCTGAACGGGGTGACCGGCCCGGTCGCGGTGTACGGGCACTGCGGGGTGGGCGCGGCGCTCGCCGTCGAGCTGGCCCACCGGCTGACCGCCGCCGGCCGGGAGCCCGCCGCCGTCTACCTGGGCGGGATCTTCCCCTTCGCCCGGCCCACCGAGGGCCTGCTCGGGCTGCTCGCCCGCTTCTCCGTGCTCGACCGACGGCGCAGCGGACGGCTCCACCTGAACTGGCTCCGCTCCATGGGGGCCGACCTGGAGGGCCTGGACCCGGAGCAGTTGGCGACGATCGTCACGAACGTACGGGAGGACTCCCGCGCGGCCGAGGCTTACTTCACGAACCAACTCGCCGCACCGGCAGCCGCGTTGACGGCGCCGGTGGTCTCGGTGATCGGCTCCGCCGACCCGGGGACGGAGTTCCACCGCGAGAGGTTCCGGGAGTGGGGCTTCGTCGGCGCCACCACCGCCGTGGCCGTGCTCGACGAGGGCGGCCACTACTTCCTCAAGCACCGTGCGGCGGAGCTGGCCGAGATCGTCACCACGGTCCACCCCGCCGTCGCGGCGTCGCGCGGCCAAGGCTCCGAGGACCCGGCCGGCAATGCCGCCGCCCTCACCCGGGCCCGTCGTCCCGAGCGTGCCACCTGGTGGCTGGACGGCGTCCACCACACGCCGACCGCCGACGAGCGCCCCGCGGCGCCGGCGACCCGCCGCGACACCCGCCGCTTCGTGGCCGTCGCCGCCTCCCAGATGGTCTCGCAGACCGGCTCGGCGCTGACCGAGTTCGCCCTACCGCTGTGGATCTACCTGGCGACGGACTCCGTCGCCTGGTTCGGCCTCTTCGCGGTCCTCGGCATCGTGCCCGGGCTGCTGGCCGCCCCGGTCCTCGGCGGGCTGGTCGACCGCGTCGACCGCCGCCGCGTGATGCTGGCCTGCACCTTGGTCTGCGGCACGTCCGAAGCAGTCCTCGCGCTGCTGCACGTGTTGGACGCCCTGCGGCCCTGGCACGTCGGGGTGCTGATGGCGATCCTCTCCGTCTCCCTCACCGGGCAGCGGCTCGCCTTCCAGTCGGCGATCCCGCAGCTCGTGCCGAAGCGCTACCTCGGCCACGCCAACGGCGTGGTGCAGATCTCCGGCGGCATCGCCCAGGTCGTCGCCCCGCTCGCGGCCGTCGGTCTGCTGGCCGCCATCGGACTGGGCGGCGTGCTGCTGATCGACGTGGTCAGCTACGTCGCGGCGGCGCTCGTCCTGCTGGCCGTCCGCTTCCCGCGCACGCTGGCCGCCCGCCGGCGCGAGACCCTGAAGCAGGAGATCACGGCGGGTTTCCAACTGGTCTGGCGCAGGCCGGGCTTCCGGGCGATGCTGGTGTTCTTCGCCGTGCTCAACCTCTTCCTGCCCGTCCTCTTCCAACTCGTCCCGCCGCTGGTGCTCGGCTTCTCCGGGCTGGGCACGGTCGCCACGGTCTCCCTCGCAGGCGGCATCGGCGCCCTGACGGGCGGTCTTGCGATGGGCGTCTGGGGCGGGCCGCGGCACCGCCGGATGCGGGGGATGCTGCTGGTGGTTCCGGTGCTGGCGTTCTTCTCCGTACTGACGGGGCTACGGCCCGAGCTGCTGGTGGTCTGCGCCGGGGTGTTCGGCACGTCGGCGTCGCTGTCGCTGCTCAACGGCATCTACTTGACGATCGTCCAGGTGAAGGTGCCTCAGCGGTTCCACGGCCGGGTGATGGCGCTCAACCAGCTCGTCGCCTGGTCCACCCTGCCGGTCGGCTTCCTGCTGATCGCCCCGTTCGGCACCCGCTACCTGGAGCCGCTGATGGCCTCCGACGGCGCCCTCGCCGACACCCTGGGCACCGTCATCGGCACCGGCGACGGGCGCGGCATCGGGCTGCTCTACGTACTGCTCGGGGCCGCGCTCCTGCTGCTCGGCGCGGTCTCGCTACGGGTGCGGGTGCTGGCCCGCTTCGACCAGGAGGTGCCGGACGCGCAGGCGGACGACCTGGTGGGCCTGGCCGCCCTCACGTCGGATCGCCCGGCCGGGGCCGCGGCCCGCCCCGCGCGGACGGGGTGAGACCGGGCCGTACCTCCGTCAGCAGCCGGTCGATCCGTCGGAACCGGCGCAGCAGATGGGGCGCCCGCGCACCGGTCGCCGCGAGGAGCGTCACGGGCAGGGGGCGGCCGGCCAGCACGGCCAGGGCGATGGACCACGGGGGCAGGCCGGCCAACGCGCAGAGCAGGACGGCCGCCCGGGGCGTCCACGGCAGAAGGGAGAGCACGGCCAGGGCCAGGGTGCCGTGCTGCTCCACGAACCCGCCGAAATCGCCCAGTTCGGCGGGTTCCGCCGACTGTCCGGCCGCCTCAAGCAGCCGGGTCCCGGCGCTCTGCACCACAGTCGCCACCAGGAATGCGCTCACCACGGAGGCGGTGACGAAGGTCAGCGCGACGGTCCGCCACCGCCGCGGGTGGAGCGCCGAGACCCCCATCAGCAGCATCTGGTTCGGCAGCACCGGCAGGACGTAGTCGCCGAGCGGGAAGACGGCGAGTGCCGGGAGGAACCACGGCCGGTCCGCGGCGCGGTCCAGCCGCTTCAAGATCCGTCCGGCGCGGGTTCCGTCGCCGGTTCCGGCGTGGTCTTCGGGGCGGCTTCCGGACCGGTTTCCTGGCTGGTTTCCGGGTTGGCTTCCGGGTTGGCTTCCGGGTTGGCTTCCGGGTTGGGGGAGCGCGTCGGTCGGGGCGTCAACCATGGCGCAGGGCCCGGTGGGCGAGCGAGGGTGCGACCCGCATCAGGCCGGGCAGGAGCCGGGCCCGGCCGACGTAGATCTCCGCACGGTCCCGGGCGATCCCCTCGACCACCGCCCGCGCCACCTCGGCCGGGCTGATCTTGCCCCGGCCGCGGCCCGCGGTCATGTCGGTGTCGACGAGCGGGAGCACCGCGTCCACCACCCGGACGTGGGGCGCCGCGTCCTCGCACTGGTAGCGCAGGGACCGGGTGAAGGTCCGCACCGCCGACTTCGCCGCGCAGTACACCGGCGCCGAAGCTTTCGGCGCGACCGCCAGACCGCTGCTGATGTTCACGATCGCCGCGGCGGGCTGGTTGGCGAGGTGCGGGAGCAGGCCGGTGGACAGCGTGATGACGGCGTCCAGGTTGACGGCCAACTCCCGGCGCAGCACCGGTCGGATCGCGCGCGGGTCCGCGGTCAGGAAGTCGCTGAGGTGCTGCACGCCGGCGTTGTTGACGACGACGGAGACCTCGGGGTGCCGGTCGGGGAGCGCGTCGGCGAAGGCGTCGACGGCCGTCGGGTCCGCGAGGTCCAGTTCCTCGGTCGACACCCGCTCGCCGTACTCGGCCGTGAGGTCGGCGAGCCCGCCGCGGTCCCGGCCCACGGCCACCACGCGGGCGTCGAGCCCGGTCAGCCGCCGGGTGAGGGCCCGGCCGACGCCGCGGGTCGCGCCCGTGACGAGGACCGTTCTGCCGGTGAGGTTCATGGAGACCTTCTCTTCGTCGGTTCGTGGGGGTGGCTCTCCCGTCCGCCGGGGGAGGGCCGCTGGAACACCGAGCGGTACACCGCGGGCGTCATGGCGGTGCGCGCCTTGAAGTGGCGGGTGAAGTGGGGCTGGTCCGCGTAGCCGCAGACGAAGCCGATGACGCTGACCGGGTGTTCGCCGGCCATCAGGAGCTCGGCGGCGGCCCGGGCGCGCACCGTGCCCAGCAGTCCGCTGAAGCCGCCCGCTGCGGCGAGCCGGCGCTGGAGGCTCCGCGCGGGCATCCCCAGTTCCGCCGCGAGGCAGCCGAGGGTCCAGCGCCGCGCGGGGTCGGCGGCGAACAGCCGTCTTGTGCGCACGGCCTCGTCCCGACCGGCTTCCTCCGCACGGGCGCCTGCCGGAGGCTCCGTGCGGGACCAGGTGAAGCACCACCGTGCGCTGTCCGCCGGGGGCGGGGGCGCGGGGTATCCGCCGGCCGCGAACACGGTGACCGGGGCTTCGCGGCCCGCGGTGACCGTGACGTCCCGCGCACCGCACAGCGGCAACAGCGCCGTCAGCACGCCGAGGACGAGGGTGTCCTCGGCGGGGTGGGGCGGCGCCGCGGCAGGTCCTACGTGGTCGGCGACGAGCCGCCCCGCACCGCGTTCCCGGACCACCACGCGGTGCCGGGAGTGCGTGAACTGCTCCAGCCGCTGCCACCGCTCGAACAAGTCGTACGGGTCGACGGCGCTCAGCAGCGCGGCGACCGCGGGATCGGACGAGGCCACCGGCAGCATGGCGCCGACGCGCAGCAGGGGCAGCAGCCCGTGGTCACGCGCGACGTCCCGCAGGAAGACCCGCTTCGCCGCGAGCGGCAGCAGCGCGCCGTCGCCGGCGGGCGCCACGGCATGGATTCCCTCGGCCGCCAGCGCCCGCTGGACGAGCTCCAGCAACCTGGCACTCGCGTACTCCTCCATGACCGCCCCTTCCTCCCGCTCCTGCGGAACGGTAGGGCCGGCCGGGGGCGGAGGTCTTGAACGATCACGCCACGAGGCCCGCGGTCGCCGGTTGACCGGGCGCTACGGACCCGGAGCCCGTCTGAAGGATCCCGCCGGGCCCCACCCCCGAGCCCCTGGGCGGACTTCAGATGCCCACCAACCCTGGGGTGATCGTCGGCGACGACCTGGCGCCGTTTGCTCCGGCGCCGCTGTCGTCACGCGGAGCCCCGGCTGTCCCGGTCCGCTTCCTCGCGCCAGCGGACGGCGTCGCGCTGGGACAAGACGGTGTAGATGAAGTCGGCTCCGTGCACCCGCTCCATGTCGAGCACCAACCGTTCCAACGCCTCGGCGGCACCAGCCGCGTCCCCCGCCCTGCCACGCAAGTTGGCCAGGTTGAGCCGAGTGGTGAGGACCTGAGGGTGGTCTTCGCCCAGCACCCGCACCCGGTCGGCGAGCAACTGCTCGGAGACTTCCACGGCGCCGGCCAGGTCCCCGATCTCGCTCAGGTAGTGGGCCCGGTGCCGGAGCGCCACGGTGTCGGGGAGCTCCTCGCGCAGCGTCCGATCCCGCTTGTCCAGTTCCTTCTCCGCCCGTGCGAAGGGGTTGCCCAGCACTCTCTTCGCCTGCATCACACCAAACGCGGCCCCCACTGCGACCGCACCCGTGATCACCCATCTCCACGACACGTCAGGAACACCTCCTTCGCTTCACACTGTCCGGCCGACGCCCATCTCATGGCCTCGGCCGTAGTGGACCCACTACCTCCATGTGCGCCCCGACGGCCCGCGTCAGTTGCGCCGGGCCCACACGGCGACCGGAACACGGCGGACGCCCCGGGTCCACCCAACCCAAACCAGACGAGACCGAGAGCTCAAGTATGTCGCCCTTCCTGCGCGTTCAGGGCCGGATCGGCCAGCGCACCCTCTCGTTGACCACCGCCGCCCTGCCGTTGGCCGGCTGGGCGGCCCCCGCCGTCGCCCTGCACCAGCGCTCGCCACCACCCGCCGAGCCTTCGCTCACCAGCCTGCTGCGCCGTCCTGCCTGCACCGCCCGCACCCGTCGGCCCCTGGCCCGCCGCCACCGTCGACGCCCTGGAGGTGCTCAAGGCCGCCCCCCACACGGGTCCCAACCCCGCTCGATCAGCCGTACGTGCCCCGCCCGGCGGGCCGCGGCTCGATGCCGGTCATGTGCCCAGCCTCGCGGCGGCGCCGGCCCTGTTGTCAGTGGCTTGCACCATGATGACGGGCATGTGACGGCCTGCCCGACGAACTCCCGAGGCCGTCCTGGACGACAGGGGTGTGTTGTGCGTAAGCCGGTCACAGGCAAGGTGCACGTTCACTACGGACAGATCTACGTCCACAGCGATCCGGACAACACGAACCCAGACCTCTCCGAGGCATTCGCAGGCCAGAGCGTCGGATTGTGCGGGGCCGCGGTCCCGGGCACGCTCTGGCTGGTCACCGCACTGCACACAGGCGACGTCGACTTCAGCGTGGAGATCCATGACGAAGCACCTCTCCTGCACTCAGATTGGCAGGACGTGGTCGAGGTGTCCTTCCGACCGATGTCGGAACGCACCAGTTTGGTGCAGTGGGCGGGCGAGGCCGCGTGGAACCTCGACCTCATCCTGACCGACTACCGGGTGCGGTACTGCGCCCAAGGAATGGACGAAGGTCGGGAACTCGACACCACCGGCCCCAGGGAACCACGAGCAGAGCGCTACCTCCTGCAGTTCTGGCCCGCCCCACCCAGCCCCGACCACATGATCCGCCAGACCTCGCACAACGCCGCGTACTGGCACCGCTACGCCCGCGAACTCCCGCCCCCACCCACCCCCGAGCAACGCGCCGAGGCCGAACACCTCGCCCACCAGGCGGAGCAACAGGCCGCCGAAGAGCAGCGACTGCACCGCGAGCAGTGGGAGTGGGGCGGACGGCTACCGAGCGAAGGGCTGCGCGGTGCCCGCGAGAGCAACGTCCTCGGTCTGCTCCGCTTCGACAGCGACCTGGTGCACGCCCTCGATGCTGCAGGCCCCGAAGTCCAGCGTGCAGTGGCACTACTGGCAGCGCGGCGGGCCTGCGAAGTGGCGGGCCTGACCGATGTGCTGTGGGTCGCCGAGGCGCTCACCGAGTTGGCGGAGGAACGTCCGCTCCCGCCGCCGTTCGACGACACGGCCCGCATGTGGGAGACCCTGCGCTCCGACCCCAGCGTCCCGGGGCGGTCGGTGCGCCGGGCGACACCTCCCGAGCGAGCGCCATACCACCCGCCGACGACTCCGGGGGCGGAGTGGACATGGGCCCCGGATGCTGAGCTTGGAAACGACGGACCACATCGGCCTGGCCTGGGCCGAGCACTGGGCGCACTCGTACCGACGGCGTCCAGCGACGAGAGGCCGACGCCGCCCGCAGAAGTGAGGCGCACCGCGGCCGTGGAGGTCCACGCCACCGGCACGCCCCGCGCCCCCGAACAGATCTCACAGCCCCACTTCGCTCTCCCCGCAGTGCTCGCCGCCGCCGAGCCCGCCCCGCTCAAGGCGGCACTGGACGCGGTGTGGCACGCGGTCAACACCTACGGCGAGCACTACCCGGAACTGCTGGAAGAGATCTGGTCAGCGTCCGCCGAGGAGACAGAGGAGTAGGGGGTAGAGCCCCCGTTCCGTTTGACGATGCCCCCAGTAGTGGGCTTGAGCGCCAGTTGCGACACGATCCTCCGCAGACACAAAGCCGGACGGAACCGAGTGCCGTACGTGGTCCGGCACTTCGGCAAGTCCCGCGACGCAGACTCCGACCACTTGTCCTCAGTGCGCGACCCGTGGCCACCCCCGGCAGGCTCCCCGCTTCGGGCGGGCGGGGCTACTTGCCGGACCCGGCCAAGTGGAGCTGGCGGAGCGACTTCGTTCCGCCCTCCACCCACACCCGCAGCCGGGAGGGGCGCGCCGCGCCCATGTGCACCGTGTTCGTGGCCACGACAGTGCGGCGCGCCGCCGCCTCCGGCTCGCCGGTGTTGGAGTTCACGTCGAAGCGCGGGAAGTTGCTGGAGGAGACGTCGAGCCGGATGCGGTGCCCGGCGGCGAACCGGTTCGCCGTGTCGGGTGCGGTGACCTCGATCTCGTACACCTCGCCGGGCACCAGCGGCGCCGGTTCCTCGAAGGAGTCGCGGAAGCGGCAGCGCAGGATGCCGTCGGTGAGGTTGACGGCGAAGCCGTGCGGATAGTCCTCGTTGGGCGGATGGACGTCGATCAGCTTGATGGTGAAGTCGGTGTCCAGCGCCGTGCTGGAGACGTGCAGCCGCGCCGACACCGGACCGGCCAGCACCACGTCGTGCCGCAGCGGCGGGGTGCTCAGACTGATCACGTCCGGTCGGGCGTCCAGCGGGAGGAACGGTTCGCGTGCTCCGTGCACCCGGGCGTCCGGGGCGTTCTGGTCGTACGCCCCGCCCGCCATCACCGGCTCGCCCGAAGTGACCTGGCCCCCCAGGGTGGGGACCGGGTCGCGCGGGTCGAAGTCGTACGTGACCGACGAGGTCTCCGCGGCGGGCGGGCCGGTGGTGAGCAGGCCGTCTGCGGTCAGGTACAGGTCGACGGGGGCCGTCGCCGCCGGCGGCCACTGGCCGTCCGTGCGCCACTCGCCGCCGTGCCGCATCCGCCCGGCGGCGTCCCGCCGCCCGTCGCCGCCGCCCATCAGGAAGTACTGGACGGCCGGAAGGTCTCCGCTCCCGGCCGCGCCGGCGGCGTCATCGGGGGCCACCCGTCCGAGCGCCCGGTCGAACCAGCGCCGCCGGAACTCCAGGTACGAGGGCGCGAGGTTGCCGTCCAGCGTCGCCCGCGGACCGAAGTCCACGTCCCCGGCGTGCGTCTCGCAGCGGTGGCCGTGCGTCCACGGGCCCATCACCAGGTAGGACGGCGCCGACTTCAGCTCGCGCAGCGCCGTGAAGTTCTCGATGGTGGAGCGGACGTAGGGGTCGTACCAACTGCCCAGGTGCAGGCTGGGTGCGTCCGGGAACCGCTCGTAGAAGCCCCGCCCGTACAGCGCCGGATTGCGGTAGTAGTCCCCGAAGGCGTCCTGCCGCCACTGCTCCAGCAGGAAGTCCTCGTAGACGGGCAGGTGCCGCAGGGGACTGCACCCGGGCCGCCACGGCAGCGCACCGAACCACCCCGCCACGTCCACCCGCGCCAGCGCCTCCGACAGCACCGGGTCGGCCGCCGCCTCCGGGCTCCGCGCCGCGTGCCGCACCGCCCACGTCACCTGCTTCAACTCGAACGCGCCGCCCATCCGCATGCCCGCGTCGTACGCGGACGAGAAGCCGCCCGAATCCTGGAACATGGCGGCCAGCCCCGGCGCCCTCTCGGCTGCGGCGGCCGACTGGCAGTGCGCCGAGTACGACACCCCCGTCATCACCACCCGGCCGTCGCACCACGGCTGGGCCACGAGCCAGGCGATGGTGTCCGCCCCGTCGGGCCCCTCGCCCAGGTACTTCACGAAGGAGCCTTCGGAGTCGCCGCGGCCCCGGCAGTCCTGCCGTACGACGTGGTAGCCGGCGTCGGTGAAGTGCCGGGCGGTCTCCTCCGGTGACGGCACCGGGGCGCCCGCCCGGTCCTGGTCCGACACGCGGGCCGCGCGCCGCCCGTAGGGCGTGCGCTCCAGGAGCACCGGCAGCGGGGTCGCGTCCGGCTCGGCCGATGCCGAGTACAGGTCGGCGGCGAGGTGCACGCCGTCCCGCACGGGGACGGCGAGGGCACGGCGCCACAGGGCACCACCCGCGAGGGGTTCGGGACGGGCGGCGGCGGAGGTGTCGTACGAGGTCACGACCGTGACGCTAGGCAGTGGCCCAGGTCATGGCGATCACTTGACCTCATCAGGTCAACTGTTCCGTCGGACGGTGACGGGACAGGACGCGGGACCTACTGTGCACCGCATCCCGGGAACGCCCCGCCTGCCGGCACGGCGGATCGTGCGTGCACCGGGTTCCTTCCCGTACCGCTCGCGGCGTGGCCGCGCCCTGTCCCCGTACCGCCTCCCGAGGAGCACCGCCATGAGCACACCCGTCCAGCCCGCCCCCGAAGCGCCTCCCGGCGGGTCCGGAGAGGAGGGCCGCGGCTCCCGCTTCCTCGACGTGATCGAACGTGCGGGCAACGCACTGCCCCACCCGTTCTGGCTGTTCTGGATACTCGGCGGCGTCGTCGCCGTCGCGAGCTGGGCCCTGAACGCGTCCGGGCTGAAGGTCGAGGACCCCTCGTCCGGGGACCTCGTCGGAGTGCGCAGCGCCCTGTCGAGCGACGCGGTACGGGACCTGATCACCGGTGCCGAGGAGTCCTTCGTCACCTTCGGCCCGCTCGGCACCGTGCTGATGGTGATGCTCGGCGTCGCGGTCGCCGAGCGCTCCGGGCTCTTCGAGGCGCTGGCCCGCCGGATGCTGTCGGGGCTGTCCCCGCGCACGGTCGTCCTGGGCGTGGCCCTCGGCGGCGTGCTCGGCAAGTTCCTCTCCGACTCCGCGTACGTGGTGCTCATCCCGCTCGGGGCGGTCGCCTTCCGTGCCGTGGGACGTTCCCCCATGCTCGGCATGATCGTCGCGTTCGTCTCCATCAACGCCGCCGGCGACGCCAATCCGCTGATCGCGCCCGGCGACGCGCTGTTCGCCTCGGTCGCCACTGAGGCCGCGCAGCTCATCGACAAGGAGGCGGTGGTACGCCCCACGGACAACATGTACTTCACGACCGTCTCGGCGTTCGTCCTCGCCGCCACCATCGCCCTGGTCGTGGACAAGGTCCTCGCCAAGCGCGAGCACCACCTGACCCCGGACCCCGACCTGGAGGCCGCCGCGGCGCGGCAGGTCGTCGCGGCCCAGGTGGACGACGCCACCGAACTGCGCGCGCTGAAGCTGACCGGGCTGGCCGTCCTCGGCTACGCCGCGCTGATCGTGCTGGCGATGCTGCCCACCGCGTCGCCGCTGCGCGGCGAGGGCGGCGCGATCGTCGAGTCCACCTTCATGAACTCCATCGCCGTCTTCCTCACCGCCTTCTTCCTCTTCATCGGTGCCGTGTACGGGTGGCTCACCGGCCAGATCAAGGGCAGCCGGGCGATCCCGCAGTTCATGGCGGAGGGCGTGCGCTCCATCGCCCCGCTGCTGGTGCTCTTCTTCGCCGTCTCCCAGTTCCTGGCCCTGTTCAAGTGGACCGGCATCGCCACCGTCGTCGCCGTCGAGGGCGCGGACTTCCTCAAGGGGCTCGGCGCCCCCACGCTGCTGTTGTTCTCCCTGCTGATCGTCGCGATCGCGCTGCTGAACCTGGTGATCACCTCGGGCTCCGCGCTGTGGAGCCTGGTCGCCCCGGCCCTGGTGCCGATGCTGATGCTGCTGGGCACCAACCCGGCCACCACCATGGCGCTGTACCGCATCGCCGACTCCTGCACGAACTCCATCACGCCCATGAGCACCTCCTTCATGCTCTGCGTCGGCTACCTCCAGACCCTGCGCCGCAAGGCCGGCATCGGGACCCTGGTCTCCTTCACCCTGCCCGTCGCCATGATCATGCTCGCGGTGTGGACCGCGCTCTTCTTCCTCTGGTACGCGCTGGGCATTCCGCTCGGCCCGGGCGCGCCCGTGCGATGAGGCCCGCCGTACCCTGACGGCGTGAGCATCGTCCTCGACCTCGGCGGGCTCGGCCCCACGGACCTCGTGGTCGCCCCCTCCGCCCTGGCAGAACTGATGGCGAGCCTGCACGTGCTCGCCGAACCCGAGCACCACCCGGAGGCCGCGGGTTGGACGGCCCGCGCCGTCGCGGACCCCGCCCTCCGCGACGAGCTGCTCCTCTTCGCCCCGCTGTGGGCGCGCTTCCGCTGCCGGCTGTTCTTCCCCCGCGGGCTCCCGCTCGCCGAGGACCTGGGGGAGGAGCTGACGGCGCTGGCACGGCTGGACGCCGGGGACTTCCTGGGCCTGGTGGCCCCGGGAGTCCTCGGCACCACCGCGCAGCCGGTGCCGCCCGCCGGCGAACTGCGCCCCGGCACCGCCGCCGCGCAGGAGTACGTCCGCCGCTGCCAGCGCCGCTCCTACGCCCGCGGCGAGCTGGCCCGACAGTTGGTCGCCGCCCCGCTGGAGCTGCGGGACCGACTGCTAGGGGCCCTCCGTGCCGCGGACACCGCCTTCTTCGCCGACGACTGGCGCACCCTCCGCCCGCTCCTGGAGGACCACGCCCGGGAGGTCCGCCGCCGACTGGCCGTCCGCGCCCCCGTGGACGTGCTCACCGACCTGCTTCCGACGGCGGTCCGGGTCGGCCCGGGCGAGCGGATCCGGCTGGACAAGCTCCAGAACCACGAAGTCAGGGTCGCTCCCCGCCCGCTGGTCCTCGTCCCGTCCGCCCGGGTGTGGCCCCATCTGACGGTGAAGAACGAGCACCCTTCGTGCGTCGTGGTCCACTACGCGGCACGCGGCACCACCCCCGACGAACAACTCACCGTGCGCGATCTCCACCAGCGCCTGATGGCCCTGACCTCGCCCGCCCGGATGGAGCTCTGCCGCCACCTGCTGGGCGAGCCCATCACCACCTCGGAACTGGCCCACCGCCTGGGCTCCACGGAACCGCAGGTCTCCCGCAGCCTGCGCGTGCTGCGCGAAGCGGGCCTGGTCCGCTCGACCCGCGACGGCAAGCTGGTGCGCCACCGCCTGGCCACGGACGTCATCCGGAGGCTGGGCCACGACGTCCTCGCGACCGTGGGTCGATGAGCCAGACCGTAGGCCAAAAATCTCTCGGCATCCGCGTCCGGGTGTGCAAGGGTGACGCTGATCTGGGCGCCTGCCGGGCTTGGCGCGCGCGTGCACACGCACGGGTTCCGCGACCTGGGCCCGCCCGGTCGCTGCGTCCACGAGATGACCCCGGCCCCGGACCGTGCACCCCCACAGGTCTTCATCGGTCCGTGCCGCAACGCCGTACGATCGAGAGGGACTTGAGATGCGTCACCGCTTCCTGGGATCAACCGGACTCGTGGTAAGTGAACTGTGCCTGGGGGCCATGACGTTCGGGCGGGAGAGCGCCGAAGAGGAGTCGCACGCCATCTTGGACCGCTTCGTCGAGGCGGGCGGGAACTTCGTCGACACCGCCGACATCTACTCGGCCGGCGCCTCCGAGGAGATCATCGGCAAGTGGCTCAAGGGGCGCCGGCGTGACGACGTCGTCATCGCCACCAAGGTCCGCTACGGCACCGGCGACAGCCCCAACGACCGCGGGCTCGGGCGCAATCACGTGATCTCCGGCGTGGAGGCCAGCCTGCGCCGGCTCGGCACCGATCACATCGACCTGTACCAGGTGCACGCGTGGGACCCCGCGACGCCGCTGGAGGAGACCCTCGCCACGCTGGACACCCTGGTGAAGTCCGGCAAGGTCCGCTACCTGGGGGCCAGCAACTTCACCGGCTGGCAGCTCCAGAAGGCGCTGGACCTCAGCCGGCTGCACGGGTGGGAGCGGTTCGCGACCCTCCAGCCGCTGTACAACCTGCTGGACCGCTCCACGGAGTGGGAGCTGATCGAGGTGGCCCGGCAGGAAGGGCTCGGCGTCATTCCGTGGAGCCCGCTGCGCGGCGGCTGGCTCAGCGGGTCGATCCGGCGCGGCGCCACCGCCCCGCCGGCCGGCAGTCGGGTGGAGACGGCCGAGCGGCTCGGCTGGGGCGAGTCCTGGAGCGCGTACCAGGACGAGCGCACCTGGCGGGTCCTGGACGCCCTGTTCGAGGTGGCCGAGCGCAGCGGGCTGACGCCCGCTCAGGTCGCCGTCGCCTGGCTCGGCGGCCGGCCCGCCGTCACCGCCCCGATCGTCGGTGCCCGCACCCTCGACCAGCTCGACAACGTCCTCGGCGCGGCCGACGTCGACCTCGACCCGGCCGACGCGGAGCTGCTGACCAAGGCCGGCGACCAGCCGCTGCCGTACCCGTACAGCGTGATCGCCACGGATCCGGCCCAGCGCTGACCCCTCCCGGCCGGCCCGGTCAGGCCGCGCGGCACAGCGCCGCGCGGCCGGTCGGGGCCGAGGCGCGGGGCGCGGCCGGGACCCGCGAACGCTCCCGGGCGAAGACGACGAGCCGCAGCACCGCGAACCGCCCGATGCCGGCGAGCGCGGAGGCCGACAGATAGACGACCTGCTCCAGCACCGCCCCCGGCGTCGCCACCAACTGCTGGAGCAGGAACATCGCCACGCACGTCACGACGTACGCCGCAGCCGCTGACCCGGCCGACTGCGCGTGCTGACGCCATGTCGCCCGTCCGCCTGCGCCGAAGGTGAACCGGGCGTGCAGTTCGGTGGCCAGGAGCGTGCCGGCCACTGTGACCAGGGCGTTGGCCAGGGCCCAGGGCAGCCACGCCGTGAGGGCCGCCACGGCGAAGCTGGAAGCGAGCCCCACCCCGCCGCCGCAGACCACGAAGCGGGCGAAGGCCGAGACGGCGCCGGGTGCCGTCCGTTGCTGGCTCTGCGCTGGCTCCATGACCCCACCCCTTTGATCGGCTTCTGCCGGAAACGTGTGCCCCTCGGCCTGCGAAGCAGGTGGACGCACCCTCCAGTGATGCCATGATGGCACATCAGTGGCGCCATTATGCAAGGTTTTTGATGCCGACTTGGTGGCGGTGGTGCCATCGGACCTGGATGGGCGGACGAACCGCTCAACTCCGGTCCACCATCCGGGCCGTGGTTGACGGGAGTCACGTTGTACGGCTCAATGAGTCACATGAACGCCGAGCGGCACTTGGTCACCCGTGACCACATCGACTTCGGTCGCGTGTGGTCCGCTGCGTGTTGCGCCTGATGCGGCAACGGGCCGTCTGACCGGCCCTTATCCCTTCCCGGTAGCCCTCTTGCGGGCCGGGTCGCCTTCCCCGCACCTCCCTCCTCGCGGCTTCGCCGCGTCTCGCCGTGGGCACGCGCCCGAACCGCGTACGGACGGCCCCGGCCGAGCCTGACCCACCCCACCCCACGGCGTCAGCACACCCGACCACCACGTGATTCGCAGCCCCCGGCAGCGCCCTGACGCCCGGCTGCACCACGGGCGCTCCGCCGCGCCCCGGTGCCTTCCCGGCGCGAGGGCAGCAGGCTGCAGAAAGGCATCTCCCATGCCAGTGGAGTTCCTCGGCATCGCCGCCACCAACGACGGATCCGAAACGACCGCGCGCTCCGGCGCCGCCTTCGACAAGGAGTACACGCTCCGCCTCGCCCGGGCCCACGAGGACCACGGCTGGGACCGGGTGCTGTTCGCCTACGGCTCCGGATCGCCGGACCCCGCGCCGGCCGCCGCGTACGTCGCGAGCAGGTCGGAGCGCCTCCAGATCCTGCTGGCCCACCGGCCGAACGTGTCGTACCCGACCTTCGCCGCGAAGACCTTCGCCACGTTGGACCAGATCAGCGAGGGCCGGCTGACGGTGCACTTCATCACCGGCGGCAACGACCACGAGCAGGCCCGCGAGGGCGACACCCTCACCAAGGACGAGCGCTACGCCCGCACCCGCGAGTACATCCGGATCGTCAAGAAGGTCTGGACCGCCCGGGAGCCCTTCGACCACGAGGGCGAGCACTACCGCTTCCACGACTTCCTCAGCGACGTGTTCCCCTTCCAACAGCCGCGCCCGGGCGTGTCGTTCGGCGGCTCGTCACCCGCCGCGTACGCCGCGGGCGGCGCCGAGGCCGACGTCTACTGCCTGTGGGGCGAGCCCCTGGCGAAGACGGCCGAGCAGATCGAAGCGGTGAAGGCCGCCGCCCGGGCCGCAGGCCGCACCGACGTGCCCCGCATCCAGGTGGCGTTCCGCCCGATCATCGCCCCGACCGAAGAGTTGGCCTGGGAGAAGGCCCACCGCACGGTGGCCGCGATCAAGGACCGCAGGGAACGGAGCGGGGCGTTCATCAGGCACCACGGGCAGGTCCAACCGGAGAACACGGGCTCGCAGCGGCTGATCGCCATCGCCGAGGCGGGGGAGCGCTACGACCGCGCACTGTGGACCCCGACGGCCGCCGCCACCGGTGGTGCGGGCAACTCCAACGCCCTGGTCGGCACCCCGGAGACGGTCGCCCAGGCGCTGCTGGACTACTACGACCTCGGCGTCGACGTCCTCTCCGCCCGCGGCTACGACCTGCTGGGCGACGCGATCGACTTCGGTCGGCACGTGATTCCGATCGTCCGCGAGGAGGTCGCGAAACGGGACGCCGAACGGGACGCCGAACGGGACGCCGAACGGGACTCCGAGCGCGATGCCGACCCTGATGCCGTACGCGGCGCCCACCCCGACGCCAAGCCGGCATCACACGCTGCGCCCGCCCCCGCGGCGGTGACCCGATGACCTCCGCCGCACCGGGGACCTCGCCCGCACCGCCCCCGCCGCCGACATCGGCCGCCCCGACCGTCATCCACGTGTCCGTCTCCGACCCCAGGGCGAAGCCCCTGCTGCGCGAACTCGGCGAGGAGTACTCGACGCGCTACGGCAAGGACGCCCACGGAGAACTCGCCCGCTACCCCGACGAAGAGTTCACCGCCCCGTACGGCGGCGTCCTGCTCCTCCTCCTGGAAGGCGACGAGCCCGTCGCGGGCGGCGCCTTCCGCCGGTACGACGGGGCGACGGCGGAGTTGAAGCGGATCTGGACGCACTCCGCCCACCGCCGGCGCGGCCTGGCCCGCCGCGTCGTCGCCGAGTTGGAGCGCGAGGCCGAGGCCCGCGGATACCAGCGGATCTACCTGACCACCGGACCGCGCCAGCCCGAGGCCCGCGGCCTGTACCTGACGACCGGATACGCCCCCCTGTTCGACACCGGGGCGGATCCGGAGTCCATCGGCCCGCTGCCCTTCGAGAAGCACCTGTCGACCGCACCGCACCAAAGAAGGGCAACCGACCTGTGAGCGTCCACGGCACCGGGACGCCCCGGAGCGCCACCGCCGTGCCCCCTGCGATCGAGCCCCCGGCGCCCGACCAGACCGACCGGTCCGACCCGCCCGACGGCGCGGCACCCGATGCCCTCACCATCGTCCCCGCCCGCCACTACGCCCGCTGGGTCGCGGCCGCCGCGGCCGTCGTGGTGATCGCCCAACTCCTGCACGGACTGGCCACCAACCCCGTCTGGGAGTGGCACGTCTTCCGCGCGTACTTCCTGTCCGAGACGATCCTCCAAGCCGTCTGGGTCACCCTCCAACTCACCCTCTACGCCACGGTGCTCGGCTTCCTCCTGGGCACGGTCCTGGCCTTCATGCGGCTGTCGCGCAACCCGGTGCTCCAGACCGTCGCCTGGACCTACATCTGGATCTTCCGTGCCATCCCGGTGATCGTCCAACTGGTGTTCTGGTTCAACCTCAGCGCCCTGTACGAACGGTTGGGCGTCGGCATCCCCTTCGGCCCGGTCTTCTGGTCCGTCGACAGCAACAGCCTGATCGGCACCATCGGCGCCGCCGTCATCGGACTGACCCTGCACCAGGCGGCGTACGCCGCAGAGGTCGTCCGCGGCGGCGTCGTCGCCGTCGACCACGGGCAGTTGGAGGCGGCCGCGGCGCTCGGCATCCCCCGGCTGCGGCAGATCCGCCGGATCGTGCTGCCCCAGGCCATGCGCGCCATCCTGCCCACCGCGGGCAACGAGATCATCGGTCTGCTGAAGGGCACGTCGGTGGTCTACGTGATGTCCATCGGGGAGCTGTTCTACCAAGTGCAGGTGGTCTACGGCCGCAACGGCCGGGTGATCCCGCTGCTGCTGGTCGCCACCGCCTGGTACGTCGTCCTCACCTCCCTGCTGTCGATCGGCCAGTACTACGTGGAACGGCACTTCGCCCGCGGCGCCGACCGGACCCCGCCGCCCACCCCGATCCAGCGGGCCCGGCACTTCGCCCGCACCCTGCGCGCCCGGGCCGCCGAGCGCGACCGGCCCGTCACCGTGCTCAAGCAGTCGGGAGCGGGCCGATGAGCGGGACGACGACGTACGCGCACGCCCCGGACACCGCCCACCGGGTGATGGTGGACGTGCACGGCGTCCACAAGAGCTTCGGCGCGGTGCCGGTGCTGCGCGGCGTCGACCTCCAGGTCCACGCCGGCGAGGTCGCCGTCGTCCTCGGCCCCTCCGGCTCCGGCAAGTCCACCCTGCTGCGGACCATCAACCACCTGGAGAAGGTCGACCGCGGCTGGATCAGCATCGACGGCGAGACCGTCGGCTACCGCCGCTCCGGCCGCAAGCTGCACGAATTGCGGGAGCGGGAGGTACTCAAGCAGCGCACCCACATCGGTTTCGTCTTCCAGGACTTCAACCTCTTCCCGCACCTGACCGTGCTGGCGAACCTCGTGGAGGCGCCCGTCTCCGCGCTCCGCCGTCGGCGCGGGGAGGCGGAGGAGGCCGCCCGTCGGCTGCTGGCCCGGGTCGGGCTCGCCGATCGGGCCGACGCGTACCCGCGGCACCTGTCCGGCGGCCAGCAGCAGCGCGTGGCCATCGCCCGGGCGCTCGCCCTGGAACCGAAGGTGCTGCTCTTCGACGAACCCACCTCGGCGCTCGACCCGGAACTCGTCGGCGAGGTCCTCGACGTCATCAAGGACCTGGCCCGCTCCGGCACGACCATGATCGTGGTGACCCACGAGATCGGCTTCGCCCGCGAGGTCGCCGACACCGTGGTCTTCCTGGACGGCGGCGTCGTCGTCGAGCAGGGCCCGCCGTCGGCCGTGCTCGACCGGCCGCGGCACGAGCGCACCCGCTCCTTCCTCGCCAAAGTCCTGTGACGCGCCCCGCCCGCCCCCTTCCCCACGAGTTTGGAGTACGGCCCATGTTCCGCTCGAAGGCCCGCCGCACCGCCGCAGCCGCGCTGGGGCTGACCGCCGCCCTCGCGCTCGCCGCGTGCAGCAACCCCTCCGACGGCGGCACGGTCGAGGTCGCCGCCACCAAGGGCACCGGCACGAAGATCAACCTGAGCCCCGACCAACGACGCGTCACCGCGGCGAAGGTCGACGCCATAGCCGCCGAGGTCCCGCAGGAGATCCGCGAGCGGGGCACCCTGGAGATCGCCAACTCCTCCGGCTCGGCGGCCCCCTTGAACTTCTACGCCAACGACAACAAGACCGTCATCGGCGTCGAGGTCGACCTCGCCCACCTCGTCGCCGGCGTCCTGGGACTCGAACCGCACGTCAACACGGTGTCGTGGGAGAACGTCTTCGTCGGCATCGACAGCGGCAAGTACGACGTCGGCTTCAGCAACATCACCGACACCGAAGAGCGCAAGGAGAAGTACGACTTCGCCAGCTACCGCGAGGACAACCTCGGCTTCGCGGCCCGCAAGGGCAGCGGCCTCAAGGTGACCGGACCCAAGGACGTCGCCGGCCGGACCGTCGCGGTGAGCAGCGGCACCAACCAGGAGAAGCTGCTCGTGGAGTGGAGCCGGGAGGCGGTCAAAGCCGGCCTGAAACCCGTCGACATCAAGTACTACCAGAACGACAGCGACACCTACCTGGCCCTGCAGTCCGGCCGGATCGACCTCTACCTGGGCCCCCACCCGACCGCCGCCTACCACGCCGCCACCACCGGCAGGACGGAGGTCGTCGGCACCCACTCCGGAGCCGGGGCCACCCTCCAGGGACTCATCGCCGCCACCACCAAGAAGGACAGCGGACTCGCAAAGCCGCTCGCCGCCGCGCTCAACGAGACCATCAGCAACGGCACGTACGGCCGAGTCCTGGCGCGCTGGGGACTCTCCGCCGAAGCCGTCCCCGCCTCCGAGGTCAACCCGCCCGGACTGCCCAAGACCAACAAGTAGCCGGCGCGGCCGCGGGGCCGGAAGCGCCGCACCGCCCCGCACCCGCCGCCCCACGCCGCCTCATGCACCCGAAGGGTTCACCATGGCCACCGTCCTGTCCGTCTCCGGAAGCCCCTCCGCCACCTCCCGCACCGCACGCCTGCTGCGCCACCTCGACCAGCGGCTCGCGGCCCACGGACACGAGGTGACCTCCCTGGACGTCCGCACCCTGCCCGCGGGCGCCCTGCTCGGCGCCGACCTCGGGCACCCGGCGATCGTCGACGCGATCGCGCTGTTCGCCCGCGCCGAGGGCGTCGTGGTCGGCACGCCCGTCTACAAGGCCGCCTACTCCGGGTTGCTGAAGTCCCTGTTGGACCTCCTGCCGCAGCACGCCCTCGCCGGCAAGACGGTCCTGCCGCTGGCGACCGGCGGGACCACGGCGCACGTCCTCGCCATCGACTACGCCCTGCGCCCCGTGCTCAGCTCCATGGGCGCCGCCCACGTCGTCCAGGGCTGGTTCACGCTCGACAGGGACATCGCGGTCGGCCCCGACGGCACCCTGACCGTCGCCAAGAGCGCTGCCGAAGCCCTGGCCCAGGTCGTCGACCAGTTCTCCGACGTCCTCGACAGCCGTAAGGCCCTGCTGACCGCCGCCCCGTGAAGCGCCGCGGCGCCCCGTGAGCACCGCGGTCGCGCACGGACCCGCCCGCCGCACCGTCCGCACGCCGACCACCACCGGGCCGGCACCCGCACCGGCCCCCGTCGACCGCTGAGGAGCAGCACCCGACCATGTCCGCCATCCCCCTCGGGGTCCTCGACCTCGTCCCGATCCCGTCCGGCTCCACCGCCGCACGGGCCCTGCACAACACCATCGACCTCGCACGAAGGGCCGAAGAGTTCGGCTACGCGCGCTACTGGGTCGCCGAGCACCACCTCAACCCCGGCGTGGCCGGGTCGTCGCCGGCCGTCGTCCTCGCCCTGACCGCCGCCGCGACCTCCACGATCAGGATCGGCGCCGGTGCCGTGCAACTCGGCCACCGCACCGCCCTGTCCACCGTCGAGGAGTTCGGGCTGATCGACGCCCTGCACCCCGGGCGGCTCGACCTCGGCCTCGGCCGCTCCGGCGGCCGCCCCGGCGGACGGTCGACCGAGGCCCGCCCGACCACGTCCCCCGTCGTCGCCGGCCGCGCGCCCAACGGGCTGAGGATCCCGTCGCGGTTCTCCTTCGAGCACGTGCTCAACTCGCCCCGCTTCCGGCTCCAGCAGCGGCTGCTGCACCTGCCAGGCGCCGGCCCGCAGGACTACGACGAGCAGGTGGACGACGTGCTCGCGCTGCTGCGCGGCGAGTACCGCGCCGCGGACGGGACCGAAGCCCGCGCCGTCCCGGGCGAAGGCGCCCGAGTGCAGGTGTGGATCCTCGGCAGCAGCGGCGGGCAGAGCGCCGCCGTCGCCGGCCGCAACGGACTGCGCTTCACGGCCAACTACCACGTCAGCCCGGCCGCCGTCCTGGAGGCCGCCGAGGGCTACCGTGCCGCGTTCCAGCCCTCCGAGCACCTCGACAAGCCCTACGTCAGCGTCTCCGCCGACGTCGTCGTGGCCCCGGACGACGAGAGCGCCAGGGAACTGGCCACCGGGTACGGCCCGTGGGTCCGCAGCATCCGCACCGCCGAGGGCGCCATCCCGTACCCCACCCCCGATCAGGCCCGCGCCCTCACCGACGGATGGACCGACGCGGACCGGACCCTGGTCGCCGACCGCGTGGAGACCCAGTTCGTCGGCTCCCCGGGGCGCGTCGCCGACCAGCTCGAACAACTCCAGGAAGCCACCGCGGCCGACGAGCTGATCGTCACCACCATCACGCACGACCACGCCGACCGGGTGCGCTCCTACGAACTCCTCGCAGCGGAGTGGCAGCGCCGGTGAACCCGGTCACAGCCATCCGCTGCGCTGCGCCTGCAAGGCCAGTTGGAAGCGGTTCGCGGCGCCAGCCCTGGCCATCAGGATCTGGAGCCGGCGGAAGAAGGTGCGGCGGCTGACCCCCAGCTCGCGGGCGATGACGTCGTCGCCCGCGCCGCCCGCGAGGAGCCACAGCAGGCGCCGGTCGGCCGGCGGCAGACCGCCCGGGCGCGCCGCACGCCCCGGGAACGGCACGGCGCTCTGCCACGACAGCTCGAAGAGCGCCACCAGCGCGGACAGCAGACCGCACGGCTGCACGACCAGCATGGTGTTGTGCACGTCGGCCTGCTCGATCGACAGCGAAACCAGCGCGTACGCCTCGTCGATGATCACGAGCTTGACCGGCACCGACGGCAGCGTCCTGGCCTGCTCGCCGGCCTGCACGCACGGCTCGATGACGTCCCTCAGGTGCCCCGGGTGCTCCAGCGAGTCCCGCGAGTACACGACCCGCTGCCGCACCCCGCGGGCGAGCGTGGCCAGCGAGTCGTCCGTGGCGCTCGACAGCGGGAAGTACGGCGGCGACTCGAACTGCCGGATCTGCTCGCGCGCGCTCGCCCACGCCTGCCGCATCCTGGGTCCGATGGCGTCGCCGGTGACGACCTCCACCAGATCGTCGTTGTAGGCCGCGAGCCGCTGCCGCCGGAACGAGTCGAAGGCGCCCCCGACCGCGATGCGCGACTCCTCGACCTCGGCCGCCCGGTGCCGGGCGAGGATCTCCAGACCGGCCGCCGGCGGCACCGGGGCCACCACGTCCCCGCCGTCCTTCGCGGCACTCGCCAGACCGGCGTCGACCAGCGCACCGTACGCGGCGTCCAGCTCCGCGCCGTCCAGACCGGTCGCCGCCGCGACCGCACCCAGCGGAGCGGGGGCGACGTCGAGGAGCGCGAGATAGACCCGGGCCGCGGCTCCGTCGAGCCCCAGCACGCGCAGCGCATCGCCGAGTTTCGCGTTCGTCATGCGTCGCATTATCCGGCGCCCGGGCCCGAGTCCTGGCCGATCGGTGCCACTGGCACTGCTCGGCGCCCGGCGGGTGCCGAGCGGGATACCGTCCGATGGCCGCCGACGACCGGCGGCGGCGAGGCAGGTCCGGGCCGCACGACGGCGGCCCCTCGCTGCCCCGTTCCGTGCCCATCACACCAGGGGAAGGCGTACGACGTGGCGAAAGGCCGGAAGAACGGTCTCTACTCAGGGATCTCCGAGGAACTGTCCGCCCTGATGCGCACGGGGTGGGCGGACACCGAGCGGCACGATCTGGCACCGGACGAGCAGGCACCTTACGCGGCCCGCCGCCGCACCGCGCTCTCCGAGCGCTTCCCGGGCGAGCGCCTGGTGATCCCCTCGGGGAACCTCAAGGTCCGCTCGAACGACGACACCTACCCGTTCCGGCCCTACTCGGGCTACGTGCACATGACCGGCGACCAGGCCCGGGACGGCGCCCTCGTCCTCGAACCGCGCGCGGACGGCGGGCACGACGCGTACTGCTACCAACTGCCCCGGGACGGCCGGGACGACCAGGAGTTCTGGACCGGCCCCCACGCCGAGCTGTGGATGGGCCGGCGCCGCTCCCTCGCCGAGTCGGAGCGCGTGCTCGGCCTGCCCTGCCGCGACGTCCGCACCGCCGCCGAAGACCTGGCGGCGGCCTCCGGAGCGCCGACCCGCATCGTCCGCGGCATCGACCCGGCCCTGGAGGCCGCCGTCACGACCGACGACGAGCGCGACGCCGAACTGAAGGAGGCGCTCGACGACCTCCGCCTCGTCAAGGACGACTGGGAGGTCGCGGAACTCCGCAAGGCCGTCGACTCCACCGTGCGGGGCTTCACCGACGCGATCGGCGAGCTCTCGGGCGCCGTCGCCTCGTCCGAGCGCTGGATCGAGGGCACGTTCTTCCGCCGCGCGCGCCTGGAGGGCAACGCCGTCGGCTACGGCACGATCTGCGCCGCCGGCGAGCACGCCACGATCATGCACTGGACGAACAACGACGGCCCGGTGCGCCCGGGGGAGCTGCTCCTGCTCGACGCCGGGGTGGAGACGCACACCCTCTACACCGCCGACGTCACCCGCACGCTGCCGATCAGCGGGACCTTCACGCCCGTGCAGCGCAAGATCTACGACGCGGTGTACGAGGCCCAGGAGCTGGGCATGGCCGCCGTGAAGCCGGGCGCCGCCTACCGCGACTTCCACGAGGCGGCCCAGCGCCACCTGGCGACCAGGCTGGTCGAGTGGGGCTTCATCGAGGGCCCGGCCGACCGGGCGTACGAACTCGGCCTCCAGCGCCGCTTCACCATGGCCGGCACGGGGCACATGCTCGGGCTGGACGTCCACGACTGCGCCCGGGCCCGGAACGAGGAGTACGTGGACGGCGTGCTGGAGCCCGGCATGGTCCTCACCGTCGAGCCCGGCCTGTACTTCCAGCCCGACGACCTCACCGTGCCCGAGGAGTGGCGGGGCATCGGCGTCCGGATCGAGGACGACCTCCTCGTCACCGACGACGGCCACGAGAACCTGTCGGACGGCCTGCCGCGGTCGGCGGACGACGTCGAGGAGTGGATGGCACGCGTCGCGGGCTGAGTGAACGGCCGAAGGGCCGCCGGGCGCGGAATGCGCCCGGCGGCCCTTCGCCGGTGTCGGTCGCCCGACTACTTCTCTGCGTTCTTCTCCTTGTCCTTGAGGCGCACGGCCTCCTTGCGGACCTCGGCCTGCGTGGCGCGCTCGCGCACCAGCCAGTCCGGGTTCTCCTGCTTCAGGGACTCGATCTGCTCGGTGGTGAGCGCTTCGGTGACCCCGCCGCGGGCGAGGCCGGAGATGGAGATCCCGAGCTTGGCGGCGACCACCGGACGCGGGTGCGGGCCCTCGCGGCGCAGGTCCCGCAGCCATGCGGGCGGGTCGGCCTGGAGCGCGTTCAGCTCGTCGCGGGAGACGACGCCCTCCCGGAACTCCGCGGGGGTGGCTTCGAGGTACACACCCAGCTTCTTGGCCGCCGTGGCGGGCTTCATGGTCTGGGTGCTCTGGCGCGACGTCATGCGTCCAAGGATATCGAGTGCCGCCCGGGCCTTTGACCACGCACGGTAATCTGGCCTCGTGACAGCCCCGGAGACAGCCCCCGATTCCCCCGCCTTCCGCCTCGCCTACGTGCCGGGCGCGACTCCGGCGAAGTGGGTGCGGATCTGGCGCGAGCGGCAGCCGGACGTCCCGCTGGAGCTGGTCCAGGTCACCGTCCCGGCGGCGTCCGATCTGCTGCGCGAGGGCGGCGCGGACGCCGGCCTCGTACGGCTACCGGTGGACCGCACGTTCTTCAGCGCCATCCCGCTCTACACCGAGACCACCGTGGTGGTCGTGCCGAAGGACCACCTGGTGGCGGCGGTGGACGAAGTGTCCGTTGAGGACCTCGCGGACGAGATCGTGCTGCACCCCCTTGACGACGCCCTCGGCTGGGAGGCCCCGCCGGGGCGGCCCGCGCTGGAGCGCCCGGCGACGACGGCGGACGCCGTGGAACTGGTGGCGGCGGGCATCGGGCTGCTGGTCGTCCCCCAGTCGCTGGCGCGGTTGCACCACCGCAGGGACCTCACCTATCGACCCGTCGTGGACGCCCCGCAGTCCTCCGTCGCCCTGTGCTGGCCCGAAGAAGCCACGACCGACCTGGTGGAGGACTTCATCGGGATCGTGCGCGGGCGCACGGTCAACAGCACCCGGGGGCGCCGCACCGAGGAGGAGCCGAAGAAGCCGGCCAAGGCCGGGAAGAGCCCGAAGGGCGGCAAGGGCGGTGGCGCCGCCAAGGGCGGGCAGCAGTCGCAGCGGCGGTCCGGCCCGAGCGGCGGCCGTATGGGCGGTACGGGCGGCGGCAAGGCGCCCCGCGGTTCCGGCCGCGGCTCCGGCAGGCCGCGCCGCCGCGGCTGAGCTGCGGAGGTTTCAGCGGTCGAACGGATCGGGCGGTGCCGGCCCCGGTGCTGAAACCGCGGTGCAACCGCGCTGAAGGCACCCCGCCGCATCCTCTGCGGCATGACGACTACGACACCTCATCCACCCGCCGTCTGCGCGACCGGTTTGCGCAAGTCGTACGGGGACAAGTCCGTGCTCGACGGGATCGATCTGGCCATCCCGGCGGGGTCGGTGTTCGCCCTCCTCGGTCCGAA
>NZ_JBIRGU010000012.1:130087-246000 GCF_044328175.1 Streptomyces sp. NPDC017979 | reverse complement strand
GAACACCGACCGCCCCGACACCAACGACCAACCCACCGCGCCCACCGGCACATCAGCCCGCGCCACATGTCCCGCCAGCGCCGCCGCCTGACCCCGTAACGCCTCAGCGCTCCGCCCCGACACCACCCACGGCACCACACCACCCACCGCACCGTCCACCTCCGGAACAACCGACTCCGGAACATCCGACTCCGGAGCCTCCTCAACGATCAGATGCGCATTCGTCCCGGAGATGCCGAACGACGACACGCCCGCCCGCCGCACCCGCTCCCCCCGCGCCCACTCGACCGCCTCCGTCAACAACCGCACCCCACCCGCCGACCAATCCACATGCGGCGACGGCTCGTCAATGTGCAGCGACGCCGGCAGCACCCCGTGCCGCAACGCCATCACCATCTTGATCACACCGGCGACACCGGCGGTGGCGTGCGTGTGGCCGATGTTCGTCTTCACCGAGCCGAGCCACAGCGGCCGGTCCGCCGGCCGGCCCTGCCCGTACGTCGCCAGCAGTGCGCCCGCCTCGATCGGGTCGCCCAACTTCGTCCCCGTACCGTGTGCCTCGACCGCGTCGACGTCGGCGGTGGAGAGTCGGGCGTCGGCCAGCGCCTGTCGGATCACCCGCTCCTGCGCCGCGTCGTTGGGCGCGGACAGCCCGTTGCTCGCGCCGTCCTGGTTGACGGCCGAGCCACGGACGACCGCAAGGACGCGGTGCCCCTTGCGGCGCGCGTCGGACAGCCGCTCCAGCAGCACCAACCCGACGCCCTCCGAGAACCCGGTGCCGTCGGCGGACGCGGCGAACGCCTTGCACCGGCCGTCGGGCGACAATCCGCGCTGACGGCAGAACTCGGTGAACATCAGCGGCGACGAGAGCACCAGCGCCCCGCCCGCCAGGGCCAAGGTGCACTCGCCCTGCCGCAGCGCCTTGACCGCGAGGTGCATCGCCACCAGCGACGACGAACACGCCGTGTCCACCGTCACCGCCGGGCCCTCAAGCCCCAGAGCGTAGGCGACGCGCCCGGAGAGGACGCTGTTCAGGCTGCCGGTGGTGGCGTGGCCCTCGAAGCCTTCGGGGATGCGCGGCAGACGCGAGTAGTAGTCCTCGCTCGACACGCCCGCGTAGACCCCGGTGCGGCTGCCCTTGAGCGTGCGGGGGTCGATGCCGGCCCGCTCCAGGGACTCCCACGCCACCTCCAGCAGCAGCCGCTGCTGCGGGGTCATCGCGAGCGCCTCCCGCGGGGAGATGTCGAAGAACTCCGCGTCGAAGCGGTCGGCGTCACGGACGAACCCGCCATCGCGCACGTAACTGGTCCAGGGGGTGGCCGGATCCGGGTCGTACAGCTTCTCCAGGTCCCAGCCCCGGTCGGTGGGGAACGGTCCGATGACGTCGCGCCCATCGGCCACCAGGTCCCACAGCGCTTCGGGCGAATTCGCGTCCCCGGGGAAGCGGCAGCCCATGCCGACGATGGCCACGGGCTCCTGGTGGCGCTCCTCCACCTCGTGCAGACGCTGCCGCGTCTGCTGGAGTTCGGCGGCAACACGCTTGAGGTAGTCGACGAGCTGCTCTTCATTCGCCATGGGGGGCCACCATTTCAGGACACTCCAAGCTCGTTGTCGATGAAGTCCAGCACCTGTTGGGCCGAGGCGGACTTGAGCCGGTCCGCCGCAGCGGCGGGGGCCGCGGGCGCGTTGCCGTGGGCCTGCCGCCAGGTCGCCAACAGGTCCTCCAGGCGGGTGGTGACCATGGCGACGTCTCCTTCGTCCACCGCGGCGCCCGCCACCGCGGCCTCCAGCCGGGCCAGTTCGTTCAGCAGCGCGTTCCCGCCGTCGGCGCGGACGACCGCAGGGTCGGCGCCGGGGACGTGGCCGGTGCCGGCCTCTTGGCCGGGCACGAGCCGGCGCAGCAGGTCGCGCGTGACCTGCTCCGAGGTGGGGTGGCGGAAGACGTACGCGGTGGGCAGCCGCAGCCCGGTCGCCGCCGACAGCCGGTCCCGCAGCTCCACGGACGTCAAGGAGCTGAAGCCGAGCTGCTTGAAGGCGGCCCGGGCCGGGACCGCCTCCGGTTCGGCGTGCCCGAGCACGGCTGCCGCGTGCCCGCGTACGACGTCCAGCAGGGTGCGCTGCCGGTCGCCCTCGGGCAGTGCGGCGAGCCGGGCCGCCAGGTCCACGGGACGGTCCGGTCCGTCGGCTGCGGCCCGCCGCCGCGGTCCGGTGGGCTCGACCCGTACGGCGACGGAGTGCGGCGGTGCGCCGGGCAGCGGGCTGCCGGCCCCGGCCACCAGCACGTGCGACTCCCGGTGCGTCCACACCGCGTCGAAGACGGCGTCGTCCGGGGCATCGGCGGGGTCCGCGGCCCGAGCCCAGGTCACCGAAGTGCCCGGCAGTCCCCCGGCGTGCCGGTGTGCCATCAGGGCTTCGCAGTACGCGTGGGCGGCGGCGTGGTCGATGGCGTTCGGCGCGTCCGGTTCGGCCACCGGCTCGCCGAACACCACGAACCGTCGCAGCGTGGGCACTTCGCCGGCGGCCGCGGCGAGTCGGGCGGCGACGGTCGCTTTGGCGTGCCACACCTGCGCGGGGGCGCCCGACCGCGCCCCGGCCGCGTGCACGATCCCGGTCAGCGGGTGCGCGGGGTCGATGCCGGTGAGGATCGCCGCCACCGAATCCGGATCGGCGAGGTCCGCGGCCACGACGTCGACCAGGGGGCCGTACGCCGCCAGCCGGGCCGCGAGTTCCGTCGCGTCCGACGCCGCCGGGCCGCGCCGACTGACCAGGACCAGCCGATCCGCCCGTCCGGTGCGCGCCAGGTACTCGGCGATCCGGGCGCCCCAGGCCCCGGTGCCGCCGCTGACCAAGACGGTGCCGCCGTTCTCGACGGCCGGTTCGCCGGCGCCGGTGGCCGGGTCGGGGACCCAGCGGGGCGCCAGGACCCTGCCCGCGCGCACCGCCACGACCTGCTCGCCGCTCGCCAGGGCCGTGCGCACGGCGCTCGACGTGTCGGCGTCGAGCATTGCCGCGGCAGGGGGGTCGGTCGACGGTTCGAGGTCGAGCAGGACGACGCGGTCGGGGTGCGCCGACAGCACGTGCCGCAACCGTCCGCGTATCCCGGTCTCGGCCGGGTGCGGTGCGGCCGGCGCTCCGGACAGTTCCACCGGCAGGGCTCCCCGGGTGAGCAGCACCAGACGGGCCCCGGTCGTACGGGGTTCGGCGAGCCAAGTGCGCACCAGCGCCGATGCGCGCTCGACCGCCACCAGGCCCGAACTGCTCCCGGTGTGCACGTCCGCGACAACCACCGCGGCATCGCCGGACACGGCCTCCGCCACCGCCGCGGGCCCCTCGTCGGCGAGGGTGACCCAGCCTTCTCCCCCAGCCCCGTCCACCCGTGCCAGCGGCGTCCACGCCAGGGTGAACAGCCGCCCGGCGCCCCCGGCCGCGGCGCGCAGCCGGCCGGGGTCCGCGGGCCGCAACACCACCGAGGCGGCCGTGAGGACGGGGGCGCCCAACGCGTCGGCAACGGCCACGCTCAGCTCCCGCTGGTCGTCGTCGCCGTCGGCGGGCCGACGTGGCGTCAGCCTGACGCGTACGGTCTGGGCCCCGCCCGCCCACAGCGTCACTCCGGACCAGGAGAACGGCAGCCACACCGGCCCGCCCGTCGCGGGCTCCGCCGGCAGCAGTACGGGGTGGAGTGCGGCGTCCAGGAGGACGGGGTGGATGCCGAACCCGTTCTCGCCGTCGCCCGTGCCGTGGGGCAGGACGACCTCGGCCAGCAGTTCGTCCCCGTTGCGCCACAGCGCGCGGAGCCCGTGGTGGGCGTCGCCGTACGAGTATCCCGCGGCGTCCAGGCGGGCGTAGAAGTCCGCTGTGTCGACGGGTTCGGCACCGGCCGGCGGCCACGCGCCTGCGACTTCGGGGGCGGGGGCGGTCGGTCCGGGCGTGAGGAAGCCGGTGGCGTGGCAGTTCCAAGTGCCGTCCGCGCGGTCGCGCTCGGCCCGGGAGTCCACCCGTAGCTCACGGGTGCCGTCCGCGGCGGCCGTGCTCACCGACACCCGCACCTGGAGGTCCCCGGCCGTGGGCACGGCAAGCGGTTGTCGCAGCGTCAGTTCCGCCACTTCGCCGCAACCGGTTTCGTCAGCGGCGCGCAGGGCCCATTCGACGAGCACCGCGCCCGGCACCAGTGCCGTACCGGCCACCGTGTGGTCACCGAGCCAGCCGTGGGCGCCCGCCGGTACCCGACCGGTGAGCACGAACCCGCCGTCCGCCAGGTGCACCGCGCCGGGCAGCAACGGATGGTCGACGTCGTGCAGCCCCGCCGCACCGAGCCTGCCGGCGCCCGCCGTGGGCGGGAGCCAGTAGCGCTGGCGTTGGAAGGCGTACGTGGGCAGGTCGATGGTGCGTCGGGCCGCGGCCGGGAACCAGGTCGACCAGTCCACCGGGGCCCCGGCCACGAACGCCTGCCCCAACGACAACGCCAACTGCCCCAACCCACCGGAGCCCCGACGCAACGTCGGCACCACCACCGCATCCACACCGACGCCCTCGAACACCTCCGCCAAACCGAACGCCAACACAGGATGCGGACTCACCTCAACGAACAACCCATGCCCGGCATCAACGAGCGCTTCCACCGCATCGGAGAACCGAACCCGTTCCCGCAAGTTCCGCACCCAATAGCCGGTGTCCAGAGCAGTGGTGTCGACCTGTTCAGCAGTCACCGTCGAGTAGAAGGCAACGCCACTCCTGGCCGGCTGGATCCCGGCGAGAAGGCCGTGGAGTTCATCGGTGATCTCATCGACCTGCGGACCATGGGACGCGTAGTCCACATCGATCAGCCGGGCCCGATGCCCAGCACCCTCGACCGCGGCGACCGCCTCGGCAACGGCCTGCGGCGGACCGGAAACGACCGTCGACGAAGGTCCGTTCACCGCAGCCACCACCACACCGCCCTGCACAGGGAAAAAGCCTTCGGCTTCTTCGGCACCCACGGCCAGGGACGCCATGGCGCCGCCTCCGGACAGGGCGCGGAGGGCTTTGCTCCGGAGGGCGACGATCCGCGCGCCGTCCTCCAACGTGAGCGCCCCCGCGACGCAGGCTGCGGCGATCTCACCCTGGGAATGCCCGATGACGGCAGCCGGTTCCACGCCGTACTCCACCCACACGGCGGCGAGGGACACCATCACCGCCCACAGCACGGGCTGCACCACATCCACCCGGGCCAGTTCCGCACCGTCACCGCGCAACACACCCGTCAACGACCAATCCACATGCGGCTTCAACGCCGACTCACAGGCAGCGATGCGTTCGGCGAAGACAGTTGAGGAGTCGAGGAGTTCGACGCCCATGCCGACCCACTGCGAACCCTGCCCCGGAAACACCAACACCGGCCCGGAACCCAGATCACCCGCTTGACCCACCACAACCCCGGGGTGCGCCACCCCCTCCGCAAGCGCTTCGACACCCGCCACCAGTTCATCCCGCGCCGTACCCACCACCACCGCCCGGTGCTCGAACACCGACCGCCCCGACACCAACGACCAACCCACCGCGCCCACCGGCACATCAGCCCGCGCCACATGTCCCGCCAGCGCCGCCGCCTGACCCCCTAACGCCTCAGCACTCCGCCCCGACACCACCCACGGCACCACACCACCCACCGCACCGTCCACCTCCGGAACAACCGACTCCGGAGCCTCCTCAACGATCACATGCGCGTTCGTCCCGGAGATGCCGAACGACGACACGCCCGCCCGCCGCACCCGCTCCCCCCGCGCCCACTCGACCGCCTCCGTCAACAACCGCACCCCACCCGCCGACCAATCCACATGCGGCGACGGCTCGTCAATGTGCAGCGACGCCGGCAGCACCCCGTGCCGCAACGCCATCACCATCTTGATGACGCCAGCGACCCCCGCCGCAGCCTGCGTATGCCCGATGTTCGACTTCACCGACCCCAACAACAACGGACGCGCTGAACGCCCCTGGCCGTACGTCGCCAACAGCGCACCCGCCTCGATCGGGTCGCCCAACTTCGTCCCCGTACCGTGCGCCTCCACCGCATCCACCTCGGACGCCGACAAACCCGCCTGCGCCAACGCCCGCCGGATCACCCGCTCCTGCGAAGGACCATTGGGCGCTGCCAGACCATTCGAAGCACCGTCCTGGTTCACCGCCGAGCCGCGCAGTACGGCGAGCACCTGGTGCCCGTTGCGCCGTGCGTCGGACAGCCGCTCCAGCAGCACCAGACCGACGCCCTCGGACCAGCCCGTCCCGTCGGCCGCAGCGGCGAACGCCTTGCACCGGCCGTCCGGGGCCAGCCCGCCCTGGCGGGAGAACTCCCCGAACATCCCGGGCGTGGCCAGTACGGTCACCCCGCCGGCCAGCGCCAACGAGCACTCGCCCGCTCGCAGCGCCTGCGCCGCCAGGTGGATCGCCACCAGCGACGACGAACACGCCGTGTCCACCGTCACCGCCGGGCCCTCAAGTCCCAGGGCGTACGAGATCCGACCCGCCGCGACGCTGGGCGTGGTGCCCGTGAGGAGGTGGCCGTCCAGGCCGTCGGTCGGTTCGTGCATCCGGGGCCCGTAGTCCTGAGCCGTCAGCCCGACGAAGACGCCGGTGGAGCTGTGTCGCAGTGCAGTGTTGATGACGCCGGCCCGTTCGAACGTCTGCCAGGCGCACTCCAGCAGCAGCCGCTGCTGCGGGTCCATGGCGAGCGCCTCCCGTGGCGAGATGCCGAAGAAGGCAGCGTCGAAGCGGTCGGCGTCGGGGAGGAATCCGCCTTTGTCGGTGTGGCTCGTGCCCGGACGCGGGGCTGTTGTCGGGTCGAAGAGTCGGGACAGGTCCCAGCCCCGGTCCGCGGGGAAGTCGCCGATCACGTCCCGGCCTTCGGCCACCAGGTCCCACAGCTCTTCCGGGGTCTGTGCGCCCGGGTAGCGGCAGCTCATCGCCACCACTGCGAGGGGCTCCGCGGCATCGACGGCACGCGGTTCGTCGCGTCCGGCCGGTTCGGGTGAGCCCGCGATCAACTCGCGCACGCGGTCCGCAGCGGCCCGCGGGGTGGGGTGGTCGAAGGTGAGCGTGGCCGGCAGCGCCAGCCCGGTCGCGGTGCTCAGCCGCTCGCTCAGTTCGGCGGCGCCCAGCGAGTCGAAGCCCTGCTTCTTGAAACTGGTGTCGGCTGCGACGGCGCTGCCCGACGCGTGCCCGAGGACGGCGGCGGCCTGGGAGCGTACGAGTTCGAGCGCGAGGCGCGACTGCTCCCCCGCGCCCAGTTCGGACAGGCGCCGGGCGAACGGTGCGGCGTCGGGCACCGGCCGTGTGGTGTCCGGCTCCGGCTCGACGCGCTCCGCACCCGCGCCCTCGTCGGCGTCCACGCTGGTGCCCGCGGGCTCTGGCCAGTGGCGTTCCCGTTGGAACGCGTACGTGGGCAGCGCCACCCGCTGTCGCGGCCCGCCGGACCCCCGGTCCCAGGTCACGCCGAAGCCGCGCACCCACAGTTCGGCGAGCGCGGTGTGCAGCGTCTCGTCCTCGGGGCGGCCCCGGCGCAGCGCGGCGAGTGCGGTGGGCCGCGTTCCGGTGGTTCGCGGATCGAGCCCCGTGGTGGGCAGGGACTCGCGGACCATGGCTGCGAGGGGCCCGTCGGGGCCGAGTTCGAGGAAGACCCGGGCGCCCGCGTCGGTCGCCGTCCGTACGCCGTCGTGGAACCGGACGGTGCCGCGGGCGTGTGCCGCCCAGTAGTCGGGGTCGGCGAGTTGCCCGGGGGCGGCCGGGCGGCCCGTCACGTTGGAGATGACGGGGATGTCGGGTTCGGAGAACGCCAGCCCGGCCACGACCGTCCGCAGTTCGTCGAGCACGGCGTCCAGGTGCGGGGAGTGGAAGGCGTGGCTGGTGCGCAGCACCTTGGTGCGGCGGCCCCGGGCCCGCCAGTCCGCCTCCAGTTCGTGCACGGCATCGCGGTCGCCGGAGATGACGACGGACGCCGGTCCGTTGACGGCGGCGAGGGAGACCGATGCCGCGCGGCCGGCGAGCAGTTCGGCTGCTTCGCCCTCCGTGGCCTGGAGGGCGGCCATCGCGCCGGACGTGCGGACGGACTGCATCAGCCGGCCCCGGGCGGCGGCGAGGGCGCCCGCGTCGGCGAGCGGGAGCGCTCCCGCGACGTGGGCGGCGGCGATCTCGCCGACCGAGTGGCCCATGACTTGGCCGGGGTGGACGCCGAAGGACTCCATCAGCCGGTGGAGCGCGACCTCGACGGCGAAGAGCGCGGGTTGCGCGTAGCCGGTCTGGTGCAGGGGTGCGTCGGGGCCGGTGTCGAAGACGACGTCGCGCAGCGGCCGGTCGAGCCAGGGGTCGACCGCGGCGAACGCCTCGTCCAGGGCGGCGGCGAACACGGGTTGTGTGGCGGCGAGTTCCCGCCCCATGCCGATTCTCTGGCTGCCCTGCCCGCTGAAGAGGAAGGCCAACTCGGTCGCGCCGGGCGGTTCGTCGGGTGTCCGTCCGGTGACGGTTCCGGCGTGGCGCTCGCCGTACGTGCAGGTCGTCAGGCGGTCCGTCAGTTCGGTGGTGTCGCGTCCGATGACCACGGCGCGGTGCGAGAGCGGCTCGCGGGCGGTCACCAGGGCGTGTGCGACGTCCGCGGGGTCGAGGGCGGGTTCGGCGGCGATGCGGGCGCGCAGCCGGTCGGCCTGGGCGCGCAGGGCCGCCGCGCCGCGGCCGGAGAGCGGCCAAGCGACGAGTGCGGGAGCCGTGTCGTTCCCGGTGGGCGCCTGGGCCCGCGGTGCGGTGGCCCGGCCCGGTGCGGTGGCCGCGGTCGCCGGGAACACGGGGCACCAGGCCGGACGGGCCGCGCTGGGCGGGGCTTCGGCGAGCACCACGTGGCAGTTGGTGCCGCCCATCCCCAGGGACGTGACGCCGGCGACCTTCCGCCGCCCGTCGTCGCCGCCCGGCCAGGCCGTCAGCGCCTGCGGTACGTCAAGTCCCAGTGCACGCAGGGGTATCCGGGGGTGCGGCGTCTCGAAGTGGAGGCTTGCGGGGATGCGTCCCCGTGCCAGGCTCAGCGCCGTCTTGACCAACCCTGTCACGCCGGCGGCGCCCTCCAGGTGTCCGACGTTCGTCTTCACCGAGCCCACGAGGAGGGGCCCGGTGGTGCGTCCCGTGCCCAGTGCGGCGCCGAGCGCTGCAGCCTCCACCGGGTCCCCGACCGGGGTTCCGGTGCCGTGCAGTTCCACGTACTGCACGTCGTCCCGCTCGGTGCCGGCGCAACGGTGCGCCAACCGGACGACCGCTTCTTGTGCCGTTGTGCTGGGGACCGTGAGGGCGCCGGACGACGCACCGTCCTGATTGACCGCGCTCCCCTCGATCACGCAGTACACCGGGTCCCCGTCGCGCACCGCGTCGTCCAGCGGCTTGAGGACGACCAGCGCGCCGCCCTCGCCGCGGACGAAGCCGTTCGCCCGGGCGTCGAAGACGTACGAGCAGCCGTCGGGGGACAGCCCGCCGAAGCCGGTGGCGGCCGCCGTGCCCTCCGGGGCGAGCATCAGGTTGACGCCGCCCGCGAGCGCGGTCCCGCATCCGCCGCGGCGCAGTTCCTCGCAGGCCAGGTGGACCGCGGTGAGCGAGGAGGACTGGCCGCAGTCCACCACGACGCTCGGTCCGCGCAGGTCCAGGGCGTACGAGACGCGGTGCGCCACGGTCCCGCGGTGGGCGCCGGTCATGGCGTGGCGCGCACCGACCCGGCCGGCCCGGGCCAGCACCGGTCCGAACGCGTCCCACATGGCTCCGACGAAGACGCCCACGCCGCGGCCCGCGAGTTGCCCGGCCGGGCGGCCGGCGTCCTCCAACGCCTCCCAGGCGAGTTCGAGTACGAGCCGCTGCTGTGGGTCCATGACGGCGGCCTCGCGCGGGGAGATCCCGAAGAAGGCCGCGTCGAAGGCGTCGACCCGGTCGAGGAACCCGGCGCGCTGCGCGTGGGCCGCCGCGGCGCCCCACGACGCGCGGCGGTCCTCGGGCAGCGGGCCCACCGCGCACCGGCCGTCCGCCAACAGGCTCCAGAGCTCGGCCGGCCCTCCCGCCCCGGGCAGCCGACACGCCACACCCACCACCGCGATGGACTTCCCCGTCGTCACCTCGACACCCCAGCTCGGGTAGGAGTCTCCTGAGTGGCCCCATCCTCAACAGACGCCCTTAAGCCACACCAAAAACGAACCGCAGCGGGCGCCCCCGGTCAGGGAATCGTTCGACTGCACCGCGCTTCCGGAAGCAGGGGCGGTGAAGGCGTCTGCGGCCCGGCGGGCAACGGCGGCTCCGGACGGAGCCGTATGAGGGAGCCGCCCCTCGGCCGCGCCGGGGCGCGACGGAGGGGCGGGACTCTGTGGACGTCCGGCGCGGGGCCGGGGGCTCAAGCCTTGAGCGCCGACATCAGCAGCTCGTGCGCCTCGGCGTCCGCGGCGACGACGAGCCCGCGGCCCGACGGGCCGAGCGGTGCCCCGTCGATGTCGGTGACCACGCAGCCGGCGGCGCGGCACAGCGCGATGCCGGCGGCGAAGTGGACGCTGTCGGAGAGGTCGCCGCCGTCGGTGACGTACGCGGCGCGCCGGCCGGCGGCCACCCAGGTCACGGCGAGGGACGAGGAGACGACCCGGGGCCGGAAGTGGGCGGTGAACTCCGGGCGGGCCAGCAGCTCCACCGCCCGGAAGCCGGGGGCGCTCGGGAAGGGCGGGTCCAAGTTGACGTCGACCAGGCGCGATGCGGATGACGGCGCCAGGGGTGCGGTGACGCCCTCTTGGCGTACCAGGGCGGTGGTGCCGTCCGTGTGGAAGACCTCGCCGGAGAAGGGGTCGGCCACCGCTGCCGCGCCGCCGCGCAGTGCCACGTTGACGGCCACCACCTTGGTGCCCACGGCGTAGTTCAAGGTGCCGCACAACGGGTCCACCAGCCACTGGCGGGCAGTGTCGGCGGCGCCCTGCTGGCCGCCCTCCTCGCCGAGCACCCCGTCGTCGGGCCTGGCACTGCGGATCACGTCGAGGATCGCCTTCTCGCCGGCGACGTCGGCGGCGGTGGCGAAGTCGCCGGCGCCCTTGTCGATGCGGTCGAGACGCTGTCCGTACAGGCCCCGCACCACGTCCGCGCCGGCGAGCACCGCGTCGATCGCGAGCTCGACGTCTACGGAAACCCCACTCGAAGTGATCATGCGCAGCAGCGTACCGTCGCGGATCCGGGCGCTACGGAGTCCGCCCCTTGCCGGTCCGCACGCCGGCCATCCGTCGACGCCCCGGTCACCGTGGACCCCGCCGTGGTCATGTCGACCCGTCAGAGAGTTGTCGGGAAACGGGTCCGGAAGCGATCACTTCGGCCGTATCGGCGGGCGTCACCTGCTGCCGGCCCCCACGCCCACCCGCTCCCGCAGCCGTGCGCAGGTGCTGGTGAGCAGCCGGGAGACGTGCATCTGTGAGATCCCGAACTCCTCGGCGATCCGGCTCTGGGTGAGGCCCTGGAAGAACCGCAGGTAGAGCAGGCGTCGCTGCCGCTCGGTGAGCTCTCCCAGGAGCGGCTTCACGGCCTCCCGGTCCACCACGGTCTCCAACGCCGGATCGAGGGCGCCGAGGGTGTCGGCCAGGGTGGCACCGGAGCCTGGCCGGCCGTCGAGGGCCAGATCGGCATCGAGGGAGAGCGCGCTGTGGGCGTGCAGGGCGGACAGCCCCTCCCGTACCTCCCACACCGCGAGTTCGGTGCGTTCGGCGATCTCGCGCACCGACGGCTCCCGACCCGACTGGGCCAACTCCTGGTACACGGAGCGGACGCGGCCCTGGAGCTCCTGCGTACGGCGCGGCACCCGCACCGTCCAGCTGTGGTCGCGGAAGTGCCGGCGGACCTCTCCCGTGATCGTGGGTACGGCGTAGCTCTCGAAGGGTGCCCCGCGCCCGGGGTCGTAGTGGTCGACCGCCTTGACCAGGCCGATCGCCGCGACCTGGCGCAGGTCGTCCAGCGCCTCGCCGCGGTGGCGGTAGCGTCCGGCGATGCGGTGGGCCATCGGCAGCCACGCCCGGACGACCTGCTCGCGCACGACGTCGCGCTCGGGGCCGTCGGGGAGGGCCGCCAGGCGGCGCTGCTCGGCGCTGGTGTCGGGGGCGTCGTCGTGGGGGTGTCGTCCATGTCGTCCACGGATGGCGCTCATCACTGCTCCGGGGGTCGTTCGCACCGCGGAGAGCGGAGGTGCCGCTCCGACCCGGGTGGGCCTGGCAGGCGCTCGCCGGCGTCGACGGCGCACGCCTGCTCTACCTCCACCCTGGCAAACTCCCTCCGCTCCCGCATCCCCGGTGCAGCGGCGGGTCAGCGGACGACGGCTTCGCCGACCAGCAGGCGGACGGCGGCGGCGATGGCCTCGGCATCGATGCCGGCGTGCCGCATTTGTTCCTCCGGGGTCGCCGAGCCCGGCATGTTCCGCACGGCGAGCCGTACCAGCCTCGGCTGCGGACGCCCGTCGGCGAACGCCTCGGCGACGGCGTCCCCGATGCCGCCCTCCGGATGGTGGTCCTCGACGGTCAGCAGGCAGCCGGTGTCGTCGGCGGCGCGTTGCAGGGTCGCGGTGTCGACCGGTTTGACGGAGTACAGGTCGATCACCCGGACCCCGACGTCGGCGGCGGCGAGGGCGTCGGCGGCGCGCAGCGCCTCGTGGACGGTGACTCCGGCGGCGACGACGGTGACCCGGTCGCGGTCACCGGCGCGCAGCACCCGGCTGCCGCCGACGGGGAACTCGTCGTCCGGCCCGTACAGGACTTCGGTGGCGCCGCGGCTGGTGCGCAGGTACCCGATGCCCGGCAGTTGGGCCATCTGTCCGACCAGCCGTGCGGCCTGGTTGGCGTCGCAGGGGTAGAGGACGGTGGATCCGTGCACGGCCCGCATCATGGCCAGGTCCTCCAGGCCCATCTGCGAGGGTCCGTCCTGGCCGATGGCGACGCCTGCGTGCGATCCGCAGAGCTGGATGCCGGCCTCGCTGACGGCGGCCATCCTGATGAAGTCGTGCGCCCGGGTGAGGAAGGCGGCGAACGTCGCGGCGAACGGCAGGTACCCGCGGGCCCGCATGCCGACGGCGGCGGCCACGAGTTGCTGTTCGGCGATGTAGCACTCGAAGTAGCGCTCGGGGTGGGCGCGGGCGAAGTCCTGTGCGCGCGTGGAGTCGCCGACCTCGCCGTCGAGTGCGACGACGTCGCCGCGTGCCGAACCGAGCGCGGCCAGGGCGGCGCCGAAGGCGTCCCGGGTGGCGACCTGCTCGCCCACGTGGTAGCGGGGCGGGTCGACGTCGCCCAGGGGGATCGCGGGCCGGGTGGTGACGGGTGCCGGCTGCGCGACGGCGACCCGCGCCGAACGCACCCCGCCCAGCTCCGCGATCGCCTCTTCGGGGTGCGGCAGCGGTTTGCCGTGGAAGCCCTCCCGGTCCTCCACCTCGGCGACCCCGCGGCCCTTGTGGGTGCGGGCGACGACCGCCGTGGGCCGGTCGGTCACGCCGGCGGCCTCCTGGTAGGCCGCGTCGATCGCGGCGACGTCGTGGCCGTCGATCTCCACGGTGTGCCAGCCGAAGGCGCGGAACTTGCGGGCGTGCGCTTCGAGGTCCCACTCCTCGCGGGTGGGTCCGCGCTGGCCGAGCCGGTTGACGTCGACGACGAGGGTCAGGTTGTCGAGGTGTTCGTACGCGGCGTGCTCGGCGGCCTCCCAGACGGACCCCTCGGCCATCTCGCTGTCCCCGCACAGCACCCACGTCCGGTAGGGGACCTGGTCGAGCCGCTTGCCGGCGAGCGCCATGCCGACGCCGACGGGAAGGCCCTGGCCCAGGGAGCCGGTGGCGACGTCCACCCACGGCAGCCGTGGGGTGGGGTGGCCTTCGAGGGGGCTGCCGTCGTGACGGAAGGTGAGCAGTTCGCCCTCGTCGATGACGCCGGCGGCCCGGTAGAGGGCGTACAGCAGCGGTGACGCGTGCCCCTTGGAGAGGATCAACCGGTCGTTGCCCGGGTGGTCGGGCCGGTCGAAGTCGTAGCGCAGGTGACGGGCGAGGAGCACGGCGGCGAGGTCGGCGGCCGACATCGAGGACGTCGGGTGCCCCGACCCCGCCGCGGCGGCCGCGCGGACTGCGTCGACCCGTAGCTGCTGGCCCAGTTCCACCAGTTCCTCGTTACCCATCGTCCGCTCCTCCCTGGCGCCGGTTCCGACCGTCGGTCACGGAGAGTCGCCCCGGCACGGGGCGCCCGGCCCGCTACGAGTGCCCCGGGCAGTGCGGTCCAAACGCGGTGGCCCGCCGGGGTCGGCGGGCCCTTCGCGTCAGGGGCCGGGCTTGACGTTGGTGGCGGCCACCGCCGGGCGCAGCGCCTTCGCGAGCCGCACGGCGTCGTCCACGGCCCACACGTGGGTGAAGAAGAGACGGGGTTCGTCGGTCAGGCCGTGGTTGTGGAGTTCGACGAGGTCGATTCCGCCCCGGCGCAGCGCGGTGAGCGCCTTTTGCACTTCGTCGGCGACCATGACGAGGTCGCCGTTGAGGGCGGCCCGGCCACCGCCCAGGGGCTGGAAGTTGAAGGCGGCGGTGGCGCCGAGGCCCGGGGGCAGGGGGTGTCCGTCGTTGGTGACGGTCTCGCGGCGCAAGAAGAGGCAGGTGTACACCTCGCCGTTGCTGACGCCCTTGGTGCCGAGCGCCGCGTCGATGCCGGCGGTGTCCAGGTCGAGGGGTTCGGCCGGGGGCGTCGGTCGGGGCGGCGGGGTGGCGGTGCGGTCGAGCGCCGCACGCAGGTCCCGGGCGATGGCGACGGCGTCCGTGCCGTGTGCGCAGACGTGGGTCCACCACACGTCGGGGGTCTGCGCCAGCAGGTGCTTGTGGATGGCGGTCTGTGCGATGCCCCGGGCCTGGAGCACGTCGCTGACCCGCTGGAGCTCGCTCTCGGCGACGACGAGGTCACCCATCAGCATGGTGGTGCCGTCGCTGTAGCGCACGAAGGACACGTGGGAGCCGAGGGCGAGTCCCGGGGTGACGGCGACTCCGTGCGAGACCACGCGCAGATCGCTGCGGGGGAAGGCCACGTGGTACTGGAGGCCGCGGACCATCTCGCCCGTGCGTCCCAGTGCCCGGGCGACGGCCGTCCAGTCGGCGTCGGTGGTGGGCACCGGGGTGGCGGCCTCCGCGGCGTGCCCCTGGTCGGTGGCGACCGCCGGGCCTGCCGTGCCGACCAGCGCGGGCACTGCCGCGGCCGCCGCCAGGAGTTGCCTCCGCGGCACCGCGGGCCGTACCCGTGTGCCCCGTCCGTCCCGTGCTTCCCTGGTGACCCGTACGTCCTGCTGGCTGTCCGCGCCCATCGCTTGCCACCTCCGCGGCCGATGCAAACACGCGGCGGCGCCCTCCCCCGGCATCCGCGGCGGTGCGCCGCGCCACCCACTCCGGTGGGCCAGGGGAGGTCGGCCGATCGGACGAACGATCGCGGACCCGGGTCAGGAGTCCGGCGCCGCCCAGGTGCCCAGGGACATCTCGGCGGTGATGCCGGGGCCGAAGCCCGCGAGCATGCCTTGGTGTCCGTCGAGCGCCGACTGTTCGTCGAAGAGCCGGGACAGGGCGTCGAGGACGACGGCGCTGGCGATGTTGCCGTACTCGGTGAGCGTGGCACGGCTGTGTCGGAACGCCCCGGGCGGCACGTCCAGGAAGCGGCACAGGTCGTCGAGGATGCGCGGTCCGCCGGCGTGGATGATGTAGAAGTCCAGCTTGCTGGCGTTCCACTGGTGGTCGTCGGCGAGGGTGCGCAGCGCGGGGCTGAGCGGCTCCATGGTGCCGGGGACCCGTTTGTCGAGCTGGAAGTGGAAGCCGGTGGAGCGCACCGCGTAGGAGATCCACTCCTCGGTGTTCGGGATGAGGTACGAGCTGTTGCGCTCCAGGCGCATCCCGGTGCCGCGGTCTCCGCCGCGGACCACCGCGGCGGCGATCCCGTCCCCGAACAGGCCGTTGGACAGCAGGGATCCGACGCCCATGTCGATGGGCTGGTAGCACAGCGAGCAGAACTCGCAGGCCACGATGAGGACGTTGGAGTCCGGGTAGGCGGTGCAGAAGTCGTGGGCGCGGTTCACCGCCGCACCGCCGGCCGCGCAGCCGAGTTGGGCGATCGGGAGCTGCCGGGTGTCCGTGCGGAAGCCCATCTTGTTGATGAGCCACGCGGTGAGGGACGGCATCATGAAGCCGGTGCAGGAGACGTAGATGATCAGGTCGATCTCGTCCGGTGCGACGTTCGCCTGTGTCAGTGCCCGGTCCACGACGGCCGGCACTCGCGCCTTCGACTCCGCTTCGTAGAGGACGCTGCGCGAGTCCAGCCCCGGGTGCTTCAGCACCTCGTCGATGGGCTGGATCAGGTGTCGCTTGCGCACTCCGGTGTGCTCGATCAGCCGGAGGACGAGCCCCAGTTGTGGGTGGTCGCCGTGCAGCTGCCGAGCGAGCTCCAGGGTTTCCTCGTTGGTGATGACGTGCTCGGGCACTGCTATGGCCGGTTTGCACAGTACTGCCATGGGATCTTCTCCTAGCGGAGGTGGGCCCCACGTAGAGCCGTGACCCGGGGGTCGGAAGTGCACCGCCCGGCAGCGGCCGTAACAGACGGGAAGCCGTGGGGCTTCCCGTGACGAACGCGGCGTTCCGGCCGCCGGGATGGGGTGTGGGCCGTCGCGACCGGTTTCACCGGGCGCGCGGCGAGGGCGTTTGCCGCTCACTCAATTTACGCCAGGCAGGTGACGACCGCACTTCGGTCCGGCGCCCCAGCCCCCACGCCCCGCTTCCCCGGCCGACCGGCCCGGGGTGCCCCTTCCGCTCACCAGGTGACGGGCAGCCCCAGCGGATAGCGCCAGATCGAGGTGGTGTTCCACTCCACTTCTTCGGCGGGCTTCGTCAGCTCGATGTCCGGGAACCGCTCCAGCAGCGACTTGAACGCGGTCTCGATCTCGGCCTGCGCGAGCGGTGCGCCCAGGCAGTGGTGGGCGCCCCAGCCGAAGGTCATGTGCGAGGGGGTGGTGCGGTCGAAGTCGAGCTCGTCGGGGCGGTCGAACTTGAGCCCGTCGCGGTTCGCGGTCAGGTACGACACGTGCACGATGTCGCCCGCGGGGATCGTCACTCCGCTCAGCTCCACGTCCTCGGTGGCCACCCGGGGGATTCCGACGCCCTTGCGGAACGGGATGTAGCGCAGCAGCTCGTTGATGGTCTGGGAGAGCTTCTCCGGGCTCTGCTGGAGCGCTGCGCGGGCTTCGGGCCTGGTGAGCAGGGTGTAGGAGAGGTTCCCCAGCTCGTACGTGGTGGTGTCCTGACCGGTGATCAGCAGCACCATCGCCATCACCGTCAGCTCCTTGTCGTCCAGGAGCTCGTCGCCGTCGCGGGCGGTCGCCAGCACGCTGATCAGGTCGTCGCCGGGGTCCGCCCGGCGGCGCGCCGTCAGGTCGGTGAAGTAGGCGCGCAGGTCGGCCTTGGCCCGTACGGCGTTGGGCCGGTTCTCCGCGGTGACGTTCATCATGGTGCGGGCGTGGGCGCGCAGTTGGTCCTTGTCGCCCTGGGGGATCTCCAGGACCTCGCAGATGGTGATCAGCGGCAGCGGGTGGGCCAGGTGCGTCATCAGGTCGGCTTCCGCCCGCTCCTCGGCCATCCGGTCCAGGAGCTGGTCCACGGCGCGTTGGATGTGCGGGCGCATGCGGTCGATCTGGTCCGGGGCGAAGCCCTTGGACACCAGGCTGCGCAGTCTGCTGCTGGCCGGCGGGTCCATGACGTTGATCGCCTCGTCCTGGACGATGGGCTCGGGAGTCATCCGGGGGAAGTCCCGGCCGATGACGGCGTGGCGGCTGAAGCGTCGGTCGGTCGTCACGGTCCGCACGTCGTCGTAGCGGGTGACGAGCCATGCCTCGCCCTCCCCGTAGGGGAGTTTGATCCGGGCGACCGGCTCCTCGTCCAGGAACCGTCTCAGCATCGGATCGAAATCCAGCGCCTCGGCGTAGTCGAAGGGGCAGTAGTGCGCGTTGGCGTCGGTGGACATACGGATCTCCGGGTCTGGTTCACGGAACTTGAGCCGGGGGCGGCCGACGGGACGCAACATCGCTACCCGCCCCGCCGGCGAGTCCCCGGTGCGTGACCCCTTTGCCCGACGAGGTTCATCCGTCCTGCGCAAAGCGCGTCCCGGAAACAATCGCCCGGACGGGAGCGCGGCGACTGGGTAGGGTCGGTGGCCTTGGACCGTGACGGACAGGAGCGCGCCCGATGCAGTCTGACGAATCGGCCCGGCAGGGCTCGCGGATCGACCCTTGGCTCGGCCACTACGCGCAACGCGCGGCGGGGATGGTCGCGTCCGAGGTGCGGGCGTTGTTCGCGGTCGCTTCCCGGCCCGAGGTGGTGTCGCTCGCGGGCGGCATGCCGAACGTGAGCGCGCTGCCGATGGACTCGGTGGCGGCGCTGATGGCGGAGCTGGTGACCGAGCGGGGGGCGGTGGCGCTCCAGTACGGCTCGGCGCAGGGCGACCCGGGGCTGCGGGAGACGATCTGCCAGGTCATGGCGGCGGAGGGCATCGACGCGCGCCCGGACGACGTGGTGGTGACCGTGGGGTCGCAGCAGGCGCTGGACCTGGTGACGCGGGTGTTCGTCGACCCCGGGGACACCGTGGTCACCGAGGCGCCCACGTACGTCACGGCCATCGGGGTCTTCGCCGCGTACCAGGCGGACGTGGTGCAGGTGGCGATGGACGAGGACGGCGTGGACCCGCAGGCGCTGGCGGAGGCGTTCGCCCGGCTGGCGCGCGCGGGGCGGCCGGCGAAGTTGTTCTACACCGTCCCCACCTTCCAGAACCCGGCGGGCGTGACCCTCAGCGAACGGCGCAGGCCGCAGGTGTTGGAGGTGTGCCGGCGCGCCGGGGTGCTGGTCCTGGAGGACAATCCGTACGGGCTGCTGCACCTGGACCGCGGGGAGCCGATGCGGGCGCTGCGGGCCGACGCCCCGGGGGACGTGGTGTACCTGGGGTCCTTCTCGAAGACCCTCGCCCCGGGGCTGCGGGTGGGCTGGGCGCTGGCGCCGGCCGCGGTGCGGGACAAGCTGGTGCTCGCGGCGGAGAGCGCGATGCTGTCCCACTCGGTCTTCAACCAGTTGGCCGTGGACCGTTATCTGCGCACCCAGCCGTGGCGGACGCAGCTCAAGGAGTACCGGGAGATGTACCGGGAGCGGCGCGACACGATGCTCGGGGCGCTGGAGCAGCACATGCCCGACGGGGTGTCATGGACGCGGCCGGGCGGCGGGTTCTTCGTGTGGGTGACGCTCCCGGAGGGCTTGGACTCCAAGGCGATGCTGCCGCGGGCGATCCAGTCCCGGGTGGCGTACGTGCCCGGCACGGGCTTCTACGCGGACGGGGGCGGGCGCAGGGAGATGCGGCTGTCCTACTGTTTCCCGCCGCCGGAGCGGATCCGGGACGGGGTGCGCAGGCTGGCCGACGTGATCACCGCCGAACTGCGGCTGCGGGACACCTTCGGCGGCTGACGGCCGTGGTCGAGTACGAGGAGATCGAGGGAGCATGAGCGATCTGAGGGTCGTCGTCATCGCGGGTGGGCTGTCGCCCGAGCGCGAGGTGTCGCAGAAGTCCGGTGCGGAGTTGGCCGACGTGCTGCGCCGGGTCGGGGTGGAAGTGGACCTGCGGGACGTGGGGGCGGATCTGCTGCCGGCGCTGGCCGACGATCCGTACGCGGTGGTCTTCCCGGTGCTGCACGGCGCGGCCGGCGAGGACGGCACGATCAAGGAGGTGCTGGAGCTGGCGGGCAACCCTTACGTGGGGGCGCGGCCGGAGGCGTGCCGGGCCGCCTTCGACAAGACGGTCGCCAAGGGCGTGCTCGCCCGGGCGGGTCTGGCGACTCCCGCGTCCGTGACGCTGCCGAAGGAGGCGTTCCACGATCTGGGCGCGGCCGAGTTGACCTCGCGGATGGTGCAGCGGCTGGGGTTGCCGCTGTTCGTGAAGCCGCGGGCGGGCGGCTCGGCGTTCGGCGTCAGTCGCGTCGAAGCGGCCGAGCGGCTGCCGGAGGCCCTGATGTCCTGCTTCGCCTACCACGACGAGGCGTTGGTGGAGCGGCTGGTGGCGGGCACGGAGATCGCGGTCGGCGTGGCCGACCTGGGCGACGGCCCGTTCGCGCTGCCGGCCGTGGAGATCGTGGCGGACGGCCTGTACGACTACGCCGCCCGCTACACGCCCGGCGCGGTCGAGTTCCACCGGCCGGCCCGGATCCCCGGCGAGGTGGCCCGGGAGGCCGCCCGGGTCGCGGTCGCCGCGCACCGGGCGTTGGGGCTGCGGGACCTGTCCCGCAGCGACGCCATCGTCACGGACGCCGGCGAGGTGGTGGTCCTGGAGACCAATGTCGCCCCGGGGATGACGCTGACCAGCACGTATCCGATGGGGGTCGCGGCAGCCGGGCTCGACTTCGGCGCGTTCTGTCGGGACCTCGCGGCGCTCGCGGCCCGGCGTCACCGCCACCGCCCCTGACGGATCGGGGCGTCCTCAGGGCGGGGCGGTCGTGCGAACCCCGCCCTGAGCACGCCCCGGACGTACCGGACGCCCCCGGTTGAGGGCGGGCTCGGGCTGCGGGCAGGGTACGGGCGAGGTCAGGGGTGCGTACGATTTCGGCCAGGCGGGCGGCGGCCGGTTCCCACCCCGGGGGTGCGGACCGTGCAACGAGTGCGCCGGAAGGCTTAGCGAAAGCCAGCGGCGAGAGCGTCACAAGCACACTCAAGCCCACTTGATAACTGGTGGGTAATTTCATGGGCCCATGCCCGCCCGTCGACCTTGTCAAGGCATGGCTATAGCAAGGAAATTTCGCCTAAGCGGAGCCGACCCTACCTTCGGGAGGGCGCACCGTCAACGGCTTGTCCAACCGCCCTGACCCGGGTATTTTCACCCGCCATCCCGAGTGAGCAATTGCCTCGCGTTGCACATGATGAAATGGCTCAAAAGTTGGGATGGGGGATGGTGGATCCCGAGCCACCTGTGCTTATCTGAGGTCGAACCGAGCAAGACTCCAAGCACAGCAGGTACGCACACCGCTTTCCGTGCGCACCACCGCATGCATTCTCGCCTTTTGAACGAGGGAGGGTCCGTGGTCGCTGTTCATGTCCTGCGACGAGCAATGCGAGTTACGCGCCCGTCCCGCAGCGCCCGTAAGAGACGTCGAATACGGGCTCCGGAAGATGATTTCCAGCGGCGGGACGAGCGCTTATTACGTGCCGCTTTCATGGTGTCCAACACCGGTGACTGGATATTCCGGTTCGCCTTGCCGGTGCTGGTGCTGCAACTGACCGGCTCCGCGGTCTCGACGGCGCTGACCTACGCGGTCGAGTTCATCCCGTTCGTGGTCATCGGGCTGTTCAGCGGGGTGGTGGCCGACCGGTCCGACCGGCGGAAGTTGATGATCGCGTGCGACGTGGTCTCGGCCCTGTTGGTGACCGGCGTCGGAATCCTGTGCCTGACCGATCCGCCCGCCTGGCTGGTGATGGTGGCGGCCTTCCTCTTGGGCTGCGTCAGACCTTTCTCCTTCCCCGCCTTCCAAGCACTCATCACCGAGCGCGTCGCCGCGGAGCGACGCGCCTCGATGAACGCCTGGGTGCAGAGCGCCGACGGCACCCTCGCCATGCTGGGCCCGGTGGCGGGCGTCGCGGTCGTCACGCTGCTCGGACCGACCGTGGCGAGCTTCACCAACGCGACCTCGTTCACCCTGGCCGCCCTCCTCGTCAGCGCCACCAGCGTCACCGCGGCCGGGCCCCGACTGCTGGCGTCGCTCAGGACCGCGTGCCGTTCGCTGGTGCCCGACTCCCTGGCAGCACTGCGGCTGATCAAGACCGACCGCTCGATGCTGTGGGCCACGGTCCTGCTCACCCTGAGCAACTTCACCTTCCCCGCCGCCGCGGCCAACCTCGTCTACATCGTGGCCGGGCCGGACGGCGACGTGCCCGCGTCCCTCGCGGTGGTCTCCGCCGCACTGGGGCTCGGCGCCGTGCTGGGGGCCGTCGCGGCGCCCGCCCTGCTGCGCAGGTTCTCGCCCGGTGCGCTGATGGCCGGCGGCATGGCGGTCAAGGCGCTCGCCCTCGCGCTGCCGGCACTGTGGCCCGGAGTCGGGACGCTCACCGCTTGCTGGTTCGTGGTCGGGGTGACGACCTCGGTCTTCATCGTGCCCTGGCGGACCTATCGACAAGCCGCGGTGGACAACGAGTTCCTGGGCCGGGTGGTCGGGCTCCAGCGCGCCATTCCCTTCGCCGCCATCCCCGTCAGCGCGCTGGTCGGCAGTTGGCTGGTCGTCGAGTTCGGCCCCGCCGTCCTCTTCGGGGTCATTGCCGCCGTCCAGTTCTTCGTATGGCTCGGGACCCGGTTCTCCCCGCTCGGCAGGGCCGAATCCACCGACGCCGCCAGGGGGCACCCGCCGGCCGTGCCGCGGGCCAGGTCGACGACGGGTAAACACCCCATGAATTCCCACTGACGTCGAGTCAACCACGGTCTTTCCAAAAGTACGTCAAAGGGCGAAGCCCTGCGTTCAACGAGTCATTCCCGTTCATGGAGAGGTGTGAGGGTCGGATGCCATTATCTTTCGAGGGCAACGGCACTGTCTCGGCACAGCGTGCGCAATTCGCCGACGACGGCTATCTCGTCCTACCCGGTCTCTTGCCCGAGTCCCTCGTCGAGCGACTCGTCCCCGAGGTGGACCACTGGATCGACGCGGGGCTGCGCACCCGCTCCATAGCCGCCTGCGTCGATCCGGGCCCCGACGACGATCCGCCCACCATGGAGCTGGAGTTGCCGGCGCACGGCGAACTCCTCACCCACGAGCCGCTGTTGCAGGCCGTGTCCGATCTGATGGGGGCGCCGTTCGTCTTCCACCACCTGCACAGCGCCCGGCACGACCCCGGGGCGCCGGGCAAGCCGTGGCACCACGACTACGAACCCAACGACACCGGCGACCCGGGCTTGCTGATGGTGCACGCGCTGCACTACCTCGGCGGGCTCGACGGCACCATCGGCAACCTCACCGTGCTGCCCGGCTCGCACCGCGGCGAGTTGCGGGCCCGGGCCTCGTACGCCGATCTCGGCACCGCCGAACTCCCCGGTGAGACGGTCATCGACCGACTGCCGCCCGGCTCGACCGTGCTGGTCAACTCGCGGCTGCTGCACGCCCGCAGAGCCGCCCCGAACCCGCCGGGCGCCACCACCCGCTACTTCGTCGACGCGTCCTACTGCCACACGGGGGCCCGCTGGCGGCCCGTGAAGCCGTACTGGCGGCACATGCTCGCCACGGCCCGCGCCCTCGAACTCGACGGCGGACGGTGGCCGGAGCTGTTCGCGGAGCGGCACTTCACCGAGTACGCCCGATCGGCGTGAGGAGGCGGGAGCCCTGATGGAGATCCTCACCGCGGTCGCCTTCGACGAGGTGCGCGCCGACTTCGACCGCGACCACCCCGTCGCCCGCGACCACGAGGCCAACACCAACCAGGACGCCGTGGACGCGCTCCTGCTGGCCGACCGGACCTTCGGCGGCTGGTCGAAGGTCCGGCTGCGCCACGAGGAACTGCGCACCGTGATGCTGCCGTGGCACCTGAGCGAAGGCGGGGAGCGCGAACTCGTGCCGCGCTCCGGCCGCACGATCGGTCAGGCCGCGGACCTGCTGCGGGCGCACCCGGCGGAGTTCGCCGCCGCCAACCCGGTCTGTCAGGCCAAGCTGGACCGCTTCCGCACCGGCCCGTTCACCTCCGTCTACCTCAGCGTCCGCGCGCTGCCGCACGGCGACTACGCGGACCTCCCCGCCGACGCGGCCCCGTACCACCTCGACGGGCTGCACCGGCTGCTCGCCTGGGAACTCTCGGGGCGGCTGGCCGAAGCGGGCGGGCTGACGGTCTTCATCGCCGGTGACCCCTCTCCGCTCGCGCACCCGGCCGCGGGCGACGGCGCGTCGCAAGCCACCACCGGAGGCCAACGCACATGACACCAGCCACACCCGCCACATCTGCTACATCAGCGCCAGCCGCATGTTCGTCCCTGCCCGACCTGCTCGTACGCAACTGCCTGGGCGCTCCGCAGCGCCCGGCCCTCAGCGACGGGGTCCGCTCCTTCGACCACCGTCTGCTGCTCGCCCTGGTCGACCGGGTCGCGGCCCGCCTCGCCGCACTCGGGACCGGCCGCGGCGACCGGGTGGCGCTGCTCGGCCCGCGGGACGCCCGGATGTGCGTCCTGCTCCACGGCGTGCTGCGCTCGGGCGCCACGGCCGTGCTCGTCGACCCCGGGTGGAGCCCCCGCGACGTGCGCCGTCGACTCGACTCCGTCGCGGTGGGCCGCGCCCTGACGAGCGCACCGGACGTACGCGCCCCCGAGCCGTACGAGAGCGAGTACGTCGACGTCGACGCGCTCGCCGCCGACGCAGCACGGACCGCCCCGACGGACCCGACCGACCCGGCCGACCGGACGGGGTTCGACGTGCCGTCACAGGCCCCGCGATGTGCGCCGGAGGACATCGCGTACCTGTCGTTCACCTCCGGGTCCAGCGGAGAGCCGAAGGCCGTCGCGGTCACCCACGCCAACGCCGTGCACTACGCGCTGGCGCTGCGCGACCGGCTGGGCTTCACCGAAGCGGACGCGCCCTGCGTCGCGCACGTCACCACCCTCGCCGCCGACCTCGGGCACACCTCCTGGTTGCTGGCGCTGGCGACCGCGGGCGAGGTGCACGTCGTCCCCGACGCTCGGACCCGCGACCCCGAGGCGTTCTGGACCGCGGTGCGCACCGCGGGGGTGTCCGTGCTCAAGACCACGCCGTCCCACCTCACGGCGCTGCTGGCAGGTCGGCCGGCGAATGCGCCCGCCCTCGGCACGGTCGTCCTCGGCGGCGAGGCGCTGCCCCGGGCGCTCGCCGCCGGCCTCCTCCAGGACGGGGTCGCCGCCCGGGTGGTCAACCACTACGGGCCGACGGAGACCACGGTGGGCGCCACCTGCTTCCTCGCCTCGTCGGTGGCCGACCTGCCCGCGGACGAGCCGACCGTGCCCATCGGGACCGCGATCGGCGACGTCGAGTTGCGGTTCGTCCCCGAGGGCACGGAGGGCGAGCTGTACATCGGCGGGCAGGGGGTGAGCGCCGGCTACTTCGGGCGTCCCGACGAGACGGCGCTGCGCTTCGTCCGCCGCCGGGGGCGGTTGACGTACCGCACGGGTGACGTGTGCCGGCGCCGGCCGGACGGGAACCTCGTCTTCGTCGGGCGCTCGGACCGTCAGGTCAAGGTCCGCGGCTTCCGGGTCGACCCGGTCGAGATCGAGCGCGCCATCGAGGAGTTCCCGGGGGTCGCGCAGTGCGCGGTGATCGTACGGGCCACTCCGGCGGGCAGTCAGCTGCTGGCCGCCGTACGCCTCGCGGGCGCGCGCGACGAGGGAGACGCGCTCACGGCGCTCACCGGTCATCTGCACGACCGGTTGCCGAGCTATTCGGTGCCGCAGCCGATCCTGGCGCTGCCCGACTTCCCGATCGGCGCCAACGGCAAGCTGGACCGGGAGCGCCTGGGCGCCGCGGTGTCCGAGCTGATCGAGTCGCGGGCCCGCACCGCGCGGCGCGAGTCCACCGCCCCCGAGGAGTCGGCGGACCGCTCAACGTCGCCGCTGGCGCACGCCATCGGCGAGCTGTGGGCGGACGCGCTCGGTCTTTCGCTGGTGGATCCGCACGCCGACGTGTTGAGTCTGGGCGGGGACTCCATCCTGGCGATGCGCACGATCGCGTTCCTGCGGCGCCGCGGCCACCGGGTCGCGTTCGAGGACTTCTACGAGCACCCGACGCCGGCGGGGCTGGCGTCGGTGGCCGCCTCCTCCAGCCGCTGCCCCCGGCCGCGGGCGGACCCGGCCACGGAACTCCGTCAGCTCGCGCCCGCGCAGCGATGGTTGCTGCGGCAGCCGGTGGACGACCCGCGGCACTGGAACCAGTCGGTGGTGTTGCGCTGCCGGCGGCGCGTGGACGCCCGGGCGCTGTCGACGGCGGTCACGGCCGTGCTGGAGCGGCACACCGCGCTGCGCCGCCCGCTCGGGCAGGACGGGCCCGGGCGGTTGCGGCCGGTGGACGAGCTCGACCCGGTCAGCCACTCCCGGCTGGCCGCCGACGACGGACCGGCGGAGGCGGTCGGGGCGATCTGCACCGAGCTGCACCGCAGTCTCGATCCGGAGGCCGGGCGCCTGTTGCGGGTGCACCTGTTCTCCGGTGCGCCCGGGGTGGACGACCGTTTGGCGCTGGTCGCGCACCACCTCGTCGTCGACGGACTGTCTTGGCGGATCCTCCTGGACGACCTGGCCGTCGCCTACCGGGCCGCGCTCCTCGGCAAGGGCCCCGACCTGCCGCCGACGGCGGACTTCTACGCCTGGGCCGCCGGGGCGCCGTCGGCCGCCGTCGAGCACCCGGCGGTCGCGCCCCGGCTGCCGGTGGACGACGCCACCGGCGGCACCGAGCCGGCGACCCTCGTGTGGTCGCTGGACGAGGCGGCGACGGGCCGGCTGGTGGAACGGCACGGCCGGGCCCAGGGGTTGGAGGCCCTGCTGCTCTCGGCGTTCGCCGAAGCCGTGTCGGAGTGGAGCGGCGAGGCGCGCCTCGGAGTGGAGGTGGAGACCCACGGCCGGGAGCTGAGCGGTGACGAGGGGCAGTACCTGGACACGGTCGGCTGGTTCACCGCCGTCAAGTGGCTGGGCGTCGACGCGACGGACGGCCCGCTGCGGATCGCGGACGTCGAGGACCTGGTGCGCGAGGCCCCCGAGATGCCGATGGACGTCGAAGGGGTGCGGCCCGAGGCGGGCTTCAACTTCCTGGGGACCTTCCGGCTGCCGGACGAGCCGTCCTTGGAGTGGACGGTCGCGGAAGAGCAGGCGGGAGCGGCCCGCTGCCCGAGCGGGGACTCGCTCTACCGGCTCCGTCTCACCGCCAGGATCGTGGCGAACCGGCTGGTGACGGACCTGGTGTACGCCTGGCCGCGGCTCTCCCACGACAGTGCGGAGCGGATCTTCGCCGCGTTCTCCCGTGCGGTGGCCGCCGCCGCTGACGCCGCGCCCGCGCGGTACGTCCGGGCGGAGGTGTCGACCTCCGGTCAGCTGCTGCACGCCGGCACCCCGACCGTGCGCGGCGAGTGGCGGGTGGCGCGCGAGCCGCTGCCGGTGTTGCTGACCGGCGCGACCGGATATCTCGGTGGGCACGTGCTCGGCGCGTTGGTGGAGCGCGGTGCGCGGGTGACGTGCCTGGTCCGCGGGGAGAGCGACGCGGCCGCGGTGCGCCGGCTCGACGTGGGGGCGTTGGCGGACGTGGTCGCCGGCGACATCACCGCCGAGGGCCTCGGCCTCTCCCCGGCCGGGCTCGCCCGGGCCCGTACCGCCCGGGTCGTGGTGCACGCCGCCGCGGACGTACGGCTGGTGGCCTCGCCCGTCGAGTTGGAGCGGACCAACAACGCCGGGGTGCGCCGGCTGCTCGACTGGATCGACGCCCACACCGCGGGCGCCGCCCTGCACCACGTCTCCACGCTGGCCGTTTCGGGCGGCGTGGAGGGCGTCGCGCGCCGGTTCAGCGAGGCCGACCTCCACATCGGGCAGGGCTTCCGCACCCCGTACGAGCGGGTGAAGTTCCGGGCCGAGGAGACCGTACGTGCCTGGGCGGCGACGGGCCGTCAGGTCTTCGTGCACCGCAGCGGTCACATCGCGGCCCACAGCCGCACCGGCGCCTTCCAGCGCAACGTCGGGGACAACCGGATCTATCAGACCGTCCGCGGGTACGTGCTGGCCGGTGCGGCGCCCAGCCGGCCGTCGACCACGTTCGAGTTCTCGCACGTGGACACGGTGGCCGCGGGCATCGCGGCGATCGCGACGCATCCGTACGCGGCGCCGGGCGTCCACCACGTCGAGACGCCGCACTCGGTGGCCCACGACGACCTGGTGCGGTGGATGGTCCGGCACGGCTATCCGATCCGGCTGGTGGACGACGCGGCCTTCGCCGCGGCACTGGCGCGGGCCGAGCAGCACCACCCGGCGATGGCCGGGCTCGCCTCGACCTGGTCCCAACTCGAAGACCGTCGGGTCGTCGTCGACAGCGCCTGGACCCAAGGCGTGCTCGACCGGCTCGGGGTGCGGTTCGTCGAACCGAGCGCCGAGTGGTGGTCGGCCGCGCTGTCGTGGGCGACGGACGTCGGCTTCCTCCCGGCCTCGGTCCCCTCCTCCACCTGAAGCCCTCGAAGACCTCGCAGCCTTCGAAGGTCACGAAAGCCCGAAGCTCCCGAAAGCCCGAAGACCACCGAGCCCACTGAAACACCCTGCTCCCTTGAAGAAGTCAGGAAGTGAATTCATGCCCAAGCTCTCCCCGGTGCTCAAGCAGGCCACGCCGGTGCTCGCCACCCGTGGTGCGGGGATGTACCTCTACGACGCCGACGACCGTCGCTATCTGGACTTCACCGCCGGCGTCGGCGTGACCAGCACCGGCCACTGCCACCCCCGGATCGTCGAGGCCGTGCAGCAGCAGGCCGGGCGGCTGATCCACGGGCAGTACACGACCGTGCTGCACGACCAGTTGCTCACCCTCACCGACCGCCTCGGCGAGGTGCTGCCCGCCGCACTGGACTCGCTGTTCTACGTGAACTCGGGCAGCGAGGCGGTGGAGGCGGCACTCCGGCTCGCCCGGCAGGCCACCGGCCGGCAGAACGTCATCGTCTTCGACGGGTCCTTCCACGGACGGACCATGGGGGCGGCGGCGCTGACCACCGCCGGCACCCGGTTCCGCGCCGGGATCGGCCCGCTGATGCCCGGCGTCGCGGTGGCCCCCTTCCCGAACGCGTTCCGGCTCGGGCTGAGCGAGGACGCCGCCGTCGAGCACGCTCTGCGCGGGCTCGACCACGTGCTGGCGACCGTCAGCTCCCCCGCCGAGACGGCCGCGCTGTTCGTCGAACCCGTGCTGGGCGAGGGGGGTTACGTTCCCGCGCCGGACGGCTTCCTCGCGGGGCTGCGGGAGCGCGCCGACCGGCACGGCATGCTGCTGGTGGTCGACGAGATCCAGACGGGCTTCGGCCGTACGGGCGCGTTCTGGGCGTACCAGCACTCCCCCGATGTCGTCCCCGACGTGGTGATCACCGCGAAGGGCCTGGCCAGCGGTTTCCCGCTGTCCGCGATCGCCGCTCCGACGGAGCTCATGAGCCGGGCCTGGCCGGGCTCGCAGGGCGGTACGTACGGGGGCAACGCCGTGGCCTGTGCCGCGGCGCTCGCCACGCTCGACGTCATCCGTGACGAGGGGCTGGTGGCCAACGCCGCCGAGCAGGGGCGCCGGCTGCTGGACGGGCTGCGCAAGACCGCGGCCGACGCGCCCGCGGTCGTCGACGTGCGCGGGCTCGGGCTGATGGCCGCCAGCGAGTTCGCGCACCCCGACGGCTCCCCCGACGCCGCCACCGCCCAGCGTGTCCAGCGGGCCTGCGCGGAGCGCGGGCTGCTGTTGTTGACCTGCGGCGTGCACGGCAACGTCGTCCGGATGATCCCGGCGCTGATCGTCACGGCCGAGCAGATCGACGAGGCGCTCGCGCTGTGGTCGACGGCCGTCGCATCGGCGACCGAGTGAGCCGGCACCCCGGCACGCGCACGTGTGCACCTGCACCACCTGTGAGAGGAGTGATCGCACCATGACCGGAGCCACCATCGGAGACGTCGGGTGGACCAGCGAGTACCTGGAGTCCACGCCGGGCGTGTGGTCGTCGTCGGTGTCCGACGAGGACCGGCGGCTGCTGTGGGCCGACGCGAGTGCGCAGCGCCGGGACGCGGGCGCAGCGGCGCACGCCGCCGTGCGCGGGTTCATCAAGAGCAGCCTGGACGCCGTGGGGTTCGTGAACGTACGCAACCTCATGTCGCCCGACGCGTCCGATGCGGAGCTGACCGCCGCCCTGACGTACCTCCTCGCGGACGTCGGCAGCCCCATCGAGCAGAACGCCCGCGGGGACCTGTGGACCGTGCTGCGGGACCGCGACGGCGACGGGGCCACCACGCTCGGCTTCCACTGCGACACCTGCGACCTGCTGTGTCTGCTGTGCCTCCAGCCGGCCGCGGACGGCGGCGGCGTCACCAAGCTGGCCAGCGCTCGGCACGTGCAGGACATCATCGAACGCGAACGGCCGGACGTGCTGGAGCTGTTGCGGCAGGACTGGACGTTCGACCGGACCGGGAGGGCGGGCGAGCAGATCGTCGTCAGCCCCATCCTGTTCACCCAGGACGACGGAACGGTCGGCTGCTACTACCAGACGCGCACGGTGCGTTCGTCCGCGGAGCTCGACGCGCGGCGGCTCGACGCGCTCGACTTCCTCGACGAGGTGCTGTACCGGCCGGAGATCGCCTTCGGGCTGCACCTGGGGGCGGGCGATCTGCTGATGATCCGCAACAGCCGGGTTCTGCACGGGCGTTCGCCGTACGTCGACTCCCCGGGCCCGCTGGCCCGTCGGATGCTGCGCGCCTGGATGGCCGAGCGATGAGCGAGCAGGCACCGGAGCGCACGAAGATCGGCCTGGTCACCGGTGGCGGCAGCGGGCTGGGCCGGGCGGCGGCCCTCGCGCTGCTCGCCGACGGCTGGTCGCTGGCGCTGGCCGGACGGCGCGAGGAGACCCTGGCGGAGACGGTGGCGCTGTCCGGCGCCGGCCCCGACCGGGTGATCGCGGTGCCCACCGACATCAGCGATCCGGCGCAGGTCACGGCGCTCTTCGCGGCCGTGCGGACGCACTTCGGCCGGCTGGACCTGCTGTTCAACAACGCGGGTGCGGCGGTGCCGCGCCGACCGGTCCCGGAGGTGGACTTCGCCGACTGGAGCCGGGTGATGGGCACCACCGTCACGGGCACCTTCCTCTGTGCGCAGGAGGCGTTCCGCACGATGCGCGACCAGTCGCCCCAGGGCGGCCGGATCATCAACAACGGTGCGCCGTCCGCCCATGCGCCGCGTCCGCACGCCATCGCCTACACCACGGCCAAGCACGCGGTGCTCGGTCTGACCCGGGCCCTGTCACTGGACGGCCGTCCGTACCGGATCGCGTGCGGTCAGATCGACGTGGGCAACGTGACGCCCGTCGACGGCAGTCCACAGCCGGCCGCGATGCAGGCGGACGGGTCGCGGGCGGTGGAGGCGACGATCCCGGTGGCGCGCTTCACCGAGTCGCTGCTGCTGATGGCGTCCATGCCGCTCGACACCAACGTGCAGTTCCTGACGGTGCTGCCGACGACGATGCCGTACGTCGGGCGGGGGTGAGTCGCGCTCCTTCGGCGGTCCGTGGGCGGTGCCGACATCCGGCACCGCCCACGCGCAGTTGTTGGGGTACATTGATCGAGCACTAGACCAATGTTCTAGAGACACGATCGCCGTACGGGTGCAGATCGCGCTGCCCCGCCCGTCGCATCGCACAGGAGGAACCCGTGAAGCTGGTCATCTTCGGCGCCAACGGACCGACCGGACGCCTGGCGACCCAACAGGCGCTCGCCGAGGGCCACTCAGTGACCGCCGTGACGCGTCGGCCGGAGGCGTTCCCGCTCAGCGACGCGCGGCTGCGGGTGACGGGAGCTGACGTCCTGGACGCAACGGCGGTGGGCCGCGCGGTCGCCGGTCAGGACGCGGTCATCTCCACCGTGGGCACGTCGTACACCAAGGAGCCCGTGACCTTGTACTCACAGGGCACCGCGAACGTCATAGCGGCGATGGAGGCGCACGGCGTACGACGGCTGGTGTGCGTCAGCTCCATCGGGGCCAACTACGTGGACGCCCCCGGGGAGTCCCTCGTCTTCCGCAAGGTGATCGTGCCGCTGCTGCTCAAGATGGGGCGCACGCTGTACGACGACACGGGTCGGATGGAGGACCTGGTGCGCGCCTGCGAACTGGACTGGACGATCGTGCGCCCCTCCGGCCTCTTCGACGCCGATCGGACCACGGACTACGTCGTCTGCCGCGCACGGCACCCCGGCTGGTTCACCTCGCGCCGGGACCTCGCGGACGCCCTCGTGCGGGAGGCGGTCGACGACCGCAGCGTCCGCTCCGCCGTCGAGGTCATCACCACCGAGGGCACCCCGCGCTACGTGAAGGTCTTCCTCAAGGAGGCGCTGGGGGTCGGCAGCGGCCGGTGAGCCCGCGGTCGACCGGCTGCCCGGGCTCCAGGGGTGCCGGGTAGGGTGGGCCGCACGGGTCCGCCGAGAGGTGGTGGACCGGCTGGTTCGTTGTTTTGGGTGGAGGTGTGGTGTGTTGCTGAAGGGCAAGGTCCTGCGGTTCGACGAGATCCGTGGATATGGGTTCATCGCTCCCGACGACGGGGGCGACGACGTGTTCATGCACGCGAACGACCTGGTGGACGAGAAGTACCTCTACCACGACGGCAGCGTCGTGGAGTTCTTCCTGGAGCACGGCGAGAAGGGGCCCAAGGCGTCCCAGATCCGGCTCATCCACCAGTCCACCGCGCGCAAGCTCCCGCGGACGGCCCCCGAGTCGCGCTCCCACGACATGGCGGCCACGTTCCGCAGCGAGTCCGACCACGAGGGCGACAGCGCGGCCGACTTCAGCGTCGAGCTGACGGACGCGCTCCTCGGCTGCTCGGACACGCTGACGTCCCTGCAGATCAAGCAGGTGCGCGCGTGCGTGCTCGCGATGGCCAGGAGCCGTGGCTGGGTGGCGTCGCCGTAAGACGGCGCGACGGCTGTGCAAGGGCCCGGTCGGCTCCCCGTCAAGGCGGAGCCGACCGGGCCCTCGTCGTACGGGCGGCACCTGGCGGCGCCGCTGCGGCATCACATGTTGATCATGTGCCCGGCCAGGCCGTGGATCGCTTCCTTGACCGCTTCGCCGAGCGTGGGGTGGGCGTGCACGTTGCGCGCCACCTCGTGGACGGTGAGGTCCCACTGTTGGGCGAGCGTCAACTCCGGGAGCAGTTCGGTGACTTCGGGGCCGATCAGATGGGCGCCCAGGATCTCCCCGTAGCGGTCGTCGCTGATGACCTTCACGAAGCCGACGGGGTGCCCCAGACCGTGCGCCTTGCCATTGGCGGTGAAGGGGAACTTGGCCACCTTGACGTCGAAGCCGCGCTCCCGGGCCTGCGCCTCGGTCCAACCGAAGCTGGCGATCTGCGGCTGGCAGTACGTGGCCCGCGGGATCATCACGTAGTCCAGTTCCATGGTCTCCGTGTCCGCGATGGTCTCGGCGGCCACCACGCCCATGGACTCCGCCGCGTGCGCCAGCATCAGCTTCGCCGTGACGTCGCCGATGGCGTAGATGTGCGGCACGCTGGTGCGGCAGCGGCCGTCCACGTCGACGGCGCCGCGCTCGGTGAGCCGCACGCCGGTGTTCTCCAGCCCGTAGCCGGCGACGTTCGGCGCGAAGCCGATGGCCTGGAGCACCTTGTCGGCCTCCAGCACCTGGCGCTCGCCGCCCTTGGCGACGGTGACCCGCACGCGTTCGCCGGAGTCGTCGATCGCCTCCACGGCCGTGCCGGTGAGGACCTTGATGCCGAGCTTGCGGTAGTGCTTGGCCAGTTCCTTGGAGACCTCCTCGTCCTCCAGCGGGACGAGGCGGTCGAGGAACTCCACGATCGTCACGTCCACGCCGTAGCTGCGCAGGACGTACGCGAACTCGACCCCGATGGCGCCCGCGCCGGCGATGACGATGCTGCCCGGCAGCGTCTCGCTGAGGATCTGGCTCTCGAAGGTGACCACCCGCTCCGACAGCGCGGTGCCGGGCAGCAGCCGCGGGCTGGCGCCCGTCGCGACGATGCAGTGGCCGAAGGTCACCGTCTCGGTGCCGCCGTCCGTGAGGGCGACGGTCAGGGTGTGGTCGTCGACGAACGTTCCCCGGCCGTCGAACTGGGTGATGGCGTTCTTCTTCATCAGGTAGTGGACGCCCTTGACGCGCCCGTCGGCGACCTTGCGGCTGCGCTGGAACGCGGGGCCGTAGTCCACCGTGACCCGGCCGCCGGTGGAGATGCCGTAGTCGGCCGCCTCCCCCGTGACGAACTGCACCATCTCGGCGTTGCGCAGCAGCGCCTTGGAGGGGATGCAGCCGACGTTGAGGCAGATGCCGCCCCAGTAGCGCTCCTCGACGACGGCGGTCGAGAGGCCGAGTTGCGTGCTGCGCACCGCGGCGGTGTAGCCGCCGGGTCCCGCTCCCAGCACGAGGACGTCAAAGTGTTGGCTCACACCAGCACCCTCGCCAGGCCCGGGCCGGCGCGCAAGCGCATCGACGCGGCATGCGTTGTGATCTCCCCCTCACCGGGCGCGCTCGCTGGTCCGGTCGGGTGACGGCCGGGGACTGAGGAGCGGGTGCGCAACCCCGTCGCAACGTCGCGGCCGGTTCACTGGGCGGCTCACCGCGGGGAGCTTCCGGTTCCCCGTGGGCGGCCCCGTCCTGGGCCGGCGTTGCTCGGGCGGGGACTCGGGCCGGTGACCTCCCACGACCTCCGGGGCGGTCACCGGAACGCGGACCGGGCCCCGGAGCGGAGTCGGCGCCGCTCCGCGGCCCGGTTCCGCGGTGCTTCGGACGTCACGGTTGCAGGCTGCTGACGACCTCGGCCGTGGCCGCGACGCCTTCGTGGATCGTCGGCGCCATGCTGGTGCCCGCGAGGAAGAAGCCCAGCAGCGCGCAGACCAGGGCGTGGGAGAACTTCAGTCCGCCGTTGCGCAGGAAGATCACCGCCAGCACCACCAGGAGCAGCACCACCGAAATCGAAATGGCCATCGCCAACCGCCTTCATTACGCCGGATTTGTGGCATTCGGCGGTCAGTCTGGCGCAGCGGGGCAGGGCGGAGGCGCCGTGGCGTGTCCGCCGTACGAGTGGTGTGCCCGTAGCCGCCGTTTCCCTCCGGGTGCGGTGGACTCTGCGGCCCGGTGGACACCAACGCAGCCGGAGGGAAACGGCGGCTACGTCCAACGCACAGGAACGCGCACGAGACTCTACGGACGCAGGTGGCGGGCGTGGTGACCGCCATGGACTCCGCAGGCCGGCGCGATCAGCCGTCGTGGTCGTGGGCGCGCAAGAAGCGCTCCAGGCCCGCCAGGTCGTCGGTGTTCAGGTGGTCGACGCCGGCGGCGAGCAGTTCGGCCCACAGGGCGTCCCGGGCCGGGCCGGGGGCGTCGGGCGTCGCCCAGAACCGGATCCGCCGCCCCTGCTGGTGGGCCGCCGCCGCCAGCGCGTGCAGCCGGGCGCGTTCGGCGGGCGGGAAGGGGCCGACGCCCTGCCAGCCGAAGTTCTGGTTCCAGTTGCTGGAGATCAGCGGGACGAAGGAGGCGGGGGCTGCCGCGCCGAGGTCGTCGAGGCGGCCGTCGTAGGCGGCGTACCGCTGCCGTTGCGCCTCCATCGGCGCGCGGGCCGCCCGGTCGCCGGAGACGACGGGAGTGATCACGCCGGGATACGTGCGGCCGTTCGACCAGCGGGTCAGCATCCTCCGGTACGCCCGCAGTTGGCGGTCGAGTTCGAGGTAGCAGGCGACGCCGTCGGCCTTGATGTCGACGAGCAGTTGGACCGGGCGGCGGTGGCCCCGGTAGACGTCGCCGTGGTTCGCCCGGACCCGGGCGAGCAGCGGGTCCAGGTAGAGGGAGCGCAGGGTGCGCGCGGGGTCGAGTTCGGCGGGCGTGTGTGCCACCAGCAGGTCGCCGTCCACCAGGAAGACGTCGGCCTCCAGGCTGGTGAAGCCGTGTGCGAGCGCGTCGTGCAGGGGGCGCGGGTGGAGGTAGTCGTTGTGTGCGTGGGCACGGCGCAGCGGGCGGGTGCGCGGGGGTTGCCCGCCGCGGCCTGGGCGTTCGGCGGCCTTGGCGAGCGTCGGGACGGCGACGCTCGCGGCGAGCGCTCCGGCGAGGGTTCCGACGGCACGGCGACGGGTGGTCGGCACGGTGGACCTCCGGTTCGATGGCGATCGACGGGACGGGAGGGACACCCGAGTATGTGCGGCGGCGGACCGTCGGCGGGAGGGGCGGCGAAGAGTTCAACGGCCGGTCACCGAAGGCTCATCCGCGATCTTCCTGCCGGGCCGACCGCGCAGGGCGCTGCCGGCCCTCGTCGCGCCCTCCTCAGGTCCGCGCCGGGCCCTTCGGGCGGTCCGCCACCTCGTCCCAGCGCACCGTGCGGTCGCACCAGCGCTCCAGCAGAGTGCGGTCGTGGCCCACGGTGAGCAGCCCCGCCCCGCTCTCGCTGCGGTACGCCTCGACGACCGCGACGAGCGCGGCGGTGGTGGAGGCGTCCAGCATGGCGGTCATCTCGTCGCACACCAGCCAGCGCGGGCGCAGCACCAGCGCCCGTGCCAGACAGGCGCGTTGGAGTTGGCCGTCGCTCACCTCGTGGGGGCGCCGGCGCAGCAGCTCGTCGGTGAGGCCGACCGCGGCGGTGAGCTCCGGCAGCCGCCCGGCCACCTCGGCGCGCCGGCCGGTGGCGCGCAGGGGTTCGGCGATGAGGTCGTGCAGCGAGAGCCGAGGGTCGGCGGAGAGCCGGGGTTGCTGGAAGACGACGCCGACGGCGGTGCGCAGTTCGCGGGGTGCGCGGTGGCGCCAGCCGCGGACCTCCTCGCCGTCGATGACGACCCGGCCGGCGCGCGGTGGGTGCAGCAGGGCCGCGACCTTGGCGAGGGTGGACTTCCCGCAGCCGCTGGGGCCGAGGAGTCCGACGGCCTCGCCGGGGGCGATGGTCAGGGACGCGTCGCGCACCGCGGGCGCGGCCCGGTCGTACCCGGCGGTGACGGAGTGCAGTTCAAGCACGGTGGGCCTCCTTCGTCAGCAGGTCGGCCGGGTGGTGGCAGGCGATGCCGGCGGCGAAGGCGGGGCGCAGGTGGCACTGCTCGGTGGCGCGCTCGCAGCGGGGTGCGAAGGCGCAGCCTTCGGGCAGGTCGCCCAGTTCGGGCGGGAGCCCGGGGACGGGGGCGAAGTCGCGTTCGGGGAGCGCGGCGAGCAGCCCTCTGGCGTACGGGTGGCGGGGCCCGGCGGGGCCGAAGAAGGTGTCGGCGTCGGTGAGTTCGACGATGCGGCCGGCGTACATCACGGCGACCCGGTCGGCGATGCGCTCCGCCGCGGCCAGGTCGTGGGTGATCATCAGCAGGGCGCGGCCGGAGGCGCTGTCGTCGACGTGGCGGCGCAGTTCGTCGACGGTGCGCTCGACCAGGTCGCGGTCGAGTCCGGTGGTGGGTTCGTCGGCGAGCAGCAGCGGGGCGTCGCCGATGAGGGCGAGCGCGGTCGCGGCGCGCTGGGCGAGTCCGCCGGAGAGCTCGTGCGGATAGCGGTCGAGGTGGTCGGCGGGGAAGGCGGCCCGCTCGGCTGCTGCGACGGCGGCCGCCCGGGCCTGCTTGCGCGGCGTCTTGGCCAGCGCCCGCAGGGTCTCTTCGATCTGGGCGCCCACGGTCCGCACCGGGGTCAGATGGGCGGCCGGGCTCTGCGGCACGAGGCCGATGAGCCGTCCGCGCACGGTGCGGGCGAGGGTGCGTTCGTCGGCGCCGAGGAGTTCGACGTCGCCGACGGTTGCGGTGCCCGCCGTCTGGGCGTTGCCGGGCAGCAGGCCGAGCAGCGCGGAGGCGAGGACGGACTTGCCGCAGCCGCTCTCCCCCACCAGCGCCAGGCACTCCCCCGCCGCGAGGTCGAAGCTCGCGGAGCTGACGGCGGCGATGTGGCGCCCGCCGCGCATCCGGAAGCGTACGGAGAGGTCACGTACCGACAGCACGGTGCTCACAGCATCAGCTCCGATCGACGGCGCGGGTTGATCCGTTCCCGCCAGGCGCCGGCGAGCCCGGCGATGGCGAGGGTGGGGACGATCAGGAAGAGCCCGGGGAAGAGGGTGGGCCACCAGTCGCCGGCGAGCAGGGAGCTACGGGCGCTCTGGACGAGGTTGCCGAGGCTGGCCTGGTGGCTGGGGAGCCCGAGGCCGAGGAAGGAGAGCGCGGACTCGTGCCACATGGCGTGCGGCACCATCAGCACCGCGGCGAGCCCGGCCTGCGGCAGCACGCCCGGCACCAGGTGGCGCACGGTGACCCGCCAGCGCGACGCACCCCCGGAGATCGCCGCGTCGACGTAGGGGCGGGAGCGCAGCGAGAGCACTTCGGAGCGGACGATGCGGGCGGTGGAGAGCCAGTGGGTGAGCGCGACGGACGCGATCACCGGCCACACCCTGGGGCGGAACATCGCCACGATGAAGATGCCGAGCAGCAGGTGCGGCACCGAGGAGAAGGTGTCCACCAGCCGCATCACGACCCGGTCGACCCAGCCGCCGAAGGCCGCTGCGGCAGCGCCCACCAGGGTGCCCACGACGGTGGCGACGAGGGCGGCGACGAGACCGACCAGCAGGGAGATCCGCAGGCCGTAGATGCAGCGCAGCAGCAGGTCGCGGCCGACGTCGTCGGTGCCGAAGGGGTGGGCGAGCGAGGGCGGTTGCAGCTTCTGCGAGAGGTCGACGGCCTGTTCGTCGAGTTGCACGATCGGCGGTACGACCAGGACGGCCAGCACCACGGCGGCGACGATCACCGCGGAGACGGTGACGCGGACGGTGCGGGTGGAGCGGCGGGTGCGTCCGTGGGAACGCCAGACGAGCTCAGCCATCGAAGCCCACTCTCGGGTCGGCCAGTCCGTACAGCAGGTCGGAGAGGAGGTTGCCGAGCAGCACGGCGGCGGTGGCCAGCACCGTGAGGGCGGCGAGCAGGGCGAAGTCGACCGAGGTGGCGGCCTCGACGGTGGCGGCGGCGATCCCGGGCCAGCTGAAGACGGTCTCGACCAGCAGGGCGCCGGTGATCAGTTCGGGGACCCGGGAGCCGATGAGGGTGAGCATGGGCAGCATCCCGGAGCGCAGGGCGTGGCCGAGGACGACGGACCGCTCGCCGAGGCCGCGGGCGCGGGCGCCGCGGACGGGGTCCTCGTCGAGTGCGTCGCCGACGCCCTGGCGCACGTACAGGTAGAACCAGGGCATCTGGGAGATCCCGAGGACGGCCGCGGGCAGCACCAGGTGGGTGGCGACCTGGTCGGCGGTGACGACGTCGCTGGCGGTGTCGGTGAGCCCGCCGGCGGGCAGCACGCCGAGTTTCAGGGAGAAGAACCAGATCGCGAGGAGCCCGAGCCAGAAGGCGGGCGCGGCTTCGAGGGTGTACGCGACGGAGCTGACCGTGCGGTCGAGCCAGCCGCCGCGGTTGCGGGCGGCCAGCACGCCGAGGGCGGTGCCGAGGACCACGGCGAACGCGAATGCGGTGGCGGCCAGCAGGAGGGACCAGCCGACGCGTTCGCCGATGGCGTCGGCGACGGGCTGGCGCAGCACGGTGGAGTTGCCCAGGTCGCCCTGGAGGGCGGCGGTGAGCCAGTTCCACCAGCGGGAGACGAGGGGTTGGTCGACGCCGAGGTTGGCGCGTATCTGGTCCAGGTTCTCCTGGGTGGCGGTCAGTCCGGCGGTGCCGGCGTACGCCTTGACCGGGTCGAAGGGGGAGGCGGCGGCGACGGCGAAGACGCCGAAGGTCACCACGAGCAGGACCGGAACGGCGAACAGGGCCCGGCGGCCCGCCATGCGGGCCATCGGACCCCAGGGGATGCGGCGCCCCGTGCGGGGTGCCGCATCCTCCTCGGTGAGGGCCGTCGTCACTTCTTCGGCTTCCAGTCCTCGACGTTCCACCAGGGGCCGGAGGCCAGGCCGTGCTCGTGCGGCTCGACCTGGGTGCTCAGCCCGTCCCAGGCGTCGTTGACGACGTAGACGTGGTCGATGTGGGTGAGGAAGGTGTAGCCCGGGTTCTTCTGGAGCTCGCGCTGCACGGTGTCGTACGCGGCCTTGCGCACCGCGGGGTCGCCGCTCTGCCGGCCCTGGACGAGCGCCTGGTCCACGGTCGGGTTGGCGTACCAGGCCATGTTGTTGAAGCCGTCGCCGGCGAGCGAGGAGGTCAGCAGCAGGTACTGGTCGTAGTCGGGGTCCGCGGGCGAGCCGCCGCCGGCGAGGACGGCGTCCTGCTTCATCCGGGGCTCGATGACCTCCCAGGTGCCGGCCTGGGTCTTGATCGAGATGCCGGCCTTCTTGGCGTCGGACGCGTAGGCGAGCGCGTGGTCCTGGCGCAGCTTGTCGCCGGCGGGGTACCAGAGCGGGAACTCGGCCCGTACGCCGTCCTTGACCCGGACGCCGTCGCCGCCGGGGAGCCAGCCGGCGTCGTTGAGGATCTTCTTCGCCGCGTCGAGGTCGTGGGTGCGCTCGGTGCCCTTGGTGAACCACGGGCTGTCGGTGGGCACGGGCCCGTACGCGGGCTTGCCGGCGCCTTCGAGGATCTGGTCGACCATGGCCTTGCGGTCGACGGCGACGTCGAGGGCGCGGCGCACGGCGAGGTCGCCGGTCACCTTGTTGTGGGTGGGCAGCGTCACCGTGCGGTAGTCGTACGTGGTGGCGGTGTGGGTCTTCTTGCCCTTGTCGCCCTTGAAGCCCTCGGCCAGGTTCGGCGGGAGGATGGCGCCGTCGAGGTCGCCGGCGCGCAGCCGGGTGGCGCGCACGTCGTCGTCCTTGATGACGGCCATGGTGAACTTCTTCACCTCGGGTGCGCCGCCCCAGTACTTCGGGTTCGCCTTGAAGGTGATCTTCTCGCCGCGGGACCAGTCCGCGAGGACGTACGGTCCGGTGCCGACGGGCTTGGTGGTGAAGGCGCCGGTGTTGACGTCCTGGCCGGCGAGCGCGTGCTCGGGGACGATCGGGTGGACGGTCCGCTGGGCGAACGGTGCGTACGGGTACTTCAGGGTGAAGACCACGGTGTCGTCGCCGGTGGCCCGGACGTCCTTGAGGGCGTCGAGCTCCGACTTGGACGGGTTGTTCGTCTTCGGGTCGAGGACGGTCTGGTAGGTGAAGACCACGTCCTTCGCGGTGAGCGGCTTGCCGTCGCTGAAGGTGACGCCCTTGCGCAGGGTGTACGTGTAGGTGAGCCGGTCCGCGCTGACGTCCGGGAGCTTCGCGGCGAGCGCCGGCTGGAGCTTCATGTCCGCGCCGAGGGCGAGCAGGCCGTCGAAGAGCTTGGAGTTGCCGTCCTTGCCGAAGCCGAGCAGCGGGCTCAGGCTCTCGGGCTCGGTGGCGATGCCGACGACGGCGGAGTCCTTGCCGCCCTTGCCCGACGAGCCACTGTCGGGGTTGGAGCAGGCGGCGGCGCCCGCGGTGAGCGCGGCGGCCAGGGCGACGGTCGTCACCCTGCGTGCACGGTTGCTGGAACGGGCCGGACGGACCGGTCGTGCTGACGGGACGGACACGACACCCACACCCCTAATAAAGATCACCTGTTGTTGCGAACGCCTCGCAATTAAACAGTATGTAAAGGGCACTGGGTACTGGGACCCCTGACGTGCGGAAGGCCGGGGCGCGGGCAGGTCGACGAGCACGGCCGGGGCGTCGCGGTGGGCCCCGGGCGAACCGGGCGCGATCGGCGCCGACTTGGCCCGCTTGAGGTGCGGGTGCACGGGGTGTCCCCAGGCCGGGCCGGTGCCGGCGTGCCGTTGGACACACTCCTCGGCGGCGGGCACTGCGGCGTGGGAGGCGTACATCTGGGCGCCGGCGACGGCCCGGCGGGATCCGGCGGACGCTCGATCAGGGGTTCTTGGGGCGGGCCCGGACGTGCATCCGCTCCCCCTGCGGGCCGAACAGGCTCAGGAACTCCACCGGCTCGTCGCCGGCCGCGCCGAACCAGTGCGGCACCCGGGTGTCGAACTCGGCCGCCTCCCCCGGCTCCAGGATCACGTCGTGCTCGCCGAGGACCAGCCGCAGCCGCCCGGAGAGCACGTACAGCCACTCGTACCCCTCGTGGGTGCGCGGCTCGGGCTCGCCGGGGTCGGGCCGGTGGACCACCTTGTACGCCTGGAGGCCGCCGGGGCGGCGGGTGAGCGGCCACAGGGTGCGCACGCCGCGGACGATGGGCTTGGCGCGCACCCGCGGGTCGGTGACCGGGGGCGCGCCGACCAGTTCGTCCAGGGGCAGCCGGTGGGCGCGGGCGATCGGCAGGAGCAGTTCGAGACTGGGGCGGCGCCCGCCGGACTCCAGTCGGGACAGGGTGCTCACGGAGATGCCGGTGGCTTCGGAGAGGGCTTCGAGGGTGGCCCCGCGCTCCCGTCTGATGCGGCGCAGCCGTGGGCCCACCTCGTTCAACACGTCTCCGATGCCGGGCACCTGATCGCCGTCCCGCTCTCCGTCAGCCATGGGTCCATTGCAAAAGCAGCAAACGCCCTTTGTCAATGCGCGCGGTGGTGACAGGTCCGCCGACGGCGCTGGGCGCGAGTGAAGGCTGTGGAACGGGGCACGTTGTACGCGTCCGTCGCCCGGCAGCCGAGGGAGTTGGGCAAGATCGCGGTACGGAACGCGATCGAGGCCGCCGGGGACGGTGACGTACCCGGCGAGGTCAAGGTCCCGGTGCAAGTCGACACGGCGCGCAACGTCGCCGGCGCGACTGCTCCGGGCCATCGGAGGGAGAACGATGCACGTCCATGAACTGCTGGTCGTGGGGTCGGCCAACGCCGACCTGGTGATCGGTGTGGAGCGGCGGCCGAGCGCCGGGGAGACCGTGCTCGGCTCACCGCTCGCCGTCTATCCGGGCGGCAAGGGCGCCAACCAGGCGGTGGCCGCGGCCCGTCTCGGCGCCCGTACGGCCCTGCTCGCGCGGGTCGGGGACGACGAGCACGGGCGGCTGCTGCTCGCCTCCCAGCGGGCGGCGGGCGTGGACGTCGACGGGGTGCTCGTCGGCGGCGGGCCCACCGGGGTCGCGCTGATCACCGTGGACCACTCGGGGGACAACAGCATCGTGGTGTCACCCGGCGCGAACGCGCTGCTCTCCCCGGCCGACGTGCGCGCATCAGCGCCCCTGGTGCGCGGGGCGCGGGTGGTGTCGACGCAGTTGGAGATCCCGCTGGACGCGGTCGTCGAGACCGTGCGCACGCTCGGCCCCGGGACCCGTCTCGTCCTCAACCCCTCGCCGCCCGCCGCCCTGCCGGCCGAGGTCCTGGCGGCCTGCGACCCGCTCGTCGTCAACGAGCACGAGGCCCGGGTGCTGCTGGGCCCGAGCGCCGGGGGCGAGCCGCGGGACTGGGTCCTCGGGCTGATGTCGCTGGGGCCGCGGTCGGTGGTGGTCACCCTGGGGTCGGCGGGCGCGATCATCGCCGACGGCCGCGCGGAGGTCTGTGCCCGGGTCGACAGCCCGCGGGTGACCGCCGTCGACACCACGGGGGCCGGCGACGCCTTCACCGCCGCACTGGCGTGGCGGCTCGGTCTCGGCGAGGAGCTCGCCGCGGCGGCCGGCTACGCGGTGCGGGTGGGTTCGGCGGCGGTCACCCGCCGCGGCGCCCAGGACTCGTACCCGACCCCGGACCAACTGCCGGCGGCCTGACGCCGTCCCGTACGCCCGGCGGCGCGGCCCTTCAGCCGTGCAGTGCCCGGTCGGCGATGACCGCGTCGATGACGCGGCGGTGGCCTTCGGCCTCGGCCGCGTCGTCGACGCCCGCGACCGCTCCGGACCCTTCGGCCTCGACGAGCGTCGCGAGGCAGATGAGGGCCTTCCACAGGGCCCAGCCGCGGGCCCGGGCCCACATGGCTCCGTCCTGGTCCACGGTGCTCCGGAAGGCGTCCCGGCTCGCGCCGGAGAACAGCGTCCAGGCGATCACCAGGTCGCAGGCCGGGTCCCCGACGCCGGAGGTGCCGAAGTCGATGACGGCGGCGAGCTTGCCGTCCTTGATCAGCAGGTTGTTGACGGCGAAGTCGCCGTGGAACCACACCGGCCGCCCGCGCCACGGCGAGTCCAGCGCCTCCTGCCACACCGCGGCGGCCCGCTCGGTGTCGACGCGGCCGGTGAGCGCGGCGAGCGCGCGGCGGGTCTCGTCGTCGTAATGCGCCGGCGGCGCACCACGGTGGAAGCTGTGCCGGCCCGCCGCGGGGCCGTCGCCCGCGTCGACGGACTGGAGCGCGAGCAGGAACTCGCCGACGGCCACCGCGAAGTCGGGCAGGTGGTCGATGCGCCCGGGGCGGGCGACCTCGCCGTCCAGCCAGCCGCGGACCGACCAGTGGTACGGATAGCCCTCGCCCGGCGCCCCCTGCGCCACGATCGGCGGGATCGGCACGGGCAGCTCCGGCGCGAGCACCGGCAGCCACGTCGTCTCCTTGGGGATCGCCAGGGCGTACTGCTCGGCCGTGGGGAGCCGTACGGTCATCTCGTCGCCGAGTCGGTACGTCCGGTTGTCCCAGCCGTCGAGTCGGACCGGCGTCACGGCGAGTTCACGCCACTGCGGGAACTGGGCGGCGATCAGCCGGCGCACCAGGGCGGCGTCGATGCCGGCGCGGCCGTCGCCGGGGAACGGTTCGGGCGTACGGGATGCAGAGATCATCCGGGAATGGTGACCGCGCCCCGCGAACGGCGGCAAACGGTTTTCGCACCGCCGCCCCGGCCCGTCTGCCGCAGCGCCCCGTCTGCCGCCCCGGCCGCAGCGCCGTCCGCCACGCCGTCGTCAGCGCGCGAAGAGTTCGAAGGTGACGGCGGGCCGCCCGCCGAAGCGCCGGCCGGCCTCCTCGGCGCTGCCGACGAGGAAGTCTCGGCAGTACGCTTCGGGGTCCTCGTCGGTCAGCACCTCGATGTAGGTGCGGTGCGCCAGCAGGGACGCGATGGAGCGTTCTAGACCGGGCGTGGCGTCCACGGCGTGCGTGGGCGAGGTGGAGCCGGCGACGGCGACCCAGCGCACCCCGTTCCACGGTTCGAGGCCCTGTTCCTCGATCAGCTCGGGGAAGATCCAGCGGTTGCCCGCGTCCGCCGCGGCGTCCAGGGTCGCCCGGCCGACCGCCCGGTGGTCGGGGGTGTTCCAGTGCGTACCGCCCCAGGTGTCGCGGTGGTTGAGGGTGACGACGAGCTCGGGCCGGTGGCGTCGGACGGCGGCCGCGATGTCCCGGCGCAGAGCGGTGCCGTATTCGACGACGCCGTCCCGGTGGTCCAGGAACTCGACCACCGAGACGCCGACGACGGCCGCGCTGGCGCGCTGCTCGCGCTCCCGCAGCGGGGCGCACTCGGCGGGGCTGAGGGTGTCGATGCCCGCCTCGCCCCGGGTCGCGAGGAGGTAGGCGACTTCCCTACCGCCGTCGACCCAGCCGGCGATGGCGGCGGCGCAGCCGTACTCCAGGTCGTCGGGGTGCGCGACCACCGCGAGGGCCCGCTGCCAGTCCTCGGGCATCGGTGCGAGCTGGGCGCTGGGGTCCGTGGCTTCGGTCATGATCGCAGGATACGACCCCTCCCGGCGCCGCCGGGGTCGTTCAGACCTCGTCCCGGACGAGGCCGATGAGCCGGTCCAGGACGCGCGGCCCGTCGGCCCGCAGGCCGTTGTGCTCGTACTCGTCGGTGACCCAGGTGCGCAGTCCGCGGATGGTGCGGGCGGTGTGCAGCGAGTGTTCGGTGTCGACGTACATGTCGTCGTGGTAGATCGCAGCGGCGACGGGCACCTCGTTGGCGGCCAGCCGCTCCGCGTCGTACAGCGGCGCCCAGTCGGTGCGGGCGGCCAGCAGTTCGGCGGCCTCCTTGAGGGGGCGCAGCGAGGGGTCGACGTCGAAGTGCCAGGGGTGGATGGTCTCGCCCGTGAACAGGACGGGTCCGTCGCCCTCCAGCGCCGCGACGGCGTCGAACTGCGGGAACTCGGCGCGGACGCGCTCGGCCGACCAGGCAGTGGGCCGCTCGTCCTGTCCGTAGATGGCTTCGTGCAGCAGGGCGTAGATGGGGTGGCCGGCGAAGGACAGTGCGGCGAGTACGGACTCCTGGAAGGCGTCGGCCAACTCGTGGCGGTCGCCGATCCGGACGAAGGCGTTCTCCAACAGGTGGTGCAGTCGGTGGCTGCCGGTGCTGGCGCCGAGCATGATGCCGAGGGACTGGAACGCCTCGGGGGTCAGGACGTAGCCGCCGGGCAGTACGGTGCGGTGCTCGGCGAGGTGGGCGGCGATCCGGCGGGCGCGCGCCACGTCCATGGGGTAGCGCTCGTAGTGGGCCGCCGCCTTGCGCTCGATGCGGGGGTACGCCGCCCGGTAGACGTCGTCGGCGTGGTGGTCGAGCGAGGGCAGGCCGCCGGTGATGAAGACCTCCCGCAGCCCCTCGGGCGCGGCGGAGAGGTAGTGGGTGGCGCTGAAGCCGCCGAAGCTCTGGCCCAGCACGCTCCAGGGGGCACCGCCGGTGAGTCGGGTGCGCACCAGTTCGCAGTCGCGGACGATGGAGTCGGCACGGAAGTGCGCGAGGTGGTCGGCCTGGGCCGCGGGGGTGGGCAGGTGCGCGAGGGTCTGACGGTTCTGCGGGGTGGAGGCGCCGGTGCCGCGGTGGTCGAGCAGCAGGACGCGGTGGTCCTTGAGCGCCCTGTCCAGCCACGCCTCGCGGCCGATGCTGCGCAGGGCGCCGAAGCCGGGCCCGCCCTCCAGGTAGACCAGCCACGGCAGGTCGTCACCGGCGCGCGCGGGGTCGACGACCTCGCGCCCGAAGAGCTCCAGCGTCTCGCCGTCCGGGGCCGCGTGGTCCAGCGGGACGGTGAAGCGGTGGTCGGTGAGCCGGACTCCGGGCTGCCGGTAGGGGGTCACGGGTAACTCCTGCCTCGCGGTCGTGCGCGCCGTTTCCATGGGCCGTCCATGGGCACGCCCGCCCCATGGGATCACACGGGGTGTCCAGGGGCGGGCGTGGGTGGTGCGTACCGGCGCAGGTCAGGAGGTTCAGCAGGAGGTTCAGGAGGTCCGGAAGTCGTCCGGGGTCCTGATCCGGTCGCGGATCCAGACGCCGGCCTCCTTGAGCTGGGAGGTCCCGGTCCACGGTCCGTTGCCGTTGCACGTGCCGGTCTTGAAGACGGCGCCGCTGCGGTGGTCGTCGGAGAAGTTCCAGTTGACCCAGCTGATCTTCTTGCTCGCCATCAGGTCGATGTAGCGCTGGGACATGGTGAAGTTGTTGGCGCCTTCACCGGCGTAGTTCTGGGTGCCGAACTCGGTGACGAACATCGGGATCCGGTCGGCGGCGCGGGAGAGCGTCTGGAGGTACTCGTCCCGGTGCGAGTCGGCGTAGAAGTGGAAGGTGTACATGATGTTGCCCGCGTTCACCGGGTTGTTCACGACCTCGGACTCGTTGGAGCTCTCCGAGACGCCGAGGGACGACCAGGCTCGGGTGCCGACGAGGACCGGGGCGTCCGGGTCCTGCTGGCGGACCACCGGGATCAACTGCTCGGCGTAGCTCTTGATCCGGGACCAGGAGACGCCGCTGGGCTCGTTCGCGATCTCGTAGATCACGTTCTTCTTGCCGTTGTGGCGCTTGGCGATCTCGGTGAAGAAGGTCTTGGCGCGGGCCAGGTTGTGGTGCGGGTCGCCGGGGCTGAGCATGTGCCAGTCGACGATCGCGTACATGCCGCGCGCGCTGGCCTGCTCGATGATCGAGTGGACCAGGTCGGTGAACTTGCGCGGGTTGGTCTCGTAGCCGCCTTCCTGGACGTACATGGAGATCCGCAGGACGTCGGCCTTCCAGTCCTTGGCCAGGGCGTCGAGGGAGCCGTTGGTCACGCACTGCGGGTACCACTGGAGGCCGTGGGTGGACATCCCACGCAGTTGGATCGGCTTGCCGGACTGGTTGCAGAGCTTGGTTCCGCAGACCTTGAGTTGGCCGTTGATCGCGACGGGGCTGCCGCTGGGGGCCTTTGCCCGGGCGGTGTCGGCCGAGGGGCCGTCGGCGCGGGGAGCGCTGGCGGGGGCCGGGGGCGGGGGCCCGGCGGCGGGGGCCGCGGTCGTGGCCGGGGCGGCGGTGAGGCCGAGGAGGAGGGCAGCCGTGACGACTCCGGCGCCCCCCAGGGATCGCACCCATTGACGTGGGGGTTTCATGGCGTCTCCATGTGTGACGGTTCGTGGGGATACCGAGACTGAAAGGAAACTTTCCTAACCCGGATGGAAGCAGCCACCGCGCGCAGTCGCAAGGGTCATGACAAGAAATGATCGCCCACCCGCACATCTGAGCGAGCCGGCGGGCCGCGTTCGGAGCCGGGCCGACGCGCCACGGACGGTCCCGGCCCGTATGCGCCCCTGCGCACCCGCTCCTAACGTGGGGTCATGATCCGGTTCGAGCAGGTCAGCAAGGTCTATCCGGACGGCACGACGGCGGTCGACGACCTCTCCTTCGAGGTCGCGGAGGGCGAACTCGTCACCCTCGTGGGCCCCTCCGGATGCGGCAAGACGACCACGATGATGATGGTGAACCGACTGATCGAACCGACCTCGGGCCGCATCGAGGTCGCCGGCGAGGACGTCTCCACCGTGGACCCGGTCGCGCTGCGCCGCCGCATCGGCTACGTCATCCAACAAGCCGGGCTCTTCCCGCACCGCACCGTCCTCGACAACACCGCCACCGTCCCGGCGCTCCTCGGCTGGAAGAAGGCGAAGGCGCGTGCGAGGGCCGCCGAACTCCTCGACCTGGTGGGCCTGGACCCGAAGACGTACGGCCCCCGCTACCCGGCCCAACTCTCCGGCGGCCAGCGCCAGCGGGTCGGCGTGGCCCGCGCCCTGGCCGCGGACCCGCCCGTCCTGCTGATGGACGAACCCTTCGGCGCGGTCGACCCCGTGGTGCGCGAGCACCTACAGAACGAATTCCTGAGCCTCCAGGCCACCGTCCGCAAGACCGTCCTGCTGGTCACCCACGACATCGAGGAGGCCGTGCGCATGGGCGATCGCATCGCCGTGTACGGGCAGGGCCGCATCGAGCAGTACGACACCCCGGCGACCGTGCTCGGGGCTCCCGCGACCGACTACGTGGCCCGGTTCGTCGGCGCCGACCGGGGGTTGAAGCGGCTGTCGGTGACCACCGTCGAGGAGGACGACCTCGAACAGCCGCCGGTCGCCCGCCTCGACGAGTCCGCCCGCTCCGCCGCGACCCGGATGCGCGCCGAAGGCGCCCGCTGGGCCGTCGTCCTGGGCGCGGACGGCGATCTGCACGGCTGGGTCTCCGCCGAAGCCCTCGCCATCGCGGGCGAACAGGGCGCGGTCGGCGACCTGGCGCGCCGCATGGAGGCGTGGGTCCCGCTCGGCGCCTCCTTGAAGCGGGCGTTCAGCGAAATGCTCCAACACGACGCGGGCTGGGTGGCGGTGGTCGACGGCGACCGGTTCGTGGGCGTGCTGACCCCCGCGAAGCTCCACGAGGCCCTGCGCAGATCGGTCGACGCGGACGCCCAGGGGGTGGCGCGGGGCGCGGTCGACTTCACCTCGGTGTCCGACGCCTGAGGGGTGTCCGTCATCCGTGCGCCGATCCACCAGGGATCACCGGACACCCCTTGGTCTCCGGCACGACAATCGTCCGGTGATCGAAGAGACTTCTGAACAGGTCGCCCTGCGCGTGGTCACCGACCAGGACTGGCCGCTGTGGCGGGACCTGCGCCGGACGGCCGTCGCCGACGCACCGCACGCCTTCTGTTCCCGCGTCGAGGACTGGGACCGCGGCGAGGAGGCCCGCTGGCGCGCGATGTCGACGGGCCCGGACTCGTACAACCTGGTCGCGGATGTGAGCGGCCGCCCCGTCGGCATGGCCCGTGGTGTGCGCCTGCGGACCGGGGCGGAGCCGGCGTACGAACTCCGCTCGGTCTGGGTGGCGCCCGAGGCCCGGGGCTGGGGCGTGGCGGACCTCCTCGTGGCGGCCGTGGAGGATTGGGCCCTGCGCCAGGGCGCCCGCTCGCTGCGGCTGTTGGTCGCCCCCGGCAACGCTCCGGCCGACGCCCTCTACCGACGTCACGGCTACCTGCCGACCGGGGAGTCGGGCGGTGCTGCCCCGGACGGCGTCGGCCGTCAGTACGCGATGGCGAAGGAACTGGCGCGCGGCCGGGAAGCCCCGCGGTCTTGACACTTCGGCCCGTCACACCCCGGGTACCGCCGTCGAACCGGGGTGCGAGGCCGTCCCCGGCCCGGGATTCGGCTACCGTGCAGGGTGTGCTGATCAGGGGAGGGGACGCCACCGTGCCGGGAACCGCGCTGCTCATCGCAGCCGCGCCGGTCGGCAAGGGGCGTCTGGTCGATGCCAGTTCCGTGTTGCCGGCGCTCGCCGCGGTGCCGCCGAGTGCCCTGACGGGCACCGCCGCGGCGACCGTCGTCGAGTTGGCGGACCCGTTGGACCCGCAGACGGTCCTGACCAGGATCCGGGCGGCGGCCGCCGCGGAGGGGCCGCTGTTCCTGTACGTCGCGGGGCAGTTGCAACTCGACCGCAAGCAGCAGTTGCCGCACCTGGCGCTCGCCCGCACCACGGCGACGACCCTGCGCTACACCGCGCTGCCGTGGCACTGGCTGGCCTCCGAGCTCACCATCCGCCGCCCGGGGACGACGACGGTGGTGGTGGACCTGGTCACCGCGCCCGACGTGTGGCAGCGCATCACGTCGGAGGGCCCCAAGCTGCTGGCCCTCGGCTCCGCGATCCGGCTGTACGGGCGCGTCGCACCGCCGCCGCAGCGGCGCGAGCCCGCGGTCCCGGCGTACCTCGCCGCCTGCGCCTCGATCTGGCGCAGCGGGGCGCGGCCCGACCCGGCGGCGCTGCACGAGCAGGCGGCGCTCCAAGCAGGGGCGTCGGGTGCGCTGTTGCTGGCGCCGCCGCCCGCCACCGCGGTGCCGCCGGTGGGTTACGCACCGGCGGGCGCACCCGGCCCGAAGGCCCCGGCGCCCACCCCCGCGGACCCGCACCCGGCGATCCTGGCCGCCGCGCAGGCGGGGCGGCACGAGGAGGCCGCCACCGTCGCCGCGGCGTGGGAGGAGCACGAGGTGCGGACGTACGGCCCCGGCTCCCCGCAGGCCGTGCACTGGTTGGAGGTACGCGCGGACCTGGCCCGGCTCGCCGGCGACCCCGCGCTCAGCTGCGCGCTGTGGATGGGCGCCGCGGACGCCCGGCTGGCGCGCCACCAGGCCGTCGACGACGCCGACGTGGAAGGCGCGGTGGACCGCGCGCACCACCAGTGGGAGCAGATCCGGGACCGGGAGGGGGCCAGGGGGCTCGCCCCGCGCCTGGTCGCGCTGCGCCGTCGGGTGCCGGGCCGGCAGCGCGGGGCCCTGCGGGTCCTCCAGCGGCGTCTGGAGCAGTTGCACACGGCTCCCCCGCCGGTCTCCGGCGAGCTGGGACCCGCCTGAGGCACCGGTCCGCCGGTCCTCACAGCAGGCCCTTCGACGTCAGATAGCTCCGGGCGACGTCCTCCGGCAGCCGTCGCCAACTGTCGACCTCTTCGTTCATCGACGCCAGGTCGTCCGTCGTCAGCACGGTGTTGAGGCGCCCCACGGCGTCGGTGACCCCGGAGGCGCCGGCGCGCGCCCGGTTGACCACGGGCACGATGTAGTCGGCGTTCTGCAGGTGCTTGTCGTCGTCCAGCAGCACCAGGTCGAACTGGTCCAGCGTCGCGTCCGTCGTGGTGGTCAGCACCATCTGGTCCCGGCCGCTCTGCACGGCCTGCTTGGCCTGGGTGGTGCCCACGCCCTTGGGGTCGATGCCGGTGATGTCGATGCCGTACGTCTCCTTCAGACCGGGTTCGCAGTACGGCCGCTGGACGCATTCGTCACCGGCCGCGAGCCGCACCGGCAGCCCCGAGCGGCCCAGGTCGCTGAGGGTCTTGAGGCCGTGCTCGGCGGCGTAGGAACGGGCGACGGCGAAGGCGTTCTGGTCGACGGCCCGGCCGGGGTCGAGGACGGTGAGTCCGCGGGGGGTGGCCAGCCGCCGCAGCGCGGTCATGGTGGCGGTGAGGTCGGGCGAGCCGACGGGCGGCGCGTCGGGCCCGTTCGCCTTGGCGTTCAGCCAGTCGGCGAAGGTCGCGGCGTACTCGGGCACGACGTCGATCCGGCCGCTCTCCAGGGCGGGTTCGTAGATCTCGCGGTTGGTGACGGACAGGATCCGGGTGCCGTAGCCGGCCCGGCCCAGCAGCAGTGCGTACATCTGGGCGAGCAGGTCGCTCTCGGTGAAGCCGGCGGAGCCGACGGTCAGGTGCTTGCTGTCCCCTGGAGGTGCATCGACCTCGCCGCGGTTCTCCAGCGAGGGTCCGGTGCCGCAGCCGGCGACCGCCGCCAGCACGACGAGGACCAGCAGCAGCGCGAGCACGGGGCGTCGCCGGGCCGGCGGCGGGGGTCGGCGGGCCATCAGGAGCCGCCCGCGCGGACGCCGCCGACCGGCACCAGCCGTTGTCCCAGGACGAACAGTCCCTCGATGAGCAGGGCGAGGGCCGCCACCAGGACGGCGCCCGCGACCACCTGCGGCGTGGAGGCGAGGTTGAACCCGGCGGTGATGATGCGGCCGAGCCCGCCGCCGCCGGCGAGCGCGGCGATGGTCGCGGTCGCCACCAACTGGACCGCGGCGATCCGCACCCCGGTGAGCACCAGCGGCAGCGCGAGCGGGACCTCGACGCCCCGCAGGACCTGCATCCCGGTCATGCCCATGCCCCGCGCGGCGCGTACGACGTCCTGGTCCACGCCGCGCATCCCCGTGTACGCGTTGGTCAGCAGCGGCGGCACGGCGAACAGCACCAGCGCGATGACGGTGGGCCAGGAGCCGAATTCGCCGAGCGGGCTGAGGAGCAGCAGCACCAGCACCGCGAAGGTGGGCACGGCGCGGCCCGCGTTGGAGATGTTGACCGCCAGCGCCCCGCCCTTGCCGAGGTGGCCGAGGACCAGGGCGATCGGGAGGGCGATCAGACAGCTCAGCCCGAGGCAGACGGCGGTCAGGTAGAGGTGCTCGACGAGCCGGTCGGCGATGCCGCCGTCACCGCTCCAGTTCGCTCCGTCGGTCAGCCAGTCCCAGGCCGCTGCGAGGGTGTTCACGCCGGTGCCCCCTTCTGCGGCCTCGCCCATGGCGTGGCGCACCGCTGCACCAGCAGGAGGGCGAGGTCAGCGGCGACGGCGATCACCACGCACAGCACGGACGCGGTGAGCACCTGGGCCTTGAAGTAGGTGTTCATGCCCGAGTAGATGAGGTTGCCCAGGCCGCCATGGCCGACGATCGCGCCGATCGTGGCCAGGGAGACCGCGGAGACGGTCGCGATCCGCAGCCCCGCCATGGACGCCGGCAGCGCGAGCGGCAGTTCGACGGCGAGCAGCAGTCGGACGGGGCCGTACCCCATGCCGCGGGCGGCCTGTCGGGTCTCCTCGGGGACGGCCCGGAGCCCGGCGAGGACGTTGCGCACCAGCAGGGTCAGCGAGTAGAGCACCAGCCCGGCGATCACCAGCGCGGCGGACAGGCCGTAGAGCGGCAGCAGCAGCGAGAACATGGCGAGGGAGGGGATCGTGTAGAGGACGGTGGTGACGCCCAGCACCGGGCCGGCCGCGAGCCTCCAGCGGCGGGCGGCGACGGCCAGCGGGACGGCGATGACGAGCGCGAGGCCGACGGACACGAAGGTGAGTTGGAGGTGCTGGACGACGGCGTCCAGCAGGATCTCCCGACGGGTGGACAGATAGGCGCCGCAGATCCACTCGTTGCGCGCGAGGCAGTCGTCGGGGGGCGCCGTCATCACTCCATTCGAGCCCGCGGGTGCGGCGGAACGCGCGTTGTGTTCACCCGAACGGGCACGTCGGGGCCGAACCGGGACGTGGCGCGCACCGGCTGGCCGGTGGACGCCGTCCGCCGGCGGCCGCACCACCTCGGACCTGCGGTGGAACCGGACGTGCGGGTATCCGTCCGGACGGGGTGAGGGTAGGTTCTGCACCGGGGCCGGCCGTCGGGCGGGCCGGGAAACGGGAGTGGGCGGCATGAGCCAGAGCGGGCGGGCCGGGCGCGCGGCACGCGGCGGTCCGGCCGGAGCCGTCGCGGACCGCCGGGCGCCCGTGCGCACCAGACGGCCCAAGGACCGTCGGGCGATCATCGCGCGGGTTGCGGCCGAGTTGTTCGCCGAGCGGGGGTACGCCGCCACCGGGGTCGGTGACATCGCCGAACGCGTCGGCGTCACCCCCGGCGCGATCTACCGGCACTTCAGCGGCAAGGAGGACCTGCTGCGGTCCGTGCTCCAGGACGCGCTGGCCCGCTTCGACCAGGCCGTCCGTCCGGTGCTGTCGGGCCCGGGCGGGGGCGGTGGGAGCGCCGAGGACCGGCTGCGCGAAGTGGTCCGGTGCACGGTGGGCGTGACGCTGGCCCACCCGACGCTCGTCAGCACGTACGTGCGCGACCGGGCTTCGCTGTCGAAGGAGGCGGCCGGGGAGTTGACCGCCGTGGAGGCGGAGGTCGCCCGGCTGTGGGAGCGGGCCGTGCACGAGGTCCGCCCCGAGGTCACCCCCGCCGAGGCCAGGGTCCGCAAGCGGGCCGTCAACGGGGTGCTGGCGCTGCTCGCCCGCGGGGCGCACCACCCGCCGAACCCGCGCCTTGCGGAGCGGGTCACCGAGTCGCTGTGGGCCCTGCTGGTGGCGCCGGCCGCGCCGGGGCCCGCGGCCGGCGACCGGCCGCGGCGGCGCACGTGGCCCCGGCCGCGCTCGCGCCGCGAGGAGATCCGGGACGTCGCGGCGACGCTGTTCCGCCAGTACGGCTACCACGGCGTGGGCATCGACCAGATCGGCAAGGCGGCCGGGATCTCGGGGCCGACGGTGTACGGCACGTACGACAGCAAGGTGGAGATCCTGGTGGACGCCTGCGACCACGCGGTGGCCAAGTTGGAGATCTCGGTGGAGCGGGCGCTTGAGGAGGCGGGGTCGGCCAGGGAAGCGCTGCGGCTGATCTCGCGCTCGTACGCGCAAACGGTGTTCGCGGACGCCGACGTCATCGCCGTGGCCGCCAGGGAGGGCGAGGCGCTCCCCGCGTACGACGGCATCCGCATCCAACGGCGCCTGCGCGATCTGCGCCAGGTGTGCTCGGCGGTCCTGCTGGAGGTCCGTCCCGACCTGGAGGAGGCGGAGGCGCGGGTGCTGACCGCGGCGGCGAACGCGGCCGTCCAGGAAGTGGCGCTGCTGCGGCGCGGCCGCCCGACACCGGCTGCCGCCAGCGCCCTCTCCTTGAGGTTCCTGCTGCCGCACGATGCACCCCGGGACGGCGGAGGGAGCCGGGGCACGGGGGGCGTACGAGTGCATTGAGGGGGTGATAGGGGTGGTTCGCCCGTCGGCGCCGTGAATACCTTCGGAAGGTTCATGTCCGAAACAGACCCGGACCAAGTGGCGGCTTCGAGGAAGGAACGGCCCCTGTCGTGACCGGCAAGGATGAGGAAAACAAGCTGTGGGTCAGGCGGTTCAACCCCCGCGACGACAGTGGGCTCAGACTGGTGTGTCTGCCCCACGCGGGCGGTTCCGCCTCCTTCTACCTCCCCGTGGCGCACGCCGCGCCGGGCCCCGTCGACGTGCTGGCCATCCAGTACCCGGGCCGTCAGGACCGCCGCAAGGAGCCCAGCGTCCCCACCATTGCGGAGTTGGCCGACGAGGTCACCCGGGTGCTTGAGCCCTGGCTCGACCAGCCCCTGGCGCTGTTCGGGCACAGCATGGGCGCGACGCTCGCCTTCGAGGTGGCCCGGCGGTTGGAGGACCGGCACGGCGTGGTGCTGGCGGCGCTGTTCGCCTCGGGCCGCCGGGCGCCGTCGCGGCACCGCGACGAGAACGTGCACCGCCAGGGCGACGACGGCGTCATCGCCGAGCTGAAGCGCCTGAGCGGCACCGACTCCCAGGTGCTGGGCGACGAGGACCTGCTGCGGATGGTGCTGCCGGCGATCCGGGCCGACTACCGGGCGGTGGAGACGTACGTCTACGAACCGGGCGGGAAGCTGCGCTGCCCCGTGATCGGCCTGGTCGGCGACGACGACCCCAAGGTGACCGTGGACGAGGCGCGTTCCTGGGGCGATCACACCGAGGGCACGTTCGACCTCCACGTCTTCACCGGCGGTCACTTCTACCTGACGGACCACCAGGACGAGATCATGAAGGTGATCTCGGACAACCTGCTGCCCGCACGCACCGGTTGACGCCACGTGCGCGTCGGGGCGGGCGGCGGACCCAGGGAGGTCCGCCGCCCGCCCGGCGCCGTGGTGCGTACGCGTCAGAGCGCGGGCACGTAGAGGCGGTCATCGGCGGCGAGGATGTCGCGCTGGAGGTCCCGGAGCGATCGACACGGCTCCACTCCCAGCTCCTCCCGGAGCATCTGACGTGCGCTCTGGTACGTCTTGAGCGCGTCGCCCTGACGTTCGGAGCGGTACAGCGCCAGCATCAACTGTCGGTAGAAGGACTCCCGCAACGGATTCTCCGCGATCAGCCGGTACAGCTGGCCCACGACCTCGCGGTGGCGACCGAGCGCGAGCTGTGACTCGACGAGGCGTTCGAGGCACTCCAGCCGCTCTTCCGTGAGCCAGGTGACGAAGCCGCTGATCGCCGGCCCCTTGTACAACTCGCCGGGGAAGGGGCCGCGCCACAGGCGCAGCGCGTCGCCGAACCGTCGGGCCGCCTGCTCGTGCCGTCCTTCCCGGGCCAGTTGCCGCCCGCTGTCCATCAGGGTCAGGAAGTCGTTGAGGTCCAGTTCGTCCTCTCCCAGGCGCAGCAGATATCCGGAGGGCTGTGTGACGACCGGGTTCCCCTTCCGGTCGGGTCGCTGGAGGAACTTGCGCAGCTGGGATATGTAGACGTGCAGACACGCGGTCACTCGACGGGGCAGCTCGTCCCCCCAGATCTCGGTCATCAAGGTGTCCGAGGCGACGACCCGGTCGGCCCTGAGCAACAGGACCATCAACACGGTCTCGATCTTTCGTGCGCTGATCGTCGCACCGGTGTCGTCCCGCACCACTCGCAACGGTCCAAGGATCTCGTATCTCACCAAGCAGTCCTCTCGATGAAGGCGTCTTTCGCCCGGGCCGAGATATGGGAAACCACTTCGCGGACATCGAAGACGGCCCCGCTTTTCGTCCCGACAATGCGCCTTCCAGTACCCAAGCAGTCCATGAATGCACCAAAAGCGATACATGACGCCATGCGAACTGAACTGTTTTCAAACGGGTGGTGAATCAAGCGCGCCGCCCGGCCGCCCCGGGAATCACTGCACGCTACAGCCGCACCATATATTCGCTCGAACCTTCGACGGGTGTCTACCCTGGAAACTTCGCCAATCCATCGCACGTCTTGGACACGTGTCGACGCCGTTTAGATAAACGCAGACTGCTACGGAACGCGGCGGGTACTGGTCCGATTCCGGCATTGGTGACGGCCCGGCACATCAGGGCGCTCTGGGCCCAGTGGGTCAGCAGCAGGGCCCAGACCTCCTGCCGGACCAGCTCGGGGCTGCGCGAGCGCAGCACCCGCGAGCCGTTCGGGCGGGCCGTCGCCGGGGCCGTCTCGTTCTCGTCCCGCCACCGCTGCCAGGCGTCGGCCGCCTCCTTCGCGGTGGCGTCGGCCGGGTCGAGCAGGGAGGTGACCAAGTGGACCTCACGGCACTCCGCCGCGGGCAGCACGTAGTCGACCACGCGGACCACGGACGCTTCCGCGGGGTCCACCCCCTCCCCCGCCCGGGCGGCCGCGCGGAGTTCCTCGACCCTTCGTCGGCTCGCTCCGCGCTCGGCGATCAATCCGTGCCAGGAGCCGTCGGCCAGGTCCCGCACGTGCTCAGGACACACGTCGGGCGGTGTGCTCCACAGCAGCTCGGCCCCGCTCGCACGCGCCAACCGCCAGCCGTCGTAACTGTAGAAGCCCTGGTCGGCCAGGACCAGCATGGTGCGGGTGAGCTGCCGGTACAGGGACAAGGCATGGGTCGCGCCGTTCAGCGGGCGGGGCACGATGTCGGCGGCGACGGGGGCGCCGCTGGCGCGTTCGCCGATGGCCACCACATGCGCCCGCGGGCCGCGCCCGCCGAACTCCTCGACGTTCGCCGGGGTGTCGGGGACGTCCAGCCCGAAGGCGTCCACCGCCATCATCCGCCACCGGCCGAGGAAGGCGTCGGGGGTGGCGGCGGTCGCGACCGGCTGTGCGAGGCGGGCGAACACCTCCCGCACCGGCGCTGCGCCGAGCCGCTGTCGCGCCTGGGTGATGGCGCCCCGCGTGGGTGCCTGCCAACGGCCCTCGCTGCCGTAGGACATCACCCCGGCGAGCTTCTCGGCGACCCGCTCGTAGTCGTCGTCCGGATACAGGCACAGCCCCATCAGCAAATAGACGACGACGTGCGCCGGCAGCTTCCGGACGCGCTGCTCCTGGGCCCCGAGGACACCGATCGCCTCGTCCAGCACCGCTCGTGGAACGAGGGTGGTCAGCGCCCCCAGTGACACCAGATCGGCCGGCCGCATGGGAAACTTCTCCGCTTGCCCGAATGGCATGATCGAAAGATTAGCATCAGCTTGCTAACTAAACGTGTTAAGGCGACGTAAGTCTTCTTCGTGCGCCCCCGTAGGGGTTTTTTAGGGGTTGCCTGGCGCGCACGGCGACTCCTACCATTCTCGACGCACGCAAGAAGCGTCGTCGCCGAATCTTCGACCCCGACGCGAAAAAGGCAATGCGGATGCCCGGTCGGGCTTCTCACGCCGACCTCGGATTAATCCAGAGCCGCGATCCACAGCTGAACGGAAATTCAGCAACCTTGCGGAGGGGCCACCGCACCCTGCTCCCTTGACGCCGGGGCGGCCGAGATCGGCCCTGGCCCCGGCCGCACGTCAGGGAAGCGTCCGACAGGGGGTGCTCGTGGTCGGGCCGTCGCAGAACTGCAGGTCGACCGGGAGTTGGTCGCGACCCCGGATCCTCAGCTTCCGGTAGATCCGCGTCAGGTGCTGCTCGACCGTGCTCACGGTGATGTGCAGTTGGGACGAGATGTCGCGGTTGGTGTGTCCACCGGCGGCGAGCGCGGCCACCCGCTTCTCGGAGTTGCTGAGCGTGGCCCGCCAGCCGCCGTCCCACTGGTTGCTCACGACCTCCTGGGCGACGGCCCGGGCCAACTGGTCCTCGTAGCTCCCGTCGGCCCGCGCCCCTTCGCTCCGGATCGGGCCCTGGTGCAGCAGCAGTGCCTCACGCAGGTGCTCGGCCCCGCACTCCTCGGCCAACCCCCGAGCCTGGCTCAGCGCCGCCCAGGCCCGACCGTCCTCCCCCAGCCAACAGTAGCTCTCCGCCAACTCTCCAAGGGCCTGGGCGAGTTGCAGCCGGTCACCCGCGCTCTGCAACAGGGCGACCGCCCGCACCAGCAGCGCGGGGCGCCTTCGTACCTCCACGGTCTGGCTGAACAGCCGCAGCGTGACGCCCCGCACGCGTTCGTGTCCGGCCGGCAGGAGCGACAGTTGCTCGCTGAGCAGTTGTTCGGCCTCCGTCGTCTCGCCGAGCCGCAGCAGCGCTTCCGCCGCTTCGCCGCGCCAGGGGATCCACTGCGGTTGGTCGATGCCCCAGTCCCGCACCCGGCGCCCGATGGCGAGGAAGTCGTTCAAGGCGCTGCTGAGCCGATTGGTGACCAGGTTGTAGTAGCCCCGGGCGCACAGGTACGTCAGCCCGTGCTCGCTGGTGAACAAGTCCTCCGGCACCGGTTGTTCGAACAGGCGCGCCCCGGCCTCGTACTCCCCCATCCGAGTGAGCGCCAGCACCTGGGTGGCGACCAGCCCGCCGGCGAGCGTCCCCAGCTTCTGCTTGGGCAGCCGCTCCAGCCCCTCCCGGGCGTACCGCTCGGCCGCCGGTAGGTCGCCCGTCATCAGGGCCAGCTCCGCCCTGATGCCCGCGAACATCGCGTACCAGCCGTCCGCGCCGCGCCGTTCCGCCTCCCGGACGAACACGTCGACCCAGTGCCGTGCCGCCGCCGGCCTGCCGGTGTACACCAGGCACCGGACGGCGTTGCCGACGGTCGCCAGGGTGGAGTCGGTGAGCACGGTCCGCCGCAGCAACTCTTCGGCCGCGGTGCCGCCCTCCTCGCCGCGCTGGGCGCTGCGGCCCTCCCACTCCAGGGCCGGATTGCGGGTGCCGGGGGCGAACCCCGGCCACGGCGGGCAGTACTCGATCACCGCTGCCGCGCGACCGGCGGGTCCGTCGGGGGCGCCGTCGCCCGGTCCGCGCAGCGCCGCGAGTGCTTCGTTGACGCCGTCGATGCGACGGCACCCCGAGAACACGTCGGCGGTGGCCAGGCTCTGGGCGGGGGTCAGCTGTCCGGCGCGCAGCATGCCCAGCAGTTCGTCGGCGGCCCGTTGGGCTGCAAAGGGGTCGTTGCGCTGGCGGACCACGGCGCTGCGGATGCGGATGTCGGCCCGCTGGCGGGGATCGACGCAGAAGGCGTGGGCCAGTTCCAGATAGTCGATGGCGAGCAGATCGCGGTCCTCGACCAGCGCCTCCTCGGCGGCGTCCCGCAGCACCCCGACGCCCCACGGGTCGTCGACGCGTGCGGCAGCGGCCAGATGGGGCGCGATCTGGGACGCCTCCGCGCCCTCCAGATAGCACAGCCGGGCGGCCACCCGGTGCAGCTCCCGGCGCCGCTCGGGCACCATGTTCTCCAACACCACGGTCCGCACGACGGGGTGGCGGAACCCCAGGTCGGTGACGACTCCGGCCGCCCGCAGCACCCTGAGCCCCTGCATCGCGGAGAAGCGGGCCAGCCCGCACAGCCGGGCCAGCAGCGCGGAGTCGGGCGCTTCGCCGAGGACCGCGAGCCCTTCGGCAACGGTCACGGCGAGTTGCCCGCTGCGGTTCAGACAGGTGGTGACGGCGTGGGTGAGCGCACTGCCCGGCAGCCCGCCGACGCAGGGGTCCAGTACGTCGGTCTCCCTGTCCTGCGCCTCCGCGCAGTCCTCCAACAGCGCCCGCAGCAGTAACGGATTTCCCCCGGAAATCTCGTAGAAGCGATCGACAGTTGCCTCGTCGGGCACGAAACTCGTGGCTTCGCCGAGCGCACTCGCCACCTGAGTGGAATTCAGACGCTTTACCGGAATCCGTCGGTACTTGGGATTCCGCAGGAGCTCCATCCGATGGGCCGGAATGTGACGGGTCGCCTGGACGGTCTCCGTGAACACCGTCATCAATCGCAACGCGCGCGAGCGACCCGCCATATAGAGCAGGCACTGTAGGGAGGGAATGTCGATGTGCTGGAGGTCGTCCACCGCTATCAGGAGCGAACGGTCTTGGACGCTACGGCGCAGTAGGGTGCAGAACCTTTGCATTCGTAGGGTGCGCATCGAGAGGGTGCGACTGCTGCGGTCGGGTGCGGCGCACTCCTGCCCCCCGATGGCCTCCAGCAGCTCCCCTCGCACACCCGCGGGTAAGGAAAGGCTGGTGACCAGCTGTTTCATCACCCCCAGGGGCAATGCGGACTCCGCGGGCACGGCGGTCGCCCGTAACACCAGGGCGCCGGAGCCGGCCAAATGGGCGGTGAGCGATTCCAGCAGTTCACTCTTACCGCAGCCGGCCGCGCCTTCGATCACAACGGCACGCGCCTCGCCTGATGCAAAGACGTCGAGTACGGAGCAGAGTCTGCCGAGGTCCGCTTCGCTATCGTAGGGCAACAACAGGTCGCTAAACTCCATGTTTCCCCCGATTGGCAGCTCGAAACCACACGATCGAACATCCATGGGCATGCCTGTGTCAATGTCAAAAGGCGTCCGCCCGTTAACAACTGTCGGATCTGTCACGCAAAAGATGGATTTGCTCCAACGCTCCACTGGAACCGCCTTATGACGGGGTGGGCTCAGCACTCCGCAGCGCTGAGCCCAAAGGAGCCGGCACCGCCATTGGTCTCGACCTCACCCGAATACACCGTGCAACAGCCATGCATCAGTTCACCGAACACGGCGGATTTCCGAAGCGAATCGGCTGGAAAAGGCGGTTGAGCTCACCGCTGCGGGGCGCCGCCGCCGTACCAGCGCACCGGGACCCCGCGCGAGCAGTGCGCCTCGCCCCGGCTCTCCAGGGTCACGAGGTGGGCCAGGGTCTCGCTCAGCGCAAAACGACGATTCACCTGTGAGAAGGACTCCCACGGCCGGGACCACGACAGCAGGGCCGCCAACTCCCAGGCCGTGGTGCCCGGAGCGCGCTCCACCAGGGCGAGCAGTTCAGCCAGGCGCTCCACGTGGTGGCGCACCATGACGGCGGTGCGGTGGCGCAGCCCCCGGAAGCGGTACTCGTGCGCCGGCAGCACCTCGTCGACGTCGAGCCCGTCCAGCGTGCCGAGGGAGCGCAGGTACTCGGCCAGCGGATCGCCGCCGTCCTGGTGGAACACCGCGATCTGCGGGGTGATCCTCGGCAGGACGTGGTCGCCGGAGAACAGCAGTCGGGCGGCCGGCTCGTAGAAGCAGGTGTGTCCTGGCGTGTGGCCGGGGGTCCACACCGCGCGCAACTCACGGCCGCCCGCGCGCACCACGTCGCCGTCCGCAAGGACGCGGTCGGCGAGCGCAGGAGTGAGGAAGCGCGCCACCTCCATGGCCTCGACGGTGCTGTGCGCCTCGTCCGCCGCGACGCCGTGTTCCTGGAGGTGGCCGCCCACCACCCGGATCCACTCGTCGATGCCGGCGGGCAGGTTCTTCACCTCGGCCGCGTCGAGTTCGTGCAGGGCGATCCACGCGCCGGACGCCTCGCGCACCCGCCCGGCCAGCCCGAGGTGGTCGCCGTGGAAGTGCGTGACCAGGACCCCGCGCACGTCCCCGACGTCGGCGCCGATCTCGGCGATCCCCCGGGTCAGCGCCGCCCAGGAGGCGTCGTCGTCCCAGCCGGCGTCCACCAGCACCAGGCCGTCGTCCGCCTCCAGGGCGTAGACCAGCACGTAGCGCAGGGGGTTGTCCGGGATCGGCACCGGCACGGACCACAAGCCGGGGGCGACCCGTTCGACCGGAGGCAGCACGCGGTCCTGCCACGCCTGCCACTGGACCTGGCCGGTGATCTCGATGCCCACGACGCTTCCCCTCCGAGCGGCGACTGAACGTACGTTTACTTTTTCGTGTACCGCGCACACGTGTCAAGCGCGCGCCGCGGCCGTCCGCGGACCTCGCTCCGCGCCGACCGACGGCCATCGGGCGACCCCGGTCCCCAAGCGGGTTCCTCCAGCACTAGGTTGGAGCAGCAGTACGAACGGGGCAGCGAACGTACGCAGGGTCGAAGAGCAGTCGAAGAGCAACAGCCGGGAGGTTCACTTCATGACAGCCGAGAAGCCGGACGCGGGACCGGAGGAGACGCGCTACCCCGAGTTCGACACGGGCGCTCCGCACTCCGCCCGGGTGTGGAACTACTGGCTGGGCGGCAAGGACAACTACCCCGTCGACCAGCACCTCGGCGAGGAGTTCCGGCAGTACTTCCCCGGCATCGTCGACCTCGCCCGCGACTCCCGCGCCTTCCTCGCCCGTACGGTGACCCACCTGGCGACCGAGCGGGGGATCCGCCAGTTCCTCGACATCGGCACCGGGCTGCCCACGGCCGACAACACCCACCAGATCGCCCAGCGGGCCGCCCCCTCGTCGCGGATCGTGTACGTGGACAACGACCCGCTCGTCCTCGCCCACGCCCGTGCGCTGCTGATCAGCACGCCCGAGGGCGTCACCGACTACGTGGACGCGGACCTGCACGACCCCGAGGCGGTCATCGCGAAGGCGGCGGGGACCCTGGACCTGTCCCAGCCGGTGGCGCTCACGCTGATGCAGGTGATCGGACACGTGGCCACGTACGAAGGCGCCCGGTCGGTGGTGGACCGGCTGCTGAGCGCGCTGCCGTCCGGGAGCTACCTCGTCTTCAACGACAGCGTGAACACCCACGAGGGCAACGCCGAAGCCACCCGCCTGTACAACTCCAGCGGCGCCGCGCCCTACCACCTGCGCAGTCCGGCGGAGATCGCCGGATTCTTCGAGGGCATGGAGTTGCTGGAGCCGGGCGTGGTTCCGCTCGCCCGCTGGCGCCCACAGCCAGGAGCGGTCACGGACGGCGAGGTCATCGCCCTCGGCGGGGTGGCCCGCAAGTCGTAGGACACGACCCTGGGCACGGCGATGCGCCGCCGGGACGGGCCCACGCCCCGGCGGCGCTTCGTCGGCTCTCGTGCTCAGCCGACGTCAGTGGTCCCGTCGGCCGCGAAGGCCAGCCGGGCGGCCCGGCGCCAGCGGTTCGCCGGCATCCGGGGGTGCAGCGCGGCGATCGCCGCGCAGTACTTGGTGAACACCGCGGGGCGCACGCCGTGGGCGTGTAGGAAGCGGTCGGCTTCGGTGAGGTGGCCGGTGGTCTTCGTCTCCACCAGGACCAGCCCCGGATCGCAGCGCACGTGGCGGTCGGCCCGTACGTCGTGGCAGCGCAGTCCGGTGTCACAGGTGATCCGCTCGCCGTCGGAGACGAGCGTGGCGCGCCGGTAGTCGGTGACGATCGACGGCGCCAGGGACGCGGGCGGCTTGAGTCCGTACGCGGCCCGGAGGTGTCCGGCGAGGAAGTCCCGGTACGGTGCGTCCAGCGGGGTGTCGGCGCCGGTGAGCGGGCGGCGGTGCTTGACGGTCTCGCCGCGGCCGCTCTTGAGCTTGATCTCGAACTGGCGCAGTCCGGAGTCCTGGTACACCCGCTCGCGGATCTTGAACCGGAGCCGGCGTCCTTGGCGGTGCTCGTGGAAGCAGCGCCAGTCGGGGGTGTCGTAGTAGACGGAGTGGTAGGCGAACCAGCGGCGGTCCTCGATGGTGAGCACCCGGAACGGCCCGTCGGGGCGCGCCCGGTCGGTCAGATGGGCGACGAGCCGGGTGAAGACCCCGGCGGGGACGAGGTACGCCTTGTCGAAGCGGGCCATCAGCTCGGCGCGCTCCTGGACCTCCTTCAGGGAGATGGGTGCCGCCGCGAGGACGGACTCGGCCACGGCGTCGAGTTCGGGCAGGACGAGTTGGCCGGTGCGCGGGGCTGGTGGGATGCGTGGTGCGCGGGCGGCGCGCCCCGGGCGGGGTGCGACGGCGAGGGTCACACCGCCTCCAGGGAGGGCTCTTCGGTGCGCTCGGGCCCGGTGGTGCGGGCGGACTCGTCCGAGTGGGCGTCCGTCGTGCGCCGGGTGGCCTTCGCGGGCGGCTTCGCCGTCCGGTAGCGCACGTCGACCACGGTCAGGTCGCGGACGTAGTCCACCTGCATGACGGTCCAGTTGAGTGGTTCGCCCAAGCGCAGGCCCAGATCGGCCCGGAGGTCATCGGCGCTTTCGTACACGGCGTCCAACGTGACCACGGTCCTGCGGGACCTGGCGAACAGCTTCGGATGGTCTGCCGCATAGACGACGAGTAGGAGCAGCAGGGTGAGGGCACCGGCCTCGCGGAGTTCGAGTTGGGGCAGACCGCAGATGAGTCCGATGACCAGGGTGGTGAAGTAATAGGCGACCTCTTCGTGTTGGATGGAATCGGAGCGGAGCCGGATTATGGACAGTACGCCGAAAAGGCCGAAGCCCAGGGCCGTCCCGCCGTTGCCGCCGACCTGGGCGAGCGCCGCCACCACGGTGAACAGCGCTGCGTTCAGGGCGAGGTAGGCGGGGAGCAGGTCCCGGCGGCGGTGCCGTGGATAGTAGACGGCGAACGTCAGCAGACTCACAGCTATCAGATCTAAACCCAGATGAGCGGCGAGTTGCCTCAACGACTCCATGGGCGCACCTCCCTAGATGGACACACGACTTGGAGTTCCGATTTCCAAGAATCCTAAACGGACACCACGCAAAGAAGTGGGAAAGGAATTTTCCGTTTAAGCAAAAGAAGCAATGAGATTTCTTTCACAAACCCATGAGAAGGTTTTCATAATCGGCGTGCGATTTCATCGTGGAAGGCGCGCGAAGTACCGCAGGGAACAACTCTTCAGGGCCGCCGCGGAGACCTCTCACGGACATGACTGCGCGCGCACTTGAGGTGAAGTGCGCGCGGGAGGGAGGGGGGGTGGGACGGAGGTGTCCGTCCGGTCAGCTCGCGCCGTCCAGGTGGAGCGCGGCGGCGTCCGGGGCGCCGGCGGGGCCCTGGTCGGCCGCCCACAGGGAGCGCACGTGGGCCAGGTGGCGGCGCATGACGTCCTGGGCGGCTTCGGCGTCGCCGGTCAGCATGGTGTCGAGCAGTTCCACGTGCTCCTGGGCCGAGTCGACCAGGGAGCCCGCGTGGTCGAGGTCGGTGAGGCCGAACAGTCGGGAGCGCTTGCGCAGGTCGTCGACGACGGTGACCAGGTGGCGGTTGCCGGCGAGGGCGAGCAGTTCCAGGTGGAAGCGGCGGTCGGCTTCCAGGTAGCGGATCAGGTCGTGCTCGCGGGCCGCGGTGACGATGTCCTCGGCGACCGGTCGCAACGCCTCCAACTGCTCGGCGCTGGCGGTGCGGGTGATGCGCCCGACGATCGGGATCTCCATCAACGCCCGGATCTCGGTGTACTCGTCGAGGTCGGCCTCGGTCATCTCGGTGACCCGGAAGCCCTTGTTCCGCACGGCCTCCACCATGCCTTCGCGCGCGAGGTCGAGCATCGCCTCCCGCACGGGGGTGGGCGAGACGCCGAAGTCGGCGGCGAGGGCGGGCGCCGAGTAGATGACGCCGGGCCGCAACTCCCCCGCGATGAGCGCCGCGCGCAGCGCGTTGGCGACCTGGTCGCGCAGGTTCTCCTGAACGGACACGAGATTGCGCCGCGTGGGCTCGGACATGGCGGAGACTCCCTTCGCGGCCGGGCGTACGACTCGCTGTGCAATGTCACGTATTGGCGATCATACACACCGGGCGGGCACCGGATCCGGGCGCCGTCGGCCGTCGCCCGGTGCGTCAGACCGTCATGACGCCTCGTCATAATGGTGTACTGGCGGCCCTGTTGCACCGAACGATGCCGGATCGACTCCGTACCGCAGCACTCGGACGTCTCACAGCAGGAATCCGTCCGGGAACGGGTCGGTGGGGTCGAGGAAGAACTGGGCGTTGCCGGTGATCCAGGCCCGGCCGGTGACCGTCGGCACGACGGCGGGGCGGCCCGCGACCTGAGCGGTGTCGACCAGCCGTCCGGTGAAGGACGTGCCGAGGAACGACTCGTTGACGAAGTCGCGCTCCAGCGGGAGTTCGCCGCGGGCGTGCAGCTGTGCCATCCGTGCGGAGGTCCCCGTGCCGCACGGCGAGCGGTCGAACCATCCGGGGTGGATGGCCATGGCGTGCCGCGAGCGGACCGCGTCCGAGCCGGGGGCGAGGAATTGCACGTGGTGGCAGCCCGCGATGCCGGCGTCCTCGGGGTGCACGGGCCGGTCCGTCTCGTTGACGGCCGCCATCAGGGCGAGCCCGGCGCGCAGGATGTCGTCCTTGCGGGACCGCTCGAAGGCCAGCCCCACGGAGTCCAGGGGCACGATGGCGTAGAAGTTGCCGCCGTACGCGAGGTCGTAGGTCACCGACCCGTAGCCGGGCACCTCGACCTCGCGGTCCAGGGCGACGCTGTACGCGGGGACGTTGCGCAGGGTGACGCCGACGGCGGCGCCGTCCTCCACGGCCACGTCGACGACGACGAGACCGGCCGGGGTGTCCAGCCGTACCCGGGTGACCGGTTCGGTGACGGTGACCATGCCCGTCTCGACGAGGACGGTGGCGACGCCGATGGTGCCGTGTCCGCACATCGGCAGCAGTCCGGACACTTCGATGAAGAGCACTCCCCAGTCGGCGTCCGGTCGGGTGGGCGGTTGGAGGACCGCCCCGCTCATCGCGGCGTGGCCCCGCGGCTCGTACATGAGGAAGGTGCGCAGGTGGTCCAGGTGGCGCTGGAAGTGGGTGCGGCGCTCGGCCATGGTGGCGCCTGGGACGGTGCCGATGCCGCCGGTCACCACCCGGGTGGGCATGCCCTCGGTGTGGGAGTCGACGACGTGGATGGTGCGGCGGCTGCGCATGGTGGGCTCCTGCTCCCTTCGGTCGTGCTCTCCTGCTGACGGGGTTGCCGGGACGTCAGCGCAGCCCTTCGGCGGCCAACTTCTCGGTGATGTCGCGCACGGTGGCCGCGTCGGCGGGGGCGAGCGGGCCGCGCGGCGGGCGGCACGGACCGCCGTACTGGCCGACCGCGTCCATCGACACCTTGATGGCCTGGACGAACTCCGGCTTGGAGTCCCAGCGCAGCAGGGGGTGCATGGCCCGGTACAGCGGCAGCGCCCGGGGCAGGTCCCCGGTCACCGCGGCGAGGTACAGCGCGACCGAAGCTTCGGGGAAGGTGTTCGGGAAGCCGGCGATCCAGCCCCTGGCGCCGGCGAGCGCCAGTTCCAGGGCCACGTCGTCCGCACCGATGAGCAGATCGAGCCCGGGGGCGCGTTCGACGATCTCGTACGCCCGCCGCACGTCACCGGTGAACTCCTTGACGGCGACGATGCTCCCGTCCGCGTACAGGTCGGCGAGGAGCGCCGGGCTGAGGTCGACGCGGGTGTCGTACGGGTTGTTGTACGCGACCACGGGCAGCCCCGCCCGCGCCACCTCCGCGTAGTGGTCGCGCACCGCGTCGGCGTCCGCGCGGTACGCGTTCGGCGGCAGCAGCAGCACGGAGCCGGCGCCCGCTGCGGCGGCCCGCTCGCTCCAGCGCCGGGCCTCGGCGCTGCCGTAGGCGGAGACGCCGGCCATCACCCGGCTGCCGTCGCCGGCGGCGGCGACCGCGGTGTGCACGACGTCGTCGCGCTCCTGGTCGGTGAGGGTCTGGTACTCCCCCAGCGAGCCGTTCACCACGACGCCGTCACACCCCGCTGCGACGAGACGCGCGACGTGTGCGGCGAACGCGTCCCGTGCCACGCCGAGGTCGGGGCGCAGGGGTACGGGCGTGGCGACCATGACGCCCCGCCAGGGGTGGGCCGGGCCGTGCTGGTGCTCGGTCATCGAGTGCTCCTTCACGTGGTGGGGGCGGGCGGACCTGCCGCCGGGGCGTCGGTGCCGGCCGCCGGTTCCGGGGGCAGCGCGGCGAGGTCTTCGAGGGTCACCGGGTAGGCGAGCGGTCGGCGCGTGGTGGGCAGCGGTGCGGCGCCGTCCCCCTGGGCGGCCAGGCACGCCACCGCGGGCGAGCACATCCGTCCCTGGCACCAGCCCATGCCGGCGCGCGTCAGGAGCTTCACGGTGCGCGGGTCGGCGGCGCCGTCTTTGCGCACGGCGGTGCGCACGGCGCCCGCGGTGACCTCTTCGCACCGGCACACGTCGGTGGCGTCGGACAGCCAGTGCGTCCATCCGGGGCCGGGGCGGTGCACCCGTGCCATCGTGTCCGCGAAGCGGCGCAGGGCGCGCCGGCGCCGCAGCAGCGCGGTGGGGGCGCCGGCCGGGCGGGGCCGTCCGCCGAGGTCCAGTGCGGCGGCGCGGGCCGCGAGTTCGCCTTCGTGGCGGGCGAGGTCAGCGCCGCCGATGCCGGTGGGTTCGCCGGCCGCCCACACGCGGGGGACGCTGGTGCGCTGTGCGGCGTCGACGACGAGGGCCGGCGTGCCGTCGCAGGCGGGGCGGGTGGCGCAGCCGAGTTGACCGGCGAGGTCGAGTTGGGGCACCAGTCCGTGGCCGACGGCGAGGGCGTCGCAGTCGACGGTGCGTTCGCTGCCGGGCACGGGGCGCCAGGCGTCGTCGAGTCGGGCGAGGGTGACGGCCGCCACGCGGTCGTCGCCGTGCGCCGCGGTGACGGCGGTGCGGGTGTGCGGGGTCACGCCGTGGCGCAGCAGGGTCGCCCCCAGCCGTAGCGCTTCCCCTGACTTGGTGAGGCCAGCGAGCAGGGCGCGCGGCTCGCGGGCGTACCGCCGCACGTCACCGGCTTCGACGAGCGCGGGGACGCGGGCGCCGGCTTCGAGGAGCGTGGCGGCGACGGCGAGCAGCAGGGGGCCGCTGCCGGCGACGACGACGCGTCGACCGGGCAGGACGAGTCCGGCCTTGAGCATGGCTTGGGCTCCGCCGGCGCCGACCACTCCGGGCAGGGTCCAGCCGGGGAAGGGGAGTTGGCGCTCGTACGCTCCGGTGGCGAGCAACAGTCCGCGGGCCCTGACCGTGGGGACGTCGGCGGCCGGGTGGCCGTCGGTGGCGGTGGTCCGCAGCGCCCAGCGGGGCTGCGCGCCGGGTGTCGGCGTGCGCTGGACCGACCACACCTGGCGGTCGGGCAAGTAGGTGATCCGCCCGGCCCTTTGGTGGTCGTCGAGCCGTCGGCGCTGGGTGCCGAAGGCGGACCGGTCGCGGCCGGCGGGGGCTCGGCCCGACGCGGGGTGCGGGTGGCGGTGGTACTGGCCGCCGGGCCGTGGCGCGGCGTCGATCAGCGCCACCGTCAGGCCCCGGTCGGCGGCGGTCAGTGCGGCGGTCAGTCCGGCCGGGCCTGCTCCGACGACGGCGAGGTCCCAGCCGTCCTCGTGCGGCGTCCGCTGCGTTGCGGCGTTCGGCCGGGCGTCAGCGGCCACGGCCGGTCCCCTCTTGGGAGGCGATGCGGTCCCCGGCGCGGGCGGGCGCCAGACAAGCGCGTTGGTTGGGGCGGTCGTTGATGGTGATCAGGCAGTCGAAGCAGACTCCGATGCCGCAGAACGCGCCGCGCGGCCGGCCGCCGTCGCGGGTGGTCCGCCAGGCGAGGACGCCGGCGGCCCACAGGGCTGCGGCGACGGACTGTCCCGGCAGTGCGGGGAGCGGCGCTCCGTCGTACTCGACGGTGAAGGCGGCCGGGGGGCCGGGGCGGGCCGGGTCGTCGTGGCTGCGGGGCAGCGGCACGGGCACTCCTTTCGGGCGGAACTCCGGGCGGGAGGACGAGGCGCGGCGGGTCAGGCGCAGTCCCGGCGCGGCAGCGCGGAGGGCGACTGCGGCGGGGCGAAGCGTTCGGGACGGAAGGGCGCGGGATCGACGCCGGGCGGGGACTGCGTGAGCGACCGGGCGACGAGCAGCCCGGTGGCGGGCGCCAGTCCGATGCCGGCGCCCTCGTGTCCGCAGGCGTGGTGGAGTCCGGGGACCCTGGGGTCGGGTCCGATGGCGGGGAGGTGGTCCGGGAGGTAGGGCCGGAACCCGCAGTACGTACGGATCGCGGACGCGCCGGCGAGGACGGGGAAGAGGTCGACGGCGCCGCGGGCGAGGCGCCGCAGCACCTCGGCGGAGGCGGTGCGGTCGAAGCCGACGCGCTCCCGGCTGGCGCCGACGAGCACGGGCCCCGCGGGGGTGCCCTCGACCACGGGCGAGGTCTGGAGCGCGGCGGAGCCGCTGGCCACGTCGGCGACGTACCCCGCCGCGTACACCTTGTGCCGCACCAGCGGCGGCAGGGGCTCGGTGACCAGGACGAAGCCGCGGCGCGGCAGTACGGGCAGCGGGGCGCCGGCGAGCCGGGCCACTTCGCCGCCCCAGACGCCGGCGGCGTTCACCACCGCGGGGGTGCGCAGTTCCGTGCGCGTGGTGCGCACGCCGCGTATCGCGCCGCCGGGCGTGGTGAGCACGTCGACGACCTCTTCGCCGATGCGGACCTCCGCGCCCGCGCTCCGGGCGGCCCGCAGCAACCGGGCTGCGGCGAGGGCCGGTTGCACCTGGGCGTCCTCGGGGTAGTGGAACCCGCCCGCGAGGTCGGGGGCGAGGTGGGGTTCGAGGTCGTGCAGCCGGTCGTCGGGGACTTCCCGGGCGTCGACGCCGGCCGCGCGCTGGAGGACGGCGAGGCGGCGCAACGCCGTCAGTTCGGCGTCGTCGCCGGCGACGACGAGGCCGCCCTTCGCCTCGTACTCGAAGCCGTCCGTCCCGTCGGTGAGGTCGGCGGCGAGCTCGCGCCACAGGCGCAGGGAGAGCCGGGCCAACTCCAGCTCGGGGCCGGGCTCCTTGTCGGAGACGAGGAGGTTCCCCTCCCCCGCGCCGGTCGTGCCGCCCGCGGGGGTGCCGCGGTCGACGACGGTGACGCGCAGGCCGGCCCGCGTCGCGTAGTACGCGCAGGCCGCGCCGATGACGCCGGCGCCGACGACGACCACGTCCGGATCCCGTTCCACAGAGCGTCCCTGGGCTGCCATGCGCAGTAATATGTCACATGGCTCAGAGCGTGCCAAGGGTGCGGACAGCGCCCCTTGCATCGTCAAAGGAGCTGGCTCCGGCGGGAGTTGCCGCCGGAGCCCACCCCTGTGCCCTGCGGACACCCTCTACGTTGTGTCCGGAAAGTCCCGCGCGCTTCCCTGCGGGAGCGAACGTAGCCGCCGTTTCCCCGCGGAAGCGTTGGTCTCTGCGGCCCGGTGGAGACCAACGCTCCCGCAGGGAAACGGCGGCCATGTCCACAGACACAGGGGCGCGCGAGACTTCCGGACGCGACCTAGAACTTCGCGGCCACCGTCACGCCCGAGAACGCCGTGGTGCCGGCCAGGCTGAAGTAGTGCACGCCGGGTGCGGGCGCCTTGACGGTCAGGGTCTTGGCCGTCCCGGCGCCGGTGGCCCGGGCGGTGTGGTCCGTCTTGGTGGCCCACGTCCGGTCGTTGTGATAGAGGTCCGCGTCGCCACTGCCGCCGGAGGTGGTGACGGTGAGTTCGGGGACCCCGGCCGGTATCCGCACGTACAGGTACGCGAGGTCACCGGCCCGGCCCGATACTCCGCTGCGGACGCAGCCGCGTTCGAGCTGCCGTGCGTCGGCGTCGGTGCACTCGGGCAGGGCGACGTCGCAGTTGCCGGCGGCGCAGGCGGACAGCCAGGCGTACCAGTCGCTGTCGTAGCGGGTGCCGACGGTGTCCGTGAGGTGGGTGCGGGCCGCGTTCCACGCGCCGGTGCGGTAGTGCCCGAGCACGGTCGCCACGTCGTCCGGACGCGATTGCAGCAGGTAGCGCACTGCGAGGTAGCCCCAGCGGTACACCCGGTTGGTGTCGTGGGCGTAGGTCGTGTTGAAGAGCGCGCTCAGGGCGTGGGTGCGGCGGCCGGCCTCGGCGATGGCGGCGTCGTAGGTCACCTTCCGGTAGGCGTAGGAGACGTACTCGGCGAAGCCCTCGATCCACCAGACGGTGGGGGTGGCCATGTTGTCCGCGAAGCCGCCGTGCATGTTGAAGCGGCCGTCCAGGTAGTGCGTGTACTCGTGGTTGAGGTTCCAGATCTCGAAGGAGGGGCGGAGCCACTCGGCTTCGTACGCGATGAACCGCGCCTGGTTGCCGACGGCGCCCGGGTCGCCCTCCAGGTACATGCCGCCGTTGTCGGTGCTGATGCCGTACATCGTTCCGGCGTAGGTCTGGTAGTCCGCGCTGGAGTCGAACACCACGACCTCCAGGCGGGTGTTGCGGTCGCCCGCGACGGGCCCGGTGTCCTTGGCGACGGAGTGGAAGAAGGCGTCCTGGCCCGTCAGGCTCGTGCAGGTGTCGGCGAGTTGGGCGGCGGTCATCTGCTGGGCGCGGATGCGCAGGCTCGCGCCGCAGGAGTGGTCGACGGTCAGGACGGCCTCGGTCAGCCGGCGCTGGAGGTCGCAGACGCCGTACGCGGCGCAGTTCGCCCGGTCGTACGCGTCGGCCATCTCGGCGAGGCCGACCCACAGGGGCGCGGTGCGGCCGGTGATCGCCGTGCGGCCCAGCAGGTCCGTCACCAGCGGCCGCACGGTGCCCCGGAGCTTTTCGTGCTGGAGGAAGCGGCCGAGTTCCCGCCCGGCGTTGGTCACCAGGTAGGAGCGGTCGGTGCCGAGGAGGGCGAGGTGCCCGGAGGCGAAGCGGTGCAGGGTCGCCGTCACGCTCGGGTCCGACTGCACACGGCTGACGAATTCGGGCACCTGGTGGCCGCGGAAGAGCACGGTGAAGACGTTGTTGACGGCGGCGAGCATGTACCAGGACGCGTCGTACGCCGGGGAGTAGTCGTCGAGCAGCCGGTGGACGACGGGCAGATAGCGGGCGTTCTCCTCGGCACTGTCGATGAGGGTGACCGCCTCGGCCAGGGTCTCTCCGTTGGCGTCGGTCACGTCGCGGGAGCGGGGGCTGGCGAAGAAGGCGTCCAGGCCGGCGCGAATGGCCGCCGTGAGCGCGGGCCCGTAGTCGCCGACGGCCTGGGGGTGGTACCAGTGCACGTAGTAGCCGGCGCGCAGATAGAGCACGAGTTGCGGCATGCCGGTGCTGCCGTTGCCGGGGTACGCGGCGGAGCCGTCCCGCAGCGCCTGGGCGACCGTCACCATCTGGGCCTCGCGGAAGGCTCCGCGCGCGGTGTCACCGGTGAGTTGGAAGAGCGTGCCGACGCACTCGGTCGTGGACTGCGTGATCTGGCGGACCAGGGCGGCTCCGGTCCGGCCGGCGAAGTCCTCGGGCACGCAGGCCGCGTTGGCCATTGCGGAGCCCCGCATCGAGGGGCGGGGCCGGGGAGCGGGCGCCACGGGGTCGTCGTAGTCGCGCCGCAGGGCGTCTTTGGCGGACGGCAGGGGCGGCCGGTCCTCGGGCGCGAGGGCCTGACCGCCCACGTGGTCGGGGTCGACGCCGGTGTCGCGCACGGCCAGCGGGAGGGGCGGCGCACCGTCCGCGCCGTGCCCGTCGTCGGCGGCCCCGTCGGCGGTGGAGCCGTCGGCGACCGCGGGCTGGGCCTGTGCGGTACGGGCGTGGGCCGACGCGGGGAGCGCGCCGACCCCCAGACACAGGGCGAGCGCCACGACGAGGGCGGCGAGGTAGGGATGCCGTTCGGTCTGCGGTCTCACTGCGCAGCCTCCAGGTTGGGGGGCGGACCGGGGTGCGGTCCGGATGAGGGTGAGTGGCGTGCGCGGGGTCGCGGTCAGCGTCCGGGGTGGGGCGCCGTCCGAACAGGCCGGCCCAGCCTGTTTGACATGCGCACGCAGAACCATGTGATGTGTACCATGGCACACATCACATGACCGAGGAAGGCATCCGACGCGGGAAATCGCCAACAGCCGTTGGCGCAAGGAGAGTTCGGGAAAGCGGACCGAGCGCCGAATCAGACGCTGGCGCGCAGCACTTCGCCGAGGTCGTGTGCGACGTCGTGAAAGAAGTGCCGGGTGAAGAAGTCGACGGTCAGGCAGTCGTCGGGAAAGCGCGGATCCAGGCGCTCCCAGTCCTCGTCCGTCAGCCGGTCGAAGCGCCGCGCCAGCGCGTCCGCGGCCCGCCCCAACTCCTCGCCGACCTGACGCGGGTCCTCGTCCCGGTAGAGCCCGGGGACGTCGAGCCCCCGAGCGCCGTCCGGGACCGTCACAGCGGCGCTCGCGGGCGCGCCCGACCCGTCCGGCGCACCGAGGGTGGCGTCGAGCTGCCGATGGAACAGCAGGCACATGTCCCGTACGTGACAGCCGTGTTCGAGCGGGGACCAGGCGAGCGCTCCGACGCGTCGCTCGGTGGTGCCGGGGTCCACCAGCACTCGCTGCCAGCGGGCGGCGTACTCGCGCAGCAACTCCCCGGCCGCACCCCGGCCGAAGGGGCGCGCACCGAAGTCGCAGCGATTGCACCGCGGCGGCGGGAAGGCGGCGAGGGAGCCACGGGAGGAGGAAGGGGATGGAGAGGAGTGCACCGGAGTCGACTGCGTCCGCGGTGTCGCGTTCATCGAACCACGGGTTCCTTCCTCATGGCTGCGCTGCTGCGTCACACACCGACGCGGTCCACGGCCCACCCCCGAACGCCGTGCCGCCCGTCCCCATGCCGGGCAGTGCCGAGTGTAGGCGCCATCATTGATCGGAGGCAATACCGACCATTGCCCTCGGTGCAATTGCGTGATTGGATGCGCCGGGATGGGACTTGAGGGGACGGGGCCGTGACGGACTATCAGAGCGTTGCCAACGAGGTGGCCGACACGATCATGGCGGGCGGGCTGCGCCCGGGCGACCGGCTGCCCCCGCAGCGCGAGTTCGCCCGTCGGCACGGCATCGCCACCTCCACCGCCGGCCGGGTGTACCAGGAGTTGGCCCGTCGCGGGCTCACCGTCGGCGAGGTGGGGCGCGGCACCTTCGTCCGGGCGCCGGCCGATGCGACCGCCGGCGCGCCCACGGAGTCGACGGGCGCCCGGATCGATCTGGAGGTGAACCACCCCGTGGTCCCCGAGCAGGCCCGACTGCTCTCCCCCGGGCTGGGACGGATGCTGCGCCCCGACGCCCTCGGGACGGTGCTGCGCCACTCCGGCGCCGCCGGCACTCCCGCGGCCCGCGAGAGCGCGGCGGACCTGCTGCGCCGCGGCGGTTGGCAACCCGACCCGGCGCGAGTTCTGTTCGCCGGCAACGGCCGGCAGGCGATCACGGCGGCGATCTCCGCGCTGGTGCCGCCGGGCGGCCGGCTGGGCGTCGAGGAGGTGACGTACCCCGGCGTCAAGGCCATGGCCGCCCGCCTCGGCGTCGTGCTCGTCCCGCTCGCGGTGGACGGTGCGGGGCTGGTGCCCGAGGCGGTCGAGGAGGCCCACCGCAGCGCTCCGCTGCAGGCCCTCTACGTTCAGCCCACCCTGCACAACCCGCTGTCGGTGACGATGCCGCCGCAGCGACGCAGGCAGTTGGCGGACGTCCTGCTGCGGCTGGGCGTCACGGCCGTCGAGGACACCATCTGGGCGTTCCTGCACGACGACGTGGAGCCCCTCGCCGCGCTCGCCCCGGAGCGGACCGTGCTCGTCGACAGCCTCTCCAAACGGATCTCCCCCGGGCTCACGCTCGGCTTCGCAGTGGCGCCCCGGGCGGTGCTCGCCCCGCTGGCCACCGCGCTGCGGGCGGGCGGCAACCTCCCCATGGCGTTCGCGCTGGAGGCGGCCTCCCGGTGGCACGCGGACGGGACCGTGGCCGCCCTCGTACGGGCCAAGCAGCGCGCGGCGGCGGAGCGGCAGGTGATCGCCCGGCGCCGGCTGGCCGGCTTCACGGTGCGCACCGACCCGCGTTCGTACCACTGTTGGTGGGAGTTGCCCGACGGCTGGCAGTCGGACGCCTTCGTCGCGGCGGCGGCGCGACACGGCATCGGGGTGCTGCCGTCCTCCGCGTTCACCGTCGGCAGGCACCGCAGCGTGGACGCGGTCCGGCTCGGCTACTGCTCGCCGACGCCGGACGTGCTCTCCCAGGCGCTCGCCACGCTCGCCGACCTCGCCCGGTCGACGCCGGACGACTTCCTCGCGGACTGAGCGGGGCGGGCCGGCGGAGGCGAGGCCGGAGCGGGGCGTACGGCGCGGGTCCGCCGCCGTACGCCCCCGGGCTCAGATGCCCGCGGAGGCCATCTCGATGATGGAGCGGTAGTACGCCGCGGTGGAGACCACGCACGCCTTGTACTGGCGGTCGCCCCGCACCGCGAGGAAGTAGTCCCGGATGTTCTTCCAGTACGAGACGAGATAGCCGAGACCGGGGCGGAAGCCCGGGGGCTTGGGCACCAGTGCGTACGCCGCGGAGCACTGGATGATGCGGTCGGTCGCCTGGGAGAGCACGTCGGCGACGTCCGCGTTCATGTTCCAGCCGGCCGCCAGTTCCGGGGTCCAGATCGAGGCGGCGATCTCCCGGAGCTTCTCCTGCTCCTCCGGCGTCGGATCGGCCTGGAGCCGGAGCGCGGCGGCGGAAGCGGGTGCGGAGGCGGGGGCGGACCGGGCCGCCTGCGCCGGGCCGGCCAGGCCGACGGCGAGGACGGCGGCGGAAACGGCGAGTGCGACTGCCGGGACGACCTTGGGTCTGCGCGTTCTCATGACTGTCCCCTTCTCGTGCGGATCCTTCGGGTTCTCCACGCCCCTTCGGGTGCCCACCGCATCGGTCGGGCTCCGTTCCGTGACGTGCGTTCCGCGACGCTGACACGTGGTCATCGGAGCGTCAACGGCGCCTCGTCGGCCATCGGGCCCGGCGTCCGCCGCGCGAACAGGGAAGATGGACAGCCCCAACTCGGAGGGCTACGCTCCGACTTGGTCTAGACCGCAGAACTGCGCAGGGCGCGTCGCCCCCCACGGTTGCACGCGCCGCACCCCCACATCCCCCCACTTCCTCATGGAGCGAAGCATGCGCAGAAAGTTCGTGTCGTCGCTGCTCGGCGTCGGCATCGCGGGCGCCGCCCTGTTCGCCACCTCCGGCAGTGCCCAGGGTCACGGGTACGTCGACTCCCCCGTCAGCCGCCAGCAGCTCTGCGGCACCGGTGCCGTGGCCGACTGCGGCCAGGTCGAGTGGGAGCCCTGGAGCGTCGAGGGCCCGAAGGGCTTCCCGCAGCGCGGCCCCGCCGACGGCGCCATCTGCTCCGGCGGCAACGCCCGCTTCTCCGAACTGGACGACCCCCGCGGCGGCGCCTGGCCCACCACGGCCCTCCAGGGCGGCCAGTCCCACAACTTCGTCTGGCGGATCACCGCCCGTCACGCCACGACGGACTTCCGCTACTACGTCACCAAGGACGGCTACGACCCGAGCAAGCCGCTGACCCGGGCGGACCTGGAGACGCAGCCCTTCCTGACCGTCCCGTTCGGCGGGGCGCGGCCGGGAGCAACCGTCAGCCACTCCGGCGTGCTGCCGCAGAAGTCCGGCCGGCACGTGATCGTCGGCGTCTGGAACGTCGACGACACCGACTTCGCCTTCTACACCTGCTCGGACGTCACGCTCTGACGACGCCGCCCAGTTCACCGCGTCAAAGCCTGCGGCCGACCCGCGCACCGGGTCGGCCGCACGGCCGTGCGGCCCGGTGCGCTTGGCTGCGCGCGTGGACATGGCCGCCGTTTCCCTGCGGGAGCGTGGGTCTCCACCGGCCGGTGGTGGGTTGTTCGCGCAGTTCCGCCCTCTGCCCTACGGGCACGGGCCCAGCATCCCTGACCCGCGGGAAAACGGCGGCCCCTCCAGAGACGCAGGGACGTGCGCGGGCTTCGCGGACACGGCCTACTGGTCGAGCCAGCCCCGGTCCCGCAGTTCGGAGCGGAAGCGCTGGTACGCGTCGTCCAGGGCCACGCGCTCCGCGGCGACCGGCTCCACGAGTTCGCCGGGCCTGACCATGGCCGCCGCGCTCGTCCGCAGGTCCTCGTGCAGCGTCCCGACGGCGGCCAGGAGCGCCGCGCCGTACGCCGTCTCCGCGCGCTCGGCCAGCCGGACGGGGCGGTCCAGCACCGTCGCCCGGATCGCGGTCCACACCGGGCTGCGGCTGCCGCCGCCCGCCGCGTGCAGCGGGCCGGACACCGGGATCCCCAACTCCTCGACGCGTTCGACGGCGAGGCGCTCCACGAAGGCGACCCCTTCCAGGGCCGCCCGGTACGCGTCCGCCTCGTCCCGCGCGGGCGCCGTGGCGAAGCCCCGTGCCGCACCCGAGACGAAGGGGAAGCGTTCGCCGTCCCGGCGCAGCGGATAGCGCAGGAACGAGGCGGGGCCGCGGAGCCGGGCCGCCCGGTCCAGCTCGGCGAGCCGGCCCGGGGCGACGTCGGCGAGGGCCTCGCCGCCGGTGTTGGACGCTCCGCCGGGCAACCACCAGCCGTCGGGGTGGCGGTGGCTGTAGAGGGCGCCGGCGGGATCGTGCACCAGGTCGGTGGAGACGCCCTTGAGGACGTAGGTCGTGCCGAGCACGCCCACGAACCTGCCCGGCTCGACCGCCCCGGTGGCGAGTTGGCCCGCGCAACCGTCGGTCATCCCGAGCCGTACGGAGCAGCCGACGGGCAGCCCGGTGGCGGCCGACGCCTCGGCTGCCACCGCGCCGGCGCACGTGCCGGGCGCCTGGACCGCGGACAGCAGGTCGAGTGGGAAGTCGAGGGCGGCGAAGACTTCGTGCGCCCACTCGCCGGCGCGGGGGTCGTAGCCGGTCTTGAGCGCATGGCTCCAGTCGGCGGGGACGGGACCGCCGGTGAGGTGACGGCCGATCAGCTCGGGCGTGTGCAGTACGTGCCGGAGCCGGGGGCCGTAGGTGCGCAGGCACCACGCGGCGCGCCCGAGGGCGGCGGTGGGGCCGACAGCGAGGCCGAGGGCGGCCCAGCGGACGCTGCCGACGTGCTGCGCCTCGGCGTTGAGGTCGGCCGCGCGCCGGTCGTCGTACATCAGGGCGGGGCCGAGGGGTTCGCCGTCGGGTCCCGCGGGGACGATCGTGCCGGAGGTGGCGGCGACGGACACCGCACCGACCTCGCGGCCGTGTGCCGGCAGCGCGTTCGTGGCGCGGCGCAGTGCGGACCGCACGGCGGGCCACCACTGCCGGGCGTCCTGCTCGCTCGTACCTCCGACGCCGCGCTCGGGGGCGGGCAGGTGCTCCCGGGCTTCGGCGCGGACCCGGCCGCGGTCGTCGACGCACAGCACCCGCACGGAGGCCGTGGCCACGTCGACGCCGGCGACCACCGGACGTGCGTCATCGCTGCGGCAGGCGCCACTGCTCATGGGAGGAGGGGTCCTTTCCCGTGCGCACGGCCGCCGGCGGGACGCCTCCGACCGGTCCTGTTCTCACCCTTGTGAAATTAACACGCGATCCATCACCCTCGATAGGGGCACGTCAGGCATGCGGCACGGGGTGCGGGCAGGACGTCAGGCATCAGGCGTCAGGCGTCAGGCGTCAGGTGCGACGCCCGCCACGCTCACCTTGGTCCGCTCGCGCAGCTTGCCCAGCAGTTCGACTCCCACGCCGTCGTCGACGATGAGCTGGTCCAGGTCGCGCACCGGCCCCACCCGGTGCAGCGCGGTGCGGGCGAGCTTGGTGTGGTCCATGAGCATCACCTTGTGCGCGGCCGACGCCAGCATCGCCCGCTTGACCAGCACCACGTCCTGTTCCTGGTGGTACGTCATGGTGGCGTCCAGCGCGGAGGTGGAGACCGCGACCAGGTCAACGGAGAGCGCCTCGATGGCCTCGACGCAGGGCATGCCGAGGAAGGAGTCGTGGGTGCGCGAGTACTCCCCGCCGAGGGCGATCAGCCGGATCCCCTCGCACTCGGTGAACACGTCCACCACCCGACGGGCGTTGGTGACCACGGTGAGCGGGGCGAGGTCGACCAGCAGCCGGGCCATGGCCAGCACGGTGGTGGAGTCGTCGAGCATCACCGACATGCCGGGCTCGACGAGGGCGGCGGCGGCCCGCGCCACGGCCGCCTTCTCCTCGGTGTTGACCCCGAGGCGGTAGTCGAGGTTCGACTCGAAGACCGTGGACGGCAGGGCGGAGGCCCCGCCCCGGAAGCGCCGCAGCACCCCGCGCCGCTCCAGGTCGTCCAGGTCCCGGTGGACGGTCATCAGGCTGACGCCCGTGAGCTGGGCGAGGACGGCTCCGGTGGCGGTGCCGTGCTCCACCACGTGGTCGGCGATGAGCCGTCGGCGCTCTTCGGCGGTTCGCTTGGTCATCGGCTTCAGCTTCCCGTGGGGGTGCCGGGCTCCGCCGCGGGCGTCGGGGCCGTGGTGGTGGGGACGTTCAACGAGCGCAGCGCCGCATCGCCCGCACCGAGCACGACCTCCGTGACGGCCCCGTTGTCCAGCCTCGGGAAGACGCGCCGGTAGCGGCCGAGCGGCAGCCCGAGCAGCTCGCACAGGGCGATGCGCAGCAGGGTGTTGTGGGCGACGACCAGGACGGTGCGCCCCGGGTGGCGGTCGGCCAGCTCGCGCAGGGCCCTGGTCGAGCGCGCCGCGGCCCGCGGCAGCGGTTCGGAGCCGGGGAAGGCGCCCGTCTGCGCGTCCTCGCGAAAGCGCCGTACGGCCTCGGGGTCCTCCGCCGCCATCTCGGCGACGGTCCGGCCCTCGCCCCAGCCGAAGTCGACCTCCCGCAGGTCCTCGACGACCTCCGGGGCGACGCCGATGGCGGCGGCGGCCGGGCGGGCGGTGAGCCGGGCGCGGCTGAGCGGGGAGCAGGCCACGGCGTCCACGCCCGAGCGCAGGGCCCAGGCTCCCAGGGCCTCGCCCTGCGCGACGCCCTTCGCGGTCAGGGCCACGTCCGAGACGCCGGCGTAGCGGTTCTCCGCGTGCCATTCGGTCTCGCCGTGCCGTACCAGCAGAAGGCGGGCGGCCATGACGACGCTCCTGTTCGACTTCGACGGTTGGGGGCGCACGGTTGGGTCGTGAGCCGGATGCACGGTACGCGGCGATGCCCACGATCGTGAAGAAATGTGAAGAAAGATCGTCGAATGCGCCAACAGGCTGCGGGAAATGCATTGCTGGCTCACTTTGGCGCTGTTAAATTTAACAGATGTTCCGCAGCCCGGACCCCGGTGCGGCCGAGGTCACGGCTCCCCCGGCTTTCCTCGCAGAAGGAACCTGACTTCATGCGCATCCTCGCCGCAGGCGACCACTTTGTCCGTCCCGAGTTGATCCGCGCGGCACTGAGCCAGGAGCTGTCCCGCCCGGGCCGCAAGTCCCCCGAGTTCGCCGAGCTGACGCTGCCCTGGCCGCACGAACCCTTCGGCCCGGTCGGGGCCGTCGCGGAGGCAAGCGGAACGGAGGACCTGCTCGTCGATGCGCTGTCGGGCGCTTCCGTCTGCGTGACCCAACTGGCGCCGTTCACGGAGCGGGTGTTCGCGGCCTGTCCCGAGCTGCGGTTCGTCGCCGTGTCCCGGGGCGGCCCGGTCAATGTGGACCTCGCCGCCGCCAGCCGCCACGGGGTGGCCGTCAGCTTCGCCCCCGGGCGCAACGCCCCGGCGGCGGCCGAGTTCGCGGTGGGCCTGGTGCTCGCCGCCACGCGTCGCATCGCCACCGCGGACGCGGACCTCAAGCGCGGCGTCTGGCGCGGTGACCTGTATGCGTACGAGGAGGGCGGCACCGAGCTGAACGGCGCCGTGGTCGGCCTGGTCGGCTACGGCGCCATCGGCCGCATCGTGGCCCGGGTGCTGCTGGCCTTCGGCGCCAGGGTGCTGGTCGCCGATCCGTACGCGGATCCGACCGCCACCGCCGCCGACGGCGTGGAGCTGGTGGAGCTGGACGCGCTGCTGCGCCGCAGTTCGGTGGTGAGCCTGCACGCCCGGCTGACGGAAGAGACCCGCCATCTGCTCGACGCCCGCCGCCTCGGGCTGCTGCCGCACGGCGCGGTCCTGGTGAACTCCGCCCGCGGCGACCTGCTGGACCACACCCCGCTGCCGGAGCTGCTGCGCAGCGGCCGGCTCGGCGCCGTCGCCCTCGACGTGTACGACGTCGAGCCGCCGCCGGCCGACTGGCCGCTGCGGGACGCTCCGAACGTCATCACCACGCCCCACCTCGCGGGCGCCACCAAGCAGACGGCGCACCGCGCCGCCGCGATCACCGCCGCCGAAGTGGGCCGGTTCGTACGGGGCGAGCCGCTGGCCCACCCGGCGAATCCGGGCGTGCTCGTGGCGGGCCGGACGTGAGGGCCGCCCCGGCGCACGGCGGGCCCGGGCCGTCCGGAGCGGGGAGGACACGAGGATGAGCAGCGGCGTGGTCATCGGCGTCGACGTCGGCACCTCGGTCACCAAGGCCGCGGCCTTCGACGAGGAGGGCGTCGGCATCGCCGCGGCGGCGCGCCCCTCGCGTTTGCACCGGCTGCCCGACGGCCGGGTGGAGCAGGACCTCGACGACGTCGTGGACAGCGTGGGCGCGGTGGTGCGCGAGGTGGCCGCCCAGTTGGGGCGGGCCCCGGCCGCGGTGGCCCTGACCGGGCAGGGCGACGGCCTGTGGCTGCGGGACGCCGCAGGCGACGCCGTACGGCCGGCGATCTCCTGGATGGACGCGCGCGCCGCCGACCTGGTGACGCGTTGGCTCGACGACGGCACCGTCCGCGCGGCGTACGCGCACACCGGCTCCGGGATGTTCCCCGGCTGCCACGGCCCCCTTCTGAACTGGCTCCAGGAGCACGAGCCGGACAGCCTCGCCCGTGCCGCCGTGGCCGGGTACTGCGTCGACGCGGTGGCGCAGCGGCTGACGGGCGCGGTGTGCCTGGACGCCTCCGACGCGACGCTGCCCTTCTTGGACCCCCGCACCCGCAGGTACGCGCCGCAGGCGCTGGCCGCCTGCGGGGTCGAGCGCCAGGCGCACCTGCTGCCGGAGCCCGCCGCGCCCGGCACGGTGCTCGCGCTGCACGGCAGCGGTGCCGCGCTGGTGGGCCTGCCGGAGGGGTTGCCCGTGCTGGCGGGGCCGTACGACCTGCCGGCCTGTGCCATCGGCAGCGGCGTGCGGGAGCCGGGCGACGGCCTCTTGATCCTGGGCACGACGCTCGCGAGCCAGGTGCTGACCGATCGCGTCGACCTCGATCCGCGGGCCGAGCCGGCCGGGATGTGGCTCTGCACGCCCACCCCGGGGCAGTGGCTGCGCGCCATGCCCGCGATGGTCGGCACGGCCGCGCTGGAATGGGCGCTCGCACTGGTCGGGGCGCGTACCGCGGACGTGGACGCGCTGCTCGCCGAGAGCCCGCCGGGCGCCCGCGGCGCCTTCGCCTTCCCGTTCCTCTCCGAGGCCGGCGAGCGCGCCCCGTTCGTCGAACCGGCCGCGAAGGGCCGGCTGGACGGGCTCAGCCTGGGCACCGGCCGGGCGGACGTGGTGCGCGCGGTGTGCGAGGCCATCGGCTACGCGGCCCGGCACTGCCTGGAGGTCGCCGGGCTGAGCGGCACGCTCGCCCTGTGCGGCGGGGGGACCCGCTCGACGCTCTGGGCGCAGCTCGTCGCCGACGTGCTGGGCCGGCCGGTGCGCATCCCCGTCGAGGCGGAGGTGGGGGCGCTGGGCGCGGCGCAGGTGGCCCGGGCCGTATTGACGCCGTCAGCCGCGGCTCCCCCGCAGCGGCACCAATGCGTCGAGCCCCGACCCGAACACCGCGGCCGGTACGAGGACGGATACGCCCGCTACCGCGCCGAGTTGGCCCGCGCCCGTCAGCGGTGGTCGGCGCACGGTCCGCAGCCGGCCTTGTGACACGGGAGTTGAGTGCTGCTCACGATCCCGGGCTGTTGCTTCTGACATAAGCATTGACAGTACTAACGCGCACGGTGTTACTTTTTCCGCGCGCCCCAGGGCCGACCGGCTGTGGACCCGCCCTCCGGCCCGGCCCCCGCATCGCTTCCGGTGACTCTCGCTTCCCCCGTCGACCGCCCTTGCTCCGCATGCCGCGCCACGGGCGGAACTCAAGGAGAACCGCAGTGAAGCAACTCCCGCTGAGCACGTCTGCCGTCGCCCTCCTCGCCACCGCCCTCGTCGGCTCCGCCACCGCCTGCTCGTCCGAGGCGTCCGGCGGGTCGGGCGGAGGGTCGACGAAGAACGCGAAGATCGCCTTCTTGATGCCCGACCTCGCCTCCACCCGCTACGAGTTGTACGACGCGCCGCTGTTCAAGGCGAAGATGAAGGAGCTTTGCGGCGGCTGCGAGGTGCTGTACCAGAACGCCGGCGGTGACGCCGCGAAGCAGCAACAGCAGGCGAACTCGGCCCTGGCACAGGGCGTCAAGGTGATCGTGCTCGACCCGGTGGACTCGGCCGCCGCCGCGACGACGGTGCGCACCGCGCAGTCGCGCGGCGTCAAGGTGATCGCGTACGACCGCCCCGTCCCCGCGGTCCGCGCCGACCACTACGTCTCGTTCGACAACGAGAAGATCGGCGCCATGATCGGCCAGTCGCTGGTGGACCACCTCAAGGGCAGCGGCCCGCTGCCGGCCGGCGGCGGCATCCTCCAGGTGAACGGCTCGCCCACGGACGCCGCGGCCGGGCTGATCAAGAAGGGCGTGCACAGCGCGGTCGACGCCAGCGGGTTGAAGCTGCTCGCCGAGTACGACACCCCCGCCTGGGAGCCGAGCAAGGCGCAGAGCTGGGTGAGCGGCCAGATCAGCAAGTTCCCCGGGCGGATCGCGGGCGTGGTGGCGGCCAACGACGGCACGGGCGGCGGCTCGATATCCGCGTTCAAGGCGGCCGGGGTCGAGGTGCCGCCCGTGACCGGCAACGACGCGGAGTTGGCCGCTGCCCAGCGCATCGTCAACGGCGACCAGTACAACACCATCTCCAAGCCCATCAAGACCGTCGCCGAGTCGGCTGCCGTCGCGGCCCACGCGTTCGTCCGCGGCGAGCGCCCGAAGGCGAACGCGACGCTGTTCGACACCCCCTCGGAGCTGTTCACCCCCACCGTGGTCACCAGGGAGAACCTGGCCGAGGTGCTCGTCGGCGCGGGCAAGCCGCTGAAGTCCGCCGACGTGTGCACCGCTCCGTACGCCCGCGGCTGCGCCGAGTTGGGCCTGAAGTGACGGCGCTGCAAGCCGCGTAGCGGCGACGACGTGACAACCTGACGACGAATGAGGATGGTCATGTCCGCTCTGTCCCCACCCCTGCCCGCCCCGCGCCGGGACCCCGGGGGCCCGCTGTTGTCCCTGCGCGGGATCAGCAAGTCCTTCGGCGCCGTCGCCGCCCTCACCGCAGTGGACCTCGACGTCGCCGCCGGCGAGGTCGTGGCCCTGGTGGGCGACAACGGCGCGGGGAAGTCCACGCTCGTGAAGGTCCTGTCGGGGGTGCACGCCCCGGACGCCGGCGTCATCCGGTTCGCCGACCGGACCGTCACCATCCCCTCCCCCGCCGCTGCACAGCAGTTGGGCATCGCCACCGTGTACCAGGACCTGGCCCTGTGCGAGAACCTGAACGTCGTCGAGAACCTCTTCCTCGGCCGCGAGGTGCGCGGGCTGCGCCTGGACGACGTGACGATGGAGGTGCGGGCCCGCGCCCTGCTGGCGGAGCTCTCCGCGAAGATCCCGTCGGTGCGGCTGCCGGTGGCGGCGCTCTCCGGCGGTCAGCGGCAGACGGTCGCCATCGCGCGCACCCTGCTCGGCGACCCCGAGGTCATCATCCTGGACGAGCCGACGGCCGCGCTCGGCGTCGCCCAGACGGCCGAGGTGCTGAACCTGATCGACCGGCTGCGCGAGCGGGGCCTCGGCGTGATCATGGTCAGTCACAACATGGCGGACGTGCAGGCCGTCGCCGACACCGTGGCCGTGCTGCGCCTGGGCCGCAACAACGGCGTGTACGACGCCCTGCGGGCCACCGCGGCCGAACTGGTCGCCGCCATCACGGGCGCCGAGGACAACGTGGTGACCCGGCGCACCGGACGGCACCGCACCGGGCGCTCCGCGCCGACCACCGCCGACGGGGAGGCCGCGTCATGAGCGAAGCGAAGCCCGCCGCGACGCACGCCGCGCCGGCCGCATCGACCGCGCCCCGGGAGGACGCCCGACCGGACCTCACCAAGGGCGCACCGGAGCCGCCGGTGACGAAGGGGTACGGGCTCGGTCCCTCGTGGCGGGCCGGCGTCGCCCGGCTGCGCGGCGGCGACCTCGGTCTGCTGCCCGTCATCGCCGGGCTGGTGGTGATCTGGACCGTGATGCAGATCCTGAACCCGGTCTTCCTCTCCAGCGCCAACCTGACGAACCTGGCGCTGGAGAGCGCCCCGGTCGGCATCATCGCCCTGGGGGTCGTCTGCGTGCTCCTGGTCGGACAGATCGACCTCTCCGTCGGTTCGATCAGCGGGCTGAGCGCTGCGGTGCTCGCCGTCCTCTTCGTGGACCGGGGGCTGCCTGCGTGGGTGGCGGTGGGCGCGTCCGTGCTGCTGGCCTGTCTGATCGGCTGGTTCTACGCGCAGGTGCACAACCGCATCGGGGTCCCGAGCTTCGTCATCACCCTGGCCGGGCTGCTCGGCCTCCTCGGGGTGCAACTGTGGGTCCTGGGGCCGAAGGGCTCCATCAACCTGCCGTTCGACTCGGGCCTGGTGAACTTCGCCCAGCTGCACTTCCTACCGCCCTGGTTGGCGTACTGCCTCGTGGTGATCGGTGCGGGGGTGCTGTACGCGACGGGCAGCGCGCGGGCCGCCGAACGGCGCCGGGCAGGGCTGCCCGCGGTCCCCCGGCGCCTGCTGGCGGCCCGGAGCCTGGCGCTGCTGGTCGGTCTCGGGGTCGCGGTCTGGTACCTGAACCGGGACCGGGGCGTGGGCTGGATGTTCGTCTTCTTCCTCGCCCTGGTGCTGGTGGTGCACTACCTGCTCGCGCGCACCGCGTTCGGCAAGGCGATGTACGCGGTCGGCGGCAACGTGGAGGCGGCCAGTCGCGCCGGGATCCGGGTGCAGACGGTGTTCACCGCGGCTTTCGTGCTCTGTGCCGCGCTCGCGTCGATCGGCGGGATCCTGGCCGCCGCCCGGTTGGCCGCGGCCAACCAGAGCAGCGGCGGCGGGGACGTCAACCTCAATGCGATCGCGGCGGCGGTCATCGGCGGCACCAGCCTGTTCGGCGGGCGGGGCACGGCGTTCGCCGCCCTGCTGGGCGTCCTCGTCATCCAGTCGATCTCCAGCGGACTCACGCTGCTGAATCTCGACTCCGCGTATCGGTTCATGGTCACCGGCGGGGTACTGCTCCTCGCGGTGGCCCTGGACGCGGTGGCCCGGCGTTCCCGGGTCGCCCACGGCCGGGCCTGACGGACCGTCCGTCCGCCGCGTCCCCCTTCCGCGCCCCACCCCTCGCCATCGGAGGACCCATGCGAAGGCACCTGCGCACCCGGCTCACCGCGCTGCTCACCTCCGCCGCATTCGTCTCGACGGCCCTGGCGGGCACCGCGCACGCCCGGGCCGGATCCGGGTCGGACCGTGCGCCCGACGACGACGCACCGCTGCCCGCCGCCGTCGACGGCGGCGCCTGGCGCTCCGGTCACCTCCAGGGCATGGCCCTGGACAGGGCAGCCGGACACATGTACTTCTCCTTCACCAACCTGCTGGTGAAGACCGATCTCAAGGGCAGACCGCTCGGCTCGGTCACCGGCATCACCGGTCATCTGGGGGACCTGGACGTCAACCCCGACGACGGGCGGGTGTACGGCTCGCTGGAGTACAAGACGGCGAGCTCCTTCTACGTCGCGATCTTCGACGGGGCGCGGATCACCCGGATGGGCATGGACGCCCAGTCCACCGGGGTGCTCACCACGGTCCACCTCGAAGAGGTGGCGGACGACTACGCCGCGGACATGAACGGCGACGGCGTCTTCGACGGCAACACCGGCAACACCCCGGACCACCGCTACGGTTGCAGCGGCATCGACGGCCTCGCCTTCGGCCCGGACCTCGGCCGCGGTGACGCGACCCGGCTCACCGTCGCGTACGGGGTGTACGCGAACTCCTCCCGCACCGACAACGACCACCAGGTGCTGCTCCAGTACGACGTGGCGTCCTGGCACGCCTACGAGCGGCCGCTCACCGAGGACGCCCCGCACACCAGCGGCCCCGCAGCCCCGGCGGGCAAGTTCTTCGCGTACACCGGCAACACCACGTACGGGGTGCAGAACCTGGCGTACGACGCCGACAGCGGCAACTGGCTGATGGCGGTGTACCGGGGCAAGAAGCCGGCGTTCCCGAACTACTCGCTCTTCGTCGTCGACGGCGAGCAGCCGGCGCGCTGGGGTCCGGTGCGCGGCCAGGCGCAGCCGGAGCGGGGCCGGCTCGTCTCGCTGGTGCCGGCCGGGCTGCACGACGGGGCCTCCGGGGTCCACGGGTACCTGTCGGCGGGTCAGTACGGCCTCGTCCCGCTCGGCGACGGACGTCACTACGTCGCCGACGCGGGAACCGCGAGTGCCGGGGGCTCCCCCGACGGGGTCACGCTCCAGACGGGACGCGCGGTGCTGCACCGGTGGACCGGTCGGGCGCCGGATCCCTTCGCTCCGCAGGAGCGCTCCCGCTGACCGGTGGCACGTGCCGCAGCAGGACCCACACCAGGCCGGCGGTGACCAGGGCGAAGCCGGCGCTGACGAGCGCCGCCCACTGGAGTCCGTGGGTGAACGCCTCCCGGGCGGCGGCGACGAGGGCCTCCGCGCCCTGCGGCAGGCGTTCGGCGGCGGTGAGGGCACCGCCGATGGTGTCGCGCGCTTCGGCCGGGGCGTCGGCGGGGATCCCGCCGCGGTACACGGCCGCCGCGACGCTGCCGGTCACGGCGATGCCGAGGGCGAGCCCGAGGTCGTACGCCGTCTGACCGGTCGCCGCCGCCGCGCCCGCCTTCTCCGGCGGTGCCGAGCCGACGGCCAGGGTGGTGCCGAGGACGCTGATCGGCGCCACCCCGAACATGATCACGGCGAGGGCGAGGGAGGCGGTGACGACCCCTTCGCCGGTGGCGACCGTGGCGTATCCGCCGAGGGCGACGGCGAGGCCGGCGACGATGACGACCGCGGGGCGGACCGTGCGGACCAGGACCGGGGTCAGTTGGGAGCCGGCGACGAGGCCGGCTGCTCCGGGCAGCAGCCACAGCCCGGCCTCCAGCGGGGAGCGGCCCGCGACGGCCTGGAGGTACTGGGGCACCAGGTACTCGACGCCGTTGAGGGCGGTCATCCCGAGCAGCAGGGCGAGCAGCGCACCGGTGAAGGCCCGGTTGCGGAACAGTCGCAACTCCAGGAGCGGGTGCGCGAGTCGGTTCTGTCGGCGGACGAAGGCTACGGCGAAGGCGGCGCCGAGCGCGAGTGCGGCGGCGGTCGTCGCGCCGAAGCCGTGGGCGGCGTCCTTCACCGCGTAGATCAGCGGCAGTACGGCGAGCAGGAACAGGGCGACGCTGGTCAGATCGAGCCGGCCCGCGTCGGGGTCGCGGTACTCCGGCAGCAGGACCTTCGCCAGCAGGAGCACCGGCAGCATCACCGGGACGCCGATGAGGAAGACCGATCCCCACCACCAGTGGTCGAGCAGGACTCCGCCGACGACGGGGCCGATCGCCAGGCCCACCGACAGTGCGGTGACCCACATCGCGACGGCCCTGGCCCGTTGCCGCGGGTCGGTGAACATGTGGCTGATCAGGGAGAGCGTGGAGGGCAGTACGGCGGCGCCGGCGACTCCGAGCAGGGCGCGCGCCAGGATGAGCACCAGCGGGCTGGTGGCGTACGCGGCGACGAGGGACGCGAGGACGAATCCGGTCGAGCCGTACAGCAGCAGCTTGCGGCGGCCGATCCGGTCGCCGAGGGTCCCCATCACGACCAGGGTGCCGGCGGTGAGGAAGCCGTAGATGTCGGTGATCCACAGGAGTTCGGCGCCGGTGGGGGCGAGGTCGCCGGCGAGGTGGGGGGTGGCGAGCCAGAGCACGCCGAGGTCGGCGGTCATCAGGGTGACGGGCAGCAGCAGTACGGCCAGTCCGAGCCAGGGGCGGCGGACCGTGGCGCCGGGCGGCGGGGCGGGTACGGCGGTCATGTCAGGACCTGCGTTTCGTGGTGGTCGGGGGTGCGCGGGGCGTGCGCCACGGCCGCCTGTGCCTGGGCGAGGACGTCGAGGACGCGTGCGGAGCGCTGGTGCGGCGGGACGCCGGAGAGTTCGGTGCCGTGCAGCAGCCGGACGGTGACGTCGGTGATGCCGCAGAACTCGGCGACTCCGACGCGGAGTTGGAGGTCGAGTGCGGCGCCGAGGCCGGATGAGGCGTACCGCTCGGCGGTGTCGCCGGCGAGCCCGAGCCACACCATCCGCTTGCCGGCGAGGCGGGGCTTGCTGCGGCCGTACGCGAAGCCGTAGTTCCACACCCGGTCGATCCAGCCCTTGAGCTGGGCCGGCACGGAGAACCACCAGACGGGGAAGACCACGACGATGTCGTCGGCCGCCGCGACGCGGTCCATGTGCCGGTGGACCTCGGGCGAGTACCGCTTCTCGCGGTCCTCCCAGTCGGGTTCGTCGACGGGCGTCAGTCGGGGGTCGAAGCCCTCCGCGTGGAGGTCGAGCAGGTCGACGGTGGCGCCGGTGGAGGTGAGGTGGTCGCGCAGCCGGTGGGCGACCTGGCCGGTGAGGGAGTCGGGGCGGGGGTGGGCGAGCACGAGGAGCGTGCGGTGCGCGTGGCGGGGCGCCGCGGGGGCGGTGTCAGATGCCAAGGCCGGACCCTCCGCTCACGTCGATGTTCTGGCCGGTGACCCAGCGGCCGTCGGGCGAGGCGAGGAAGGCGACGGCATCGGCGACGTCCTCGGGCTGGCCGACCCGGTCGAAGACCGAGTAGGCGGCGGCCGCCGCTTTGGCTTCGGGGTCGGCCATCCAGGGGTGGATGTCGGTCTCGATGGTGCCCGGGGAGACGGCGTTGACGGTGATGCCGCGGGGGCCCAGGGTCTTGGCCAGGGTGAGCGTCAGCACCTCGACGGCCCCCTTGGCGGCGGCGTACGCCGTCATGCCGGGGAAGGCGACCTTGGTGACGCCGGAGGAGATGTTGACGATGCGTCCGTCGTCACGCAGCCGGTCCAGGCCCTTCTGGATCACGAAGAAAGGGGCCTTGGCGTTGACGGCGAAGACCCGGTCGTAGGTGTCTTCGCTGACTTCGTCGATGGTGCCGTGTCCCACCACGCCCGCGTTGTTGACCAGGATGTCCACTCCGTCGGCGTACTCGTCGAAGGCGGCCCACAGGGCGACGGCGTCGCCGGGGACGCCGAGTTCGGCGCGCAGCGCGAAGGCGCTGCCGTCGGCGGCCTCGATCGCGGCGACGGTCTTCTTCGCCGCGATCTCGTCACGGGCGTAGTGCACGCCCACCCGGGCCCCTTCGGCGGCGAGCCGCCGGGCGATGGCGCGTCCGATGCCCCGGCTGGCTCCGGTCACGAGGGCGGTCTTGCCGTGGAGGCGGTTCATGGGTCTCTCCGTCCGTTCGGTGCGTTCGCCTGCCGCGTGCTGCGGGAGGTCGTGGTGAAGAGACTGGAGCCGGGCGCTTCGGGAACGGCTCGGATGCTGTTCGGGAAGTGTTCGGACCAGGTCGGGGACGGTGTGACAGGGTGGCGAGCGGCAGTCAGCGGCGTGGTCGACGGGAGAGGGGCGGCGTGCGCGGGGAGTTGGGCAGGCGCGTGGAGGGCGGGGCTTCGGGCATCGGGTTCGGCGTGCTCGGGGAGGTCGCGGTCTGGGGCCCCGACGGACAGCCGGTGCGGGTCCCCGAGGCGAAGGTGCGGGCCCTGCTCGCCTCGCTGCTGGTCGATCCGGCCCGCCCGGTGGCCGTGCACCGCCTCGTCGACGACCTGTGGGGCGATCGTCCGCCGGGCAATCCACTGCGGGCGCTTCAGGCGAAGGTCTCGCAGCTGCGGCGGGTGCTGGAGGACGCCGAGCCGGGCGGCCGGGGCCTCGTCGCGTCCCGGGCGCCGGGCTATCAACTGGTGGCGTCCGCCGGCGCGGTGGACGCCGACCGTTTCCGGGCGCTGGTGCAGCGGGCGCGGGCGGAAGGTGACGCCGCGGAGCGCGTGCGGCTGCTGGACGGGGCGCTGGCGCTGTGGCGGGGGCCGGCGTTCGCGGACTTCGCCGACGAGCCGTTCGTACGGGCCGCTGCGCACCGGCTGGAGGAGGAGCGCCTGGCCGCCGTGGAGGACCGGGCCGAGGCGCGACTGGGCCGCGGCGAGCACGTGGCGGTCGCGGCCGAGCTCGGGGAGCCGGTGGCGCGCCACCCCCTGCGGGAGCGGCTGCGGGCGGTCCAGTTGCGGGCGCTGTACCGCAGCGGACGGCAGAGCGAAGCGCTGGCGGCGTACGAGTCGTTCCGGCGCCGGCTCTCCGACGAGTTGGGGCTCGATCCGGGCCCCGAACTGGTCGCCCTGCACACGGCGATGCTGCGGCAGGACCCCGAGTTGGACGCGTCGCCCCGCCCGGACGGCGGGGTGCGGCCGGCGCGGGATGCGCCTTCGGCACGGGCCGCCGCGCCCGCCACCAACGTCCTCGCCCCGCTCGACGACCTGGTGGACCGTGGCACGGCGGTCGACGAGGTCTGCGGGCTGCTGGCGTGCCGTCGACTGGTGACGCTCACCGGGCCGGGCGGCGTCGGCAAGACGCGGTTGGCGCTCGCGGTCGCGCACCGGATGGTCGAGCGCTTCCCCGACGGCGCTTGGCTCGTCGAACTGGCCGGTGCGGGCGGGGACCTGGCGGAGGTCGTGGCGGCGTCCCTCGGTCTGCGGGACGACGGCGTGTGGGGAGCACGGCCGCCGGGCTCGGCGGACGACCGGCTCGCGGCGGTGCTGCGGGGCCGTCGGATGCTGCTGGTCCTCGACAACTGCGAGCACGTGGTGGACCGGGCCGCAGCGCTCGTGGAACGGCTGCTGCGGGAGGCCCCCGGGCTGGTCGTCCTCACCACCAGCCAGGAGTCCCTGGCGCTGGCGCCGGAGACCCTGTGGGCGGTGCCGCCGCTGTCCGTGCGGGGCGCGGTGGAACTCTTCGCGGCCAGGGCCGCGGCCGGCGCGCCCGGGTTCCGGCTCGGCGACGACAACCGCGCGGCCGTCGAGGCGATCGCCCGACGGCTGGACGGGCTGCCGCTCGCTCTGGAACTGGCCGCGACCCGCGTCCGCGCCCTCGGCGTGCACCGGCTGCTGAGCCTCCTCGACGACCGCTTCCGGGTGCTGAGCGCGGGACGGCGGGGCGCCCCCGCGCGCCAGCAGACGCTGCGAGCGATGATCGACTGGAGTTGGGAGCTGCTGGGCGCCCCCGAACGGACGGTGCTGCGCAGACTGGCGTTGCACGCCGACGGTTACACCCTCGAAGCGGTCGAGGCGGTGTGCGCGGGCGACGGGGTGGCCGACGTCGACGTACTGGACCTGCTGGCCCGGCTGGTGGACCGCTCCCTGGTGCAGGTCACCGGGGACGGCACCCGGTACCGCCTGCTGGAGTCGGTGGCGGCGTACTGCCTTGAGCGGCTGCGGGAAGCGGGCGAGTTGGACGCCGTGCGGACCCGGCACCTGGACCACGACACCCGGCTCGTCGAAACCGTGGCGCCGCTGCTGCGCGGCGCGGAGCAGTTGGCGTGGCTGACCCGGTTGGACGCGGAGAACGTCAATCTGCGCTGGGCCGTCGAAGCCGCCGTCTCGGCGGGCGACGTCGAGCGGGCCCTGCGGCTCGTGGACGCGCTGTCGTGGTACTGGGTGCTGCGGGGCCGACTCGCCGAGGCGCGGCGGTACCTGACGTACGTCCTCGACGCGCCGGGCGGCCCGGCCGCGCTGCGGGCCCGGGTCGCCGTGCTGCGGGCCGGTGTCGCGATCATGGCCGGGGACAGCGCGGAGCGTGCGTCGTGGATCGCCGCGGCGCTGGAGGAGACCGCGGCGGCCGGGGAGTGCGGAGACGCCGCCGCGGGCACGGCGCTGACCCGGGCCCGCTGGTTCCTGGGCCACGCGCTCCAGGGCACCGGTGACCTACCTGCGAGCGAGGCGCTGACCGGGCCGGCGCTCGACGGGTTCCGGGCGGCGGGCGACCGGTGGGGCGAAGCGGCCGCGCTGGCGGACCGTGCGGTGCAGCGGTTGCTCCGGGGCGACTTGGCGGGGGCGCAGGGCGACGCGACGCGGGGCGCGGCGCTGTTCGACGCGTTGGGCGACGACTGCGGGAAGCTGCGGCTGGTCTTCCCGCTGACGGCGGTCGCCGAGATCCACGGGGAGTACGCGACGGCCCGGCGGCTGCGGGAGGAGGGCCTTGCGACGGCGCGGCGCTTCGGGCTGTCCACCCAGACGCCGGAGCTGCTGTCGGGGCTCGGCCGACTCGCCCTCCTCACGGGCGACTTCGCGTCCGCACGCGACCACCACGAACAGGCGCTGCGCGCCTCGGTCGCGCTGGACTTCCGCTCCGGCGAGATCAACGCCCTCATCGGGCTGGGCCTCGGCGCCCGCCGGGAAGGCGACCTCGACGCGGCGGAGCGCCACATGCAGGAGGTGCTGGACTGGCACCGGAAGGTCGGCTTGGAGGGCGGGAACGCGCTGATCCTGGCGGAGTTGGGCTTCGCCTCGGAGATGCGCGGGGACGCGGTGGAAGCCTTGCGGCGGCAGCGGGCCGGGTACGAAGTCGCCCGCACCACCGGCGACCTGCGGGCGGTCGCACTCGCCCTGGAGGGCCTGGCCTGCGCGCTGGCCCTCGCGGGCGCGGACGAGGCGGCGGCGCTGCTCCTGGGTGCGGCGCATGGTGCCCGCGCGACCACGGGCGCGCCGCTCGCCGCGGCGGAGCGGGGTGACGTGAGCCGCGCCGAGTCGACGACGCGCTCGCGTCTGGGCGAGCGTGGATTCACGACGGCGTTCGCGCGGGGCGCGGCGCTTTCCCCGGCCGCGGCGCTCTCGTCTCCGCCGGTGCCCGAGGCACTGCGCATCGCCGACGACCCACCACCGTGACCCCCGCCCGCCCCCAGCGGAGTCCTGTTCGCGCAGTTCCCCGCGCCCCTGGGGGCTTGGGGGTTGTCAGTCATCTGCGGGACGGCACATGTCGCTCATGCTCAGAGGCCAGCACTTTCCCGTACCCTCCGGCCGTAGAACAGTCCCCCTGCACGTACCCAACTGGGGCAAGCACATCAAGGGCGCGGGGAACTGCGCGAACAACCCTCCACCGGCCTGCAGGTGAGCATCGAGGCAATCCACCCCCGGGACGCTGGTGGTCCCCCGGGCCCTCTGGGGACGAGGCGGCGGAACTGCGCGGTCAACCCGTCACCGGGGCGCCGGGGCTACTGGCGCGGGCGCTGTGTGCGGACGGATGCGTCGTGGGTCAGGACGCCGCCCTCCTCAAGCGTGCCGGCCACCACCCCCTCCAAGTACCCTCCGCTCACGGACGTGAAGCCGCCGTTCGTGTTGCGGAGGCCGTACGCGGGCGAGTGCTGGCCGTCGCCCGCGTCGTTCCGACCCGTCGTGGCCACGAAGCCCGCGACGATCACCGGGGGATGCGGCGTGTTCGCGGTGCCCGCGACCCGCAGGCCCGCGCCGCCGCCGGGGTCGTGGCGGCCGTCGCGGCGCGCGTAGCACCCCGTCATCAGCACGGGGCGGTTCGCCGCCTCGCGGGCGCTCAGGTGCCAGCCGTCGCCGCCGTTGCGGTCGGTGGAGCAGGCGTTGTAGATGATGCCGTCGCTGTAGCGGTCGAGGTGGTAGCCGTGGTTGCGGTTGAAGACGCTGCGACAGGAGGTGTACGTGACGTCGCCGGGCGCGTAGTGGTAGAAGCCGGTGTCGCACTCGCCGGCGAGGCAGTCGGTGAGCTGCGCGTCCGTCAAGGGCTCCAGGTGGAAGCCGTTCGCACCGGGCTTCAGGTTCCAGCACGTGACTTCGTTCAGGCGCCACCCCTTGGGGAAGTAGCCCTTGCCGTCGGCGCGGGTGACCCGGCTGGTGTAGACGCCGTGGCCGGTGAACTGCCAGAAGGTGCAACGGTCGATGCGCAGGTCCCGGACGAGTCCGCTGGCGTGCAGCCCGTGGACGCCGCCCTTCTGGGACACCCCGTTCAGCGCCAGGTCCACCAGCCGCACGCCGTCGACGTCCAGTTCGTCGCCGCGCTCGCTGCGGTCCTCGATCCGCAGCAGCGCCGGGCCGGTGAAGGATTCGTACATGGGCTTGATGCAGGACGGCGCGGCCGTCTCGTACGGCCAGCGGCCGGCGTGGGTGCCGCGGATGGTGATGTTGCGGCGGCGGATGTGCAGCGTGCGCGTCGTCTTGTACTTGCCCGTGGGCAGGTACACCGTGCCGCCCTCCGGGCAGGCGTCGAAGGCGCGTTGGAGCGCGGCGCCGTCGTCGGAGGCGTCGTCCCCCTTGGCTCCGTAGGGCGCGGCGGTCACGTCGATCCAGCTCGTGCCGCCCGCGGGCAGAACCGGCGTCGGCGCGGCGTGCGCGGTGGTGGCCTCGGTGACGGCGACTGCCGGGACCGCCGCCGCGGTTGCGCCGAGCAGCGCGGCCCGGCGACTCAGGACGCTCTCCTGTTGCCGGCGGGTTCGTTCGGTGTCGGTCATGGGCCTGGACCTCTCCTCGGACGGTGTGCTGCGGCGGCACGACCGGGGGGGCACACCCCACGCGGGTCGTCCGCCCGAAGATCATCGGGCACACGTGACGGGGGTGCCAGCGGACCGCGGTGATCGGGCCGCGCAGCGCGCGGGCGTCGATCACCGAGTGGCGGTCGGCCCCAATGCGTCGAGCGCGCTGTCGACGACGTCCAACAGCGCCTCCCGGTCCTGGTGGATCCGGACCAGCACCCGCAGTCCGTAGTACGTGCTCATCACCCGGCGGGCGAGCACGACCGGGTCGCCGTCCGGGGCGAACTCCCCCGCGGCCTGCCCGTCCGCGACGGTCTCGCGCAGTGCCTCTTCCACGGCGCCGAAGTGCCGGGCCAACTCGGCGTCCACGTCCGGGTCGCTGTGGCCCATCTCGATGAGCGCCTTGATGGAGAAGCAGCCGGCGGGTCCGGTGCCGGCGAGGTCGAGGTCGACGGCGTCGGCCATCATCTCCCGGATCCGCGCCCGGGGCGATCCCGCTGCGCGCAGCGCCGCCGTCTGCGCGACGGTCCGGGTGTCGAAGTACTGGCGCAGGGAGCGCAGATACAGCTGCCGCTTGTCGCCGAAGGTGTTGTACAGGCTCGACGGGCCGATGCCGGTGCTCTCGCTCAGGTCGCGGGTGGAGGTGGCCCGGTAGCCGCGGCGCCAGAAGGCGTCCATCGCCGAGCCGACCGCGCGGGTTTCGTCGAACTTCCTGGGCCTGGCCATGTTCCGACCCTAACAAGTTTTGGAGCGGTCGCACGAAAACCCGTCCAGTCCGCCGCCGCGACGACGCCCCGCCGCCGCCAACTCCCTTGCCTCCCGGGCGAAAACGTTTTGAAGCAGCCGCTTCATAACGTGCTAGCGTCATGCTCCGCGGCCCGCCCTTCGCCACCGCCGGGCCGCGGTCGGCTCGCCGTGTCGCCCTGACCCACCCCACCCGCACCCCGGAGGAACTTTCATGCCATTGGCCGTCTACGTCCTCGGACTGGGCATCTTCACCCAGGGGACCTCGGAGTTCATGCTCTCCGGGCTGCTCCCCGACATGGCCGACGACCTCGGCGTCTCGATCCCCGACGCCGGCCTGCTCATCTCCGCCTTCGCGATCGGCATGGTGGTCGGCGCGCCCCTGCTCGCCGTCGCCACCCTCAGTTGGCCGCGCCGCACCGCGCTCGTGGCGCTCCAGGCCGTCTTCATCGCCGCGCACGTGGTGGGTGCGCTCGCACCCGGGTACGGACTCCTCTTCGTCACCCGGGTCGTCAGCGCACTGGCCTACGCCGGCTTCTGGGGCGTGGCGGTGGCCACGGCCGTGGCGCTGGTCCCCTCGAACGCCAAGGGCAGGGCGGTGGCGGTGGTCGCCGCCGGGCTCACCCTCGCCACCATCGCCGGGGTCCCGGCCGGCACCGTGCTGAGCCAGTTCGCCGGCTGGCGGGCCGCGTTCTGGGGCGTGGCCGCGCTCACCCTCGTCAGCCTGCTGTGCACCCTGGCCGCCGTCCCCGGCGGACGCGGCGCCACCGGACAGGCCACCACCGTGCGGTCGGAGTTGCGGGCGATGGCCCGACCGCAACTGTGGCTGTCGTACGCCGTCACCACCTTCGCCTTCGGGGCCGTCATCGTCACCTTCAGCTATCTCGCGTCCTTGCTGACGGAGGTGAGCGGGCTGCCCGAGGGCTGGGTGCCCGCCGTCCTCGCGCTCTTCGGCGTCGGCGGGCTCATCGGGATGACCGCCGGCGGACGGCTGGCCGAGACGCACGGCGTGCGCACCCTGATCGCCGGGTTCGTCGTGCTCGTCGCGGCGTCCGCGCTGCTCGCGCTCACCGCCCGGCACGTCGCCGTCACCTTGGTCCTGGTCTTCGTCCTCGGGTTCGCGGGGTACGTCACCAACCCCGCGCTCCAGTCCCGGGTGTTCACGCTCGCCCCCGGGGCCCCCACCCTGGTCGGGGCCACGAACACCGCGGCGTTCAACATCGGCAACACCGTGGCCCCGGCGCTGGGCGCCGCGACGATCGGTGCGAACTGGGGCTACACCTCGGTCGCCTGGGTGGGTGCCGCACTCGGCCTCGCCGGACTGGCCTGCGCGGTGTGGGCGGGCCGGTTGGAGCGCCGGGACGCACGAATGGCCGGCCGGGCGGCCGCCGCGTCCGCACCGGCGGCGTCCGCACGAACGACCGCACCTCGCGTGGACGCCGTCGTACGCCACGACGGCTGATTGCACGGGCGTGGCCGGCTACCGCACAGTGCGGTAGCCGGCCACGTTCGGACCGTGGTGCGGGAAGGCTACGTCAGCCGACGTTCAGCAGCCGGTTCGGCGAGCCGGTGCCCGGGTTGGTGACCACGCCGGTGCTCGCGGCGGCGATCAGGCCCGAGGCGACCTGGGCGGGCGTGGACGACGGGTTCGCCCCCAGGTAGATCGCCGCGGCGCCGGCGACGTGCGGCGACGCCATCGACGTGCCCGAGATGGAGTTCGTCGCCGTGTCGCTGGTGTGCCAGGCGGACGCGATGCCGGAGCCCGGGGCGAAGATGTCCAGCACGGAGCCGTAGTTGGAGAAGCTGGAGCGGGCGTCCGTGTTCGTGGTGGAGCCCACGGTGATGGCTTCGGTCACCCGCGCCGGCGAGTAGTTGGCCGCGTTGGCGTTGCTGTTGCCGGCCGCGACGGCGAAGGTCACGCCGGCGGCAATGGCCCGGCGCACCGCGCTGTCGATGGTGGTGTTCGCCCCGCCGCCCAGGCTCATGTTGGCGACGGCCGGCTTGACGGCGTTGCGGGCCACCCAGTCCACGCCGGCGACGACCTGCGCGGTGGTGCCGGAACCGCTGTTGTTGAGGACGCGCACGGCGACGATCCTCGCCTTCTTGGCCACGCCGTACGACGTGCCGGCGACCGTGCCCGCGACGTGGGTGCCGTGCCCGTTGCCGTCCTGGGCGACGTTGTCGTTGTCCACGGCGTCGTAGCCGTTCACGGCCCGGCCGCCGAAGTCCCGGTGGGAGATCCGCACGCCGGTGTCGATGACGTACGCGGTCACGCCCTGCCCGGCGGAGTCCGGGTAGGTGTAACGCTGGTCGAGCGGCAGCCGCTTCTGGTCGATCCGGTCCAACCCCCACGACGGCGGGTTGGTCTGGGTGGCCTGGATGCTGACCGTCTGGTCCTGCGCCACGGCGGCCACCGCGGGGTCCGCGGCCAGCTTCTTCGCCTGCGCCTCGGAGACTCTGACGGCATAGCCGTTGAGCGCGGTGCTGTACGTGCGCTCGATCTTCGCGCCGTACTTCTTCGCGATCGCCTTGCCCTCCGCCGAGGCGGACCGCACTCCGCCGTCCCGCAGGGTCACGATGTAGCTGTCCTTGACCGCGCCGGGTGCTCCGGCGTCCACGATCCGGCCTTCGCGCTGGGGTTCGGGCGCGGCGGTCGCGGGGAGCGCGGTCACGAGGCCCAGGGTGAGGGCGCCCGCGAGGGCCGCGCCGAGGGGAGAGAGCTTGCGCCGCGAACGGCCCGCGGTCCGCGGTCCGTCGTGCTGCGTCACTGCCATCTGAGGGTTCCTCCTCGTCGATGGTGCGCTGGTGGGGGGAGTGCGGGCGGTTCCGGGCACGGTGGCCCGGGGCCGTCCGCGGATGCGTCGTAACGCACCCCAAAGACGTCAGGAGCATGTCAACTCCTGCTGCCGCACCAAAGATTGACGGGAGTTCGCGCATTCCACAAGAGGGCACCCCTGTTGCAGCCTTCCGCTCGATCACCGACGCAGAAACCGGCCACCCGACCACTTTCCGTCAAGGAGCGGTAACTCCCGTGTGCCGTGGGGCGGGTTCCCGCTACACAGGAGTTCCGGGTGGACGGGCCTGATCCGAGGCGGCTTCGGGATGAGGAGAACGTGGTGACGCACGACGCGAGGACGACCCGATGAGCGCGCGCCGGCCCCCTCGGCGGCGCCCGCAGGGCCACCGACAGCGCAGCCGGCCGCGGCCCCGGCCGCGCCGAAGGGGTCCCGGTCGGGCCCGGCGCGGGAGAGCTTCGGACGGACTCGTGCTGTGGGGCGTCCTGCTGGTCGGCGCCGTCAGCGCATCGGTGGCCGTGGCGCGTTGGCTCGTCGAGCGCCCGGTGGTGGGCTTCGTCCTGCTCGCCGCCGCGCTGATGTCGGGTGTCGCCTGGGTACGACGCCGGCAGGAGCACCAGCGGTGGGAACGGGTGCGGCAGCAGGGACTGCGCTACGCCCTGCCGCAGATCGACGCCCTGCACCACCGTCAGTTCGAGGACGCGGTCCGGGACCTGATGCACCGGGACGGCTGCGCCGATGCGACCCGGGTCGGCGGGGCCGGCGACAACGGCGCGGACGTCAAGGCCACGGACCCCTTCGGCCGGCTGTGGGTGCTCCAGTGCAAGCACCGCAAGGCCGGCCTGAAGGGCTCCGCGGTCGGCACGCCCGACCTGCACGTGCTCAACGGGACGGGACGTCCGGTCCACCACGGCGACGTCGTCGTCCTCGTCACCAACGGCCGCATCACGGCCAAGGCCGTCGAGTTCGCCCGCTCCCAGCGGCTCCACCTCGTGGACCGGCACCTCCTCGGCGAGTGGGCCGCCGGCTCGACCCCGCTGTGGGAACTCCTGCGCGCCCTGCCCCCGCCCCGTCGCCCCTCTCCGCTGTCCTGACGCCGCCCTGCGCAGCCCGTCAGCCCGTCAGCCCGTCAGTCCGTCAGTCCGTCAGTCCGTCAGTCCGTCAGCAGTCGACGGGCAATTCGCGCAGCCCGTTCACCAACCGGTCCTCGCGCCACGTCAGCGCCGCCGGGTCCGTCGCCGGCGTACCGCGCACCCGGGTAGTCGGTCGGGGAAGTGGTGCTCGGGTCCCCGTCGGTTCCGGTGTCCGTCCTCGGCGCGGTCCGCCTCCTCCGCGTGGAATCGGCCTCGCACTCGCCTCTCCCCCGTTCCGCTTCACGTACGAAGCACGCCCGGGTTCGATGCGGTCGTCCCGACGGGCCATGGACGGGCGGGCACTGGGTCGCGTCCGCAAAAGCCCGCGCGCTTCCCTGTGCGGGTGGACGTAGCCGCCGTTTTCCTACGCCCCTAAAACCCCGTCTGTGACCCGCAGACGGATGAGGGGGGGCAGCGTGGTCGTGTCGGCGTGGCGGGTGTAACCGAGCGTGGGGAGCCGTTGCGTCGCGGCGAGGGTGGTGTGTTCGGCGACGAGGTCCCGCGCCTGCGGGGTCAGCCGGGGCGGATGGACGACGCCGCTGTCCGCGCCGGGCACCAGCGCCGTCGTGACCTGTGCGGGCGCGGGGCGCGCGGCCGGGTCGGCGCGCAGGCACTCGCGGACGATCCGCGCGAGCGCGGGCGGCAGACCCGTCAGGTCGGGCGTGCCGGAGCGGATGGCGTGGACCACGGACGCGCTGTCCGTGCCCCAGGGGCTGCGGCCGAGGCTCAACCGGGCGAGGAGGGTGCCGAGCGAGAACACGTCGCTGGCCGGGGTGAAGTGCGGCTCCCCGCGGAGCAGTTCTGCAGTTCCTGGCGCCGCTCTTGGTCGTCGGCGAGGTCGGTGAGCATGGCGATCGCGGTGTCCGGCTGCCCCGACTCCCCCGTCCAGTGGGCGAGTTGGTGGCGCAGGTGGAGCACCCGGGGGTGGTCGGGGCCGAGCAGCGGTGTCGTTGCGGCGACCAGGCGTCGGTAGCGACGGGCGGCTTCGTCGGGGCGGCCCGCCTTCCCGGCCCGTTCGGCGGCGATCCGGCCGTCCTTAAGGGCGTCGAGCGTCCGGGGGTGCGCGCCGCCGCCCGCCCCGGTCGCCCCGTGCCCTCGTCCGCCCCCCTGACATCGCGCCACCCCCACGCTTCGAGAGACCTCCAACGCCCGGCCCTCAAGGGGGCGTTGCGGCGCCGACGCTACCCGACCCGCAGTCCGTACGGGCGTGTTCGGGCGGGGCCCGCGAGGGGTGCCCCCGTGCGGTGCTGCACGGGGGCACCCGCTGGCGGTGCGGGTCCTACGTCGGCGCGGACTGCGGGTGGGCGCCCGCCGGGACCTGCGCGTACCCGGTGGCCCGGGTGGTGAAGGTGCCGCGGCCCTGGGTCCGGCCGCGCAGCCGTGACGCGTATCCGAACAGTTCCGCGAGCGGCACCGTGGCGGTGACCACCGAGGTGCCGGCCCGGGTGGTGGAGCCGGTCACCCGGCCCCGGCGCGCGGCGAGGTCCCCGAGAACCGCGCCGACGGCGTCGTCGGGCGCGGTGACCGTGACCTCGACCACCGGTTCGAGCAGCGCCATGGGCACGGTGCGCAGCGCCTCGCGCAGGGCGAAGCGGCCCGCGGTGCGGAAGGCCGTCTCGGAGGAGTCCTTCACGTGGGTGGCGCCGTCGGTGAGGGTCACCCGCACCCCGGTGACCGGGTGGCCGCCGACGGGCCCCTCGGCCAGGGCGTCGCGACAGCCCGCCTCGACCGCGCGGACGAACTCGTGCGGCACCCGTCCGCCGGTGACGGTCGACCGGAACGCGAAGTGCTCCGCGTCCCCGGCCCCGGCGCCGCCGGCCCCATCGGGGTGCAGCGGGGCCACGTCGATGACGACGTGCGCGAACTGGCCGGCGCCGCCGTCCTGCTTGACGTGCCGGTGGACCAGCCCGGACACCGTGCCGACGACGGTCTCCCGGTAGGCGACCTGCGGCCGGCCGACGCCGATCTCCAGGCCCTGGTCGCGGCGGATCTTCTCCACGGCCACCTCCAGGTGCAGCTCCCCCATCCCCGACAGCACGGTCTGACCGGTCTCGGCGTCGGTGCGCACGCTCAGCGAGGGGTCCTCCTCGGCGAGCCGGGCGAGCGCCAGCGCCAGCCGGTCGGTGTCCAGGCTGCGGCGCGCCTCGACGGCCACCGAAACCACGGGGTCGGCGACCGGCGGCGGCTCCAGCACCAGCGGCGCAGCCGGGTCGCACAGGGTCGCACCCGCCCGGGCGGCCTTGACCCCGACCACGGCCACGATGTCGCCGGCGACGGCCGACTCCACCTCGGCGTGCCGGCCGGCCCGGACCCGCAGGATCCGGCCGATGCGCTCGCTGCGCCGTGCGCCGGCGTCCAGGACGACGTCGCCGCGGCGGAGCGTGCCGGCGTACACCCGTAGGAAGGTCAGCCGCCCGGTGGGGGTCGCGGTCACCTTGAACACCAGTCCGGTGAAGGGCTGGCCCGGATCGGCGGCCCGCTCTTCGCCGGCGCCGGCGGCCCCGCCCCGTACCGGTGGTACGTCCAGGGGCGAGGGCAGCCAGGCGGCCACCGCCGCCAGCAGGGGTTCGATGCCGATGTTGCGGTACGCCGAGCCGCAGAGCACGGCCACGGCCGCGCCGCTGCGGGTCAGCTCCCGCAGCGCACGGGCGAGGGTCGCGTCCGAGACCGCGGCGCCCGTGCAGTACTCCTCCAGGGCTTGCGGGTGGAGTTCGGCCACGGCTTCGTCGAGCTGTCGGCGGCGGCGTACGGCCTCGGCCCGCAACCCGTTGGGTACGGGTGCGTCGGTGACGGCGTCGTCGCCAGCGCGCCACTGCCGGGCGCGCATCCGGACGAGGTCCACCACTCCGGTGAAGCCGCCTTCGCTGCCGATGGGCAGTTGGACCGCGAGCGGGACGGCGTGCAGGCGTTCTCGGATGGAGCGGACCGCGGCGTCGAGGTCGGCGCCCGCGCGGTCCATCTTGTTGACGAACGCGATGCGCGGTACGCCGTACCGGTCGGCCTGGCGCCACACCGACTCGCTCTGCGGCTCCACGCCGGCGACGGCGTCGAAGACGGCGACGGCGCCGTCCAGCACGCGCAGGGAGCGCTCGACCTCGTCGGCGAAGTCGACGTGGCCCGGTGTGTCGATCAGGTTGATCCGGTGGCCGTCCCAGTCGCAGCTCACGGCGGCGGCGAAGATCGTGATGCCGCGGTCGCGCTCCTGCGGGTCGAAGTCGGTGACGGTCGTGCCGTCGTGGACCTCGCCGCGCTTGTGGGTGGCGCCGGTGAGGTAGAGGATCCGCTCGGTGACGGTGGTCTTGCCCGCGTCCACGTGGGCGAGGATGCCCAGGTTGCGGACGGCGGTCAGGTCGGTGGTGGTACGGCGTGTCGGGTCGTCGCGCACGGCGCTTGGCCTTCCGAGGTCTTCGGGAACAGGTCAGCGCGATGGACGGACGGAACGGCACGGCCCGCGGGTGGGGGCCGCGCGCCCCGAGCCCGCGCCCGGGGGGGCGGTGCACCCGGGGACGGGGCACGGCTCCGCCGGGCGGCGGGGGCTCAAGGGCGTCAGGCGTTCGGCACGGACTTCCGGTGGCGGGCGCGCAGCCGGCACCGGGAGCGCGAGGACACCGGGATCACGTCGTAGCGGGCACGGGGAGCGGTGGGGCTGATGCGCTGACGCACGGCCTGCTCCCCTCGTCTCGACTCGTCGTGGATTCCCGCTCGCCGCGATGTGGTGGCGGCGTGCGGTGCGAGTTTAGTGAGACGGGGTGGGTGCGGGGCAACGCATTTGCGGCCCGCTAGGTCACCGCCGGCGATCCGGCGGATCGGTGGGGGCGGGTCAGTAGGCGCCGAAGACGTTGTCGATCGAGCCGTAGCGGTCGGCGGCGTAGTTGGCCGCGGCGACGATGTTGGCGACCGGGTGGAAGGGGTCCTTCGGGGTGCCGGCGACGTGGTACGCCTGGAAGGTCGGGTCGATGACCTGGAGCAGGCCCTTCGACGGGGTGCCGTTGACGGCGTTGATGTCCCAGTTGTTGATGGCCAGCGGGTTGCCGCTGGACTCTCGCATGATGTTCCGGTGCAGGCCGTCGTAGCTGCCGGGGATGCCGTTGGCGGCCATGACGTCCAGGGCCTCCGTGATCCAACCGTTCAGGTTGTTCGGGTAGGCCGTGGCGACCGCGGTGGCGGTGGCGGCCGGGGCGGCGGTCGTGGTGGCGGCCGATGCCGTCCCGGGCACGAGGGAGAGGGCGAGCGCCGCGGCGCCGGCGACGGCGAGACCTCCGACGGTGGTCTTGCGGGCCGCGAGCGGGCGGCGAATGCGCAGACGGGTAGTGGACATGCCGAAGCACCCTTCGAGTGGGGAAGCCGCGCACGGACAGGAGCCGTAAAGCGCTCCGGTGGCGGCGGTGCGCCAGATTCTTAACGGCAGCGCGGAATCCTGACAACGACCTCTTTGCTAAGCGCGATAGTGGGAGCATCGGCGGCCGGCCTGGCGCCAGCGCCCCTCCGCAGGGCCCGCGCACCGGCAGCGATCCACTAAGCGGGCTCGTAAGTGATGTGCGTCCCATCACGGTTCCGTCACGGAATAAGGGCCCACTGCGCGGCGAACTCTCCCCACCTGACCACCAACACCCGCTTTCGCTCAGGAATTAGAGGAAAAGTTATAGTTTGTCCAAATTTTCACGGCGCGATGTCGACGCAGGGAACCCGGCACTCCGCCCGAGGGGCGGAAATCGCGCACGCCAGGAGTGACGCCAATCCAAGCCAATCCGGCACAAAAATCTGAGCCGATGGCGCCACACAAGAAGACATCGCCCGCATCAGGCACCCTGAAGCCGGCAAACAAGGAGATGGCGAGATGGAGCCAGAATGGCGCCATTGGCGTGACAGTGGCACCATGGTGGCCTAGCATGGCAGCTCAATGGAGCCATCACCGCGTGGTCGAGGCGATCCGCGCACCAGGGCGTCGCTCGCCCCGGCCGCCGGCTTCCGATCCCTTATAGGAGGACACGCATGCACGACGAAGCATCCACGAGGGTCACCGATCCCCTGGGGGGAGCGAGCCCCTTGTCCGGCTTACCGACGGACCGCTCCAAGGGCTGCCCCTTCGACCCGCCGGCCGACCTCGCGCGGTACCGCGAGGAGCAGCCGCTCCGCCGGATGACCTACCCCGACGGCCACCTCGGCTGGCTGGCCACCGGCTACTCCGCGGTCCGTGCGATCCTCGGCGACCAGCGGTTCAGTTCGCGGTACGAGCTGATCCACTTCCCGCTGCCCGGCCCCTACGAGGGCGGCCTCCCCCCGGCGCCACTGGGCGACATGACGGGCATCGACGCCCCGGAGCACACCCGCTACCGAAAACTGCTCGCCGGAAAGTTCACCGTACGGCGGATGCGGCAACTCACCGACCGCGTCGAGGAGATCACCGCGGCGCAGCTGGACTTCATGGCGAGCCAAGGGCCCTCGGTCGACCTGGTGCGGACGTTCGCACAGCCCGTGCCCGCGCTGGTGATCTGCGAGTTGTTGGGCGTCCCGACCTCCGACCGGGAAGTCCTCCAGGGCCACACGGCGCCGCTGATGGACCTGACGGCCGGCGAGGAGGAGCGCACCGCCGCCTACGTCGCGCTCCAGGAGTACGTACGGGCACTGGTCCTCAGCAAGCGCGCCGAGCCGACCGACGACGTGCTCAGCGATCTGACCACCGGCGACCTCACCGACGACGAACTCACCGGCGTGGCGGGCTTCCTGCTGGCGGCCGGCCTCGACACCACCGCCAACATGATCGCGCACGGCACCTTCGCCCTGCTGTGCCACCCGGAGCAACTCGCCGCCCTGCGCGGCGATCCGGACCTCGTCGACGGTGCCGTGGAGGAGTTGATGCGCTATCTGACCATCGCGCCGACGGGGGTGCGGGCCGCCCTGGAGGACGTGCGCGTGGACGGGCACCTGATCAAGGCCGGTGAGTCCGTCACCCTCTCCGTTGAGGCGGCCAACCGCGACCCCCAGCGCTTCCCCGAGCCCGACGCCCTCGACCTGCGCCGCGCGGCCAACGGGCACCTGGGCTTCGGCCACGGCATCCACCAGTGCCTGGGACAGCAACTGGCCCGGGTGGAGATGCGCGTCGCGATACCGGCGCTGCTGAACCGGTTCCCGACGCTGCGTCTCGCCGTGCCGCCGGAGCAGGTGCCGATGCGCGACCACACCAACGTCTACGGAGTCCACGAACTCCCCGTCACCTGGCGAGCGGTGTAACCATGCGGCGCACCGGTGGGCGGGGGCACGGGGCTCCGCCCGCCGGTCAGCCCTTGCGGGCCTCGATGAGGAAGCGCTGCGAGTGGGCCACGAAGGGCCCGTGGCGCCGAGTGAAGTCGTGCAGTTCCGCCAGTCGTTCGCGGTACGCATCCACCGTGAAGCCCGGCACGATCCAGATCACCTTGCGCAGGAAGTGCACCACCGCCGCGACGTCGTGGAACTCCATCCGCAGCGCTTCTTGGCGCACGTCCACCACCTCAAGGCCCGCCGCCTCGGCCACGGCGACCGTGGCCATCGCGCTCGCTCCGGGCGACGTGGTGAGTTCCGGAAGGGGCCGGTGGGGCGCCACCGCGCCGGGCCCCATCATGAAGTCGGTCAACTCCCGCACGCTTCCCGGCCCCACCTGCTGGGAGAGGTACGTACCGGCCGGGCGCAGCACCCGGCGGACCTCGTCCCAACGGGTCGCCACCGGATGTCGGCTCACCACCAGGTCGAAGTGGTCGGCGGGGAACGGCAGGTCCGCCGTGTCGTCGACCTCGACCACCGTGCCGCCGCGCTCCGCCAGCCGGCGTCGGGCGATGTCCACGTTCGGCGGCCAGGACTCCGTCGCCGCCAGGACCGGTGGCGTGACGGGCACCGAGGCGAGCACTTCGCCCCCGCCGGTCTGGATGTCGAGCACCGCCCGCGCCCGCGCCACGCGTTGCGCGAGCAGCCCCGCGTACCCCCAGGACGGGCGTTCCTCACTCGCGCGGCCGGCGAACCAGGAGAAGTCCCAGCCCTCCGTGGGGACGGCCGCGCCCTCGGCGACAAGATCTTCGAAGCTGGACACGGACCGAGCATGCCGGACGGGGCGGCAGCCGTCATCCGGATTTCCTGAAGGTGAACCGGTCCTTCGCGCTCGACGGGCCGTCCCGGGCGGACACCGGCGCCCTGCCGGCCCGGCCGGCGCGGGCCGCCGGGGGGTGAGGGAGCGGTACGGCCCCGGTCCGGGCGGCGCGCCTCTCCGCCTGACGGCCCCGATGCTTCGGTGCCCCTCCGTGATGCGTGCGTCCCGGGCCGGCCCCGAGCATGGGGGGGCGCCCCCACTTCGTACCCCCGGTTCCGTGCGCGGCGCGGCCCAGACCGGGCGGGCGGCCGTCTCCACCCCGGTGAACTTCTGGTACGAGGGCCACCCGGGCACGCGAGGATGCGTCGGGAGCTGCGTCCGGCTGCGCGCGACCACTTCGCGTGGCGTCCGCACGCCATCGGCGACCAGCGCGTGGTCCTCCTCGCCGCCCCGGACGCGCCGACCGACTGACGGCCCCACCGGCCTCATCGGCACCGCAGGCCCCCACCGCACCGAGCGGCGGGGGTCGGTCCGTCGTCGCGGCGGGTTCAGTCCAGGACCGCGGTGGCCTCGACCTCGACGAGGTAGTCGGGGCTCGCCAGCGCCGCGACGCCCAGCAGGGTGGCCGGCGGCATCGGGGTGGTGCCCATCCTGCGGGCCGCCCGGGCGATCCCCTCCAGCAGCAGGGGCATCTGGTCGGGCGTCCAACCGACGACGTGGACGTTGAGCTTCGCGAGGTCGTCGAAGGAGCCGCCGGCCGCGGCCAGCGCGGTCCCGACGTTGAGATAGCTCTGCTCGACCTGGGCGGCGAGGTCGCCGGCGCCCACGGTGTTCCCGTCCGGGTCCACCGCGACCTGCCCCGCGACGTGGACCAACCTCGACCCCGTGGCGATCGACACCTGCTTGTAGACCTCGACCTCGGGCAGTCCGCCGGGGTTGATCAGGCTGATGGGCATGTTGCACGACTCCTTGCACACGCGATCTCTCTTGGTTACTGGGAAACCGTAGGAGAGCCAAGCCTGACGTGGAAGAACGCACTTTCCGGTGACCTGGGAACCCCGTGGTGACCGAGCAGCTCACGACAGCGCCCGGCAGGAAGAAAGCCGGTGGGAGTCACCGGGACCCGACATCTAGGCTGAGGCGATGAGCACCGAGGACGACTGGATCACCACCCCCGTCACCGCTGATCTGCTGCGCGGGGCGCTGGACCTGGAGCGCACCGCGCACGGCCTGCTGCCGCACCGGCTGCCGCCGGCGGCCCGGCGGCAGATCCCCGACGAGCAGTTGACGATGGCCGAGGCCCAGCCGTCCGGCGTACGGCTGGTCTTCCGCACCCGCGCCACCGCCGTCGCGCTGGACGCGCTGCCCGTAAAGCGGGCCTACCAGGGCCTGCCCACTCCCCCGGACGGCCCCTACGACCTGCTGGTCGACGGCCGGCTCACGGGCCAGGCCACCGTTCCGGGCGGCACCGTCCGCACGATCGACTTCGCCACCCAGTCCGTCGAGGTGCACGAGGGCCCGCCCGGCACCGCCCGGTTCGCCGAGCTGCCCCCGGGCGACAAGACCGTGGAGATCTGGCTGCCCCACACCGAGGGCGTCGAGCTGATCGCGCTGCGCACCGACGCTCCGGTGGAGCCGGCGCCGGAGCACGGACGGCGGGTGTGGCTGCACCACGGCAGCTCGATCAGCCACGGCTCGAACGCCGCGAGCCCCAGCACCACCTGGCCGGCGCTGGCAGCCGCGCAGGGCGGGGTGGAGTTGGTGAACATGGGCTTCGGGGGCGGTGCGCTGCTCGACGCGTTCACCGCCCGGGCGATGCGGGACACCCCCGCCGACCTGATCAGCGTCAAGATCGGCATCAACGTCGTCAACACCGACGCGATGCGGCTGCGGGCCTTCGTCCCCGCGGTCCACGGCTTCCTGGACACCATCCGGGAAGGGCATCCGACGACGCCCCTGCTGGTCGTCTCGTCGGTGCTCTGCCCCGTCCACGAGGACACCCCCGGCCCCCTCATGCCCGACTTCTCCGGCGGCGCCCCGCGGTTCAAGGCGACGGGCGACCCGGCCGAAGTCGCCACCGGACGCCTGACGCTCCGCGTGATCCGCGACGCGCTCGCCCGGATCGTGGCGCAGCGCTCGCCGGACGACCCGCACCTCCACCACCTCGACGGACGCGAGCTCTACGGCGAGGCGGACCACGCCGAGCTGCCGCTGCCGGACGCGGTGCACCCCGACGCCGCGGGCCACCGGCGCATCGCCGAGAACTTCGCCCGCATCGCGTTCGCGGCCGACGGCCCCTTCGCGGCACCGAACGACGGACCCGGCGCATGAGCATCGTTGAAATGTGCACTTTCGGACCAGGGATGTGCACGATCAGCACAGCCGTGGAGCGGGAGAATTTGCGAAGCTTCCTGCGGAAGCGATCAATGCACGGGTGAACCCCCGGGACCCGGGCACGGGCGGCGTCCCGCTGCGTGCCGGACCCGGGTCCTGCACAGTGCTGGAGCTGGGCACCGACAGGTGGGTCTTCGGGCCTCCCGACCGCGGCGCGGCCGGGGCGGCGCACGGAGTCGGCCGGTTCACCGGCAAGGTGGGCGGGTTTCGGCCGCATCGGAGGTCCGTACCCCCTCGTAGCCTGAAAGGGGCTGTGACCATGTCCGCGTACGTTCCGAATTCCCCCGTGCTCGAACCGGCCGCCGCGGAGTTCGCCGCGGCGACCGCGAACCCGCCGTACCTCTTCGACCTCGGTCCGGTGGAGGGCCGCAAGACGGTGGACGAGGTGCAGTCCGGCGACGTCGAAGCACCCGCCGTCGACGACGAGTGGATCACCGTCGACGGCGGCCCCACCGGCTCCGTGCGGGCCCGGATCGTGAAGCCCGCCGGGGTCACCGGAACCCTTCCGGTGATCGTCTACATCCACGGGGCGGGTTGGGTGTTCGGCAACGCCCGCACCCACGACCGGCTGGTGCGGGAATTGGCCGTCGGCGTCCACGCGGCCGTGGTCTTCCCCGAGTACGACCTCTCGCCCGAGGTCCGCTACCCGGTCGCCATCGAGCAGAACTACGCCGTCGCCCGCTGGGTCGTCACCGACGGCGCGGCCAAGGGCCTGGACGCCAGCCGCATCGCCGTCGCCGGTGACTCCGTCGGCGGCAACATGTCAGCCGCCCTCACCCTGATGGCGAAGGAGCGCGGCGGCGTCCCCCTCGTCCAGCAGGTGCTGTTCTACCCCGTCACCGACGCCGCCTTCGACACCGGGTCCTACCGCCAGTACGCCGAGGGCTACTTCCTGCGCCGCGACGCCATGCAGTGGTTCTGGGACCAGTACACGACCGACCCCGCCGCCCGTGCGGAGATCACCGCGAGCCCGCTGCGGGCCAGCACCGAGCAGCTCGCGGGCCTGCCGCCCGCGCTGGTCATCACCGGCGAGGCAGACGTGCTGCGGGACGAGGGCGAGGCGTACGCGAACAAGCTCCGCGCGGCCGGCGTGCCGGTGACGGCCACCCGCTACCAGGGGATCATCCACGACTTCGTGATGCTCAACGCGCTGCGCGGCACCCAAGCGGCCGAAGCCGCCATCACCCAGGCCATCGACGCCCTCAGCCGGGCCCTGGGCACCGTCTGACCCCGGACCCGACGGTCGGGCCCGGGGGACGGCACCGGACCCGACCGTGCGGACGCGCCCTCAGACTCCCGGCGCGCTGTTCGCCCGGGACTTCGACTCCGACGCCCCGGAGGCGGGTGCGCGGACCGGCGCGGGATCGCCTTCGCTGAGGCCGAACCGCGCGTGGAACCCGCGCAGCGGGCCGGGCGCGTACCAGGCCGAGCGGCCGAGCAGTCGCATCGCGGCCGGCAGCAGCACGCCGCGCACGGCGACGGCGTCTATCAGGATGGCCAGCCCGGTGCCCAGGCCGAACATCTGCATGAAGCTCACCTCCGCGGTGCCGAAGGCGAGGAAGCTGACCGCCAGCAGACAGGCCGCCGCGCTGACGATGCGCCCGGTGTGCCCGAGGCCGTCGACCACCGCGGACTCGTTGTCCGCGCCCTGGTCGTGGAGTTCCTTGATGCGGCTGGTGACGAACACCTCGTAGTCCATCGAGAGGCCGAAGGCGATGCAGAACAGCAGCACCGTCATCGACACGTCCATGGGCTGCGGGGTGAATCCGAGCAGGGACGACAGGTGCCCGTCCTGGAAGATCCACGTCATCACGCCGAGCGCGGCGCCCAGGCTGACCAGGTTGAGGGCGAGCGCGCGCAGCGGCTGGACGACGCTGCCGGTGAAGAGGAAGAGCAGGAAGAAGGTGGTGAGGGCGACGAGCGCGACGGCCAGCGGAAGCCGGTCGGCGATCGCGTCCTTGGAGTCGACCTGCTCGGCGGCGGTGCCGCCCACCAGCGGATCGGTACCCTGCGGCGGTGCGACGGACCGCACTTGCTCGACCAGGTCCTGGGCCTCGTTCGACTTGGGGGCGAGCGCGGTCACCACGTTGATCCGCTGGGCGGCGGGCCGGCCGAGGGCCGCGGCGCCCGGGCCGGCGGACGCGGTCGAGCCCTTCGCGTAGGTCCCGGTCGCGGCCTCCACCCGGATCACGTCCTTGAGGTCGGACAGCCGGGTCGCGTACGCGCCCAGGGCGGCGCCGTCCACGGGCCCGTCGATGACGATGCGGACGGCCGCGTCGTCGTTGCCTTCGAAGTTGCGCTCCAGCGCCGTGGCGACCTGGCGGCTGCCGGCGTCCTCGGGCAGTACGCGCTGGTCGGGCGTGCCGAAGCCGATGCCCAGCAGCGGGCTCGCGGCCACCAGCAGGACCGCGAGCACGGGCAGCGAGGTGAGTGCGGGCCGGCGCATGACGGTGCGCGCCAGCCGTCCCCACAGCGGCGCCCGGGTGCCGGCGCGCCCCGGCTTCGGCAGCGGCACCCGCCCCTTGTTGACCCGGTGCCCCAGCACGTTCAGCACGGCCGGCATCACGAACAGGGTGCCGACGGCGGCGATGACGACGACCGCGACCCCGGCGTAGGCGAACGTCCGCAGGAAGTACTGCGGGAAGACCAGCAGGGCGGCGAGCGCCACGGCCACCGTCGCGGCGGAGAACGCGACCGTACGGCCCGCGGTGCGCACGGTGTGCCGTACGGCCTCGTCCACTGCGGCGCCCGTGCCGAGTTGCTCCCGGAACCGGTTGACCATCAGCAGCGCGTAGTCGATGCCCAGCCCGAGCCCGAGCGCGGTGGTCAGGTTGACGGCGAAGGTGGAGACGTCCGTGACGCCGCCGAGTACGGCGAGCACGGCGAACGTGCCGGCGACCGCGATGACACCGATGAGCAGCGGCAGCAGGGCTGCGACGACGCTGCCGAAGACGACCAGGAGCAGCAGGAGCGTCAGGGGCACGGCGATCGCCTCGGCCAGCAGCAGGTCCTTGCCGACCTGCGTGGACAGGTCGCTGCTGACGGCGGCGGCGCCACCGGCCCGGACCGTGAGCCCGTCGTCCCGGGAGCCGGCGTGAGTGTCGACAAGTTGCTCCACCACCTCTTGTTGTTCCTTCTCGTCGCCCTTCACGTGCAGGAGGACCATGGCTTCGCGGCCGTCCTTGGAACGGAGGGCGGGGTTCTGGGCGTCCCAGTACGAGATGACGTTGCCGAGGCCCGGTTCCTCCTTCAGGGCGGCGACCAAGCTCCGGCCGCTGCGCTCGGCGGCTGGCGCGTCGACGCGGCCCTGTGCGGTCCGGGCCAGCAGGACGAGGTTCGTCTCCCCGCCGAATTCCTCCTCGATCGCCTGCCCGGCCCGGGTGGACTCGGCGGCCGGGTCGTCGAAGCCGCCGCCGGCCAACTTGCCGAACGCGCCGGCTCCCACGGCGCCCATCAGCACCACCAGCAGGGCGGCGACGACGAGCACCGGCTTGGACCGGCGGATCGTCAGTTCGGCTATGCGTTCAAACACGCACGTTCTCCTTGTGTGCAGTCCACGGTGCAGGACGGTGAAGGGTGTGAAAGGTGGCGAAAGACAGTGAAGGACGGTGAGGAAGCAGTGCCTCCCCGGTCCGGGGCCGGGTGCCGCCCGTGGGGGCGTCGGTGGGCGGACCGGAACGCACCAACACGGGTGCGCAGAGGCCGACTCGGGACGGGAGGGGATCGCGCGTCCGCGCTCCTCGTCACTGCGACGACGGTAGTGAGACGGCAGAAGATTTGGCAGTGTGAGAATTTCTTTACGGGTGTGAGACTTTCGCTGACGGCACACGACGGGCCGGCGTACGGTCGAGTCATGTCTCCCGCCGAAGCCACCGCGAAAGTGCCCACCCTGCGCGAACGGCGCCGGGCCGTCGCCACTCAGGAGATCCTGGGCGCCGCCGAGCGCCACATCGTCGAGAACGGGCCGCACGCCCTGTCCCTGCGCGCGGTCGCCCGCGACCTGGGCATGACCGTGCAGGCGCTGTACCACTACTTCGCGAGCCGGGACGACCTCGTCACCGCGCTGATCACCAAGGCGTACGAGGACCTGGCCGACGCGGTGCTCGCGGCCGTCGACCGTGCGCACGAGGACCCGTCCGTGCCGCGGTTGGTGCACGCGGCCGAGGGCTACCGCCGGTGGGCCATCGCCCACCCCGAGCGGTTCCAGCTCATCTACGGGTCACCGCTGCGCGGCTACGCGGCGCCGCCCGGCGGCCCCACCACCCGGGCCTTGCAGCGCATGAGCGGGATCTTCCAACGGGAGTTGTTCGCCGGCTTCACGACGGAGCAGTTGGCGGCCGCCGACATGCCCGGGCCCTCGCCGGAGCTCATCGCGCACCTGGGGCAGTTGTCGCCGAGCGGGCTGGGCGTGCTGCCGCCGGCCGGGGTGCACCTGATGCTGCGCGCCTGGGGGCACATGCACGGCCTGGTCGTGCTGGAGGTGTTCGGGCACACCTCGTTCATGGGCGGCCATCAGGCCGAGGTCTTCCGGGTGTCCATGAGCCACCTGGTCCAAGACGTCCACCGTCGGATTCCGACGGCTTGACGGGACGTCGGACCGCCGGGGGGGGGGCCGGGCCCCGGGGCCGCCCGCCCCCCGGGGCCGCCGAAACCAGCCCCACAGTGCCGCCCCCGCCCCGCAGACCCGCGGCCCCCCCCCCCCCCCCCCCC
>NZ_JBIRGU010000012.1:0-130077 GCF_044328175.1 Streptomyces sp. NPDC017979 | reverse complement strand
GCGTGGGGGGGGGCCCTCGGGGCGGGGGGGTCCGGGGGGCCCTGGCCCACCGGGGCCCACCCGGCCCACGGTCGTTTACCCCGGGGTGGGGGGGGGGGGGGCCGGGGGGGGGGCCCCGGGCGGGGGGCCCCCCCCGGCGCCGGGGACCTACTTCTCGTCCTCCAAGTTGCCCTCCGTCTCCAGGTACGCCTGGCGCAGCGCCTCCAGCACCGCCGGGTCGGGCTCGGCCCACATTCCGCGGGATTCGGCCTCCAACAGCCGTTCGGCGATGCCGTGCAGCGCCCACGGGTTGGCCTGTTCGAGGAACGCCCGGTTCGTCGGGTCCAGGACGTACGTCTCGGTGAGCTTGTCGTACATCCAGTCGGCGATCACGCCGGTCGTGGCGTCGTAGCCGAAGAGGTAGTCCACGGTCGCGGCGAGTTCGAAGGCGCCCTTGTAGCCGTGGCGACGCATCGCCTCGATCCACTTGGGGTTCACCACCCGGGCGCGGAAGACCCGGGACGTCTCCTCGACGAGGGTGCGGGTGCGGACCGTCTCGGGGCGGGTGGAGTCGCCGATGTACGCCTCCGGGGCGGTGCCGCGCAGCGCGCGGACCGTGGCGACCATTCCGCCGTGGTACTGGAAGTAGTCGTCCGAGTCGGCGATGTCGTGTTCGCGGGTGTCGGTGTTCTTCGCCGCCACCGCGATGCGCCGGTATGCGGTCTCCATCTCGTCGCGCGCGGGCCGGCCGTCCAGCTCCCGGCCGTAGGCGTAGCCGCCCCAGACGGTGTAGACCTCGGCGAGGTCGGCGTCGGTGCGCCAGTCGCGGGAGTCGATGAGCTGGAGGAGGCCGGCGCCGTACGTGCCGGGTCGCGAGCCGAAGATGCGGGTGGTGGCGCGGCGTTCGTCGCCGTGCTCCGCGAGGTCGGCCCGGACGTGGGCGCGGACGTGGTTGACCTCGTCCGGCTCGTCGAGGGAGGCGGCCAGCCGGACGGCGTCGTCGAGCAGGCCGATGGTGTGCGGGAACGCGTCGCGGAAGAAGCCGGAGATACGCAGCGTGACGTCGATCCGGGGGCGTCCCAACTCCTCCTGCGAGATGGCTTCCAGGCCGGTCACCCGGCGGGACGCGTCGTCCCAGACGGGTCGGACGCCGAGCAGGGCGAGGGCTTCGGCGACGTCGTCGCCGGCGGTCCGCATCGCGCTGGTGCCCCACAGGGAGAGACCGACGGAGGTGGGCCACTCCCCGTTGTCGGTGCGGTAGCGCTCCACCAGGGATTCGGCGAGGGCCTGTCCGGTCTCCCAGGCGAGCCGGGAGGGCACGGCCTTGGGGTCGACGGAGTAGAAGTTGCGGCCGGTCGGCAGCACGTTGACCAGTCCGCGCAGCGGCGAGCCCGAGGGGCCCGCGGGGACGAAGCCGCCGGCCAGGGCGTGCACGGCGTGGTCGAGTTCGTCGGTGGTCGCCGCCAGCCGGGGGACGACCTCGTTGGCCCCGAACGCGAGGACGGCGGCGACCTGTTCGCCGTGCTCGGTGGGGACGGCGGCCGGGTCCCAGTCGGCGTCCTCCATCGCCTGGACCAGGTCGCGGGCCCGCTGCTCCGCCTCGTCCGCGGTCGTGCGGGTGGCGGCGGACTCGTCCAGGCCGAGGGCTTCGCGCAGACCGGGCAGGGCGGTGGCGCCGCCCCAGATCTGCCGGGCGCGCAGGATCGCGAGGACGAGGTTGACGCGGTCGGACCCGGCGGGCGCGGCACCGAGGACGTGCAGGCCGTCGCGGATCTGGGCGTCCTTGACCTCGCACAGCCAGCCGTCGACGTGGAGCAGGAAGTCGTCGAAGCCGTCGTCGTCGGGACGGTCGGCCAGGCCGAGGTCGTGGTCCAACTTGGCGGCCTGGATGAGGGTCCAGATCTGGGCGCGGATGGCCGGGAGCTTCGCCGGGTCCATCGAGGAGATCTGGGCGTACTCGTCCAGGAGCTGTTCCAGGCGGGCGATGTCGCCGTAGGAGTCGGCGCGGGCCATCGGCGGGACGAGGTGGTCGACGAGGGTGGCGTGGACGCGCCGCTTGGCCTGGGTGCCCTCGCCGGGGTCGTTGACGAGGAACGGGTAGACGAGCGGCAGGTCGCCGAGTGCGGCGTCCGGTCCGCAGGCGGCGGACAGGCCCGCGTTCTTGCCGGGCAGCCACTCCAGGTTGCCGTGCTTGCCCAGGTGGACCATGGCGTCGGCGCCGAAGCCGCCGTCGGACTGCGCCGCGGCGATCCAGCGGTACGCGGCCAGGTAGTGGTGGGACGGCGGCAGGTCCGGGTCGTGGTAGATCGCGATCGGGTTCTCGCCGAAGCCGCGCGGCGGTTGGATCAGCACGAGCAGGTTGCCGAAGCGCAGGGCCGCGAGGACGATGTCGCCCTCCGGGTTGGCGCTGCGGTCGACGAACATCTCCCCCGGCGCCGGGCCCCAGTGCTCCTCGACGGCCGAGCGAAGCTCCTTCGGCAGGGTGGCGAACCACCGCCGGTAGTCCGCTGCGGGGATCCGCACCGGGTTGCGGGCGAGTTGTTCGTCGGTGAGCCAGTCCTGGTCGTGGCCGCCCGCATCGATCAGCGCGCGGATCAGTTCGTCGCCGTCGCCCGAGGCGAGTCCCGGCACGTCCGCGTCGCCGAAGTCGTAGCCCTCGGCGCGCAGTCGGCGCAGCAGGGCGACGGCGCTGGCGGGGGTGTCGAGGCCGACCGCGTTGCCGATCCGGGAGTGCTTGGTCGGGTACGCGGAGAGCACGAGGGCCAGGCGCTTGTCGGCCGCCGGGATGTGCCGGAGGCGGGCGTGGCGGACGGCTATGCCGGCGACGCGGGCGGCCCGCTCCGGGTCGGCGACGTAGGCGGGCAGGCCGTCGGCGTCGATCTCCTTGAAGGAGAACGGCACGGTGATCAGCCGGCCGTCGAACTCGGGGACGGCGATCTGGCTGGCCGCGTCCAGCGGGGAGACGCCCTCGTCGTTCTCCTCCCAGGCGGCGCGCGAGCCGGTGAGGCACAGGGCCTGGAGGATCGGCACGTCCAGGGCGGTCAGTGCGCCGGCGTCCCAGGACTCGTCGTCACCGCCGGCGGACGCCTCGGCCGGCTTGGTGCCGCCCGCGGCGAGCACCGTGGTGACGATGGCGTCGGCGGTGCGCAACTCGTCGATCAGCTCGGGCTCGGGGGCCCGGAGGGATGCCACGTACAGCGGGCGGGGTCGGCCGCCGGCGGCTTCGACGGCGTCACACAGGGCGTGCACGAAGCCGGTGTTCCCGCTCATGTGGTGGGCGCGGTAGTAGAGCACGGCGATGGTCGGGCCGTCCCCGGCTGTCGGCGCGGGCCGCTCCAAGGGGCCCCAGGTGGGGGCCGGCGCGGGTGCGTCGAAGCCGTGGCCGGTGAGCAGGACCGTGTCGGACAGGAAGCGGGCGAGCTGCGCCAGGTTGGCAGGTCCGCCGTGGGCGAGGTAGGCGTGGGCCTCGGCGGCGATGCCGACGGGGACGGTGGAGGCGGCCATCAGTTGGGCGTCGGGGGCCTGTTCGCCGGAGAGGACGACGACGGGTCGCGTCCCGTCGGCCATCAGCAGGTCGAGCCCCTCCTGCCAGGCGCGCAGGCCGCCGAGGAGTCGTACGACGACGAGGTCGACCCCGTCGAGGAGGGCGGGCAGGTCGTCGATCGGGAGGCGGGCCGGATTGGCGAATCGGTAGGGCACCGGTCCCGCGGAAGCACGGGCGCTGAGCAGGTCGGTGTCGGACGTCGACAGGAGCAGGATCATGCGGCGTCGGCCTTCCTCGGGGTGTCCGCGCCCCGGGCGTGTCAGACGGCGGGAGTTCCTGGCTCACCCGGCCCTTGCGGGACGGGTTCACAGTGGCGGGACCGCGCCGGAGTCACACCGGCTTCCTCCCCAGTCGCCGTCGTGGCGATGGCGGACCGGGTGGTCCGCCGGGGATCATAGTAAGGGCCGGGCGACGAGGGCGGGACGTACCGCCGGTGTGACGATCGGTATGCTCGCCGCCATGGCTCCCTCACCTTCATCGCCCCAGGCCACCACGGCTGCGCGGGAACGTGGCGACGCCTGCCCCGGAACCTTGCGGCTGCACGCGGCGGACGACGGCGCGCTGGCCCGGGTCCGCGTCCCCGGAGGGGTGGTGAGCGTCGCGCAGGCGGTGGCGCTGGCGGCCGCGTCCGGGCGCCTGGGGGACGGCGATCTCCACCTCACGTCGCGCGGAAACGTTCAGCTGCGGGGGTTGCGGGAGGGTTGCGGCGGCGAGTTGGCCGGGGCACTGGGTGCGGCGGGGCTGTTGCCCGCCCCCGGGCACGAGCGGGTGCGCAACGTCGTCGCATCGCCGTTGTCGGGCCTCGACGGGCGCGGTCTGCGTGACGTGCGGCCCTGGCTGGTGGCCCTGGACCGGGCCCTGTGCGCGAGCGCTGCGGCCCGGGAGCTGTCGGGTCGGTTCCTGTTCGCGGTCGACGACGGTCGCGGCGACGTGGCCGGGCTCGGCGCCGACGTGACCGTGCGGGCGACGGCGGACGGCGGGGCCGTGCTGTGCCTCGGGGCGAGCGGTGCGGTGCTGCGGGTGTCCGGGCAGGACGCGCCGCGGGCCGCGGTCCTGGCCGCGGAGACGTTCCTGGCCACCGTACGGGCGAGCGGGACGCCGGTGTGGCGGGTGGACGAACTCGCCGTGAGCGCCGATGAGTTGGCCGGCGAGGTACGCAGCCGCCTCGCCGAGGACGGCATCGAGGTGGCCGGGGCGGCGCAGCGGGAGCCGGCGGGCGCCGGCGGCCCCGCGCCGGGAGCCCACGGACGCGCCCTGTCCGTACACGTTCCGCTCGGTCGCCTCTCCGCCGCGCAGTGGGGCGAGTTGGTCGACGTCGCCGCGGCCGGGACCGCGGCCCGCGGCGAGCTGCGGTTGACCCCGTGGCGGGGCGTCGTGGTGCCCGCGCCGGACCTCGACGCTCCGCAGGCGACCGCGGCGCTCGACCGACTGGCGTCCGCCGGCCTCGTCGTGGAGCCCGCGTCCCCCTGGCTGCGCGTCGGTGCCTGCGTCGGCCGCCCCGGGTGCGCCAAGTCCCGTACGGACGTGCGGGCGGACGCGACCCGGGCCCTGGCGGCCGCCGGCCGGGCGCCCCTGCCCGTGTACTGGTCCGGGTGCGAGCGGCGCTGCGGGCGCCCGCGGGGCGACCTGATCGACGCGGTCGCCGCGCCCGCCGGCGGATACGAGCTGACCACCGCGGTGCGGGGCCGCGATCCCCGTACCGCCCCGCTGGACGACCCTTCCGACTTCGCCACCGCCCTGGCGGCGATCGCCCCATGAGCCGCACCACGACCGAAAGCAGCGAGAAGAACACCGTGACCAGCTACGACTACGAGAAGGACGGCGCCGCGATCTACCGGCAGTCCTTCGCCACCATCCGCGCGGAGGCGGACCTGTCGGGCCTGCCCGCCGACGTCAGCCAGGTCGCGGTGCGGATGATCCACGCCTGCGGGATGGTCGACCTGGTGCGCGACGTCGCGTACACGCCCGCCGTGGTGGCCCGCGCCCGCGAGGCGCTGCGCGCCGGGGCGCCGATCTTCTGCGACGTGCAGATGGTGGCGAGCGGTGTGACCCGCAAGCGGCTGCCCGCCGACAACGACGTGCTGTGCACCCTGTCGGACCCGGCCGTGCCCGAGTTGGCGGCCCGGCTCGGCACCACGCGCAGCGCCGCCGCGATGGAGTTGTGGCGGGACCGGTTGGAGGGTGCCGTGGTCGCCGTCGGAAATGCGCCCACCGCGCTGTTCCGACTGCTGGAGATGATCGAGGAGGGTGCGCCGCGGCCGGCCGCGGTCATCGGCGTGCCCGTCGGCTTCGTCGGCGCCGTCGAGTCCAAGGAGGCCCTGGCCGCGCACCCGTCGGGCCTGGAGCACCTGGTGGTGCGGGGCCGTCGGGGCGGCAGCGCCATCGCCGCCGCCGCGCTCAACGCGATCGCGAGCGAGGCGGAGTGAACGAGAGCGGACTCAGCAGCGTGACCGGCAAGCTGTACGGCGTGGGGCTGGGCCCCGGGGACCCGTCGTTGATGACCCTGCGCGCGGTCGAGGCGATCGCCGAGGCGGACGTGGTCGCGTACCACAGCGCCCGGCACGGCCGGTCCATCGCGCGCTCGATCGCGGCGAAGCACCTGCGCGCCGACCACGTCGAGGAGCCTTTGGTCTATCCGGTCACCACGGAGACCACGGACCATCCCGGCGGCTACCGGGGCGCGATGGAGGAGTTCTACGCCGAGGCCGCGGCCCGGCTCGCGGTGCACCTCGACGCCGGCCGCACGGTCGCCGTCCTCGCGGAGGGCGACCCGCTCTTCTACGGGTCGTACATGCACATGCACAAGCGGCTGGCCGACCGGTACGAGACCGAGGTCATCCCCGGCGTCACGTCCGTCTCCGCGGCCGCGGCCCGACTCGGCACCCCGCTCGCGGAGGGCGAGGAGGTGCTGACGATCCTGCCGGGCACGCTGCCCGAGGAGGAGCTCACGGCCCGGCTCGCGTCGACCGACTCGGCGGTGGTGATGAAGCTGGGGCGCACCTTCCCCACGGTGCGCCGGGCGTTGGACGGCGCGGGCAGGCTGGCGGACGCCCGGTACGTCGAGCGGGCCACCATGGAGGGTCAGCGCCTCGCGGCCCTCGCCGACGTGGACCCGGACTCGGTCCCGTACTTCTCCGTCGCGGTGCTGCCGAGCCGGATCGACGTCGAGCGTCCGACGGCGCGGGAGGGCGGTGCGCGCGGCGAGGTCGTCGTGGTGGGCACCGGCCCCGCCGGGCCGCTGTGGCTGACGCCGGAGACGCGCGGCGCCCTGGCCGCGGCCGACGACCTCGTCGGCTACACGACCTATCTCGACCGGGTGCCGACCCGCCCCGGTCAGGTGCGCCACGGCTCCGACAACCGGGTGGAGGCGGAGCGCGCCGAGTTCGCGTTGCAACTCGCGCTGCGCGGGCGGCGGGTCGCGGTGGTCTCCGGGGGCGACCCGGGGATCTTCGCGATGGCCACGGCCGTGTTGGAGGTGGCGTCGGAGGAGGCGTACGCCGACGTCCCGGTGCGGGTGCTGCCGGGCGTGACCGCGGCCCACGCCGCTGCCGCGCGCGCGGGCGCGCCGTTGGGCCACGACTACGCGACGATCTCCCTCTCGGACCGGCTCAAGCCGTGGGAGGTGATCGCCGAGCGGCTGCGCGCGGCGGCTGCGGCGGATCTGGTGCTGGCGCTGTACAACCCCGGTTCGCGCAGCCGCACCTGGCAGGTCGGCAAGGCCCGTGACCTGCTGCTGGAGCACCGGGCGCCGGAGACCCCGGTGGTGGTGGCGCGGGACGTCGGCGGCAGCGGCGAGCGGGTGCGCATCGTGCGGCTGGCCGAACTGGACCCGGCGGAGGTCGACATGCGCACGGTGCTGCTGGTGGGCTCGTCGCAGACGCGGGCCGTGCGGCGCGGGGACGGCGAGGAGATCGTCTGGACTCCGCGGCGGTATCCGGAGGCGTGAGGAGCGGCTGACGCCCCCCGCGGCAGGGGGGCGTCTCCTCAGAAACGGGTCCGCGAAGTCCCGCCTGCGGTGCGTCCGGAGGGAGCCGCGCTGGCCCTGGGCGAGGGTTGTTCCCCGCGGGCCGGTGGTGGGCTGGTCGCGCAGTTCCGCCCCCTCGGCCCCAGAGGGGGACCCCAGCGCCCCTGAAAACGCCTCCCCGGCCCGACGGACGTCAGTGAGCAGCCGTGGGAGTGCTGCGGATCCAGTCGGCGGCCGCTTCGGGCGTGGCGACGGCGGGCACGCCTTCGGGCGTCGGGGGCCTGCGCACCACGACGACGGGCAGTCCCGCTTCCCGGGCGGCCACCAGCTTCGGCGCGGTGGCCGCTCCCCCGCTGTCCTTCGTGACGACGATGTCGATCCGGTGGCGGCGCAGCAGTGCGCGTTCCCCTTCGACGGCGAACGGCCCGCGGTCGAGCAGGACTTCCATCCGGGGTGGGTGCGGCGCCTGCGGCGGGTCCACGGACCGTACGAGGAACCAAGGGTCGACGAGGTCGGCGAAGGCCGCGAGCCCCGTGCGGCCGGTGGTGAGGAAGATCCGGGCGCCGAGCCCGGACAGCAGCGCGGCCGCCTCCGCCAGGGAGCCGGCTTCGTGCCAGCGGTCGCCTTCGGCCGGCTGCCAGCCGGGGCGGCGCAGCGCGAGCAGGGGCACCCCCGCGGCGGTGGCGGCTCGGGCGGCGTTGAAGCTCATGGCGTGGGCGAAGGGGTGCGTGGCGTCGACGACGGCGTCCACCCGGTGCTCCGCGAGCCAGGCTGCGAGCCCGTCGACGCCGCCGAAGCCGCCGATCCGCACCTGTCCGGGCGGCAGCCGCGGGGCGGCCACCCGGCCGGCGAGTGACGTGGTGACCCGCAGGTCGGGGCGGGCGTCGGCGGCGAGGAGTTCGGCGAGGCCGCGGGCCTCCGTCGTGCCGCCGAGGATCAGTACGTGCACGGCCGCCCCGTCCGTCCTGGTGCGCGGCTCACGGGCCGTTGGTTCAGCACGTGTGCCGTTCGCGCTCGGGCGAGTACAGGTGGCTGTCGCGGAAGTGCTCCGCGCCCAAGGTCCGCCCGACCATGATCACGGCGGTCCGCACCACCCCCGCTTCCTTGACCTTCCCGGCGATCTCGTCGAGCGTGCCGCGGATGATCAGCTCGTTGGGGCGGGAGGCGTACGCGACCACGGCGGCCGGGCAGTCGGCGCCGTAGTGCGGGAGCAGTTCGTCGACGACGCGGTCCACGTACCTGGCGGCCAGGTGCACCACGATCAGCGCCCGGCTGCGGCCGAGGGTCGCCAGGTCCTCGCCCTCGGGCATGGCCGTGGCCTGCTGCGCGATGCGGGTGAGGATCACGGTCTGGCCGACGGTCGGCACGGTCAACTCTCGCTTGAGCGCGGCGGCAGCGGCGGCGAACGCGGGGACGCCGGGGACGACCTCGTACGGCACCCCGGCGGCGTCCAGGCGTCGCATCTGCTCGGCGACCGCGCCGAAGACGGACGGGTCCCCCGAGTGCAGCCGGGCCACGTCGTGCCCCTCCTCGTGGGCGCGCGCCAACTCGGCCGTGATCGCGTCCAGGTCGAGCTGTGAGGTGTCCACGAGCCGTGCGTCCGGCGGGCACTCGGCGAGCAGTTCCTGCGGCACCAGGCTGCCGGCGTACAGGCAGACCCGGCAGGAGGCGAGCGTACGGGCGCCGCGCACCGTGATCAGGTCGGCGGCGCCGGGGCCTGCGCCGATGAAGTACACGGTCATCTGTCTGCTCCTGGGGAGGGGGTCTCGGTCTTGACTACGGCCCACTGGGTCACGGGCATCGCCTGGCGCCAACCGGTGAAGCCGCCGACGGGCACGGCGTGCGCCACCGCGAGGCGCACCAGTTCCCCGCCGTGGCGGCGGTGGGCGTCGGCGAGGACCGCCTCCGACTCCAGCGTCACGGTGTTGGCGACGAGCCGGCCGCCGGCGGGCAGCGCCTGCCAGCAGGCGTCGAGGAGGCCGGGGGCGGTGAGTCCGCCGCCGATGAACACCGCGTGCGGGGCGGGCAGTTCGGCGAGGGCGGCCGGGGCGGCGCCGGTGACGACGCGTAGCCCGGGCACCCCGAGGCGCTCGGCGTTGCGGGTGATGCGTTCGGCGCGGACGGGGTCGCGTTCCACGCTGACGGCGCGGCACGTCGGGTGGGTCCGCATCCACTCCACGGCGATCGAGCCGGATCCGCCGCCGACGTCCCACAGGAGTTCGCCGGCCGCGGGCGCGAGCGCGGCGAGCGCGGCGGCCCGGACGTGGCGCTTGGTGAGCTGCCCGTCGTGTTCGTACGCCGCGTCGGGCAGCCCAGGTACGGCGCCGAGGCGCAGCGCGTCGGGGGCGCGGCGGCACTCGACGGCGACGACGTTCAGGGGGTCGCCGGGCGGCTGCGCCCAGTGGTCGGCGGTTACTTCGTCGCCGATCCGCTCGTTCGGTCCGCCGAGTTGTTCGAGCACCCGCATCGGGCTGGGGCCGAAGCCGCGGTCCCGCAGCAGCGCGGCGACGTCGGCGGGCGTCGTGGCGCCGGCGCTGAGGACGAGGACGCGGCGGCCGTCGTGCAGGGCGGCGGCGAGACGGGCCGCGGGCCGGCCGACGAGCGTGACGACCGCCACGTCCTCCAGGGGCCAGCCGAGGCGGGCGCAGGCGTGGGAGACGGACGAGGGGTGCGGCAGGACGTGCACCGCGTCGGCCCCGAGGATCTCGGTGAGGGTGCGCCCGATGCCGTAGAACATCGGGTCGCCGCTGGCCAGGACGGCGATGCGGCGCCCGGCGTGGGTCGCGATGAGCCCGGGCACCGCGGGACGCAGCGGCGAGGGCCAGGGGATCCGCTCCCCCGGGCACTCCGGCGGCAGCAGGTCGAGTTGGCGGGGGCCGCCGATGAGGACCTGGGCGTCGAGGAGTGCGGTGCGCGAGCGGTCGGGCAGGCCCTGCCACCCGTCGGCGCCGATCCCTACGACGGTCACGGCGGCGGGCGCGGTGCGGCGTTCGACGCTCACGGTGGGGCACCTCGGGGTTCGGTGGGCTGGTGTGTCGGGGCGACGGAGATGCACTCTACGGGGCGGTGGCCTGCGGGTCCGTGGTCGGGTGGGGCGGTCTCGCCGGGTGGTCGGCGCTGGCGGTCGGCGGGAGGATGGTGCGTGGGGGCAGCCCTCGGGAGGTCGCCGTGGCACAGCGTTCGACCGTACGGCGGCTGATGCGGGAGTACGGGCGCACGCACGCCGCGGAGGCGGGCGTCCGGCTGCGGAACACCCCCGCGCCGCTGTACCAGTTACTGACGCTCTGCGTGCTGTTCTCGGTGCGGATCAAGGCCGACATCGCGGTGGCGGCGGCGCGGGAGCTATTCGCGGCCGGGATGCGTACGCCGCGGGCGATGGCGGCGGCGTCCTGGCAGGACCGGGTGGACGCGCTCGGCCGGGCGCACTACCGGCGTTACGACGAGAGCACGGCGACCGCGCTGGGTGCCGGGGCCGAGTTCGTCCTCGACCGGTACGGCGGTGACCTGCGGCGGCTGCGCGCGGCGGCCGACGGGGACCCGGCGCGGCTGCGCGAGCTGTTGCAGGAGGTTCCGCGGATCGGGCCGGTGGGGGCGGACATCTTCTGCCGGGAGGCGCAGGGGGTGTGGCCGGAGCTGCGTCCGGCGTTCGACGCCCGGGCCCGGCACGCGGCGGGGGCGCTCGGGCTGCCGAACACCCCGGAGGGCTTGGCACGCCTGGTCTCCGCCGACGACTTGCCGAGACTGGCGGCCGCCCTGGTCCGGGTCGAGCTCGCCCGGGCGGCGGACGGTCTGCGCGCGGCCGCTTGAGCGCCGCGTACCGGCCGGGTCCCGCGCACGGCAGGCCCTCCGCTCGGCCGCGGCGGTCCGCGCGCGGCCGGCCGCCGACGTCGAACTCCAGATCCTCCCCGGAACACCCGCCACATATACCCCCCACGGGTATTTGACCTGACTGTCGACCAAGGGCTAACCTCCCGTCAGGACACATACCCCACCGGGGTATTGCGAGAGGGGAGCTCCGATGAGCGAGACCAAGACCGACTGGCACCTCAAGGGCGAGTGGTTCGACGTGTGCAGTTGCTCGATGCCCTGCCCGTGCACCTTCGCGCAGGCCCCGACGGACGGCGCCTGCCGGTTCACGCTCGTGTGGCAGATCCACGAGGGCCACTTCGGGGACGTGCGCCTGGACGGCCTCGGCATCGTGGCCCTCGGCGAGTTCGCCGGGAACATGTGGGTGGACGACCCCGACGCCACGATGACGGCGATGTTCTACATCGACGCGAAGGGCACGCAGGAGCAGCGCGACGCCCTGGAGGAGATCTTCCGCGGCAACGTCGGAGGGTGGCCGGGCAAGTTCGGCTCGCTGATCACCGAAGTGCGCGACGTGCAGTACGCGCCGATCCGCTTCGACGCGGCCGAGGACCTCGCGTACTGGCGCGCCTCGGTCGGCGACAAGGTGAGCGTGGGGGCCACGGCACTGACCGGCCCGACGGCGGACCCGAACCGCCGGGTGCAGCTGATCAACGCCCCGGGCGCCGAGGTCGGCCCCGGCCAGGTGGCGACGTGGGGCGTGGTGAGCGCGGACCGCGCCGAGGGCTTCGACTTCTCCGCGGAGTACCGCGGCGGGTCCAGCAAGCACTTCCCGTTCGACTGGCGCCCGGAGGCGTAGCGCGGCGACCGCCGCCCTCCGGCCGTGCGCCGGCCTGCCGGAGGGCGGTTCACCGTCGGCGCGGCACGCCTCCGGCGAACGGCAGCGTCCGCCAGTGCTCGACCGCCGGCTGCACGTACTCGACCAGCACGGGCAGTTGCGGAGCCAGCGCCAGGCAGGAGACGGCCCGCAGCATGCCGACCGCGTTCACGAACCCCAGCACGTCCGCGTTCAGCGGCCGGGCGCCGTGGCGGCGCGCACCGCGTTCGTAGGCCGCGTGGTGCTCGGGGCCGAAGCCCGCCAGGTCCCACTCGACGGGCCCCAGGGTGACCAGCTCGAAGTCCGCGTGGAGATCGCCGTGCACCCCGGGGAAGACGTTCGCGGGCGGTGAGTCGCCGTGGATCGGCTGGAGTTCGACCCCCGGGAACGCCTCGTGGAAGGCGGCGCGCGAGGACACCAGGGGCGCCAGCACCTCCCACTCCCGGCGCGCCCGGTCCAGGTCGACGGCCGCGATGAGGTCGCTTCGCCGGTCGAGCGCGGCCAGGCCGTCGGTGACGAACCGCGGTTCGGCCGCGGACAGGAACTCCAACTCGCCCGGGTACGCGCGCAGGGCTGCGTGCAGCGCGGCGGTGCTCTCGGCGTTCGCCACGTAGTCCGGCTCCCGGTCCCGGTCCTCTTCGACGTACTGCCAGAACGTCATCGAGAACCCGTCGCGCAGCACGGGCTCCAGCGGCACGAGCGGGCTGGGCGGGATCACGGGGCACCCGTGGTCGGCGAGCCACCGGGTCACGTCCAGCTCCGAGCGCTGGCGGCGTGCCTGGAAGTCGAGGTCGACGTAGTCGGGCAGGACCACCGGGATCCGGACGACGACGGGGGCGGGCGCGAGGTGCACGACGACGGAGAACACGTCGTGCAGCACCCGGGCGTCCGTCACCGACAGTCCGAGGTCACGCCCCGCCGAGACCGCCGCCGCCAAGGCCGCGGAGGTGCGGTGGGCGATCTGCTGCGGCGTCCTGGAATCGGTCATCGCCCGATCCTTCCACGGCGGCCACGACGCCGCGGCCCGCCCCAAATCGTCCCCGCTCACCAGCCGAGTTGGGCGTCTCCCAGCACGGTGCCGCCGAGGTGCGCGGCGAGCTTCTCGGCGCGTGGCAGGTCGCCGCACTTGTCGACGTGGACGAAGACGGTGTGGCGGCCGGTCGGCTGCTTCCAGTCGAGGTTGTCGCAGTTGAAGAGGACCTCGACGCCGTCGTACGCGTCGAAGCCGTGCGCGTCCGTCGTCGGGTCGTCCGGCCACCTGCCGGACAAACCGATCGAGGCGATGCCCTGCCCCACGGCCCGTACGAACCGGTCCTCCACGGTGCCGGGGGCGACGTAGTGCAGGACGGACAACGGCAGTTCCTGCTCCAGCAGGGAGCCGTCCGCCGTGGCGATGTCCAGGCCGAAGTCCAGGTGTTCCCGCGTCACCGGGTCGACCCGGGGGGTGCCGTAGTTGAACTCGGCCCCGGGCAGAGCGGCCGCCATCCTCCGGGCGTCCTCGACGGTCAGCAGGTCCGCAATCAACGTCACCTCGTCGGCGCGCTCCGCCAGCAGAGCGTTCAGACGCAGCCCCTGCGTCCACGCCTCGACGGCGTCAACGGTACGAAAGACGGGATAAGCCCGCGAGTTGCCCATGCGCGCCACTCTCGCACGCCGCCGTGAGAACGCTCGACGCGGCCCTTGGAAACGCGGACCGCCGACGCCCGGACCGTGTTGCAGTGCCGGGCTTCCCCGGTCAGGGAAGGTCCGTCAGTCCCAGGTGTCGGGCCAGCGTGGCACGTCCGGTGTCGGTGAGCTGGACTGCGCGGGTGGTGCCGACCCGGGTCACCCAGTGGTCTTCGAAGGCGTGGCGGCAGATCGCGGCCCCCACGGCGCCCGCCAGGTGCGGTCGGCGTTCGGTCCAGTCCTGGCACGGGCGAACGGCCGGGCGGCGTGCCCCGGTGGTCAGTGCCGGGGTCGAAATGCCCAGCTCGTCGAGCCAGGCCGCACCGGCGGGGGTGAGGGTGAGGCCGTGCGTCCAATCGAGCAGTCCGTGCTCGGTCATCGCGTCCGTGAGGGCGACGCCGAGCGCGCCCGCCAGGTGGTCGTAGCAGGTGCGGGCCCGGGCGAGGGCGCGCTTGCGGCCGGCGGCGGACAGCGAAGCGGGCGCCTTCGCCGTCAGCGGCGTACCGGCCAGGCCGGCCAGTTGCTCGATCAGCTCGGCCACCTCCGGACGGGCCAGCCGGACGTAGCGGTGGCGCCCCTGCCTCACCTCTGCCAGCAGACCCGCGCCGACCAGGGCGTTGAGGTGTTCGGTGGCGGTCGAGCGGGCTACCCCCGCACCGCTGGCGAGCTCGCCGGCCGTCCAGGCCCGGCCGTCCAGCAGCGTGAGGCAGAAGTGGGCGCGGGTGCGGTCCGCAAGCAGCGCGGCGATGCTCGCGAGGCCCTGTCCGTCTTCGCCGTGCGCCGCGCTCCCGGTCCGGGCGGTGTCGTTCACGCCGTCCATCCTGGCACGCGAACCCTTCGGCACCGGCCGAACCGTCGCCCTCCTACGGTCGCCGCATGGAAACTGCACCGAACCGGTCCGCGGAGGCCGGAAGCCATCTGACGATCACCCCGAGCATCCTCTACTTCGGAACGCCCGTCGCGCTGCTGACCACGGAGAACGCCGACGGCACGGCCAACCTCGCACCGGTCTCATCGGCCTGGGCCCTGGGGCAGACGGTGGTCCTGGGGCTCGGGATTCACGGCCAGACCGGCACCAACCTGGCCTCCCGACCGGACCTGGTCATCAACCTGCCCCAGCCCGCGCAGTGGGCCGCCGTCGAACGGCTCGGCCGGCTCACCGGACGCCCGTCGGCGACCGGGCAGGACCAGCGCCGGACCCGCTACGAGCCGGACAAGTTCGGGGCGGCCGGCCTGCGGGCGCAGCGGTCGCAGGTGGTGCGCCCGCCGCGGGTGGCCGAGTGCCCGATCCAGTTGGAGGCCCGGGCCGCCAAGGTCGGCACCGCGGCCGACGGGGACTTCCTGATCGTCGAGGCCCGTGTGCTCAAGGTGCACGCCGCCCCGCACCTGGTGATCCCGGGCACCCAGCACATCGAGCCGGCGGCGTGGAGCCCGCTGATCTACAACTTCCGGCACTACTTCGGCCTCGGGCCCGAACTCGGCCACAGCGGCATCTCCGAAACACCGCGGGCGGATCGGGCCGCGCCCCTCGCCACCGCCCGCTGAAGGGCGTGGCCCGACGCCGCCCGTACGACCTTGCGACTGCCATCGGCCGCGCCGTCACCTGCTCCGGTCTGCGGGTTCGGCGCGGGCCGCGTAGCGTCGAAGGGTGACCGCAGCCGGTCAAGCCACTGCCGGGGCGTGCCTCGGGATCGCCTGGAGGAAGGGAGGGCGGGATGCTGGAACGGCTGAGTGACGCGCCTGCCGGCGTTGACGCACTCAAAGCGGTGGGGGTCGTTTCTCGGAACGACTACGAGACGGTCATCGAGCCCTTGGTCGACGCGGCTCGCGCCGAAGGCCGCAGGATCCGGATCCTGTGCGAGTTCGGTCCCGAGTTCCAGTCGTTCGCTCCGGGAGCCGCCTGGGAGGACCTCAAGGTCGGGACCCGCTCCATGCGGTTGTTCGAGGGCTGTGCGATCGTCAGCGACGTCGGGTGGATCCGGGAGGCGACCCGGCTCACCAGGTTCCTGATGCCCTGTCCGGTGCGGGCGTACGACGGCGACCAACGCGCGGAGGCCCTGCGCTGGCTGGCCTCGCTCCCCGAGGGCCCCGGCGTGTCCCACCGGATCCTGCCGGACTCCGGCGTGCTCCTGGTGACGATCGACAGTCCCTTGCGGACCCAGGACTTCGACGCCCTGGCCTCCACCGTCGACTCGTGGCTCGACACCCACGAGGAACTGACGGGCGTCGTGCTCCACGCCCGTGACTTCCCCGGCTGGGAGAACGTCGGCGGCCTGCTGAGCCATCTGCGCTTCGTGCGCGACCACCACCGGCGGATCGGCAGGATCGGCCTGGCGGCGGACACCAGGCTCGCCGACCTGATGCCCCACCTGGCGAACCACTTCGTCCGGGCCGAGGTACGACACTTCGGCTACGAGCAGCTCGACGACGCCGTCGCCTGGGCGGCAGCGGCCCCACGACAATCGGCCCGTCCCACCGCATCCGAATCCGAATGAACCCTGAGGGACCTACGACGCGCAGACCCGGCCATCGGCTGTTGGCAGGGGTGCCAGGGAGGGGGTGAAGGTGACCGGGAGGGCCTTGGGGCCGCGGAACGTCGGGGCGTAGCCCCAGTCGATGTCGCCGCTCGGGATGTCCAGGGCCAGGTCCGGCAGGCGCTCGAACAGCGTGGTGATCGCGATCTCCGTCTGCAGCTTCAGCAGATGGCTGCCCAGGCAGGTGTGTGCGCCGTGGCCGAGGGCCAGGTGGGGGCGGGCGTCACGGGTGAGGTCCAGGGCGTCGGGGTCGGGGAACTTGTTCGGGTCGCGGTTCGCCGCCGCCAGTGACAGCAGCACCACGTCGCCCTCCGACACGCGGGCGTCCGCGATCGTCAGGTCCTCGCCCGCGTACCGGTACTCCGCCACGTGATCCGGCGAGTCCAGGCGCAGCAGCTCGTTGATCGCCTGGGACCAGTCCACGTCGCCGTCGAGCAGGGCGGCTCGCTGGTCGGGGTGGCCGAGCAGGCGCAGGATGGTGGTGCCGAGGAACTGGATCGTGGTGATGTGACCGGCGCCGATCAACGTCATGACCATCACCTCCAGCTCGTCCCCGGTCAGTGCGCCCGACTCGATCAACCGGGTCGGCAGGTCGTCCCCCGGGTGCGATCGCTTGTAGGCCACCAGCCTCCGGACGTAACCCAGCACCTCGGACAGCTTCGCCTCGTCACGCGGCTGCTGGAACTTCGCGCGGTACCACATGTCCAGCACGTCGGCGGCGGGCGCGCGCTCGGCTTCCGGGATGCCGAGCAGGTCGTGCACGACGGCGACCGGGACCTCCCGGGTGTATTCGGCGACGAGGTCCGCGCGGCCCCGCCCGGCGAACGACTCGACGGCGTGCGCGCAGGTCCGGGCGGTGCGATCGCGCAGCCGGGACACAACGGCGGGGGTGAACGCCGCGGCGACGAGGCGGCGCAGCCCGGCGTGTTGGGGATCGTCCAGATTGGACAGCCCGGGCGGGTGCGGGTCGGGGTTGACCGGGGCCCCGCTGCCTAGGCGGCGGTCGGCCAGACAGGCGCGGACGTCGTCGTACCGGGTCACCAGCCACGTCCGGCCCGGGACGTGCGGGTCGTCGACGGGGCAGACCGGGTCGTGCTCGCGCAACCAGGCGTAGCCCGGGTACGGGTCGGCGGTCACGACGGCCGGCCGGCGATCAGCAGCTTCTCCAGCGGGGACGCGGCGAGCGGTACGACCCGCGTCTCGGTGAGCCCGGCCTCGCCCAGCCATGCCGCGAGGTCGGCGTAGTGGTGCACGCCGCCGCCTTGGCCCAGCCACAGGGTCAGGTCGAACGTGCCGAGGAACCCGGCCGCGGCCGGACCCAGCCCGGCCGGTGGTTCCCGGTCGTGGTCGAGGACGGCGATGCTTCCCGTGGGGGACAACGACTTCGCCGCGCGCCGGAGCAGCTCGCGGCACTCCTCGGGGTGGTGGCCGTGCACGACGTTGAACAGCAGCACCAGGTCGTACCCGGAACCCAGGTCGTCGGTGAGGTAGTCGCCGGCCCGCACCGTCACCCGGTCGGGCGGGGCGTCTTCGCGCAGGCCCGTGATCGTCTCGGGCCGGTCGAAGACGGTGACCCGCACGTCCGGGCGACGGCGGCACAGTTCGACGGTGTGGTCGCCGTGGCCGCCCCCGACGTCCAGGACGGTCGCCGCGGGAGGCAGCGCGGCGGCGATGTCGTCGGCCAGTGCCGCGGCGGCGCCGGCGAACGTCCGGCGCAGGCGGGCCGCGGTGGCGGGGCGCTCGCGCAGCCAGGTGTAGAAGTCGCGGCGGGGCGTGCCGGTGCGGATGGTGTCCTCGACGTCGGCCCAGTACTCGAACAGGACCTCGTGCCAGAACAGTTCGCCGTCCACCGGGCCGAGCGGCGCGGCGGTCGTGACCCCGTCGCCGTCGGCGTCGCGCCGCAGGTAGCCGAAGGTCACCAGGACGTTCACCAGGCTGCGCACCCCGGCCGGGTCACCGTCGACCCTGGTGGCCAACTCATCGACGGACAGCGGGCCGTCCTCCAGCGCGGTGAACACCCCGAGCCGGACACCGGCGATCATGGCCCGGTACCCGGCCGCGCCGAGCCGGTCCAGAACCGGAGCCGGGACACCGATGGATTCTTCGGGCAAAGGCATGGTCATCCACTTCCGGAAAGCGCGCCGGCACCGGTGAGGAAGTCCAGGTGCCTGCGCAACATTCGCTCGTCGGCCGGGGGGAACCCCACCCCCGCCCCGGCCGCGGCGGCCCAGGTGCGGGAGCAGTCGAACCGCGGGTGCGGGCGGGGGCGTTCGGGCAGGGAGAAGGCGAGCGGGGCGAAGGGCCCGGCCGGGTCGGCGAGCATCCGCTCCCGCCATCGGTGGTACGGCACCACCTCGGTCGGGTGACCGGCCGAGGTGAGGGCGGTGGCGAGGGCGGCACGGGTGAGGCCGCCGTCGCCGTGGTAGTGGTGGTCCCGGCCGAGGGTGTCCGGGGTCTGTGAGAGCGCGACGATCGCCGCGGCCACCGTGTCCACGGGCACCATGTCCAGCACCTCGGCGGTGTCCGGCACGGCGCCCGCGGCGATGCACCCGGTGAGCCAGCGGCTGAACGCGGAGCGCGGGTCGGCGGCGCCGGTGGCGGTGTCGCCGACGATGGCCGCGATGCGGTGGATCGAGACGGGCAGGCCGTGGCCGCGGGCGGCGGTGGCCATGGCGTCGGCCACCCATTTGCTGAGGTCGTAGCCGCTGGTGAGACCGCTCGGGTCGGTGGGAGCGTCGGTCTCGGTGACGACGCGGTCGTCGTAGGCGTCCCCGAGGAAGACGCCGAGGGTGGAGATCAGGTGCAGCGGGGCGTTGCTGTCGCCGGCCAGGCGCAGGATCGCGGCGGTGGCGTCGACGTGGGCGGCTTTGAGGGCGTGGTAGGGCGCGGCGAAGTGCGGCACGGCGGCGTTGTGGTAGATCGCGTCCACGGTCGTGAGGGTGTCGTGGTCCTCCGTGGACAGACCGAGGCCGGGTGCGGACAGGTCGCCGGGGACCGGGATCACGCGGTCGTTGACCGGCAGCCGATCGATCGAGCCCTGGCGGACGAGGCAGTGGATCCGGGCGTCGGTCCGGGCCAGGAGTTGGTCGAGGAGGTGGCGGCCGAGGAAGCCGGTGGCGCCGGTGAGCAGGATTCGGCGCGGCGCGCCGGCCGGGGGGACGGCGGGTGGGTGGACGGCGCGGAGCCGGATGTCGGGTGGGGGGACGGCGTCGGCGCGCAGCCGGTCGACCGTGGGCAGGTCCGCCGAGGCGCCGTCATCGACGGCTGCCGCGAACGCCGCCACGGTGGGGGCGGTGAACAGGGTGCGCATAGGCACCGTGACGCCGAGGCGGTCGCGGACGGCGGCGAGGACGTGGGCGGCGATGAGCGAGTGCCCGCCGATGGCGAAGAAGTCCGCGGTGCGGCCCACGTCGGGCCGGTCGAGCACGGTGGCCCAGATGGCGGCGACGGCTCGCTCGGTGGCGGTCCGAGGCGGATCCGCCGGGACCGTGAGGTCGGTGGGGGGTTCGGGGAGGGCGGAGTTGTCGACCTTGCCAGTGCTCTGGGTGGGAAGGGCGTCGAGGACGACGACGGCGTCCGGCACGAGGTGCGCGGGCAGCCGGGCGGCGCAGAAGGCGCGCAGGCCGGGAACGTCCGGGACGGCGACCGACGGGTCGGGGACGGTCGGACCTGGCGCGTTCCGGGTGGGTGCGGTCGAAGCCGGGGCGCCGACGTAGCCGATGAGGCGGTCGCCCCTGGCCACCACCACGGCCTCCGTGACGGCCGGGTGCGCGGCGAGCACGGCCGCAACCTCCCCCGGCTCCACCCGGTTGCCGCGGATCTTGACCTGGTCGTCGGCCCGGCCGACGAATTCGAGCGTGCCGTGCGGGTTCAGCCGGGCGAGGTCACCGGTCCGGTACATCCGGGCGCCGGGGCGGGCGCCGTACGGGTCGGCGAAGAACGCCGCGGCGGTCGCGGCGGGGTTTCCCCGGTACCCCCGGGCGGGCGCCGTCCCGCCGATGTAGACCTCACCGATCACGCCGACGGGCACCCGGCGCAGAGCCCGGTCGAGGAGGTGGACGCGGACGTTCGGCAGCGGGCGGCCGATCGGCAGTCGGGTGGGGTGCTCGGCACCGTCGACGGTGCGATGGCTGGTCGCGCAGACGGTGGCTTCCGTCGGCCCGTAGTGGTTGTAGAGGGGAATGCCGTGCTTCGCCCACGCGCGGACGGTCGCCGCCGGGACGACGTCGCCGCCGACCATCATCATCTCCAACGGGAGGCGTTCCCCGGCGAGATCGGCCACCCAGCGCTGCCAGAGGGGAGCCGCCGTGTCCACCGCGGACAGCCGGTGCTCGACGCAGAGCCCGAGGACGTCCGCTCCGGTGAGGCCGCCCGGGTCGGGGTGGATGACCAGGGTGGCCCCGGCCGCGAGGACCGGGAAGATGTCGCCGAACGCGGCGTCGAAGTGCGGGGGCGGGACCATGAGGAGGCGGTGCGCGGCGGTGAGGCCGTGTTCGGCGATGAACGCGGTGGTGAGGTTGAGGAGGGTGTCGTGCTGCACTTCGACGCCCTTGGGTTCGCCGGTGGAGCCGGAGGTGTGGACGACGTAGGCGAGTTGGGAGGGGTGGATGGGCGTGGGTTCGTGGTGGCCGGTGGCGGCCAGGGAGTCGCGGGTCAGGACGGTCTTCGCACCGCTGGCGGCGATCAGGGCGTGTTGGCGGGAGGCCGGCTGGGCGGGGTCGACGGGGACGAAGCACCCGCCCGCCTTGAGCACGCCGAGGATCGCGACGATCGCGTCGGCGCTGGACGGGATGGTGATCGCGACCGGGTCCTCACTCCGGATGCCGGCCTCGCGCAGGTGGCGGGCGACGGCTGAGGATCTGCGGTCCAGGTCGCGGTAGGTGAGGGGGGCGGCGGCGAGGTCGAGGACGGCGGTGGCGTCGGGGGTGCGGGCGGTGCGGGCGGCGATCAGGTCAACGACGGTCGTGGCGGCCGGTCGGGGGTGGACGGCCGGGGTGGACGGCGTGTCCGGTCCACCGGGGGTCGTTGGCTCGGGCCGGGTGTCGAGGGCGGTGTGGAGGGCGCTGTCGGCCGGGGACAACAGGTCGAGGTGGGCCAGCGGGACGCCGGGGTGGCGGGCCACGGCCGCCATGACCGCCAGCACTTGGTCGGCGATCCTGGTGATCGTGTCCGCCTCGAAGCGGTCGGTGCGGTAGTCGATGAGGGCGGGCCAGTCGCCCTCGCGTTCCCTGATGTGGAGGGTGAGGTCGAAACGGCTGGTGGCGCGGTCGATCGGCAGCGGGGTGGTGGTCAGGCCGGGGAAGGTGACGGGGGCCGTCTCGCGGTTGAGGACCAGCATCGTCCGGAACAGGGGGTGGTCCTCCCGTGTGGTGGGGACCGTGCTGAGGATCTCGGCCAGGGAGATGTCGGCGTGGTCCATCGCGTCGGCCACCACCCCGGTGGCGTCGGCGAGCAGGTCGCGGGGGGTGGCGCGACGGTTCGTGCGGAGCCGGAGCGGGAGGGTCGTGACGAACATGCCGATCGCGTCGTCCCACCCGGCCGGTCGGGTGCTGACCGGGGCGCCGACGACGAGGTCGTCACCACCGTCCCGGGTGGCGGAGACGATGGCGAAGACGGCGAGGAGACCGGCGAAGGTGGTGGCCCGCTCGCCCCGGCACCAGGTGGCGAAGCGGCGGGTGAGCCCGGCCGGGACGGTGAACCGGTGGGTGGCGCCGGGGACGGCGCCCGCGCGGCGGGGGTGAGCCGGGTCCTGGTCGGATTCCGGGTGCGGCGATCCGCCCGACACGGGGGTCGGGGTCGTGCCGTACGGGTGGTCCGGCGAGGGTCCGGAGACGGGCGGGGCGTCGCGGAGCGCTTCGGCCCAGAATTCGGTGGTTCGTTGCCGTGGACCCACGGCTGCCGGCGCGGGGACCGGTACTCCCGGTGCACCCGTCGCCGTGCTGAGCGTGGCCCTCCGCCCCTGGACGTTCGGGGCATCGGACACGGGCGTGGCGACCTGATCCGCGGTGGCCAGGGCCGTCAGCAGGGTCGATATTGACGTGTCGTCGCAGATGATGTGGTGAGCGGTGATCGTCAGGAGGTGGGTCGTGGGGCCGGTCCTGATCAGATGCGCGCGCACCAACGGGCGCCGGGTCAGGTCGAAGGGGTGGTCGGCGTCCCGGGCGGCCAGGCGTTCGGCCTCCGGCCAGGGGTCCGCGTGAGCGCTCAGGTCGGTGGTGCGCCAGGCCCTCGCCAACAACTCGTCCGTGTAGGGCGCCGCGCACAACTGCGGGGTGTCGTCATGGACGACGACCGCCGAACGCAGGGCCGGATGGGCGGCCAGGGTGCGGGCGAACCTGGCGCGCAGGTCCGCTTCGTCGAGCGCGCCCGCCAACCGGAAAGCGGCGTGCACGACGTAGGCACCGTCGTCCTGACCCGCCTCGTGGATGATCCACAGTCCGTGCTGCGGGCCGGACAGCCGTCCTGGTGGAGCGGACACCGGCTCCGCGACGTCTGGGGTGTCCGGGATCTTCGGAGCGTCGGGAAGGCCCCGGCCCGCGTCGTCGGGACGGCCCTGACCCACATCGTCGGGACGGGCCCGGCCCGCGTCGATCGCGGCGGCCAGGGCGGCGACGGTGGGGTTGGCGAACAGGGTCCTGATCGTCACCTCCGCACCGACCGACGCCCGGATCGTGGCGACGGCCTTCACTGCCGCCAGGGAATGGCCGCCGGACAGGAAGAAGTCGTCGTCGCGGTTCACCGGGCGGGCCAGCAGGAGCGCGAAGATCTCCGCGATCGTGGTCTCCAGACCCGGGTGGGGATCAGGAGCGGCGACGTCCTCGGCCGGTGGGGGCAGAGCGCGTACGTTCAGCTTTCCGGAGCTGGTCAACGGGAACGCGTCCACGGACACCATCGCCGACGGCACCAGATAGGCGGGCAGGACACGGCTCAGCCGCTCCCGCACCCTCGGCCAGCGGGGCCGCCCGGCGGCCGGGATCACGTAGGCCACCAAGCGGTCGCCGTCACCGGCCACCCGGGCGTCTGAGACCTCCGGGTCCGCCCGCAGCGCCGCCTCCACCTCGGCCGGTTCCACCCGGTGGCCACGCACCTTGAGCTGCGCGTCCACCCGCCCGACGAACTCCACGAGACCGCCCGGCCGGCGCCGCGCCAGGTCGCCCGTCGCATACATGCGCGCGCCGGGGACCGGCGAGAACGGGTCGGCGACGAACCTCGTCGCCGACCGGCCCGGCGCGCCGAGATAGCCGCGCGCCAGCGGGAAGCCACCCAGGTACACCTCGCCGACCACGTCGTCGTCGACCGGTCGCAGGCCCGCGTTCAGCAGGTACACGGCCGCGCCGTCGAGCGGATCGCCGATGCCGAACCGGCTGCCTTGATGCACCCGCTCGGCGGTCGACCAGATCGTCGTCTCGGTCGGGCCGTACGCGTTCCACAGCTCGGCCCCGCCCAGCGACCCGGCCAGCTCCGGCGTCAGCACCTCCCCGATCGACACCCGGACCCGCACGCACTCCGGCACGCCCTCGGCCGCCACCAGCACCGCCCACACCGACGGGGTGACCTGGACGGCCGTCACCCCCTCGGCCTTCAGAAGCCGCGCCAGCGCGGGACCGTCCACGACGGTCTCCGGCGGTACCGCCACCACCCGGGCGCCCACCGTCAGCGGCCCCACCAGTTCCCACACCGAGATGTCGAACGCCGGCGAGATCATGGCCGCCACCACGTCCCCGGCGCCCAGCCCCACCAACGCCGTCGACCGTGCCAGCATCCCGGCCACCGCGCGGTGCGGCACCCCCACCGCCTTCGGGCGGCCGGTCGACCCGGAGGTGTGGAACACGTACGCCAGTGACTCGGGGGTGATGTCGGGATCGACGCGGTCGAACTCCTCCGGCAGGTCCGGGATCTCGGTCAGCACGACGCGGGCGGCCTCCGTGACGGCCCGGCGCCTGGGCTCCGGCCACAACGGTTCCACCGGCACGTACACCGCGCCCGCCCGCCAGATCCCGAGGACGGCCACCACCAGGTCCGTGCCGCGCGGCAGGTCCACCGCGACCCACGCCTCCGGCCCGGCGCCCTTCGCCCGCAGCACCGAGGCCAGCGCCGCCGAACGGCGCTCCAACTCGGCGTAGGACAACTCCCCCACCGCCGGGCCGTCCGCATCGAACCGGATCAGGTCCAGTACGGTCGACGGCACCGGAGCCCTGGCCGGCGACGCAGCCACCACCGAAGACCCTGCTGCCGTCAACGCCGACAACCGGCGATCGGGGTCGGCGCACGCACGGTCCAGCAGGGCCAGCAGCCGGCCGGCGAAACCGTCGACCGTCGCGCCGTCGAACAGGTCCGTGTCGTGCTCGGTGACCACCGCCATCTCCGCGGCGCCGGACTCCACCATCAAGGTGAGGTCGACGTCGGCCGTGCCCGTGTCCGGCGGCATCCGGTCCACCCGCACGCCGGGGAACGCCACCTCGGGTGGTTCCTGCATCACGAGGTGCGCCTGGCACAGCGGCGCGTGGCTCGGGTCGCGGGAGGCGCCGACCGCCTCGACGATCCGGTCGAACGGGACTGCCGCGCCGCCCAGTCCCGCCGCGACCGCGCGGCGGGCCCCGGCCACCAGTTCGCGGAACGTCGGATCGCCGCCGATCCCCACCCGCAACGGCACCGGGTTCACGAACATTCCGACGACGCCGGCGAACTCCGGCCCCGGCCGCCCGGACACCAGGGTGGCGACCACCACGTCGTCCTGACCCGCCGTCGTGCCCAACGTGGCGGCGTAGGCAGCCTGTAGCACGACGAACCGGGTGGCGCGCGTGGCACGGGCGAGCGCGTCGACCCGCGCGGTGAGCCCCTCGGGTACGGCGTGGCGGCGCAACTCACCCCGGAAGGCGCGCATCCTCGGGCGGGGCCGGTCGGTGGGCAGGGTGAGCAGGTCCGGCACGCCGTCCAGATCGGACACCCGACGGGACGGGTCCTGGTCGATGACGTCCGGCGGCGCTCCGGGATCCGGCAGTGGCCGGGCCGGGTCGGCGTACAGGGCGCTGATCTCCGTGCACAGCACCGACAGTGACGTACCGTCGACGACCGCATGATGCGTGTTGATCACCAGCACGTGGTCGGTCGGCGTGATCCGGCCCAGACGTATCCGGAAGAGCGGCCCGGTACGCAGGTCGAACGGCTCCCGTGCGGCCTGCGCCGCGAACGCCGCGGCGTCTGCGTCCGGCACCGTGCGCACCACGACGTCCGCGGCGCCCACCGGCCCCACCCGTCCGACCGGCGCGCCGTCGACCTCGTCGAAAGTGGTTCGCAGCACCGGGTGCCGGGCCACCACCAGATCCGCCGCGCGCTGGAGCGCGTCCACCGACACGGGGCCGGCCAACCGGAACACCGCCGGATTGTTGTGCAGGGGTGCGCCGTCGGCGAACGCCTCAAGGAACCACAGTCGCCGGGCCCCGGGCGGGAGCGGATCCGTCATCGGTGCGCTCCCCGATCTCCGAACCGGCGCCGGTACGCCGCCAGGTGCTCCGGGTCGGCCCGCAGGAAAGGCGTGTCCGCGGCGACCATGTGTCGCACCGCCAGCAACGGCAGCGGGCTGCGCATCGGCCGGAAGTCCGCGTTCCACAGACCGGTCGCGGGCGGCGGCCCCGGGTGGAACTCACCGATCATCAGGCCGCGTTCCACGAACCCGTGCTTCAGCTCCTGCTGGGTGCGGTCGATCTCCCCGGTGGCGACGTCCGGCAGCACCACCAGGACCGTCCGGTATCTGGCCTGCGGCCCCTCACGCGGCGGCAGGTCGGGGAACCAGTCGCGGTAGGCGGTCATCACCGCCCGCAGGTCCGGCCGGCCGGGGTGCACGGCGATGAAGAGCGCGCCCCGTTCCAGCGAGACCGCCGTGTACGGGCAGACGTCGCCGCTCCGCCCCAGATCGGGGTGGGGTCGGCACAGGTAGGACCGCGCCCACTCCAGCACCACTTCGGCGGCGGGAGGCAGGTCCGGGTGGTCCGGCTCGAACAGTGCGACGTCACCCGTCGGGTGGCTCAGCATCTCCCGCTCCGCTTCCGCCGCGCCGCAGCGAGCAACGCGACTCCGCCGAGCCCGGCGAGTCCACCGAGGAGGCGGTCCTGGCGGCGGGCCCGGGCGAGCGCGTCGCCGTACGGGAGGCTGCTGTGGCTGATCATCGCGTACAACGTCCGCCACCCCGGTAACAGGCGGCCGAGCGTGAAGTCGATCTGTTTGCGGGCCAGGAACACCGGTGACCGCACCCGGTCGCGCAGCTCCACGAAGTTGCGCTCGGACAGTTCGGCGAGCACGTCGGTGTGCGGGCGGCGGCGGGCCTCGAACGCGGCGAGCGCCTCGTTCGGGGCGTGCTCGGCGAGACAGTCGTCGAGCACCGCGCAGTCCTCGAACGCGGCGTTCATCCCCTGCCCGTAGAAGGGGAACACGGCGTGCGCGGCGTCGCCGACGAGGACGACGCGGTCGTGCTGCCAGGGTGCGGTGCGCACCGACACCAGGCTGCCCGGCTCGTGCGCGAGGAACTGCGTGACCAGGTCCGGCACCAGATCGGTCAGGTCGCCGAACTCCTCGGCCAGGAACGCCCCGGCCCGCGCCGGGTCGCGCAGCCCCGAGAATCCGGTGTCGCCGTCGAAGGGCAGGAACACGGTGCCGGTGAGCGATCCGTCCGGGTTGGGGTGTGCCACCACCAGTCCCCTCTTGCTCGGCCACACGTGCAACGCATCCGGTCGCTCGACGGCCGGGATGGTGAACTCCCGGTAGCCCCAGTCCAGGTGCGTCTGGTGGAACTCGGCGCGCACCCGGCGGTGCAGGTGCGCACGCACGGTCGAGTACGCGCCGTCCGCACCCACGACGAGATCCGCCGGGAACGTCCGGGCCGGGGTCCGCACCTCGGTACCGGCCAGGCCGGTGACGCGGTGCTCGAACCACAGCCGCACCTGGGGAATCGATTCGGCGGCGTCGAGCAGGGCTATGTTGAGGTCGTGGCGGCGGACCGAGTGCAGCACCTCGGTGTCGTTCGCACCGTAGGGCTGGTAGGTGACCCGGCCGCCGTGGTGGACGATCCGCCCGCGCATGGGGACCGCTTGGGCCAGGGCCCGGTCCAGGAGGCCGATGTCGCGCAGGGCCGCCCGCCCGCGTTCGGACAGTCCGATGCTGATCGACGCGGCGTCCGGGCCGTTCGTGGCGCGCGGGTCGCCGCGCCGCTCCACGACGTCCACCCCGTGGCCGCGGCGGGCCAGCCGGATCGCCAGCATGGTTCCGGCCATACCCGCTCCGACGATGACGACGTTCATGTCCGGCCCCTGTCCGAGTCCACCGAGGCCACCGCATCCACCGAGGTCACCGTGTCCATCTCATCCATCGCGTCCATCGCGGACAGGGCTTGAGTGAGATCGGCGGGTGTGGAGGCGTCGAACACGGCGGCCACGGACACGTCCACGGCCAGTTCGACCCGGATCCGGCTGACCAGCGCGGTGGCCATGAGCGAGGTGCCGCCGAGGGCGAAGAAGTCGTCGTCCGGCGCGATCGAATCCACCGACAGCACCTCGGCGAACAACCGGGCGAGGTCGTCGGCGAGCGCGCCCGACGCCCGCGGCGCGGGCTCGGTGAACGCGGCCCGGTCCAGCTTTCCGTTGGGGGTCAACGGGAAGTCTCCGACCACCTCGATCGTGTCCGGGACGAGGTGGGCCGGCAGTTGCTCGGCGAGGTGCGCGCGCAGGTTCGGCACGCTCTCCTCGCGCGGCACCACGTACCCCACCAGGTAGGCACCGAGCGGTCCGGAGCGGGCTACGACCGCCGCCCGCGCCACCGCCGGGTGAGCGACGAGGGCGGCCTCCACCTCGGCCGGTTCGACCCGGTGCCCGCGGATCTTCACCTGGTCGTCGGCCCGGCCGAGGAACAGCAGGTCACCGTCCGGCAGCAGCCGGACCAGGTCGCCGGTGCGGAACATGCGCGCCCCGGGCGGACCCCACGGGTCGGCGACGAAACGCTGCGCGGTCGGCCCGGGGCAGCCCAGATAGCCACGGGCGACCCCGGCGCCGGCGATGTACAGCTCGCCCTCGCCGGCCGGGGCGCACGTCTTGTCCAGCACCCGTAGTTCGGTGCCGGGGATCGCCGTGCCGATCGGCACCACCGGGCCGCCGGTGAGCGGCGCGCTCATGGTGGCGCACGCGGTCGTCTCGGTCGGGCCGTAGGCATTGATCATCCGGCGGCCACCGGACCACCGGGCGACGAGGTCCGGGGTCAGCGCCTCCCCCGCGACGATCAGGCAGGCGACCGAAGGCAGCGCCATGTCCGGCTGGGTGGCGAGCGCACTCGGCGGCATGCACACATGGGTGACGCGGTGCTCGGCGACGAACCGGGCGAACGGCTCGCCGGGCGGAAGGCCCTCGGGGGGCGCGAGAACGAGCGTCGCCCCGGTGAGCAGCGTCATGCAGAGGTCCGCGACGGCCACGTCGAAGCCGACCGACGCGTACTGCAACACCCGGGCACCGGGTCGGGCACCGAAGCGTTCCCGTTGCGCCGCGACGAGATGAGCGATCCCCGTGTGGGGAACGACCACGCCCTTGGGCTTCCCGGTCGAGCCGGACGTGTAGATGACGTAGGCGGCGCACGCCGGATCGGGCTCCGCCACCGGGGCGGCGGACGCCGCCGCGGCCTCCAGCGCCCGCAGCTTCCCCGGCGTCAGCACCAGGGCGGGACGGGCGTCGGCGAGCACGGCGGCCACCCGGTCCTGCGGTTGGGCGGAGTCGATCGGCAGGTACGCGGCTCCCGCGGCGAGCACGGCGACGACGGCCACCACCATGTCCACGCCGCGCGGGACCTCGACGGCGACGATGTCGTCCGGCCCGACCCCGCGGTCTCGCAGCCCGTTCGCCACCGCGGAGGCGCGGGCGTCGAGTTCACCGTAGGTGAGGGTGGCATCAGCGGCGACGACCGCGATCGACTCCGGGTCTCGGGCGGCCTGGCGCCGGAACATCCCCACCATCGTCTCGGCCGGCAAGGGATTCGCCGTATCTAATCGCGCGTTCACTGCGTTTCACACTCCGTGACCCACGGAAATCTAATAGGGGAACGAGGGGAACTCTGTCCCATGACGCGGATCGATGTCAACGAGATCGACGAGGCGCACACCTAGATACCCGATGCGCCGAGCGCAATGACAATTATGAGAACTTGCTCATGGAAACTTTGTTCCGCCGGTCTGTTCTTTGCCATAACCTGACCAGTACCTTGTAGCCGCTTCCCGAGACCTGATCAGTTGCCCGCTACCGAGCGTGACCACGTCGTGCCCGGAAATGGGTTGGCCCATCTGGAGGAGTTCGGATGAGCGGGACATCGTTGAGTGACTGTTTGACTGACATGCCGCCGGCGTTCGTGCCGGTCGACCAGGTGACCGAAACGCGTCTCGTGCGGGTCGCCGGCTCCAGCCCCGACCACGTCAGCGCGCTTGCGCAGTGCGCGGACGACCTCCCGCCAATCCTCGTTCACCGGCCGACCATGCAGGTTGTAGACGGCGTGCACCGCCTGCGCGCGGCCAAGTTGCGCGGGGACGCCACCATCGGCGTGCGTTTCGTCGACGGCACCGAGGAAGATGCGTTCATGCTGGCCGTGAGCGCCAACGTGACCCAGGGTTTACCGCTGACGCTGGCCGACCGCACCGCCGCCGCCGCCCGGATCCTCTCGTCGCATCCGCACCTGTCGGACCGCCTGATCGCGTCGACGGCCGGGTTGTCCACCAAGACGGTGGCCGCGATCCGACGCTGTTCAACTGGGGAAATGACTCAGTTGAACACCCGCCTCGGCCGCGACGGGAAAGTGCGACCGCTCGACGCCTCCCATGGACGCACGATTGCGAGCCGGGCGATTTCGAACAATCCAGATCTTTCGTTGCGGGAGATCGCCCGAATCGCCGGAATATCGGTCGGCACCGCCCGGGATGTCCGGGAAAGAATGCGCCGCGGCGAGGATCCCATTCCGTCGCGGCAACGTCTTTCCGCTGGAAACCGCACGGAAAACAATGCACCGGAAAACGCACCGGGCAACAACACAGGCGGTGAAAGCGGCACCCACGGCACCACCGGCACCCCTCGCGCCGAACGAAGCCGGTTCCTGCTCTCGCTGCGCGCCGATCCGTCGTTGCGGTGCTCCGAGATCGGGCGCGCGCTCCTGCGGCTGCTCGACGCCAACACCCTCGACGCCGCGCAGTGGGACCGCCTCGCCGCCGCCGTCCCGCCGCGCTGGTCACCGGTCGTTGCCGATCTCGCCGTGGACTGCGCTGCTGACTGGTCGGCGCTCGCCTGCCGGATCCGTGACCAGGTCAGCGTCAGCGCGTGAGTCCGGCGCGCACGCCACGGCGATCGCCGCCGCCAACTCGACCACCGCGAACAGCGCGACCACCGGAAGCAGCGCCGACGAGTCGCCGGTGATCGCGACGGCGACCAGCGGCAAGAAGCTGGAGATGGTGACGCCCACCTGGTAGGTCACGGCGATCGCGGAGAACCGCACCATGGTCGGGAACAGGTCCACCAGGAACGCCGCCAGGCCGCCGTAGATCGCGCCGTGCGCGATGGCCAGCGCGGGGATGAACACCAGGGCGACCAGCGTCGGATCGCCCGAGGACAGCCAGGCGCCCGCCGGGATCATCGCCACCACCGCGACCGCGTAGCCGAAGATCATGACCGGTCGGCGGCCGAACCGATCGGACAGCGCGCCGAACACCGGTAGGGTCACGCACTCTCCCAGGGCCGCGATGATCAACCCGGTCAGCACGGTCGACCGCACCTCCGGCCCGGCCTTCGCCGCGTGCGCCACCAGGAACACGGTGAACATCGCGATCACCGACCCGGTGCCGAGCGAGGCGAGGATGCCGATCACCACGCGGCGCGGCCACCGCCGCAGCACCATGACCACCGGCACCCGGGCGGCGCGGTTCTCCGCCCGGGCGCGCACGAACTCCGGCGTCTCCTCGACCCCCAGCCGGACCCAGATGCCGATGCCGACCAGGACGCTCGACGCCAGGAACGGCAGCCGCCACCCCCAGGTCAGGAAGTCCTCCTCGGGCAGCTTGGAGATCAGCACGAAGGTCAGGTTGCTGCCGAACAACGCCACCGCGAAGCCCATCGCGGGCCAACTGCTGAAGAAGCCCCGACGTCCGGGCGGGCCGTGCTCGGTGCTGAGCAGCACCGCGCTTCCCCACTCGCCGCCGATGCCGATGCCCTGCGCGACGCGCAACGTCACCAACAGGATCGGCGCGAGGACACCGGCCGTCTCGTAGGTGGGCAGCAGGCCGATGCCGAACGTGGCGATGCCCATGACGAGCAACGTCCACACCATCATCGCCTTGCGGCCCACCCGGTCGCCGAAGTGGCCGAACAGCAGACCGCCCAGCGGGCGCGCCACGAACCCGGCCGCGTAGGTGGCGAACGACGCGAGCACGCCGCCGGCAGTCGACGACCCCGGGAAGAACAGCGGGCCGAACACCAGCGCGGACGCCGTCGCGTACAGGTAGAAGTCGTACCACTCGATGGCGGTGCCGATCGTGCTCGCGACCAGCACCCGGCGAACCGAACGAGGAGCCGTGGTCCCTGGCGTCACGCGTCCTCATCGGACACGAGAACCCGCCCGCCGAGTTCGTTGGGATCGGCGGCGAGGTCGTAGGCCCACACCTGCCGTCCGTCCGCCTCCCAGATCACCTTCCGCCCGTCCGCCCGCACCGCGTGCAGCGCCTTCAGGTCGGGGTAGTCGTCGGAGGCGGCGGCCCGCTCCTGCGGGAAGTAGGTCTCCGAGTACGCCTCGCGGGACGCCCCGGTGCCGTCCGCGAAGAACTCGGTCAGCGAGGCACCGTCCGACGACCGCGGGTCCAGCCCGAGCAGGTCGAGCACCGTCGGCATGATGTCGACCAACCGCACCTGGCTGTCCACGCTCGTCCCCACCGGCACCCCGGGGCCGCTGATGACCAGCGGCACGTGCTGGGTCGCGTCGAACAGCAGGCAGCCGTGGCCCTCCTCGTACGGGTGGCCGAGGTCGCCGGCGTGGTCGTTGGGGTACCACCCGGCCAGGTCCTCGCCGTGATCGGAGAAGCACACCACCAGCATCGATTCGACGTCGTGGCCCATCTCGGCGATGCGGCGCAGCAGGAGCTGGACGTAGTGGTCGGTGTAGGCGACCTCGCCCTCGTACGGGTTCGCCACCTCGACGCCGACGTCCTCCGGCGGCTCGTACGGCCAGTGCGCGTCGAAGAAGTGCGCGAACAGGAAGAACGGGCCGTCGCCGTCCAACGACTCAAGCCAGCGGGTGGCACGTTCGACCACCAGCGGTGCGCGCTTGAGCGCCAACCCGCGCAGCTTCACGTCGCCGACCGAGAGCGGGTCCCGGCCGTCCGGCAGCAGCGGGATCTCGTCGTCGTAGAAGTCGAACCCGCGGTCGATCCCGTACCACTGGTTCAGGCCGGGGCAGGACACCACCGCGCCGGTCGTGTACCCGGCTGCCGACAGGCACTCCGCCAGCGTCGGCACCCGCTTGTCCAGCGCTTCGCGGAACAGGTGCCTGACTCCGTGGCGGGGCGGTTGGAGTCCGGTGAACACCGTGGCGTGGCTGACCGGCGTCAGCGGGCACGACGAGATCGCCTGCGTGAAGCTGACCCCGCCCGCGCGCAGCCGCTCCACACCGGGGTACTTCCCCGAATAGGCCACGTCGGCGCGCACGGTATCCAGGGAGATAAACAGGATGTTCGGCTGTGTGGTCACCGGGATTCCTCTGTATTCCTCTGTCGACGCCAGCGGCACCGCAGCTAACAACGGGATCCCTGCGTACGGCAACGATGAACAGTGCGGCATGAACACCCGTGCTGAACAGCGCATCCCACCCCTACAGTTGCCCGGCGTAGCGTCCCCCCACCGTGACGCGAGGGAGAATTCACATGGCACGCAAGCTATCCCTGGCCCTGGAGCTGTATGCCGACGCGAACGGCACCGTCGACCAGCGCTACATAGACCAGATGCGCAATCAGGACTCCGAACCGGTGCCGACCGATCCCGCGCTGCCGAGGTTCACCCTCGTCGTCGGGCCCTCGCCGTTCACCATGCCGCGCGGTTGGGAGTTCTTCCTCACCTCACCCTACGAGGGTGCGACGTACATCTCGACCGTGCTGCACAACGCCGGATATCCGGTGCGCATCGTCGACGTCCGCTACACCCCGAACCCGCTGCAGGCGGCGTACGAGCAGATCAATGAAGGCACCGACGTGCTCGGCATGTGCACGTTCGAGGACAACTTCCCGTTCTGCCGCGCGCTGATGGCGATGGTCCGCGAGTCCCACCCGGACGTACCCATCATCTGCGGCGGCTCGCTGGTCACTTCCGCGCCGTCGGTGTTCATGTCGGACACCGACTGCGACATCGCAGTGATCAGCGAGGGCGAGATCACCATCCTGGAGCTGATGGAGAGTTACGCCCGCGGCTCGTGGCAGCGGGATCTGCCGACCATCAAGGGCATCTGCTACCGGGACGAGAAGGGCAAGGCGCGCCGCACGCCGCCACGCGGCCAGATGATGGACCTCGACGCGCTGCCCAGGATGCGGCTCGACCTGTGGCCCCAGTCGCGGTCGCCGCTCGGCATGCAGCCGCAGGTCATCTCGTCCTACAGCCGCGGCTGCAAGATGGACTGTTCGTTCTGCTACCGCACCACCCCGCAGGTGCGGGCGAAGTCGCCGGAGAAGATGGACCGCGACCTCGACTGGCTGAAGACCCAGTACGGCGTGGAGTTCTGCTTCTTCGTCGACCTCACGTTCAGCTCGCACCGCGGCCAGACCATCGAGATGTGCGACGTGATCTCCCAGCACGATCTGCGGTGGACCTGTCTGACCCGGTGCGCCGACATGGACGTGCCGCGCATCGACGCGATGCGGGAGGCGGGAGCGGACATCATCCTGTACGGCGTCGAGTCGCTGGGCACCGAGGTGTTGCGCGAGGCCCGCAAGGGCAGCAGCGAGAACCTGACCGTCCGCGCGATGCGCACCACGTTCGACGGCGGCGTGCGCTTCGGCTCGCTGCTCATCGTCGGTCTGCCGAACGAGACCGAGGAGTCCTTGTCGCACATGGTGCAGTTCGCCGAGCAGTACAACCACGTGACCCGGGTGAAGTACCTGTCGGCCATGCCCGGTACGACGGTGTACCAGGACGCGGTGCGCAACAAGGTGATCCGCACCGAGGTCGACCACCTGAACTGGCTGTCGGTCGAACAGGCGCTGCACGAGGACGAGTTCCTGAACGTGAGCGGGCTGCCCGAGCGGGTCTGCCGGGACGCGTACAAGCGGGTGTACGACGCCTATCAGCCCGGCCCGGTGATGGACTTCCGGCACTGGCCGGAGCACTTCCAGTACTTCCACCCGCAGCCGGCCGACGGCACCGAGCGGTCGACGTCGTACGCCGGGACCGGCTGGCGCCAGGGGTGGAGTTCCGCCGCCGCACCGCTGGTTCCCGGTTCCGAGCAGTACACGTTGGACAAGGTGGCCGACCCGGAGGTGGCCGCGGCCGGAAGCACTCTGATGGACTGCGGCGCGAAGAAGCTCTCGGTCGGGGTCTGACCGGTGTCCCCTCAGGACGGCCCGATCCTGATCATCGGGACCGAGCGCTCCGGGTCGAACCTGCTGCGGCTGGTGCTCGACGCGCACTCGCGGATCGCGGTCCCGCACCCGCCGCACTTCATGCGCTACCTGTCCGGCATCCCGTACGACGGTGACGTCGACGCGATGGTGGGCGACGCGATGTGGTTGCTGCGCAACCACATCCACCCGTGGCCGCACGTGATCGACCGGGCTGCGGTGCGGGAGACCGCCGTGAGGGCAGAGGCGCCGTCGCTGTTCGGGGTGGTGTCGGCGATCTACGACCAGTACCGCGTCGCGGAGGGCGCGGCCCGGTGGGGGTGCAAGAGCACGTTCATGGTCGAGCACGTCGACGAGGTCGTCGCCGAACTCCCCAACGCGCGGTTCCTGTGGCTGGTGCGCGATCCCCGCGACGTGGCCGCGTCCGCGAAGCGGGCCGTGTTCGGCTACTGCCACCCGTACCGGATGGCGCTGCGGTGGAAGGCCGAACAGGAGCTCGCCCGGGCGGCCCTGGAGCGATGGGGGCCGGAAGTGGTGCACCTGGTGCGGTACGAGGACCTGGTGTCCGCGCCCGACCGGGAGATCCGGGCGATCTGCGACTTCATCGGTGAGGCGGTCGAGCCGGCGATGCTGGCGCACCACCTCAGCGGCAACGCGCGGGTGACCGCGTCGCTGTCGGCGTCCTGGCGCACGGCGGGCGACCCGATCACCACGTCCCGGATCGGCGCCCACCAACGGGGGCTGTCCGAGCGGGAGCGGCGGCAGGTGGAGAGCGTGACCGCGCGGGCGATGGAGACGCTTCGGTACCCGTTCGACGGGGCCTCGCTGGACGAACCGGCTCCCGGTCCGCTCGGCGTCGCGCTGCGCGGCTTCGCCGTGCGACTGGCGGTGGAGGCGCGATCGCTGCGCACCGACCGCAACCACTTCCGGCGCTGGCGGCGCGACGCCACCGTCCGCCGGCTGCGCCGCCGCGCGAAGGCGGGCCGCGCCCTGGTCCTGGCAGGAGAGAGCAGATGAACGAAACGGGAAGCGTCCGCACCCACTTCGCCGACCGTGCGAGCACCTACGACCGGTCCAGTTCATGGTGCACGGACGACGCGCTCGGCGAGTTGATGCTGTCCACGGCCGCGCCCCGGCCGAACGACGCGGTCCTGGACGTGGCGTGCGGCACCGGACTGGTGTCACGGCTCTTCGCCGGGCGGGTGCGCCGGCTGGTCGGCGTCGACGTCACGCCGGAGATGGCCGAGCAGGCGCGCGACGTGCTCGACGAACTGGTGATCGCCCCGGCGGAGGAACTTCCGTTCGGTGACGGCACGTTCGACGTCGTGGTGTGCCGCCAGGGCATCCAGTTCATGGCGCTGCCGGACGCGTTGCGGGAGATGGTGCGGGTGACCCGGCCGGGTGGGCGGATCGTGCTGACCCACCTGTGCGCCTACGGGGACGACGACCGCGACGAGTACTTCGAGATCCTGCGGCTGCGCAATCCGGCCCGGCGGCACTTCTTCCGGCCCGGCGACGTCGAGGACCTGCTCGCCGGCGCGGGGTGCGACCCGGTGCGGTCGCAGCGGTACGTGTCGGTGGAGGACGTGGACGTGTGGTCGGACAACGGCGCGATCGGCGAAGACGCGCGGGAGGCCATCCGGGACCGCTACCGAAGCGCGTCACCCGCGTTCCGCGCACGGCACGCGGTGGCCGATACGGACGGGCGGATCACCGACCACATGCTGTTCGTCGTCGCCTCGGGAACGAGGGTCTGACATGGAACCGGACCACTTCCTCGCCGACGGCGTGCGGGCCGCGTTCCTCGCCGAGGCGGCCACCGCTGCGCGGTACTCCTACTTCGCCCAGGTCGCCGAGATCGAGGGACACACCGAGGCGGCCCGGGTGTTCGGCGAACTCGCCGAAAGCGTGGCCTGCGCCGCCCACGGACACCTGGACGTGCTGCGCGACCTGCTGGGCGGCGACGATCCGGGCACCGGCCGCGCGCTCGGCGACACCCGCCGCAACCTCGCCGCGGCGATCAGCGGCGACCTCGGGGAGGCCACCGAACGCTACCCCGGCCTGGCGGCGCGGGCGCACGCGGACGGCGTGGCCGACCTGGCGAGCTGGCTGGAGACGCTGTGCACGTTGAAGAAGACGCACGTGGACCGGCTGGAGCAGACCCTCACCGGGCTGACCGAGCCGCGGTTCGCCGGGAACGGAGCGCCATGACCAACGACTACACCGCCGAGGCGATCACCGTCTACTCCGGGCTGGAGGCGGTGCGCCGCAACCCCTCGATGTACGTGGGGTCGACCGGCTCGGACGGCGCCCACCACCTGGTGCTCGAACTGGTCGACAACGCCGTGGACGAGGCCGCCGCCGGACACTGCGGCGCGATCTCGGTGGAGCTGCACGAAGACGGCTCCTGCTCGGTCACCGACGACGGCCGGGGCATCCCCACCGACCCGCACCCGGAGGCCGGGATCCCGGCGTGCGAGCTCGTCCTCACCACGCTGCACTCGGGGGGCAAGTTCGACCACTCCTCGTACGCGACGTCGGCCGGGCTGCACGGCGTCGGCCTGGCCTGCGTGAACGCGTTGTCGCAGTGGCTGCGGCTGGACGTGTGGCGCGACGGCGCGCACCACAGCGAGTCGTTCGCCCGGGGTTCGATCGAGACCCCGCTCAAGCGGGTCGGCGACAGCGGCCGCCGCGGCACCCGGTTGTGGTTCCGCCCGGACCCGGAGATCTTCTCCTCGTGCCTGCTCGACGCGGACCTGGTGCACGCCCGGCTGCTCGACATCGCGTATCTGCACCCGGGCCTGCGGATCGATCTCACCGACCACCGCACCGGGCGGCACGAGTCGCTGTGCGAGACGACCGGGGTGCGGGGCCTGCTCGCGTACCGCGCCCGCGACGCCGAGAAGGTGCACGCCGAGCCGACCACCGTCACCTGGGCCGGGGACGGCTGCGTGATCGACGCCGCCGTCCAGTGGACCGAGGGGTACGCGGAGCAGATCTTCAGCTACGTCAACACCATCCGCACCGACCTGGGCGGGTCGCACGTGGACGCCCTGCGCGGCGCGCTGGCCGGGGTGGTGGCCGAACACCTCGGCCCGTCCGCGGACAAGATGACCGTGGTCGACATCCTGGAAGGGCTGACCGCGGTGATCGCGATCCGGATCCCGGACGCGCGGTTCGACGGCCAGACCAAACGCACCCTGCGCAACGACGACGCGGGCGCCCGCGTGTTCGACGTCGTCACCGATCAGACGCGGCGGGCGCTGGCGGCCGACCCGGAACTGGCCCGCCGCATCGCCGAACGGGCCGTCGACGCGAGTCGGGCCCGGCTCGCCGCACGGCTGGCCGGCCGGACGGCCCGCTCCCGGACCCGGGCCGTCGAGGTCGACTACGCGGTCTACCAGCGACAGTTCGGGATCCGCTCGAAGGACTGGCACGACTCGTGCGCCTGGCTCACCGACGAGGACCTGCTCGGCAAGCACGCGGAGCTGTGCGCGGTGCCGCCCGACGCACGGATGCTGGACGTGTGCTGCGGCAGCGGTGTCGTCGGCGGCGCGTTCCGCGGCCGGGTCGGCGAGATGGTCGGGCTGGACCTCACCCCGGAGATGGCGGCGCTCGCCGCCACCCGGCTGGACGTCGTGCACCAGGGCACGGTCTACGACCTGCCGTTCCCCGACGCCAGTTTCGACCTCGTGGTCACCCGGGAGGTGCTGCATCTGCTGCCCCAGCCGGAGCGGCCGGTGTCGGAGATCTTCCGGGTGCTGCGGCCGGGCGGGCAGTTCATCGTCGGGCAGATCGTGCCGTACGCGGACGTGGACGCGTTCTGGATGTTCCGCGTGTTCAAGAAGAAGCAGCCCCTGCTGTACCAGATGTTCCGCGAGGAGGACTTCCGGGCGCTGCTCACCGACGGCGGGTTCACCGACGTGCGGATGGAGGAGTACTTCCTGTGGGAGTCGATCGACCGGTGGATCGACACCCACGAGACGACACCGGCGAACCGGCAGGAGATCTACCGCCTCTACTACGACGCGCCGCGCGAGGTGCGCGACGTCCACCCGTTCGAGGTGCTGCCGGACGGCTCGGTGCGCGACCGGTGGCGGTGGTGCGTGTACTCGGTGCGGAAACCCGCCCATGCCTAGCCGCACCGTGGAGCGCCCGGTCGCCGAGGTCGTGCGCGGGCTGGCGGAGCTGCGGCCGCTGCGGGGCACGCCGGTGCCGCACTTCCGCGCGAAGGTGCGCGATCTCGTCGTCGTCGCGTCGAGTTCGCGGGGCGGGTCGAGCATGCTCGCCGAGTTGCTGCGGTCCTCGCCGCACCTGTTGCACCTGCGCGGTGAGCTGAATCCGCTGCTGCGGCTGGTCGGCCTCGACCACCCGCACAGCGGCACCGGGTCCGACGTGCTCGACGCGGCGCACTGGCACGGGCTTCAGCCGGAGTCCCGGGCCTTGTTCGAAGCGGAACTGGCCCTGGACGCGGGCTCTCCCGGCACCGGCGTGGAGAACCTGGCGGTGGACGCGGCGTGGCGGCTGGTCATGCAGTGGCCGGAGCTGGGCCTCGACCCCGTGGACCTGGTGCGGACCGCCGAGGCGGTACTGGACCGTGATCTGCCCCGGTTCGCGCGGGCGCTGATCGGCATGGCCGGCGTGAACCCGTGGTACTACGACCTTCCCGGGCGGCCACCGGGACCACGACCGGCCGGGCCGCCCGGTGAACTGCTGCTCGAAGAGCCGCCCTTCGTCCTCCCCCGCCCGTGGCGGCCCGCGGACGAACACGATCTCGCCGCGAAACCACTGGTGATCAAGACTCCGGGCAACGTCCACCGGTTCGGCTTCCTGCGGGCGGTGTTCCCCAACGCGCGCCTGCGGGTGCTGCACCTGACCCGGAACCCGGCCGCGTCGATCAACGGCCTCATCGACGGGTGGCTGCACCACGGGTTCCACGCGTACCGGCTGGACGAACCGCTGCACATCGCCGGATACGCCGACGTGCGGCCGGCCGACCGGCACTGGTGGAAGTTCGACCTGCCGCCCGGCTGGCCCGCGTACACCACCGCCGACCTGCCCCGGGTCTGCGCCCACCAGTGGTCGTCGAGTCACCGTGCGGTTCTCGCGCACGGTGCGGACCACACGGTGCGGTTCGAGGACCTGATCAGCGGTCCGCCGGCCCGCGCGGACGCCGTCGAGCGGATCGCGGACTGGCTGGGGATCCCGTTCGACGGGCCGCTGAAGCGGGCCGCGACCGACGGCATCGCCGCCACCGTGGCCACCGCCGCACCACGCCCCGGCCGGTGGCGGGCGCGGGAGGAGCAAATCCGGCCCGCGCTGAGCGGCGACGTGCTCGCGATGGCAGAAAGGCTTGGCTATGCCCATGACGACCACTGGATCTGAGCTGAGCACCCACGGCGGCCCGGGATGGGTCCCCCGGCTGACGTCGCACGTGGACGAGGTCGCGGCCGGGGGCGTGTGGGCGCGGTGCGGGTACCGGTCGGAGACGGCCACGCTGCGGTCGGTGCTGCTGGTCCGCCCGCCGGACAGCATCGCTGCGGTGCAACGGCCGGGGGACTCCCTCATGCTCGGGCCGGTGGACCTGCCGGCGATGCGGGCGCAGTGCGACGCGCTGGCGGACCGCCTGCGGGACAACGGGGTCGAGGTGCACCTGACGTCCCCCGCGGCGACGCCGAACGTGGTGTTCGCGCGGGACCTGTTCTGGATGACCCCGGCCGGGGCGGTGCTGGCGCGGATGGCGTCGGTGCAGCGGGCCGGCGAGGAACGGCATGCCGCGCTCGCACTGGCCGAGGCCGGGTTCCCGATCCTGCGCACGGTGTCCGGCACCGCCGCGTTCGAGGGCGCCGACGCGCTGTGGATCGACCCGTCGACGGTGATCGTCGGTACCGGGTTCCGCACGAACGCGGCCGGCGCGGCCGAGATCGCCTCGGCCGTCGTGGAACTGGGGGCGCGGGTGGTGACCGTACCCCTGGCGCCGGGCGTACAGCACCTGCTGGGGACGGTGATGTTCCTCGACTCGTCCACCGCCGTCGTCCACCGGGCGGCGAGCCCACCGGAGTTGATGGCGCTGCTCGCCGAGTACGGCTACCGGGTGATCGCGCTGCCGCCGGACGAAGAACTGCTGGTGCGGCGCGGGATGAACCTGCTGGTGCTCGCGCCGGGGCGGGTGCTGATGTCCGCTGGGTGCCCGGGAATCCGGCGGAAGCTGGAGCGGGCGGGTGCGGCCGTCGACGAGATCGACATCGGCGAGTACCTGCGGGCGGCCGGCGGGATCGGCTGCGTGACCGGGGTGGTGCGCCGTGCGCACTGAGCGCCGATCAGTCGGCCGATTGCTGAGGCGGGTACACCGTGGGGTCGTCCAGCGGCACCTTCAGCCAAGAGATCATCTGCCGGAGTTGGTGGTACGCCGCGAGTCGCTGCTCGTCGGAGTCGGCCTCCTCCGCGGCCGCGATGGGCTCCCACAGGCGCGGCACCATCACCGGCCCGAGTTCGAGCAGGCCGCCGCTGCCCCCGGTGGCCCACTTCGCCAGCACGTACCGGACGATCGGGCCGACCGGGATGTCCAGGTTCCGGGACATGCCGCGCACGGTCACCAGCGGATCGAGGAGCCCGTACTCGACCACCTCGGCCTTGAAGTTGGCGTGCGGGTCATCCTGCGGCCAGCACCGTTCCCACTGGCGCAGCCGAACCGTCGGCGTACCGGTCGCGTCGTAGGCCAGGTCATCCATGTCGCCGTCCATACCGCCACCCTAAGGGCGGCACCGAGCTTGTCCGACCGGACAAGAATGAACACCGAAGTCACAGGAGAGGAGAACCAGTGACCGAGAACATGCGCGAGGAGCACGTCACGCTCGTTCCGACCGACTCGGGCGCCGCGACCAGCGGCACCGCTGCGGCCGACGACGAGGCGATCCGTCAGCAGTTGCGGAGCCTCGGCTACCGCATCTGATCAAACCGCCCCGGCCCGCCCGCACGGGCGGGCCGGGGCGTCCCGGCGAAGAAGGCCGAACGGTCCCGCCGCGCACTCGCCGAGGCGGTGGCGATCGGTGCGCGGCCGTAGCCGGGGTGGCTCCTGCCGGGTACGGTTCCACGGTGCCCGGCAGCCGGGGGCCGTTCACCCGTTCCCGTCATTTCGTCTGCGGTGTCGCGGCGTTGACGATGCGACGGCCCGAGACGCGGCGTGGCACGATCTCCAGCCACAGGGAGCGGTCGCCGCCCGCCCACGACAGGTCGTCGGCGTGCTCTTCCAGGGCGCGGACGAGCTCGGGGTCGGTGACGCCTTGCGCGTCGCCCACGACGAGTACGCTCCATCCGCTGCTGAAGGCGTCGTCGATGCGGTCCACTTCGAAGGCGACCTCCGTGTCCGCCGCTGCGGCGGGTACCGTGCCGGGAGCCGTGCGGAAGACGATGCGGTCGCCGGAAACGGCGTAGTTGACCGGTACGACGGCGGGCCCCTCCGACGTGGTGACGGCGATCCTGCCCACTCCTCCCGTGGCGAGCAGTTCGCGGCACTCCCCCTCGTCGAGGACCCTCAGTTCGGCGTCCCGGAGCCCGCTGCCCCGGCCCGGCACGCGTTCCGCCGCCGAGCCGGTGAGTTCGGGAACGGTGGTCTGCAGTGCCTCGGCGAGCCGCAGCATCATGCCGGTGCCGGGGACGGCCGAAGCGCGCTCCTCGACGTAGGCGATGTACGCGGGCGCGGCACCGCTGCGCTCGGCGACCTCCTGACGGGTCATGCCCAGGGCCTCCCTGCGGGCGGTGACCCGGCGACCGATGTCGCTGCGCTGGCTCGGTTTGCCGGTGGATGGCATGTCCGTCGCCTCACTCCCCTGGCGGGTGTCCGGGTTCCGTCCCCCTCAGCGTGATCCGGACGCCGGCGCGGACGCTTGGGCCGGACAGGTCCGGTACCGGCCCGACCGGCCCCTACCGGCGGGCCGTGGGAGGAAGGACCCTGGAACCAGCAGGCGCACGATTCCGGAAGGGAGCACGCCATGGCCCACGGTCGGTACACCGTCGGTGACGTGATGACGCGGGACGTGCTCGCCGCCGCCCGCACCGCCGGGTTCAAGGAGGTCGTCACCGCCATGGAGTCGCGGCGGGTCACCGCCGTTCCGGTGGTGGACGGCGACCGGCGGGTCGTCGGCGTGGTCTCCGAGGCCGATCTGCTGGCCAAGGAGGAGTACCGCGACCGCGTTCCCGGGCTGGTCGAACAGGAACGGGACCTCGATCGCACCGCCAAGGCCGGCGCCGTGACCGTCGGCGATCTGATGACCACGCCGGCGATCACGGTGAGCAGCACCGACCCGCTGCCGCGCGCGGCCCGGCTGATGGCCGAGCACCAGGTGAAATGCCTGCCCGTGGTCGACCGTGACGGAGTGCTTCAGGGCGTGGTCAGCCGGGTCGACCTGTTGAAGGTCTTCCTGCGGCCCGACGAGGACGTCGCGGCCGAGGTGCGCCGGGAAGTCGTGGACCGTCTGCTGCCCGTCTCCCACCATTCCGTGGAGGTCGCCGTCAGCAACGGGGTGGTGTCCCTGTCGGGGACGGTGCGTGACGACGGACTGGTCCCGCTGGTGGAACGCTTGGCCCGGGGTGTCGAGGGAGTGGTGGACGTGGAGTGCTCACTGAGTGTGCCGCCACGCGCCCGCCCATCGCCGATGCCCTGAGCCGATCTGCTCGCAGAAGGAGGTGGCGGCCGTGGTCGACGCGTCGAGAGCCGGCCCGCGCGCCCCCGGGCGGGCGTGGCGGTGGCGGCGGAACCCGCTGCGCCGCCGGTCGGACGTGGTGGACGCCTGGATCGGACTGCTGCTGGCCGTCCTCCTGTTCGTCGGGGCGCCGCTCGCCGGAGCACTGACCGGCTGGGCGGTCCACACGCAGGAAGCTGCGCAGGCCGACCGGCTGCGCGCCACGTCGCACTCCGTCCAGGCCGTCGTCACCGACCGGCTCCCCCGGCCGGACGCAGACTCCCAGCAGGTCGGAGGTGGGGTGCTGCTGCCCGCGACGGTGCGCTGGACGACGGCCGACGGGACCCGTAGCGGCGTGGCGAAAGTGCCCGCCGGGACCGAGCAGGGTGGCTCGGTGCAGATCCGTGTCGACGACCGGGGGAACGTCGTGCCGCCGGTGCGCAGCGACGTCGTCATCGCCGCGGACGCCATCGAAACCGGATCGGTCGTCACGGCGGCGACGTTCCTCGTCGTCGGGGGAGCACGGCTCACGGCCAACGCGCTGAGCACCCACCACCACCTCGTCGAGTGGGAGCGGGACTGGGTGAAGACCGCTCCCGACTGGTCGGCGCACGGACGCTGACCCGTCCGCGCGGGACGCTCACGCGTCCGGCAGGGCGAGCGTGCACGTTTCGCCGGGATGGACGGAAACGGTCCGGTCGGGCAGTTCCACGCTGATGGGTGCGGCGTCGGATGCGGGAACGGTGATGCGCAGCCGCCCGGACCGCACCTCCAGTCGGATGCCCCAGTGGCCGCGGTACCGGATGGAGAATCCGTACGCGGACAGGTGCGGCACCGGCACCGGGTCCAGTCGTAGCGCCCCGCCGCGGGGTTCCAGCCCGGTGAGTCCGCGCTGGAGGAGGTCGAGGGTGCCGGCCATGGCGCCGAGGTGGATGCCTTCGCCGGTGGTGCCGCCCTGGAGGTCGGCGATGTCGCCGGCCAGGGCTTCCCGGGCGAACGTCCACGCTTCGCTCCGACGTGCCCGGGCCAGCGTCCAGGCGTGGACCAGGCTGCTCAGGGTGGAGCCGTGGCTGGTGCGGCGCAGGTAGTAGTCGACGGTGCGCTGCCACGTGTCGGCGTCGAGGCGGTGGCCGAGACGGTGGAAGACGGTCCCGAGTTCAACGGGGTTGAGCAGGTAGCCGAGCATCAGGACGTCGGCCTGCTTGGACGCCTGGTAGCGGTTCACGTCGTCGCCCTCGGCCTCCAGGATCCGGTCGAGCCGGCGGATCGATCCGTAACGGGCCCGGTAGGCGTCCCAGTCCAGCTCCGCGAGGTCTCCGTAGCCGGTGAACTGGCTGATGACTCCGGCGTGGAAGGGGACGTACAGCTTCCTGGACACCGTGTCCCAGTGGTCGAGTTCGGCGGCGTCGAGACCGGTGCGCTCGCGCAGTTCTGCGGCGAGGGGGGTGGGCAGGGTGCCGAGGGCGCCGAGCGTGCGGCTGATCACCCAGGCGGCCATGACGTTGGTGTAGGCGTTGTCGTCGATTCCGGGTCGGCCTTCGTCCGGATAGGCGTCGTGGTACTCGTCCGGACCGACGACGCCGCGGACGTGGTAACGGCCGGTCACCGGGTCGTGCTCGGCGAGTGCGGCCCAGTAGCGGGCGATCTGTAGCAGCATCTCGGCGCCCTTGGTGTGGAGGTATCCGGTGTCGCCGGTGGCCTCGTGGTACTGCAGGACGTTGTAGGCGACGGCGAGCCCGACGTGGTGTTGGAGCCGGGAGCGGTCGGGGAGCCAGTGGCCCGAGCGGGGGTTGAGGTGGAGTTCCTGGGTGTCCTCCCCGCCGTCGCTGCCGCTCTGCCACGGGTACTGCGCGCCGCGTCGGCCGGCGGCCCGCGCATCGGCGCAGGCCCGGTCCAGGCGCCGGTGTCGGTAGTCGAGCAGGGCGCGCGAGACCTGGGGGAAGTGCAGGTTGAGGTAGGGGAGCACGAAGAGCTCGTCCCAGAAGACGTGACCCCGGTACGCCTCGCCCGTCAGGCCCCGGGCGGGGACGCCCGCGTCCAGTTCGGCGGTCTGCGGGGAGAGGGTCTGCAACACGTGGAAGAGGTGGAGTCGCAGGACGGCTCCGGCGTCGCCCGGCACGTCCACGGCCGTGTTCGCCCACAGCCGCCGCCATGCTCCGCGCTGGCCCGCCATGAGTTCATCCGCCGGGGGCGTGCGGGCCAGGAGTTCGTTCGCGGCGCTCACGGGGTCGCTGATCGCCCGGTCCCGGGACGTGTACAGCACGAGCGTCTTGTCGACCGTGACGGGCGTGCCGGGGGCGAGGCGAAAGCGCAGTCGCTGCGCCACCCGGGCGTCGTCGCGCACCGTGCGGCGCTCGACCGCCCCGGCCCCGGCGGTGCGGACGGCCAGCGCGACCTGGATCCCCGAGGACGCCGTCCGACAGGCCAGCCAGCAGGTGTCGGGGGCCGACTGTCCGGTCCGTACGGCCGTCAAGTGCCGCTCGGCGAGGGATCGGTACCGCTCGACCCCGCTGTTGGTGACCGTGCCGTCGAGCGCCGACTCGACCTCAAGGTCACCGCTTCCGCCCTCGGCGGCGAACCGGGTGCTGAGCAGCCCCACGTGCGGCTGCTCCATGTGCGCCAACCGGAATTGGCGCACGTGCAGGACGAGCCCGGCCACGTCGTACGAGACGGTGCGCTCCAAGGTCCCCGACCTCAGGTCGAGGGTGAGGCGCTGCTCCAGGACGTGGTGGGTGTCGGGGGTGATCCAGGCGGGCGCGGGATCGTCCGCGGTGGGGAGGCGGAAGCGCAGGGGGAGCCAGTTGGGGAGGTTCACCAGGTCCTCGTTCTCCACCTGACGGCCCGCGACGGTCGAGGTGAGTCGGTCGTAGCAGCCCGCCGCGTACGTCCCGGGGTAGTGCACCTCGTCGGCGCGGCACTCGGGAGCGGCACCTCGGGTGGCGAAGTATCCGTTGCCGACGGTGCACAGGGACTCCCTGAGTCGTTCCTGCGCCGGGTCGTAGCCCTCGTACTCCCAGGTCCAGTCGTTCACTGCGCGCCGCCCCGGGTCGGCGCGGCTTCGTCGACGAGGTCGGCCAGGTCGCCGACCACGAGGTGTGCGCCGTGCTCCAACAGGCGGCTGCGGGCCGCCTCGGTGCCGGCCCGGTCGACCCCGACGACCAGCGCGAATCCGCCCCGTCGGCCGGCCTCGACGCCCGCCGGGGCGTCCTCGACGACGGCGGTGCGCCCCGGCCGGACGCGCAGCCGGCGGGCGGCTTCGAGGAACAGCGCCGGATCGGGCTTGCCGGGCAGGCGCAGCCGCGCCGCCTCGGCTCCGTCCACCAGGACGTCGAGGAGGTCGGTGAGGCCGGTGCGGGTGAGGAGTTCGCTTGCGTGCCGGGACGCGGAGACGGCGGCGCGCGGCACGTCCGCTTCGTGCAGTGCGCGCAGGAGTAGTACCGCTCCGGGGTAGGCGGCCACTGCGCCCTCGTCGATGCGCGCGCTGAACAGACGCTCCTTGGCGTCGGCGACGGCCCGGACCGTCGCCGGGTCGGGCTCGATGCCCCGGGAGGTGAGGAAGGCGGCGGCGCCGTCCAGGCGGGACCTGCCGTCGACCAGGCGCGGGTAGTCGTCGTCCGGGTCGAACGGGTGCCGCCGGGACGGGTCGGGCGGCGGGTGGTCACGCAGGTACGCGTCGAAGGCGGTCTTCCAGGCTGCGGCGTGCAGCCGTGCCGAGTCGATGAGGACGCCGTCGGTGTCGAAGACCACGGCTGCCAGGCCGCGCAAGGCCGTCACTGCGGGCGCGCCCCGGGGCTCGGCCCGGGTCACGGTGGTGTCGCCCGCTCCGGTACGACGGCCACCGGGCAGGCGGAGTGGTGCAGCAGCGTGTGGGCCACCGGGCCGAGTTGGAGGCCGAAGTAGCCGGGGCGACGCATGGCCCCGACGACCATCAGGTCCACGGTGGCGGACGCGTTCAACAGGACCCTGCGCGCGGGCCCTTCTCCGGTCTGCTGGTGGACCGTCACCCCGGGATGCCGTGCCGCCGGCTCGCGCACGGCGTCCTCGATGCGTGCGGCGGCCATTCGTTCGTGGTGGCGTGCCGCGTCCCCCGCCGTCAACGGATGTCCGCCGGCTTCCAGCGCCGGTAGGCGCCAGGCGCGCACGGCCCACAGGGAGACTCCTCGGGCCGCCGCCTCCCGGACGGCGAACCGTACGGCGGCGTCGCCCTCGCCGGGATCGGCCACGCCGAGGGCGATGCTGCGGTTCATTCCGGCGCCGACCCGGTCGTCCTGGTTCCCGCGCAGCACGACGACGGGGCAGTCCGCGCGCGCGGCCACCGTCAGGGAGACGGACCCGAGGAGCAGGTCGGCGACGCCGCTGCGGCCGTGGGAGCCGGTGACGAGCAGGGATGCGTTGCGTCCGGCGTTCAGGAGCGCCGCGGCTGCGTCCTCCACCGGGGTTTCGGCAGTGATCTTCAGTTGGGGATGCCTGTGGTGGGCCCGTTCCGTCGCGGAGCCCACGATGTTCTCGGCGAACACCCGTTCCGACGGCTTCCCCAGGCCGTGGGCGAGGGCCAGGCCCTCGTAACGCTCCCATTTCGACGCGTAGACGAGATGCAGTCCCCGACCGTGCAGGGTCGCCTCGTCGGCGGCCCAGTCCACGGCCCGCAGGCTCGGCTCCGATCCGTCCACCCCGACGACCAGCGGGAGTTCCATGGTTCCGTCCCTTCCTCCGCCCCCTTCCGTCGCGCGACGTCCCGAGGCCCCGGGGCCCGGCTCAGGCGTGCGACACCACCGCGACCGGCGCCGCCACGTGGTGGAGCACCCCGTAGGTGACCGCACCGACGCGGCCGCCGAGCGACGAGCGCCTGATCCGGCGGCCCACCACGACCAGGGCGGCGTCCTGGTCACGTGCGACGTCCGCCAGCAGGTCCACGGTCCGCCCCCGCTTGGAGTCCTCCGTCACCTCGACGCCCGGGTACGTCTTCCGCCAGGGCCTGACGCCGTCCTCCAGCTTCGCCGCCTCGCTCGCGGTGAGGTCGGCGTTCAGGGAGGAGTCGGGGGGCATGCCGTAGCCGAAGTAGGGCGGGAGGTTCCAGGCGTGCACGATCCACAGGCCGGTCCCACGCCGTCGGGCCTCCTCGAAGGCGAACTCCAGGAGGGGGTCCGCCGCGGTGTCCAGGCCGAGAACGACCGGTCCGCGGGCATCGGGCGGCACGTGCCCGTGTTCCGGCGCACGGACGAACACGACGGGGCGGTCCGTCTGGGCGAGGACCGCCTGGCCCACCGCCCCCACGAGGAACCGTCCGACGCCGCTGAGGCCCCGGGAGCCCAGGACCAGCAGTTCGGCCGCCGCGGCCGCCTCCGGCAGGACTTCCCTGGGCCAGCCGACGAGCTGATCGGCAGCGACGTCGAGCCCCGGGTGGCGTCCGCGCAGTTCCTCCGCGGCATGGCGGGGAACCCGCTCGGCCCAGTGCCGCTGCCCTGCGCGATCCGCCATCGACTGCGGAACGACGCCGTCGGGCGGCCACACGTTCACCAGCCGCAGCGGCGCCTTCCGCAGTTCGGCTTCGCGAGCACCCCACTCGGCGGCCGCCAGGCTCTCCCTCGATCCGTCGAGACCGACGGTGACGGCGCGGACCATCGCATGCACCTCCCGTGCCGGGTGCGTCTTCGCTCTCTTCCAGGATGGGCGCGACGCCCCGGCCCCGCGACTGACGCAGGTCCGGCCCGCGGCGCTCCCGGTCGTACGTCGCAGCCGCCCGCCCCCGGCGGGATGCTGAGGGGACACGGGTTAAGGAGGCGCATGTCCCAGGGCAGCGACGACCGGGCGCGGGGCGGCTTCCTCTCCGCCGTGGCTCCGGGAGCGGCCGTCCTACGGCGGTATCGGCGGGCCTGGCTGCGCGGCGACCTGCTCGCCGGGCTCGCGGTCGCCGCCTATCTGGTGCCGCAGGTCATGGCGTACGCGGGCGTGGCGGGACTGCCGCCGGTGGCCGGGCTGTGGGCGTCGCTGCCCGCGCTGGTGCTGTACGCGGTCCTCGGCACGTCGCGGTTGCTCTCCGTGGGGCCGGAGTCGACCACGGCGCTGATGACGGCCGCGGTGATCGCACCGCTCGCCGCCGGGAGCAGCGACCGCTACGCGGCGCTGGCCGCCGGGCTGGCGCTGGCGGTCGGGCTGCTGTGCCTGGTGGCCTGGGTGGTCCGGCTGGGGTTCGTCGCCGATCTGCTCTCCCGGCCGGTGCTGGTGGGCTATCTGACCGGGATCGCGCTGATCATGATCGTGGATCAGTTGCCCAAGGTGACGGGGGTGCCGACCAGTGGCGAGGGCTTCTTTCCCCGGCTCGTGTCCTTCGCCCGGGGGCTGCCGGGCCTCCAGCCCGCCACCACTGCGTTGAGCGTGGCCGCGCTCGTCTTCCTTTTCCTCGCGGCCCGGTTCGTGCCCACTCTGCCGGGCCCTCTCCTGGTGGTCGTGGTCGCAACGGCGGCGGTCGCGGTCTTCCCCCTTCGGGAGCACGGCATCGCGGTGGTCGGAGAGGTGGCGGCGGGACTGCCCCGGCCGCAACTGCCGTCCTTCGCCGACCTGCCCGAATTGGTGCTGCCCGCGGTCGGAGTACTGCTGGTGGGGTACACGGACGTGATCCTCACCGGGCGCGCCTTCGCCGGACGCGCGGGCGGCGACCGACCCGACGCCAATCGGGAACTGCTCGCCCTCGGCGCGACGAACGTCGGCGCTGCGCTGCTGCGCGGCTTCCCGGTGAGCAGCAGCGCCAGCCGTACGGCGCTCGCCGTCGCGTCGGGGGCGCGGACCCAGGCGTACTCGCTGGTGACCGGCGCCGTGGTGCTCGCGGTGCTGTTGTTCCTCGGGCCGGCGCTCGCGCTCGTCCCCGTGCCGGTGCTGGGCGCGCTCGTGATCTACGCGGCGGTGCGGCTGGTGGACCTGGCGGGGTTCCGCCGCCTGGCGTCCTTCCGGCGCCGCGAGTTCGCCCTGGCTCTGGCCTGTCTGATCGGGGTCCTCGCCCTGGGCATCCTGTACGGGGTGCTGCTGGCCGTGGGGCTGTCGGTGGCCGAGCTGCTGGCTCGGGTCGCCCGCCCGCACGACGCGGTGGAGGGCCTGGTGCCGGGCGTTGCGGGCATGCACGACGTCGACGACTATCCGCAGGCCGAGACCGTGCCCGGGCTGCTCGTCTACCGGTACGACTCGCCCTTGTTCTTCGCCAACGCGGAGGACTTCAGACGGCGCGCGTTGGCGGCCGTCGTCGAGCAGGAGGAGCGCGGTGACCGCGTCGTGTGGTTCCTGCTCAACGCGGAGGCCAACGTGGAGGTCGACATCACCGCGCTGGACTCGCTCGCCTCGCTGCGCGCCGAGTTGGCCCGACGGGGCGTCGTGTTCGCCATGGCCCGGGTCAAACAGGACCTGCTCGACCAACTCGACGCGTACGGCCTCACCGAAGTGGTCGACCCCGACCGGGTCTTCCCCACGCTGCCGACCGCGGTGGCCGCGTACCGCAGGTATCGGAACACGCAGCGCGACGGGACCGACTGACCGGCCGGTGCCGAAACGCATCGAAGGTTGGGCCGGGCGGCCCTTCCCCGTCCGCCCCGGGTCGGTCCACGCTGGCGGGAGATGGGCAACACAGCGTACGAGCCGACCCTGGGAGGCCGTGATGGCCGCTTCCCCGCACTCCGTGAGTGACGTGATGACGCACACCGCCGTCGCCGTGGGGCGCCACGCCGGGTACAAGGAGGTCGTCGAGCTCATGGCCCAGTGGAAGATCAGCGCGGTGCCGGTGCTCGCAGGTGAGGGACGCGTCATCGGCGTGGTCTCCGAAGCCGACCTGCTGCTGAAGGAAGAGCACCGGGACGACGACCCCACCAGGACCGACACCCCGCCGGAGCGGTCCGCCAAGGCCGCCGCGCTCACCGCCGGGGACCTGATGTCCGCCCCGGCGGTCACCGTGCGGGCCGACGCCACCATCGCGGAGGCGGCACGGATCATGGCGCGCCGCCGGATCAAGCGGCTGCCGGTGGTCGATGCGGGCGGCCTGTTGGAGGGCGTGGTCAGCCGGAGCGACCTGCTGAAGGTGTTCCTGCGCACGGACGAGGAGATCGCGGCCGAGATCCGCCGCGACGTCCTGGACCGGGTGCCGGCGGCGGAGCGCCTGGAGGTGACGGTCCAGGACGGCGTGGTCACCCTCGGCGGCGACCTCCCGGACCGGACCCTGGTGCCCCTGCTCGCCCGCGCCGTACGAGCGGTGGAGGGCACCGTCGACATCCGCCTGGAGCTGTCCCGACCGGTGCCCGCGGGCCCGTGACCGGTGCCGGCCGGGGTGCCCGCGGGCCTTCGGCCCGTTCGGTCCCGTTGCGCGCCCCCGGGTTCCGGGCATGATCGGAGACACGGCCAGACCGCCAGGGGACGAGATGCCCGACGACACCGAAGCACGTGACGCACCCGTCCGGGTGTTCCTCGTCGACGACCACGAGGTGGTGCGACGCGGGCTGCGCGACCTCTTCGACGCCGAGGCGGACATCGAGGTCGTCGGGGAGGCGCGGGACGCGGCGCAGGCACTGGCGCGGGGCCCCGCGCTCCGCCCCGACGTGGCCGTCCTCGACGTGCGTCTGCCCGACGGCGACGGGGTCACGGTCTGCCGCGAACTGCGATCGCGCGTGCCGGGGCTCGCCTGTCTGATGTTGACCTCGTTCGACGACGAGGACGCGCTGTTGGACGCCATCATGGCGGGCGCCGCCGGCTACGTCCTCAAGCAGATCAACGGCTCCGACCTGGTGGCTGCCGTTCGCACGGTGGCCAGCGGCCAGTCGATGCTCGATCCGGCGACCACGTCCCGGCTGATCGGCTCCCTGCGGGAGGACCGGGAGCCGACCCCGCCCCGGGAGGGGAAGTTGGCCGCGCTCACCGACCGGGAACGCGCGGTGCTGCGTCTGATCGAGGAGGGGCTGACGAACCGGGAGATCGGCAAGGAGCTCTTCCTCTCGGAGAAGACGGTCAAGAACCACATCTCCCGACTGCTGGCGAAGCTGGGGGTGGAGCGGCGGGTGCAGGCCGCGGTGATCGCCGCGCACGACGACGAAGCAGAGTGACTCCGACGCCCTACGACCCGTTCGTCGCCGTTCGGCGCGTCACTCCGGTGTCGGGTGGCTGAGCGGTACTTGCCAGGTCAGCCGGGTCCCGCGGGCGTCGAGCGGCGTCACGTCCAAGCTCCCGCCGAGCCCAGCCGCCCGTTCGGCGAGGTTCCGCAGTCCGCTGCACCGACGGCGCTCGGCCGGTCCGATCCCTACGCCGTCGTCCGTGATCCGCACCGTCAGCGTGTCCCGGGTCGCCTCCAGGGCGACCTCCGCACGGGTCGCGCGGGCGTGCCGGGCCACATTGGTGAGGCCCTCCCCCACCACGGCGACGACGTGGTCCGCAACGGCCGGCGGCACGTCGGTCTCCACCAGCCCCTCCATGCGCAGCGCGGGGGTGAAGCCGAGGGCGGGCGCGGCCTTCTCCACGGCGCGCACGGCACGGAACCTGAGCCCGGGCACTCCCGCGGCTGGCTCGCGTTCCCTGAGTCCGAACACCGTCGAGCGGATGATCTTGATCGTGTCGTCGAGGTCGTCGATGGCCCTGGTCAAACGCTCGGTTCCGGCCGGCTGCGTCACGTAGCGCCGCGTGCTCTGGAGGGTCATCCCCGTGGCGAACAGCCGTTGGATCGCCAGGTCGTGCAGGTCCCGGGCGATCCGGTCCCGGTCGGCGAGCAGGGCCATCCGCTCGGCGTCGCGCCGCCGGTCGGCGAGTTCCAGTGCGAGTGCGGCCTGCCCGGCGAACCCCGACAGGGGCGCCGTCTCGACCTCCGTGAACGGGGCGGCGCCGGTCCTCCGGGCCAGGAGGAGGACGCCCCGTACGGACGTCCCGGTGCCCACCGGGACGGCGACCGCGGGGCCGAACCCCTGCCACCGCGCGGGATCGACGGTGATCCGCTCGTCCTCCGCGACGTCGACGGAGGTCACCGGCCCGTGCGAGCGCAGGGCCTCCCCCGCCAGCGAGCCGGGGCCCGGCGGCACTCTCCCGCGGTGGGCCGCGGCCCGTTCCCCCTGCGCCACGGCCCCCCGCAAGCCGCCGTCGCCCTCCACCAGTTGGACGACGCCGAGATCAGCGCGGGTGATCGCGCGCGCCCGCTCCAGCATCATGTCCAGCACCCGGGTCTCGGAGGTGCCCGACAGCAGGGCGCTGGTGACCTCGGCGCTCACCGCGAGCCAGCGCTCGCGGAAGCGGACCTCCGCGAACAGGCGTGCGTTCTCGATCGCGATGCCCGCCGCGACCGCCAGCGTGGCGAGCACCGCCTCGTCCTCCGCGTCGAACTCCGCGCCGCCGCGCTTCTGCGTCAGGTAGAGGTTGCCGAACACCTCGTCGCGCACCCGGATCGGCACCCCCAGGAAGGAGTGCATCGGCGGGTGGCGCGCAGGGAAGCCGGCGGAGGCGGGGTGCTCGGAGAGTTCGGCGAGGCGGAGCGGTTCCGGGTGTCTGATCAACTCACCGAGCAGTCCGTGTCCCGACGGCAGGGCACCGATCTCCTCGCGCTGCCGCGGGCCGATCCCCACCGGCAAGAACTCCGCCAACTGCTCGTCCTCGCCGATCACGCCGAGCGCCCCGTACTCGGCGTCCACCAGCACGACCGCGGCCTCAACGATCCCGTGCAGCACCTGCGGAAGATCGAGCTCCCTACCGACCGCGAGCACGGCTTCCAGCAGGCCGTTCAACCGATCCCGCGTGCCCCGCACCTCGTCGATGCGCGACTGGAGTTCGTCGAGCAGTTCGTCGAGCCGCAGCCGGGGGACCCGACCGGAGCCGTTGCCGTCCCCTGCCATGAGCCCTCCGGGAAGGTGCCGCGGTCCGGGAAGCGAGATCACCCTCCACAGTAGGTCGTGACCGTCTGCGCCGCCCGCGGACCCGGGTACCGCCCCCGACGGACGACGGGTCCGGGTGTCGTCCCCCGTAGGATCGTGCGAGTTCGGTGGCCGTCCGCGGGCCGAAGAGGACCGAGACCCAGGAGGTGACGTGACCGCGTTGAAGCGCGTAGCTGCCGGCGCTGCCGAGTAGGGGACGACGCCGACGGCAGTGAGACCGGATGGACACCTACCGGCGGCACGTGGGACACCCGCGTGACAGTGGCTGGGGCAAACACACAAACCCAGTCGTGGTCCGGATCCAGGGACGCGAAAGCGCCCTGGTGAAGCTGGAGCCGGAAGTAATCGCCCCGCAGGGGCGGTGAACCGAGTCACTCCCCGGTCAAGCCTGCGACCCCTGTTCCAGCAGGGGGAGAGCGAACGGAACCCTGCGCCTCCGAGTTGAAGACCCCTTCGACTCGCTGAGGAGCAGCGCCATCAGCAGAACAACTGAAAACACTGGCTTCACCTGCGAAAACTGCGGCACGACGGTCGCACCACTGGTCAATGGGAGCTATCGCAACCACTGCCCGTTCTGCCTGCACTCGCTGCACGTGGACGTCTCGCCCGGGGACCGTGCCAACGACTGCCGCGCGCTGATGCGCCCGGTGGCCGTCGAGCACCACTCGGCCAAGGGCTACATGCTCGTCCACCAGTGCACCGGCTGCGGCGCCCGCCGACGCAACCGCATGGCCCACGATCCGCGCCAGGGCGACGACCTCGACTCCGTCCTCGTCCTCATGCGAGTGGGCGAGCGCGAGTCCGGTCCTGGGTGCCGACGACGGACACGCGGCTGACGCCGAGCGGCTCCCGCCACGGCGGGAGCCGCCTCCGTCGAACCGGTCATCCTCGTGCTTCCGGCCCCGGCACCAAGTGGTGGACGTGGGCGTCGGGGCCGGGAAAGACCAGTGTGACGCGGTCGCTGTCGGACCATCGCACGTCATAGGGCGGTGTGCCGTCGGCGTGGTGGAGTCCGACGATCTCGCCGTCCTTCCTGGTGGCTCCCGTCGTCGGACTCTCGACGATGAGTCGGTCACCGATGTGTGCATGCACGCAGCATCACTCCCGACCGTAGGGCGCTCCTCCCCGGGGCGTCCCGGCCCGGGGCGCTCCTCTCCTCCACTATCGATCCACCGGCCCGACCGGGCCAGCGGACGAACCCCGCCGTGGGGAGGCCGGCCCGGTCGAGGGGTCGCACGGTCCTCGCAGGGGCCCGCTCGGCCCTGGTGTCCGTCGCCGCAAGGTGGTGCACTGGAGGTGACGGGAGGCCCTGTGAGGGATGTGGAGAAGCGGTCGAACGCGGACCGTTCACCACACGATCGGGATCCGCGAGAAGTGGATGGGACCTCCCGTCCACTGCTGCGCGGCCCCGTCCGGACGGGACGAGTGCGGCAGCGGGGGCGTCCTCATTCGTGCGGCACCACGGCAACCGGACACGACGCGTGGTGCAGACAGGACTGCGCCACGTTGCCCAGGTGCGGGATGACGGGCAGCGGAGGGGTGCGCCTGCCGATCACGAGGAGGGCGGCGCCCTCGACGGCCGCAACCGTCTCGCGCGCCGGGCTACCGAGGTGGACCTCGGTGGGGAGCGGTACGGCCGGGTTCCGAGCGCGCCAGGGAGCAAGCGCTCGGGAGAGGTCGCGTTCGGCCTGCGCGGCCGCGTCGTCCCGCGCCTGCCGGCTCGGAGCCCCCGGGCCGTGGGCGTGCGGGGGCAACGGGCGGCAGTGCACCGCGCTGAGGGGCAGCCCTCGGGCGTCCGCGGTCGCCCGGGCGAAGTCGAGCAGGCCACCGCACGGGCCGTGCAGGCTCAGCGCGGCGACGACGCGCGCAGCGCCGCCGGCGGTGTTCGGGGGCGGGGCGCTGGGGGCGCGTACGAGCACGACCGGCGCTCCCGCCCGGCCGGCGATGTCAAGGCCGGTGTCACCGAGGAAGAACCCGCCGAACCGGCCCAGTCCCCGCGAGCCCACGACCACCATGCGGGACTCCTCGGCAGCACGCAGGAGTGCTGCCCTCGGGTCCTCGGCGACCAGTTCCTCGGTGACGCTCAAGTCGGGGAAGCGGGCGGTGATCTCCTTCTGCGCCGTCGCCACGATGCGTTTGGCCCAGTAGTCCGGGTCCTGCTCCGGCGGCGGATCGGTGCGTTCGAGGGTGAGCAGCACCCAGGCGTGCAGCAGGTTCAGGGAGGTGCCGCGCGCCACTGCTTCTTCGGCTGCCCAGTGGGCGGCGGCCAGGCTTTCTCGGGTGCCGTCGAGTCCGACGGTGACTGGGGTGGAGGCCATCGCCGGTCACTTCCCGACGCGGGGCGGGTCGGCGGACCGGTCGTCCAGGACCGCTGCCGAGCCTTCGTCACTGGGTGTGATGCGGCTCTGCACGGAGACGACCCCGTCGACGCTCTGGCAGAGCCGCTCGACGACGGGGATGACCGCAGCACGGCCGACCGTCCCCGTCAGGGTGACCCTGCCCTCCTTGACCTCGGCGGTGACGGCAGACGGCGCCAGAGCCAGGGCGTCCTCCAGCACGTCCCGCTGGATCTCCTCGCGGATCGCCTCGTCCCTGCGGAGGAACACGCGCAGCACGTCGGCCCGACCGATGATGCCCACCAGGCGATCGGTGTCGTCGACCACGGGGAGACGCTTGACGCCCTGCACCGTCATCAGTCGGGCGGCCTCCACGACGTTCCACTCCGCGCCGGCACACACGGCGGGCGCCGACATCAGGTCCTCGGCGCGGAACGCAGCGGCCTTGGTCAGGTCTTCCGCGGACACCTCCGGCAGCGGGATCCGACCGAACGGGCCGGCCTGATCGGCCGTCTTCCGCATCAGGTCGGCCTCGGACACCACCCCGACGACCCGCCCGTCCACGTCCAGGACGGGCGCTGCGCTCACGTCGTTCTCCGTGAGTGCCTTGACGATCTCCTTGAACGCCGTCTCACGCCGTACGGACACGACGTCCCTGGTCATGAGGTCGGCTACGGTCCGGTGATGCAGCATGCTCCGCTCCCGTGGGATCGTGGCGGACCACCTCTCCCTCCAGCCTGCCCTGCGGCGCACGGACCCGCATTGAGCCGTTCGGCCCCCTCGTACGGGACGACCGGTCCACCCGCCCCGGCGTACCGAACGCACACGTGACCGACCTCTACGTGACCTCGTACTCGCGCATCATCTCGTGGTCCTCGTGGTCGAGCATGTGACAGTGCCAGACGTAGCGGCCCCGGCGGTCGAAGACGGCTCTGACCCTGGTGACCTGGCCCGGGAGCGCCCGCACGGTGTCCTTGGGCCCCGACTCTCCCCCCTCGGGCGGCTGCCGCCTGCCGGTGCGGATCTCCGACAACGCGCCCGTCTCCGGGTCCTTCACCGCGGTGAAGGACGCTCGGTCCAGCACCTGGAACCGCACGAGGTGGAGGTGGATCGGGTGCGCATCCGCTGTGGTGTTGTAGAACTCCCAGATCTCCGTGGTGCCCAGGGCCGGAGTCTCGGTGACCGGATCCATCCACTCCAGCATGCCCTTGTCCACGGTCCCGAGCATGGGCTTCGGCCTGTCGTACTGGTCCATGCCCTCGGTGAGCACCAGCCGACGGGTGCGCACCGGGTCGCCTCCTTCGTGCCAGGGGGCGGCGCGCAGCGTGCGGGGCAGCGACGGCTCGGGGACCCGTCGGTCGTACGGCAGGCCGACCCTCAGCCGTAGGACCCGGTCCGCGGGCGGAGAGACAGCGGTGCCGTCCGGGAAGGGGGTGGGGGCGTCGTTCGTGAGGTCGAAGGACTGCCCGCCGCGGCCCCGGAGGTCCACCACGACGTCGGCCCGCTCCCCGGGTGCGAGGAGCAGTGGCTGTCGCAGGGGAACCGGAGCGTTCAGGAAGCCTCCGTCGGTCCCGATCTGGGTCGTGGGGAACGGCCAGGCGCCGCCGACCGAGAGCCGGTAGAAGCGGGAGTTCGACCCGTTGAGCAGACGCAGTCGGTACTGGCGCGGCTCCACGTCCATGACCGGCCACGCGGCACCGTTGACCGTGATGACCTGGCCGAAGAACTCGGGCCGCACGGACGGGCCGCCGGGCCAGTCCTGCGCCGCCGCGGGAAGGTCGGGGAAGGCCAGCGCGCCGTCGGGGCGGAAGTCTCGGTCCTGGATCGCCAGTTCCACCTCGTAGGAACCGCCGGGCAGTTCGCCCCGCCCGACGAGTTCCTTCTCGTGTTCGTCCCTCAACAGGTAGAAGCCGGCGAGGCCGGCATAGACGTTCAGACGGGTGATGCCGAGGGCGTGGTCGTGGTACCAGAGCGTCGCGGACTCCTGGCTGTTGTCGTAGGTGAACCGCGTGCCGCTGAAAGCCGGCCCGGTGACGCCACCGGGCGTGTACCAGGCGTCCGGGTGGCCGTCGCTGTCCGCGGCGGTGTGGCCGCCGTGCAGGTGGACGACCGCGGGGACGCCATCGGCCTCGATGGTCCGGTCCGTGCCGGCGAAGGCCCAGTGGACCGTGGTGTCGACCGGGAGCAAGTGCCGGTACGGGAGGGCGTTGACCCAGCGCACCCTGACCGGCCGGTGGGCGTTTGCCACGAGCGTGGGGCCGGGCCAGGACGCGGGTGGACGACCCGTTCCGGGCTCGCCGGCCGCGGTGAATCCCCACACGGGCGTCCGTAGGCCGAGGCCGCCACCGATGACGTCCTGGGTGGTCGGAACCATGGCGAGGGTCGCACTGCCCCGCTCGCCCAGATCGAGGCGGGTCGGGCGCGGCAGGGCGTTGACGAAACGGGGGACGGCGCGGGCGTCCGCGATCGGCGTGAGGTAGCGGGGGTCGCTGACGGCGGGCAACCGGCGGGCCGCTGCGACGGCCCGTGACTGCCCCGTACCGGCGAGCAGCACGCCCGCGCCCAGGGCACCTGCGGAGAGGAGGGTTCTTCTGTGCACGCCCCAGGATCTCCTCGTGGCCGGCGGTGACGCGTTGCACCACGGGTCGCGGCCTGCATGCGGGGGACGGCCTCCACTCGTCCGCCGTAAGACGTGAGTCGATCACCGCAGCGGCCTCGGGGTCGCCGTCTTGATGAACGGCGGACCCGCGGCCGCCCACGGTGCGCGCTTTCGCGGGTCCTCCGGTTCGGGGCCGAGCTTTTGTGCAGGCCGCCGGTCATGTTGGCAACGCACCTCCAGGCTCGTGTGCGAACCCGCGCTGGCCTCCGCTTCGTACTGCTGGACGACGGTGCGTGAGGCCGCCTCCTCGTGGGTCGCGGGGTGATGATGGAGGTGTGGAGGTGGTGACCGTGGCCAGGACGAGCCACCCGCCTCGGGACGGGGTCGTGGTGCTGCTGGTGGGGGTGCTCGCGCTCACAGCGGAGCTGGTGGCCTTCGCCGTACCGTCATCGGTGCGTCCTCACGTGGGGATGGTCGCGGCGGGCGTGGTGGCGCTGGGGTCGCTGGCGTGGTGGGCGGTGGTACTGCACCGACGTCGTACGGCGGAGCACGACCGGCTGCGGACGGTCGGCGACCGGGGCGGGGCGTGGTTCTCCCCCCGGTTTCTGGAGGGCTTCCCGGAGGCCGAGTTGACGCGGGCAGGCCGTTTGACCGGTGTCGACGCGGCGCGGGTCGAGGAGGCGTGGGTGCTGGCCCGGCACGGCTACGGAGTGGCGTGGCTGACCAGCCGGCTGGGGGTGTCGCACGAGACCGCCGAAGTGTTGGTGCGGTCCGCCCGGCAGCGCTCCCCCACTGCTGACGGGTAGTCAACCCGTACCGAGGCGGACGGCCTTCACGAGCAGCAGCAGGTAGCAGCGCAGCAGGATCATTCCGGCCCGTAGCCCGCGTCGGTCCGCACCCGGCCGAGCGCCCCGCGGACCTCGTCCGCCTCGCCCGGCACGCCCCTGGGCGACGGCTCGCCTTCGATCGGCTGCTCGTCCTCGCTCATGCGGAGGTCGGGGGCGCGGTGGGCCCGGGTCCGCGAGGTCCGCCAACCGGCCCGTGGGATCGGCCTGGAGGAGCGCGACCAGCGGTACGACGCCGACGAGCCGGCCGACCGGGTCCGCCCGGTATCCTTATTGCACATCGCTCGCAAGTGCATGGCAATGGCGAAAGGGGCCCGCGGTGGGTTCTCCTCCGGTGGTGCTGGGCATCGAGTCGTCCTGTGACGAGACCGGGGCGGGCATCGTCTCCGGCGGACGGCTGCTGGCGCACGTCGTGGCGTCGAGCATGGACGAGCACGCACGCTTCGGCGGGGTGGTGCCGGAGATCGCCTCGCGTGCCCATCTCCAGGCGTTCGATCCGGTGGTGAAGGAGGCGCTGGGGCAGGCGGGCCTGCGGTTGCGGGACGTCGACGCCGTGGCGGTGACCACCGGTCCCGGGCTGTCCGGAGCGCTCCAGGTCGGTCTGTCCGGCGCGAAGGCGCTGGCCTATGCCGCGGGGGTGCCGCTGTACGGGGTGCACCACCTGGCCGGGCACGTCGCGGCCGACACCCTGGAGCACGGGCCGCTGCCCAACCCGTGCATGGTGCTGATCGTCTCGGGCGGACACACTTCGCTGCTGCTGGTGCGGGACCTGGTGCGGGACCCGATCCTTCATCTGGGCGACACCGTCGACGACGCGGCCGGCGAGTGCTTCGACAAGGTGGCCCGGGTCTTCGGGCTGCCGTATCCGGGCGGTCCCGCGATCGACCGCACCGCCCGCGAGGGCAACCCCTGCGCCGTCGCCTTCCCCCGTCCGCTGCTGGGCTCGAAGGACCACCCGTACTCCTTCTCCTTCTCCGGGCTGAAGACGGCCGCCGCCCGCTGGGCCGAGGGCCACCGGCTGGCGGGCGAGGACCTACCGCTGGCCGACGGCGCCGCCTCCCTCCAGGAGGCCGTCGCCGACGTGCTGACCCGCAAGGCGCTGGCGGCCTGCCGTGCGTACGAGGTGGGGACGTTGGTCGTGGTGGGCGGGGTGGCGGCGAACTCCCGGGTGCGCGCGCTGGCGGAGGAGCGGTGCGCCGACGCCGGGGTGGAGCTGCGGGTGCCGCCGCTGACGCTGTGCACCGACAACGGGGCGATGATCGCCGCCGTCGGCGACCTCCTGGTGCGCGCGGATGCGAATCCGGCACAGCTCGACCTGTCCGTCGACCCGTCCGCGCCGTTGGAGTACGCGGCCCTGCACCCCGTCGCCCGTACGACCGACGGCGTCTCGTGAGCGGAGTGGCCGTGCTCCGGACGGACGGCTGGGGCCTGCGGGAACGGGGCGGGCGGTTCCCCCGAACTGACCCAGGGCGGCGGACCACCCGCCGACCGGATCAGCACCGCCCTGGCGGACCTGCCCCGACTGATCACCGGCCGCTGACCCGGCGGTCGGTGATCCCGACCTACGGCAGCGGCGGCCCGCGCCGCCCGGCTCCCTCGGCCGGCAACAGGCCCAGGGCGAAGAAGCCCCGATCACCCGTGCCCGGCTCGGTCAGGCCCCACCCGGTCCGGTGGGAGCGTCAGGAACCGGCCATGGTCTTCTTCAGCTCGGCCGCCGCGTCGCGGTGGACGGCCAGCAGATCGAGGTCGTCCGCGGGGTAGTTGACGATCTCCAGTTGGCTGGCGCCGGAGTCCGGCAGGACCGTACCGGTCGACATGTGGGCGTTCTCCAGGACCAGCACGGGCTTCTTCGCGGACAAGTCGGCGAGTTGGGCCGGGGTGACCGGCTCGGGGCCGTAGGTACCCGCGACGGTGGCACCGGCCAACTCGGCCGCCCAGGTGGTGAAGACCTGGCTGACGACGGACGGGCTCCTGCCGCCGGGCCAGGCCGCCCGGAGGTCCTTGTGCAGCTTGGTGTACTCGGTGTCGAACTCCTCCTTCCACCGGGTGGCACCGTCCTCGGTGCCGAAGAGACCGGCCAGCCGGGTGACTTCGGCCTTGAGTTCGTCCGGGTCGTGGTCGAGTTTCACTTCGACCAGTTCCGCCTTCGACCCCGCCGCTTCCTTGATCTTCGCCGCGTACGGTTCGAACGGGGCGTAGAGCACGAAGTCCGCCTTGGCGACGGTGGCGAGGTCGGAGGGCTTGGGATCGTAGTCGGGGGCGTGGTGCACCGACTGCGGGACGATGACCTCGATGTCCTCGGCGCCGGCTGCCTTCGCGATGGCGCCCTCCCAGGTGGTGGTCACCACCACCGCGGGCTTCCCCTCGTGCGGTTGTCCCGCGTTCGCGGCGCCGTCGGAGGAGGTGTCGTCGTTGCCGCAGCCCGAGATCAGGGCCGCCGTCAGGGTCAGCGCGAGGAGGGAAGGGGTGCGGACGCGGGTGCGCGCCATGCCGTGATTCTCCGTTCGGGTATGCAGTGGACGGCGAGGACGAGGATCCCCGCCGTCAGGACGAGGACTGGTCCTGGTGGCCAGTCCAGCCACAGGGCCAGCAGGAACCCCGTCACGTTGACGACGATGCCGATGCCGACCGCCCACAGCGTGATCGACCGCAGGGAGGTGCCGAGTCGGCGGGCGGCGAGGGCGGGCAGCAGGGTCAGGGCGTCGACGAGCAGGGCTCCGGTGAGCTTGATGGCCCCGGCGACCGCGACGGCGACCAGCACCAGGAGCGCGGCGGTGAGCGCCCGGACCGGGACGCCGGAGCAGTGGGCGAGTTCGCGGTCGTACAGCAGCAGCCCGATGTCCCGCCGACGCCACCAGAACAGTCCCGGGACGACGACGGCGAGCACGCCGAGCACGACCAGGTCGGCGGTGTCGACCGACAGGATCGATCCCCACAACAGGGCGAACGCCCCGGACGCGTTGACCCCGGACACGGAGAGCAGCAGCAGCGCCGCCGCGATGGCCAGGCTCATCAGCAGCCCCATCGCCCCGGACAGCCCACTCGGGGTGCCGGCCAGCGGGGCGACCCCCGCACCGGCCAGAGCGCAGGCGGCCAGCGCGCACAGCATGGGGTCGAGCCCGGTGAGCATGCCGATCGCGATGCCCAGCAGGGCCACGTGCATCATCGCGAACCGGACCGGCATGATGTCCAGCCCGACGATGACCACTCCGACGACGGGCAGCCCGATCGCGGCCAGCAGCAGGGCGAATCCGGCGCGCTGGACGGGTACGAGTTCCAGCAGGGCACCGACGTCGGCGAGGGCGAGCGTCACCGGACCTCCCGCAGTCTGCCAGCGGCCATCTCCAGCACCCGGTCGCAGCGCTGGGCCAGCGCGCGGTCGTGCGTCACCACGACCAGTGTCACCGGCAGCGAGACGAGCACCTCAGCCGCCGCTGCCTGGCCCGCGAAGTCGAGGGCGGCGGTGGGTTCGTCAGCCAGCAGCACCTGCGCGCCCGCGGCGACGCAGCCGATCGACCGTGCCAGGTACATCCGCTGCAACTGGCCTCCCGAGAGGGTGTGCAGGGCCCGCTCCACGAGCGGGCCCACCCCGAGCCGGTCCGCCGCTCGGCCGGCCTCCTTGGGTGCGCCGCTGCTGGCCAGCAGCTCGGAACCGAGCAGTGGGAACCGTCCGGCCGCCGGCTTCTGCGGGATCCAGGCGCACGACCGCCGCCGCCACGCCCACTCGGCCGACGAACGGGTGTCCCGCCCGCCCACCAGGATCGAACCCGACAACTGCCGGTGCAGTCCCAGCACCGCCCTCAGGAGGGTCGTCTTCCCCGAACCGTTGGTACCGGTCAGGGCGACGCGCTCACCGGCCGGGACCTCCAGATCCACACCGGCGACGGCAGCCACCCGTCCGTGCCGGCAAGTGACCTCACGCATCTCTATGTCCAGTCCGTCCATCCTCAGCCCCTCGTTCGTCCGCCTCGTGGCGGAACCGGGCCGGACTTCCGCCCCGTCGTGCCCACGCAGTCGGACGACGGGTGCGCCGGGTCCCGCTCCGGTTCCGATTCCCATGACGTGCCGGGTGAGGTCAGCCCAGGTTGGCGCTGTGGACGGCCTCGGTGATCGCCTGCCGGATCACGTGATCGCCGAGGGGAGCGCCGCCGGCGCCGACGGCCTTCGCGTCGAGACCGACGTCCACCTGCTCCACCCCGACCTCCTTGGTGATGTGCTCGACGCGGTGGCCGCAGGGCATGCCCGTCACCTGGTACTGCTGCTCCGTCATGGGGTGTCTCCTCGGTGCTGAGTGGGGGGCGACGGCCGTGCGGCTGCCGTCTCTGACATGTAGTCGGATGGCAGGGCGCTTTGGTTTCCACGAGGTGCCGTCCGGCGGGACCAGAAAGCAGCTCCGGGCCCGCCGTCCGCGCTTCGCCCCTTTCAGCGCCGCACGGACAGCCGACGTTCTGGGCGGGCCCGTCCCGCTGGACCTGCGGCCGCGGAACCGCCGACGCGATGCGGGGCCCAGGCACGCCGGCGCGGGCCATTGCCGACCACCGGGAGCGAGCCGACGGACTTCGACGAGCCCGTTGCCACCGTCTCCGGCAAGGTCGACGACGGCGAGGTCGGCTACCTCTGCGTCGCCCCCGATCGGGGCTGCGAGTTCGCCCTTCGATGCCGTTGGAGCCTCGTGTCGACGCCAGGGCACACCCGCTGTCGAAGCTGCCGAAGCTGCCGACATCGGAGCCGCCGACGTCGGAGTCAAGCTCCCGCACGGCCGCGGCTACAGGACGTGCATCGGCGCGGGGGCAAGTTCGAAGTCTGCGACACCAAGCGGTGACGGTCACGGCGTCACCGGATGTCTGCGGACCGTCGTCGACGGCCGCTCGGTCATCGCCGGGGAAACGGCATCCTGATCACCGACGTCGCCCCATGGATGGGCCACAGGAGCCTCGACAGCGCCCTCAAGAGCCACCGCCGCCTCCTGCCGGGTCGATCGGCGAGGCCGCGAAGCTCGTCACTCGGAGGACAACGAGGCGAACAGGGCCTTGCCCAGCTCGGTCAGGCGCTCGGGAAGATCGGGTGAGGGGGGTACGGCGGTCGTGCGGACCACGAAGTGGATCATCGTGTGGGCCGCGTGGACGACGGTGCGGAGGTCGGAGCTGTCGTGCCCGGCGTCGACCGCGTCGAGGGCCTGGAGCCAGACGTTCATGTAGTCGACCTGGTAGTGGCGCAGCGCGGTGCGTTCCTTGTCCGGCAGGTGGCTGCGTTCGTGGCTGAGGAGCCCCACGAGGTGGCGCTGTTCGACGGTGACGGCGATGTGGGCGCGTAGGAGGAGTTCGAGCGCCTCCTCGGCGGTGCGGGCGAGGGCGAAGGCCCGGTCCGTGCCGGTGCGCAGTTGTTCGCCGCCGCGGTACATGGCGGTGACCAGGATGTCGGTCTTGCTGGGGAAGTGCCGGTAGACGCCGGAGGCCACGATCCCGACGGCTTCACCGATGTCAGCCATGGTCACGGTCTGGTAGCCGCGTTCGTCGAAGAGTCGGACAGCCTCGGCGAGCAGTTGGTCGCGGCGTCGGCGGGCCACCGGGGGGACCGCGCCGTACGGCTCGGGCCCCGGCTCCGCCCGCTGCGGTGCAGCCGGGGTCAACGGGGCGCGTGCCACCGCTGACGCCAGGCGGAAGATCAAGGTCGCGCCCTTGCGCCGAGGGGCGCCACGGCGCAGGGACTGGCCTCCGAGGGCGCCGAGGACGGCGCGCGCGACGAGTTCGGCATCGGCGGTGTCCAGTTCCGGGCGCTCGACCCGGAGCAGGTGGAGGAAGTCCGCCACGATGTCCGACTCGCGCTCGTGGACCGCCGTCCGCTGGGAGTCCTCCAGGTGGCGGGACTCCCGTTCCCAGACGGCGAGCAGGTTGCCGGGGCCGGCGACGAGAGCCGCGATGGTGCGGATCGCGGAGTCCAGGTCGTCGGCCTCGCGGATGGTGGTGTCGACGGCGTCGAGGGCTTCCAGGACGGTGTGTAGCAGCAGGTCCTGCTTGTTGCGGTAGTGGTGGTAGAGCGCGGCCGGGGTGATGCCGACGGATTCGGCGATGTCGGCCATGGACACGTTGTGGTAGCCGTGGCGGACGAAGAGACCGGTGGCGGCGGAGCGGATGAGCGCCTTGCGGTTGGGGGGTCTGCGCGCTGCCACGTCTTCGCTCTTCCGTCGAATGCCTATGCCGAATGCCGGTGCCCATGCCGGTTGGAGCCGGTCCGCTCGGCGGGCCGGGACGATCCCGCCCCCGCCGGCCGACCAGGCTATCCGACTGGCCCTGCGTGCTGGTCGGAGCGCAGGAGCGGCCGGAAGGCGGGCGCGCTCACAGCCCCATGTCCTTGGCGATGATCGTCTTCATCACCTCGCTGGTGCCGCCGTAGATCCGGTTGACACGGACGTCGGCGTACATCCGGGCGATCGGGTACTCCAGCATGTACCCGTAACCGCCGTACAGCTGGAGGCACTTGTCGATGACGCGGCCGGCGACCTCGGTGCCGTGCAGCTTGACGCGGGCCGCGTCGGCGGGCGTGAGGTCCCCGGTCTCCTCCAGGTCCAGGGCCCGGTCGCACAGCGCCTGCGCCGCGGTCACGTCGGTGTCGCACTCGGCGAGCACGAACTTGGTGTTCTGGAAGGCCCCCACGCGCTGACCGAAGACGGTGCGCTGAAGGACGTACTCCTGGGTGAAGTCGACGGCCGCGCGTGCCCGGGCGACGGCCTCGACGCCGATGGCGAGGCGTTCACGGACGAGGTTGTTCCCCAGGTAGGAGAAGCCGCGGTCCTGCTCGCCGAGGAGGTTCTCGACGGGGACGCGGACGTCGGTGAAGGAGAGTTCGTTGGTGTCGGAGGAGCGCAGGCCGATCTTCTCCAGCTTGCGGCCGAACGCGAAGCCCTCGCTGTCCGTGGGGACGACGAGGAGGCTCAGCCCCGCCCGACGGTCCTCGGCGGTCGCGGGCGACGTGCGGGCGGCGACGACGCACAACTCCGAGTTGCGGGCACCGGTGATGAAGGTCTTCGCGCCGTTCAGGACGTAATGGGTGCCGTCGGCCGAGAGCTTGGCGGTGGTGCGGATGCCCGCCAGGTCCGAGCCGGTGCCGGGCTCGGTCATGGCGATGCACAGCATGATGTCGCCGGTGGCGATGCCGGGCAGCCAGCGCCGCCGCTGCTCCGCGTCGGCCAGGTGCAGCAGGTACGGCAGCACGATGCTGGTGCTCACGCCGTAGTGGCCGAGCATGACGCCGGCGTACGCGCACTCCTCGTTGAGGACGGCCTGGTACTTGTAGCCGGTCTCGCCCGGTCCGCCGTACTCCTCCGGGACGCCGAAGCCCATCACGCCGAGGGCGCCCAGCTTCCGGAAGAGGTCGCGCGGCGGCAGGCCGGCCTCCTCCCAGGCGTCGAAGTGGGGCACCACCTCGTTGCGGATGAAGTCGCGGATCACGGCCCGGAAGGCTTCGTGGTCCTCGGTGAAGACGGAGCGCTTCATGGATCTCGTCTCGTTCCTGTGCAGGGGTGGTTGGCTGAGGTCTCAGGTTGCGGCGGGGCGGGGTGCGTCTCGTAGGACGCGCTTGAGGATCTTCCCGGCCGCGGAGGTGGGCAGGGTTTCGGCGAACTCGACGGTGCGCGGCGCCTTGTAGCCGGCGATGAGGGACTTGGCGTGGGTCCGTATCTCCTCGGCGGTGGCCGTGCGGCCCGGCCGGAGGACGACGACGGCGTGGACGCGTTCGCCCCAGCGGTCGTCGGGCACCCCGATGACGGCGCACGAGGCGACGGCGGGATGGGCCGCGAGGGCGTTCTCGACCTCGGCGGAATAGACGTTCTCCCCACCGGTGATGATCATGTCTTTCAGTCGGTCCACGACGTAGAGGTAGCCGTCGTCGTCCAGTCGTCCCGCGTCCCCGGTGTGCATCCAACCGTCGCGCAGTGCCCGGGCCGTCTCGTCCGGCTTGCCCCAGTATCCGAGCATGACGTGGTCGCCGCGGGTTGCGATCTCGCCGACCCGCCCCGGCGGGAGCCGGGAGCCGTCCGGGCCGAGCACGGCGATCTCGACGGTGGGGGTGGCGCGTCCGGTCGAACGCTGTCGGGCGCCGCCTCGCACGTGTTCCTCCCGGCCGAGCGTGCACAGCACCCCGGTCTCGGTCATGCCGTACCCCTGGGAGAAACCGGCCCCGGGGAAGGTCTCCATCGCCCGGTGCAGAAGGGTGTCGGAGCTCGCCGCGCCGCCGTAGGTGATGCTGCGGAGGCTGGAGACGTCGTGGTCGCCGAGTTCGGGGTGCTCGCAGAGCATCTGCACCATGGTGGGGATCAGGATGCAGGTGGTGACGCGGTGCCGCTCCACGGCCTGGAGGAAGTCCGCGGGGCGGAAGAGGGGCAGGAAGACCAGCGTGCCGCCCATGAGGAGTTGCGCGTACCAACTGCACACCGCGGCGATGTGGAACAGGGGGACGGTCACCAGGGTGACCCCGCCCCGGTCGACGTTGCGCATGGCCAGCATGGAGCCGAAGAGCGAGCTGCACAGGCTGCGGTGGCTGATCATCACGCCCTTGGGCAGCCCTGTCGTCCCTCCGGTGTAGAGGATCAGGGCGAGTGCGTCCCCGCCGTGGCGCCCGTCGGGCACCGGGGTGCTGGAGCGGATCAGGTCCTCGTAGCGGAGCATTCCGTCGGGTGCGGGGCCGTCGCCGCAGTGGACGACGGTGCGCAGTTCGACGCAGCGCGCGCGGAGTTCGGGGACGAGTCCGGCGAAGTCGTCGTCGACGAGGAGGACCTCGGCCCCGGAGTCGTTGAGGGCGTAGGCGATCTCGGCGGACGACCAGCGGGCGTTGAGCGGGTGTGCTGCCGCGCCGATCCACCAGATGGCGAGGAAGGACTCGTGGACGCGGTCGGAGTTGAGCGTGAGGATCCCCACGCGGTCCTTCGCGGCGACGCCTAGTTCCTGGAGGGCGGAGGCCAACCGGGCGACCCTGTCGACGACCTGCCGGGTGGACTTCGTCCGTTCGCCGCACACGGTCATCGGTGCGTCGGGTGCGTGCTGGAGTGCTCTGTGCAGGGGTTGGGTGAGGTACACGACATCCTCCGGTGACGACCCGGCGGCGTCGACGGGCCATGGGGAGCACGGGGCGGGGCCTGTCCGGCCGTAGGAGGCACGGCCGGACAGGAGGGCGGCGATGCGCCGGAAGGGGTCAGCGCTGGCCGGCGTCGACGGTCAGGCACTGGCCGGAGACGTAGTTGGCCTCCTGGGTGCACAGCAGGTACACCGCTCCCGCGGCCTCCTCCGGGGTGCCGGGGCGGCCCAGGGGGATCGTGCGGGCGAGGGTCTCGGCGACCTGCGGGTTGATGCCGACCTGGAGCTTGCGGCCCTCGATCTCGACGAAGGCGTTGTCGCCGGCGGTGGCCTCCGTCATGCGGGTGAGGATCCATCCGTAGGCGACGGCGTTGACGTTGACCTTGTAGCGGCCCCACTCCTTGGCCATGGTCTTGGTGAGTCCGATGACGCCCGCCTTGGCGGAGGAGTAGTTCGCCTGACCGGGGTTGCCGGCGAGGCCGGACGTGGACGAGACGTTGACGACCTTGCGGTGGTGGTCGACGGGGTTGTTGCGGAAGTACGGCTGGGCCGCGCGCAGGATCCGGAAGGGCGCCTTCAAGTGGACGTCGAGGATGGCGTCCCACTGCTCGTCGGACATCTTCTGGATGACGGTGTCCCAGGTGTACCCGGCGTTGTTGACGATGATGTCCAGCCCGCCGAAGGACTCGACCGCCGTGGCGACGAACCGCTCGGCGAAGTCGTCCTCGGTGACGGAGCCCGCGCAGACCACGGCCTGACCGCCGGCGGCCTTGATGTCCGCGGCCGTCTCCTCGGCCGGGGCCGGGTCGAGGTCGTTGACCACGACGGCCGCGCCCTCGGACGCGAGCTTGAGGGCGATGGCGCGGCCGATGCCGCGGCCGGAGCCGGAGACGAGGGCGACCTTGCCGTCCAGGGTTCCCATGGTGTGACGTCCTTACGTGGTGGGCGGTGCGTGGTGGTCAGTCGGTGGCGACGACGGCGGAACCCTTCAGGGTCACCGTGCCGTCGGGCAGGCTCATGGTGAGGTCGAGGTGCGCGAGGCCGTCTTCGACCACGGTCACCTCCCCGCGGCACACTGGCTCCGCGTTCACCGGGGTGATCGCGGCGAAGCGCACGCGGTAGGCGCGGATGCGGTCCTGCGGCACCCAGTCGGTCAGCAGACGGCCCAGGTACGCCATCGAGAGCATCCCGTGCGTGAAGACGTCGGGGATGCCCACGGCCTGGCATGCATCGATGTCGACGTGGGCCGGGTTGTGGTCGCCCGAAGCGCCGGCGTACAGGGCCAGCGTCGTCCGGCTGATCCTCGGCACGTCGAGTTGGACGGTGTCGCCGGGCGAGAGTCGCGGGGCGCTCATGCGGCTGCCTCCTGGTGGGTCCTGTTGCGGATGACGGCCGACGCGGTGAGTCGGGCGACGAGTTCGCCCTCGCGGGTCACCTCGGTGGTGCGCACGAGGAATTCGAGCGCACCGCTCTTCTTGTCGTAGATGTCGGAGATGCGGGTGGAGTACGTGAGCGTGTCGCCCGCGTACACCGGAGCGAGGTACTCGAAGCCCTGCTCGCCGTGGAGGACCGTGACGGGGTCGATGCCCAACTCCTCCAGGTACTCGAAGGGGTTCGGCACTTCCATGCCCAGGCAGAACAGGAACGTCGGCGGCGCCGGCAGGTCGCGGTGGCCGGCGGCCCTGGCGGCGGCCAGGTCGCGGTAGACGGGATCGGTCTGGCCGGTGGCCTTGGCGAAGAAGCGCAGCCGGCCGCGTTCGACGTCGACGACCAGTTCGGGCGAGGTGGTGCCGATGAGCGATCGGTCCAGGGGCATGTTCAGGAGACCTTCTCGTAGAGGGTGACGACGCCGACGCCGCCGAGGCCGAGGTTGTGCTGGAGGGCGAGCGTGACGCCGTCCACCTGGCGTGCCCCCGCTCCGCCTCGTAGCTGCCAGACCAGTTCGGTGCACTGCGCGAGGCCGGTGGCGCCCAGCGGGTGGCCCTTGGACATGAGCCCGCCCGAAGGCCCGACCACGACCCGGCCCCCGTAGGTGTTGTCGCCCTCGGCGACGAACTTCTCCGACCCGCCCTCCTCGCACAGCCCGAGCGCCTCGTAGGTCAGGACTTCGTTGACCGTGAAGCAGTCGTGCAGTTCGACGACCTTGATGTCCTTCGGGTCGACGCCGGCCGTCTCGTAGACCTGCTGCGCAGCGGAACGCGTCAGCCCGGCGCCCACCAGCTCGATCATGCTCTTCTTCTCGAAGGTCCCGGGAAGGTCCGAGGCCATCGCCTGCGCCTTGATCGCCACGTCGGCGCGCAGGCCGTGGCGTTCGGCGAAATCCTCGCTGCACACGACGGCCGCTGCCGCACCGCAGGTGGGCGGGCACGCCTGGAGACGGGTGACCGGGCCGAAGATGTGCGGGGAGTCCATCACCTCCTGCTCGGTGACCGGGTCCCGGAACACGGCGTACGGATTGTCGGCCGCGTGCGCCCGGGACTTCACGGCGACCTTGGCGAACAGCCGGGGATCCACCCCGTACTTCTCGACGTACTCGACGCCCGCGCCACCGAAGAGCTGGGCTGCGCGCGGCAGCGATTCTTCGATGCCGTGCAACTCGTCCAACAGGGCGTTGAAGCGCGCGGTGGGACTCGGCCGGTCGTCCCAGTGGGTGGTGAGCGCTCCGCGCTGCATCTGCTCGAAGCCGACCGCGAGCGCGCACTCCACCGCGCCGGACTCCACGGCCTGGCGGGCCAGCCACAGCGCGGAGGAGCCGGTCGCGCAGTTGTTGTTCACGTTGACGACGGGGATGCCGGTCATGCCGACGCGGTAGAGCGCGGCCTGTCCGCTGGTGGAGTCGCCGTACACGTAACCGGCGTACGCCTGCTGGACCTGGCCGTAGGGGACCCCGGCGTCCTCGACGGCCGCGCGGATCGCCCAGGCCCCCATGACGTCGTAGTCGTCGCTGCGACCCGGCTTGGCGAACGGGATCATCCCGACACCCGCGACAAGGACTCGTCGACTCATCGCACCTCCCAAGAGATGATGTGCATGGAGATTTAGTTTTTGATCGTTGTTGCCTGATGTCAAGGGATCTACAGCATGCAGAACTAGCGATTCATCATTTGGATTTACCGGGGTTCAGCCGGAGCGACCCGAGATCGCCAGCCGGCTTGTGACCCGTCACACGCCCGCCTCCACGGCCGTGTGAACGCGGCCCATGGCCCCCGCGGGACGAGGTCAGCACAATCCCCGAAACGCGTGCCCCGGACTGCCGGGAAGCGCTCCCCGACGCATCGCCCCGTCCCCGGTCGAACGTGGCAGCGCCGCCGGTCGGGGGGCGTCATGGCAGCCCGCGGCCCGCCCCGGCGTCGCGGAGGAAGCGATGAAGATGACAGTCCCCAGGATCCCGCCCACGGGCGGTGCGTCATGACGTCGGACACCCGGACCGGGGCCCCGGCGACGCCCGGACACGACGCGGTGCTGCGACAGGGCTGGCGGGCGACCTGGCTGCTCCTGGGCTTCATGCTGGTCAACTTCGCCGACAAAGCCGTGCTCGGCCTGGCGGCGACGCCGATCATGGAGGAGATGGACCTGACCCGGAGCGAGTTCGGCGCGGCCTCCACGGCGTTCTTCGCACTGTTCAGCCTGTCGGCTTTGCTGGGGTCGTTCCTCACGCGCCGGATGAGGACCACGACACTCCTCTTGATCATGGCTCTGCTGTGGTCCGCCGCCCAGCTACCGATGGTGGCCAACGTGGGATTCGGGGTCCTCGTGGCGACCCGACTGCTGTTGGGCGCGGCCGAAGGGCCCGCCGCGCCCGTGGCGTTCCACCACCTCTTCGGCTGGTTCGGGCCCCGCGAACGTCAGCTTCCGCTCGCGATCGTGAACGTCGGAGCCGTCGCCGGGGTGGTCGTCGCCGGCCCCGTCCTCTCCGTCGTCATCGACCAGTTCGGCTGGCGCGCCGCGTTCGGCACCGTCGGAGTGATCGGCCTGGTGTGGGCGGCGGTCTGGGCCCGACTCGGCAGGGAAGGACCGGACTCCGGACTGACCGGGCGGGCGGAAGGCACCGGGAAGGCCGACGGTGCCGGTGAGTTGCGGACGGACGGTCCTCCCGACGTGCCCTACCGGCGGATCATCCTCTGCGGCACCTGGCTGGCCTCGGCGTTCGTCGCCTTCGCGGTCTACTGGCACCTCGCCTCCTTCCTCACCTGGACGGCCGACTACCTCCAGAGCGTCTCGGGACTGAGCACCCAGCAGGCCGGCTACGCGGTGGGCGGGGAGGCAGCCGCAGCGGGAGCCCTCGTGATCGGCTTCGCGTTCCTCACCAGAAGGCTCCAGCAGGCCGGGCGGACCCGCGTGGCCGAGTTGTGGTGCGCTGCACTGCTCCTGGTGTCCGCCGTGGGCACCGCCCTGTTCGGGGTGGTGGACCCGGTTGCGCTGAAGCTGGTCCTGCTCATCGGGTTGATGCCCGCCGGGGCGGTGGCGCTCGTCGCAGCCGAGGCCGCGGTGGGACGGATCGCACCCGCGGCCCGGCGGGGCGTCTCGCTCGGAGCCCTGTCCTTCGTCTTCTCCCTCGCCGGCGGCCTGGCCCCGTGGACGGTCGGAACGGTGGTCGACGCGGCGGCGAGCCCGGCCGCCGGCTACCGCGACGGATACCTGCTGTCGGCCGGGCTGCTGGTCGTCGCGGCCGTGGTCAGCCTGGTGTGGTTGCGGCCGGAGCGGGACGTCGTACGGCTCGCGCACCCCTGACGCCCCGGAGGTGGGAAGCCTCCGGCCGACCGCGCCGACGCCTGCGCGGTCGGCGCCCTGCGCGCCTCAGCGGGGCGTCCGGGACGACGGCTCGCTCCGCAGGTCGCGGGCGACGAGCGCGGCGAGCAGCCGGGCGAAGCCGTGGGGTGTCGAGGCGTCGACGCCGGTGAGGGCGCGGACCCTGCCGATGCGGTTGTCGACGGTGTTGGGGTGCAGGGCGAGGCGCTCCGCGGTGGCACGGCGGTCCTGGCCCTCGTCGAGGTAGGCCCTCAGCGTCTCCATCAGTTGGGGGTGGCCGCTCACCGGATCCAGCACCCCCGCGAGGGCCCGTCCGCTCTCCCCCGGCCGGGAGAGGTGGTACTCCAACAGGACGTCGTCCAGGCTGTAGGCGCCCGGAGGGCGGCCCAGCGAGCGGACCACCCGCAGAACCTCGGCGGCGGTCCGGGCCGCCGGGGCGATCCCCTCCAACCCGGCGGCTTCCGCCCACGCCAGGTGGGTCGATTCACCGAGACCACGCTCCAGCCGGGCGGCCAACTCGCCGGGCACCTCGCCCCCTCCGCCCGGCCCCTGCGGCAGGACGACGTGCCCCTGACCACCTCGTGGATCCTCGAAGTGGATCAGCGGTCGAGCGCCCGCCAGCCGCTCCACGTCGGTGCGCAGCCGACGCAGCCGACGCTGCGCCGCGACGGCCGAGCCCAACTGCGCGAGGTGCAGGGCGATCACCAGACCCCCGTCGGTCACGCCCAGTTCGAAGCAGCGCTCGACGGGGAGGGTGCCGGCCAGCAGCGCCCGGGCAAGGGCCCGCAGTTCCTCCTGCCGCTCGGACTCCAGTACGGCGCGGGTGGCGGCATACGTGTCGGTGACCTCGCCCAGCACTCTCGCCTGGGCGGCGAGCAATTGGTCGGCCAGGCGAAGCAGTGCGGTCGACTCCTCCGGTCGCGCGCACTCCTGAAGGGCGGACCAGAGCGCTTGACTGCACACGAGGTGCCCCCGGATCACGGCGGAGAGGGCGATCCCCTCCTCGGCGTGCACGGCGGCCCGCTCGCGGAAGTGATCGATGCCGCGCGAGCCCGGTACGTCTTCACCGCGGGCGAGCCGGAGGAAGAGCCGCAGGCCGTGCCGCACCGAAGCGGCCAACTCGGTGTCCCTGGCCTCGCGGGGAAGTTCGCGCAGGCCGGGCACGGAGGCCAGTTCCGTGGCGGTGATCCGGCGGGCGATCTCGTTCAGCCGGCGCTCGCAGCGCTCGGTGATCGCGCGCACCGCGTCGCTGTCGCTCATGCCGTCTCCGCAACTGCCGGTTTCTGTGACGCTTCACAGTCTCGCCCCGGCACTCCTGTGGAGCAAGGCACTGGCACCCACCTCGCCAACTCATGAGACTTCCGAGGTGAAAAGGCCAATACGTGAGCCGCTGGAGACGATTCCTTGACGGAGGATCCTGTGACACAGCACAACACGACGGATTACCTGGGGTACGTGGACCGTGTCTGGCAGGGCCGGGCGCCGCTGCTCGACCACCTCTCGGGCCGCTGGCGCGACCTCGGACTGATCCCGATGGGCCAACGCACGGGCCTGTTCACCGGATTCGCCAACGTCGCCGTCTTCGACACCGGCGACGGCCTCGTCATGGTGGACTCCGGCGAGTGGCGCAGCGCGGACGAACTGCACGCCGCGGTGCGGAACTGGTCGTCCGCGGCGGTGACGTCCGTCGTCTTCACCCACGGCCATCTCGACCACGTCTTCGGCGTGCACCCCTTCGACGCCGAAGCCGACGAGCGCGGCACGCCACGGCCGGAGGTGTTCGCGCACGAGGCCGTCGTCGACCGGTTCGAGCGCTACGCCCGGACCGCCGGGTACAACGGCGCGATCAACCGCCGCCAGTTCCGCCAGCCCCGCCTGACCTGGCCCACCGACTACCGCGCGCCGGACACCACGTACCGCGAGGGCCTCACCCTGCGCCGGGGGGACCTCACCTTCGAACTGGTCCACGCCCGCGGGGAGACCGACGACGCCACCTACGTGTGGATACCCGAACTACGCACCCTGTGCACGGGCGACCTCTTCATCTGGAGCTCCCCCAACGCCGGCAACCCGCAGAAGGTCCAGCGCTACGCCGAGGACTGGGCCCGAGCCCTGCGACAGATGGCGCTGCTCGGGGCGGAGACCCTGCTGCCCGGCCACGGCGTGCCGATCCTCGGCGCGGACCGCGTCCGCGAAGCCCTGGACAACACGGCGGCGTACCTGGAGTCCCTCGTCACCCAGACCCTGGAACTCATGAACACCGGAGCCGCCCTCGACCAGGTCCTGCACGCGGTCGCGCCCCCGCCCGAGTTGCGGGACCTGCCGTACCTCAAGCCGTCCTACGACGAGCCCGAGTTCGTCGTCCGCAACCTGTGGCGGCTGTACGGAGGGTGGTACGACCAGAACCCGGCCCACCTCAAGCCCGCGCCGGAGTCCGAGGTCGCCGCGGAGGTGGCGGCCCTGGCAGGAGGCGCCGAAACGCTGGCCGCCCGGGCTCGGGAACTGCTCGCCGAAGGTTCCGACCGGCTCGCCGGGCACCTCGTCGAATGGGCGGTCCGGGCCGCACCCGAGGACACGGCGATCTCCGCCGCCCGAGCCGAGGTCTACGAGCAGCGCGCCCGCAAGGCCACCTCCGCCATGGCGAAGGGCGTGTTCGCCTGGGCGGCCTCCGAATCGCGGGCGCACGCCTCGGGACGGGGACTGCTGGAGGTGCGGGCCGACTGGCCGCAGGACGAGCGGGACAGCATGGGCGCCCGCATCACGGCACCCGCCCGCCGGGACCGGTAGCCGGGGGCCCGGCGCCGAGCATGGCGAGGACCAGCCCCGCGTACGCCCGTCCGATGCCGACCGGGGTGCGGGAGCCCCCTGGCGCGTACCAACGGCTGACGTCGATCCCGAGGGAGAGGGCGGCGAGCGTCGCACTTCCCACGTCCGGGGTGTCGAAGGCACCGGTGTCGACGCCGTCCTGGATCTCCTGACGGAACAACCGCTCGGTGCGTCGGCGCAGTTCGACGACGACCGAGCGGTGTTCCGGGAGCAGGGCGTCCATCTCGTACTGCACGACGCGGGCGAGGAGGTGGTGGCGGGCGTGCCAGGCGGCGTAGTCGTGCACCAGGGCCCGCACCCGGGCGAGCGCGCCGGCCTCCTCCGAGACGGCCCTTTCGCAGACGGCGAGGACGTGCCGGTGGCCGGCCTCGCTGATCGCGAAGAGGAGGTCTGCCTTGGTCCGGTGGTGGGCGTACACGCCGGCGGGGCTCATTCCGGCCGCGGCGGCGATGTCGCGGGTGGAGGCCCCGTGGTAGCCGCGGGCCGCGAAGGCGGCAAGTGCCGCCTCCAGGAGCCTGCGCGGACCCGGGCCCGCTCCGGCCCAGGGGTCGTCGGTGTCCGTTGTCGCTGTCACGCCCTCATTGTGCGTCTCCCCCGTTCAGGAGATGGTCAGGCCCCCGTCGACCGTGAGCGTGCTTCCGGTGACGTATCCGGAGGCGTCGGACGCGAGGAAGAGCAGCGCCGCAGCCAACTCCTCGGGGTGTCCGGTGCGGGGGATCGGGATGCGGCGGACGATGTCGTCGACGTATCCGGGTTCTTGGCGGGCCGTCATCTCGGAGGCGAAGTAGCCGGGGGCGAGGGCGTTGACCCGGATGTCCTTGCGGCTGCTCCATTGCGCCGCGAGGTCCCGGGTCAGGCCGAGCAGACCGGCCTTGGAGGAGGCGTACGCGGCCTGGGGCAGCCCCGTCGACACGAGCCCCAGGACGCTGGAGACGTTGACGATCGACCCTCCCCGCGGCATCACCGCGGCGGCGGCCTGGGCCATCCAGTAGGCGCCGAAGAGGTTGACGTCCAGCACGCCCCGGAACTCCTCGGGACGCTCGCGACTGGCCGGCACCGCTTCGGCCACGCCCGCGTTGTTGACGAGCACGCCGACGGTGCCGAACCCGGCGGCGGCCCGCGCCACGCTCCGGCAGTCCTCCGGGGAGGAGACGTCGGCCCGTACGCACAGCGCCCGGCACCCCGCCTCCTCCACGAGTCGCGCCGTGTCGTCCAGCCGCTCGACGCGCCGTGCGGCGAGCACGACGTCGGCGCCGGCCTCGGCGAGCGCCTTGGCGAAGGCCACGCCCAGCCCTGAGGAGGCTCCGGTGACGATGGCGACGCGGCCGTCGAGCCGGAAGCGGTCGAGAATGCTCACGAGTTGACCCCCCTGGGTCGTGTCGAGCTTCGGATGGGTGGCGGCGGTCCGCTCCGCCGTGCGGTCCGCGCGGGCTTGCGGCCCGGGGTCGCGGCGGACGGCGGGCGCTACAGCCCGAGGTCACGGCCGATGAGTTCCTTCATGATCTCGTTCGAACCGGCCCAGATCTTGGTCACCCGGGCGTCCTGCCAGGCCCGTGCGACCCGGTACTCGCTCATGTAGCCGTAACCGCCGTGCAATTGGACGCAGGCGTCGATGACCTCGTTCTGCACCTGTGCCGACCACCACTTGGCCTTGGCCGCGTCCACCGCGGTCAGCTCGCCCGCCGCGTGCGCGGCCACGCACCGGTCGACGAACGCCTGGGTGACCTCGACGGAAGTGACCAACTCGGCCAGGCGGAACTTGTTGTACTGGAAGGACCCGACCGGCTGCCCGAAGGCGCGGCGCTCCTTGGTGTAGGCGACGGTCTCGGCGAGGATCTGCGCGGCGTGGGCGACGTTGGTGACGGCGGCGCCGATCCGCTCCTGCGGCAGCCGCTCCATCATGTGCACGAAGCCGCGGCCCACCTCGCCGATGACGTTCTCGGCGGGCAACCGAACCCGGTCGAAGAACAACTCGGCGGTGTCCGCCTCGGGCTGCCCGACCTTCTCCAGCTTCCGTCCACGCTCGAACCCCGGCATCCCTGCCTCCACCGCGAAGAGGGTGATGCCCTTGGCGCGCTTCTCCGGACCCGTACGAGCGGCGACGACCACCAGATCCGCCCCGAAGCCGTTGGTGATGAAGGTCTTGGACCCGCTCAGGACCCAGTCCGAACCGTCCCGCACGGCGGTGCTGCGCAACGCCGCGAGATCGGACCCGGCCGACGGCTCCGTCATCGCGATCGCCGTCCGCAACTCCCCGGCACAGAACCGCGGCAGCCAGCGCTCGCGCTGCTCGGCCGTCCCCAGCTCCACCAGGTAGGGGGCCACCACCTCGGAATGGATGGTGAAGGAGGACGCGAACGCGACGGAGAGCCTGGCGAGTTCCTCGCTCCAGACCACGCTGAACCGGTAGTCCCCGGCCCCCGCACCTCCGTACTGCGCAGGCACGAGAAGACCCAGCAGCCCCTGTGCGCCGGCGGACAGCCACACGGACCGGTCGATGGAACGCTCCCGGATGAACTGCTCCTGTCGGGGCTGCAGTTCCCGGTCGACGAACGTCCGAACTGCGGACCTGAAGGCATCGTGATCAGCGTTGAACAGGACGCGTCGCATGGTTCTCCCCTCGGCGGCGACAAGCCTGACTAAGCAATCGCATAGTAACTATGCAAGCGCTTAGTTTCCACCGTCAGGCCGCCCCGGCGGAAGGGGTCCGAACCCACGCCCGCACCGACGCCCACACGTCAACGAGCCGAGCGCTCCGCCTCGCCGTCGGCTCGACCTCGACAGCGCGGGCCTGCGCTCACTGTCGTGGTGGAGCCCATACGGCATGGGCGGCTTCTTCAAGGACTGCGAACACCCCAAGACCGGATGGTCTCGCTGCCCCCACCCCTACACGATCAGGTATCGCAACACAGCGGGCCGGCAGATCGAGTCGCTGCTGGAGCACCACCTCCACCCGGCCCTGGGCAGCCGCCACATGGACGCCTTCGACCACAAGGTCATGGACGGCTTCATCCGCACCATGGAACGGCACGGAGCCGGCCTCGCCACCCAGTCCAACGCGTTCGACAAGTTGTTTGGCCAGGTGTTCTTCGAGTTCGTCCAGGTCTGCACGGCACGTAGTGATCCGTTCCAGCAGTTCGGGATCCAGCATGCACGGGAACCGTGGGAGGCGGCCGAACCGCGGCGAGCAAGAACCGGACGATCAACTCCCCGCTTCTGCTGCCGGCCTCCTGCGAAGGAACTGCTTCGCCGCCTCGACTGCTTCCCTGTTGAGCTCCTCGACGGACACGTCCCAGCTCTCCTCCCATTCGTCCAGGTCGAAGTGACACGAGACGAGGGACTGCAGCTCTTCGGGGTAGCCGAGGTCGTAGGCGACGTCTGCCCAGATGAGGTGGGTGCCGGTGGCGGGATCCAGGGTTCCGTCCGCTATCTGACCAGCGATCCAGTCGGCAAGCGCCCACTTTGCGGCCCGAGGGTCGGCGGGCGGATGGAAGAGAAGTCCCAGTTCCTCCAGCACCTGGTCGAAGAGCGCTGGCGCTTCGGGTTCCTCGCTCCGGAGGAGGCCGGCCAGCATGGCGAGGGAGGGACTCTCAACCTCGGCAATGAGGGCGCCAAGACCCACCTGGATGAGCCGGTCGGACCCGACATGCCGACCGAATGCCCGCTCGCGCGCGATGTGGCCGAGCTGCTTGAGGGCATCATCGCGGGTCATCAGAGTCTTCTCGGTCGGCGTCTGGGGACAGAAGGCTCGCACATCCGCGGACGCTGCTGCATCGCCTTTCTCTTCGGCTCAACCATGCTGACAAACGATCTTCTCCGCGGGCTTCCGCCCACGACCAGCAAGAGTTCCCCGGGGATCGGTCACACCAGCCCTTTGAACTGCGTCTTGCAGTTGGCGGAGGGTCACTGCCACCCCGCAGCCACCGGTCCACCCAACGGCCCGGTGGAGCGCACCGCGCCCACTCGCCTCTGGCGGCGCCGGTGCGTACGGGCGGGGGGCCACGAGTTCGGCCTACGGCCGGGGTACTGCCGGGAGGAGCGCCGGACGGGCCGTGGCTTCAGCGCCGCGCGGAGGCGGGCCGCGTCGGTGAGCTCCAGGCGCTGCAGCCGTTCGGGTCGTGGTGTTCGGCGCCGTTCGTGATCGAGACCTGGACGTGGGTCACCTTCTGGAGTACCCGTTGGCCCAGGACGTGCCGTTCTGGTTGCGGTGCAAGCTCTTCAGCATGGTTGCTTAGCCCGTCCCTCAGGGGTGGTCTTCGGTGCCTCCATGGTGCTGCGGACCCGTCGGCCCGCCCTGTGCGCGCGTGCGCGACGGGTTGTGATTCCGTGCGGATCCCGCACCGCCTGTCTCCCGGGCGCGGCACTCGCTCGGGCTCAGCCCGTAGACGGCCCGGAAGGCCCGGCTGAACTCGGTCGGCAGGGGGAAGCCCCATCGGGCGGCCAGGGTGCCGATCGGCCGGTCAGAGTCACCCGCACCGAAGCGCGGGCCGGTTCCACCTCTCAAGGAGATGGGCGGCCGTGAGCACCAGAGGCGGTGCGATCAGGTACCCGGAGCTGAATCCCATCTGGTTCCGACCGCCGACCTCCTAAACGCAGTCGCCTCCGCCTCCGCTGTAGGAGGAGACGGTCCACTGAACCTGAGTGAGGTCGAGGTCACAGCGCCTCACCCTCACCGGATCTGGGGGCGCCGTTCGTGCTGCCCGCCTCGACTGCGACGCCCCGTCGGGGAAGTCCGGCAGGGGTTTTTGCCGCTATAGGAGCTTTCATCGGGTATGGAGCCTGTGGTGGATCGGGTATTGGTCTACGCCAGGCCGCACCGTCCCCGTATCCTCAACCGTAGCCAGCGGCACACCCCCACACCCAGTTGCGTGCTGGCGCACGGGCATCCCCCAGCAGCACCATGCCCTGGCAGCCGGGTGACCTCCCCACTCGCCGCCTCCAGGAGGCTTACGGTGAAAATTCACACCAGAAGCTCGGCGATCATCGGCACCATCTGTCTCATCGCGTCCCTCGCTCTGACCACGGCGTCCGCCGACGAGCCCGTCGCCGAACATCAACAGACGAAGGCCGTGCTCACGCAAGTGGCCACAGCCAAGAACCCCATCGCCGGTGCCGCCGGTCCCGACGGCACCGTCTGGATAGCCGAACGCGCGGGCACCGTGCGAGTCCTGGGTGAGAGGGGGCTCGGCAAACCGGTCCTCGACATATCCCGCGAGACCACGGTCGAGGGCGAACGCGGCCTGCTGGGCATCGCGTTCGACAAGAACTTCAAACACTTCTACATCTCGTTCACCAACCTCGAAGGCACCAGCACCATCGACGAGTTCGCCGTGAAGCGCGGCAAGATCCAGCCAGAGACCCGGCGCACCGTACTCACCCAGACGCAGCCGTACTCGAACCACAACGGCGGTGATATCAAGTTCGGCCCCGACGGATACCTCTACATCGCCTTCGGTGACGGCGGCGCGGGGGGCGACCCGCACGGCTACGGTCAGAATCTCGACACGCTGCTCGGCAAGGTGCTGCGGATCGACCCGACCGGCGGCAAGCCGTACGCGATCCCGCCGGACAACCCGTTCGTCAACGACCCGAACGCAAGGGACGAGATCTGGGCCTACGGGCTGCGCAACCCGTGGCGGTTCTCCTTCGACGCACGCACGGGCGACATGCTGATTGGCGACGTCGGCCAGAACGACTGGGAAGAGATCGACTGGGCGTCCGGACGGAGCAAGGGCGGCGAGAACTACGGCTGGTCCCAGATGGAGGGCACCCACCCGTTCCGAGGGCGGCCCGAGCCCGCCAACCATGTGCCGCCGGTCTACGAATACGACCGCAACGGGCTGGGCTGCTCGGTCACCGGCGGATACGTCTACCGGGGGGATGAGATCCCGGGCCTCAAGGGGCAGTACCTCTTCAGCGACTACTGCGACGGAACCGTCCGCGCTCTGCAGATGCGCAACGGCAAGGTGACCGGCCAGAGCGACCTCGGAGTCAACGGCGGCGAAGTCATCTCGTTCGTCCAGGACGGCGACGGCGAGTTGTACGTGCTCGCCATCGGCGGCAGCGTGTCCCGCATCGATCCGGCGTAGGACGGCCGACCGTCCTTGAGATCTCGGTCGGACGGCCACCGTCCGACCGAGATCTCATTGCTCCAAGAAGATGAACAGCACGGGTCACCGCACCGACGTGGACGCTCCAGGGCCCGAAGTGGCTGCTGGAGGACTTCGCGTCCCGGGTCGAGAACAACACCCGTGCGGCTCTCGCCTCGGGGGACGGGCTGGTCGCTTCCTGCACCGAATCGCCGAGCCTCGACGACCGTGACCGCCTCGCCGTCCTGCACCGCCCGGCCTGCTGACGGACAGCTGCCCTGGCCGCTCCCGTTCGGAGAGACCCGGAGACTTCGATCTCCGCGCCGACACCGAAGCAGGTGACGGCGAGTCGCGCAGGATGCCCGGCCAGCACGACCACCCCGCCCCCCCCTCATCCGCCAGGGCCACGCCTACCTGTGCGACGGCCCGTCCGGGCCGTCGCAGCAGGCCGGATCAGGGGAGGAGGCCGTGGGTCAGCCAGAGGTTGACCTCATGGGGCGGCCGTGTCCCCGTTGACCCGTTCATGGCCTGAGCGCGGGAGTTCCGCTGAGGGCCGCCGGGGAGGCGTTCGCCGCCGTGCAAGCGCTGCGGGAGCACTCCCCCCGGAGTGGCTATGCCAGCCTGGCACACCCTCCGGAGTGCACGTCGGCCTCGACGGGAACGGCGACGGCCTCGCCGCCGCCGAACACCGCCTGGAGGAAGCGCTGCTCGCCGTACCGGAGTACCACCGGGAGCTGGTGGAGCTGGTCCTGGACGACGGGGACCACCTGCTGCTGCAGGAGCGCTGGCTCGACGAGTCTGGCCGGCAGGCCACGGCAGCCCGGGCGGCGTTCCTCGATACGGCCCGGGAGTACCTCGGGGACGACGACTAGCACGTGGGTGGGGGCGTGTGGGCCGTCCGGCTGCTCCTGTGCTGCTTGTGTGCGCCCTTGGCCGTGCCGGAACAACGGCAGACGATGGGCTGCCCAGCACCGGAGACCGAAGGGCGGTACCAAGGTTGTCGGCAGACAGTGAGGGTGGCACGGCGGCTGTCGAAGGGGTCGCTCAGGCCGTGGGCGCGTTCTACGATGCCACGGAGCTGGCGTGGGAGGCCGCGCTGGGCAAGTCCACGCACCACGGGTACTGGGACGATCCGAATGATGTGTCGGTGTCCTTGGAGCAGGCGCAGGACCGGATGATCGATGTGGTCGGGCTGGCCACGGGACTGGACGCCGCTCAGCGGCTGCTGGATGTGGGGTGCGGGCGGGGCCGGGCGGCACTGCGGCTCGCCGCGGCGACCGGTGCCCACGCCGAGGGGGTGTCGGTCAGCGCATTCCAGATCTCCACCGCGACAGCCGCGGCAGCAGAGGCGGGCCTGGCCGGCCGGGTGGGATTCCAGGTCGCCGACGTGGCCGCCCTGCCCTATCCCGATGCGAGTTTTGATGCCGCCCTGTTGATGGAGTCCGCCTGTCACTTCGAGGACAAGACCGCGGCGCTGAGGGAGATCCGTCGTGTACTGGTGCCGAGCGGGCGGCTGGTGCTGGAGGATGTGCTGACCTCCCGCGGAGCTGACCCCGGGCGATGGGCCGAGGTCAACCGCCTGATCCCCGTCTCGTTCATCACCAGTGACACCTGGGCGGCGCTTTTGGCAGCCGAGGGCTTCACCGGCGTATCCGTGCACGACATCAAAGCTCATGTCCGCCCCACCTACGCCGCGCAGCTTCTCAATCTCGCCCGCAATCGTGATGATCTCGCCCAGCGCATCGGGGAAGAACCCACCGCGCTGATGGAACGCCTCTGCCGGATCACCTCCGCTCTGGGCGAAGAGGGAATCATGTCGGTGGAGATCATCACCGCCCGCGCTCCCGCCGCCTGACGCCCCGTCCGCCCCCCTGGACACGACCCAGAACACGGTGAAGGCCATATCCGGGGTGCCGTGGTAGCACACCGCGGAACGGGCTGGTGGGTCGGTGGATCACTTCGTGCGTCGTTGGGTCACAGTGTCCAGGACATGTGGGATCCTCCCATGCGCTTGAGCAGGTGAGTGCCGAAAGAGCTGACGGTCAGGGTGTAGACGCCGGGTCCGGGGCGGCCCGCGTCGACCCAGGGCGTGGTCAGCTCCACGCGTTCGGTCCACAGGTCCCCCGGTCCGCAGGACTCGACCAGGGCCCGGCCGGCGTCCTGGGGGCCGCCACGTGCCGGGCTCCCTCGTTGGCGGACTCGGCCATCTCCACCGCGTCGGCTGTGTGGCCGAGGAGGAATTGCTGCAGGCTGGCGGTGGCGTAGGCGCCCGCCTGCACGTCATCACCGGCTCGGGCGAGGCACAGTGCCTGGATGAAGTGGCGTTGTGCTGGCCCGTGTCGGCCCGTGTCGACTTCTGTCCATGCCGCTACGCGGGCGAGTTCGGCGACGGCTCTGAACAGTTTCTGGCCGACCGTCTCGGTGTAGGTGCCGCGCAGCAGGGGTGTGGTCTGTTGGAGGCAGGTGAGGACGGAGGAGGTGCGCCAGTTGCCGCCGCCGTAGCGGGAGTCGGCGCGGCGGGCTGTGGCGGCGGCTTCCCAGAGGTCGGTGACGTCGGCGCGGCCGACGCGGTGGCCGTGGCGGTGTCGAGGTGGCGTGTCGTCGGCGGGTGGGGCGAGCCAGCGGGTCAGCGGGGTGTTGGTGGCGGTGGTGGCGAAGGAGAGGGTGAGGAGGGGTCGGCGTTCCACGCTCCTCCAAGGGGGGCGGTGGCCGGCTGGGCGACACGGGGTCGTGCGTCGTGGATGCCGGTCGTCGGGCCTGTGTGGTGTCAGCGGGGTCGCCTGGTGCTACTGAGCTGGTCACACAGGTCGCGAATCGCGGGTTCGGTGGTGTGGGGTTCGGCTTCGCGGGCGAGGTCTTGGAATCGGCGTTGGACGGGGGCGGAGTCGACGGCGCGGCCGACGTCGAGTGCGCGGTGTCCGATGTGGACGGCGCCGTCGAGGTCGCCGACGACGAGGAGGGCGCGTGCGGCGTTGAAGGCGCGGGAGCGGGCTCGCGCGGGGTCGCGGTGGTCGGCGGCGGAGTGGGCGTGGCCTGGTTGCTTGCTGGTTCGGGCGAGGAAGAGGAGGACTTCGCCGAGGGTGGAGGAGAGTTCGGCCTGGTCGAGGTAGGTGGTGTAGGGCGGTAGGGGTTCGGTTGTGGACCGGTGGAAGATTTCTTGGGCGTCGCGGATGTTGCGGAGGGCTTCGGGGGTGTCGCCTTGGAGGGCGGCGAAGCGGGCGGCGAGGCAGTGGAGTCCGGCGCGCAGGACGGGGTGGGCGGAGTTGCGGGTGCCGTAGAGGGCGAGGGCGATGCAGTCGGCGGCGGTGTCGGGGTGGCTGAGGTAGCCCCAGACGCGGGCGAGGCATTGCAGGAGGTGGGCGGTGAGGTTGCGGTCGCCGCTTTCCCGGGCTGCGTGGATGGCGAGGGTGAGGTAGCGGATGGCTGCGGGCCAGTGGGCGGTGTCCTGGGACATCCAGCCGACGCAGCCGGCGAGGTCTCCACCCTCGGCCAGGGCACCGCGCTCGCCCTGCGCACCGCCCAGTGGATCGCCGAACTCGTCGACCAGCACCCGGACGAACCCGCGCTGCTCGCCGCACGGCATCGCCAGTGGACGGAGCGCGAACTCCGGCCCTGGTACGAACACCAGGTCACCTCCGACCACGCGTACGCGGCACGGCTCCGTGCGGCGCGGCGGGCGAAACCGTACTGCCCTCACCCGAGACTGCGGCCATGGAGGCATTCGCTTGGGACGACCCGGTCGTGATGCGAGCACGGGCCCAGGTACGGCACCTCATGGCCTATCCCGACCAGGTGCTCCAACAGCCGAGCGTACGGGCACACATCGAGCAATGGCTCTCGACGCACCCTCGCTTCACCGGCGGTTCGACGGACCCGACCGGGCCCGGTGGGAATCACTGATCCAGAGAGGCGAACCCCGCTGCACGGAGTGAAACCGGACGACAATGGGTGCTCTGGTCGGCGCCGCTCACCACCGTCGGCATTGTCAGCGGTCCGGGATACGGTGCGAAGTGATGGGCCGGACGGAGATCGTGAGGGACTCGCGGCCATGAGGGGTGGGTGGGAAGGTCCCCGGCATCCAGCCCCGGAATTGGATTGGTATCCGTGCCCCCACCCCTCTCCCCGGCCGAAACCTGGCGGATAGGTTGGACAGTTCGATTGTCTACGGCACCGGCGGGCTGCCCCGCCCTCAAGGAGCGTCGACGGCGCGCACCGTGACAGCAGGTAAGGAGCAGGAGTTCCGTGACGCGTACCACGCCTGAACGGCCCTTGGACATCGAGGCTGTGTTCCCTGCTCTCGCGGCGTATCGGGGGGCGGCGGCGCGGTTGCATCCGAGGTTGGGCTCTCCGGGCGTCGGGGATAGTTCGGTGGGTGGTCCGTTTCTGTGGCCGGCGGACGAGCCGTGGCCGGTGTGCACGGTGCCGCACGACCGGACCACCGGGTACCGGCCGGCCGACGTGCGCCGGGAGCGGGCGATCCTCGCCGAGGCATGGGGGCGAGAGGCCCCGCAGGGACTGACCGACGCCGAGCGGGCGGAGTTGGCCTCCCTCGTCCCCGGACCGTACGCGCCGCACCTCGGCGAGCGCGATCCGATCCCGCTGGTCGCCCTCGCACAGTTGTTCACGCGGGACGTCCCCGCTCTGGTGGGGCCCGACGGGTGCGATCTCCTCCAGGTGCTGTGGTGCCCCGCCGAGGCGCACGGCCCCCGCGGCAACGCCTTCGACGTCGTGCTCCAGTGGCGGCGCTCGGCGGACGTGAGGGACGTCCTGCACGACCGGCCCGAACCGGTTGTCATCGGCCGCGCCCACGGGCTACCCAACGAGTGCGTGCTCCACCCTGAACAGGTCGCGGAGCACGAGCACATCCAACACTTGGACGACGAGTTGCAGGAAGCCGTCGAGGAGTGGGAGGAAAGCCTGGAGGAGGCCGCCGACGACGCGACGGACGGCACCGCTGCGCCGGCGAGTTACGCGACGTACGAGGAGTACGAAGCGGCGATGCGCGCCGCCGAGCAAAGCGCCGACGCCGTCGTCACCTACACCGGTGACCTGTCGATCGCGCCCGGGTGGAAGGTCGGCGGCTTCGCCTCCTGGCACCTCACCGGCCCCACCCCCGTGGTCTGCTCCTCCTGCGGCACGCCCATGCGCCTGCTGTTGACGGCCACGGACCGGGAGTGGGACGCCGGTTCGCAGAGCTGGGTCCCCGTCGAGGACCGTGAGTTGGTCAGGGTGAAGGGTGCGAACGCTCCGACTGGCGTTTCACCGGCCCGCGGGACGATGAGCGTCTTCACCTGCACCACCGACCCAAGGCACCTGCACGAAACCGTTTTCCAGTGAATTCTTGTGCCGGCCGTGTGCGCCGCGGCCTGACCACCGACCCAGCCGGTGTCGGGTGACCGTCTCAGCCCGTTCGAGTAGGTCACCCCCGTGCCTCGGTTCCTCCATGCGGCTGCGGATGGCATGCTCCGGCCTTGACGTCCCCGTGTCGTTGAGGCGGTCGAGGACCTGACGCTCGCCCGCCAGGTCCTCGACCAGTTCACCGGTCTGCGGGAGAAGGTGCCGGTACGCCCGTCGCCCGGCGTCGTCCACGCCGGATGGCTCACGAGCACGTCGTAGGGTGCGCCGCGTGCGGGCGGCTGGTGATGGGGCGTTCGTGGCGCGCGCCACCGTACGACGAAGCCGCCCTCCCTCGGTGTGGCGAGAGGGCGGCGCGGGTCCGGTGGGTGGGGAACTGCTCGTCCACGCGGGATCGAAGTAGGCCGCGGTGACGTCCCGCCAGGAGCGGGACTGGAGCCGCACCCCGTCCTCCATGCGCCAGAGCACGGTACGGTGCCCGCCCTTCGCCAGACTTCGATGTGTTTCATGAGACATCAGCTCGCGTCTGTGCCCCCAGAAGAAATCAAGCACCGCATGGGCCGCTCGTGTCAGGATGCTGGGCATGTCTGGTCGCGCGCTGAGTTTCGGAGTGGTGGCGGAAGCATACGAACGGTTCCGGCCTGGGTATCCCGTGGAGCTGTTCGACATGGTGATGGCCTATGCGGGCCGCCCGGTTCGGACCGCCCTCGAGATCGGCGCTGGGACAGGCAAGGCAACCCGCCTGTTCGCTCAACGAGGGGTCATGGTCACCGCGACCGAACCTGACGGGGCCATGCTCGCCGAACTGCGCAAGCACGTGCCGACAAACGTCAGAACGGTGCAAGCCGCGTTCGAGGACTTGCGACCGGGCGAACGGTACGGGCTGGTCTATGCGGCAGCAGCGCTGCATTGGACGAACCCGGAGAGCCGGTGGTCGCGCGTGGCCGCGCTGCTGGAACCGGGTGGCGTATTCGCCTCATGCGGCGGGCCGTGTCAACTGGCTGACCCGGCTGTGGAGGAAGCTGTCCGCGCGGCGCGAGCACCATTCTTGGAGAGTGACGAGATTCCGTCACCTGACGGGACGCCTCCGGATCATGAGATGCAGTGGCCAGGTACGGAGTTGCAGCAGTCTGAGTGGTTCACCGGCGTTCAGCAGTCCGTGATCGAACGGCGCGTGACGATGAGCGCTCGCGACTATGTTGGTCATCTCTCCACCATCTCGGCTTATCTCCTCTTGCCGACCGCGGAGCGAGAGCAGGTATTCAGCCAGATCATGCAGGTACTGCCGGACAGAGTCGAGATGGCCGCCGACATCACCGTCCATCTCGCGCGTCGGCGCCACGAGGATTGATCACGACACCTCACCATGTCAGCCCGCCGGCCCCAGGCTGGTTCCGAGCCACTTTCACTCGCGAGTGGCGTGTGTTCGGTCGAGCGGGATGACGACGGCTGAGCGTTGGGCGATCTGCTCGCGGAGGGCAGTGTTCCCCGCGAGCAGGGCCGCGATGACCGTGGTGGCGGCGTCCGGGGGGCGTGGCCGGGTTGTTCTGGTGACAACCCGCAGTTGTCACCGGACAACCGGTCACGAGGGCCTGGTGGAGTGCTGGCGCGTGGGAGGGTTGCGCCCCAACGCGCAACATGGAAGAGGAAGTTGTGAGGACGCGGTGCCTGCCCGTGAGCTGGTGGAGTCGCAGCGCGCCACCATCGCCGCGCTGGAGGAGCTGGGTTGGGTTCGGCAGGCGTACACCACTAACGAGCAGGCCCGCGCTCAGGCCCTGCAGATGGCGAAGCTGCTCTTCGGGATGCTGGGGCAGGCCCAGGAACGGGTGGCGGAGTTGAAGCGGCGCTTGGACGCGCTCACCGTCACGGTGCCGCAGCCGCCGGAGGTCGACCGTGCCCGGGCCCAGGAAGGGGACCTGCGGCGTCAGCTTCTACGGGCGGAGGCCGAGCGGGACCAGGCCCAGCGCGTGGCGGATCTCGCGGCCCGCCGCATCCACGAACTCGAAGCACAGCTGCGTTCGGGTCCCAGCGCTTCCTCCTCGGCCAGTAGCGCCGCGTTGGTGATGCCGGACGTCGTCGAGCCGGAGGGGACGGAAGCGTTCGACGCGGTCGACCAGGTGCTGGAGAAGGCACGGGAGGTGTTGGACTTCCAGCATGAGGCGGTGCAGACCGTCGCCGATGACCTCGGCTGGTGCCGCGAGCTGACGCGGCAAGCAGACAAGGTGGTCGTGGTTGTCCAGGAAGGCACCGTGCTCGCGCACCCTCCCGGCGGGTTGTCCGAGGTTGTTCCGTACAACCTTCCAGGCGATGGAATCGCCCCTGCGCACACGACGTACTTGCACTCCGCGACCGGCCAGATTTCGCGCGGCGTCGACCTCGACGAGATCGCGCTGAGGCTGTGCCGGCCGACGCTACACGTGTTCGCCGACGAGATCCTGGTTTACCTACGCGAGCCCCTCGCGACGAGCCCCTCATCACCCCGTTCCGCCTGCGTCGGCGCGCAAGCTCGCACAGATATGTCGGAAGGCGGGCACCGGTCAGTCAAGTACGTGTAGGGAGCGAACTGTCGGACGTGCTGCACGGGCTGCGACCGGTCTTCGGTAACTCGGCGGCATCCCGAGTCGCCCTGCTGCAGTTGCTGGGCACCAGGCAACCCGTTTCGCGCGACTACCAGGTGATCCTGGCACAGCTGCGAGGGCGACGACACCGAGTGATCGGGGCTGTGGTCTTCCTACGCCACTCCGGCCGCTCCGACTTCAAGCCGCACCAACTGTCCACGGCCTCTCAGATCGCCAAGTACACGGCACTGGTCATCGAGAAGGCATTGCTGTACGGGCGCGAGGCGCATACCGCCGACGCACTCCAGCACACCATGCTCCCGGACTCCCTGCCGCAGCCCACCGGGTCAAGCTGGCCTCGCGCTACCTGCCCGCGTCCGAGACCGCACGAGTGGGCGGCGACTGGTACGACTCGATCCCGCTGCCCGGCAGCCGAGTCGCCCTGGTCGTCGGCACCGTGATGGGCCACTCCATGGCCGCCGCCTCGATCATGGGCCAGTTCCGCACCACCGGCCGGTTGTCCAGGCCGTGGGCGCGTTCGAGTGCTTAGCGGGCTGCGGTGATCCCGAGGATGCGATGCGCTGCAGGGTCGTCAGGGGGGTGTCGTCGATGTCGCCGACGGTGCGGATGGCGTAGCGGGTCAGGGTCCGGGCGGTGGCGGGCCCGATTCCGGGGAGCGCCACGGTGGGGCGGGGCGGAGGAAGGCAGCGATCGCGTACGGATCGTCGTTGATGATGGTGGCGCTGCCGGGCGGGGTGACCGCGGCGGCCATGAAGGCGAGATACCGGGGCGGCTCCGGCGCTAGCGGGGAGGGCAAGGAGGCGCAGGCGGATCATGTCCACCACGCCGGTGACGTCCCGGTCGAAGAAGCGCAGTGCTTCGGAGAGATTGGCGTAGGCGGAGAAGTCCTCGGAACGCGGCTCGATCCGGGAGCTGATCCCGCAGAGGACGGCGAGCAGGTGCTCGTAGAGCCCTTCGCTGCGGTCGGGAGGGTGGAAGTGGATGCGCAGGATCGCGCGCGGCGTCCGCGGCGAGCTGCTAGTGGTCATCCGGCGCTCCCGGGGCTGGTGTGGCCGAGGCGGGTGAGGTCGGCGGAGCGGATGCCCGCGGGCTGTAGGTCGGCGTAGGGGTGGAGGCGTGCTCCCGTGGTGCCGTCGATCAGAGCCGGTTCACGAGCTCCTGCAGTCGGTAGAGTCGACGAGCTGCACAACATCTCGCTGATGACCCGGGCCGGAGCCGAGGTCGCCGACACCCTGGAGCACTTCTCGGAACGCATCCCGGCCACGTTCGTCTGTGCCGGGATCAACGTCGAACGCGAGGGCCTGTTCGACGGCACCCGCGGGCAGCAGATCGCCGGACGCTTCACCCTCGTCCCCACCGCCCGGCTGCCCTACAACACTGAGTGGCAGGGACTCGTCGCCACCCTGCAGAGCTCCCTCCGCCTCCGCCGCCACAAGCCCGGCAGCGTCACCGCCCTGGACCGGTATCTGCACGACCGCACCTGCGCCTACCTGCGACTGAGCCCGGTAGGCACCCCTTGAGCATTCCGGTTTACCCCTGTACATGACGTTTAGCCCCGAAAGAGCCGGTGGATCACCGCCGAGAGGCTTCCGGTGGGCCGCCGGGCCAGCCATGATCAAGTTCCGGGGATTCGACGGTTGGGGTGTGACGTGAAGGACTGGCGGACCGATCCGACGTTCGCGATGTGCTGGAAGATCACGGACGGGGCGGACCTGGCCGCGTTCTCGGGGGGTCCGTTCGACGTGCGGACGGTGGTGGCTGGCATCCTGCCCGAGCCCCGACAGGGCTTGGACTTCGATGCCGTCCCGTGGGGTAACTTCCCCCATGGGCACGACGTCCGGGAGGCGGTTTCCCTCCTGCGTGCTGGCGGCGAACCAGCCGTGGACGCGACGGGTGTGCTGAGGGGCCTGTGCGCCGACGACAGCCGGGCCGCCGCCGCCCTCGCCGTGCCGTTCCTCATTCCTCTCGCCATCAACGCCCACCACCCACACCGCACCGCCGCCCTCGCTGTCCTATCCAGCCCAGCCCGCGCCAGGCACCACGGCGTCGCCTCTCGCGAGGAATTCCTCCTCCACCGCAACGATCCCCGGCGCCACGCCCCCGATACCCACGACGACTACGGCTACGAGGTGACCGGCTACCCGGCTGGCTGGTCGGTGGCCGCCGCCCGAGCCGCGATCACCACCGCCACCTCCACGCTCCTGCCCCTTCTTGGAGACTCCGACCCCACCGTCCGCATCGACGCCGCCTACGTCCTGGCGACCGCCGCCGACCCCACCCACACCATCCGGACTGCCTTGGCCAACGCATTCGCCACTGAAGGCGACGCCGTGGTCCGCGCCGCCCTGCTCCTGGCCACCGCCGAGATCACTCGGGCCCACCCGCACCCGCCGACTGTCAGGTGGCTGCGCGAGCGGTGGCACGACCGGGCGGAGGCCCCCGAAGCCCGTCTGTCAGCGGCGGTCGGCTGGCTCTGCCTCAGCGACCAATCCGCACCGGAGGACCTCCGCCGGACCGTCGACACCTTCGCCGACAACGAGCGCGTGCGCACCATGGAGGCCCTGCCGTGGATGAGCGCTGCCTCGGGCGCCAACGAACCAGGACTCCTGCGGTGCAGACGCTGCATGCTCCACCCAGAAGAACCTGACCCGGAAGAGGACTTCTGGGACTCCTTGTTCTGAGCAACCGGTCTGTGGTTGTGCAACAGTTGTCCAGTGGGGCCAACTGCGGTGCTCGACCATGCTTCCCAGCTCGTGCCTACACTGCCCCGGCTCAGGAGGTTCCTGAGCTGGGCGTTAGCCTCAGCGGATGAATCCTGAGCCGCCACCGAAAGTCATCGCGCGACTCCATGACGGGCGGACCCAAGCCTACGTCGTGGGCGCCGGCACCTACGGGATGCTGGAGCCCGCAGCCCTTCGTCTCGATCACCTCGTGCAGGGCCTCCGTGTAATGGTCGACGAGGTGTCGACGGACATCGAGTCGAGCAACGTGGCAGCCCGCTTGATTTCTTCCCCCATGAGGTCCACCGCAGGCGGCGTCCGGGCTGGCGCAGGCGGAGGGTCGTACGTCAGGACGAGGAAACCGGCGGGTCCAGAGGAATCTCAGCCGTACCGGACCCGGCCGTTTCCCGCGCCACCCCGTCAATCCCGTCGTACGCGCGTGCCTTTGAGGACCAGGTTGTCGTCGTCGAACGAAAGCCGCAGTTCCGTACCGTCGTAGGCGGCCTGGACCCTTCCGAACTCGCCGCTGCATGCAAGGGACTTGCTCATTTTGGGCAGTACTTCTCCGGGGACTTCCAGGAGCTTCAAGTGGCTGCCCTGGCCTTCGTGGAGGATGTCGAGGGTGCCGTCGGTGTAGGTCCAGGTCCCGGACATCACCGGCAGAGACCAGGTGCCGTCTCCGATAGTGATGCTGCCGGATGTGGTGCGCTCCCCAACGTCGAGGTCCCGGTTGGCCTCCCACTCCCAGGTTCCCTCCAGGAACGCCCGCAGGGCCTGCGCACGCACCCCGCCGGCAGATCCATTGCCACTGCAGGCCGACACGACGACCGCGCCCACCCCCACGGCTAAGTAGCGCAGCAGATTGCGCCGTCCGACCACACCGGCCAGCACTCGAACCGACATCGCACCCCCATAACCCTGCTTACTCGCGATAGGTGGAAAGCACGAGATTCTCGCTCTCCCTGTCCGAACCCCGGAAACAACCCTGGCACATCCGTCTCGTCCGCGGTTGTTCAGGAGCGCAGTGATTGTTGTGGCTCAGTGCAGCGGGACGAAGCGCAGTTCGGCCGGTTCCGCCAGCAGGTCCAGTTCACCCACGATCAGGCCGCGGTCCTTGAGCGCATGGAGCACAGTGCCCAGTTCATCGACCTGGTCGCGGCCTGTGCACAGTTCATCGCCGCACCGAACGGCAGCGGGTCCCGATCGCCGCACCGAGCCCGAGCGGTTCGCGCCCGTCGCGGCGTACGACGGTGGTGGGACGCCGCTTCGGCTTCCTGGTGGTGGCGCCGTTCTTCTTCGCTGCCTCCCGGACCGCGATGTGCACCGGCTGTCCGGACAGGTCGTCCAGTCCCTCGCACGCAACCCAGACGAACACATCTACGTTGCCGGAGGCATCGCCGCCGCGTGGGCCCGGGCTGGGCTGCGCGTGCCTCTCCTGTGCGAGCGCAAGAACGAGATCCGCAGGCCGACGGTGAAGCGGGTCACGGGACGGTGGGTCTCCGAGGAACCGCCCGCGCCACCCGGCGCGTTCTCGAAACCCCTTTGGCATTCGGCTCCGGCACCCAGCGCGGGGTACCTGGTCGAGCAGAACTTTGACTGCCACACCGGGGCCGCCGGGCCGGGTCAGAGGAAGGGCACCCCGCTGAGGGACGAGGTCCGTCACGGCCGGGGCGCCTTCGACCTCGTGGTCCTGGTCCCCGACTTCCTCCCTGGCCTGGCGCAATGCCTGGCCGCTCGCGGGCGGCAGGTCTGCATAACGTGGATGCGCGCATACGACGCCGACGCCTTGGCCAGCGCCGCACGAACCCCGTTCGGGAGGATGGGTTGAACGACATCGACGACGTGGGCGTCTTCCTCGGTCTGGACGTCGGCAAGAGCGCCCATCACGGGCACGGGCTGACCCCGGCAGGGAAGAAGGTCTTCGACAAGCAGCTGCCCAACAGCGAGCCGAAGCTGCGGGCCGTCTTCGACAAGCTGACGGTGAAGTTCGGCACCCATGCTGGGTGATCGTGGACCAGCCCGCCTCGATCGGAGCCCTGCCCCTGATGGTCGCCCGGGACGTCGGCTGCAAGGTCGCCTACCTGCCCGGCCTGTCGATGCGGCGGATCGCCGATCTCTACCCGGGCGAGGCGAAGACCGACGCGAAGGACGCCGCGGTGATCGCGGATGCCGCCCGGACCATGCCGCACACCCTGCGCTCGCTGGAACTGACCGATGAGATCACCGCCGAGCTGACCGTGCTGGTGTGCTTCGACCAGGACCTCGCGGCCGAGGCGACCCGCACCTCGAATCGGATACGCGGCCTGCTCACCCAGTTCCACCCCAGCCTGGAGCGCGTCCTCGGCCCACGCCTGGACCACCCCGCGGTGACCTGGCTCCTGGAACGCCACGGATCCCCAGCCAGCTTGCGAAAGGCCGGTCGTCGCAGGCTGGTTGAGGTGATCCGGCCCAAGGCTCCGCGGATGACTCAACGACTGATCGACGAGGTGTTCGACGCGCTCGACGAGCAGACCGTCGTGGTCCCGGGCACCGGCACCCTCGACGTCGTGATCCCGTCCCTGGCCCGTTCGCTCGCGGCCGTCCACGAACAACGACGGGCCCTGGAAGCGCAGATCGGGCAACTGCTGGAGGCTCACCCTCTTTCCGCGGTCCTAACCTCGATTCCGGGGGTCGCGGTCAGGACCGCCGCCACCTTGCTGGTCACCGTCGGCGACGGCACCAGCTTCCCCACCGCCGCCCACCTCGCCTCCTACGCCGGCCTCGCCCCGACGACCAAGTCCTCGGGGACCTCGATCCACGGCGAACACGCGCCCAGAGGCGGCAACCGGCAGCTCAAACGCGCGACGTTCCTGTCCGCTTTCGCCGCCCTACACGATCCCGCCTCCCGCACCTACTACGACCGCTGCCGGGCCCGCGGGAAGACCCACACCCAGGCCCTGTTCCGCCTGGCCCGCCAGCGGATCAACGTGCTGTTCACAATGCTCCGCGACGGCACCTTCTACGAACCCAATACCCCACACCTCAGTTGACGAAAGACATGGAGGCCCCCCAGCGCCGGGCGCGTGGCGCCCCCGGCGCGGACGTAGAGCCAGCCTTCCGCTCAGTGCGCTGGGTCGAGCAACCGCAGCACCACGTCGCCGGCCGCGGCCCGCCCAGCGTCCTCCTGCGACCGCAGCGGCCGCGCGCCCATCGCGGAGCCGTGGACAGCATGTCCTCGCATGCTCCCTCGTTGCCCAGGATCTCTTCAGCGGCGATGGCGCCTTGGAGGTGCTTGGACGCCCACCGCTGCCACTCCGTCGCCAGCGGCGCGGGCATGTGCGCGGGCAGAGGCACCGTCTCCAGGAGTTCGCCCGCCCTGCCGGCAGCAGCCTTGACCACCGCCGACAACTCGGCCTTCAGCCGTGCCTCGTTCTTCCGGTACCACTTCTGGTAGCAGTTCCAGCAGCGCGTCCTCTTCTTCGCCGCTGCCTCCGGCGTGACCATCGCGGTGCACCCACTCTCCGGGTAGGTGTTGGAGACTGTGTAGCCGACGCACTCACGGCATGCCGCGACGTCGCCGTTCTTCCACTTCAGCAGCGCGGTGCGGTTGGAGATAGTCTCCTGCCATTCGTGCCCGGCCGGGCAGCGCCACCACACCCCGACCACGCAGCGCAGCGGAACCGACGCCGACTGGGAATCGAATGACCGACCTGGACGCCCTGATCCGCCTGTGTCCTCCCCCGAACCCGCCGATGACCATCGACTGGAGCGAGGTCGAGGCCGACGTCGGGTCGGGCCTGCCCGACGACTACAAGGCCCTCGCCGAACGGTACGGGCCCGGAACGTTCTGCGACTACCTCACCCTCTACCACCCGCACGGCCCCACCGAGTACGTGAACCTCACCGGCCCTATGCCGGAGCGGATCCGCGCCCAACTGCGCACGGACTACGACCACGACACCCATCCCGTGCCCCACCACCCCGACCACCTCTTCGCCTGCGGCGTGACCAGCAACGGCGAGTACCTCCTCTGGATCACCGAAACAACGAGCGAGCCCGACAGCTGGCAGATCGCCGTCAACGAGGCCCGAGGCCCGCTCTGGTACGCCCACCACGGAACGATCACCAACTTCCTCGTGTCCGTCCTCACCGGTCAAATCCAGGTGCCGCAGTTCCCCGTCGGCCTGCTCCAGTCCCCGCCGGTGTTCACGCCCTCGCACCCGGTGCTGATCAAGACCGAACCCGTCGATGCTCCTCCCCCGCCCCCCGTCGACGCCGCGGTCATCCGCACCTGGGCCCGCGAGCACGGCTATGCCGTACCGATGCGAGGACGCATCCCCCCGAACCTCCTCGAAGCCTGGGAAACCGCCCACAGACACTGAGACCTCCCCTGGCCTGGCACCAGCCGGACCGGCCCATCCAGACGTCGGGGTCGACCGGTGGGCGGTGAGAAGCCAGATCCAACCGGCGCCGAGTCGGGCGGCCGCATCCGCCCAGCGCTCCGGCTTCCCGCGCGCTGCGTTTCGTACCGTGTCATCGGGGTGGAGCGGCGAGGGCGGCCAGGGCGAGACCGGACGCCGTGCGGGACCGGCGGCAGCGCCCACCCGGCCGGCCCGCCGCCGGCGGGCAGTGCGTGGCCGACGTTCCTGGGGCCGGCGTCCCGTGTCGTCCTGGGCGCGAAACTCCGCTGAGGCGGTACCGGGCCGGGCACGTTCATGGCGATGAGCAGCACTCCTGCCCTGCTCGGCTTCTCCGGGCTTGCAGTGGTCCAGGGGCGGGGGTGGGTTTCCGTCAGTCCCGTCACGAATGCGCGAAGCGACAGCATGGCGGGGGCGGGTGGTGGAGGATCGGAACGTGACGCGACTCGGAGGGAGCCGACGGCGGCATGTGTGGCTGCTGGCCTGTGTGGTGTGCGGTGTGGTGGCGGTGGCCAGCGCGGTGTACGTCGTACGGCAGCTCAGCCACGGTGGTCTGGAGACGGCCGACACCGCGGGGTTGTTGGCGCTCGCGCTGACGGTGGTGACGGGACTGGTGGCGGTCGTCGCGCTGTGGAAGCAGTCGCAGGCCGATACGGCCGCGTTCGCGGACGCGGCACTCGTCAGCGGGTGGGCGAAGACGCTGGCCGCGGACATGAGGAACGAAGAGGGCGCGGTCCGGCGGCAGTTGCTCGGGGGCGATGTACAGGAGATCAACCTCGCCTACCGCCTCGTGCCGTCGGGCATGGCCCGGTCGGCTGCCGCGCCGGGCGCGGGGCGCTTGTTCACGGATGGGCCTGGAGGGCCAGCGGTTCCGGACATCGCCGCTTTCTACCGTGCGACGAAGCCGCTGCGGCTGGTCGTCACGGGGGCTGCGGGGGCCGGGAAGACCGTCTCCGTCCTGGAACTCCTGCTCGCCCTGGTCGAAAGCCGCGCCGAAGACGATCCCGTGCCGGTGCGGATTCCGCTGTCACGGTGGGACACCGACCGGCAGACTTTGCCCCAGTTGCTCCAGACGTGGCTGGTGGAAGCGTACAACCGGCCGAAGTACATGGCTGAGGGGTTGGTCCGCCACGGTTTGGTGCTACCGGTGCTGGACGGCCTGGACGAGATGGACGCCGCGGGCCCCGGTGGCCGGCCCGATCCACGCGCACCGCGGGCCACAGCGGTGGTGGAGGCGCTGAACGCGTATCAGCGGAGCCGGGCGGCGGGGCCGTTGGTGCTGACCTGCCGTGCCGGGCACTACGACGCACTCGCCTCGCACATCGCGGTCGTGGACGCGGCCCGTATCTCGATCGACCCCGTCGACTCCGCGGACGCACATGCCTACCTCACGGGCCGTGCGTTGGACCCGGCGCGATGGCGGCCACTCACCGAGCACCTCGCTGCCGAACCCGGCGGGATGCTGGCCGGGGTGCTGTCCACACCGTGGCGGCTCGGCCTGACCGCCACCGTCTACCACCACGACGGCGACCCCGGCGAACTCCTCGCGCTTCCCGACGCCGGGGCGGTGGACTCCCATCTCCTCGCCCGCTACATCCCCGCCGCCACCCGTACCGCCGTCGCATCTCACGGATACGAGGCCGACCAGGTCCACCGGTGGCTCCACCACCTCACCCGGCACCTCGCCCCCACCACAGCGGGCAGGGCCCAAACGCGCACGGCCACCCGGGGCCCGGAGGCCACCGACCTGCTCCTGCACGAACTGTGGCCCGTCGCCGGACGGAAACGGGTCCAGGCGGGGGTCGCGCTCCTCGGCGCGTTCATCACCCTCCCCCTCGCCTTCACATCAGGACCAGCGCTCTGGCTGTTCGGGGTATTGGTTGCCGCCGCGGCTGGATACCTCCCCCACCGCATGGAGGCGCCACAGCGCTGGACGTTCCCGTTCCGGCCTTTCCGGACGACCGTGCTCACACCCGGATTCGCGGGCTGGCTGGCGGGCGTGTGCCTGGCCGCGATCGGAGGCAATGCCATCGGTGGGAGAGACCTCGGGACGACGATCGCGATGGCAGGCGTGATCGGGGTCGTGACGATCTCCGGGTTCAGGACCGAGCCGGGTGCGAGCCCCGGGGGGCGGTCCGCCATCAGGAACGACGCTCTTCTCGGAACGGCAATTGGGGTTCCGAGTGCGATCGCGCTCGGGACCGCCGGCGCAGGCGCCGGCAAGGTCACAGACGGGTTCGCGGTCATGAACTCGGGCATCCTCGTCGTGCTCGCTTCAGTGCTCGCGCTCATTACCATCACCGTGTTCGCTTCCCCGTTCCGACGCGTGGACGTGAGAGCGCTCGTGATCGTGCTCACGGTCGCATCTCTAGCCACGAGTCCGATCACGCGCGAGCACGTGGGCAAGGTCTGGGACTTCAGCACGCAGGTCTCGATCCCGGACTTCAGCATGTTCGGGATCCTCCTCATCTTCGTGTCCATGACCGCGCTCGGCGGCGTCGCTTCGCGGCGGTACCTCGTGTTCCTGCTCTGGTCACGCGGGCGCCTGCCGTTCCGGCTCGGCCGGTTCCTGGACTGGGCGGTGAAAGCGGGACTGCTGCGGTACAGCGGGGCGGCGTATCAGTACCGGCACCGGGAACTCCAGCACTGGCTCAGCGACCACCCCAACCCTCCACAGGTCCCCTGACCCCCTCCGGCGCACCCAACCCCGCTCCCCCCAAACGCCACGGCCCCAGCCCTACGACAAACGGCGGGCCGGGCCCATGAGCGATCCACTGGGTTTTACTCCCGTGTCTCAGTCAGGGGCAGCGGTGGTTTAGCGGCTGCCGAGCTCTCCCTTGGTGAACCCGTGTTTGTGGGCCGCGAGCACCGTGGCGAGTGCAGGGACGAGCAGTGCGAGCGTGACCCAACTCAGCCAGGATGCACCCAATCCGCTGAGGACGATGCCTCCGATGATGCCACTACCGGCGATTCCGACGTTCCATCCGGTGGTGAGGAGTGCTTGGGCGACATCGCCGGCGTCGCCTGCTGCTTCGGCGACTGCGGTCTGCAACAGGGTAGAGGTGCCGCCGAACGCGAGCCCCCAGAGCGCTGCGCTGGCGTAGACGAGTGAAGGCACGCCGGAGAAGATGCCGAGCAGCAGCGCGCATGTCGCGAAGAGCACACACGCGAGGATCATGAGGAGGCGCAGGTGCCGATGGACGAGCGCTCCGGCGATCCAGATGCTCACCAGCGACACCAGACCGAAGGTGAGCAGCACGGCGTCGACTTGACCTGCCATGCCCAGCGGCTTGAGGAACGGGGCGATGTAGGTGTAGAGCATGCTGTGGGCGAGCACGAACGTGAGGGTCACGAAGAGCACGGGCGCTACGCCGGGAATGCGGAAGGTACGGGTGAGCGGGAGCCGCGAGCCCTTGGGCTGTCCGGAGAAGTTCGGCACCGCCGCGACGACCCACACGATCAACGCGAGCGTGAGGACTGTCATGATCCCGAACGCGTATCGCCACTCGACGAGCTTGGCCAGAAACGCCGCAGCAGGAACTCCGACGGACAGGGCAACGATTGCGCCCCCCATCGCGATCGCCATTGCCTTGCCGCGCTGATGTGAGGGAACCATCCGTACCGCGTACCCGGCCAACAGCGCCCAGAGCAACCCGCCGACGATGCCGCCGAGGCACCGGGCGGCTAGCGTGAGTGCGAAGCTCTCGGAGAGCGCGGTGACGGTGTTGGCGATCGCGAATCCTGCGATCGCCACCAGCAGCAAGTGTCGGCGCGGCCAGCCGATCGTCGCCTTGGTGAGCGGGATCGCGGCGAGGATCGCCCCGATCGCGAAGACGGTGACGCTCTGCCCGGCAGCACTCTCGCTCACACCCAGGTCTCGGCTCATCCCGGGAAGCAGCCCGGCTGGCATCGTCTCGGTCAGGAGCGTGATGAACCCGGTGGCGGCCAAGGCCAGAAGACCCGCCAGTGGGAGCCGGGCGTTCGTTATCGAGGGAGATGCCACAGCATGTGTTCGTGTCATGGCCTTATGATCGAAGGGTGACATCAGTGTGAGGGTCAAGTCGGTGTCCGCTGAGTCACACGACGCCAGCCGCAGAGGGCGAGGAGAGCGATATGCGGATCGGTGAGTTGTCGACGCGCACGCGGACTCCGGTGAGGTTGCTGCGCTACTACGAGGAGCAGGGACTGATCGCGTCAGATCGACTGCCCAACGGATACCGGGACTATGAGGAGTACGTCGTTGACCGGGTTCTCCAGGTACGCGGCCTGCTCGACGCAGGGCTGCCCACACGGATCATCAAGCAGATCCTGCCCTGCCTGAACACCCCCCGCACGATCCACATGCCCTACGTCACGCCAGACATGGTCGCAACGCTCGAACACGAACGCGACCGCATGGCCGAAAAAATCGAATGCCTCACCAAGAACCACCGAGCCGTCACCGACTACCTCGACGCCGTACGCCGCGATATCCGATCCTCCTAGTGGCTGTCTGAGAAGCCCTGTTCAGGGCAGGCGACTTGGTAGTTCCTGCACGTAGGGGAGGTGGGGATGGCTGGCCGACGTGCCTATCCGACGGACGCAGCCTCCTCCTCGTGGGTCAGGTTCCACCGCGTGCCGGTGGCCACCTCGGTGACGTAGACGCGGCGGACCTGCCCGGACCCGCAGCGCTCGAACTCCTCCTCGGCAACGAGGAACCGTCCACCGGCGGGCGTCGCGCGAGCCGCGGCGATGCGAACCTCGGCGTCCTTGTGCTGCCGGTCGACGGCGCAAAGCAAGGCGGGCAGCAGTAGCAGCTGGGTCCGGGGCCGCTGGTCCACTCGGAACTTCACCCCGGAGCGGGACTTCTTCGTCGCGCACTCGTTCGCCTTGATCGGGCACGGCGCCACCCAGGGCGCCCACCGCGCCGGGTCGTCGGCGGCCCAGCGGGCGATGTCCTGGTAGAACGCTCGGACGAACACCAGCTCGCCGCGGAAGTTCACCCGCGGCCGCACCGGGTGCCCCTGGGCGTCACGCTACGACGTGATCAGACAACCAACGGAACGGGAGCTATCCGGTGCCAACGCGTGTTGCCGTCTTCGGATCAGGATCCTGGGGCACGGCGTTCGCGCTGATCCTCGCCGACGCCGGATGCGACGTCACCCTGTGGGCACGCCGACCCGAACTGGTCGACGCGATCCCCGCCGAGGGCGTCACCTCCTGCACATCCGTGCTCGGCCTCGCCCGGCGCCACCACGTCGACATGCCCATCGTCGAGACGATGTCCCGCATCATCCACGACGGCATCTCCCCCCAGAGCGCCGTCAAGGAACTGATGTCCCGAACCGCGAAAGCCGAGCACTGATCAGCCTCCCGAAGCCAACTGATCCGTTTGCCCGTGTGGAAGACCCGCTGTGTGCATCCCCTGGTCACGGCTCGCCGTTGGATCGTTTGTAGGTCTTCCACAATCGCGTAGGAGCCTGCTTCCGCAGGTCTCGTCACCTCTTCTCAACCGACCGTCCGCCTCGCGGCTCGGACGAGCTGTTCCCCCGCCACGTCGGGCGCCGTCGACGGGAAGCAGAGGTGCGGACAGAAGCCCATGACCTGACAACCCGTCACCAAAGTCAGCATTGGGTACACCTGACTCGACCACAGAAGACCAAAGTAGGGAAGGACCCGCCCCGGGCGGACGGGGTGACGGGGTGACGGGGGCACGGTCGACACATCGCACCCACTCCCCCGGCGCCACACCGGCCGGCCGGATCACGCACCCGCTCCCCCTCGCAAAACCCCAGCTCAGCGCACTCGTCCGCGCTTCTTCAGCGTCCCCGGGGGGAGTTCCGGAGCGGGCAGGGGATCGCCGTCGTAGCCCTTCACCTCGCCGAAGCGAGTGCCCGTCATCCAGTCCTGGCGCGCCTGCACGATCTCCTCCTGCGAGCGGCCGATCCAGTTCCAGAACATGATCAGCTCCTCCTCGAAGGGCTCGCCGCCCAGGAGCATCAGGCCCGCGTCGGACTCGGCGCGGATCGGGAGGGCGGCGCGGCCGCAGCCGAGGTACAGCATGGAGCCCGGCAGGACCGGTACGCCGTCGACGTGCGCCTCGCCGGACATCGATAGCACGGCGTACTCGAAATCGGGGTCGAGCGGGATCGCCGTGTCCGTTCCCCGCGCCAGGGCGAGGTCCGCTCCGACGATGGGCGTGTACGTCGTGCCGGGCGAGGTCGCCCCGTCGAGCGAGCCGAGGATGACCGTGGCGGTGAGGCCCGGTGCGGTGACCGTGGGCAGGTCGGAGTGGTGCTGGAAGTGCGGCTCCACGTGGCGGTGGGCGTCGGGGAGCGCCACCCACAGTTGGGCGCCGTGCAGGAAGCGCGCGTGGGAGCGGGGGCTCTCCTCGGAGTGGCTGATCGCCCGGCCCGAGGTCATCAGGCCCAGCTCGCGGGGGCGGATCGTGGCGAGGCTGCCGGTGCTGTCGCGGTGCAGCACCTCGCCCTCGTGGAGCCAGCTCACGGTCTGGAGTCCCATGTGGGGATGGGGCGGCACCTGCATGCCGGGCTCGTCGGCGATGTCGTCGGGGCCGTAGTGGTCGACGAAGGCCCAGGCGCCCACCATCCGGCGGCCGAGGTTCGGCAGCAGCCGGCGGACCTCGGTGGACTCGCCGAGCGGGACGCGGCGCGGACTGAGGAGCTCGCGCACGGGCTCGGCGACGACGAAGCCGCGGCCGCCGCAGACGGAGAGGGCGGCCTGACGATCGAGATTGCTCATGGCAGTCAACCTATTCCCGTGGGGCTCTCGGCGGGCACTCCCCACGCTTCGAAGCGTAGTGGAATATTCAACTACCATCCTCCGTTGATGCCACACGAAGGCCCGAGCAGGACGGCCCGAGCGAAGGAGGACCAGTGAGCGAGACCTACTACGAGTTCGGCACCGCCGCCGAGCGGTGGGACCGTGCGCAGTTGTTCTTCGACGCCAAGGAGTACCTGACGGCCGCGCGCATCCTGCGCGGGCTGGTCGAGGAGGCGCCGGGGCAGGTGGCGCAGCGGCTGCTGCTCGCCCGCGCCTACTACCACTCCGCCCAGCTCGGCCGGGCCGAGGGTGAGCTGCGGAGCGTGCTGGAGCTCGACCCCGTCGAGTCCTACGCGCACCTGATGCTCGGCCGCACGCTGGAGCGCCAGGGGCGCCCGGCGGAGGCCGCGCCGCACCTGCGGCTCGCCGCGGTGATGACCGCGGAGTGAGCCGGGCCGCCCGCCGGCGCGATCGGGCGGGGACGCCCTGACAGTAAGGACGCCGCACCGAAGGCCAGTGCCTTCGGTGCGGCGTCCGCTCGCGTGCGTCGTGGCGCGGAGCCTCAGCGCACGGCGCTCAGCTTCTGCCACTCCTCCCACGACAGGTTCCAGTTGCTGAACCCGTTGCCGAGGTCGGGCACGCCCTTGGTGTCCTTGCCGGTGATCACGAAGGGATCGCCGACCTGGACCTGCTTGTAGAAGGACGACGCCTCGCCGGTGCTCATGCCTATGCAGCCGGAGCTCTTGTTCGCACGGCCGAAGTAGGACGCGTTCCAGGGCGCGGCGTGCGCGTACATCCCGGACCAGGTCAGCCGCATCGAGTAGTCGACCATCTTGTTGTACGCGTCGCCGAGTCCGACGGTCTCGGAGTTCATGTTGATGGTGCCCTCCTTGGACATGAGCACCGTGGTGCCCCGCCAGGAGCGCTTCTCGCCGCCGGGCGTGCCGCCGGAGACCGGGATGGTGCGGACCTGCTTGCCGTCGCGCTCCAGCGTCAGCTTCTTGTTGTCCAGGTCGACCTTGACGACCTGCTGCGAGCCGATGGTGAAGGAGACGGGGTAGTCGCGGACGAACCAGCCGCCCCCGGGGCCGGAGTCGGTGCCGTTCAGCTCGGCGTTGACGGTGACCTTGGTGCCGGGCTTCCAGTACTCCTTGGGCCGCCAGTCCACCCGGTCCTTGCCGGTCCAGTCCTTGATCCAACCCCAGGAGCCCTCGGTGTTGTTGGACGTGGTGACCTTGAGCTGCTTCTCCACCTCGGCCTTGTTCTTGACGGGTTCGTCGAAGACGAGGGAGATCGGCTGGCCGATGCCGACGGTGGTCTTGTCCCCCGGCCACCAGTTGACCTTGTTGACCTTCTCCGCCTTCGCCGTGGTGAACGACGCCTTCTGGGTGTCCGCCGTGCCGCCCTCGGTCTTCGTCTCCGCGGTCACCTGGTAGGTGCTGCCGGGCGCAGCCTTGCGGTCCGAGGTCCACACCGTGTTCTGCTCCGACAGCTTGCCCTTCAGCGTCGCGCCCTTGCCGTCGGTCACGGTCACCGAAGCGAGGCTGCCGCCCTGGGCGGTGACGCGCACCGGCTCACCCGGCTTGACCTGCTGTCCGCTGGGCGTCACCGTCACGGTGGCGGGCTTGCCGCCGTCCTTGACCCCCTTCGCCTTCCCGTCCGACGCCGTCGCGGAGTCGTCCGAGGAACAGGCGGTGAGCGCGAGCGGGGCGAGTACGGCAGCCGCAACCGCGAGGCGCGCGGAGCGGTGACGTACGGGGCGCGCGGATATCGGGCGCAACGGAGACCTCCGTCAGAAGTCGGTAAGTGTGCGGAACCAGCGGACATCCGTGACTCTAATGCCGAAAAAGCGCAGGTGAAGGCCGTAATGGCTGTGTAACAGGCACTGATGAAAAACGGTCATCATTCCGTCACATTCACTGCTCGCCGGGCGGTGCGTCGGGGCTCGAACGGTGCGCGGTACTCTCCACACTCGCCCCGTGGATCGTTCGTACGGCTGCTCTGTTGCAAGTCCGGCGCCGGGGGCGTCTCGTGGAAACGCTGGGGACATCTGGGGACATGGGGAAGACCTTTGGGCGGAATCGCCGACGACACACCGCTTCGGGAACGCCCGGCCCGTCCGGGACGCCGACGACTGCGACAGTGCCGGCGCAGCGGGGGCCGGGTCGGGACGACAGCGACGACGTAACGGACGACGCGACAACGGAAGGCGACGGAACGGCGGGCGCAGGCGCGGAACGCGCGGAAGGCGTGGCCGCGAAGGGCGGCGGTCCGCAGCCCGGCTCCTCAGTAGCCCGGAGCGGCGCCATCATGGCGGCCGGCTCCCTCGTGTCCCGGGCGACCGGGTTCGTACGCGCCTCGGTCGTCGCCGCGGCGCTCGGCATCGGCATGACGGCGGACGGGTACGCCGTCGCGAACGCCGTCCCCACCATCGTCTACATGCTGCTGGTCGGAGGCGCGCTCAACGCCGTCTTCGTGCCGGAGTTGGTGCGCGCCGCCAAGGAGCACGAGGACGGCGGAGCCGCGTACACCGACCGGTTGTTGACCGTCTGCACGGTGGCGCTGCTGGCGCTCGCCGCGGCCGCGGTGTGGGCGGCCCCCGCCATCGTCGAGGCGTACACCGGCTACAGCGGCCAACAGGCCGAGATGACGGTCGCCTTCGCGCGCTACTGCCTGCCGCAGATCTTCTTCCTCGGGCTGTTCACCATCCTCGGCCAGGTGCTCAACGCCCGCGGCCGGTTCGGCGCCATGATGTGGACGCCGGTCCTGAACAACGTGGTCGTCATCGCGGTGTTCGGCCTCTACCTGGGGACGGCGGCGAACGGCGGGAGCACCCTCACCGACGCGGAGACGACGCTCCTGGGCGCGGGCACGACCGCGGGCATCGCGGTGCAGGCCCTGGCGCTCGCCCCCGCCCTGCGCCGGGCCGGCTTCCGCTGGCGCCCCCGCTTCGACTGGCGCGGCAGCGGGCTGACCCGGCCGCTGCGCTCGGCGGGCTGGCTGGTGCTGCTGGTGCTCTCCAACCAGGCCGCGTACTGGGTGGTCACCCGGCTGGCGACGAAGGCCGGCGCGCGGGCGTCGGCGCTGGGCATCGACGGCGGCGCGGGCTTCAGCGCGTACAACAACGCGTACACCCTGTGGGCAGTGCCGCACGGCATCATCACCGTCTCCCTGGTCACGGCGCTGTTGCCGCGGATGAGCCGGGCCGCGGCCGACGGCGACCCGCTGGCAGTGCGTCGCGACGTGTCGTACGCCCTGCGGACCAGCGGCGCCCTCATCGTCCCCGCGGCCTGCGCGCTGCTCGCGCTGGCGCAGCCGGTGATGGCGGTGGTGTACGGGTACGGGCAGACCGACCCCGACGACGTGGTGCTGATGGCGGGCATCCTCATGGCGTTCGCCCCCGGACTGGTCGCCTTCTCGGGCCAGTACGTGCTGTCCCGCGCGTTCTACGCGCTGTCGGACACCCGTACGCCCTTCCTGCTCAACTTGGTGATCGTCGCGCTCAACGCGGGGCTGGCGGTGGTGGCGTACGCGGTGCTGCCGGCGCGCTGGGCGGTCACGGGCATGGCCGGGGCGTACTCGGTGGCGCTCGCCGTGGGGTGGATGGCGACGGCACTGGTGCTGCGGCGCCGTCTCGTGCCGCGCCACGGCGACGTGCGCGGCAAGCACTCCGGCCGCCCCCGCCCCTGGCGCCACAAGCCGATGGTGCACTCCGCCTCGGCGGCAGCCCTGTTCCGCCTGCTGCTGGCGGCGGTGCCGGCGACCGCACTGGGCCATCTGACGACCCGGGCGGCATCCGCTGCGGGCCCGGTGGCCGCGGCCATCGCCGGTGCGGCCGTCATAGGACTGCTCTTCGCGCTGCTCGCCCGGCCGCTGAAGCTGACGGAGTTGGACGCGGCGCTGTCTGGGGCGACGCGGAAGCTCCGTCGGCGACCGAGCAGAAGCTGAGCGGGCTGACGCCCCGGGGCGTACCCCCGGGGCGTCAGCCCGCCGTGTCGTGCGTCAGGACAGCTCCAAGGGCACGTCGCACTCGGCCTTCTCGTGGGCCTGCTTCGCCGCCGCGGTCACCAACTCTTTGGCGGCGGCACGTATCGCGTCGCCGCCTTCCATCCGGGTTCCTTCCCGCAGCCGCAGGGACACCCCGAGGTTCCGTGGCATCCGCGGGTCCTGCTTCTCGGAAACACACGGCACCAGGATCGAAGCGGCCTTGCGGGAGACCAGTCCGTGGTCCCCCGGGCCGAACTTCCTCGTCTCCTCCTTCGGGAGGTAGTCCGTGCCGACGCTCACGTGGTCGACCCACTCGTCCAGCGACTCGCCGTTGCGCAACTCGGACACCAGGGACAGCACCTGCTTCCCGTCGCCGGAGATGAAGCAACTGCTGGTGAACCCGTCCCTGGTCTGCACTCGGAGGTTCTTCCTCGAGTCCACCGAGTACGACTCACTCGCCGGGAGCAGCTTGTTCAACTGCTCGGCGGCAGCGTCGGCCGACCCGAAGTCACTGCACACCTGGTCCGCGCTGATGGTGCCGTCCTTGCCGAACGGAGGCCCCCCGGCCGCGTAGTACACACCGCCGCCCGCCACGAGCGCGGCCACGGCCGCGCCGGTGATCACGCGCTTCTTGCGCATCCTCGTCACGCTTCTCATTCCAGGAACCCCATCGGGGACCATCGTCGATGCGTTGCGTACGGCTCGGGACCGAGAAGACCCGAGCCGTACCCGCCGTTCAGCGCGTCAGGACAGAGCCAAGGGCAGATCGCACTTGGCGTCCGTGTGGCTCTGCTTCACCGTCGCGATCAGCAACTCCTTCACAGCCTCACGCGAAGCATCCGTGCTGTCGACGCGGGTCCCCTTGGGGAACCGGAGAGACACGTGCAGATCGCGTTGCCCTCCCGGGGACTGTTCCTTGGACGCGCACGGCAGCAGGAACATTCCGGCCCGGGGAGAGAGTCGCCCCCTGTCCTCCGGGCCGAACTTCCGGACCTCGCCCTTCGGAAGGTAGTCCTCGTCGATCGCGGCGTGCGCGAACCAGTCGTCCACTGAGTCGTACCGGCGCATCTCGACTTGCAGGTCGAAGACCGACCTCTTGTCGGCGTTGTCGACGGAACAGTAGGTGGTGTAGCCGTCACGGTCGTCGATACGACTCTTCGTCGTGTTCGAGCCCACCGCGTACGAGCCGCTGGCAGGAAGCGCCTTGTTCAGCACTTCCGCGGCCGCCTCCGCCGGACCGACCTGCTTGCACATCTGGCCCGCGCTGACGGTGGCGTCCGCGCCGAAGGGAGGGCCCCCCGCCGCGTAGTACACACCACCACCCACCACGACGGCCGCGACGGCCAGACCAGCGGTCACCCGCTTCTTACGCATGTTCACTTCTTCGTCTCCAAGGCTTGGGGGACCCCCTCGCCGTTGAGGTACCTTCCGACATTCGTCCCGGCGTTGTTGAAACCGTCCTCCGCCGCGGCGGCCACCTTGCGCTCCCGCGCGATGTCGCCGGACCCGGCGGCCTCGCCCGCCGCGGTGGCCTGGCGCTCCAGCAGGCGGTACGTCTCCGTGGAGGTATCGTCCCATTCCTTGCCGTTGCGGAAGATGACGTCGTCCGTGCTGTCCTTCTTCATTCCGCCGGTGATGGCGCTGATGGCCTCTCCGGCGAAGGTTCCCGCCAGGTCACCCGCGATGACGGCACCGGGCCCGGCGGTCGGCGCCACGAGCAGGCCAATACCGGTGCCAGCCAGCGCGCCACCCCACTCGCTGGCCTTGTCCAACGCGTCGTTGTACTTGGCGTCCTGCTCGCCGCCTTGCAGTTCCGACTCGTAGGCACGACCGCTGCCCAGGATGCCCTGGACCTCGCCGGAGACCTCACCGACCCGCTCGAACGCGCTAAGGGCCTTCTCGTCCGGGATGAAGGTGTTCGGATTGGCCGCGTGGTACTCGAAGAGGTTCGAGGAGTAGTTGTGCTGACCGAGGGTGACGGCGGCATAGCCCTCGGGGTTGCGCCCGAGCGTGTAGAGGAAGCGCGTCACATCGCTCTCCTTCAGCTCCGAGGCCGCACCAGGGGCGATGAACAGATCGGCCTTGCTCTCCTGCTCGGGCGCGAGGGCACGGTTGATGTCCGGCATGTACTCCGCCGTCATCTGACCGAAACTGTCCGACATGTACCCGTTGCCGGTGAGGAGGTCGGGCTTCTTCGACACCGATTCGACGACGCTCTTGTACAGGTCCGCCTGCTCCTTGGAGTGGGCGACCGTCTCGGACGTCGGCAGTTCGCCGGCCGGGTGGCCCGTCGTCGCGGCTTCCAGCGCGGCGGCCAGGTAGTTCTTGCCGGAGATGCTCTCGTCGCCCTTGGAGTCCTGCTCGCGCATCCAGTCCCGCTCCTCGAAGAGGTACTGGAAGTTCGTGAGGTCGACGTGGCCCTTCTTGCCGTTGCCGTCGGTGTCGCGCTTGTACGGGTTGCCGTCGGCGTCCTTGTCGATGAACTCCGAGTTGAAGAACTGCGTCGCGGCGTCCGGGCTGTTGGAGAGGGCCTTCATGTAGCCGGTCATCGGGTCGAAGCCGTGGTCGGTGCCCGTGGAGTTCAGGTGCGGCCACAGACCGCCGCCGTTGTAGCCCCAGATCTGGTCGGGGCTGCGGCCGTTGCGGACGCCCTCCTGCTCCTTGGCCATCATGCCCGAGCCGTAGCTCGTCAGGAAGTCGTCGTCGTAGTCGCCCCAGCGCATGAGGTTGCTCATCACCACGTAGCCGGAGACCCCGTTCACCGGCTTCTCGACCGCGATCAGCATGTCCGTCTTCCAGGAGGACATCTCCGGGGAGGCGCTCTGGGTGGCGTTGGCCAGGGTCAGGCTGAGGTTCTTCTGCAGCTCCGAGTACTGGTCCAGCCGCTTCCCGTCCATGGGGAAGTCGCGTGCGTTCGCGTCGTTGAGTTTCGCCCAGAAGTCGAGGGTGCCCTGGGCGCCGAGCTTCTGCGCGAACGCCTCGGCGAAGAGGTCGTCCTTGTTGTACTTGGCGAGCCCGGCGTTGAGGCGGTCGAACTCCTCGACGGTGAGCTTGCTGGGGTCCTTCTTCGCCAGCTCCGCGAGGTCCTCGGCCGTCTTCACGGCGTCCGCCGCCTGGTCGCGGTCCTTGTACGAGGCGTCGCCGAAGCCCTTGTCCGCCTGGTCGACCAGCGACCGCAGCACCCGTGCCGCGGTGCTGTCGCTCTCGCTGGCCTTGTCGAGGATGCCCTTGATCTGGTCGCGCACCGAGTCGACGTCGCCCTGCTTCACGTCCTTGCCGGCGTCGCCGTCGACGGCCCGGACGATGAAACCCGTCCCGTTCGGGCGGACGGAGATGTTCCGGTTCTGGGCGTTGGATATCGCCTCGGTCAGATCGCCCTTGAAGGTGCGCAGCTCACTGGCGGTGTCGCGGAGGATGTTGCGGATGGAGTCGGCCTGGGTGTGGGCGTCCGCGAACTCCCCGACGGTCTTGCTGATGAACTTGCGCGTGACGTCCGAGTTCACGCCCCGCCAGTCGCCGCCGAAGGCGGTCTTCTTGAGCCCGTCCTTGGCGTCCGTGTCCAGCTTCTCCAGATTGCCGACGAGGGTGTTCCAGTCCGAGACGGCCGCGTCGAGCTTGCCGAAGTTGGCGTGCAGGAGAGTGTCGAAGTCCATTACTTGTCGTCCTTCTTCTTCTCGTCCTCGCCGTAGACGTCGTTGCGCTTGCCCGGGGCGCCCGCGCGCTCGTCGAAGCCGGACTCCAACGCGGTGATGCTGCTCATGCGGCGCTCGATGAACGTCTCGTCGCCGGCGTGCGCGTTCTTCGTGAAGTCCATGTGGTTCGAGATGTGCGCACAGGCGTCCATCAGGTCCGCGAGGGAGGAGGCCCACTTGATGCTGACGTGGGACAGGGCGCCGCCCAGCTCGAAGCCCTGCGTCGTGAGGTCGGTGCCGGCGCCGTCCGTGTTCCGCTCGTGGACGCGCGCTTCGTTCCACAGCCGGTTGTAGAGCTTGTACGCGTGGTCCCCCACCTTGGCCAGGTGCTGCTGGTCGACCTTGAGGTCGCCCTGGCTGTTCGTGGCCAGCGACTTGCCGTCGCCCGGCTCGTCGGGCACCCGGTTCAACTGCATCTGGGTCGACTGCCGCTCCGCAGCGTCCGACTTCAGCTGTTCCCATTCGTCCCACGCCATGGCGGGACCTCCTCCCCGTTGGTGGTGCGCTGTGCGGCCGGCGGGCCCCTTTCGGCCATTTCCCGCCCCTCGCCGGGCGCGCCGCGCAGCGACGCGAACCAGCCGGGGTCGGGGCCTCGACCTGTCGGGCCCGTCGACGCGCCCATTCTGCTACGAGGTGCAGAGCTGCTCATACAACCACGTGCAGGAAGTGGGGAGGTTGCATGACCGTCAGGTCACAGGCGGCTGAATCCAGCCAAAAGGGGGCGCCCCGGGCGCCGTGGGTACGGCGGCCGGGGCGCAAAGCCCGCCAAAGGCGGTGGCGGTCAGATCCCGCCCGCGTAGAGGAGTCGGTCGGGTGAGGTCTTGCTCACCGTGAGGATGTCCTTGGTGGACTGCTCCAGGAGCCACTGGGAGACCCGCGCCGGGTTGGCCGCGGGGTTGGCGGCCTTGTACAGCAGCGCGACGCCGGCGACGTGCGGGCTGGCCATCGAGGTGCCGTCGAGCGCGATGCTGCCGCCGCCGAGCTTCGCCGAGAAGATGGCCTTGCCGGGGGCGTACACGTCCAGGCAGGAGCCGAAGTTGCTGAAGTCGGTCTCGACGTCGTTGTGGTCGGTCGCGCCGACGGTGAGCACGCCCGAGGCGCTGGCCGGCGAGTAGTCGCAGGCGTCCTTGCCGTCGTTGCCGGCGGCCACGACCGGTAGGACGCCCTGGTTGGCGACGTTGGCAGCGGCGTCGTTGACGGCCTGGTTGCGGCCGCCGCCGAGGGAGGCGTTCACGACGGCGGGCTGGCGGGCGTTGCGCGCCACCCAGTCGAAGCCTGCGATGATGCCGGACCACGCGCCGCGGTTGTTGCAGCCCAGCACGCGCACGCTGACCAGGCGCGCCTGGCGGGCGACGCCGTAGGTGGCGCCGCCGACGGTGCCGGCGACGTGGGTGCCGTGCCCGGCGCAGTCGGCGCCGGCCTGGCCGTCGCCGATGGCGTCGAAGCCGAAGACGGCCCGCCCGCCGAACTCGGGGTGACCGTAGTCGATGCCGGAGTCGATGATGTACGCGGTGGCGCCGACGCCGCTGCCGTTGACGTCGAACTCCTGGTTCAACGGCAGGTACGGCTGGTCGATGCGGTCCAGGCCCCAGCTGTACGCGTGGTACTGGGGTTCCGGCGCCTCGACGGGGCCTCCGGCGGCGGTGCCGTCCTCCTCGACCGCTTCGACGCTCGGCAGTGCGCGCACGGCGGCCAGTTCGGCGGGCGTGAGCTTGGCGGCGAAGCCGTTCAGCGCCGCGGAGTAGGTGAAGATCGGCTCCACCGAGGGGGCCGCTTCCTTGACTGCGGACTCCGGGCTCGCCCCCTTCTTCAGGGTGACGATGTACTGCCCCGGGATCGGAGCTGCGGCCCGGCGCAGCGGCGCGGGCTCGGCACGGGTGGCTCCCGTGCTGACGGACGGCCCCGGCTCGGGGGCGGCGGACGCGGAGCCGGTGGCGATCAGGGGTGTGGCGGCGGTGACGAGGGCGACCGCTGCCACGGCACAGGCACGAAGCCTCGTATGCGTGGACATGGCTGCGACCCAAGCAAACGGGGATCGACGAGTCCATGACCGTCCGTAGGGATTCACTACGTTGCGTTATTGTATGCTGATACGTGTACCCGTTCGGAGCCATCGGGCACGGTCGTGGGCGTACGCCGCACGGACCTCGGCGGCTCAGCGGGTGGCTTCTGCGCGGCTGGCGTGTGCGGCGGCGGTACGGGTGATGTTGCGGGCCATCCCGCCGAACACCACGGAGTGGAAGGGCGCGACGCTCCACCAGTACGCGTGCCCGAGGAGTCCGTGCGGGACGAAGAAGGCGCGCTGGCAGTAGCGCGTCCGGCCGTCGGCGCCTGGTTCGCAGCTCATCTCCAGCCAGGCGAGTCCGGGCAGCCGCATCTCGGCGCGCAGCCGCAGCAGCCGCCCGGGCTGGATCTCCTCCACCCGCCAGAAGTCGAGCGAGTCGCCGGTCCTGAGCCGGGCGGCGTCGCGCCGGCCGCGGCGCAGCCCCACCCCGCCCACCAGTCGGTCCAGCCAACCGCGGACCGCCCAGGCGAGGGGGAAGGAGTACCAGCCGTTCTCGCCGCCGATCCCCTCGATGACCCGCCACAGCGCCTCGCGGGGGACGTCCACGGCGATCTCGCGCCGGTCGGTGTAGAGGCTGCCGCCGGCCCAGTCGGGGTCGGTGGGCAGCGGGTCGCTGGGGGCGCCGGGCACGGCCGCGGACGACCAGCGGGTGGTCACCTGGGCCTCGCGCACCCGCCGCAGGGCCAGTGACACCGCGGTGTCGAAGTCGAGGGGGTGGCCCGGCGGCTCGGGCACGTAGCGGGTGATGTCGCGCTCGTGGCAGACCACTTCGTGGCGCAGCGACTCGGTGAGCGGGCGGGCGATGGAGGCGGGCACCGGGGTCACCAGCGAGACCCAGAGGCTGGACAGCCTCGGGGTGAGCACCGGCACCGGCAGCACGAGCCGGCGCGGCAGGCCCGCCACGGCCGCGTAGCGCAGCATCATCTCGCGGTAGGTCAGCACCTCCGGGCCGCCGACATCGAAGGCGCGGCTGACGTCTTCGGGCATGCGGGCGCTGCCGACGAGGATCCGCAGCACGTCCCGTACGGCGACGGGCTGGATGCGGTTGCGCACCCAGCGCGGGGTGACCATGACCGGCAGTCGCTCCGTGAGGTAGCGCAGCATCTCGAAGGACGCTGAGCCGGAGCCGATGATGACGGCGGCCCGCAGCACGGTGGTGGGGACGCCCGAGTCCAGCAGGATGCGGCCGACTTCGGCGCGGGAGCGCAGATGGGGCGAGAGGGTGTGCTCGGGGACGCCGCGCGGGGTGAGTCCGCCGAGGTAGACGATGCGGCGGACGCCCGCGGCCCGGGCCCGTTCCCCGAACACGCGCGCGGCGCGCCGGTCGGTCGCCTCGAAGTCCTTCCCGGTGCCGAGGGCGTGCACCAGGTAGTACGCGACGTCGACGTCCCGCATCGCCTCGGCGACCGACGCCGGGTCGGTCACGTCGCCGCGGACCACCTCCACGCTCCCCGCCCAGGTGTGGTCGCGCAGTTTCGCCGGCGTACGGGCGAGGCAGCGCACTTGGTGCCCGGCGGCCAGCAGTTCGGGGACGAGGCGTCCGCCGATGTATCCGGTGGCGCCGGTGACCAGACAGCGCATGGGCCGGGCGTCCCCCGACTCGGCGGACGCGGCGGACGGGTTGGCGGACTCGGCGGGGTCGGTGCTCATCGCGCTTGGCTCCAGGGGTCCGTGGCGTGCGGGTGGTCCGTCCCCAGGGTCACGTACGCCGCGCGACGACGAGGTGTCGGGGGCCGCGCAACAGGGGACTGCGGCGGTAGGGCGGCGGGTCCGCCACCAGGCTCGGCTCGACGAGGTGCCGCAGGAGTTCGGTGAGGGCGATCTGCGTTTCGACGCGGGCGAGCGGCGCGCCGTAGCAGGAGTGGATCCCGCTGCCGAAGCCGAGGTGCTGGTTGTCGGCGCGCGTCGGGTCGAACCTGTCCGGGTCGGTGAAGCGCAGGGGATCGCGGTTGCCGGCGGCGAGCGCGAGGATGAGGGGCACGCCGCGCGGCACGGTGACGCCGGCGACATCGACGTCCACCAGCGGCGTGCGCTGGGGCAGCAGGTGGACGGGGGGCTCGTACCGCAGCAGTTCCTCCACGGCGGAGGGTACGAGTTCGGGCTCGGCGCGCAGTCGCCGCAGGGCGTCGGGGTGGCGCAGCAGGGTCAGCATGCCGTTGGCGATCAGGTTGACGGTGGTCTCGTGCCCGGCGATGAGCAGCAGCACGGCGGTGCTCATCAGCTCCTTCTGCGTCAGCCCGCCGTCGGGGCCGTGGTCGTTGACGAGGGCCGAGAGCAGGTCGTCGGTGGGGTGGCCGCGGCGGCGGTCGGCGAGGGCTCCGAGGTACCCGGCCATCGCGTCCCTGGCGGCCACGGCGGCGCGGCGCTGTTCGGCCAGGTCCTGGCCGGGCGTGGGATCCGTCGCGGCGATCATGGTGTCGGTCCACTCGCGGATCTGCGGCACGTCCTCGTGCGGTACGCCGAGCAGTCGGCAGATGACGGTCACGGGGAGCGGGTGGGCGAAGTCGTCGACGAGGTCGATGCGGTCCCGGGTGCCGAAGCCGGCGATCAGGTCCCGGGCGATGTCGGTGATCGACGTGCGCAGGGCGTCGATGCGCCCGGGGGTGTGCGGCGGGCCGAAGGGGCGCATCGCGATGCCGCGGAGCCGTTCGTGCTCGGGGTCGTCGAGGCTGATGAAGGCGGGCGTGCGGGCGTCGGGGCCGACGACGAGCGGATCGGGGTCGGTGCGGTTGCGCGCGTCCGAGCTGATGCGGGGGTCGTGCAGCAGGGCGCTGATCTCGTGGTAGGTGCCGACGAGGTAGCTGCCGTCCTGCTGCTCGGCGACCTTGTGTTCGCGCAGTTCCGCGTAGAGGGGGTAGGGGTCGGCGCGGTTGGCGTAGTTGGTGATCCGTTCGAAGAGCGTGGCCGCGGACGGCTGGGAGGGGACGTCGGAGGAGTCGGCGGGAGAGGGGGCGGGCATCGGGGAACTCCTGGGGTGCCTTGTTCAGGTCTCGCCGCTCAGCAGCGTCAGCCGCCGGTCGGGGGTGTGGCCGGTGAGGGCGACGGTGGGGCCGTGGGAGAGCAGTGCGGGGTCCGGGACCTCGGAGGGCAGGGGCGCCGCCGCCGGGTCCTGGTCGGCCGCGCCGTGCGGCGGGAAGGGCGCGCCGGCCTCGATCAGGGCGAGGTAGTGGTCGAGCCACTTGGCGCGGTTGACGCTGACGGCGGCGGTGATGCGACCGCGGTAGCCGTACGCCGCCACGAACCGTCCCTCGTCGGGCGATCCCTGGGCGAAGACGACCCGGTCGGAGAAGGTCGGCACCCCGACGGACTTGATGTTGAGCCCGAACTGGCTGGACCAGAACGCGGGCACGGTCAGATGGGGGCGGCGGTCCGAGGGCGGGCTGACCATGTTGTGCGCGGCGACCTCGGCCTGGGCCACGGCGTTGCCCCAGTGCTCCAGGGAGAGCATCTGGTACTCGAACAGCGGGTGCGGGAAGCGTGCCACGTCGCCGGCGACGAAGACGTCGTCCGTGACGATGCCGTACATGTCGAAGGCCCGGCAGCCGGCGTCGCAGGCCAGCCCGCGCACGCCGGCGGCGAGCCCCGATCCGTCCAGCCACTCCACGTTGCGCACGGCGCCGAGGCAGACCACGGCGACGTCCGCCTCGATGCTCCGCCCGTCCGAGAACTGCGCGCCGGTCAGCCGGCCCCGGCGGCCGACGAGCCGGGTGACCGTCACTCCACAGCGCAGGTCGACGCCGTGGGCCCGCTGCACGTCGGCGGCGAAGCAGCCGAGCCGGCCGCCGAGGGCGCCGACCAGGGGCGCCGGGCCGCGTTCGGCGACGGTGGTCTCGATGCCGCGCGCCCGGCACGCGGAGGCGACTTCGGAGCCGGTGAAACCCGCTCCGATCACCAGCACCCGGCGCGGCCCGGCGTCCAGGCGTTCGGCGAGGGCTGCTGCGTCCGCGTCCGTACGGACCGTCAGCACCCCGTCGAGCCGGGCCTCGACCGCGTCGGGCCAGGGCCGGGCGCGCGTTCCGGTGGCGATGAGGACCCGGTCGTACGGGACCTTCTCGCCGTCGGCGAGCAGCACCTTCTTCGCGGCCACGTCGAGGCCGGCCGCGGGGACGCCGAGGTGGAAGCGGGCGTCGACGGGGCGTCGGCGCGGCAGCCCGGTGTCCGCGGCCCGGACCCGGCCCAACAGCACCTGCTTGGTCAGCGGCGGTCGGTCGTACGGGGCCCGGTGCTCGTCCCCGATCAGGGTGAGCGACCCGGCGAACCCTGCGTCGCGCAGCGCCTCGGCCGCCCGCAGGCCGGCCAGTGACGCGCCGACGACGACGATCCGGCCGTCCGCGTCGCCGGTCGGTGCGGCCTCAGGCACCGTCGGCTCCGGCGCGCTCGCCGAAGGACACGGCGCCCACCGGGCAGGCCGCGACGGCGCTGCGGACCCGTTCGTACTCCTCGGGAGCGGGTGCGCAGGCGTACCCCAGGGCTTCGTCGCCGCGCAGTTCGAACACCCGCGGGGCGAGGAACACGCACTGGGCGTAGCCCTGGCACCGGTTGAGGTCGACGACGATCCGCATCACGTGCTGCTGCTCCTCCGCTCGGCGGTGAACGGGCTAGAGGATACGTTTCCTCCCCGTTCCGCCCGCTCGGCGCGGCCGAGGTCGAACGCAGAGCACTTCCGATGGCCGTACGCGCGACCGCCCCGGGCGAAGGGCCCGGGGCGGTCCGTTGCCGTTGCTCGACCGCGACCGGCCGGCGACCGATTCGGTCAGTCGGTCAGTCGGTCAGTCGGTCAGTCGGTCAGCGGATGTTGACGTCGATGCAGGCGTAGAAGGCCATCGGCGTGTCGGCGATGTTCCACACCGCGAGGACCTTCTGCTTTCCGCTCGCGCCGCCGAAGTTCACCGAGTGGGAGACGGTGGCGCCCGGCCGGGCTCCGCCGTCGTTGAACTCGGCGACCTTCTGCCCGCCGACGTAGTACTGCCACGTGCTGGTGGCGTGCTGCGCGGTGAGGCGCCAGTTGAAGGTGGTCGACCGGCCGACGTCGGTGACCTTCCAGCCCCTGCCGTCGTCGTCGAGTTCGCTGAAGCGGCCGTTTCCGCCGCTACAGCTCCGGAGTCCCTTGGGACCCTCCACGCTCTGCGGCTCGTACTTGATGTCCCCGCAGGGGACCGTGCGGGCTGCGCACTGCGCCTGGCGGCTCGGTGGCGAGGAGATGTACCCGTGCGCGCTTGCCGTGTTGGCCGGCAGCATGACCGCCAGGAGCGGGGCGACACCCGCACCGATGGCGACGGCCAACTTCTTGCTTCGCTGCATGTCAGCTCCTAGAAGTGTGGGGAGGAGCGTGCAGGGCGCGACGGCGGTCGGCCGGTACGGCGGCGGGCGTGGGGCACCAGCCGCCGGGGGATCCCCGGAAGGGCCGTCGTCGAGCCCATTTGGTCTGGACCATACCCCCTATTGATGGTGAACAGTCAATAGGTTGAACGTGCATCGGCCCGATCGGATTCAGCGATCGGGCCGATGGATCACGCCTCAGGCGGTCACAGGGTCGACTTGAACAGCAGACGGTTCGGGGTGCCGGTGACGTTGCCCCGGATCACGTTGGCCGTGCTGTTGTTGATGAGCCAGTTGTTCAGCGTGGTGCTGGCGGTCTCGCCGTTGGCCGCCTTGTAGAGCGCCGCCACACCCGCGACGTGCGGCGCGGCCATCGACGTGCCGCTCATGCTGGTGGTGCCGCCGCCCATCCGGGTGGAGGTGACGTTCACGCCCGGCCCGTACAGGTCGGTGCACCGGCCGTAGTTGCTGAAGCCCGCCTTGTTGTCGCCGGAGTCCGACGCGGCGATCGAGAGCGCGTTCGGCGCGCTGGCCGGGGAGAAGTTGCAGGCGTCCTGGTTGTTGTTGCCCGCCGCGACCGTGGTGTGGACGCCGGAGTTCGCCAGCGCGGTGGCGGCGTTGTTGAGCGCGGCCGAGTAGCCGCCGCCCAGGGAGGCGTTGGCGACCGCGGGCTTCGCCGCGTTCTGCCGGACCCAGTCGAAGCCGGCGATGATGGCGGAGAAGGAGCCGGAGCCCTGACAGTTGAGCACCTTCACGCCGCGCAGCTGCACGCCCTTGGCGACGCCGTAGGTCGAGCCGCCGACGGTGCCGGCGACGTGCGTGCCGTGGCCGTTGCAGTCCTGGCCGTTGCCGCCGAAGGCGTCGAAGACGTTGCGCGCCCGGCCGCCGAAGTCGGGGTGGGCGGTGTAGATGCCGGAGTCGATGATGTACGCCGTGACGCCGGCACCGGTGCCGTTGTAGGTGTACGTGGTGTTGCGCCCGGTGCGCTGGTCTATGCGGTCCAGGCCCCAGGGCGCGTTGCTCTGCGTCGCCGCCGACGCGGTCTGCTGGTCCTCCTCGATGGACGCGATCCGCGCGTCCCCGCGCAGCGCCGTGAGCTGCTTCGGGGTGAGGGAGGCGGCGAAGCCGTTGATGACCTCGTCGTACACGTAGTCGGGGGCGATCGACCGCGCCTTCGCGACGGCCGCCGCGTCGGCGCCCGCCTTCACGGTGACGATGTACTTCCCCTTGATCTCGCTCGCGGCCGGGGCTTCGGCGACCGCGACCAGCGGGGTCGGCGCAGGGGCGGCCGAGCCGGTGGAGGGGATCAGGGCGAGCGGCAGGGCGAGGCCGAGGGCTCCGGCGGCGACGCCGCCGAGGTGGGTTCTGCGCATGGAGGGCTGACACCTTTCGTCGTCCGGCCGCACGGGTGCCGTGGGCCGGGGAGTGGGGGAACGCACCCGGGTCGCAGAGGACTTGGGGGACCTCGGACGAGCCGGACTCGGGCGCGGGAAGGTGGGACAGCTCGCCGCTACGGCGGCGGTGATGGTGCGCGGCACGACGGCGGAACGGCGACGGAGGACGGCGACGAGGACCGTCGGACCTGACCATCCGTCCCTCGTGACGGCTTGTCAGAGTCGCGCTCCGACACGGCGGTTCGGGAGCGGGGTCGCCGCTTATCGGACCTCCGTGTCCGCAGTGCGATCGACAACATACCCCGTCAACACACCGTTGACCATGGTTGAAATGGGCATGACCGAACAGCGATACTGCTGTCTTTGTGCCCAGCCCATCGTCGAGCCCACCGGTCCGGTGAAAGGCACCCGACCAACGGCACACGGCCGTCGCGATCGCACGTCACCGCGCCGCCGACGCCCCGTCGTCCGCCGTTGGTTTCTCTCCAGATCCCCCCGTCTCCCTTGATCCGCACGACAGGGGGATCCTCTAGGCTCGTTCCCCATGGGGAATGCGTACGACGATCTGCCCGCGGACACTCACGAAGTGCAGCTCCCCGGTGCCGCGTCATGAGCGTCCTGTTGCAGCTCACCGACGTGCAGCACGGATACGACGGCCAGTCGGTCCTCAACGGGGTCAGCCTCGGCGTCGAAGCCGGCGAGTGCGTCGTCCTCCTGGGCGAGAACGGCTCGGGGAAGTCCACCCTGCTACGGCTCGCCGCCGGACGGGAGGTGCCGGAGTCGGGCAGCGTCACGCTCCGCGGCACCGCCGTCGACGAGGACGACTGGGCCGTGCGCGCCACCGTCGCGGCCGTCATGGACACCGGCACCGGCTATCCCGACCTCAGCGTCCGCGAACACCTGATGCTCGTCGCCCTCGCGCACGGACTGGCCGACGACGCGGACGAAGCGGTGGACGACATGTTGGCCGAGCACCATCTCACCGCCCGTGCCGACGCGCTGCCGCACCAACTGTCATCCGGCCAGACCCAGCTCCTGGCGCTGGCCCAAGCCTTCATCCGCCCCGCCGAACTCCTCCTGCTCGACGAGCCGGAACAACGGCTCGACTCGGACGCCCGCCGCCGGCTCGCCGAGCGGTTGCAGTCCCTGAAGGAGCAGGGCACCGGCGTGCTCCTCGCCACCCACAACCGCGAGTTGGCGAAAGCCGTGGCCGACGCCGAGTACACCGTCTCCGGCGAGGGCCTGCTGGTCGCGGGCGGGTCCGGTGACTGAGCTGGAGACGCGTCCCGGGCCGACGCTGGACGAGGCCGAAGCCGCCCGCGTCACCGGCGCGGTGCTGGCACGGCTGCGCATGGTCCGCTCGCTGCGCCGCGAGGAGCGCCGCAAGAGCATCGCGTACACCCTGTACTGCACGGCGCTGCTGTTCGTGATCTGGGGGCTGCCGCTGCTGTTCGCCGCAGCGGACGCCGGCTCGGACGGCCGGCTGCGGGGCGCTGCGGCCGAGCGGGTGCTGTCCGCGCTGCCGACGGCGCTGCCGGCCGTGCTGGCCACCGTGACGCTGCTGATGGCCGGGCGGGCGCTGTGGCAGGGGCCGGTGCTGCTGGAGCGGGCGGCCCTGTCGTGGCTGCTGCCGCAGCCCGTGCTGCGCCGCGCCCTGCTGCTGCCCCGCTTCGTCGTCGCCGCGGTCACCAGCACCGCGATCGCGACCGGTGTCGGCGCCGTCGGCGGATTCCTGCTGCACGCCATCGGCGCGGGCTCCTGGTGGGTGGCGACCGGCGCGGGCGCGGTGGCGGGTGCCACGGTCGGCTTCGTCGGAACGTCCCTCGCCACCGCCGTCCAGCGCCACTGCGAGAAGCCGCAGTTGGCGCGCCGGTCGTGGATCCGGCTCACGGCGTGGGCGGTCGTGGCCGTCCTGTGGCTCCTCGCCGGCGTCTCGCTGGTGCACGGAGAGTGGGCCGCGGAGCACGTCGTGCCCTGGTCGGGCCCGTGGGGCTGGGCCGCGCTGCCGCTGACGGCCCTGGTGGACGGCGGCCCGCCGCCGGTGGTCGGCTGGGCGGGGGTCGCCTTGTCGACACTGGCTCTGGTCGCGGCCGGCCGGGTCGGCGCCGCCGCGGCGCCCCGCATCCCCACCCGGGTGCTGCGCAAGCAGGCCGGCACCGCGCTGCGCGTCCAGGCGTCCCTGTACTCCCTGGACCTGCGGCAGGCGCGGGCGGCCGTACGCGCCACGCGCCCCCGGGCCGCGATCTCCCTGCGGCTGCCCCTCCCCCGCCGCGGTTGGCTCCTCGTGCCCTGGCGGGACGCGACCGCGCTGCTGCGGGCGCCGGGGCGGGTGGTGTGGGCGGTGGTCTGGGCAGCGGCGACCGTCGCCCTGCTCTGCCCGGCCGACGCCCCCGCTCCGGTGCTGCTGATGGCGCTGCCGGCCGGCTACCTGGCCGCGGCGCAACTGGTGGAGCCGGCCCGGCTGGAGACGGACGACATCCGGCGCTCGGTGCACCTGCCGTGGCCCGCCCGGGTGCTGGCGCTTTGGCACGCTCTGGTGCCGTCGGTGGCGCTGCTCGTCCTGTTCGCCGCGGGCGCAGGGGCAGCCGCGGGCGCCGGCGTCTGGTCGGAGCGGCTGCTGGTGTTGCCGGCGCTGGTGCCGGCGCTGGTCGGTGCCGCGCTGATCAGCGCGTACCGCGGCCCCGTGCCCGTCCACTTGATGATCGGTTCGATGACGCCGCTCGGCGACACGGGCCCGCTCGGGGCGCTCGTGTGGCAGGCGCGCGGCCCGCTGGTGGCCCTCGGGTGCCTGGCCGTCGTGGACGGCCCGCTGCGCGGCGCCGAGTTGGGCGTGGTGGCGATCCTGTGGCCGCTGGCCGTCGGCGCCGGGATGGCGTGGTGGCTCGGGAAGACGGCGCGCCGGACCATCAGCGGCCGCTGAGTCGCGGGCGCCCGCAGGCGGGGGGCCCCGCCGTCTCGCAGTGGGCCACCACGCCCTCGTCACCTCATGGATCAGTGGGTGGTGAACAGCAAGTACTCCTTGGCACCGCTGGGATTCTGAATGGCCAGGGCCGTGGGCTGGTTGGTGCTCATCTTGCCGCTGGTCTGGCCGACGTTGTTCGAACTCTGCAGGATCCGCCCACCGCTGAAGATCTTGACCACCCCGTCCGTGCTCTCGGTCCGGGTCAGCAGGGTCCACACCTGATCGTTGTGGAGCTTGATCGCACGCAGGACCAGCATCGGCTGTTGCAGAGGCTGGGTCGTGTAGGTCAGACCGCCCCGCGGTCCGCGGTCCACGGGCTGATCGATGATCTTCGTGCCCTTGTCCAGAACGACGGTGCCGTTCTGGGTCACGTCCAGGGCCGAGCCGATGGAGCTGTTGGTGGAGCCGTTGCCCTCCCGAAGGTTGTCGGGGGAACTGTTCAGGGCGGTGATCAAGTCGTCGACGGGCGTCTGCAGGCTCGCCGCGGTGTTCCCGGCCGTGCTGATCAGGCTGTCGATGGCCCTCACCTGCGCGACCGCCTGCCCATGGCTGATGCTGGCCACGTTGTTGAGCGCCGTGGCGTTGGGCGTGCCCGCGTGGCTGTCCGCCGTGGCTCCGTGGGGGAAGACGGCATCGACGAGCCCGTAGAGGAAGCCGCCTTGGTCGGTCCGGCCGGTCTGGAGGTACCGGTTGACCGGCCCGATGACGCTGTTGCAGATCTCCTCGTAGGAGATGGTGTGACAGCGTGCGTTGCCCGTCACCAACGTCATGTACTTGTCGACGCCATTGACCCATCCGGCCCTGCCCGACTTGACCAGCACGCTTCCCTGGACCTTGGAAAGGCGCTGCACGGCGGCCGGCGCGGACTTGGGTGCGGGGCCCGCGCCGGCCTCCACGGCGGGCGGCTGGCCGCTGAGGGCGCGGTGCGCATTGGCCTCGGCTTCGCGTTCGAAGCGGTCGGCGGGGTCGGAGACCTTCAGCCCCGAGCCGTTGTCCGCGCCCGCGACGGGGCCCTGACGCTGCTGGATGACGTGGGTCAACTCGTGGGCGAGGGTGTGCCGGTCGCCTCCCCCGTCGCCGATGACGACGTGGTTGCCGCTGGTGTAGGCACGGGCGCCGATCTCCGCCGCGGAGGCCCTGGCGGCACCGTCGCTGTGGATGCGGACGTCGGAGAAGTCCGCGCCGAGCCGCGCCTCCATGTCGGTGCGGGTGGTCGCGTCCAGGGGACGCCCGGGGGTGCGCAGCACGTCGTGGACGGCGGAGCGCTGCACCGCGGCGGCGCCTCCTCCGCTCTCCTGGTGGCCGCAGCCCGCGGAGTGCTCGTGCTTCTCCTGGACCCACGAGTGCCCGGCGGCGCGCAGCATCTGGACGACGGCGGCGTTGCCGGCCGCGCCCTGGAGCTTCAGCAGAGCGTGCGGCGGCGCGGGGGATGACGCACGGGGCGGGGTGCGGCCGGCGCCGGCCCTCTTGTCCCGGGCGCTCTTGTGGTCGTGCAAGGAAGCCTCGCTCTGTTGATGGTCGTCGCCCTTCGTGGATACCCGGTGGGAAACCGTCGGCGCCAGGTGTGCACGCGCACCACCGGCGGACCGGGCGGACCGAATTGACTGCCCGTACGGGCAAGGGCGCGGCGTGCGTCGCCGCCAACCGGCTTCCCCGTGTCAGTCCCCTCCCGCCCATGGGCCGGGCGGAGCTTTCCGGACCCGACCTAGTCTGATCGGGTGACCACCGATCTCACCCTGCTGTCGCGCGTCGCCTACCGCGGGCGGGAGGTCACCGCTCCCCTGCTCCGTGGGCTCCTGGCACTGCTCGCCGGCGACGTGCGCCGGGGGTGCAGCGTCGACCGGCTCGTGGCCGGGCTGTGGCCGGACGTGCTGCCCGAGCGCCCGACGAAGGCGTTGCAGGTCCTCGTGGCCCGGGTGCGGAGGCAACTCGGCCCCGACGTCCTCGTGACCACCCCCGCCGGTTATCGGCTCGCGCTCGCCGAGGACCGGATCGACAGCTCTGCGCTGCTGCTGCACGCGGCCGCCAGCGGCGACCGGGCCCGGGCCGGGGACCACGCGGCAGCGCTGGCCGCGGCCGAGGCGGGGCTCGCGCTGTGGGACGACATCCCCGACGAACCCGGCGCCCTCGGCGGCCCCGTGGCGGAGCTGCGCGCCGAACGCGCGCCCGTCCGCCGCGAACTGGCCCGGGCCCGGGCGCTGGCGCTCGCCCGGCTGGGGCGTCGCGCGCAGGCCGCGGGGCCGCTGGCGCTGGCCGCTGCGGAACGTCCGCACGACGAGGAAGTGCTCGCCGAGCTCCTGCGCTGCGAGGCGGCGACGGCGGGCCCGTCCGCCGCCCTGACGCGGTTCGAGGCGTACCGGCGCGGGCTGCGCGAAGACCTCGGCACGGATCCCGGCGCGGCGCTCGGAGCCGTTCACCGGGAGTTGCTGCGCGGCACGGCGCCGGCGGCCAGGTACGGCGTACCGCACGAACCGAACCCGCTGCTGGGGCGGGACGCGGACGTCGCGGCGGTGGAACGGCTGTTGGGCGCCTCCCGCGCCGTCACCGTCCTCGGCCCCGGCGGGCTCGGCAAGACGCGACTCGCCCACGCCGTCAGCCGCCGCGCCGGGCAGCGCCTGGTGTGTTGCGTACCGCTCGCGGGCGTCGGTGCGGACGAGGACGTGGCCGCGGAGGTGGCCGCCGTGCTCGGAGCGGGCGAGGGCCGGCACGGCGCGACCGACCGGCTGCCCGGCATCCTGCGCGCGCTGGGCCCGGGTTCCGTGCTGCTGGTGCTGGACAACTGCGAGCACGTGGTCCGGGGCGCCGCCGAACTCGTACGGACCCTGCTCGGGGCCGTCGAGGACCTGCGGGTGCTGACCACCAGCCGTGCACCGTTGGGCCTGACGTCGGAGGCGGTGTACGCGCTGCCGGCGCTCGCCCCCGACACCGCGCAGGTGCTCTTCGGCCAGCGCGCACGGGCCGCGCGGCCGGGTGTGGCGCTTCCGCCGGACGCCGTGGCCGACCTGTGCCGTCACCTCGACGGGCTGCCGCTCGCGGTGGAGTTGGCGGCGGCCCGGGTGCGGGTGCTGTCGGTGCCGGAGATCGCCCGGCGCATCGGTGACCGGTTCGCCCTGCTGCGCGGCGGGGCGCGGGACGCGCCGGCGCGCCACCGCACCCTGCACGCGGTGGTGGAGTGGAGCTGGAACCTGCTCGCGCCGGACGCCCGAACGGCGCTGCGCACGCTCTCCGTCTTCCCGGGCGGCTTCTGCGCCGAGGCGGCGGAGCACGTGCTCGGCGAAGACGCGCTGTCCCTGCTGGACCAGTTGGCCGGGCAGTCCCTGCTCACCGTCGTCGACGGCCCGGGCGGCGTACGGTTTCGGATGCTGGAGACCGTCCGCGAGTTCAGCGCGGCCCGCCGCACGGAGGCCGGCGAGGACGAAGTGGCCGTGCGCCGGCTCCTGGCCTGGGCCCGGGACTTCGGCGGCGCGCACCACGACGTGCTCTTCGGCCCGGAACCGTCGGCCGCCTGGGCGCGGATCGGGGCCGAGAAGGACAACCTCGTACTGGCCCTCCGGCACGCCCTGGCCCGCGCGGACGGGCCGACCACGGCCGCCGTGACCGCGGTCCTCGCCGCGCTGTGGACCACCGACTCCAACCACCCCCGGCTCGCCGCCCTCGCCGCCGACACCGGACGGTCGCTGTCGCACTTCCGCCCCGCGCCCGAGCACGTCGACGTCGTCCGCACCGCCGCGGTGCTGTGTGCAGCGAGCCTGCTCATGGGCTACCGGCCGCACGCCGGAGCCGTACGCCAACTCGTCACCCTGCGCCGGCTGCCCCCGGCACCCCCGGACACGCTGCTGCGCGCCGCCGCCGTGGTGCTCGGCGCCGTCCCCGAGATGGTGCCGCCCGACTACGGCGTGCTGCGCGGGCTCTGCGCCAGCGAGCAGCCGCTCGTGGCCGGCATCGCCGAGTACGTCGCCGGCCACGTGTGGGAGGGCGCGCACGACATCGAGCGGGCGCTTGCGTCGGCGCACCGGGCGGCCTTCGTCCTGGCGTCGGTACCACAGCCGTCCGTGCAGGTCATGACGTACGCCAGGCTGGGCGACATGTGTCTGCACGCGGAGCGGGGCGAGGCCGCGTACGGGCACCTCAAGGCGGCGCTTGAGGCGCTGCCGCAGCTCGGTGACGAGCACGACGCGATCGGCATCCGCAGGGGCCTCGCGCTCGCCTGCCTCCAGCGCGGCGCGTGGGACGAGGCCGAGCAGTGGCTGTTGCTGGCGGAGGGCGCCGGCTCCCCCGACCTCGGCGGGCGTGCCGAACTGGCGCTCGCCCGCGGGCGGACGGCGGAGGGGCTCGCACTGTGGCGCAGCGCGGTGGAACAGGTCGCCGCGGCCGCCTCCGGCCAGGTCCGGCTCGACCCGTGGGCGCTCCAGGTCCAGTCGGTGGCGGTGACGGCGCACGCGTACGCCGGGCGGCTCGACCCCGTCGGGCATCTCGTGGACGGGCTGCGTTCGCGGCTCGACGCGCTGCTGTCCGGCCCGTCGGGCCCGCCCGGGCAGCTCCCGGTGATCGGTACGGTGCTGCACGCGCTCGGGGCGGCCCGGCTCGCGGCCGGTGACACCGGTGGCGTTCGGGCGCTCGCGCTGGCCGAACGGCTGCGGGTGCTGCGGGAGTTCCAGCCGACGATGTCCACGGCCCATGCGCGGCGGGCGGCCGAAGGAGCCGACGGGGCGGCGTACGCCGACGCGGTGTCGACGTACGCCGCCCTGGGACGTCAGGAGTTGCGGGGGGCGGCCCGGGCGCTCATCGCGGGTCCCGGTCGTACAACCGCTTCGACCAGTACGAGCCGAGTGCGGTCAGGGCCAGGCACCAGGCGACCGTGAGCCACCCGTTGGGGCCGACCCCGGTGCCGAGCAGCAGTCCGCGCAGGGTCTCGATGGCCGGGGTGAAGGGCTGGTGTTCGGCGATCGGCTGGAACCAGCCCGGCATCGCGGCCACGGGGACGAAGGCGCTGGAGACGAACGGCAGGATGACCAGCGGTACGGCGTTGTTGCCGGCCGCTTCTCCGTTGCGGCTGACCATGCCCACCGCGATCGCCAGCCACGTCAGCGCCAGGGCGACCAGCGCGAGCAGCCCGTAGGCCGCCAGCCACTCCAGGGCGGTGGCGTCGGTGGAGCGGAAGCCGATGGCGACGGCGAGCACACCGACGACGGTCACGCTCGTCAGCGCCTTCACCACGCTGCCGATGACGTGTCCGATGAGCACGGAGCCGCGGTGGATGGCCATGGTGCGGAAGCGGGCGACGATCCCTTCGGTCATGTCGTCGGCGATGGACACCGAGGTCCCGACCAGGGTGGTGCCCAGCGTCATCACGAGGATGCCGGGGACGAGGTAGCCGAGGTAGTCGGAGCGGTCGGCGCCGCCGCCCGCGATGCCGGCGCTCATCGTGTCGCCGAAGACGTAGACGAAGAGCAGCAGCAGGACGATCGGCATCAGGACGACGTTCAGGGTCAGCGCCGGGTAGCGCCAGGCGTGCAGCAGGTTGCGGCGGAGCATCGTGGTGGAGTCGCGGACGGCGAGGGTGAAGGTGCTCATCGGACGGGCTCCGCCTGCCGGGTGTTGGTGGTGAGGGCGAAGAAGACGTCGTCGAGGTCGGGGGTGTGGAGGGTGAGTTCGTCGGCTTGGACGTTGGTGGAGTCGAGCCAGTCGAGGATGGCGCGGAGTTCGCGTTGGCTGCCGTCGCTGGGGATCTGGAGGGCGAGGGCTTCGTCGTCGCGGGTGACGTCGGTCAGTGCGGTGGCGGCGCGCTGGTAGGCGGT
>NZ_JBIRGU010000011.1:0-290527 GCF_044328175.1 Streptomyces sp. NPDC017979 | reverse complement strand
GTTGATAGGCCAGATCTGGAAGCCGGGTAACCGGTGGAGGTGACTGGTACTAATAGGCCGAGGGCTTGTCCATATTTGCTCGCGTCCACTGTGTTAGTTCTGAGGCAACGACCGTTGCCGTTTTGAGTAGAACGTATAAGTGAAGAGTGTGCTTGTTCGCTCGAAACCGATAGGGTTTCGGTGGTTATAGCGTGAGGGAAACGCCCGGTTACATTTCGAACCCGGAAGCTAAGCCTTTCAGCGCCGATGGTACTGCAGGGGGGACCCTGTGGGAGAGTAGGACGCCGCCGAACAATCTTTCAGGGCCCTGGGTCCAGCGTTCACGCTGGACCCAGGGTCTTTTTTCTTTGCCAGAGCGCGTGCCTTCGTCGGGTGCGCGAGAATGACCGCAGTACCCGAAGACAGGAGTCACGTCGATGTCCACCAACTCTCCCGACGACCGTCCCGAGCGCGATTCGCGCCGTCGAGACGGTGGTGACCGGGGCGGATTCCGGGGTGGCCGTGACGACCGTGACCGTGGTCCCCGTCGTGACGGGGACCGTGGTGGGTACCGCGGTTCGCGGGATGACCGTGGTGGTCGCCCCAGTAGCGGCGGAGGATATGGCCGCAGGGATGACCGTCCGTCGTTCCGGCGTGATGACGATCGCGGTGGCTACCGCGGTGGGCGCGATGACCGCCGTGACGACCGCGGACCCCGCCGTGACGACCGGCGCGACGACAGGCGGGATGACCGCCGCGACGACCGCTCCGGTGGCGGTTTCCGTCGTGATGACCGTGGGCCGCGTCGTGACGACCGGCGTGACGAGCGTCCGTCGTTCCGTCGCGACGACGACCGTGGTGGTCGCCCCAGCAGCGGCGGATACGGTCGCAGGGATGACCGTCCGTCGTTCCGGCGTGATGACGACCGTGGTGGCTACCGCGGTGGGCGCGATGACCGCCGTGACGACCGTCCGTCGTTCCGGCGTGACGACGACCGCGGACCCCGCCGTGACGACCGTGGGCCTCGCCGTGACGATCGTCGCGACGACAGGCCCGGTGGCGGTTTCCGTCGCGATGACCGTCGTGATGACCGTGGGCCGCGTCGTGACGACCGGCGCGATGAGCGTCCGTCGTTCCGTCGCGACGACGACCGCGGCGGCTACCGCGGCGGGCGCCCCGGTGGGCGGGATCGCGACCGGGACCGCGGTGGACGGCCGGGCGGTGGCTACGGCCGCGGCAGGGACGACCGAGGCGGCTACGGGCGCCGTGACGACCGCGGTTGGGACCGCGACCGGCCCGAGCGCGAGCCGATCAAGCGGCTGCCGATCCCCGAGGACGTCACCGGCGAGGAGATCGACAAGGACGTGCGGCAGGAGCTCCAGAGCCTGCCGAAGGGCCTCGCCGAGGACGTCGCGAAGAACCTCGTCATGGTGGCCAAGCTGATCGACGAGGACCCCGAGCAGGCGTACGGCTACTCCCGCGTCGCGCTGCGGCTGGCCTCCCGGGTCGCCGCCGTCCGTGAGGCCGCGGGCTTCGCCGCGTACGCGACCCAGAAGTACTCCGAGGCCCTCGCGGACTTCCGGGCGGCGCGACGGATGACCGGCAGCGTCGAGCTGTGGCCCGTCATGGCCGACTGCGAGCGCGGTCTCGGCCGGCCCGAGCGGGCGCTGGCGATGGCCGGCGAGGCCGAGGTGCAGAAGCTGGACAAGGCCGGGCAGGTGGAGATGCGGCTGGTCGCGGCCGGTGCCCGGCGCGACATGGACCAGATCGACGCGGCGATCGTGACGCTCCAGAGCCCGGAGCTGGCCTCGAACTCCGTACAGCCGTGGACCGCGCGGCTGCGGTACGCGTACGCCGACGCGCTGCTGGCGGCCGGGCGCGAGGGCGAGGCGCGGGAGTGGTTCGCGAAGGCACTGGAGGCGGACAAGGACGGGTCGACCGACGCTTCGGACCGACTGGCCGAGTTGGACGGCGTGGACTTCGTGGACGCCATGGACCTCGACTACGAGGAGCAGGGCAGCGAAGGAGCTGCGACCGACGCGGGCAGCGACCGTGACGCCGACGGCGACGCGTCCGACGACGTCGACGGTGACGGCCCCGACGCCGACCCGCGCGACGCGAGCTGACCAGTAGCGAGAACCGAACAGGGCGGCCACTCCGACGAGTGGCCGCCCTGTTGCGTTGGTGCGTCGGAGTCACTCCAGCGCGAGGCTCCGCAACACCAGCCCCGTCGCCGGCTTGGGGCCGAACGACGTCGACTTGCGGGGCATCGTGACGCCCTCACGGGCCAGCGCGCGGACCACCTCTTCCCGTACGGGGTGCATCAGCACCGCCGTCCCGCCGTGCCGTTCGGCCTGGGTGACCGCGGCCTGCGCGTCGTGGATGTACGCGATCTGCTCCGGGCCGTCGGGGATCCGCCAGAGCTGGTCCAGCAGCGTGGAGTGCAGCACGGTGGCGTCCAGGGCCCGCCACGCCGCGGGGCGGTCGGCGCGGACCGTGCGCGCCACCAGCTCCGGATCGGGGCGGTCGACCAGGTGGAACGCGCCGTCCCCGGCCAGCAGGAAGGCGTTCCCCTCGGCCGCCGCGTGCGCGAGTTCGTCGAGGGCCCGGGGCAGCGGGCCGTCCAGGTGCCGTACCCGGAAGGAGTCACCCAGCGCGTCCAGGGCCTTCGCGGTCGGCAGGTGGTGCAGCAGTCGGTGGATGGCCCGTACCCGCAGCGGGTAGCGGGCGGTGTCGACGAGCAGGACCAGGCCGTGGCTCCAGGGCCCCGGCTGCGGGTGCTCGGCGCGCAGCCGCAGATAGGTGGCCCAGCGGTGGTGGCCGTCGGCGATGAGGGCCTGCCGGCGGCTGAGGTCCGCGTCGACGCGGGCGAGCGCCGCCGGGTCGGTGAGGGACCACAGGCGGTGGCTGAAGCCGTCCTCCGTCGTGGTGGCCAGCAGCGGCGGGCGCTGGACGGTCTCCTCGATGACGGCGGTCGCGCCGGTCGCGTCGCCGTCCCCGACGTAGGTGAGGAGCAGCGGTTCCAAGTTGGCGTCGGTGGTGCGCATCAGGGCCGCGCGGTCGGCGACGACGTCCGGCATCACGTCCTCGTGCGGCAGGACGACGCCCTCCGCCGGTTCGCTCAGGGCGAGGGCGCCGATGATCCCGCGCTGGAGGACGTCGCCGTGCCGCTGCTCGTACACGTAGAGCGCAGGTTCGGGGTCGGGGGCGAGGACGCCGTCGGCGAGCCAGCGGGCGAGGGTGTCCGCGGCCTTGCGGTGGCGGTCCTCGGGGGTGGCTGCCTGCGGGAGGATGAGCCGCACGATGTTGTGCGGATCGGCGGATTCGAGGTGGTGCAGTCCGTCGGGGCGCACGACGACGTCGTACGGGGGTGAGGTGACGGCGGCGAGTGAGCCCACCCGTTCCGGGACGTAGCGCAGTCCACGGAAGGGGATCAGGCGCAGGCCGTCGTTGGCCGCGGGACCATCGCTCTTCATCCGTGCATCGTATGTGGGTCGGGGCGTGCGCGATGATCGGGGGAGTGACACCGACGTAAGGAGCGTTGACGGATGAGTCCCCTGAACGGGAACCGGTCGGACGGGGCGGATCGGTCGGCCTTGCCGGGCCGGCCGGGCGGGAGCGCGACGCCGCTGTGCACCGCGTACGACACCGCGCTCCTGGACCTGGACGGCGTGGTGTACGCGGGCGGCGCGGCGATCGGGCACGCCGTGGACTCGCTGCTGGCGGCCCGGGACGCGGGCATGCGGCTGGCGTACGTGACGAACAACGCGCTGCGCCCGCCGGACGAGGTGGCCCGGCACATCACCGAGTTGGGGGTGCCGACGGAGCCGGCCGAGGTGATCAATTCGGCGCAGGCGGTGGCCCGGCTGATCTCGGAGCAGGTGCCCGCGGGGTCGCGGGTGCTGGTGATCGGCGGGGAGGGGCTGCGGGTGGCGCTGCGCGAGCGCGGCCTGGAGCCCGTGGAGTCGGCCGACGACGACCCGGCGGCGGTGGTGCAGGGGTACGGGGGGCCGGAGTTGCCGTGGGGGCGGTTCGCGGAGGCGTGCTACGCGATCGCGCGGGGCGTGCCCTGGTACGCGTCGAACACGGACCTGACGATCCCCGGCGCCCGCGGGATCGCGCCGGGCAACGGCGCGGCCGTGGAGGTGGTGCGGATCGCGACGGGGGCCGAGCCGCAGGTGGCGGGCAAGCCGTTGCCGCCGATGCACCGGGAGACGATCCTGCGGACGGGGGCGCGCCGGCCGCTGGTGGTGGGGGACCGGCTGGACACGGACATCGAGGGGGCGTTCAACGGGGACGTGGACTCGCTGCTGGTGCTGACCGGGGTGACGGACGCGGCCCGGCTGCTGGCGGCGGAGCCGCGGCATCGTCCGACGTACGTGGACGCCGATCTGCGGGGGCTGTTGACGTCGCAGCCCGAGGTGACGGGCGGCCCCGAGGACGGGTTCGCGTGCGGGGGCTGGCGCGCTTCCGTACGGGACGGGGCCCTCGTGCTCGACGACGCGGGCTTCGACGGGGACGCGGGACGCGAAGGGGACGGAGGTACGGGCGGGGCGCCGATGGACGGGCTGCGGGCGCTGTGCGCGGCGGCGTGGTCGGCCGCCGGGGACGGGACCTGCACGGCGGACGCCGGCAAGGCGCTGTCCCGGCTGGGGCTGTAGCGCCGGGCCCGGGAGCCGGTCGCAGGGTAGGCTAACCTAACTTTGCGCCGCTCGGCGGGCGGCGGACGGGGGCGATCGGCCGCCCGCCGTCGAACCGCGGGCCCACGATCCAGGAGTACGACCCCATGCAGCGACTCACCGCGGAATCGGTCACCCTCGGCTATGACCGGCGCGTCATCGCCGAGGAGCTGTCGGTGGCGATTCCGGACCGCTCCTTCACGGTGATCGTCGGCCCCAACGCCTGCGGCAAGTCGACCCTGCTGCGCGCCCTGTCGCGGATGTTGAAGCCGGAGCGGGGACGGGTGCTGCTGGACGGGCAGGCCATCCACTCGATGCCGGCGAAGAAGGTGGCGCGGATCCTCGGGCTGCTGCCGCAGACCTCGATCGCGCCGGACGGGATCACGGTGGCGGACCTGGTGGCCCGGGGCCGCTATCCGCACCAGAGCCTGCTGCGGCAGTGGTCGCCCGACGACGAGCGCATCGTGCGCGAGTCGATGGCGGCCACCGGGGTCGGCGAGTTGGCGGAGCGCTTCGTCGACGAGTTGTCGGGCGGGCAGCGCCAACGCGTCTGGATCGCGATGGCGCTGGCCCAACAGACCCCGCTGCTGCTGCTCGACGAGCCCACCACCTTCCTCGACATCCAGCACCAGCTCGAAGTGCTCGACCTCTGCGCCGACCTGCACGAGACGCAGGGGCGCACGCTGGTCGCGGTGTTGCACGACCTGAACCAGGCGGCCCGGTACGCGACCCATCTCATCGCGCTGCGCGACGGCCGGGTGGTGGCCGAGGGCGCGCCCGGGGACGTCGTCACCGCGGAGTTGGTGGAGGAGGTCTTCGGCGTACGCAGCCAGGTGATAGAAGACCCCGAGTCCGGTACGCCCCTGGTGGTACCGGCCGCGCGGCGGCGTACCACCGCAGGCCGTACGGCCGCGGCGGCGCCGTAACGCCGTGGTGGGTACGCGGTGTCGGCGTCTGCGGGTCGTCTGTGGCCGGTCCCGCTGGGAAGCGGCGGCTGCGTCCAGACCGCGCCGGGGACACCTGCGGGCCCTGCGGACACCGCCTTACCGCCCCTCGCGGCGGTCAGAGCAGGGATCTCAGGCGGAGCAGGTCGCGGAAGCCGGCTTCCAGCCGCACCCGGCCCGTCGCCCACGCCTTCGCGAACTCCAACTCGCCGTCCACCAGCGCCACCAGGTCGTCGCCGGTCATCGCGAGCCGGATCTCGGCCTTGCGGCGCGGCGGGCCGTCGTGGACGTCCGCCACTTGGATGCGGCCGGCTTCCAGCCGACCCGTGAAGGTGACGTCCAGGTCCTTGATGTGACAGCTCAGGGAGCGGTCGAGCGCGGTGGCGCTGCGGACGTCGCCCTCCGCCCGCGCCAGGTTGTCACTGAGTCTGCCGAGCGCGCTGCGGCACTCTTCCTTCGTGGCCATCGTGATCGACGTTACCGCAGGGCTTCGGGGTAGCGTCGGGGCATGAACGACTCACCGGCCGACGCACCGACTGCCCCGGCGGCCGACGCACCGATCGACCCGGCAGCCGTCCCGTCGAGCGCCGTGGACCAGGTTCCGCAGCCGGCTCCGGCGCCGGAGCCCGCAGAGCCCGCGCCGCTCGGCGTACCGCGGACCCCCACCGGACACCCCGAGGTGGACGCCCAACTGGAGCGCCTCGCGGACGTCGACCACCTCACGTCCGACGGGCACCTGGAGGTGTACGAGGATGTACACGAGGGCCTGCGCACCACGCTGAGCGCGCTGGACGCCGGCGAGCACGCCCCCTCGCACCGCCCCCCGCACGACCACAGGAGCTGAACCGAACGTGGCAGGAGTCGCCCGTCGCCGTCTCGACGCCGAACTGGTACGCCGCAGCCTGGCGCGCTCGCGCGAACACGCGAGCCAGCTGATCGCCGCGGGGCGGGTGACCGTCGGAGGGAACGTCGCGACGAAGCCCGCGACCCAGGTCGAAACCGCCGCGGCGATCGTGGTCGCCGCGGCGGACGACGACCCCGACTACGTCTCCCGCGGCGGGCACAAGCTCGCGGGTGCGCTGGCCGCCTTCGTCCCGCTCGGACTGCAGGTGGCGGGGCGGCGCGCGCTGGACGCGGGCGCGTCGACCGGGGGGTTCACGGACGTGCTGCTGCGCGCCGGCGCGGCCCACGTCATCGCCGTCGACGTCGGCTACGGACAACTCGCCTGGTCGCTGCAGAGCGACGAGCGCGTGACGGTCAAGGACCGCACGAACGTGCGGGAGCTGACGCCGGAGGCCATCGACGGCGAACTCGTCGACCTCGTCGTGGGCGACCTCTCCTTCATTCCGCTGGGGCTGGTGCTGCCCGCCCTCGTCGGCTGCACGGCTCCGGACGCGGATCTCGTGGTGATGGTCAAACCCCAGTTCGAAGTGGGTAAGGAGAGATTGGGGAGCGGCGGCGTCGTCCGGAGCCCCGAGCTGCGCAAGGAGGCGGTGCGGACGGTGGCCGCCCGCGCCGCGGAGCTCGGTCTGGGAGTCCTGGGCGTCACCGCCAGCCCGCTGCCCGGGCCTTCCGGGAACGTCGAGTACTTCCTCTGGCTCAGGGCGGGCGCGCCCGAGCTGGATCCGGCGGACGTCGATCGCGCAGTGGCGGAGGGACCTCGTTGACCACACCGGCAGTGAACTCACTCGCAGCGAACACACCCGCGGTGACCACGAAACGCACTGTCTTCCTGCTCGCGCACACCGGCCGCAAGGCGGCCGTCCGCAGCGCCGAACTCGTCGTGCAGGGGCTGTTGCACAGCGGTCTGGGCGTACGCGTCCTGGAGGCGGAGGCGGCGGACCTGCCGCTGCCGCCGTCCGTGGAGACGGTGCCCGAGGCCACGCCCGGCGCCCTCGACGGCTGCGAGTTGCTGATCGTCCTCGGCGGCGACGGGACGCTGCTGCGCGGCGCCGAGTTCGCCCGCGCCTCCGGAGTCCCCATGCTCGGGGTCAACCTGGGGCGGGTCGGCTTCCTCGCCGAGGCCGAGCGCGACGACCTCGACCGGGTGGTGAAACGGGTCGTCGAGCGGGCGTACGAGGTCGAGGAGCGGATGACCGTCGACGTCGTGGTGCACCGCAACGGCGACGTGGTGCACCGCGACTGGGCGCTGAACGAGGCCGCGGTCCAGAAGGTGTCGCCGGACCGGATGCTGGAGGTCGTCCTGGAGATCGACGGCCGACCGGTGACCGCCTTCGGCTGCGACGGGATCGTCTGCGCGACGCCCACCGGCTCCACCGCGTACGCCTTCTCGGCCGGCGGCCCGGTCGTCTGGCCGGAGGTCGAGGCGCTGTTGATGGTCCCGATCAGCGCGCACGCCCTGTTCGCCAAGCCGCTGGTGACCTCACCGACCTCGGTGCTCGCCGTCGAGGTGCAGGAGCACACCCCGCACGGAGTGCTGTGGTGCGACGGGCGGCGCACGGTGGAACTGCCGCCGGGCGCCCGCGTCGAGGTGCGCCGCGGGGCGGTGCCGGTCCGGCTCGCCCGGCTCCACCACGCCTCGTTCACGGACCGGCTGGTGGCGAAGTTCGCACTGCCGATCGCCGGGTGGCGGGGGGCACCGCCGCCGCAGTGAGCCCGGCGGGCTCGCCTTGCGGGCGGCGCGCCCGGGCGTCGTGCAGGTTGTCGTGGCTCTTGGGTCCGCGGCCCGGCTGCGACTGCTCGCAGAGGCCAACGCACCCGCAGGGTCGCGGCGCTGGTGTCCGGGGCGCAGGGTCCTCCACGCGGTCGTGGGAACGGCGGCAGCACGCCGATCACCAGTTCTGGTGAAGCCGCGCGGGGCCCTTCGCGGCGGGCGCCCCGGTGGCCACCGGGCCCGGCGGACGGCGGCGGCACGGGGCCGGCGTCGCGCGCCGGAGCCGAAACCTCGTATGGTCGTGTCCGTGTTGGAGGAGATGAGGATACGGTCCCTCGGGGTCATCGACGACGCCGTGGTGGAGCTGTCCCCCGGTTTCACCGCGGTGACCGGCGAGACCGGCGCGGGCAAGACCATGGTCGTCACCAGCCTCGGGCTGCTGCTCGGCGGACGGGCCGACCCGGCGCTGGTGCGCATCGGCGCCGGGTCCGCCGTGGTGGAGGGACGGATCGCGGTGCGGCCCGGTGCGTCCGCGGCCGTCCGCGCCCAGGAAGCCGGGGCCGAACTCGACGAGGGCGCGCTGCTCGTCAGCAGGACCGTATCCGCGGAGGGGCGCTCGCGGGCGCACCTCGGCGGGCGTTCGGTGCCCGTCGGGCTGCTGGCCGAACTCGCGGACGACCTGGTCGCCGTGCACGGCCAGACCGACCAGCAGGGGCTGCTGCGCCCCGCGCGGCAGCGGGAGGCACTGGACCGCTACGCGGGTGCCGCGGTCGCCGAGCCGCTCGTCGCGTACGCCACCGCCTACCGTCGGCTGCGGGCCGTCGTCGGCGAACTCGACGAACTGACCGTCCGCGCTCGGGAGCGGGCCCAGGAAGCCGACTTGCTGCGCTTCGGGCTCGACGAGATCGCGGGCGTCGAACCGCGCGCCGGCGAGGACGTGGAACTCGCCGCGGAGGCCGAGCGCCTGGGCCACGCCGAGGCCCTCGCCTCGGCGGCCGCCGTCGCGCACGCCGCGCTCGCCGGGCACCCAGAGGACCCGGAGGACGTCGACGCCACGACCCTGGTCGCCGGCGCGGGCCGGGCACTCGACGCCGTGCGCGCCCACGACCCGGCGCTCGCGGCCCTGGCCGAACGCATGGGCGAGATCTCCATCCTGCTGGCGGACGTATCCGGCGAACTCGCGGGATACGCGGACAACCTGGACGCCGATCCGCTGCGGCTGGCGGCCGTCGAGGAGCGGCGCGCCGCCCTGACGGGGCTGACCCGCAAGTACGGGGAGGACATCCACGCCGTCCTCGCCTGGGCGGAGCAGAGCGCGGCCCGGCTCACCGAACTGGACGGCGACGACGACCGGATCGACGAGCTGACCGCCGAACGGGACGCCCTGCGCGGTGACCTGTCCGGGCTGGCGCAGGCACTGACGGACGCCCGGACCGAGGCCGCCGCCCGCTTCGCCTCCGCCGTCACCGATGAGCTGGCGTCGCTCGCCATGCCGCACGCCCGGGTGTCCTTCGCGATCCGGCAGACCGAGGACCCCGAGGGCGTCGAGGTCGGCGGACGGACCGTGGCGTACGGGCCGCAGGGCGTCGACGAGGTCGAGCTGCTGCTCGCCCCGCACCCGGGCGCGCCGCCGCGGCCCATCGCCAAGGGCGCGTCCGGGGGCGAGCTGTCCCGGGTGATGCTCGCCGTCGAGGTCGTGTTCGCCGGGACCGACCCCGTGCCGACGTACCTCTTCGACGAGGTCGACGCCGGCGTCGGCGGCAAGGCCGCCGTCGAGATCGGGCGGCGGCTCGCCAAGCTCGCGAAGACCGCGCAGGTCGTCGTGGTGACCCACCTTCCGCAGGTGGCCGCCTTCGCCGACCGGCAACTGCTGGTGGAGAAGACGAACGACGGCTCGGTTACCCGCAGCGGGGTCACCGTCCTGGAGGGCGAGGACCGCATCCGCGAGCTGTCGCGCATGCTCGCCGGACAGGAGGACTCCCAGACCGCGCGCGCCCACGCCGAGGAACTGCTCGCGACGGCCCGAAGCGACCGGTGACCCCGACCGGGCTGAGGCGGCCCGCGGGCCGGGCCGGGGCGCCGACGTGATCGCCGGCCCTGCGGCTGCGGCCGCGCCGCGGCGCGCGTGCGGTGCTGGCGTCTGCGGCCCGTCTGTGGCTTGCTCGCACAGTTCCTCCCGGGACCCCCAGCGCCCCCAAAAACCTCCACCTCCCGCCCGCAGACAAGTGACGGGGGCAGCAAATCAGGGGCGCTGGGGGTCCCCCTCCGTGCCCGCAGGGCACAGGGGGCGGACTGCGCGAGCAACCACGATGCACCCGCAGAAGACAAGCGCTCCCGCAGGGACACGGCGGGGTGGTCAAGGGGCGAACGGAGCGGCAAGCATCCTCGGTGCCCGCCAGAGCGGCGGCACCGTGGAGGGTGCGTGGCTCCGTTGGTGCGGTGGGTTCACCCGTGTGAGTGATACGTGAGTGCGCGGGCCCATGCCCCATACAGGCGCATTGCCGTAACGTCCGTACGGGCTGGCATCCTTGGCGGGTGACACAGCTGCGTACGGTCCAGGTGCTGGGCGGCGGCAGCGCGGGGAGCAGCGCGCACGTCCGGTCACTGGCCTCGGGGCTGGTGGCACGGGGCGTACGGGTGACCGTGTGCGGCCCCGCCGCGCTGGAGCGCGACTACGACTTCCCCGGCGCGGGCGCCCGCTTCGTGCCCGTGCCGCGACGCAGCGACCCCGCGGCGGTGGGGGCGCTGCGGTCGGCGTTCCTCGGCGCGGACCTGGTGCACGCCCACGGACTGCACGCGGGTCTACGGGCGGCGGTGGCCCTCAGCGGCCTGCGGGTGCCGCTCGTCGTCACCTGGCACACCCGCCCCCACGCCGAAGGAGCGCGCGGGCACGTCGTTCGGATGCTGGAGCGGCGGGTGGCCCGGGCCGCCGCGGTCGTCCTCGGCACCTGCTCCGAACTCGTCGACCGGGCCCGTCGCCGCGGCGCGCGCGACGCCCGACTCGCCCCGCTCGCGGCCCCCGTCTCCGCGCGGCGCCCCGACGACGTGGACGGCGACCTCGCAGTCGACAAGGCGAAGGCCGAACTCGGCGTCGTCGACCGGCCGTTGGTGATGACCGTCGGCAGCCTCGTGTCCCACCGGGGTTACGGCACCTTGCTGGACGCGGCCCGCCGCTGGCGGGACCTCGGACTCGACCCGATGCCGCTGGTCCTCATCGCGGGGGAGGGGCGGGAGCGGGCGGAACTCCAACGGCGCATCGACGCCGAAGGGTTGCCGGTGCGGCTGTTAGGGCGCCGGGACGACATCGCGGACCTGCTGGTCGCGGCGGACGTCGCGGTCCTGCCCAGCCGGTGGGAGGCGCGCTCGCTGTTCGCCCAGGAGGCGCTGCGGCTGGGGGTGCCGCTGGTGGCCACGGCGGTCGGGGGCGTGCCCGAACTCGTCGGCACCGCCGCGGAGCTCGTCCCGTACGCCGACGCCGACGCGCTAGCCGGCGCGGTCACCGGGCTGCTGGACGACGGCGCACGGCGGGCGGAACTGGCCCGCGCGGGGCGGGCGCAGGCCGCGACCTGGCAGACGGAGGACGAGATGGTCGCGCAGGTGCTGAGCGTCTACGACGAACTAGCCCCGACCGTCTGACCCCCCGCCCGGCCCCGGAGCGCCTGGAGCACCCGTGCCTCGTGCAGGTGCGCCCCCTGAGTACCGGCGGGCACGGGAGTACCCTCATCGTCCCCCCTTTGGCACATTCGCCGTTAGCATGCCGGCGCATTGGTCTCTGCGGGTGCATCGTGGCTGTTCGCGCAGTTCCCCGCGCCCCTGAAAGTCCTCGCCGTTGCCATGCGGGAGCATTGGCCTCTGCGGGTACGTCATGGCCGTTCGCGCAGTTCCACCCCTACGCCCGGAGGGCGTGGTGGTATCCCCAGCGCCCCTAATGGGCTCCGCCTCCAGCCCGCAAGCTAGGGGCACGGCGAGGGCTTTTAGGGGCGCGGGGAACTGCGCGAACAGCTCACCACCGGGTCGCAGGCGCCACTACCGCGTACTCATCGCGGCGCCATCGCGCCTGCCCAGGCAGCCGAAGCGTGCGTGCCAGCCTCCGGCCAGCCGGGCGCACGCCCTTGGCGCGGCGGCACGCAGGACCGGGCCGCCGAGGGTGTGTGACGGCTCGTCAGGGCAGATGGCGGCGGGCGCGCAGCGCGAGGCTGAGCGCCAGGACCGTCTGCGGGTCGTCGAGGTCCGCACCGAGCAGGTCCGAGATGCGGGCCAGCCGGTTGTACAGCGTCTGACGGTTCAGATGCAGATCGCGCGCGGTCTCCGCCTTGCGACCCGCGTGCGTCAGGTAGGACTCCAGCGTCGGCAACAGCGGCGGCCGGGACGTCGCGTCATGGGCGCGCAGCGGTCCGATCGCCCGCTCCACGAAGGCCGCGAGGTCCGGATGGTCGCGCAGGCGCCACAGCAGCAGCTCGGTGTCCAGGCGCCGGGCGTCGTACCAGGGGCGGTCGGTGAGGCCCTGCGCCGCGGCCGCCGTCTCCGCGGCGTGCCGCAGGCTCGCCGGGACCGACGACCAGCCGACGGCCCGACCCACCACCACGACCGGCGGATGCGCACCCGCCCGCTCCAGGCCGGCGCGCTCGACGCCGGCGCGCAGCGCCGTGGCGATCCGGTCCGCGACCGCCTCCCGGTCCGCTTCCGAGCGCAGCCCGGCCAGTAGCGGCACCCGGCCCTCAACCGGTCGTACGCCCAGCAGCACGGGCACGCCCACCGCCGCCAGCTCGTCCTGCACGGAGTGGGCGAGCGCCGCCCACGTGCCGGCAGGGCCGGCGGGCGGCGAGAGCCGCATCACGACCGGCAGCAGCGGGCCGTCACCCGGCTTGAAGCCGAGGACCCGCGCCTGCGCCGGCGCGTCCTCGACCGCGATGCGGCCCTCGGCGAGGTCGGAGAGGAAGTCGCCCCGGCCGCGCGCGGCCAACTCCTCCTCCTGGCGCGCCTGCATCAGCACCACGGCGAGCAGCCCCGCGGCGCGTTCCGCGGCCATGCGGTGCACGGTCAGCAGCGGGGAGCCGACGGCCGGCAGCACCAGCCGGGCCCGTACCGACGTCGAGCCCTGGCCGCCGCCGGGCACGTCGACCAGGACGGTGCCGGCGGGCGGCGACTGACGCGCCTCCCGCTGGCCGCGCAGCCCCTCCCAGACCTGGAGCGGATCGGCGCCGGCGGGCGCGGCGCCCGGGCCCGCCGCGTACAGCAGCTCGCCGTTCACGGTCTCCAGGAACACCGGGCTGGCGGCGAAGTCCGCGAGGATGCGCAGCACCTGCGGGACCCCGCCGCCGTCGAGCAGCACCTCCGTGCAGCGGCGGTGCACCTCCTCCGCACGCCGCAGCAGGGCGTAGTGCCCGTTGACGATCTCGGTGTGCACCTCTTCGGTGACCGAGACGAACGGGACCTCCCGGTGGAGCTGGACCAGCGGCAGCCCGGCGGTCCTGGCGGTGTCCACGATCGCCGCGGGCAGCCGGCTGAAGCGCGGCCCGAGCTCCACCACGAGCGCGGCGATGCCCCGTTCGACCAGCCGGTTGACGAAGGCGCGCTGCTCGGCGGGTCTGGTGCCCAGGCCCAGACCCGTCGTCAGCAGCAGCTCGCCGCCCTTGAGGAGCGAGGCGATGTTCGGCACCTCGCCGGCGTGCACCCAGCGCACCGTGCGGTGCAGCCGGTCCGCGCCGGCCACGACCTCCGGCAGCCCGGCGCGCAGCCCGGGCAGCTCCAGGGCCCTGCTCACGGTGATGCCGCCCTGGGGCTCCGGTGGGGTCTCCATGGGAACGTGCCGCCTTGCTACTCGTACGACGGATCCGGCTGCTCAGACTTCAGCCACCGTAGGCGCCCGACGCCGTCAACCGCAGGGCCGTGTCGATCAGCGGCACGTGGCTGAACGCCTGGGGGAAGTTCCCCACCTGGCGACCCAGCCGCGAGTCCCACTCCTCCGCCAGCAGACCGAGGTCGTTGCGGAGGGCGAGCAGCTTCTCGAACAGCTTGCGGGCCTCGTCGACCCGGCCGATCATCGCGAGGTCGTCGGCGAGCCAGAACGAGCAGGCGAGGAACGCGCCCTCGTCGCCCTCCAGGCCGTCGACCCCGGCCTCCTCGCCGGCCGTGGGGTAGCGCAGCACGAACCCGTCCTCCGTGGACAGCTCCCGCTGGATCGCCTCGATGGTGCCGATGACGCGCTTGTCGTCCGGCGGCAGGAAGCCCATCTGCGGGATCAGCAGCAGGGAGGCGTCCAGTTCCTTGGAGCCGTAGGACTGGGTGAAGGTGTTGCGCTCCTTGTCGTAGCCCTTGTCGCAGACGTCCCGGTGGATGTCCTCGCGCAACTGGCGCCAGCGCTCCAGCGGGCCGTCGACGTCACCGGCCTCGATGAGCTTGATGGTGCGGTCCACCGCGACCCAGGCCATCACCTTGGAGTGGACGAAGTGCCGGCGCGGGCCGCGGACCTCCCAGATGCCCTCGTCCGGCTCCATCCAGTGCTTCTCCAAGTACTCGATCAGCTTGAGCTGGAGCAGGGAGGCGTAGTCGTTGCGCGCCAGGCCCGTCATGTGGGCCAGGTGCAGCGCCTCGGTGACCTCGCCGTACACGTCGAGCTGGAGTTGGTGCGCGGCGCCGTTGCCGACCCGTACGGGGGTGGAGCCCTCGTACCCCGGCAGCCAGTCCAGCTCCGCCTCGCCGAGTTCCCGCTCGCCCGCGATGCCGTACATGATCTGGAGGTTCTCCGGGTCGCCGGCGACGGCGCGCAGCAGCCACTCGCGCCAGGCGCGGGCCTCCTCGCGGTAGCCGGTGCGCAGCAGCGAGGAGAGGGTGATGGCGGCGTCCCGCAGCCAGGTGTAGCGGTAGTCCCAGTTCCGTACGCCGCCGATCTCCTCCGGCAGGGAGGTGGTGGGGGCCGCGACGATTCCGCCGGTGGGCGCGTAGGTGAGCGCCTTGAGCGTGATCAGGGAGCGGATCACGGCCTCGCGGTAGGGGCCGTGGTACGTACAGTGCTCCACCCACTCGCGCCAGAACTCCTCCGTGGCCGCGAGCGACGCCTCCGGCTCGGGGAGCGCCGGCGGCTGGTGGTGCGAGGGCTGCCAGGAGATCGTGAAGGCGATCCGCTCACCGGGGGCGACCGTGAAGTCGGAGTAGGTGGTGAGGTCCTTGCCGTAGGTGTCGGCGGGGGAGTCGAACCACACCGAGTCCGGGCCGGCGACGGCGACCGTGCGGCCGTCCACCTTGTGCACCCAGGGCACGATCCGTCCGTAGCTGAAACGCATCCTCAGGGCGGAACGCATGGGCACCCGCCCGCTGACGCCCTCCACGATCCGGATCAACTGCGGGGCGCCGTCGCGCGGCGGCATGAAGTCGATCACGCGGACCGTGCCGCGCGGGGTGTCCCACTCGGACTCCAGGACCAGCGAGTCGCCGCGGTAGCGCCGGCGGTCGGCGGCCGGGGGCCGGTCGCCGTCGGCCGGGGCGGGACCCAGTCTCCAAAAGCCGTGCTCCTCGGTGCCGAGGAGTCCTGCGAAGACGGCATGCGAGTCGAAGCGGGGCAGGCACAGCCAGTCGGCTGTGCCGTCCCGGCAGACCAACGCCGCGGTCTGCATGTCTCCGATGAGTGCGTAATCCTCGATGCGCCCGGCCACGTGCATCTCCAGTCGAACGGCCACGTCCGCCCCGTAGGGCGCTTGCTGTGGTCGAGGACGCGTCCTTGCGCGCACGGGGCCCTTCTGACCTGCGGAAATGTGGCTCGAAGCCATCCCGCCCGTCGTCCGTCGCCACCCTGCTCTGATGCGCTTCACGCGCCCCTCGGCATCGCTCAGCAGAGCGAGTGTCCGAGCAGGATACGACGCAGCGGAGGCATCCGCGTGCTGGTCTTGACAACGTGCGTCATCCGAACGGGTGAGCCAAGGGTGAGCAGCAGTTGAGGGCCGGTTCAGAGCGGGGTGAACACGTGATGCACGTCGGGTGGCGGAGCCCGGTGCGGGGCCCTCGTGCAGCCGTCGTACGGCCTTCCCGGGGGTGTCCCGCGGTCGGCGACAGCGGTGCGTGCGCGGACCGTGGCGGGGGGTGCCCGGGCGCGTGGCCGGAAGCGGCCTCCTCGTGGCGCTGATACCCTGGTACCCCGTGGACCGGTGGCCTGCCCGAGGAAGAACCCTCGGGAGACTCAGCCCCGAAACCGCAGCGACGGCACCCCCCGACCCCGAGCGGGTTTCGGTGCGGGCCGCCGGTACGCACCTCACCTCGCGACCACGGGAGCCCCCTCTTGGCGATGCCGCCCAAATCCATGACGACCAAGCACATCTTCGTCACCGGGGGTGTCGCCTCCTCCCTCGGCAAGGGCCTCACGGCCTCCAGCCTGGGTGCGCTGCTCAAGGCCCGGGGCCTGCGGGTGACGATGCAGAAGCTGGACCCGTACCTGAACGTCGACCCCGGCACGATGAACCCGTTCCAGCACGGCGAGGTGTTCGTCACCAACGACGGCGCCGAGACCGACCTGGACATCGGCCACTACGAGCGCTTCCTCGACGTCGACCTCGACGGCTCGGCGAACGTCACCACCGGCCAGGTGTACTCGCAGGTGATCGCCAAGGAGCGGCGCGGCGAGTACCTGGGCGACACGGTGCAGGTCATCCCGCACATCACCAACGAGATCAAGAGCCGCATCCGGCGGATGGCGACCGACGACGTCGACGTCGTCATCACCGAGGTCGGCGGCACGGTCGGCGACATCGAGTCGCTGCCGTTCCTGGAGACCGTGCGCCAGGTCCGCCACGAGGTCGGCCGGGACAACGTCTTCGTCGTGCACATCTCGCTGCTGCCGTACATCGGCCCGTCCGGCGAGCTGAAGACCAAGCCCACCCAGCACTCGGTGGCCGCGCTGCGCAACATCGGCATCCAGCCCGACGCGATCGTGCTGCGCGCCGACCGCGAGGTGCCGACCGCCATCAAGCGCAAGATCTCGCTGATGTGCGACGTCGACGAGGCCGCCGTGGTCGCCGCCATCGACGCCAAGTCGATCTACGACATCCCCAAGGTGCTGCACACCGAGGGCCTCGACGCCTACGTGGTGCGCAAGCTCGACCTGCCCTTCCGGGACGTGGACTGGACGACCTGGGAGGACCTGCTCGACCGGGTCCACAACCCCGCGCACGAGGTCACCGTCGCGCTGGTGGGCAAGTACATCGACCTGCCCGACGCCTATCTGTCGGTGACCGAGGCGCTGCGCGCCGGCGGCTTCGCCAACCGGGCGCGCGTCAAGGTCAAGTGGGTCACCTCCGACGAGTGCAAGACCCCGGCCGGCGCCGCCAAGCAGCTCGGCGACGTGGACGCGATCTGCATCCCCGGCGGTTTCGGCGACCGCGGGGTGAGCGGCAAGGTCGGCGCGATCCAGTACGCCCGGGAGAACAAGATCCCGCTGCTCGGGCTCTGCCTGGGCCTCCAGTGCATCGTGATCGAGGCGGCGCGCAACCTCGCCGCGATCCCGGACGCGAACTCCACCGAGTTCGACCCCGCCACCTCCCACCCGGTCATCTCCACCATGGAGGAGCAGCTCGCGTACGTGGAGGGCGCGGGCGACCTCGGCGGCACCATGCGCCTCGGGCTGTACCCGGCGAAGCTCGCCGAGGGCTCGATCGTCCGCGAGGTGTACGACGACCAGCCGTACGTGGAGGAGCGCCACCGCCACCGCTACGAGGTGAACAACGCGTACCGCGCCGAGCTGGAGAAGAAGGCGGGCATCGTCTTCTCGGGCACCAGCCCGGACAACAAGCTGGTCGAGTACGTCGAGTACCCCCGCGAGGTGCACCCCTACCTGGTCGCCACCCAGGCGCACCCGGAGCTGCGCTCCCGGCCGACCCGTCCGCACCCGCTCTTCGCCGGGCTGGTGAAGGCGGCCGTCCAGCGGCAGGCCGGCGCCTGACGATCAAGGCGATACGGTTGATCGGGGTACGCGTCACTCAAGGGACGCGTACCCCGATCGAGCATGTGGGAGGACCGACTCATGAACGAGACGACCGGGGCGGGGCCCGAGGCCGGGGCCATCGTGGACGTGCCGGAGGAGTGGCGCGTCACGGCGAGCGTGACCCCCTTCCAGGGCAACAAGACCAGCGTCCGCACCGACGACGTGGTCATGCCCGACGGCACGGTCGTCCGGCGGGACTACCAGGTCCACCCCGGGTCGGTCGCCGTCCTCGCCCTCGACGACCGCGACCGGGTCGTCGTCCTGCGCCAGTACCGCCACCCCGTACGGCAGCGGCTGTGGGAGATCCCCGCCGGACTGCTCGACGTGCCCGGGGAGAACCCCCTGCACGCGGCGCAGCGCGAGTTGTACGAGGAGGCGCACGTCAAGGCCGAGGACTGGCGGGTCCTGGTGGACGTCTACACCACGCCCGGCGGCTGCGACGAAGCCGTGCGGATCTTCCTCGCCCGCGATCTGTCGGTCGCCGAGGGGGAGCGGTACGCCGTGTCGGAGGAGGAGGCCGACATGGAGTTGGCCCGGGTGCCGCTCCAGGACCTGGTGCGCGGGGTGCTCGCGGGGGAGCTGCACAACAACTGCCTGGTGGTGGGCGCCCTCGCGGCGGCCGCCGCACGCGCCGGCGAGGGGTTCGACGCGCTGCGCCCGGCCGAGGCGCCCTGGCCGGCCCGCCCCTTCACCGTCTGACCCGACGCCACCACGCCCCGTTCGGCCCCCATCAGTCCGATGATCTGTAGATGTTATTGATCCGATCGGATGATCCATCGGGCCTGCTCCGCACGTTCCGTTGCAGAGAGTGAACTACGCTCGGAACGCCCGTGCGGATTCCCGACGGGCTCGGCTCGTGCACGGACTGGACGGGAGCGTGGCCCGTGACGGATCAGGCGACGGATCAGGCGGTGAACCGGAGCGGCCGGACTGCCGCGCCCGGTGTGGCACGGAGTCAGTTCTTCGGCCGGCAAAGGCAGTTGGGTTCCCTGCTGGCCGACGTGGAACGGGCCGGGCTGGACACCATCGCGGGCCGCAAGGCGCCCCGGGCCCGCGTCCTGCTGATCGCCGGACGCGGTGGCTCCGGCCGCAGCGCGCTCGCCGAGCGGCTCGTCCGCGAGCTCGCCGACCGCTACCGCGGCGGCGTGCTGCGCGCCCGGCTGACCGAGCCGGACGGCCGGCGCGTCCCCACCGAGGAGACCGCCCGCGCGCTGCTCGACGCCCTCGGGGTGGCCGCCCCGCCGGGTGCGGACGCGGACGAGCTGTCGCAGTCGGTGCGCGAGGCGCTGGCGGGCCGGGAGGTCCTGCTGCTGCTCGACGACGCCGCCGACGCGGAGCAGGTCGACGAGCTGCTGCCGGAGGACCCCGACTGCCTGCTGGTCGCGGTCTCCGGCGGACCGCTCACCGGCATCCCCGACGTACGGCCCTGCACGCTCGGCGGCATGGACCCCAAGGCGGCGATCGAGCTGCTGGCCACTTTCACCGGGTCGGTCCGCATCACGGTCGACCCGCAGGCCGCGGAATCCGTCGCGGAGGAGTGCGCGGGGCAGCCCGCCGCCCTGGTCATGATCGGCGGCTGGCTCGCCGCCCGACCCAAGGCGTCGGTCGCGGACGCGACGAAGCGGCTGCGGGCGCTGCCCGACGACGAGGACGCGCCGAAGGCGCTGCGGCCGGTCGCCCGCGCCTTCCGGCTGGTGTACGAATCGCTGCCGCAGCCTGCCGCGCGCACGCTGCGGCTGCTCTCGCTCGCCCCGGCCGGGCTCGTCGACGCGCACACCGCGTCCGCGCTCGGCGGCTGCTCGATCGACGACGCCCGCACCGCCCTCGGGAACTTCGTCGCCCTCGGGGTGCTGCACCGGGACGCCGTCGATGCTGCCGATGCCGCGGCCGGGGAGTCGTACCGGGTGCCCGGCGTCTTGGTGCCGTTGATGAAGTCCCTGGTCGACGCGCACGACAAGCCGTCGGAAGTACAGCTCGCCCGGGCCCGGATGCTGGAGCGCGCGGTGCGCCGGCTCCAGTCCTGCCGGGCGGTCACCGAACCGGAGGGCTCGCCCGCCCGCGAGGCCGTTGGCGCGCTGCCGAGCAGCCTGCGCTTCCCGGACGCGGCGAACGCCGCCGACTGGCTGCGGGCGCGGCAGCCCGCGCTGCTGGCCGCCGCCCGGGTCGCGGTCGAGGACGGCGAGCTGGACACCCTGGCGCGCCGACTGGTGGCCGCGCTGGTGCGGGCGCTGGCGGCGCACCGGGGCACCGAGGCCGCGGCCCCCGAGCTGTACGGGCTGCACCAACTCGTCCTCGGGGTCGCGGAGCGCCGCGGTCTGCACCGGGAGATCGCCGCGGCCCTGCTGAACCTCGGCGACCTGGACGCGCAGACCGGTCGTACGGAAGACGCCCTGGCCCGCTACCGGGCGGCGCTGGACGCCGGCCGGGCCGCCCGGGACCCGTACGCCACCTGCCGCGCGATGGAATCCGTAGGCGGCGCCCATCAGGAGCTCGGGGACTGGCAGCGGGCCGCGGACTGGTACGGCCGGGCGCTCGCCCAGCGCCAGACGCGACAGGAGCGCGCCGACGAGGCCCGGCTCTACGGGCGGCTGGGCACGGTCCACACCTACGCCGGGCGCTACGGCGAGGCCCTGCGCTGCTGGCGGGCGGCGGTCGCCGGCTACCGCAAGGTGGGCGACGTCCCGTCCCAGGCGCGGGCGCTCAGCGAGGCGGCCCGGGTGCAGGAGTACGCGGGGCGGCCCGAGGAGTCGCTGCACACCTGCCGGGAGGCGGTGGAGTGGGCGCGGCAGGCCGGTGACGTGCGTCTCCAGGCGGCGCTGCTGCTCCGGCTGGCCGACACCCTGGACCGGCTCGGTGACCCCGCGGCGGCCCGGCTGCACCGGTCCGGGGCCGAGCGACTGCTGGCGGCGGAGGAGGCCGCGGGAGCGGAAGGCGCGGAGGGGCGCGGGGGAGCGCAGGCCACCGGCGCCGCTTCGGACGCCGACGTCGCAGGAGGCGCAGGAAGCACAGGAAGCACGGCGTCCGCCCCGGGCACCGCAGAGGCCGAGGGGGCCGCCCCGACGGGGTCCGACGCCGGGACTACAAGGGCAGTCGAGGGCTCTGCCTACGAAATCCGCAGTGGTGCTCGATAGAAATATTGGTTTGCAAGGCTAGACAGCGGGAAGTCCTTCATTAAACTGGCTCCATCGCGTTATCTCGCGGTGTGTACCCGTGTGCCGTGTGTGTACGGGTTATATGGAATTGCCCCATCCCCTGAGCCAAGGACCGTGATCGACGTGAAGGTCGGCATCCCCCGCGAGGTCAAGAACAACGAGTTCCGGGTGGCCATCACCCCCGCCGGCGTGCACGAGCTGGTGCGCCAGGGCCACGAGGTGGTCATAGAGCAGAACGCCGGCGTGGGCTCCTCGATCACGGACGAGGAGTTCACCGCCGCCGGCGCCCGCATCCTCCCCACCGCCGACGAGGTCTGGGCCGCCGCGGACCTGCTGCTGAAGGTCAAGGAGCCGGTCGCCGAGGAGTACCACCGGCTGCGCAAGGACCAGATCCTCTTCACCTACCTGCACCTGGCCGCCTCGCGCGAGTGCACGGACGCCCTGCTGGAGTCCGGCACCACCGCGATCGCCTACGAGACCGTGGAGACGGCGAACCGCCAGCTCCCGCTGCTCGCTCCGATGTCCGAGGTCGCGGGCCGGCTGGCGCCCCAGGTCGGCGCGTACCACCTGATGCGCTCGGCCGGCGGCCGCGGCGTGCTCCCGGGCGGCGTCCCGGGCACCGCCGCCGGCAAGGCGGTCGTCATCGGCGGCGGCGTCTCCGGCTGGAACGCCACGCAGATCGCCGTCGGCATGGGCTTCCACGTCACCCTGCTGGACAAGGACATCAACAAGCTGCGGGAGGCCGACAAGGTCTTCGGCACCAAGGTGCAGACGATCGTCTCCAACGCCTACGAGCTGGAGAAGGCCGTCGTCGAGGCCGACCTCGTCATCGGCGCCGTCCTCATCCCGGGTGCCAAGGCGCCGAAGCTGGTCAGCAACGAGCTGGTCGCCAAGATGAAGCCCGGAAGTGTCCTTGTCGACATCGCGATCGATCAGGGCGGCTGCTTCGAGGACTCCCACCCGACCACCCACGCCGACCCGACCTTCACGGTCCACGAGTCGGTCTTCTACTGCGTCGCCAACATGCCCGGCGCGGTGCCGAACACCTCCACGTACGCGCTGACCAACGCGACGCTGCCGTACATCGTCGAGCTGGCCAACCGCGGCTGGGTCGAGGCGCTGCGCCGTGACGCGGCTCTCGCTCTCGGCCTCAACACCCATGACGGCCAGGTCGTGTACGGCCCGGTCGCCGAGGCGCACGGTCTCCCGCACGTCGAACTGTCCTCGCTCATCGGCTGAGTCGACAGATAGACCGGACCGGCCGGTTCAACCGGTCCGACCGGTGCGGTCGGTCCGCCGCGGACGGTCAACGGGTGCCGTCAACACCCCACCTCTGGCCGGATCTTGCCCCTGCAAGGTCCGGCCGGACGTGTGTACGGGCGCATGCGCTCGCGCCGGATCGTGCAACTCGCCGCGAACACCGGCTTTGCGCCGATGTGCACACCTTGGATCCGTGGGCCGAGTCACACCGAGACGGTCGTGCGCCCTTGACAGAAGGGTGTTCCGTTGCCGACACATCAGGTCGGGTCCGGTGGATTGTGTTGCTGCGGAGCGGTGACACGCCATAGAGTCGCCAACCGTCGGCATGGTGCCACGCTGACCTATCGATAAAGTCCTGGTCATGTCCAAGGGGGTAAGACGACTTGTGAATGAGTCGACATTTACTTCCGGGGGTGGTCACGCGGGGATGCCCGCGGTGGGTCCGGGCCCCGCGTCCGGACGTGCGACTGTCGACTCTGTCGGCTCCAGGGGGTCCATGGGATTCGCCGGAGCCGTCGGTGCCGTCGCCGTGCGGACCGTCACCACGCGCCAGGACGCCGTGCCCACCAAGCACATGACGACAGCCCACACGATGAAGATGATGGACGGCCTACACGTGAACGCCACGGCCGGCAACGAGAGTGGCCGAGAGTCCACCCACTTCGCCGCCTACGAGGACCTCCCCGAGGGGCACTTCTACGACCCCGACGCCGAATACGAGCCCGACCCCGAGTACGCGGCCACCCTCGCGCCCGACGCGGCGCGCCAGCGCCGCGAGCGCATCGGCCCCACAGGACGACCCCTGCCGTACTTCCCGATCCCGGGCCCGCTGACCGACCACGGCCCCGCGAAGATCATCGCGATGTGCAACCAGAAGGGCGGCGTCGGCAAGACGACGTCGACCATCAACCTGGGCGCCGCGCTCGCCGAGTACGGACGGCGCGTCCTGCTCGTCGACTTCGACCCGCAGGGCGCCCTGTCCGTCGGTCTCGGCGTGAACCCGATGGAGCTGGACCTCACCGTCTACAACCTGCTCATGGAGCGGGGCATGTCGGCGGACGAGGTGCTGCTGAAGACCGCCGTCCCCAACATGGACCTGCTGCCGAGCAACATCGACCTCTCGGCCGCCGAAGTGCAGTTGGTGAGCGAGGTCGCCCGCGAGTCCACGCTCCAGCGGGCGTTGAAGCCGCTGATGTCCGACTACGACTACATCGTCATCGACTGCCAGCCCTCGCTCGGCCTGCTCACGGTCAACGCGCTGACCGCCGCGCACAAGGTGATCGTCCCGCTGGAGTGCGAGTTCTTCGCGCTGCGCGGCGTGGCGCTGCTCACCGAGACGATCGAGAAGGTCCAGGAGCGGCTCAACCCCGAGCTGGAGCTCGACGGCATCCTCGCCACGATGTACGACTCGCGCACCGTGCACAGCCGCGAGGTGCTGGCGCGGGTGGTCGAGGCGTTCGACGACCACGTGTACCACACGGTCATCGGGCGGACGGTCCGCTTCCCGGAGACCACGGTCGCCGGCGAGCCGATCACCACCTACGCCTCCAACTCGGTCGGCGCCGCCGCGTACCGCCAGCTCGCCAGGGAGGTGCTCGCCCGGTGTCACGCCGAGTGAGTCTGCCCGGAGCCGACGAACTGTTCCGTACGACCGGGGGGATGGCGCTCCAGCCGTCCTCGCCGCGGCGCGGGGCGAACGGCGAGCCGCGGGTGCCGGCGCCGGCGGGGGAGAGCGACCCCACCGAACGCGGCGCCGACGGGGAGCCCGCGCCGCGTTCCGCGCCCGCTCCGTCGCAGGAGCACGCCGCGGCGGAGGCGGAGGGCGCCACGGAGGGCCGTAGCAGGGGCGAGGAGCCCGCGACGCCGGTGCCGGGAGCGTCGGCCAATGCCCGCCGCTCCCAGGGCGCCCAGGAGCCTCCTGCGGGCGCGGGCGCCGGCGGGCGGCGCGCCCGGGGGCGTACGAACCGCCGGCCCAGCGGCCGCGAGCGCCACGACGAGAAGATCACGGTCTACGTGTCCGCCGAGGAACTGATGGACCTGGAGCACGCCCGCCTGGTGCTCCGCGGTGAGCACGGGCTCGCCGTGGACCGCGGGCGCATCGTCCGGGAGGCCGTCGCCGTCGTCCTGGCCGACCTCGAACAACGCGGCGACGCGAGCATCCTCGTCCGCCGACTGCGGGGCCGCTGAGGGTAGCCTGCGCGCTGCCCCGCCGTGCTCCCCCTGGACCGCCCATGCCCCCGCCCGACCCGTCGCACCGTCCGTCCCGCCGTCCGCTGGGGCGGGGGCCGGGCACGCCTCCGGAGCCGGAACGGCCCGAACCGCCGGAGCGGTCGGATCCGGAGCAGCCCGAGCCGAGCGGTGGGACGGCCGCCGCGGGCGCCCCGGACGGCAGGTTCACGGTACGGCTGGTGAACTTCGAAGGCCCCTTCGACCTGCTGCTCCAGCTGATCTCCAAGCACAAGCTCGACGTGACCGAGGTCGCGCTCTCCAAGGTGACGGACGAGTTCATGGCCCACATCAGGGCCATGGGCGACGACTGGGACCTCGACCAGACCACCGAGTTCCTGGTGGTCGCGGCGACCCTGCTGGACCTCAAGGCCGCCCGGCTGCTGCCCACGGCCGAGGTCGAGGACGAAGCGGACCTGGCGCTGCTGGAGGCCCGGGACCTGCTCTTCGCCCGGCTGCTCCAGTACCGCGCGTACAAGCAGATCGCGGACGTCTTCGAAGCGCGGCTGGACGCCGAGGGCCGCCGCTTCCCGCGCACCGTCGGCCTGGAGGACCACCACGCCGAGCTGCTGCCCGAGGTGGTCATCAGCATCGGCGCCGAAGGCTTCGCGAAGCTCGCGGTGAAGGCCATGCAGCCGAAGGCGAAGCCGCAGGTGTACGTGGACCACATCCACGCGCCGCTGGTCAGCGTGCGGGAGCAGGCCCAGGTCGTGGTGGCGCTGCTGCGCGAGCGTGGCCGGGCGACCTTCGGCGAACTCACCCGCGACGCCCCGGACACCCTGACCGTCGTGGCCCGCTTCCTGGCGCTGCTGGAGCTGTACCGGGACAAGGCCGTGGCGCTGGAGCAGGGGACGGCGCTCGGTGAGCTGCTGGTGCGGTGGACCGGCGGGGACGGGGCGGCGGGCGTCACCGACGAGTTCGACCGGCCCCCCGATGCCGTGTCCCCGAAGCCGGGGGCGCGCGCCGAGCGAGAGACGACGACGGAGGTCACGGCGTGAGCACCCCCCAGCCGGCAGCACAGTCCGTGGGCGAGCTGAAGCCCGCCCTGGAGGCCGTCCTGATGGTCGTCGACGAGCCGGCCACCGAGGAGCACCTGGCGAAGGTGCTCCAGCGGCCCCGGCGCGCCGTCTCCGACGCCCTGCGGGAGCTCGCCGACGAGTACGCGGTCCAGGGCCGCGGCTTCGAGCTGCGCCTGGTCGCCGGCGGCTGGCGCTACTACACCCGCCCCGAGCACTCCGCGGCGGTGGAGCGCTTCGTCCTCGACGGTCAGCAGGCCCGGCTCACCCAGGCCGCGCTGGAGACCCTGGCGGTGGTCGCGTACCGCCAGCCCGTCAGCCGTTCCCGGGTCTCCGCCGTGCGCGGGGTGAACTGCGACGGCGTGATGCGGACCCTGCTCCAGCGGGGTCTGGTCGAGGAGGCGGGCGCGGAACCCGAAACAGGTGCGATCCTGTACAGGACGACGAACTACTTCCTGGAGCGGATGGGCCTGCGGGGCCTGGACGAGCTGCCGGAGCTGGCGCCCTTCCTCCCCGAGGCCGAGGCGATCGAGGCCGAGACGCAGGAAGGCGTCCCGTCGTTCGATCCGGACGCTCCGGACCCAGACGCAGATGACAAGACGACGGAAACTTGATGCGAAGCAGCGGCAGGAACAGCAGCGGCGGTAAGAGCGACGGGCGCGGGAACTACCGCGGCGCGGGCAACAACCGCGACGACAGGCAGAAGCGCGCGGGCAAGCCCCGTCCCGAAGAGCGCCGCTACGACGTCGGCGGTTCCGGTTCCGGCCCTGCTTCCGGCGGCGGGGCCGGCTCGGGCGGCGGCGGTCCGAAGAAGGGCCGCGGCTCCGCGGCCCGCGGCGGCGCCAAGGGCGGGCCGAAGCAGTCGCCGAAGGCCGGCGGCGCCGGGAGGTCGACGGCGGGCCGCGGCGGACGTTCGGCCCCCGCGCGCTCGCGCGAGTACGACGCCCGCGTCGAGGAGCGCAACCGCGAGCGGTACGCGAACAAGCCGCAGGTCAAGACGGCCAAGACGTTCCCCGGCGCGGAGCAGGAGGGCGAGCGCCTGCAGAAGGTGCTGGCCAGGGCCGGCATGGGCTCCCGGCGCGCCTGCGAGGAGCTGATCGACCAGGCGCGGGTGGAGGTCAACGGCGAGATCGTCACCGAGCAGGGCCTGCGCGTCGACCCGGAGAAGGACGAGATCAAGGTCGACGGGCTGACCGTCGCCACCCAGTCGTTCCTCTTCTTCGCCCTGAACAAGCCGGCCGGCGTCGTCTCCACCATGGAGGACCCGGACGGCCGCCAGTGCCTGGGGGACTACGTCACCAACCGCGAGACGCGGCTGTTCCACGTCGGTCGGCTGGACACCGAGACCGAGGGCATCATCCTGCTCACCAACCACGGCGAGCTCGCCCACCGCCTCACCCACCCCCGTTACGGGGTGAAGAAGACCTACCTCGCCGCGATCCAGGGCCCGCTCCCGCGCGAGCTGGGCAAGCGGCTGAAGGACGGCATCCCGCTGGAGGACGGCTACGCCCGCGCCGACCACTTCCGGGTCGTGGAGAACACCGGGAAGAACTACCTCGTCGAGGTCACCCTGCACGAGGGGCGCAAGCACATCGTGCGCCGAATGCTCGCCGAGGCGGGCTTCCCGGTGGACAAGCTGGTCCGCACGGCCTTCGGCCCCATCGCCCTCGGCGACCAGAAGTCCGGCTGGCTGCGCCGGCTGACGAACACCGAGGTCGGCATGTTGATGGGCGAGGTCGGCCTCTAGGCGGAAGTCGAACGTCCCCCGGTGCCCCCGGCGCACCAGGGGGCACCCCAGAACACCCGAGACCCGCGGCGCACGGCGCCGCGGGTCTTCTTTTCGCCTTGTGCCGCACACCGCCATTCTTTATAGTCATGATGACTATAAAGGGGGGCTGGGTTTGAGTTTCACGGAAGTCCTGGACTTCTTACAGCGGCCGTTGTTCACGCTCCTTGACACCCCGGTCAGTTGGACCGAGGTGCTGGGATTCGGCAGCGGCGCCCTGACCGTCTGGCTCACGACTCGTCAACACATCGCCAACTGGCCCGTCAGCATCGCGAACGGCCTCTTCTTCATCGTGCTGTTCGGCCAGGCCGGGCTGTACGCGGACGCCGGCATCCAGGTCGTCGGCATCTCCCTGGCCTGCTTCGGCTGGTGGACCTGGCTGCGCGGGGGCGGCCCCGGCACCGACAAGCTCCCGGTGCGGCGCACCGGTCGCACCGAGTGGATCGGGTGGCTGGCCGCGATCGTGCTCGGCACCACGGGGCTCACCCTGCTCCTGGACCACGCCACCGACTCCACCGTCCCCTTCTGGGACGCGGTCACCGCCGTGCTGTCCCTGCTGGCGACCTTCGGGCAGAGCCGCAAGCGGCTGGAGGCGTGGTGGCTGTGGATAGCCGCCGACCTCATCTACATACCGCTGTACGTGCACAAGGACCTGTATCTGACCTCGCTGCTGTACGTCGGGTTCCTGACGCTCTGCGCGATCGGGCTGCGGAACTGGTCGCGAGACCTCACCGCGGCCTCCCGCCCCGCGGCGGCGAGCCCGTGACACCGCACCCGAGCCGCTCGTGCCACCCGGACCCGCCCACCCGGCCCCTCCCGTCCTCCCGCCCCCGTTCGACTCCAGGAGCAGCACGCATGCACCGCCGCGCCTCCCCGTCCGCCGCGCAGTCGGGCCCGGCCCCTGACGACCTGCACGACGTGCATGACGTCCCGGACTACGACCCGCGGGCCTTCCCGCCCTTCGCGGTCACCGTCGACCTCGCCGTCTTCACCGTCCGCTCGGCCCGGCTGAACGTGCTGCTCGTCGAGCGCGGCGAAGCGCCGTACCGGGGCGACTGGGCCCTGCCGGGCGGGTTCATCCGCCCCGACGAGTCCGCGGGCGCGGCGGCGCGCCGGGAGCTGGCCGAGGAGACGGGGCTGTCCCCGCACACCGTCCGCGACCTCCACCTCGAACAGTTGCGGACCTACAGCGACCCGGACCGCGACCCGAGGATGCGCGTCGTCTCCGTCGCGTACGCGGCGCTCCTGCCCGACCTGCCCGAGCCGCGCGGCGGCGGCGACGCCGCAGAGGCCCGCTGGACGGCCATCGCGGACGTCTCCGCGCTCGCCTTCGACCACGACCGCATCCTCGCCGACGCCCGCGACCGCATCTGCGCCAAGTTCGAGTACACCTGCCTGGCCACCAGCTTCTGCCCCCCGGAGTTCACCCTCGGCGAGCTGCAACAGATCTACGAGACCGTCTGGGGCGTCGCCCTCGACCGGCCCAACTTCAGACGGAAGGTCCTCGCCACCCCCGGGTTCGTCGAGCCGGTAGACGGGCCGCCACGACGCACCGGAGGCCGGGGCAAACCGGCCGCGCTGTACCGGGCGGGCACCGCGTCCGCCCTGCACCCACCGCTTCTGCGCCCGGAAGGACGGCAGACATGAGCACCCTGAACACCACCCGCACCACCACCCGACAGGCCGCCACCGGGGCGCTGATCGGCCTCGCCCTCGGCGACGCCCTGGGCTTCCCGACCGAGTTCAACGACGTCCCGCAGATCCTCGCCAAGTGCGGCCCCTGGCGGGACATGGCGCTGCCCAAGCCGGCGTTCGTCACCGACGACACCCAGATGACGCTGGCCGTCGGCCGCGCCGTGCGCACCGCCATGGACCGCGGGCCGCTCTCGCCCGACCGGCTCGTCGGCCCGCTGCGGGCCGAGTTCACCGCCTGGTACCGCGACCCGCAGAACAACCGCGCCCCCGGCCGTACCTGCCTGGACGCCTGCGAGGCCCTCGAAGACGAGCGGCTGCCCTGGCAGCGGGCCAGCATCATCGGCTCCAAGGGCTGCGGGGCGAACATGCGCGTCGCCCCCGTCGGCCTCGTCCCGGGCCTCAGCGACGAACAGCGCGCCGGCGCGGCACAGCTCCAGGCCGCGCTCACCCACGGCCATCCCACCGCGCTGGCCGCCGCCGACCTGACCGCCCGCGCCGTCCACCTGCTCGCCCGCGGTGCCGAACCCCTCGGCCTGGTCGGCGTGCTGCGCTCGTACGCGTACGAGAACCGCCACCGCTACCTGGAGCGCTGGCTCGGCGACCTGTGGACCCGCTCCCACGACGCCTCGCCCCAGGACTTCATCGCCCGCGGCTGGGACGAGTGCCTGGCCGTGCTGGACCGCCTCGCGACCGCCCTGCCCACCGCGAACCCGGAGCACGACCCCTGCCTGACCACCGGGGACGGCTGGATCGCCGAGGAGGCGCTGGCCACCGCGCTCCAGTGCTTCCTGCTCTTCCCCACCGACCCGCTGACCGCCCTGCGCCGCGCCGCCTGCACCCGCGGCGACTCGGACTCCATCGCCGCGCTCGCCGGCGCCTTCGCCGGCGCCCACCTCGGCGCCTCCGCCTGGCCGCGCCACTGGGCGGACACCATCGAGTACGGCAGCGACCTGGTGTCCCTGGGGGCGCTCTGGGACTCCTGACCGGGCCTTGAGATCCTGGTGCGGTGAACCCGCTGCACCTGGATCTCGGCGCCGTCGTCGCCGAACAGCCCGACCCCCTGCTCTTCGCCACCGTCTCCGGTGCGCACCTGTACGGCTTCCCGTCCCGCGACTCGGACGTGGACCTGCGCGGTGTGCACCTGCTGCCGGTGGCGCAGTTCGTCGGGCTCGGTGCGCCCGAGGAGACCCGTTCGCGCACCTGGGACCGCGACGGCGTCGAGCTGGACCTGGTCACCCACGACCTGCGGAAGTTCGTGACGCTGCTGCTGCGCCCCAACGGCTACGTGCTGGAGCAGTTGCTGTCCCCGCTCGTGGTGCACACCGGCGAGGCGCACGCCGAGTTGGTCGCCCTCGCGCCCGGCGTCGTCACCAGCAACCACGCCCACCACTACCGGGGCTTCGCCACCACCCAGTGGCGGCTGTTCGAGAAGTCGGGGGAGCTGAAGCCGCTGCTGTACACCTTCCGCACCCTGCTCACCGGCATTCACCTGATGCGCAGCGGTGAGGTGCAGGCGTCCCTGCCGGTGCTGTTGGACGAGGTGGGCGAGGCCCCCGGCCGCCTGCGGGAGCTGATCGCCGCGAAGGAGGCCGCCGAGCACGGCCCGGCAGCGGCGGCGGGCGTCGACCGGGCGGCGGTGGCCGCCCAGGTCGAGACGTTGCACGCGGTGCTGGAGCAGGCCCGCTCCGACAGTGCGCTGCCCGCCGCGCCGTCAGTGCGCGAGGCCCTGGGGGACTTCGTCGTACGGATCAGGCTGGCGCGCTGAGGCGCGCCGCGTCCGGATGAGGAAGTCCTCGACGCGGGCGCGGTCCGGGGCCGGTGGGAGGGGGCTGCGGGCGGCCGCGGCGGTGGCCTCGTCGGCGAGCCGGGTCATCCAGGTCTCGCAGTGCTCCCAGGGAACTTCGCCGCGGCGGACCGCGAGCAGGCGCTCCCGCGCGTCGCCGACGTCGAGGACGAGCTCTCCCGTGCGCAGCAGGTCACGGCAGCTCAGCAGCAGGCGCAGCAGGTGCATCACCTGCTTCCCGCGCGGCGGGCGCTCCGCCCGGAGGTCCGCGGCGTGCTTCTTGGCCTGGCCCTCGGCGTACCGCACGAAGGTCCGCAGGACCTCCCGGGACAGGAACGCGTCGCGCAGCGAGAGCAGTTCGCGGCCGGTGGCGTCGACCCGTTCGACGAGCGGGGAGTGCAGACACTCCAGGACGGTCGGATTGGCGCGCAGCGCCAGCTCGCAGAACCGTTCCAGCTCCCAGGAGAACTGCTCGGGCAGCGGGCCGTCCACATGCGTCGGCGGCTTCTCGAAGCGCCAGAAGAGCGGGGCGGGCGCGAGGAAGACCCCGCGCCGGTCCGTGTCGCTGTCCTCGGTCGCCAGCCCGAAGGCGCGCGAGCCCATGACGCAGGAGTACACCGTGTGGTCGCGTACGAGGTCTTCGGGTCCGGGGCCGGAGCGCATGGCCACACGCTACGTGCCCCGGCGCCGCGTCAGTGCAGCAGGATCGCGTCGGCGGTGACGGTGATCTGCTGCGGCGGCAGCGGACGGGCGGCCGGGCCGTGGGCCACCGAGCCGTCCCCGACGTGGAACTCGCTGCCGTGGCAGGGGCAGTCGATCGTGCCGTTCGCCACCTTGTTGACCAGGCACCCCTCATGGGTGCAGACGGCGGAGTACGCCTTGAACTCGCCGGCCGCCGGCTGCACCACCACGACCTTCTCGGCCTGGAAGACCTTGCCGCCGCCGACCGGGACGTCCGCCTTCATCGTCAACTGCTTGCCGGCGGATCCGCTGGCGGCGGGCGAAGGAGCGCCGGTCTGCTCCGCGGAGCCGCCGCCCCCGTCGCACCCGGCGGCCAACCCCGCCGCCCCGGTGACCCCCACCGCAAGGACCGTCCGTCGTCGCGCGTCCATGGCCGTACTCCCTCACTCGCTCCGTGCCCACCTGCGGGGCGCGCATCTTCCCACCGGCCGCGCGCCCGCCGCCCGCAGGAACACGCGCGGTCAGCCGCGCCCCCTCCGACGGGCCAGCGACGGCCCGCCGCACCGCCCGCCCAGCGCATACCCTGACCCTGATCACCTCCCCGGCGCCGCAGCCCCGCGAGCCGTCGCCCCGCGCAAGGACATCGCCCAGTGAGAACCGCCCTCGTCATCGGAACCGGCCTGATCGGGACCTCCGCCGCGCTCGCGCTCGCCGGCCGCGGCATCACCGTCCACCTGGTCGACCACGACCCCGAGCGGGCCCGCACCGCCGCCGCGCTCGGCGCCGGCACCGAGGAGCCGCCCGAGGGGCCGGTGGACCTCGCGATCGTCGCCGTGCCGCCCGCGCACGTGGCGTCCGCGCTGATCGACGCCATGCGGGCCGGGCTCGCCCGCGGCTACCTCGACGTCGCCAGCGTCAAGGGCGTGCCCCGGCGCGAGCTGGAGGCGGCGTCCGTCGACCTGTCCGCCTACATCGGCACGCACCCGATGTCCGGCAAGGAGCGCTCCGGGCCGCTCGCCGCCACCGCCGACCTCTTCGAGGGACGGCCCTGGGTGCTCACCCCCACCCGGGACACCGACACCGAGGTGCTGAACCTCGCGCTGGAGTTGGTCGCGCTCTGCCGGGCCGTCCCCGTCGTCATGGACGCGGACTCCCACGACCGGGCCGTCGCGCTCGTCTCCCACACCCCCCAACTGGTCTCCTCGATGGTCGCGGCCCGGCTTCAGGAGGCGGACGAGACCGCCGTGCGCCTGTGCGGGCAGGGCATCCGCGACGTGACGCGGATCGCCGCGTCCGACCCCCGGATGTGGGTGGACATCCTCTCCGCCAACCCCGGGCCGGTCGCCGACGTCCTCGCCGGGCTCGCGGCCGACCTCGACGAGACCGTACGGGCGCTGCGGGCGCTCCAGTCCGCCGACGCGGACGAGCGCCGGGACGGCGTCGTGGGCATCGAGGACGTGCTGCGGCGCGGCAACGCGGGCCGCGCCCGGGTGCCCGGCAAGCACGGCGCGGGACCGACGGCGTACGAGGTCGTCGCGGTGCTCATCGGCGACCGCCCCGGCGAGCTGGCGCGGATCTTCGCGGACGCCGAGCGGGCGGGCGTGAACGTGGAGGACGTGCGCATCGAGCACGCCACCGGGCAGCAGGCGGGCCTCGTCCAGCTCATGGTGGAGCCGTCCGCGGTGCCGGTGCTCATCGAAGCGCTCCGAGACCGGGGCTGGTCGATCCGGCAGTAGGACCCCGGCCCCGCCCCGTACCGACGCACGGGCCCGGTGAGCGGGGCCTGCATCCGCCGGCCCCGCTCACCGGGTCCCGCGCAGCTCCCGGCAGTCGGTAACCTTGTTCGGGGCCTTCGAAGCGCCCATCGGCGGGCCCGTCGCGAACGCACCGACGGACACCCCGCCTCCCACCACTGAAGGAAAGGTGTTCGACACCGTGGAATCCGCCGTGATCGTTGCCATCGACGGACCCGCCGGCACGGGCAAGTCGAGCACGTCCAAGGCCGTGGCAGCGGCCCTCGGGCTGCGCTACCTGGACACCGGTGCGCAGTACCGGGCGATCACCTGGTGGATGATCTCGACCGGCGTGGACACCGCCGACCCCGCAGCCATCGCCACCGCCGCGGGCAAGCCCGCGATCGTCTCCGGCACCGACCCGGCCGCCCCGACGATCGCGGTCGACGGCGAGGACGTCTCCGCGCCCATCCGCACCCCGGAGGTCTCCGCGAAGGTCAGCGCGGTCAGCGCGGTCCCCGAGGTGCGCTCCCGGATCACCGAGCTCCAGCGCTCCATCGCCGCCGAGGCGGGGACCGGCATCGTCGTCGAGGGCCGGGACATCGGCACCACCGTCCTGCCCGACGCCCATCTGAAGATCTTCCTGACCGCCTCCCCGGAGGCCCGGGCGGCCCGCCGCACCGCCGAGCTGGCCGGCGCCGACCTGGCGGCCACCCGAGCGGCCCTGATCAAGCGGGACACGGCCGACTCCAGCCGCAAGACGTCCCCGCTCGCCAAGGCCGAGGACGCGGTCGAGGTCGACACCACCGAACTCACGCTGGACCAGGTCGTGGCCAAGGTCACCGAACTCGTCGAGCAGCGCCGGACGGCCCTTCGGTGACCGCCCCCGCTGCGTCCCCGAAGCCGCCGCAGACGTCCGCCCTGCCCTCCGCCAACGGCGCGGCGGTCGGCCGGGGCATCGGCATCGGCCTGATGAACGGCCTGTGGAGCCCGCGGGTGCTGGGCGCCTGGCGCGTCCCGTCCGCCGGCCCGGTGATCCTCGCGGTGAACCACTCGCACGCGATCGACGGCCCCATGCTCATGGGCACGGCGCCCCGACCCGTGCACTTCCTGATCAAGAAGGAGGCGTTCGTCGGCCCCCTCGGCCCCTTCCTGCGCGGCATCGGGCAGCTGGAGGTCGACCGGTCCGGCACCGACCGCACCGCCGTCACCGGCGCGCTCGGCGTCCTGGAGCGCGGCGGCGTCCTCGGCATCTTCCCCGAGGGCACCCGGGGCGAGGGCGACTTCTCCGCGCTGCGCGCCGGGCTCGCGTACTTCGCCGTCCGCTCCGGCGCCCCCGTCGTCCCCGTGGCGATCCTGGGAAGCACCGAGCGCCCCGGACGGTTGATCACGGCACTGCCCCCGCTGCGCGGCCGGGTGGACGTCGTCTTCGGCGAGGCGTTCGAGGCGGGCGACGGATCCGGCCGCCGTACGCGCACGGCGCTGGACGAGGCGACCCTACGCATCCAGGACCGGCTGACCGCCCACCTGGAAAACGCCAGGCGCCTGACCGGCCGCGCCGGGTAAGACTTGAGAGCGGATCACGCGACCGTGATCCGGCCAGACACGAGGAAACGGACTTCATGAACGACCAGCACGACCACGGAGCGCTCGGCGACGCCGAGTACGCGGAGTTCATGGAGCTCGCCGCGGTGGAGGGCTTCGACGCCGAGGAGGTGGAGGACGCCATCGACGAGGCCGGTCACGGCCCGCTGCCCGTCCTCGCCGTCGTCGGCCGGCCCAACGTCGGCAAGTCGACCTTGGTGAACCGCATCATCGGCCGCCGCGAGGCCGTCGTCGAGGACCGGCCGGGCGTCACCCGCGACCGCGTCACCTACGAGGCCGAATGGGCCGGCCGCCGCTTCAAGGTCGTCGACACCGGCGGCTGGGAGCAGGACGTCCTCGGCATCGACGCCTCCGTGGCCGCCCAGGCCGAGTACGCCATCGAGGCCGCGGACGCGGTCGTCTTCGTCGTGGACGCCACCGTGGGCGCGACCGACACCGACGAGGCCGTCGTCAAGCTGCTGCGCCGGGCCGGCAAGCCGGTGGTGCTCTGCGCCAACAAGGTCGACGGCCCCAGCGGCGAGTCCGACGCCACCGCGCTGTGGGCGCTGGGCCTCGGGGAGCCGCACCCGGTCTCCGCGCTGCACGGCCGCGGCACCGGCGACATGCTCGACGCCGTCCTCGAAGCGCTGCCCGAAGCCCCCGCCCAGACCTTCGGCGGCGCGGTCGGCGGGCCCCGCCGCATCGCCCTGATCGGCCGCCCCAACGTCGGCAAGTCGTCCCTGCTGAACAAGGTCGCCAACGAAGAGCGCGTGGTCGTCAACGAACTCGCCGGCACCACCCGCGACCCGGTCGACGAGCTGATCGAGCTGGGCGGCGTGACCTGGAAGTTCATCGACACGGCCGGCATCCGCCGCCGGGTCCACCTCCAGGAGGGCGCGGACTACTACGCCTCGCTGCGCACCGCCGCCGCCGTCGAGAAGGCGGAGGTCGCGGTCGTCCTGATCGACGCCAGCGACTCCATCAGCGTCCAGGACCAGCGGATCATCACCATGGCCGTCGAGGCGGGCCGCGCGATGGTGATCGCGTACAACAAGTGGGACACCCTCGACGAGGAGCGCCGCTACTACCTGGAGCGGGAGATCGAGACGGAGCTCGCGCAGATCGCCTGGGCGCCCCGGGTGAACGTCTCGGCCCGCACCGGCCGGCACATGGAGAAGCTGGTCCCGGCGATCGAGACCGCGCTCGCCGGCTGGGAGACCCGCGTCCCCACCGGCCGGCTGAACGCCTTCCTCGGCGAGATCGTGGCCTCCCACCCGCACCCGATCCGCGGCGGCAAGCAGCCCAGGATCCTCTTCGGGACGCAGGCGGGCACCAAGCCGCCGCGGTTCGTCCTCTTCGCCTCCGGCTTCCTGGAGCACGGCTACCGCCGCTTCGTGGAGCGCAGGCTGCGCGAGGAGTTCGGCTTCGAGGGCACCCCGCTGCACATCTCGGTGCGCGTGCGGGAGAAGCGCGGCCGCAAGAAGTAGCCCCGCGCGGGCAACGTGGACGAGGGCGCTGCCCGGGACCTTCTCCCGGGCAGCGCCCTCGGTGCTGTGGCGCCGTCCCCCTGATCGGCTTCAGCGCCCCCCGGGGGCCGGGGGCAGCGCCGGGTGCTGCCGGACCGGGTAGGGCTGCCAGGCCGTCGCCCCGTACGGCGGGTGGACGGCGAGGCGGGTGCCCGGGTGGCCGGCGAACCCGTGGAAGACGAGGTTCTCCTCGCCGGTCCGGTCCCCGGGCAGGGCCCGGAACGACCTTCGGTACTCCAGGTACAGCGCGTCGAAGATGGGGGTCGGCGATTGAACCGCCGACCCCTCGTGCGTGGGGCGCATCGCGGGGATGTGGCTCGGGTACGGCTGGCGGATGGGATCGTAGGTCTGCACACTCCTGCAACGACCCACGACCCCGGCCCGTCACTCACGAAACGTTATGTTCCCGTTCGAAGTGCAGTACTAGGTGCATTTGGTGCACCGGACCTGCGGCGGGCGTCCCGGCGGGGCGGCGTTGCTCAGGTGCCGGCGAGCGGCATCGCGGCGGCGACCAGGAGACCGCGGGCCGCGGCCTTCTCCAGCGCGTCGCGCAGCAGGTCCTCGCGCGGCTGCTGGCCGATGGCGCCCACGGGAGCCGCGAACACCAGCACCGTCTTCGACTTGTTCGCCGCCGTCCGCCAGCCCTCCGTGACCTGGAGCGCCTGGTGGGCCTGCCACCAGGCGACGCCGCCGGCCTGCAGGATGGCGTGCAGCTTGCCCATGGCGAGCAGCACGGACCAGCCGGGGAGGGGGGCCGGCAGCCGGTTCACGTCGTGGATCGGGGCGAAGCCCTGCTCCATCAGCAGCGGCAGGAACTCGTCGCCGTCGCCGCCGGTGGTGCCGGGGCGGGCGATCGGCGCGGTCGGCTCCACCACCAGCGCGGGGTGCAGATCGCCGTTGACCAGGATCAGCCCGCTGGTGACGCCGAGGACGGCCTGGTTCGGCGCGGCGTCCAGGGACGCGGGGTCCACCGTCGGGGAAGCGGCCTGGGGCGCGCCGGTGATGGACCGCACGGCGCCCTGGAGCTGGTCCTCGGCGAGCTGGACGACCTGGGACGGAATGCAGCTGGCGTGCGCGAAGGCGAGTACGGCGGTCTCCTCGCCGACGAACAGCACGGTGCTGGTGCGCTCTTGCTCGGGGTCGCCCGGGGTGCGGCAGGAGGTGCAGTCGTAGCTGCCCGGGGCGGAGTCGCCGGCGAGCAGCCGATCGGCTTCCTCGTCGCCGATCTCGGCGCGGACGTCCTCGCTGACGTCGAGCATGGGGGGCACGGGTGGCTCCTCGGACTTGTTCGGGTGCGCCGGGCGGTTCCCGGCTCATAAAGGGTTCAACGGGTGATCTGTGGCAGGAGTCACGCGCCTGGGAGTGCGGAATCGAGCCGCCCGGTGCGCACGGTGACATCGCCGGCGGAATCGATCACTCCAGGTCAACTCGTGGCGGACGCAAGGGTTCTGGTGGGGTGAACCACCTCACGTTTGACCCCGGTGGACTGTCCGAGTATCCGCACTTAAGGGTGTCAACGGGGCGTCAAGATCGCTGAATGGCTGTCAAGTTACCCTTGGTAATGCGCAACTGGCCTGCGACAACGGCGAATTGGTTGAGCTGTGGGGCGCGGACTCCGTACATTCCTCCGCCGGGTGCAGAGAGCACCGTCCTGGGTCGACCCGCCCCGGTGCCGTACCGCCAGTACGGCCCGAGCGCCACCACCGTCCGTGTCGTCGGCAACGCCGTCGTGCGGGCACCTCCCCGGCGGGTCGGGCGGTACGGGTCGTCGACGCCGGAAGCGTCGTGGCCCGCGCCGCACGGGAGACCCCGGGTCCTTCGAGAGGTCTGTGATGTCCGCTCATTCCCGTCACTCCCGCACCCGCTCGTCCGCTGCCCGCGGGCGCTACCCGGCGGCCCTGGCCGGCGCCGCCCTCGTCGCACCCCTCGCCCTCGTCGCCACCACGGCCGGCGAGGCGGCAGCGGCGGACAACGGGGTGTGGGACCGCATCGCCCAGTGCGAAAGCGGCGGAAACTGGCACATCAACACCGGAAACGGCTACTACGGCGGACTTCAGTTCTCCGCCTCCACCTGGAAGGGATTCGGCGGCGGCGCGTACGCCAAGACCGCCGACCGGGCCACCAAGGCCCAGCAGATCGCGATCGCCACCAAGGTCCAGCGCGTTCAGGGTTGGGGCGCCTGGCCCACCTGTTCCCGCAAGGCCGGCGCCTACGGCAGCGCCCCCGCGTCCACCCCGGTGCAGCCGGCGAAGCCGTACAAGGCCAACACGAAGACGAAGACGAAGGCGCAGGCGAAGCCGAAGGCGTACGCCGGACAGCGCACGAGCGAGTCCCCGCGGCGCACCGAGGCCCACACCGGCCGTGCCGCCGCGCGCGCAGGCACGTACACCGTCCGCCAGGGCGACACCCTCAGCGGCATCGCCGCCGCCCACGGCAAGGACTGGCGCGACCTCCACCGGGCCAACAGCTCGGTCGTCGGCGCCGACCCGAACCTCATCGTGCCCGGCCAGCGCCTGAGCGTCTGAGCCCGGAGCCGTACCGCACCACCACCCCCCACGCCGCAGCCCCGCCCGCCGTTCCCCGGGCGGGGCTGCGCCCGCCCCCGCGCCGGTCCCGGCCCGAGCAGGGGCGCCGGCGCAGTAGAGTCCTGTTCGACCACATCTGAACAGGGGGCGCGGCAGCGCATGCGCATTTCATTCCTGCTGCACAACGCATACGGCATCGGCGGCACGATCCGCACGACCTTCAACCTCGCCCAGGCCCTCGCGGAACGGCACGACGTGGAGATCGTCTCCGTCTTCCGGCACCGCGACGAGCCCCTGATGGGGACGCCGAGCGGCGTCGTCATGCGCGAGCTCGTCGACCTGCGCCGGGGGAGCCCGGACTACGCGGGCGACCTGCCGGACTACCGCAAGCCCGCGCGGGTCTTCCCGCGCGGCGACGGCCGGCACAAGCAGTACAGCCGACTCACCGACGACCGCATCGGGGCGCACCTGCGCTCGCTGGACGCGGACGTCGTCGTCGGCACCCGACCCGGGCTCAACGTCCACATCGCCCGCCAGACCCGCCGCGGCCCGGTCCGCGTCGGCCAGGAACACCTCACCCTGGACGGCCACAGCTACCGGCTCCGCCGGGAACTCGGCTTCCGCTACGGGCTCTTGGACGCGGTCACCACCGTCACCGAGGCGGACGCCCGCGCCTACCGCACCCGGCTGAACCTGCCGGGCGTACGCATCGACGCCGTCCCGAACAGCGTGCCGAAGCCGACCGTCACCCTCGCCGACGGCAGTGGCAAGGTCGTCGTCGCGGCGGGCCGGCTGACCCGGGTCAAGCGCTACGACCTGCTCGTCGAGGCGTTCGCCAAGGTCGTCGCCGCCCGCCCGGACTGGCACTTGCGGATCTACGGCAGCGGGGACGCCACCGGCAACGAGCGGGACGCGCTGACCGCGCTGATCGAGGCGCGGGACCTCAAGGGCCACGTGTCCCTGATGGGCAACGCCAACCCGCTGGAGCCGGAGTGGGTCAAGGGCTCCATCGCCGCGGTCACCTCCAGCAAGGAGTCCTTCGGGATGACGATCGTGGAGGCGATGCGCTGCGGGCTGCCGGTGGTCGCCACCGACTGCCCGCACGGGCCGCGGGAGATCATCGCGGACGGCGTGGACGGCCGGCTGGTGCCGGTCGGCGACGCGGACGCGGTCGCCGACGCGCTGCTGGAACTCATCCAGGACGACGACCTGCGCCGGCGCACCGGAGCCGCGGCCCGCGACGCCTCGATGCGGTTCGACCCGGCGCGGATCGCCGAACGCCACGAAGCGATCTTCACCGAGCTGGTCGAGCGCGCCCGGACCCGGGGCCCGCGCGGTGCGCTCCGCGACCTGGCGCTGCGTCTTCGCGGCACGGCGTACGGCAGCGCGTACGCCCTGCGCTACCTGGCCGCCGCCGTCCTGCGCCGACTCCGCAAGGCGTGAGGCGCCGGGCGCACGGCGCCTAGCACACGGGGCCCCGCCGCCGTCGCGCGGCGGGGCTTGGCAGACTGCGGACCATGTTGGAGACCTCCGCTCGACTGCTGCGCCTGCTCTCGTTGCTCCAGGCGCGCCGCGAATGGTCCGGTGCCGAGCTGGCCCGGCAACTCGGCGTCACCGCGCGCACCGTGCGCCGGGACGTGGACCGGCTGCGGGAGTTGGGCTATCCGGTCAACGCCAGCCCCGGCACCGGCGGCGGCTACCGCCTGGGCGCCGGCGCCGAACTCCCGCCGCTGCTGCTCGACGACGACGAGGCGGTGGCCGTCGCCGTCGGGCTGCGCACGGCCGCCGGCAACGGCATCGAGGGCATCGGCGAGAGTTCCGTACGCGCGCTGGCCAAGCTGGAGCAGGTGCTGCCGGGCCGACTGCGGCGCCGGGTGGGCGTGCTGAACTCCGTCACCGTGCCGCTGCTGCGGGAGCCGAGCAGCCGGCTCGACGCGGCCGTGCTCACCGAGTTGGCGAACGCCTGCCGGGACAGCGAGCGGCTGCGGTTCGCCTACGAGGACCACAACGGCGCGACCTCCCGCCGCACCGTCGAGCCGCACCGGCTGGTGTGCAGCGAGCGCCGCTGGTACCTGGTGGCCTGGGACGTCGACCGGGAGGACTGGCGCACCTTCCGGGCCGACCGCATCGTGCCGGCACCCCCGCACGGCCCGCGCTTCGCCCCGCGCACCCCGCCCGCGGACGACCTGGCGCAGTACGTGGCGCAGGGCATCTCCACCCGCGCCTACACCACCCGGGCCGTCATCCGGCTGCACATGCCCTACGAGCGGGCGGCCGAGCTGGTCTCCCCGGCGGACGGAGTGCTGGAGCGGGTCGACGAGGACCACTGCCTGCTGCGCACCGGGGCGACCAACCCGGACGTGATGGTGGTTCACGTGCTGCTGATGGGCGTGGACTTCGACGTCGTCGAACCGGACGAGTTGAAGGACCACATCGCGATGGTGCGGGACCGCCTCTCCCGCGCCGTCGACTGACACCACTTCGAAGAGCTCCCGGCGGCCCCGTGGGAAAGTGCGGGGGATTGTGTAAGGAAGCCGTGAATGGGTCGGCTGCGGCAATTCGTCGGCCGGGGGCTGCGGCAATTCGCCGCCGGAATTCTCCATGATCGTCCGCCCGTCGGGAATTGCCGCCCGAGCGGTGCGGAAGTGCCCGTACGAGTGACGGCGTTTGGGCTGATCGTGTCCCGCCGCCTTGTGACAGAAGTGTGACGAGCGGATGGCGCGGGGACGACCGGCCGGCGACCGCCGCTCCGCTTCCGTCACCGTCCGCTGCCACCTACCGTGGAAGGCATGGCACCCATACCGAGCCCCTCCGCCGAGCCGGACGACGCCACCGGTGCGTACGTCGGGCTGCGCGCCGACGACGCCGAACGGCGGGCCCGTCAGCGCGGCTGGACCACCGTCCGCTCGCTGCCCCCGGGCGCGATCATCACCCTCGAATACCTCAAGGGCAGGATCAACTTCGAAGTCGAGCACGACACCGTGGTGCGCTGCTGGCGCGGCTGAGCGCGTGCGCCCGGACACGGGGAAGGGCCCCGGCCTGGTCGGCGCGGGGCCCTTCGAGCCACGACGGTACGGGGGCGGGCTCAGCCGCCCGACATCGTCCGGGACGCCGACGGCCGGTGGCTGCCCGAGGGGCTCGGCGCCCGCTCGGCGCGCACCTGGTGCGGCCGGGCCTGGGGGCGCCGCGCCGTCGCCGTGCCGGACGGCCCGGCGGCGGCACCCGTGCCGGTGGGAGCGGCGGTCGGTCCTGGCAGGGTGGCGCCCAGGTTGACCACCGGCTCCAGCCGCTGGTCGCCCTCGGCCTTCGCCGTCGTGCGCGGCGCCGCCACTGCGGGCCTGGGCCCGCCCGCGGCCACCGGCAGCGAGGGGACGAGGGCGCGCCGTGCGAGCCAACGGTCGCGCTGACCCAGGATCCACGCCTCCGCGCGGCCGATCAGCGGCTCGCACCAGGGCAGCGCCAACAGGATCAGCAGGCCGGCGGCCCAGCCGAGGAGCACGTCGCTCAACCAGTGCGTACCGATGTAGACGGTGGTGAGTCCGACGCCAAGCGAGACCGTCGCCGAGAGCGCCGACAGATAGCGGCGGGTCGTCGGGGTGGTGGCCAGATAGGCCAGGATTCCCCAGGTGACGACCGCATTGGCGGTGTGACCGGAAGGGAATATATCCCCGCCGGCGAACATCTCGGACGAACCGATCTGCGTCGCGTAGTGGGGGCCGAGCCGGCCCAGTCCGATCTTGACGCTGCCGACGGTCACATTGAGCAGCAGCAGCGCGACGCCGAGCGCCAGCAGGGGGCGCAGCGTGTGCTGGCGCCAGGAGCGCCAGCCCAGCCAGGCCGCCACCATCACCGCGGTGGGGCCCCGCTGGCCGAGGACCACGAAGTAGTCGAGGAAGGCGTGCAGTTGCGGCCACTGCTGGTAGGGCCGGAACAGCATGACCTTCCAGTCGATGAGCACCAGCCACGTCGACGCCAGCACGGCCACGACGATGGCGACGTAGAACACGGCCGTCCCGCCGAAGAGGGCGAGACGGGTGCGGCTCATCCGCGGGATCTCTATCTTCGGCGGTTCCGGCTCCCGGTCCAGCCGGGCGAAGATGTCGGTACGCACCCAATCGACGTTACAGCGAGTGAGGGTGCGACCCGGCCGATCCAGACGGTTTGTGATGACGATGTGATGTGGAGTATGTCTCCTGACGCGGAATTTAAGACTGGCCATTCGGGAAATTCCGGAGCTGAGGTGTCGTAATGCTCGGGGAGGCCGTCCCGAAAGCCGCTTAACTCGGCGGGATCTGAGCGGCCAATTGTAGTTCATCGCATCCCCGTATGAATTTTTCCTCATCTGTGCGGGCGCCGTGGCCGACCCGCTGAGGACGGTGGCCGGTACCCGACGGTGACGGGGTGGCGTACGCCACACGCGGGCGCGCGACGGCGTGAGAGGTGGGCCACGCGCCGTGCAGGTGAACTCGCGTACGCTGACGGCTCACTCGTCCGTCGACGCCGGACCGCCGCACGGGACCGTCCCCAGCCCCGTTTCCCCCGGCCGGGTCCACCGCGGACGGGGGAGGCACTGGAGGTAGTGGATGTCAGGGACGACCGCGGCGGCGGCCCGCCCGCGCTCCGTCGGCGACGGCGGCAACCGCTGGGCCGTCCTCGTCGTCCTGTGCGTCAGTCTGCTGCTGGTCGCCGTGGACGCCACGGTGCTGCACGTCGCGGTGCCCGCCGTCACGGAGGACCTGCGGCCGAGCGGCGTGGAACTGCTCTGGATCGTCGACGCCTATCCGTTGGTCTGCGCCGCACTGCTGATCCTCTTCGGCACCCTCGGCGACCGGGTCGGCCGCCGTCGGGTGCTGCTGCTGGGGTACGCCATCTTCGGCGTCGCTTCCGCCTTCGCCGCGTTCGCCACCAGTCCCGAGGTGCTGATCGCGGCCCGCGCCCTGCTCGGCGTCGGCGGCGCGATGATCATGCCCGCCACGCTCTCCGTGCTCCGCGCGGTCTTCCCCGACCGCCGCGAGCGGGCGATGGCGATCGGCATCTGGACCGCGGTCGCCGCCGTGGGCGCCGCGACCGGGCCGCTCCTCGGCGGCTTCCTCGTCGAGAACTTCCGCTGGGGCGCGGTCTTCCTGATCAACATCCCCCTGATGCTCGTGCTGCTGCCGGTGGCCCGCTGGCTGCTGCCGGAGTCCCGCAGCGGCGCCGAAGGCCCCTGGGACGTACTGGGCGCGCTGATGGCCGCGGCCGGTGTGCTCGGGCTGGTCTTCGGGGTGAAGCGGCTCGGCGTCGGGCACGGGGTCCTCGACGCCGCCACCGCCGTGCCGCTGCTGGCCGGCGCCGCGCTGCTGGCGGGGTTCGTGCAGCGCCAGCGCAGCCGCCGCCATCCGCTGGTGGACGTGCGGATGTTCGCCGCCGCCACCTTCTCCACCTCCGTGGGCTGCATCGTCCTCGCCATGCTGGCGCTGGTCGGCCTCCAGCTGATCGCCGTCCAGTACCTCCAGCTCATCCTGGGGCTGAGCCCGGTGGAGACCGGGCTGCGGCTGCTGCCGCTGACCTTCGCCGCGATGGCCGCGGGCGCCACTGGCTCGTACACCCTGCGCCGGATCGGGCCGCGCCGCATGGTCTGCGGCGGCTTCCTGCTGACCGCAGCGGCCGTGCTGCTGCTGACCCTGATGGGCCAGCACGACCGGCCGCTGCTGCTCACCGCCGGCTTCGTGCTCCTCGGCTTCGGCCTCCAGACCACCCTGTTCGCCTCGTACGAGTCGATGCTCAGCGAGGCGCCGGCGAAGCAGGCCGGCGGGGCCGCCGCGATCGGCGAGACCTCGTACCAACTCGGTGCCGGCATGGGGATCGCACTGCTCGGCAGCGTGATGAACGCCGCGTACGCCCCGGCCTTCGGCTCGCTCGTCGGGGTGCCGCCGGCCGCGAGTGCCGCCGCGTCGCACTCCCTCGGCGAGGCGTACCAGGTCTCCGACCGGCTCGGCGGCGCGGCGGGGGAACTGCTGCGCTCCACCGCCCGCACCTCCTTCGTGCACGGCCTCCACGTCACGCTGGTGGTCAGCGCGGCGCTGCTGCTGCTCGGCGCGGTCGCCGCGCTGAGGTTGCCGCGGGGCATGGAGTGCGCCGCGGTTCGGCCCGCCCCCGCCGAGCCCCGCAAGGCCGGGGGCGTCCGCCGGGCCGCGCTCCCTGCGAGCCGCGAGCCGGGGGACGTCACCGGCGCCGGCCGCGAGGTGGCCGGCCGCCCCTAGTCGACGTCCGCGAGCCCCGCCTGTCCGTCGGGCCTGCGCCCCTAGACGTAGCCGCCGTAGTCCCGCGGGAGCGTTGGTCTGTGCGGCTCGTCTGTGGTTGTTCGCGCAGTTCCCCGCGCCCCTGACTTGCTGCCCCCGTCACTTGTCTGCGGGCTGGGGACGGAGGTCCTTAGGGGCGCGGGGAACTGCGCAGACCCTACACCCTTACAACTCGAAAAGCACCAGGTCAGACGCAGAAAAGCCCCGTCCGGCGCGTGGCCGAACGGGGCGGTTTCTGGGGGTTGCAGCTAGGGGTGGATCACGTCGTCAGGGCTTGGTCCTACTCCGTGCCGTAGCGCGTCCTCAGGGCACGCGTACTGCACGCGCGGGGGGCCGCTCTGACGTTCCACAGTGCCTACAACCACGGGCGCGCTGGTCTCACGGGCACAGTGGACACACCACGCGGTGAACGGCTCGGCGGTCTCTGCTGCGTGTAGCCATTCGCGGGTCATGCGACCACCGCCGTGATGCCCTCGGGAACGTAGGCGTAATCGATGCCCACAACGGCGAGCGCGACCGCTATACGGCGCTGCGCCTGCTGCTGCCGTTCGGACCAGTCCTTCATGTACGGCGGGATACGGAACGTTCGGGGCGGGACCGGCATGGTCCGGACGAGAACGTGCACGGGGATAGGCGTGCGGGGCGCGCAGATGACGACCATGGCGGGTCGAGCAGGCTTCACGGGGGCACGGTGTCGACCCCGAGCCGGGACGAGTAGGCGCAGCAGCCACGTACAGGCGCGGACGATAAGGTCTCGCATGTCGCTTCAGCTCCTCAGAAAGCTGATCGGCGGAGCCCCGATAGACCGGTCGCAACGGTCTGTCGGGGCGATTTCATGCCTGACGGTAGGCCAACCGGTATAGGTCCGTCTAGGCATGTTCAACCCTGTCTAGTTCGCGCAGGGTGAGACCCGGTATCTAGGCTTGCCTCATGGCAGCGGACGAGATTGACCCTCGGGCACCAGAGCCCCCGTATCGGCAGATCGCTGCCGCCTTGGCTGAAGAGATCAATCGGGGCGTGCTTCCGCCTGGTCGTCCGGTTCCCTCGGAAAAGGAACTGGTCGAGCGGTTCGGGGTGGCCCGCAACACGGTGCGTTCAGCTCTCGCGGTACTGCGGGAAGACGGTCTTGTCTTCACCGTGCCCAGTCGCGGGACGTACGTCAGGGACCAGTCCGTCACGGACGACTAGGGCGACGAGTGAGCCCCGCCCATCCGCCACGGGGGTAACGGGCGGACGGGGCCAGTTCGGGGACGCGCCCCCTCATCCTCTCCGCTGAGTGCCAGACGCCGGCGGAGAGGGCTAAACACCGCTGCCACCCCCAAGTAACAGCGGCCCTGAACTAGCGGCTGCTAGCTAGGCTGGTTGCCGTACTTATCCGCAATCTTGTTCGCTGCGATCGTGGCAGCGTTTTCCGCCAACGCCCGGATTTCCGGGGGCAAGCTGGTGTCACGTGCTGCTGCGGCGGCTGCTCCCATAGCGCCAATTGCTTGCAATGCTTCGTCGGGCTCTTCGGCCATTGCATTGCTCCTTACTGGTCCAGATGGCGCGTAAAAGGCCATCGCCCCTCCCTCTTGATGTGGTGGCCCCGGATGAACAAGTGCGCTCTTGGCATCCGGGGCCAGGAGACGCGCCCGATTGCGTCCCCATTTCCCCCAGCCGGACAGGGTTTACAGCCGGGGGAGTTTAGACCCGCTGTCGCGGTGCACCCTTACCACCGCGACGGCGGAATTCCTTTTCGTCGGGGGTGGGGCTTCCCTCTCCGTAGGGCATGGGCTGCGCTGAAGCTACGGAGAGGGACACCCCACTTGCCCATCTGCTGTCCGAGCCATTGGCCGTACACGCCGTACTCGCGAGCCAGCCTGTACAGGGATGCGCCATCTACGTACTGCGCTGTGACGACTGTTCGGAGATTTCGTACGCGGTTCCTTGCTTCCTCATTAGAATCCGGCACGGTTATTCCCATAGTCGATCGGATAGATTGATCAGCGCAAGCCCGAGGATTGCACCGAGGAAGATCGAAACCAACCTCACGACGTGTCGCCTGCGGGTGGGCGGTACTGCACGGTGTCTTGCACGGTCCGAACGAAATCCTCGTGTCCGGTCTGACCGTGGTGGAACTCCGCCCATAGCGCCGTGTGTTCGAAGTCGTGCACGTCCGTTTCGGTGCCGGGCACTTTTTCGCCACATGACGGGTCTCCTGAGATGCACCGAAGGGACACGTGTACGGGTGCAGAAAAGTCGGTGAACAGACTCACGTGGTCACCCCCTTGATAGTGCGCGGGTCGACGTCGTCAACGGGGTCCCACTGCACCGTGTCCGAGTAGACGCGGTCATATCGACGATGGCCAGTGCTGCGGAAGTGGAAATCGGTCCATGCATCAGCAGCATCCGGAGTCAGCCCAGTTGATGCATTTTCCGGTTCCGCACCGCAGACGGGATTCCCCGAGACGCACTCGACGTATGCCTGAACGCCTTTGTGCTCCAGTACGCGGAGTTTCCATTTGAAGAACCGCCAGTGTCTGGGCATTACAACCCCCGTTCGCTGTTGGCGTTCAATTCAGCGACGGCGGGGCGCAGGATGTCGGACAGTATGGCGCTGAGGTCGTTGCGCCATGCGTCCCATTCGAGTCCACCTCCGCGCGGGCGGAGCGAGTAACGGGCGCCGCTATGGGCCATGACGACGCCGATCCGTTCAGTTGCGTTGTCGCGGACCACCGTGCCGTTTGCGAGCTCGGGAAGTCCCATCACGGCACCCTCTTCGTGTCCGTCGACCGGCGGTGCGGGTGCTCACGCTTGATGCGGCGGAAGCTCTCACGCGTCCCGCTGGAGATCCCGGGGCGGCTCAGTGCCTTGTCCGCAGCTGTACAGATCACGCACCTAGTCGACATGGCGCATCCAGTGCGGTGAGCGGCCGAACCGGCTGGTGCCCACCAGCTCGGTGCGGAGCTGCCGGAGCAGACCAGCGCGCGCAGCGATCAAGGTGTTCCGGCTCCGGTCGTACCCGGTACGCGGGATGACGTCGGGCACCAGGGCCCAGCAGCCACCCACACAGATGAGAGCAAGCAGTAAGGCCACGTCGTCGCGCTGTGAGCGGTGCGCGTCACTCATCTGGCTAGTCCCTTCGCTGAGCCGTTGTGGAGCTTTGTGACTGGCCACGCTCTTCCACGATGGCTAACGGCGCCACAGCAGAACTACCGCAGACGTGCCGCGCGTTGGCCGCACTGGCTACGCTGACCAGGGCAGACGGCTTCCGGACGAGAGGGCGGGCCGCGATGGCGAAGCGAGAGAGGTTGACCGCGCGCCGGAAGGCATGTGGCTACACCCAAGAGGGGCTTGCAGAGGCACTGCATGTCGACCGCTCAACCGTTCAGCGTTGGGAAAAGGGGGAAGTCGAGCCCCTTCCCTGGGTACGGCCGAAGCTCGCCAAACAGCTTGATGCGTCACCCCAAGAACTCGAAGAACTACTAACGCCCACTCTTGACAAAATTGACGATAGGAATCGAAGCCGCGAGCCTGCGCAGGGATTTCTTGCACATTCAGATCTGGCGGAGTTGCGAGGTTCGGAGTACGCGCAAGCAATTCGAGAGATGACGCAACGCCTGATCCAGTTGGATAATGAACTCGGCGGAACTTCAATCGCCGATGCGGCAGCGCGGATATTCAAGTCGGTTCATCTGCGCCTAGGCAATGGGGACTACGAGTCAAAATTTGAGCACGACATCCAGTCAGCGGCAGCCGAGCTGGCAGAGGTCGCAGGGTGGGCTTTGTTTGATGCCGAGAATCACGGAGCAGCAAGGCGCTTCAACCATGAGGCGCTGATGCTTGCCAAGCTCTCGGGAGATCGCTCGATTGAACTCTTGATCATGCAAAATATGGCTATGCATGCGGGTTGGCTCGGACGATTTCGAGAAGAGCTAGCAATCAGTCAGTCCGTAATTGAAATGAATTCCCTCTCTCCGCGGGTTGAAACTATCTTCCGCATTCGCGAGGCCAAGGGGTTGATGGGAGTCGGGCGGGAATCAGAAGGCGTTAAAGCCTTTAGTAGGGCGCGTAGCGTTCTTGAAGATGGGGCGAGAGATAGTGACCCATCGTGGTCATGGTGGGTTACCTCGAATGAGATTGACGGGCATCATGGGTACGCACTGCAATTAGCTGAGCGTTACGCCGAAGGAATCCCGCATCTGCAACAGGCAGTATGGCAGCCCAGCAAAGCGAAAGTTGGATACCGTCAAATTTCGGCGGCAAGACTACTCGACTGCCTGATGCGTGCAAGTGCGTGGCACGATGCAGAAGAGTTGGCAAACGCCATTACTCCTGTAGTGCACGAAATCGCTTCGGCGCGAACCGTCAATCTCTTGAGAAAGATCGTTCGACTAGGAGAAGGGGATTCTATCGCCCCAGAATACATTCGTGATGTTCTCGCGAATCTCAAGATCGCCCTAGATGATGACCCCTATAATTTTTGACTATAAGGAAAGAGGATACACCGCACCCGCGACCCTGTCGGACAGCAGGTGCGGTGCTCGGTAGCACAAATCAGCCGTTGAGTACGTTCATTAGGCGCGCGGCACCCTTCCCGCCGAACACAGCGATTCCGCAGTAGAATTCGATCCGGGTTCGGTAGACTGGCTTGTCGTGTGCCTCGCCCAGATCGGTTGCCTGGATTCCGCCGTTCGTCAGGCCCGTGACCGCCGCGTCAGCCTCGGTGGTCCCGAATCGCACGGCGTAAATGTCTCCGGTTTCCTTGCCGCCCGTGCCAGCGGTCAACGGCAGTACGTCGGTTCCATCTAGCTTCTGGCCAGCGTCCAGCAGCGGAATGCCATTCCACATTGTGGTGCGCTTCCCTGCAATGTCGCTCATCAAGAGTTCACCGCCGCCCAGGCGTCGGAATCCGGAGCGAATTCGTGCGATAAGCTCGCCGTTCATGTAGAGCGCGCCGTTCGACCCGTTGATACCGCGCACGGAGGCGGCGAGCCTGTCCAGGGCATCGAAGAATTCATGGCCGTTGGCAACGGGGCCGACTCCGTTCGCGTCGATGACCTGTCGCCCGATGAGCCGCTTCCGCAGACCGTCAAACCCCTTCGGGTTCACCATGGTGTCACCGTTGAAGAACTGGTCTGAGAAATGCATGGACGCAGCCTTGATCTTCATGACGGTTTGAATGGTTCGCTGATCATTGAGGTTACCTCGGGTCTTGACGATGAATCGGTCAACGTCCGCGTCACCGCCGAGGATTGCCAGCGTCTCGATCCGCTGGTTCACCGAACCTGTACTCTCCGGGTATGCCTCATTCACGGCCCGGAACGAGACACCCGGAAGCGTGGATTCCTCGTTGTAGGCGAAGGCGGAGCCCTCAAATGTGATCAGCGGAAGGCGGTCGAGAATGGGTGACTCTTGAGCGAAGGTTTCTATCACGCCCTGCTGAAGGTCGTTGGTGGTGAGCTTCGCGGACTCTGCAAGTGTCAATGCCATGATGAACTCCCGTATCTAGTGAAATGTTGTTGCTGGCGGACGGTCAGTCAAAGATTCCGTCATCGTCGTCTTCATCGAATTCCGGTGCTGTGATCGCGGCGCGGGAACTCGGCGAGAGCCCCAGTTCGCGGATGTAGCGCGCGAGCTGCGTCCGGTACTGCCCCGCGATCGTTGCGGCCCCGTTCTTTACCGTGCCGCGCTCAGCGGTGACCATGAGCCCGCGTTCGGAAATGTCCCGCTCGGCTTGGTCGATGCGCGCTACGCACACGCACATGTCTTTCACTGTGGTGTGGTCGACTTCTCCGATACCGGCCGCGACTTCCAGAATGGGAACCACGCGCCGCCACTCCTGCGAAGCCAGGTCACGACAACGGACGTTTGCTGATTCAACTTTGGGATCGGGCGAGAACCGGAAGACTCCTACCCAATCCGGTTCGGCGAGGACAGCGCGCGGAACAACCACACCTTCCGTGATCGCTGTTTTGGAAGGGTTCCCTTCACGTGCCCGCTGGATCGCGGGTTTCGGTCTGTATCTGTCTGCCATTCACTCTCCCTTTGTGGCGATGGGCCCGATTTCGGGCAGCCAAAAACGCTTTCAGCCCCGGAGATAGTTTTTTCGCTCCCACTCGTGCAGCTGTGGGAGGGGCAGGGGGACCCCGCCCGGGGGTCACCGCGTCAGAACGGCGGACGCTCGCCCGACTCCCGACGTGACCGAGCCTCAGCGGCGAATCCGCCCGGCTGACGCTTCGCTGTCTCTCGGTTGTGGCATGACGTGCACAGTGGGCGCAGATGCTTCGGAGCGTTCGGGTTCGCCTCGCTCCGCTCGACCAGTTCTCGCCGGCTCACGGGGTGATGGTCGGCGACCGTCGCCGAGCTGCCGCAGAGCACGCACCACGGGTTCGCGTACAGGTACCGTCGCCTGGTCGCAGGCCACCAAGGACCGTACGAACTGGTTCCAGGCGTCGTACGTTGCCTGGTTGCCTCACGCTCGTGCTCGGGACAGCGACCACCGCGAGGGGTTAGCTCGGGGCACCCGGGTACCGAGCATGGGGGGCGTGGTCTACGGGGCATGGCCACCTCCAAAGGGCCGGTAGCACCGAACGTTCCGGTAAAGGGCAGGTAGAAGACGGGGGAAAAGACCTGTTCGGCGAACACGCCAACGTGATGGGCTCGGTTCATGGCAAAGAAACGAATCTCCTGCCCAAATCCTGCGTTCGAACTCCGTGCGGGACCTGTGCACTTGACCATTCAGCGCATTCCGACATGGCTCGTTGCTATTACGGCCACAGTCGGTGGTGGGCTCGGAACGTGGTGGACGCAGAGCTAAGCCGCGCGCCCGAACTCCGTTCTCGACAGTCCCTGCTCTCCGTCCGATGAGTGTTTCGCAGCACTCAGACCACTTGTGCCCCCTGTCGGGCGGGTGTGCGGTAGTCCCGTGTTGTCTCCCCCTACTAGTAAGGAGGATCGGAGGTTTCCCGCTCGGCACGACGCTGGTTGTCTCACGGGCTTCAGAACGCGCTCACGCATGTAGAGATGTCGAGTTGGGGGCCGTTTCTAGTTTCTCTTAGACTTTTCTATGCAAACTGAAAAAGTGGTAGAACTCGACATCTCGACATCCGCGCTGTTGCTCTTTCGCCGCCAAGGCAGTCGCTAGGCCACGGAACGGCTCCGTGCGCTCCGCTGCGGGCAGCAGAAAGCCCCGGATGGTCGCGGGGACCATCCGGGGCTGTTAGGGCGGCTACGGCCGTACTGCGCCCCGTTACCGGGGACCGAGCCTGATCCGTGCACCCATGTCGGCACGGACTACAGGTGATCGTAGGTGGTGCGGCGGGGTGGCTACGCCGCTTCGGCGAACCGGTCCGCGTCGGCGTGCTCGGGCTCGGCCCACTGGATCGAAACCCGCGCGTCTCCGTCGAACCGCACGCCACGGCTCGGGGCTTTGGTGACCGTCACCGTGTCAATCGCCAGTCCGATGAGGTCCCTACGTGCAATCGGGTCGGACGCTTCCCACATCTCGTGCGCGCGTCCGTTGACGAGTAGCGACAGGTCGACCGTGCCGGAGCCGGCAAGCTCGGTGAGGCGTTCCTCCGCTGCGTCGAGCCGTCGTTCCGCAGCGTTCTTGTGGGGGATGCGGTACTTGGCGGAGCGCCCCGTGTAGAACCCGGCCCGGTCATCGCTGTGCCACTGTTCGAGCGCGGCTTGTGCGGCGCGTACTTCGGCGCGTGCGTCGGCGACTTCCTGTGTCTCGTCGGGCTGGTTGAGGGCTTGCCACCGTTCGGCGACTGCGACCAACAGCGGGTCGTGGTCATTGGCCTGGTGCAGCTGGTCGGACCACGTGGGCACGATGTACCGCTCGATGACAGCGCGGCTCACGGTCGCGGGGGCGGGGCACGCTTGGGGCCCGTCAGCCCTGCGCAGACAGACGTACGACGCGCCGTTGAGGGTCATGGCGCCCCTGCATCCGGCGCACCGCATGCGCCCGGACATGCTGTGTGCGACGCGGCCCGGTCGCTCCGTGCGCGGGGCCATGCTGGGCACCTGGTTGCCGGACAGCACGCGGCGTGCTCGGGCAGCGAGTTCGGCAGGGATCATGTCGGGCAGCACGTCGGGCGTGACGACGCGGACCTTCTCGCCCTTCTCGTTCAGGAAGTGTTTCCGGTCGGTGTACGCGGTGCCACCGCTCGGAGAGAACGTCAGCCACCCCTCATACACGGGGTGCGTGATGATGGACCGGATCGCATCCGCCCGCCACACGGCGCCCATGCCGGTGCGGAGCCCTTCGGCGTTGAACTTGCGGCACAGCGCGCGAGAGCTTGTCCCCTTGGCTATCTCCGTGAAGACGCGAACGATCACCTCCCACGGGGTGACTTCCTTCTGCCCCTTCACCAGGCACATGTAAGGGGCCGTGTTGGGGCGCAGCTTCCGGGTTCCGGGGTCGACCACCAGGCCGAACGGGGCCCGACCGAGCCACTTGCCCTCGCGCCGCTGCGTCGCCTTGGTGCTCTTGACGTTGTAGCTCAGCCGCTGCGAGTACTCACGTGCGTTCTCGGCGCGGTCGATGATCCAACGCCTGTCGCGTTCGTCCATCGAGTCAAGACGTTCGTAGTCGAAGATGACCCGCGCACGCCCCAAGATCGGCACGACTGCTTCCGCGCCCTTGCGGCTGAACCTGTCGAGCGCGAACACCCACAGGCACGGCACCTCACCGGCCAGTACCGCAGTCATCGCCGCGTCGTACTTCGGGCGCCGGATGTCCGACCACGCCGACAGGTTCTCTTTCCACACCTTGCGGACGCAGTACCCGTTCTCGTCGGCCCAACGTCGGCCCCGGTCCTCCTGGTCCCGGATGCTGAGAGCGCGCTCCCCCTCGCGCACCACCTTGGACTTCCTGAGCAGTAGATCCACCTGGGGGCGACCGTGGCACGTGCACACACCAGCGCTTGTAGTTGTTTCCTCCATACTCTTTAGGGGGAGCGAAGGTTGCTTGCTGGAGCGCTTGGGAAGCGTGGCGGTAGTCATGAAAACCCCTGCTGACCTGCGGGTTCGGCCCGCGCCGGGCAGTTCCCAGGGTGTTGGAACTACCTGCGCGAACAACCCACCACCGGGCCGCAGGCGCCATCGCTGCACACCCATCACGGCGCCGCCGCGCCTGCCGAAGCAGCGGCACTGCTGAGACCCGCCGGCCCGGCGGGGCGTCGCGGGCCGCGCGCACGGCTACTGCCGCGGCAGCGATTACCGCTGCTAGTTTCCTGGGCACAGCGCACCGCAGACGACGCGTCCGAAAGGCCCCCGCCATGTCCGCACCCGATCAGCTCGCGCCCTTCGACCCGTACGACCCCCTCGGCATCGACGACCTGCTCGGCGCCGAAGACCTGGCCGTCCGCGACACCGTGCGCGCCTGGGCCGGGGACCGGGTGCTGCCGCACGTCGCGCACTGGTACGAGCGGGGCGAGCTGCCCGAGATCCGGGAACTCGCCCGGGAACTCGGCGCCATCGGCGCCCTCGGCATGTCCCTGGAGGGGTACGGGTGCGCCGGTGCCAGCGCCGTTCAGTACGGGCTGGCCTGCCTGGAACTGGAGGCCGCCGACTCCGGGATCCGCTCCCTCGTCTCCGTGCAGGGCTCGCTCGCCATGTACGCGATCCACCGGTACGGCTCCGACGAGCAGCGCGAGCGCTGGCTGCCGGACATGGCGGCCGGCCGGACCATCGGCTGCTTCGGGCTGACCGAGCCCGACCACGGCTCCGACCCCGCCGGCATGCGCACCCGCGCCCGTCGCGACGGCTCCGACTGGGTGCTCACCGGCCGCAAGACGTGGATCACCAACGGCACCGTCGCCGGTGTCGCCGTCGTCTGGGCCCGTACGGACGACGGGATCCGCGGCTTCCTCGTACCCACCGACGCCCCCGGCTTCGCCGCCCCCGAGATCAAGCACAAGTGGTCGCTGCGGGCGAGCGTGACCAGCGAACTCGTCCTGGACGAGGTGCGGCTGCCGGCCGACGCGGCGCTCCCCGACGCCCGTGGGCTGCGGGCGCCGCTGGGCTGCCTCAACCACGCGCGCTACGGCATCGTCTGGGGCGCGATGGGCGCCGCGCGCGCCTGCTTCGCCTCGGCGCTGGAGTACGCCCGCACCCGCGTGCAGTTCGACCGGCCCATCGGCGGCTTCCAGCTCACCCAGGCCAAGCTCGCCGACATGGCGGTGGAGTTGCACAAGGGCGTGCTGCTCGCGCACCACCTCGGCCGGCGCATGGACGCCGGGACGCTCCGTCCGGAGCAGGTCAGCTTCGGGAAGCTCAACAACGTGCGCGAGGCCATCGAGATCTGCCGCACGGCCCGCACGATCCTGGGCGCCAACGGGATCTCGCTCGAATATCCGGTGATGCGGCACGCGACCAACCTGGAGTCGGTGCTCACCTACGAAGGCACCGTGGAGATGCACCAACTCGTCCTCGGCAAGGCGCTCACCGGCCTGGACGCCTTCCGGTGACCGGGCGGCGCGACGGGGGGACTCCGGCACTCCGGCCGGGGTCGCGCCCGATGCGCCGACCGGTCAGCTCTGGTTGAAGAAGCCGTCCTGGGGCCGGCCCGGGGCCTGGCCGTTGACGACCTCGGTGTGTGCCGGGCTGAGCAGGAAGACCCGGGTGGCGACCCGGTCGATCGAGCCGCGCAGACCGAAGGTGAGCCCCGCGGCGAAGTCGACGACGCGCTTGGCGTCGGCGGGCTCCAGCGACGTCAGGTTCACGATGACGGGCACGCCTTCACGGAACAGCTCGCCGATGCCCCGGGCGTCGCGGAAGCAGGTGGGCGAGACGGTCGCGATCCTGCGGCCGTCCTCCTGGGCGGAGTCGGAGGCGGTGCGCACCCGCGGGTCGGTGACCCAGGGGTCGCCGCCGTCGGCGCCCTCGGCGTACTCGCCGTCGTAGCCGTCGGCGTAGTAGCGGTCGTCGCTGTCCTCGACGAGCCCCAGCCAGGCACTCGCCTTGCGCACAGATCCCATCGACGCCTCCTTTCGCTGTGGTCCGCCCTCCGGCGGTCTGTCGTCATCCCTGTCCCTATGGTCGACCATCATGCGGATCGGGTGCCAAGTGGATAGCCGCCGTGCAGGGGATTCGTGACGGTACTGGTGCAGAGGATATGGCGGTTCGTCAGGGTTCTTCCCAGATACACCTGATGATCGTCGCAAAATATGAAAGTCGGGCCAGATGGGTGAGTCGGCCGGCGCGGAGGCGTACGCGTGTCTGGTTACGATGCCCCGGCGGCGCATGCGAACGCCGCTGAACGGCTCCACGGGGGGAATGCCTTGTTCGGAATTGTCAGGCCCTGTGCCCATCGACTCACCCAAGGGCTCAGGGCCGATTGGATGGCGCACCTGTGCGGACTGTGCCTCGCGCTCCGCGCCGACCACGGGCAGTTCGCCCGGGTGGTCACCAACTACGACGGACTGATCATCTCGGTTCTGACGGAGGCTCAGTCCGTGCGCACCGCGGACGCCCGGCGCACCGCCGGGCCCTGTCCGCTGCGCGGGATGCGCACGGCGTCCGTCGCCCGGGGCGAGGGGGCGCGGCTGGCGGCCGCGGTGTCGCTGGTGCTGGCGTCGGCGAAGGTGCGCGACCACGTGGCCGACGGGGACGGGGTGCTGGCGCGCCGTCCGATGGCCGCTGCCGCACGCCGGGTGGCCTCGGGCTGGGACCGGGCGGGCGCGCGCACCGGTGCCGAGCTGGGCTTCGACACGGCCGTACTGCTCGACGCGGTCGACCGGCAGGGCGGCATCGAGTCGCTGGCCGGCCCCGGCACTCCGCTGCTGACCGTCACCGAGCCGACGGAGACCGCGACCGCCGCCGCCTTCGCGTACACCGCCCGGCTCGCCGGCCGACCCGGCAACGCGGCGCCGCTGGCCGAGGCCGGTCGCCTCTTCGGCAGGCTCGCGCACCTGTTGGACGCGGTGGAGGACCGGGCCGCGGACGCGGCGGCCGGCGCGTGGAACCCGCTGACCGGCACCGACACGTCGCTCGCGGAGGCCCGCCGGCTCGCGGACGACGCGGTGCGGGGGGTGCGGCTCGCGTTGCGCGACGTCGAGTTCGTCGACGGCCGGCTCGCCCACCAACTGCTCACGCACGAGCTGGAGGTGGCCGTCGAGCGGACCTTCCGCCCCGTCCAACAGGGGCCCGGAGGGCAGGGCGGCAATCCGTACGCCGGCAACCCGCACGAGGGGAATCCGTACGCCGGCAACCCGTACGGCGGGCAGGCGGCGGGGAACGCGGGCGGGGGGAATCCGTACGCGGGCGGGTCTGGGGGCGGGACCGGCAGCGGCTCCGGCTCGGGAGGTTCGGGGGGCGGTGGCGGCGGCTGGGGCCGGTTCGGCGACCAGCCGTCCGAGCCCGACCGCACTCCCCAGCCGCGCAGCTTCCTCGGCGGCTGTGCGGCCGCCACCTGGATCAGCTGCACCTGCCAACCTCTGTGCCGCAACCGCTGGGAAGGGCCGTGGTCGCGCAAGCGCCGCAAGGGGCTGGGAGGGGAGTGCTGCGACCAGTGCTGCTCGTCGTCGTCATCGTCATCGGGCGGCGGCAGTGGCGGCGGCAGCGGCAGTGGGGGCAGCGGCGGCAGCGGTGGCGGTGGAGGCGGTGGAAAGGACTCGTCCTGCTGTGACTGCAATTGCGACTGCGGCAGTTGCTGAGCCTGCCGGGCTCTCGCATCTGACGAGGAGGCGCTGAGGGGAGCGGTACGTGTCGCTGCTGCGGGTGCCCCGGGCGCACGAGGACGCGCGGGCACGGGCCGCTGTGAGGGCGGCGGTCAGTTCCGGATCAACAGGAACGCAGACAGGACTGCGTACAGGAATGCACACGGGAACAGGAACACACTCGACCGAAGTCGATGTGGCGGCGGGTGAACAGCCGTCGCTGTGCATGCATGTGACCAGTGGAACAGGCATGTGTCGGTGCGTCAACTGTTCCCCGCGGCACCGCCCACACTCCGGACGGCCTTGACACGCCACACCGAACAGCGCCTAGCCTGCGGTCACGAGACCGTGCTGAGGGGCGCGGTCCGTGTCGTCGCTCGACCGCTGCTCAGCCCCACGCCGTCCGTGCCGTGGGTGAATGCTCCTGTGCTCGATCCATGCGTCCACGGAGCCTTCCCCCGTCCGCACGCGGACCGCGCCGCGGGGCGCTGTGAGGTCGTCACCCGCCGCCGTCGGTGCCGCGCCAGGCGCCGCACCCGTACGGCCGGCCCTCGCCCTGCGTGAACCGTGGGCGCCCCGCGCCCGGCGCCCTGGCCGTGGCGCGGTCGACGCAGCGGCGCGACCGCAGCGGGTCGGGCCGCACCGTCCGACCCGCGCCAGGAACCGACCCCTCCGGAGGAGCCATGCCGACCCGGCACACCTCGCCCCCGTCCCAGCCCCTGTCCGCGTCCGCGTCCGCGCCGGCCACCCGGTCCCGGCACCGGATGCTCCACCTCGCCGTCGCGCTCGACGGACCGCCGCGGTTCGACCCCGGCCACTTCACCGACCTGTCACGCCTCGCCGAGAGGGGCGCCCTGGACTTCGTCACCCTCGGCGACTCGTTCGCCCGGCCGGGCCCCGACGCGCTCGCGGTGCTCTCCCACGTCGCCCCCGCCACCCGACGGATCGGCCTGGTGCCGACGGTGACCACCACCCACACCGAGCCCGGCCGCATCGCCGCCGCCCTCGCCACCCTCGACTGGATCAGCCGGGGCCGCGCCGGTTGGCACGTCGGCGTCTCCACCACCCACGCCGAAGCGGCGCTCTTCGGGCGCCGCCCCGCCGCCCCGACCGCCGCCTTATGGCAGCGCGCCTGTGCGGTCGCCACCGACGCCGCCCGGCACTGGGACGGTCTGCCGCAGGACGCGGCCCCCGGACCCGTGCCCCGGCCGCCCCAAGGACGCCCCGTCACCGTCGTCGACGTCACCGGGACCGGTCAGGACGGATTGCGGTGCGCCGCCCGCCACGCCGACGTGGTCCTGGTCCGGGCGCCGTCCGCGGAGCGGGCCGCAGCGCTGCGCACCCGCGTCCGCCACGAGGCGCTGGCGTACGGCCGGGACCCCGACGACCTGCGGGTGCTGCTCTCGCTCGTGGTCGACCTGGGGGAGCGGGAGTCCGCCCGGGAGCCGGGCCTGCTCGATGCGGCGCCCTCGCTCGCCGCCCACGGCTCGTACTACAGCGGCGGACCGGTCGACCTCGCCGGGCTGCTGGCGCGCTGGCACGACGCCGGAGCGGTCGACGGCTTCCACCTGGCGCCCATCGCACCCCACCGCGACCTGGAACGCATCGTCAACGGCACGGTCGCACTGCTGCAACACCGCAGCCTCTTCCGCACCTTCCACCCCGGCGGCACCTTGCGGGAGCACCTGGGGCTGCCGCGGCCCGCGGTCGGTCGCGCGACCGCCGGCCGTTCCGCGGCCCGGACGAGGAGCGCGTCATGACCGGTACGCACCGTCGGATGCACCTCGCGGTCCACCTGCCGGCGACGGCGACCGGCCGCGGACCGCTCGACTTCGCGGCGCTGGAGCGGCTGGCCCGAACCGCCGAGCGCGGCCTGTTCGACTACCTGGTCGTCGGACCCGACGCCGCCCCCGGGTCGCAGCAGCCGCACCCGGGCGGCGTCCCGTACGCGGCGCACGAACCGATGGCGGTGCTCAGCGCGCTCGCGGCCGTCACCGAGCGCATCGGGCTCGTGGCCGGCGCGGCCCCAGGCGCCCACGAACCCTTCGAACTCGCCCGCGCGCTGGCGACCCTGGACCACCTCAGCGGCGGGCGGGCCGCCTGGCACCTGGTCGGCCCCGGCGGGCCGGGCGACGGCCACACCGCGGAGTTCGTCGGTACGGCCCGGGAGCTGTGGGACTCCTGGACCCCGGACGGCCGGCCGCGGACCTTCGACCACCGGGGCCGGCACTTCACCGTCAGCGGCGAGTTCACCGTCCCGCGGAGCCCGCAGGGACATCCCGTGGTGATGCACGCCCTGGGCCCGGACGACGCCGCGGGGTGCGGGTCCGCGCTCACGACCGCCGACGTGCTCTGCCCCGCGCACCGCACGGCCGAGGACGACCGCACCCCTCGCGCCGACGCCGCACCCCGGTCGACGGCGCACGTGCGGACTCCGGACGACCTCCTGGTGATGGCCCGAGCCGTCTGCGTCCTCGGCACGACGGACGCCGAAGCCCGCGACCACGCCCGCGTCGCCGGGGTCGACGACAACGATGCCGCCGGGCCGCCGGCCTTCGTCGGTACGCCGGACACGGTGGCGGCGGCCCTGGCGGAGCACGTCGCCCGCGGCGCGGCCGACGGCTTCGTCCTCGTCCCCCGGCACCCCTTCGACCTCCTCGACACCCTGGAGGTCTTCGTCTCCGAGGTGGTGCCGATGCTCCAAGAAAGGGGCGCGTTCCGCACCGAGTACGCCGGGCGCACGCTCCGCGGCCACCTGGGGTTCCCCGAGCCGGTGTGGCGGGGGTGAACGCCCGGCCGGCCCGCCGCGCCGGCACCCGACCCGTCACCAGGGGCGCGCTCCGGCGCGCCCCGCTCGCCCTCGAACGTCCAACCGACGTCCTCCATGCGGACGGGGGCTCGACGGAGCGTTCCGTTCTGGGACCATGTTCACAGCGTGGGGAGCTCGTTGGACACGGGGGGTCGCACCGCAGTGAAGCGCATCGGAATCACCGGTCACCGGGCCATTCCCCAGGAGGGGCACGCCGACATCCGGGCGGGCCTGCTCGCCGTGCTCCGCCGCCACGAGGGCCCGCTGGAAGCCTTCTCCAGCCTCGCCGTCGGCGCCGACCAGATGTTCGCGGACGTCGCCCTGTCCTGCGGCGCCGAGTTGACCGTCGTCATCCCCAGCGGGGACTACGAGAACGACTTCGCGCCGGGGGAACTGGTCGACTACCGCCGCTACCGCAGCCGCGCCACCCGCGAAGTCCAACTGCCCTTTCCGCACGCCACCGACGAGGCGTACTACGCGGCCGGCACCTACATCGCCGACAACTGCGACCGCCTGCTGGCCGTCTGGGACGGCGGCCCGTCGCGCGGGCTCGGCGGCACGGGCGACATCGTCGAGTACGCCCGCGAGTTGGGGAAGCCGGTGACGGTGATCTGGCGCGAGGGGCTGCGCCGGCCCTGAGGCCCGGCCCGCCGTCGACGGTCCGACCGCGGCCCGACCGCATTCCCCACGGCCCAACCGCGTGTCCCTCCCGGCTCAACTGCGGTGGCGCACCAGCCAGTCCGTGTGCTGTGGCGAGACGATGCGCTCCGTCTCGTACACCGCGGACGGCCACTGGAACTCGTCCACCGAGGTCTCCATCGCTGTGTGCAGCGCCGCGAGGTCCTCCTCCACCAGGGAGTGCGCGGCGATCAGCGGCTTGCGGCGGCTGATCTCGCTCCAGGCGATGCCCGCGGCCGACGCCGCGGAGAGCGCACCGAGCAGATCCAGCGACTCGGCCACTGAGAACGTGTGCAGCAGCGAAAGGACCAGCGCCAGCAGGGTCAGCACCACGATGGCGGTCGACCACAGCGCCGTCGACTTCCGGGACGTCTCCGCACTGCGGTGGTACCAGTTCCGCTGTTCGATGAGCCGGTCCCGGATGTACGTCTCCTTGCGGAGGTTGAAGGGCCGGTCGCGCAGCCTTCGCATCGCCGGAGTGATCAACTCCGCGGCCGCCACCTCGGGAACTTTCGTTCGAGGGTCTTCCCAGCCGACCTTGGACAACTCCCCGAGCCCTTCCTCTAACCGTTGGACGAACAATTCGTCAGGGTCGTCGGCGCGGTCATCGAAAGGTGTTCCATGCACGGAATAGCGCCAGCACAAGGACTTGATGTACTCGGCGGCGGACCTGTTCAGTTGCCATTGCGACTTCGCTCGGCGGCGGGCTGCGCCCGTGCCGAGGGCGAGCACCCCGGCGTACGCCAACACGCCGAGTGCACCGGCGAGTTGGACGGAGCCCCCGAGCTCCCAGGAGGCGGGCAGCGCCGCGGCGGCGGCGCCCAGTACCAAGAGGAGCAACTGACGGCGCGTGGCGCCCACGGCTTCGCGCTGGCGGGAGATCGCTATGGTGTCCGTGTGATGGAAAAGCGCAGGTAGATCGCTATTGCGGAACACCGTGCTGTGCGGCTGGCCGGGAATGCCCGACATGCCTCCCCCTGTCTGCCTGGCTGCCTGTCTGTCGGGTATTGCCATCACCCGGGAGACGGAATCGCTTCCTCCGTGCATACCTGTCAGAATGTGAAGCAACTCTAATCGTTGGTTGTTCACGGCTTGAGTTGCTACCAGTGAACTTGAGAGTAGAGTCGTGCCGCCAGACCCCGCAATGGTGCCTGGTTATCCATGCTGTACAGCAAGATCGTGCGCGATCGTGTACACAGAACAAAGGACGGCCCCCATGACGATCTCCGCATCCTTCGCCGCAGCGAAGCGCAACCGTGTCTCCCTGCCCCAGTCCGCGCGTGGTACGGCGAAGAAGGCGACCGGGACCGCTCCGGCCACCGACCGCGCCGTGCGCATCGCGACGTTCAACTCGTCGCTCTAGTCTCGGTTTGGGCCACTTTGCGTGGCAAAGGACCGTAGACTGGTGGAATGACAGGACCCCTGGTCCCATTCCGCGAGATCGTTCTGAAGGTCCACAGCAGGTGCGATCTCGCCTGCGACCACTGCTACATCTATGAACACGCTGATCAGAGCTGGCGAACCCGCCCGAAGGCAATCTCTGACGAAGCGATTTCCTGGACAGCTCTGCGACTGGCCGAGCATGCCAAAAATCATGCCCTGCCCTCCGTGTCAGTGATCCTGCACGGAGGGGAGCCACTTCTGGCGGGGCCCGCGCGACTGCGCCGCGTCTGCGAGGAACTGACCCGGGCGTTGGACGGCATCGCCGATCTCGACCTGCGCATCCACACCAACGGTCTACAGCTGAGCCCGCGCTACCTCGACCTCTTCTGCGAGTACGACCTCAAGGTCGGCATCTCCCTCGACGGCGACCGGGCCGCGAACGACCGCCACCGCCGCTTCGCCGACGGGCGCACCAGTCACCCCCTGGTCCTCAGGGCCGTCGACCTCCTGCGCGAGGAGCGCTACCGCCACCTCTACCTCGGTCTGCTGTGCACCGTGGACGTGGCCAACGACCCCGTCGCGGTCTACGACGCACTGGCCGAACTGGAGCCCCCGCGCGTCGACTTCCTGCTGCCGCACGCCACCTGGGACCAGCCCCCGGCCCGCCCGGACGGCTCCCCGACCGCGTACGCGGACTGGCTGCTGACGATCTTCGACCGCTGGGACGCCGCCGGGCGTCCCGTGCCCGTCCGGCTCTTCGAGTCCGTCTTCTCCACCCTCGCCGGCGGCCCGAGCCTCACCGAGTCGCTGGGCCTGGCGCCCACCGACCTCGTCGTGGTGGAGACCGACGGCGCCCTGGAGCAAGTCGACTCGCTCAAGAGCGCTTACGAGGGGGCCGCGGCCACCGGGTTCGACGTGATGCGGCACGCCTTCGACGAGGTCGCCGCCCACCCCGGGGTACGCGCCCGCCAGTTGGGGCTCGCCTCCGTCAGCGACACCTGCCGCGCCTGCCCCGTCGTACGGTCCTGCGGCGGCGGCCTCTACACCCACCGCTACCGCACCCGCAATGAGTTCGACAACACCTCCGTGTACTGCACCGACCTGGAGGCGCTGATCCGGGGCGTCGAGCGGCGCATCGCGCCGGAGTTGGTGCCGCTCGCGGTCACCGAGCCGGGCGCGCTGCTCGCCGACGACCAGGACGTCACGCGGATGCTCAGCGGCACGCTCACGGACGCGTTGGCCGGGCGGGCCGGGGAGCCCTGGGCGGACGCCTGGGACCTGCTCGTCGACCTGGACGAGAGCGGCGACGTCCTCGACGAGGTGTGGGGCCACCCCTACACCCGGCCCTGGTTGGAGCGGACCGTGGCGGCGGCGCGCGACGAGCGGCCGGAGGCCGTCGCGCTCGCGCTGGAGCTGCCGGCCCGGCTGGCCGCCGCCCAGGTGCGGCACGGCCACGGCCCGGACGTCCCGGTGCCGTACGAAGGCGGGGTGCTGCGGCTGCCCGCGCTCGGCGAGTTGACGCTCCCGGACGACCGCGGAGTGGTCACCGTACGCGCCGTCGATGGCGGCTTCACCGCCGCGCTGCCCGGTCGGGCGGCGACGCGCGTGCACCTCGCGGACCCGCGGGCGACGGCCGGGTGGCGGCCGGTGCGCACCGTCGGCGGCCGCGACGGAGCGCCGCTGCTGCGGCTGGACGACCTCGACCCGTACCGCGACTGCCACGGCGCGCCGGTGCGCGGCCGGCTCGACGAGGTGGAGTTCGCCGCCTGGGACCGACTGCTCGTCGACGCGTGGGCGCTGCTGCGCGCCACCGCGCCGCGTCAGGCGGCGGAGGCTGCGGCCTGCCTCACCACGCTCACTCCGCTGGAGTCACCGCACCCCGAACGGCCCGACGCGTACGAGCCCGACGCCCACGGGCACGGCTACGGCGCGCTGGGCATCGCCCTGCCCTCCTCGCCCGCCGAACTGGCCGAGGAGTTGCTGCGGGGGCTGCGCCGCAGCAAGCTGCACGCCCTGCTCCAGGTCTGCGATCCGTACGCACAGGACGGCCAGTGGCTGCACCCGGTGCCCTGGCGGGACGCGGCGGTGCCGGTGTCGCAGCTCCTCGCCGAGACCTTCGTACGGGTCGGGCTCGCCCCCTTCGACCCGGTCGGCGCCCGCTCGGCCAGGGCTGCCCTGGACACGTTGGAGCGGGCCCCGGAGCTGACCGTCAGCGGGCTGCGGCTCGTGGACGAGATGCGCAAGGAGCTGGCCGCGGCGGGGGAGGGGCGGGTGCGTGGCTGAGGTGTCCACCGCGTCCGGGGCAACCGCCCCGCTGGTGGACGCCCTGGTCGAGCTGGGCGTCAGGCCCGGGATGACGCTGCTGGTGCACGCCGCCCTCGGCGGGACGGGGCTGGACGCGGACCGGCTGCGGAACGCGCTGCTGCGGGCGCTCGGCCCGGACGGCACCCTGGTGGCGCCCGCCTTCACCCCGGAGAACTCCGACACCTCGCACGCCCACCACGCCCGGGTGCACGGGCTGACGCCCGAACGGGCGGCGGCCTTCCGGGCGGGCATGCCGGCCTTCGACCCGGCCACCACGCCCAGTCAGGGAATGGGGCGGTTGGCCGAGTCCGTACGCACCGCCGCCGGCGCCGTCCGCTCCGCCCATCCGCAGACCTCCTTCACCGCGATCGGCCGTCGCGCGGCCGAACTCCTCGCCCACCATCCACTCACGTCCCACCTGGGCTGGGATTCTCCGCTGGGCGCCCTTTACCGGGCGGATGCACACGTCCTCATGATCAATGTGGATTTCCGGGTCTGCACCGCGTTCCACCTCGCCGAGTACCACCCCAATGCGCCCCGCAGGACGTACTCCTGTGTGGTTCGACAGCCCGGAGGGGGTAAGAAGTGGACAACGTACGAAGACGTCGTCCTGGACGACAGCGAATTTGACACGATCGGTGCCGACTTTCCTTGTCGGTCGCAAAGCAGGGCGCGGTGGGCGCACAAGCCCGCCCGATTGTTCTCGATCAAGGAAGCAGTTGATCACGCGGATCGCTGGATGTCTGAAAAGCGGCGTTGATTGACTGAACGACGGGGGGATGGAGCTCTTCGGGCTCCGGAATGATGAATTCGCTCGCATCTCCCCTCGATGTCGGGCGCGAGGGCGGGCGTTCACACAGGACGGGGGTCGTGTGTCGGAAACAGCGCAACGTACGGCGGATCATCGACCGTACTTCTTCTTGAGTTACGCGCACACGCCGCGGTACGGGGCGGGGGGCCCCGATCCGGACATGTGGGTGGAGCGGCTCTTCCGTGACCTGTGCGGTCACGTGATGGCCATGACGGACCTGCCGGCCGGTGCGCCGGCCGGATTCATGGACCGGGAGATCCGCTCGGGCGAGGGCTGGTCCGAGCGGTTGGGCGAGGTGTTGGCGAACTGCCGCGTCTTCGTCCCGCTGTTCTCCCCCCGGTACTTCGCGAGCGAGATGTGCGGGAAGGAGTGGTACGCCTTCGCCCAACGGGCGATCTACCACCAGGCGAAGAGCAACCGTCCCGCCGAGGCGATCGTCCCGGCGCTCTGGGTCCCGATACCCCCGGAACAACTTCCCGGACCTGCCGAAAGACTCCAGTTCAACCACCGGGCCTTCGGCGACCGCTACGTCACCGACGGACTGTACGGTCTGATCAAACTCCGCATTTTCGCGGAGGAATACGAAGCGGCCGTCTACGAACTCGCCAAGCGGATCGTCGCCGTCGCCGACACCACGCGCGTCACACCGGGCTCCCCGGTCGACTACCGACACGCCCCCAGCGCCTTCGGAAAGGCGAGCAGCGGCCCGCGCCCCATGCACTTGATGGTCGCCGCACCCACGCACCACGACCTCCCCGACGGCCGCGCCCCGGACTACTACGGAAAGCAGTCCCAGGACTGGAACCCGTACCTCCCGGACTCCGCGCGGCCCTTGGCCTACGTCGCCCAGGACCTGGTGCGCTCCCTGGACTACCAGGCCACCCTGTCCTCGTTCGACCACGAGACCCTGCCCGACGCCGGACAGCCGCCCAACCGGCCCGAAATACTGATCATCGACCGCTGGGCCCTCGCCGACGACGCCCGCTGCGCGCGGCTCGCCGAGTTCGACGCCCAGCCCCGGCCCTGGATGACCGTCGTGGTGCCCTGGAACCGCGACGACCCCCAAAGCCGGCTCTCCGAAGCCGAGTTGGCCGAGCGTTTGGAGCGCACCATGCCGCACCACCTGAGTCACGGCCGCCCCGCCTGCAGAGCCGCCGCCCGCGGGGTGTTCAGCATGGAGGCGTTCGGGCAGATCCTTCCCCAGGTCGTCGAAGCCTCCGCCCAGGAGTACCTCAGGCACGCCGAGGTCTTCCCGCCCGCCACACCCCCCGGCGCCGCTCCCCGCGAACGGCCCCGGCTGCGCGGCCCGATGGCCGACCACGGCACCACCCAGTACGTCCCGGACAAGATGCGCGGTTTCGCCCCCGATGCGGAGGACACGGATGACAGCCAGTCGTGACGGACGCATCGTCACCTTCTACTCGTACAAGGGAGGCACGGGCCGCACCATGGCCCTGGCCAACACGGCCTGGATCCTCGCCGCCAACGGCAAGCGGGTGCTGGCGGTCGACTGGGACCTGGAGGCCCCCGGGCTGCACCGGTTCTTCCACCCCTTCCTCGACCCGTCCACCCTCGGCGCCACCACCGGGGTCATCGACCTGATCACCGAGTACGCCTGGGCGGCGATCACCCCCGACACCGCACGGCGCGACGACTGGCACGTGGACTACGCCCGCATCCAGCCGCACGCCGTCTCCCTCACCCCCGAGATCCTGGGGTGGGAGTTCCCGCAGGGCGGCACCCTGGACTTCGTCTCGGCCGGCAAGCAGAACCGGGAGTACTCCGCGACCGTCTCCACCTTCGACTGGGACAACTTCTACGACCGGCTCGGCGGCGGCCTCTTCTTCGACGCGCTGCGCGACGACATGAAGGCCAACTACGACTACGTCCTCATCGACAGCCGCACCGGCCTCAGCGACATCGCCGACATCTGCACCGTCCACCTCCCCGACATCCTCGTCGACTGCTTCACCCTCAGCGACCAGTCCATCGACGGCGCGGCCTCCGTCGCCCGCCAGATCGACGAGCGCTACGGCGGCCGGAACATCAAGATCTACCCGGTGCCGATGCGGATCGACGAGGGCGAGAAGGAGAAGGCGGACGCGGGCCGGGTGCTGGCCCGGGTCAAGTTCGACCGGCTGCCCAACGGACTCACCGGCGAGGAACTCACCGCCTACTGGGGTGCGGTGGAGATCCCCTACCGGCCGTACTACGCCTACGAGGAGACCCTCGCCACCTTCGGCGACGAGGCGGGGCTGACCAACTCCCTGCTCTCCGCCTTCGAACGGCTCACCGCCGTCGTCACCGAGCAGGACGTCACCTCCATGCCCACCGTGGGCGAGGAGACCAGGCTGCGCATCAAGGACGCCTTCACCCGGCGCCGGCCCGCGCTCCCCGCCGACCTGCTGCTCAGCTACGTGGCCGAGAACCGGATGTGGGCCGACTGGATCGAGTCGCTGCTCACCCGCGCCGGGTTCCGGGTGGTGCCCCGGGACGTCTCCGTCGAACGCGAGCAGGGCGAGGGCACCGTCATCAACGAGAGCGCGGCGCGCACCGTGGTGCTGCTCTCCGCCGCGTACCTCAAGTCCACCCGCGCGGTGGAGGTCTGGTCCCGGACCGTCGCCGAGGACCCCGGCGGCAGCCGACAGCACCTGCTGCCCGTCCGCGTCGGCGACGTACGGCTCACCACCCCGTACATCGACCGCAACCCCGTCGATCTCTTCCGGCTCGACGAGGTGCAGGCCGCCAGCGCCCTGCTGCGCGCCCTGGACCGGCCGGTGCAACTGCCCGACAGCTCCGCGCCGGGCCCGCGCTTCCCCGGCACCGTGCCGAAGATCTGGAACGCGCCGCCGCGCAACCCCGGCTTCACCGGCCGCGCCACCGCGCTGGAGCGGATGCGCGACCAACTCGGCGGCGGAATGTCCGTGGCCGCCGTGCTGCCGCAGCCGCAGACGATCTACGGCCTCGGCGGCGTCGGCAAGACGCAGGTCGCCATCGAGTACGTGCACCGCTTCATGGCCGACTACGACCTGGTGTGGTGGATGTCGGCCGAGCAGACCGACGACGTGGTGGCGAGCCTCGCCGAACTCGCCGTGCGCCTCGGCGCCCAGGGCGGCGACGACATGGCCGCCGCCTCCCGGGAGGCCATCGACCTGCTGCGGCGCGGGGTGCCCTCCACCCGCTGGCTGCTGATCTTCGACAACGCGGACGACCCCGAGCAGCTCAAGCGGTTCTTCCCGCCGCAGGGACCGGGCCACATCCTCGTCACCTCCAGGAACCAGACCTGGTCGCAGTACGGTGACGCCCTGCCGATCGACGTCTTCACCCGCGAGGAGTCGATCGAGCACCTCCAACGCCGGGCCCGCGGCCTGAGCGTCGACGACGCGGACCAGGTCGCCACCGCCGTCGGTGATCTGCCGCTCGCCGTCGAACAGGCCGCGGCCTGGATCGCGGAGACCGCCACCCCGGTCGCCGAGTACCTGGAACAGCTCAAGGAGCAGGCCACCAGCGTGCTCGCGCTCAACCAGCCAGTGGGCTACCCCGAGCCCGTGGCCGCGACGTGGAACGTCTCCATCGAGCGGCTGAAGGAGCGCTCGCCCGCCGCGGTGCGCCTGCTCCAGCTCTGCGCCTTCTTCGCACCCGAGCCGATCTCGGCCAACCTCCTCTACAGCAAGGAGATGATCGACGCCCTCAAACCGTACGACCCCTCCCTCCAGGAGAAGCTGGTGCTCGGGCGGGTCATCCGGGAGATCGGCCGGTTCGCCCTCGCCAAGGTCGACACGGTCTCCAACAGCATCCAGGTGCACCGACTCGTCCAGGCGGTGATCCGGGCGCAGTTGACCGACGAGGAGCAGCAGCAGGCGCGGCACGCCGTGCACCAGGTCCTCGCGGGCGCCCGCCCCGACGACGACGAGCCGATCGACAACCCGTCCACCTGGCCGCAGTTCGCCACCATCTGGCCGCACCTGACCACCTCGGAGGCGCGCAACTGCCGCGAGCCGGAGACCCGTCGGCTGCTGATCGACCGGGTGCGCTACCTGTGGAAGCGGGGCGACTGGGCCTCGGCCGCCACCCTCTGCGCGGAGGTGCGCGAGACCTGGCGGGAAATGCTGGGGAACAACGACTACCAGTACCTCTACCTGCGCTTCCACCTCTCCAACATCATGCGCTCGCAAGGGCGGTACGTGGAGGCGAAGGACCTGGACGAGGTCACCTTGGAGCGTCAGCGCAAGGTGCTGGGCCCCACCCATCCGCACACCTACATGACCACCAGCGGACTGGCGATGGACCTCGGCACCCTCGGCCAGTACGCCAGGGCGATGGAGCTGGCGACCGAGGCCCACGAGGGCTTCAGCCAGATCTTCCACGAGTCCCACCCGCGCACCCTCGCCGCCGCGAACAACCTGGCGCTGAACCTGCGGATGGTCGGCCAGTACGCCCGGGCCCGCGAGCTGGACCAGGACGTCTTCGACCGGCGCACGGAGGTGCTGGGCGCCGCGCACCCGTACACCCTCTCCTCCGCCACCTCGCTCGCCCGCGACCTGCGGGAGGTCGGCCGGTACGAGGACTCGGTGGCGCTGCTGGCGCGCACGTACGACCTGCTCAAGCAGCAGTTGGGGCGGACCTTCCCCGGGACGCTGGCGGCGGCCAAGAGCCTCGCGGTGTCGCTGCGTCGGGCCGGTCAACTGGAGGACGCGCGCCGGCTGACGACCGCCACCCGCAACCGCTACCGCACCCAGTACGCGTCGGCGAACCCGGACTCGCTCGCCTGTGACCTCAACCTGGCGGCGGACCTGTTCGCGGCCGGGGAGCCGGTCGCGGCCCGGGACCTGGCGCAGGAGGTCGTCGACCAGTACGTGCTGGTGCCGGGGGAGAAGCACCCGTACACCCTGGCCGCCATGAACAACCTGGCCATCTTCCACTGGGGCTGCGGCGATCCGGAGGCGTCGGAGCAGTTGTTGGTGAGCGTGGTCCGGCGGATGAGCGCGGTCCTCGGGGACAGCCATCCGCACGCCCTGTTCTCCACGATCAACCTCGCCAACGCCCTGGCCGACCTCGGCAACCTGGAGGAGACGCTGGAGATCGAGCAGCGCACGGTGACCCGGTTGCGCGAGGTGCTGGGCGCGCACCACCCCGAAGTGCTGGGCGTGGCCTCGAACCTGGCGGTCACGCTGTCGATGCTGGGCCGCAAGGACGAGTCGGCGCAGTTGCGCAACGAGACCGTGGAGGAGCTGTCGCGGCAACTCGGGGAGGACCACGCGCTCACCCGGATCGCCCGCGACGAGCGCCGCGTCCACCGCGACCTGGAGCCGTTGGCCGTGTGACCCGTGTGACCTGCGTGACTCGCTGAGGCGGGAGAAGTGAGGCGGCGGGGGCGACATCGCCCCCGCCGCCTCATGGCACCGGTGCTACAGGTCCTCGATCAGCCAGGTGAGGATGCGCGGCAGGGCGTGCAGCGCCTCGAAGTGCGCGGCGGCCGGTTCGAGGACGGCGGTGGCGCCGGGGATGCGCTGGGCGAGCCACCGGGAGTGGCCCACCGGCGAGAAGACGTCCTGCTCGCCGTGCCAGAGCATCACCCGGCCCGTGATGTCCGCCGGGTCGAAGCCCCACGGGCTGTTGAAGGCGAGGGCGTCGTCGATCCAGCCCCACGCCGACATCCGCAGCGCTTCCTGGTAGTTGCGGAGCAGCATCGAGCGCACCCCGGCGTCCGCGACGATCATGCGGTCCGAGTCGGGCAGCTCGCGCCGCAGGTCGTTGAGGAGCTTGATGGGATCCTTGCGGATCTCGTCCGAGCGGTGCGTGAACACCTCGGCGAGCCCGGTGGGGTCGTCGAGGGCGGAGGTGTACGCGTCGACGTTCGACGCGGTCATCCCCTCGAACCAGTCCAGTCCGTCCGCGTCCCTGGGCGCGAGCGTGACCAGCGCGGCGGTCCGGTCGACCCGGTCGGGCATCAAGGCGGCGCACGCCAGGGCGTGCGGTGCGCCTCCCGAACGGCCGACGACGGAGAACCGGTCGAGCCCCATCTCGTCCGCGATGGCGCGGACGTCCTCGGCCACGTCGGCGACGGAGCGCCCCGGCAGCCGGTCCGAGCCTCCGTAGCCCGGACGGTCGTAGACGATCATCCTCATGCGGCGCTGGTAGAGCACCATTCCCCGGGGAGCCGGCCCCAGCCGACTGCCCGGAGTGCCGTGGAGCAGGAAGACCGGCTTGCCCCGAGGGTCCCCCAACTGCTCCGTCATCAGATGGCGCCCGTCCTTCGCGCACACCCGACGTCGCACCCCCGCCCCCTTATGTCCTTTGCGCCCCCGGGCCGTGTACGACACGGCTTCGCGCGGGCTGACGGCCATGAAGTGTGTGCATTCCCCGACCCCTTGATGATTACCCATTCCGCGGGCGGAAGCTTGTGCTTTCGGTATCGCGGGGCGGCGGATGCGGCGGACTTCGCGTGGACGTTCCGCGACCGTGCGCCGGTACTACGCCCCCCGGTGCGTCCCGCCGTCACCGGCAGCCGCCGTCAGGGGCGCCCCGCCGTCGCGCTCGTCCGCCCGGCGGCGCAGGAACGCGCACACCATGGTCACCACGGCGCCGCCGGCCGCCCAGGCCGCGATGACCAGCAGCGGCCCGGTCGCGCCGCTGCCGCCGAAGTAGCTGATGGAGCGGGCCGCGTAGGTGCCGGCGCCCGGTGGCAGCGCGGGGCCGATCGCCTGCCAGAACGGTGGCAGCAGCGGATACGGGTAGGCGCCGCCGGCGCTGGGATTGCCGAGGACCACGACGACCAGGATGGCCAACCCGATGCCGACGATGCCGGCGAGCCCCTGGAGCGCGAGGGTGATGGCGCCGACGGCGAACACCAGCAGGGTGCCGAGGCCCCACAGGGCCGGCACGCCGCCCGGCAGGGCGTCCAGGACGGGGCCCGCGATGACCGCGCCGAGCAGTCCGGTGACCGCCGCGTACAGCAGCAGCACCGCCAGTCGGATGAGCCCGCGGGCGGGGTTGGCGGGCCGGGCGCCGGCGCTGATCGCGAGCGCCGCCGCGCACAGGTAGCCGCCCACGCACCAGCCGATGACGAGGTAGAAGGAGGTCAGCCCGCGGGCGTCGCCGCGGGCGTTCGGCACCAGGTCGACCACGTCGACGCTGCGGCCCTGCGCCCGCTCCGAGCGGGTGACCACCGCGGTCAGCGCTTCGGAGAGGGAAGCGCCGGAGGCGCTGGCCACCAGCAGGCGGTCGGCGGCGCCCGTGGTCAGGACCAGGGCGCCGTCCACGTCCCGGTCGCGCACCTGGGCGGCGGCGTTCGCCTCGTCGGCCACCGCCCTGGGCGCGAGCGGGTTGCCGGGCAGCGTCCCCAGCCGGCGCACGGCCTGCGCCGCCGCGGCCGGCGTGGGCGCGGCGACCGCGATCGGCACCTCCTTCGGCTTCGGGTCGTGGAAGGCGCCGATGTACGAGGTGATGAAGCCGAGCTGCAACGCCAGCACGCCGATGATCAGCAACGCGGCCCGCACGTGCACCGCGTCCCTGACCTCGTCGAAGAAGCCGGGGCGGGGCGGCGGTGCGGCGCTCGGTGCGGCGTGGCCCGGGTCGTCGGAAGTCGGCGTCATGGCCCCACGTTCGACGGCCCGGCGCCCGCGCGCAGTCGGGCGGAGCCGAATGGCTGACGCATCCGACGCGACGGAGCGCACCTTCCTGCGGGCCGCCCGCGCACTTCCCCCCCTGTGCCAGGCATGGGCACGGGGGGCATCCAGCGCCACCCGATTCGCTGCCACCGTCACCTGCCTGCGAGGAGGGGGCGGGTGTTTAGGGGGGCGAGGACCTGTGCGACCAGCCGCACGCGGGCCGCAGCCGCTGCAACACAGCTTGCCGCACGGCGAAGCCGTGCCTGTCGACGCAGCGGCAGCGCTGACGTGCGCTCAGTTTTTACCGACGCGTAACTTCCCTTCGCCGGTTACCCGTGCGTAGCTTGTCGTGAGCACGGCAAGAAGCTGCCGGGCCCGCTGAGCTGCGAGGAGGCCGCTCGATGCTGCCGTGGAAACGCTTCGTACGACCCGTCGCCGCACTCCTGCTGGCCGCGGCCGTGGGCTTCGCCCCGGCCGTCACCACCACCGCAACGGCCGCCCCGAGCGCCGCTGCGCAGACCCGCAGCAGCGGCTGGAACGACTGGTCGTGCCGGCCGTCCGCCGTCCATCCGCGGCCCGTCGTCCTGGTCCACGGCACCTTCGGGAACTCCGTCGACAACTGGCTGGGCCTCGCGCCGTACCTGGTCAACCGCGGGTACTGCGTCTACTCGCTCGACTACGGGCAACTGCCCGGCGTGCCCTTCTTCCACGGGCTCGGCCCGGTCGAGGAGTCCGCGCGGCAACTCGACCGCTTCGTCGACCGGGTGCGGGTCGCGTCCGGTGCGGCGAAGGTCGACATCGTCGGCCACTCGCAGGGCGGCATGATGCCCCGGCACTACCTCAAGTTCCTCGGCGGCGCCGCCGAGGTCAACGCACTCGTCGGGCTCGCCCCCAGCAACCGCGGCACCACCCTGCTGGGGCTGACCAAACTGTTGCCCTTCTTCCCCGGCGTCGAGGACCTGCTGACGGCCGCCACCCCCGCCCTCGCCGACCAGATCGTCGGCTCGCCCTTCCTGACCAGGCTCAACGCGGGCGGCGACACCGTCCCCGGGGTGCGCTACACCGTCATCGCCACCCGCTACGACCAGGTGGTGACCCCCTACCGGTCGCAGTTCCTGACCGGGCCGAACGTGAAGAACGTGGTGCTCCAGGACCTCTGTCCGCTGGACGTCTCCGAGCACGTGGCGATCGGGACCGTGGACCGGATCGCCTTCCACGCGGTCGCCGGCGCCCTGGACCCGGACCGCGCCACCACGACGAACTGCGCGTCCGTCATCGGCTGAGTGCTTCAGCGGACGACGGACGCGCGGTCCTCGTACGGGGGAGGGGGCTCACGTCCCCCTCAGGCGGCGGCGATCAGCGACCGCCGGCCGCCGTCTTGCGCCGGGTGGTGACGAACATGGCGCCCGCGCCCACCGCGAGCACGACCGCACCGCCGGCGGCGATGTACGGGGTGTTCCCGTCGCCGCCGGTTTCCGCGAGCGTCGCGGAGCCGCCCTGGGCCTTCGGGGCCTGGGTGGCGGCCACCTGGGTGGTGCCGTGCCCCTGGGCCTCGTGCCCGGCCGCGTACTCGCTGTTCTGCTTCACCTCGGCGGGCGTGTCGCCGCCGTGGCCGCCGTGGTCGACCGAGGACTTGGCGGAGCTCTGCTCGATCTGCTGGTCGGTGGGCGCCTTGGCCGCCGGGGCGCCGCCCGTGCCGCCGCCGAACGCCACGTCCGAGCAGGTGTAGAACGCCTCGGGGGAGTCCGAGCGCTGGAGGATCGAGAAGACCAGGTGGCGACCGGTCTTCTTCGGGACCTCGCCCTTGAACACGTACGAGCCGTCCACCAGCGGCGGGTTGTCGAGCGAGACGAAGGGCTGGGCCTCCAGGTCCGACCACTTCAGCGGCTTGGTCGGGTCGTACCCGTCCTTGGTGATGTACAGCGACAGGTTGCCCACGTGCGGCGCGGTCGCCCGCCACTTGAACGTCTTCTGGCCCGCGGCCATCGCGGTGGTCGGCCAGTCGGTCCGCGGCAGGTCCAGGCCCTTGTACTTGTCCCGGCCGGCGCTGCACAGCTTGCCGTCGGGGATCTGCTGCTTGTGCTGCCCGGCGACGGCCGGCAGGTTGACCTCGTTCCAGTCGTACAGCGGCTGGGTGCCGCCGGCGGCGACCAGGGCCTTGCAGGCGGCGGAGTCGGGGCTCTCCGGCCCCTCCGCGTGACATGCGGCGATCCTGCTGACCGGGTCCGCCATCGAACCGTGGGCGGCAGCCGGAGCGGCGGAGATCCCGGCCAGCGCGAGCGGCGCCAGACCGAGGAAGGCGGCCGCGGTGACCATACGGCGAGCGGTCATGGTGTCGTACTCCTCAGGAACACTGGGGGGAGGTGGAGCTCTGGGGGGAGCCGGAACCGGCCCGGACGTCCGCGCAGCCCGTGTTCACCTCATGCGCGTTGGTCCGGACCAAGTCCCGACGTCGAGAAAGCTAACCCCTCCGCTCCCCGAAATCCCGTGCCGGAACGGGAAGATGATGATCCTTATCCTTGCTTTAAGGAGGCGCTAAGCGCAGGCTCAGGAAGCGGATGCCGGCCCCGCAGCTCCGCCGCCTGCTGCCCATATCGCGTCTGATGGCCGGAAATCGACCGACATCACGTGATGTGCTGCCGCAACGTGCATCATCGAGTGACAACGAAGATCCACGTCGAGCGAAGGAGGCAGCCCATGGCGCACCTGGCCAAGGTCCTGACCCGCGAAGAGCGCGATGAGTTCCTCGTCCAACCCCACATCGGTGCCCTGTCGGTGGACTCCGGCGAGGAGGACCGGGCGCCGCTCACCGTCCCCGTCTGGTACCGCTACGAGCCCGGCGGCGACCTCTGGCTGATGACGGCGGCCGACTCGCGCAAGGCCCGACTCATCTCCGCGGCCGGCCGGTTCTCCTTGATGGTGGAGCGAACCGTGCCCACCGTGCGTTACGTGTCGGTGGAGGGTCCGGTCGTCGGCATCAGCGACGCCACCCCCGAAGAGCTCGAAGAAGTCACCCGCCACTACCTCGTCGACCCCGAGAAGGTCGCGGAGTACCTGGCCTTCGCCAGGCGGGAGCACGGACCCCAACTCGTCGTCCGCATGCGGCCGCAGCGTTGGCTCAGCGCCGAACTCGGCGAAGCGTAGGCGTCGCCAAAGCCGACGGTGCCGGCCGGTCCGGCGGGCGCTTCACCGCCCGCCGGCCAGCCGGTACCGGCGCTCCGGCCGACCCGTACCGCCGTAACGGAGCGTGACCTCGACCCGGCCGGTCTCCACGAAGTACTCCAGGTAGCGCCGGGCGCTCACCCGCGACAGCGAGCCGGCCTCCGCGCACTCCGACGCCGACAGATCGCCCCCGCGCTCCTGAAGGATCCGCTCCACCAGCTCCGCCGTGTGCGGCGCCAGTCCCTTCGGCAGCCCCCGGGCGCCCGGCGGGCGGGTCCCGAAGATCTGGTCCACGTCCTCCTGGCGCGCCTCGCCGAGCCGGGCGAAGCGGGACCGCAGCGACGCCACGTGGCGCAGCTGCTCCTGGAGCGCCGTCTGGTTGAAGGGCTTGATCAGGTAGTGCAGCGCACCGGCCCGCAGCGCGGCGCGCACCACCTCCGCGTCCCGCGCCGCCGTGATGAACAGCGCGTCCGCGCTCGCCCGCGCCGGATCTCGCTCCTCCGCGGCCCTCAGTTCGCGCAGCACCGTGAGCCCGTCCATGTCGGGCAGATAGACGTCGAGCAGGACGACGTCGGGCCGTAGCCGCTCCGCGGCGCGCAGCGCCTCGGCCCCGCTGTGCGCCACTCCGACGACCTGGAAGCCGGGCGTCACCGACACATAGCGGCTGTGCAGCTTGGCGACCATGAAGTCGTCGTCCACCACCAGCACTTTCATCACGGGCACACGCTAAGGCGCGACCACAATGACCACAACGTCCGTTGATTCCGGAAGAGAGACACTTTCTTAACGCGACGGCAACATGTGGGCCACTTCACACACCCCTACCGAGAGGCGGCTCACGTGCGATTGCGCACTCCCCTCGCCCTGCTCGGGGCAGCGTTGCTGGTGCTGGTGGGGCCGCCCCTGCTCAACACAGGCGACGGCTCCGACAGCGGTGGCAAGATCCCCGGGCTGCGGTTCATGGTCCCCAACACCCCGGGCGGGGGCTACGACATCACCGCGCGCACCGCGGCGAAGAACGCCGAGGACGCTGACCTCACCCATGACATCGAGGTCTTCAACCTGCCGGGCGCCGGTGGCACCGTGGGCCTCGCACGTCTGGTCAGCGAGCACGGCAACGGCAAGCTCGCGATGTCGATGGGCCTCGGCGTCGTCGGCGCCGTACACGCCAACAAGGCTCCGAAGACCCTCGCCGACACCACCCCGATCGCCCGGCTCACCGAAGAGCAGGACATCGTCGTCGTCTCGAAGGACTCGCCGTACGAGACCATCCAGGAGCTGGTGGAAGCCTGGAAGAAGAACCCCGGCAAGCTGTCGGTCGGCGGCGGGTCGTCGCCCGGCGGGCCCGACCACCTCGCGCCCATGCTGATGGCGAAGGCCGCCGGCATCTCCCCGAAGTCGGTCAACTACGTTCCGTACGACGGCGGCGGCGAGCTGCTCGCCTCCATCCTCGGCAACAAGGTCGGCTTCGGAGTCTCCGGCGTCAGCGAGTACCTCGACCAGATCAAGTCGGGCGAACTGCGACTGCTCGCCGTCACCGGCCCCAAGCGGGTCCCCGGGCTCGACGCCCCCACCCTGCGCGAAGCGGGGATCGACACGGAGTTCACCAACTGGCGCGGCATCGTCGCACCGCCGGGGCTCTCCGAGACCGAGCGGGAGAAGCTCGTCAGCCTGGTCGAGAAGCTGCACGCCTCCGACGAGTGGAAGAAGTCGCTGGAGAAGAACGGCTGGACCGACGCCTTCCTCTCCGGTGAGGACTTCGGCGAGTTCCTCGACGAGCAGAACGAGCGGGTGGAAACGGTGCTGAAGGAGTTGGGACTGTGAGCTCTCACGAAACCCCCACCACGCAGTCGACGGAGACCTCCCCCGGACCGGCCCGCGAGGGCTTCCGCTCCTGGCTGCGCGACCACTCCGAACTCGGCGTCAGCGTGCTGCTGTTCGCCATCGGCGTGCTCGTCCTCGGCGACGCCCTCACCATGGACGTCGAGATCGCCCAGCGCGGGCCGGTCGGCCCCAAGACCGTGCCGATCGTGGTCGGCGTCGGCCTGCTGCTGATCGCCGTGCTCCTCGCCGTCGACGTGATGCGCGGCGGTCGCGGCGAGGCCGAGGGCGGCGAGGACATCGACCTGAGCGAGCCCAGCGACTGGCAGACCGTCCTGCTGCTCGCCGGGGTCTTCCTCGCCTTCGCCGTGCTCATCACCCCGATCGGGTTCCCCATCGCCGGCGCCCTGCTGTTCTGGGGTGCGGCCTTCGCGCTCGGCAGCCGGCACTTCCACCGCGATCCGCTGATCGCCGCGGTGCTCTCCCTCCTCACGTACTACGTCTTCAACGACCTGCTCGGCGTTCCCCTGCCGGGCGGCCCGCTCATGGGGGTGCTGTAGCACGATGGATTCGATCAACTCACTCGTCGACGGCTTCGGCACAGCGCTGACGCCGATCAACCTCCTGTGGGCAGTGATCGGGGTGCTGCTGGGCACCGCGATCGGCGTGCTGCCCGGCATCGGCCCGGCCATGGCGGTGGCGCTGCTGCTGCCCGTGACGTACGGCCTCGAACCCACCGGCGCGTTCATCATGTTCGCCGGCATCTACTACGGCGCCATGTTCGGCGGCTCCACCACCTCCATCCTGCTGAACACACCGGGGGAGAGCGCGGCGGTGGTCGCCGCGATAGAAGGCAATCCCATGGCCAAGTCGGGGCGCGGCGCGCAAGCGCTCGCCGCCGCCGCGATAGGCCACTTCGCCGGCGGCATGATCGGCACGCTCCTGCTGGTCGCCCTCGCGCCCACGGTCGCCGACCTCGCGGTGGACATCGGCGCCCCCGACTACTTCGCGATCATGGTGCTGGCCTTCATCGCCGTCACCTCCGTCCTCGGCTCCTCCCGGATCCGCGGCCTCGCCTCCCTGCTCATCGGTCTCACCATCGGACTCGTGGGCCTGGACCAGATGACCGGCCAGCAGCGCCTGACCTTCGGCTCGCTGCACCTCGCCGACGGCGTCGACGTCGTCATCGTGGCCGTCGGGCTCTTCGCCATCGGCGAGGCCCTGTGGGTCGCGGCCCACCTGCGCCGCGGCGGCGCCCCGCCGATCCCGGTCGGCCGTCCGTGGCTCGGCAAGGAGGACGTCAAGCGCACCTGGAAGCCCTGGCTGCGCGGCCCCTTCATCGGCTTCCCGTTCGGTGCCATCCCGGCCGGCGGTGCGGAGATCCCCACCTTCCTGTCGTACGTCACCGAGAAGCGGCTCTCCAAGAACAAGAAGGAGTTCGGCAAGGGCGCCATCGAGGGCGTCGCGGGTCCGGAGTCGGCGGCGTCCGCCTCCGCGGCCGGCACCCTGGTCTCCATGCTGACCCTCGGCCTGCCCACGACGGCCGTCGCCGCCGTGATGCTCGCCGCGTTCCAGCAGTACGGCATCCAGCCCGGACCGCTGCTCTTCGAGCGGGAGCCCGACCTGGTGTGGGGCCTGATCGCCTCGCTCTTCGTCGGCATGGTCCTGCTGCTGGCGCTGAACCTGCCGCTGGCCCCGGTCTGGGCGAAGCTGCTGCGGATCCCGCGCCCCTACCTGTACGCGGGCATCCTCTTCTTCGCCGGGGTCGGTGCGTACGCGGTCGGCGGCGAGGCCCTCGACCTGGTCATCCTGCTGATCATCGGTCTGATCGGGTTCGGGATGCGGCGGTACGGGCTGCCGGTGCTGCCCGCCGTCATCGGTGTGATCCTCGGTCCGGGCGCGGAGCAGCAGTTGCGCCGTGCCCTCCAGATCAGCGACGGCAACGTGAGCGGCCTGTTCAACACGGCGTTCTCGGTCACGGTCTACGTGGTGATCCTGATCCTGCTGGCCTGGCCGCTGATCAAGAAGGTGCTGGTGCGCCGCCGCAATAACATGTCCGCATGACCATGGATTTGAGATGAACATGGACACCCGTCTCGCCGTCGTCGACGATGTGCCGCAGGTGAAGAAGATCACCGACGCGGCGTACCACCAGTACATCGAACGCATCGGAGTCGTGCCCGCGCCCATGAAGGCGGATCACGCCGCCGACGTGGCGGCGGGGCGGGTGTTCGTCACGGGGGAGCCCGTGCAGGGCGTGATCGTCCTCGTGCCGCGGGGCGACCACCTCTTCCTGGAGTCGGTCGCGGTCCACCCCGACGCCCGCGGGACCGGCCTCGGCCGCACCCTGCTGGGCCTGGCCGAAAGCCGGGCCCGGGAGCTGGGACTCGCCGAGATCCGGCTCTACACCAACGCTTTGATGTGGGAGAACCAGAACATGTACGCCCGCTACGGCTACGAGGTCGTGGAGCGGCGGGTCGGCGGGGCGTACGACTGCATCCACTACCGCAAGCCGTTGTAGTCGCGGGGGCGGACCTCAGCCCGCCAACTCCGCCGCCAGTGCGCCCCTGAGGGCCAGCGCCTCCACTTCGGCCAGTGCGGCGACCGCCGCTCGCGCCGCCGGCGGATCCTGCCGGTGCAGACCGCTCGCCGCGAACTCGTCCTCGTCCAGCCGCAGCACCGCGGTACCGTCCGCCGACACCCACAGGTCGAGGTCCAGGTCCTCCACGGTCAGCTCGCGGCCCGTCACCAGGGCCGGCCGGGTGACGTCGCAGTACCAGCCCTTGAGCGCGCCGTCCGCGGTCCGCACCTCCTTGACGGCGTACCACCTCGTGCGCCAGTAGTGCTCGGTGAACACGTCCCCCGGCTCGAACCGCACGAAGCCGAAGTCCCGGACGCCCGGCGCGGCCCACGGGGCGCGGACCACCAGGTGGTCCCCGTCGTCCCGGACCAACTCCGCCGGGTAGCTGATCTTGGACTTGCCCGCCTTCACCAGACGCACCTCGAAGTTCATGTGCCGTCCGCCTTCCTTTCCGGCTCCGCCGGCGCACCCGCGGGGCGCGCGTGATGGACAATCGGTCCGTGACCTTGAAGATCGAAATTGACGCCGCTTCCGGCGTCGCCCCCTTCGAGCAACTCCGCGGCCAGATCGCGGAGCTGGCCCGCTCCGGCGCACTGCCCGTCGGATACCGGCTGCCCACGGTGCGGGGGTTCGCCCAGGAACTGGGGCTCGCCGCCAACACCGTCGCCAAGGCGTACCGCGCGTTGGAGGCGGACGGGGTGGTGGAGACGCGGGGCCGCAACGGGACCTTCGTCGCCCCCGCGGGTGACGCGGCGGCGCGCGAGTTGGCGCACGCCGCCGCGGTCTTCGCCGAGCGCGCCGAGCGCCTCGGCGTCAGCGCGCCCGCCGCCCGCGCGGCGGTCGAGGACGCGCTGCGCGCCGCGTACGGCTCCTCGGGCTGACCCACGCCCCTCCCGGCCCGTTGTGCCGCGCTCGCCGGTGCCCTGTGCCATGCGCCTTGTGACGGAGCCGCCGTAGCGCTGCGGGAGCGTTGGTCGCTACCGGCCCGCTGTGGCTCGTCGCGCAGTTCCCGCGCCCCTCAATACCTCCGCCGTGCCCGCAGGGCTTCGGGGGAGCGGGCCTAGAGGTACAGACCGGGCGCGGCGCGGCGGGAGTTGGGGACGCCGGGCGGGGGCGTGCCGCGGCGCAGGGCGTACAGCTCGGCCAGCGAAGAGCCCTCGCTGCCCACGCCCTCGTCGGTGCCGAGCCAGGCGACGGACTCCGCACGCGTCAGCGGGCCGACCTCGATCCGGGCCAGCGCCCGTCCCGGCCGCACCACCGCGGGGTGCAGACGCTCCAGGTCCTCGTTGGTCGTCACCCCCACCAGCACGTTGCGGCCCTGGCCCAGCAGGCCGTCCGTGAGGTTCAGCAGCCGCGACAGCGCCTGGCCGGTGGCGTCCTTGGCCTCGCCGCGGATCAGCTCGTCGCAGTCCTCCAGCAGCAGCAGGCGCCACCGCTCCTTGTTCCGCTGCCCGTCCTCGCCCGCGTCGTCATCGTCGTCGGCCCCGTCCTCGTCGCCGATCGCCAGGTGCATCAGGTACCCGACGTCGTTGAAGAGCCGCTCCGGGTCCAGTACGCAGTCCACCTGGCACCAGTCGCGCCAGGCCCGCGCCAGCGTGCGCAGGGCGGACGTCTTGCCGGTGCCGGGCGGCCCGTGGAGCAGCAGCAGCCGGCCGGCGACGTCGTCCGGGGTGAGCTTCATCAGCCCGTCCATCGCGTCGACCACGGGCGCCGTGTAGTTGCCCCGCACGTCCTGCCAGGAGCCCGCCGCGATCTGGCGCGTGGTGCGGCGCGGGCCGCGCCCCGGCACGTGGTACCAGAACCCCATCTTGACCTGTTCCGGCACGTCCTCGGGCTCGTCGCTCGCGTCCTGGACGGCCAGCTTCAGCATCCGCTCCGCCAACTCCGCGGAGGTCGCCGTCACCGTGACGTCCGCGCCCGCGTTCCAGCGGGACACCAGCACGGTGAAGCCCTCGCCCTCGGCGAGCAGCGCGCTGCGGTCGTCGCCGCGCGCCGCCCGCACCACGGTGGCGCCCGGCGGCAGCAGGGTCACGTCCCGCTTGGCGCGGTCGATGGTGGTCGTGTGGGAGTAGGGCTGGTCACCGGTGGCGAAGCGACCGAGGAAGAGCGCGTCGATGACGTCCGACGGGGAGTCGTTGTCGTCGAGGCCCAGCCGGATCGGCAGGACGTCGTGGAGCCGTGGGGCAGACATGCCGCCCATGATGTGACACGAGCGCCGCCCCGTGCGCGTACTTTTTCGAACGGCGGGTCGACCCGGCGCGTCGCATCCCCGTGAGTCTTCGTTCAGCCCACCGTTTCGCGCAGCAGCGCCAGCCCGCGCCGGGTGCGGCGCACCGCCGCGTACCCCTTGGTCAGGGCACGGTCCTTGGCGAAGGTGCGGGCGATCGACCGGCCCTCGACGACCCGGACGAACTCGTCCAGACCGGTGCTGCGGCGGACCGTCAGCCGGCGCAGCGCGTACGGCCCCTGCTCCGGCCGGGCGAGCGAATTGCCCACGGCGAACGACTGTGCGAAGCCCGCCGCCCGCACCGCGGTGCGCACCCGACGGCTGGAGTAGCCGTAGGGGTACGCGAAGGAGCGCGGCGCCGCCCCCAACTCGTCCGCCACCAGGTCGCGGCAGCGGACCGTCTCGTACCAGAGCTGTTCGTCGTCGAGTTGGTCCAACTGGGGGTGGCTGTGGGTGTGGCCGCCGATCTCCGTGCCGGCCGCGGCCAACTCCCGCACCTGGTCCCAGTCCAGCATGGTGTCCAGGGCGCCGCCCTCGTCGTGCGCGCCGCGCAGCCAGCCCGTGGAGACGAAGAGGGTGGCGGCGAAGCCGTGCTCGGCGAGGACGGGCAGGGCGTACCGGTGGACGCCCTCGTAACCGTCGTCGAAGGTGACCAGGACGGGGCGGACGGGCAGTCGGCGGCTGCCGCCGGAGCGCCAGATCCCGCCGAGGTCCGCCGTGGTGAGGGGGGTGAAGCCGCGTTCGCGCAGCACCTGCATCTGCTCGGCGAAGGCGCCGGGGGAGACGGAGAGCGCATGCGTCTTCCGCGCCGGGTCGTGGGCGATCGCGTGGTACATCAGGACGGGTACGGGGTCGGTCATGTCGTGCCGTTCGCAAGAGGGGTTCGACCAGTGGACGCTGAGGACGCGGCGGGCCGGACGGGGGCGGCGGCGTCGGCGGGCGCGATGGGTTCGATGGGGCCCGAGGAGAACGTCACGCCGCCCCGGCGCGCCCGTACCGTGCCCACCGCGTAGCCGCCGGCCGCGGCCGCGACGCCCGCGACGATCGCTCCGGCCCGCCCCGCGCCGCCCCGGCGGCCCCGGGCCGCGTCCCGCAGCCCGCGCACCACGCCGGCCGGCAGCACCCGGGTGGTGTAGCGCCGTTCGGACTCCAACCCCTTGCCCGCGCCGACGCTCTTGGCCACCAGCGCCTTCGACAGGCCCTCGGCGTACGTCCGGGTGCGGAAGTAGGCGAACCGTTCGCGCACCGAGGGCACCTTGTGGTGGATCACCGCGCGGTCGTCGATCAGGAGCACCGCCGACGGCAGCGCCTTCGACAGCCGGATGCACAGCTCCGTCTCCTCGCACCCCAGCGGGCGCTTGTCGCCGTCGCGCCCGATGCCGGTGGCGAACCCGCCGGCGGCGTCGAACGCGGTGCGGCGGAAGGAGGCGTTGCCGCCGAGGACGTTGCGGACCCGGACCTTGCCCGGGGGCAGCCCGCGGTAGGTGCAGCCGACGACCCAGTCGAACTCCTCGGGGAACCAGGCCGGGCGGCGCCCCGAAGCCCAGGCGGCGTCGGTCCGGCCGCCGACGGCCACGACCGCGGGGTCGTCGTACCCCTGCGCGAAGTACCGCAGCCAGTCGCGCTCCGCCACGGCGTCGTCGTCGAGGAAGGCGACGAACTCGCCGCGGGCGGCGGCGATCCCGGTGTTGCGGCCGGCGGACAGGCCGCGGGGGCCGGCGTTGGCCAGCACCCGCACCTCGGCCGGGCCGCCGGTGGCGTCCTTGGCGTACTCGCGCTCCAACCGGCCGAGCAACCCTGGGTTGTGGTCGACGACGAGCAGGACCTCCAGCGCCGGCAGCGACTGGGCGCGCACCGAGCCGACGGCGGCGAGGATGTCGTCCCAGCGGTCCTCGGTGTAGGCGCAGACCACCACGGAGAAGCGGCGGTCAGCGGCGGGGGAGGGCTCGGGCGGGGCGCTGCTCAAGACGTCTCTCCCCGGGCGACCTTCACGCCGAGGGTGCCCGCGCCGCGTCGGCGGGCGGCGCGGGCCACCCCCTTCTCCTTGAGGATGACCTTGAGGACCCTGATCCCGTCACGCACGGCGCTGAGGTTGCTGACGCCGTGGATGCGGACGTACTCGTGGCTGGGCACTTCCTGGACCCGCAGCCCGGCCTTGACGACCCGGATGTTCATCAGGGTCTCTATCTCGAAGCCGGTGCAGTCGAGGGTGATCTCGTCCAGGCAGTGCTTCCAGAAGGCGTTGTAGCCGTAGCACAGGTCGGTGTAGCGGGCGCCGAACTTGGCGTTCACCACGGTGCACAGGGCCCAGTTGCCCAGCTTGCGGATGAAGGTCATGTCGTCGGTGCCGCCGCCGTTGGCGAAGCGGGACCCCTTGGCGAAGTCCGCCCCGGACACCAGCGCCGAGACGTAGGAGACGATCTCGCCGCCGTCGGCGGAGCCGTCCGCGTCCACCATCACGATGATGTCGCCGGTGCACGCCGCGAAGCCGCTGATCAGGGCGTCGCCCTTGCCCTTGCCGGCCTGCTGGACGACCTTGACGTCCGGCCGCAGTCGGCGGGCGACCTCCACCGTGTCGTCGGTGGAGTTCCCGTCGACGAGCACGACCTCGTGGATCCAGTCGGGCAGGGTCTTGAAGACGTGCGGAAGGTTCTGCGCCTCGTTCATCGCCGGGATCACCACGCTCACCGGTGGTGCGATCGCCAGGTGCGACGAGATCGGCCGGTAGCGTCCCGTGGCGGAGGACGTCGGTTGTTGCGGCGCCCGTCTCTCCGCGCCGTCCGCGCCGTCGCGTTCGACGTCAGCCGTGGCGGGATCGTGCTCCGGAGCGGCCGGGCGCAGGACTGAACTCATGGATCTTCTTTCCCTCTCCACCGGTGGAACGCCCGCCCCCGGGCGATCCGGATGAGTGTCCGGTTTGAAGGGGGTTTCTTCTCCCTCGGCCGTGCCGGAGCAACGCTCCGCGCAGGTGGGCGAGGTACAGAACCGGCCGTGCGACAGCTCGTCGACGCATGCGACGGCTCAGCACGACACCCCCCTACCGCATCACCCGCTCCGACCCATCGCGAGGCGTGTGCCCTCCCCTAGAGCCGCTTGGCGATGGTTCGATGCGGGTGGATGTATCACGGTATTGATGTTGGCGACTGTATGACAAGCCCACGAACATGACTCTGGTTTTTGCATTATTGATACCGATTTGGTGGTCATGAGTTCGGTTGTGCTGTAGGAGTGCGCCCGCTGCGACGCTCCCAAGTCGCCCAAAGGAACATCAGTGCGGTAACCGCCACGATAGCGGTCACTCCGATGCCTACCACCGGTACCTCCAGCCACGACAACCCCGCCGCCAACACGAGATTGACGACCAGTGAACCGCTGGCGGCGGCGCTCGCGCGCACCCAGGGCTCCAGTCGGTGCAGCGCTGCGAAGAGGCCGGCCGCCGGGCCGAGGAAGAGGAACAGGAGCGTGAAGGGGGCGCGCAGTGGTGAATTCGAGCCGGTCAGGGCCAGGGTGACGCCGGTGCCGGCCGCTGCGCACGCCACCCCGGCCAGCAGTGGGAGCAGGTCGTCGAAGCGCCGTGATGCCGGCGTGCGCCGGGGTGGCGCCGCGCCGGCGCGACCCATCTCGTTTGTCATGGACACTTCCTATCAGGGGCGTTGCCTGCTACGACAGTTGACGCAGCGATCCTGCTAAAGGGAGCTTCCATGAAAACGTCCCCCATCGTGGCGTTCGCGTCATCCCTCCTCCTCGGCGCCGTCCTCGCTCTCACCGGAGCGAGCCCGGCGCAGGCCGCCCAAGAGGCCGCAGCCACCGACTACGTGGCCCTGGGCGACTCGTACTCGTCCGGCGTCGGCGCCGGCGACTACGACCCGGCCAGCGGCGACTGCAAGCGCAGCAACCGCGCCTACCCCAAGCTCTGGGCGGCCGCGAACTCACCCTCGTCGTTCGCGTTCACCGCTTGCTCGGGCGCTCGTACGAGTGACGTCACGGCCGGCCAACTCGGCCCGCTCGGCGCCGGCACCGACCTCGTCTCGCTCACCGTCGGCGGCAACGACGCCGGCTTCGCCGACGTGATGACCACCTGCGTCCTCAACTCCGAAGCCACCTGCATCAACCGCGTCAACCAGGCCAGGGCGTACGTCGACGGCACCCTCCCCGGCCGGCTGGACAGCGTGTACTCGGCGATCCGCGCGAAGGCGCCGGCTGCCCGCGTCGTCGTCCTCGGCTACCCCCGCTTCTACAAGCTCGGCGGGAGCTGTCTCGCCGGGCTGAGCGAGAGCGAGCGCTCCGCCATCAACGCCGCGGCCGACCACCTCAACGGTGCACTCGCCAAGCGCGCCGCCGACCACGGCTACGCCTACGCCGACGTCGTCCCCGCCTTCACCGGCCACGAGATCTGCTCCGGCGCGTCCTGGCTGCACAGCGTGAACTGGCTGAACATCGGCGACTCGTACCACCCCACCGCAGCCGGACAGTCCGGCGGATACCTGCCGACCTTCGCCGCTAAGGCGTAACCGGCGCCGAGCTCACGGAACTCGGGCCTGACGAGCCGTCGGCCGACGGCGACGGGTCCGTGCACGTCACCGTGAAGGACACCCACGCTGAGCGCACCCCGACCGGCTCGCGGACCTCCACCCGGATCCGGTCGCGGTGCGCTTCCGCGCCGCCGTCCGCCCACGTCGACGCCGGCACCTCGTACTCCACCGTCCGCTGCGCGCTCGTGCCCTGGTCGAACGACAGCGTCTGCCAGCGCTCGTCCGAGCCCTCGCCGCCCTCGGTCACCCAGCGGTACTCGACCGCGTCCGGGGTGTGCCCGACCGTGATCGTCGCGCGGAAGACGGGGGTCAGCGACGCCGACGGCGGGCAGCCCCCCGAGTAGCTCCCGCGCACCGCCTCCACCCGCACGCTCACGGTCTGCGGCGCCACCGTCGGGTCTTCCGCGTCGCCGTCGTCTCCGTCGTCGGTGGCGCCGCCGTCGGGAACGGCACCCGCGGACGGCGCGGCGGACGCGGATGCCACGGGGGAAGCGCCGGCGCGGTCCGCGCCGTCGTCCCCGCGCTCCGCCAACAGGGCCCAGGTGAGCGCGCCGACCATCAGCAGCAACACCACCAGGCTGACCGCGAGGACGGCCGTCGCCCGCTGCGGCGCGTCCGACCGTACGACGTCGGTGGTGGCGGACGGCGCGCCGCCCGCGGGCGCCGCCGGCTCGTACGGCTCGGACGCCGCCAGCGGCACGGTGGGCGCCGTGGGCGTGGCGGACCCGGCCGGGGCGCGGCCCGTGCCGCCCGCGGCCACCACCCGTAGCAGCCGCTCCGCCTCCCGGGCCGACCACCGCTGCGCCGGGTCCTTGCGCAGCAGTCCGGCGATCACCGGCGCCAGGTCGCCCGCCCGCCGCGGCGGTGCCAACTCCTCGTCCACCACCGCCCGCAGCGTGTTCAGCGGGGTGTCCTGGCGGAACGGGGTCACGCCCTCGACCGCCGCGTACAGCAGCACCCCGAGGGACCACAGGTCGGACTCCGGCCCCGGCGTGCGGCCGGCCGCACGCTCGGGGGCGAGGAACTCCGGCGAGCCGATCAGCTCGCCCGTCATGGTCAGGCCCTGGCTGCCCTCGACGGTGGCGATCCCGAAGTCCGAGAGCACGACGCGACCGTCCAGCGCGAGCAGGACGTTGCCCGGCTTCACGTCGCGGTGCAGCACGCCCGCGGCATGGGCCGCGGTCAGCGCCGCCAACACCTCCGCCCCGACGTGCGCCGCGCGCGCGGGCGAGAAGGGGCCGTCCGCCGCCAGGGCTTCGGCGAGCGAGATCCCGCGCACCAACTCCATCACGATCCAGGGGCGGTCGTCGTCGGTGGCCACGTCGTACACCGTCACCACGTTGCGGTGCGAGATCCGGCCCGCGGCCCGGGCCTCGCGCTCCAGCCGGGCGTAGAGGCGGCGCACGTCGTCCCGGGTCAGGCCGACCGGGGCCCGCACCTCCTTGACGGCGACGTCCCGGCCCAGGACCTCGTCCCGGGCGCGCCACACCACGCCCATCCCGCCCTCGCCCAGCCGGGCGAGAAGTCGGTACCGTCCGGCGACCAGTTGGTTCTCGGGCACCTGAGCCCCCAATTCGCAACAGCACGGCAGCGCATGGAATCCGGAATCCCGGTGGAAACCACTCCACGCTAGCTCAACTCCGGCTTTCTGCCTCCCCTTTGGGCGTGGATCCGGCCCGGCGAGCGCACCGCGCACGACCGGAGCGAGTGTGAGTGCGCTCACATCCTTCCGGGTAGGAATCCCCTTCGGGGTGCACAAGCGCCCCCGTGGCCTCCGGCGGCTCCCCCGTCCCGGTCCGGTAGCGGGCAGACGGGGCTGCTCGCCGGGCGGTCGCTCTCGGTCCGAAGTGTCCAACTCGCCCTGGAATCTCATGCATTGATCGACCGGTGATCGCCCTCCGTCAACCCACGTACGGGTGCCGTAACGGGCCTGGCCGGGATTCACGGGTGTCACCGGGGGACGATAGGGTTAACCTGCCCGGGCCGGGTGCGTTGTTACGGGTGGGGCCAGAAGGCGGGGAGTGACGGTGGGGAACGAAGGTGGGGAGTAACGTGGAACAGATAACAGTACGGAGCAGGCCGCGCGTGCCTGCCATCACCTGCGGGTCCAAGGCGACCAGTTCGCGGCTGGACCGGCACCTCTCGGTGCTCGGCGGTCCCGCCGTCCCGCAGCGCGAGACGGTCGAGGCGACCTCGTTGATGCTGGAGCTGACCGCGCGCGACGTGGTGCACGACCGCCATCGGAGCAAGCGGGGACGCGTCTCCCTGTTCGCCCCGCTGCGTCGACTGCGCCGCACGCTCTTCGGCAGCCACCGCTGAGCCCAGGCCGCCGTCCGGTCGACCGCGCATCCGTCCCCGCTCACAGCTCGACACGTGTCACTGCCGCGGCGGCCCCGCGCCCCGGCGATCACACCGAACCGTTCTCCCCGGACACCGCCTGACGGCCACGGCCGTCAGGCGACCACCCATCCCGACGCAGCCCGGCCCGCTCGTCGTCGGACATCCCCAAGAGCCGCGCCCCGATCATGCGCCCGCGGCGCTCCTGTGCCAGGAGTTGCCGGCGCGGTCCGGGGCCGCCGCCGCGTTCATCACCGCCGCGTTTCTCGCCGTGGCCTTGCGGGTGCGTTGGTCACCGTCGGGCCGCGGATGCCGTCACTGCGCACTCACCGCGGCGCTGCCGCGCCTGCCGGGGTGCGTCACAGCAGGGCGAACTGGCCGTCGGGTCCTTCCTCGGGGTGGTCCAGGACCGACGCGGGGCGTCGGGCGGACGCTGGCGGGGGCAGCACCCCGGGCAGCTCCGCGATCTCCGTGAAGGCCGACGGCGACGCCAACGCGGCCCGACGCGGGGCGAGTTCGCCGACCAGGGCCAGCGCCGTGATCAGCTCCAGCAGGTCCGACGTCCACTCCTGGGGCCAGGACGCGGGGCGGAGCGCGGCCAGCGTGCCCGGCTCGGCCCCGGCCGTACGGAGGGCGAACCAGTGCTCCAGCACCCGTACCCCGCCGATGTGGAAGTCCCAGGCTGCTGCCGGGACCGGTGAGATCCGGCCGCCGTCCAGGTGCAGGCTCAGCTCCGCCCGGTCGTAGTCGAGGGCGGTGGGACGCGGCGGCACTGCGGACCTTACGTAAGGGCGACGGCCCCCGGGCAGGCGCGGTCGCTCACCGCCGCGTGCGCCTCCGAGTTGGACGTCCAGCAACTGCCGGCCGAGGGCGACGCCGTCGAAGAAGACCTCGGGTTCGGCCGGGAGCGGCACCGTGCAGCCCGCGGGGGAGTGCCGGGCCGCGGCGACGATCCAGGCGAGCGCGGCGCGGGCGTCCACCTCGCGGCCGTACCGCTCGCCGAGCGCCGGCAGCAGCCCGGGCGCGAGGTTGGGTTCGACGCCGCCCGGGCGGCGGAACAGCGGGCGGATCCGGCCCGGGCGCCCGGCCGGCGCATGACCGTCCGGCAGGTGCGGCGAGACGACCACCGGCGGTCCCGCCAGGTCGACGTCGGAGCCGCTGCCGACTGCCGGGCGTCCCTGTTCGACGACGAAGACCTGGTGGTCGTCCGCGACCCGCCACAGCTCCGGACGGGCCGCATCGATCAGCCGGTGGTCCGGGAGGAGCCACTGCCGGTCGAAGGGGCCGTGCGCCACGGGGACGGGTGCGGGGCACCGGCCGCGCTCCGCGGCGAACCGGGTCGTGGCGCCCCGCTGGCCGGGCAGTTGGCTCACGGCCGCGTCCGGGGTGCGGGCCCGGGTGGGGTGGAAGAGGGCGGTGCGCTCGGCGCCTTCGGCCCGTACCAGGGCGTCCCAGCGGACGGTCAGCGTTCCCGGATCCGGGGCCAGCACCCAGGAACGGCCCAACCGCATTGGGCGCACGCCCCAGGGCATCAGCTCGTCGAGCATCGGCATGCCCCCATCCTCCCCTGTGCCTCTGGACGTATCCGCCGTTTCCCTGCGGGTGCGTTGGCAACCGCGTGAGCAAGCCGCCCACCGGGCCGCAGACGCAACGGCACAGCTCGCCGCACGGCGAAACCGCGACAGCGCAGCCGCGCTGCCGGTCAGTCCGCGTCGATGGTGACGGAGAAGGAGAACCGGTCGCCCCGGTACTGGATGCGGGCCACGTCGATGACCCGGCCCGCCGCGTCGTAGGTGACCCCGGTGTAGTGCAGGATCGGGCTGAGCAGCGGCACCTGGAGCAACTCCGCGGTCTGCGGGTCCGCGAGCCGGGCCTCCACCGTGTCCGTGATCCGGCTGATCTTCACCCCGACCGCGTCCCGCAGCACCTTCGTCATCGGCCAGCGCTCCAGGTCGGCCACGTCCACCTGCGCGGCCACGTCGGGGCGGACCGCGTTCTGCGCCCAGTTGGTGGGCTCCCCGCTGTCGCCGTCCCGGCGCAGCCGACGGAACGTGACGACCTCGGTCAGGTCGGGGAAGTGCTCGGCGAGGTCACCGGGCACCGGCTCCGGGCCGTGGCCGAGGACCGTGGTGCGCTCGCCGGACTGCTGCGCCACCACGGCGTCGATCGAGCCCAGCAGCCGCCGGGGCGCGCCCCGCCGGGCCCCCGGCTCGATGAAGGTGCCGCGCCGCCGGTGCCGGCTGATCAGCCCCTCCGCCTCCAACTCCTTGAGCGCCTGCCGCATCGTCAGCACGCTCACGCCGTAGTGCGCGGCCAACTGCTCCTCGGTCGGCAGCCGCAGCGAGGCGTCCGGCGTACGGCCGAGTATGGAGGCGCGCAGCGACTGCGAGACCTGGTACCACAGCGGCAGCTTGCGGTTGAGCACCAGGGAGTCGGGGGCGAAGGAGGAGGTCACGGGGGCTCCGTATCTCCGGGGTCAGGACCTGAAGTGACGCTCAAGACCCTGCCACACCCCGTCGTACCCCTTCTGCAGGTGTCCGGCCCGTGCCGCGCCCGCGGTGGTGACGACCGGCCAGCGGGTCTCGAACATGAAGGCCAGTCCGTCGTCGATCTTCTGCGGCTTCAGCTCGGCCGCGCTGGCCCGCTCGAAGGTGTCCCGGTCGGGGCCGTGCGCGGACATCATGTTGTGCAGCGAGCCGCCGCCGGGGACGAAGCCGCCCTTGCCCGCCGTCTTGGCGTCGTACGCGCCCTCGATCAGGCCCATGTACTCGCTCATGACGTTGCGGTGGAAGTACGGCGGTCGGAAGGTGTCCTCGCCGACCAGCCAGCGCGGCGCGAAGACGACGAAGTCCACGCCGGCCAGCCCCGGGGTGTCGGTGGGGGAGGTGAGGACGGTGAAGATGGACGGGTCCGGGTGGTCGTACGAGATGCTGCCGATCACGTTGAAGCGGCGCAGGTCGTAGACGTACGGGACGTGGTTGCCGTGCCAGGCGACGACGTCCAGCGGGGAGTGGTCGTAGGTGGCGGCCCAGAGGTTGCCGCAGTACTTGGTCACCACCTCCACCGGGCCCGGCACGTCCTCGAAGCGGGCGGTGGGGGCGCGGAAGTCGCGGGCGTTCGCCAGGCCGTTGGCGCCGATGGGGCCGAGGTCGGGGAGGCGGAAGGGCGCGCCGTAGTTCTCGCAGACGTAGCCGCGGGCCCGCTCGTCCAGCAGCTCGACGCGGAACCGCACGCCCCGCGGGATCAGGGCGACCTCGCCGGGGCGGGCGGCGAGCGCGCCCAGCTCCGTGAGCAGCAACAGGCCGCCCAGCTCGGGGACGATCAGCAGCTCGCCGTCGGCGTTGCCGAAGACGCGGTCGGTCATGTCGGCGTCGGCGTGGTAGAGGTGCACGGCCATGCCGGTGCGGGCGGCGGCGTCGCCGTTGCCGCCGAGGGTCCACAGGCCGGCCAGCCAGTCCGTGCCCGGCGCGGGGTCGGGCAGCGGGTCCCAGCGCAGCCGGTTGGGGTCGGGGACGGTCTCGGCGAAGGGTGCGCCGCGCAGCGCGCCGCCGTCGACGCGGACCAGCGGCGGGTGCGCGGCGGACGGGCGGATCCGGTACAGCCAGGAGCGGCGGTTCGCCTCGCGCGGCTCGGTGAAGGCGGAGCCGCTGAGCTGCTCGGCGTAGAGGCCGAGGGGAGCGCGCTGGGGGGAGTTGCGCCCGGTGGGGAGGGCGCCGGGGACCGCTTCGGACGCGTGCTCGTTGCCGAAGCCGGTGGCGTACTCCAAGGCGTCGGCCGTCTTCCGCGCCCGCTCGCTCCGCGCCTGCCCCAACCCGCTCATCGTCAGCTCCCGGTGTCGAAGGAATGAATGCCGAAGGACCCACGTGAAGGAGTCCATGCCGAAGGCAACGGCAATCCTATGGACAACCGTAGGATTGCGTGCCGGTCCCGTCAACGGCATCGGCGCGGCATGATGGGCGGCGTGTCCCACGCGCACCTACGTCGTGAGCCCGTCCAGCAGCGCTCCGCGCGCCGGCTCGCGCGGATCCTGGACGCCTGTGCGGAGCTCCTGGACGAGACCGGGTACGAAGCGCTGTCGACCCGGGCCGTCGCCGCGCGGGCGGGCGTGCCCATCGGGTCCGTGTACCGCTTCTTCGGCAACAAGAGGGCGCTCGCCCACGCACTGGCCGCGCGCAACCTCGACCGCTACGCGGCCCGGGTCGACGAGCGGGCGGCTGCGCTGTCGCCGGGGGACTGGTCCGGGCTGCTGGACGCGGTCCTGGACGAGTACCTGGCGATGAAGCGCACCGTGCCGGGGTTCTCCCTGGTGGACTTCGGCCAGCAGATTCCCGTCGGGGCGCGCCCGTCGGGCGCCGACAGCGCCGTCGCGGACCGGCTCGCGGACCTCGTCGCCGCCCGCCTGGGGCGGGGCGCGGACGTCGAGTTGCGGCGTGCGGTGCTGGTCGCGGTGGAGGCGGCGGACGCGGTGCTGCAACTCGCCTTCCGGGTGGCGGATTCGGGGGACGAGGAGATCGTCGCGCAGGCCCGGGTGATGTTGCGGGCTTATCTCTCCGAAGTCCTGGGCAGCCCTTAGGGGACCCTAAGTTCGAAGGGGTCCTTAGGCGGCAAACCGGCCAGTATGTCCGGGGTGCGGGCGGCCGGCGGGTCGCATTTCCCGGATCCTCTTCGTTGACCTGGGGTTTTGCTCGTATTGCTCACACGTCAACATCTTGTTAACGCCAAATGACGCGACCTAACGTCATCCGGACCGCCGCTCCGGTGGGAGTTCAAGGATGAACGTTAGGTAGCCCCCATGCTGACAATCCTCGGCTTCGCGATGATCGCGACCTTCCTGGTCCTGATCATGACGAAGAAGATGTCGCCCATCGCGGCGCTGGTTCTCATCCCCGCACTCTTCTGCGTCTTCGTCGGGCAGGGCGCGAAGCTGGGGGACTACGTCATCGAAGGCGTCGGCAATCTCGCCCCCACGGCGGCGATGCTGATGTTCGCGATCGTCTACTTCGGCGTGATGATCGACGTGGGTCTCTTCGACCCGATCGTCCGAGGCATCCTGCGGTTCTGCAAGGCGGACCCGATGCGGGTCGTCGTCGGCACCGCGCTGCTGGCCGCGATCGTCTCCCTGGACGGCGACGGCTCCACCACCTTCATGATCACCGTCTCGGCGATGTACCCGCTGTACAAGCGGCTGAAGATGAGCCTGGTCGTGATGACCGGCATCGCGGCCACCGCGAACGGCGTGATGAACACCCTGCCCTGGGGCGGCCCCACCGCCCGCGCGGCGACCGCGCTGAAGCTCGACGCGGCCGACATCTTCGTGCCGATGATCCCGGCGCTGCTGGTCGGACTGCTCTTCGTCTTCATCCTCGCGTACTTCCTGGGCCTGCGGGAGCGCAAGCGCCTCGGTTACCTCTCCCTGGACGAGGTCCTCACCCCGCAGAGCGAGACCGTGCTGGTGAAGTCCGGCGCGAAGGGCGCCGGCAAGGGCGCCGGCAGGAACAAGGACAAGGCCACCGGCTCCGCGGGCGGTTCCGCCGACGAGCCCGTCAAGGACGCCGTCGGCGACGCCAAGGGCGACGCGAAGGACGCCAAGGATGCCAAGGACGCCGCGGAGGGTGACGACGACCTCGACGGCTTCCAGGGGCTCGACCCGAACCGCGAGACCCTGCGCCCCAAGCTGTACTGGTTCAACGCCGGCCTCACCATCGCCCTGCTCACCGCGATGATCATGGAGCTGCTGCCGATCCCGGTGCTCTTCCTGCTCGGCGCGGCCCTCGCCCTGACGGTCAACTACCCCAACATGGCCGACCAGAAGGCCCGCATCGGCGCCCACGCGGAGAACGTCCTCAACGTCTCCGGCATGGTCTTCGCAGCCGCCGTCTTCACCGGAGTGCTCACCGGCACCGGCATGGTCAAGCACATGGCGGACTGGCTCGTCGGCGCCATCCCCGAGGGCATGGGCCCGCACATGGCCATCGTCACGGGGCTGCTCAGCCTGCCGCTGACATACTTCATGTCGAACGACGGCTTCTACTTCGGCGTCCTGCCCGTCCTCGCCGAAGCCGGTGCCGCCCACGGCGTGTCCCCGCTGGAGATCGCCCGGGCCTCCCTGGTGGGCCAGGCCCTGCACATGTCCAGTCCGCTGGTGCCCGCCGTGTACGTCCTCGTCGGCATGGCGAAGGTCGAGTTCGGCGACCACACCCGCTTCACCGTGAAGTGGGCCGCGCTCACCTCGCTCGTCGTGCTGGTGGCCGGAGTCCTCTTCGGCATCATCTGACCGGCCGGCCGGCCGTCCACGCGGCCGGCCACGAGCGTCGAGGAGTCCCATGGACCGCAGATGGCTGCTGCGTCTCGTCATCGCCTTCGGCTTCACGCAGGCGGCGGTGTCGATGGCGCGGCCGGCCGTCTCCTACCGGGCCCTCGCACTCGGCGCCGACGAACGCGCCATCGGCGTGATCGCCGGCGCCTACGCACTGCTCCCGCTGTTCGCCGCGGTCCCGCTGGGCCGCCGCACCGACCACGGCCGGTGCACCCCCCTGCTCTACCTCGGAGTCGCCCTGATCGCGGCGGGCTGCGCGCTCAGCGGCTCGGCGGACAGCCTGACCACGATGGCGGCCTGGAGCGGGGTGATGGGCCTGGGCCACCTGGCGTTCGTCATCGGCGCCCAGTCCATCGTGGCCCGCCGCTCCCGGCCGGAGGAACAGGACCGGGACTTCGGCCACCTCACCGTCGGCGTCTCGCTCGGCCAACTCGTCGGCCCGCTGGCCGCCGGACTCACCGTCTCCGGACAGGACGGGGCCATGGGCCGCACCAGCGCCCTCGCCCTCGTCATCGCCGCGGGCGTCTCGGCGGTCGCCCTCACCTCGATGTGGCGCGTCGAAGCCCGTACGGCCCGGGGGAACGGCAACGGCCGCGGCCTTCGGCGCGGCCGGACCAGCGCCGAAGGGGCCGAGAAGCCGGCCGCCGTGCCCGTGCGTCACATCCTGCGCACCCGGGGCGTGCCCGCCGGCATCTTCATCAGCCTCGCCGTGCTCTCCGCGGTCGACGTGCTCACCGCCTACCTGCCCGTGATCGGCGAGGAGCGCGGCATCGCCCCCTTCGTCGTCGGGGTGCTGCTGAGCCTGCGCGCCGCCGCCACCATCGCCTGCCGGCTGGTGATGGCCCCGCTGATACGGCTGCTGGGCCGTACGGTCCTGCTCGCCGGCACCTGTCTGCTGGGGGCCCTGCTCTGTAGCGCCGTCGCCCTCCCGATGCCGCTGTGGACGTTGGCGCTGCTGCTGACCGCGCTCGGGTTCTGCCTGGGGGCCGGACAGCCGCTGTCGATGACGACCGTCGTGCAGGCCGCGCCCCCGCAGGCGCGCTCCACCGCCCTCGCCCTGCGGCTGACGGGCAATCGGCTCGGCCAGGTCGCGGCCCCCGCCGCCGCCGGGCTCCTGGCCGGGGCCACCGGACCGGCGGCGCCCTTCCTGATGCTCGGAGTGCTGTTGCTGGGGGCGGCGGGGCTCAGCGGTCGCAAGCCGAATCCCGCGCAGGGGAACGGAATTCAGCGAGTTTCCCACCACCGTCCGCGCGACTCGGCCGGCGCGGGGAACAAGCGCGACGAGCATCGGTCGGACGCAATCCCCGAAAGGGAATAGCGGGCCGGCTTTCCGGCGCCCCAGTCGCGCTCCCTCACATCACGGTGGTTTCACGAATCGCGGCACCTCGCTCGACCACGTCACCAAGTGCTCCGGACTCGATGGGCGCACCACGGTCGACCGATTCACCCTCGTTATCGAACCGGGTGAATTCACGGTGCCCGTCGCCGGATCGTCGGCCCCGTCATGCGCCCTCCATACGCCTTTCATGTGCCCTTCATGTGCCCTTCATGCGCGCGGGCCGTGCAAAACGGTCTCGTAGTGCCACACGGGGTCCAGGAAGTCGTCGTAACGACGGGTCCGGTACTCCTTCGGCAGTCTGTCGCGGGCGAGCAGGCACCGCGCGTCGCGACAGATCGCCAGCGAGCGGGCGACGGCCAGCAGCACCGTCGGATGCTCGTCCTCCAGGCGCTCGGCCAGCGCCGCCACCACGTCCTCGCGCCGGTCGGTGCGCGCCGCCGCCGCGACCTCGTAGCACGCGTGCTGCCGGACCAGCGGATCGGAGTCCCGGGTCAGCGACAGGACCACGTCGAGGTGCTCGGTGGGGCTGTCGTAACGGAGCAGCCCCCGGGCGACTTCGGCGCGCACCCTGCCGTCGGGGTGGTCGAGGTGCGGCAGCAGGGCGGCGACCACGCGCGGGTCCCCGTCCTCGGCGAGCGAGTAGAGGACCAGCGCCAGGACCTCCGGGTCGTCCTCGTCGTCGGACCAGGACAGCAGGACGTCCAGGAAGCGCCGCGCCCACGGGTTGGGGCCCTTCGCCCAGAGGAAGTCCCACCCCGTGGCGTACGTCATGCGCAGCACGTCCACGCCGAAGTGCCGCACCAAGGGGTCGGGGTGGTCGCGCAGGGCGGCAGCCGCGTCCCAGCCGGCGTCGTCCCGGGTGTCGGCGATGACGGACGCGGCGGCGCTCCAGGTCGCATGGGAGGTGTCCGCGCAGTCCAGGGCGCGCCGCAGCAGTTCTTCGAAGGGCGCCGGGACGTCGAACTCGGTCTCCAACTCGGTGAGGAGCGCCGTGTGCCCGTCCCGTACGGTCAGGCCGCCGAGGGACACCTCGTCGCAGTCGGTCCACCGGTCCTGCGCGCGGTGGCGCTCGACGGGGCCGGCCGCGCCGGTGCGGCGGCGCAGTTCGGTCTCGACGCCGACCTCGTGCCAGTGCCGGGCCGAGGCGAGCAATGCGGCCCGGTCCGCTTCCGAGAGCCGCTGCGGATCCCGTCTGACCACGGCGAGGAGCAGGTCGGGCGAGCCCGAGTCGACGGTGCGCAGCAGGGCGTTGCGGCCGTCCGCGCCCGGCAGGTGGAGGTCGGCGCCGTGGTCCACGAGGGCCTCGGCGGCCGCCTCCGCGAAGCGGTCGATTGCCAGGTGCAGCACCGGGCGCCCGCCGCCGTCCCGCGCGTCGGGGTCGGCGCCGTCCGCCAGCAGGGCGCGCACGGTGTCGTCGTCGCCGCGGGCCACGGCGGCCACCAGCGCGGCGGCGCTCTGCGCGGTGCGCCCCGGTGCCTCGTTCACGTCCGCACGGTGGCCGCGTACCGGCTGGCCAGCCCGTCGATGATCGCCCCCAGACCGGTGTCGAACGCGCCCTCGTCGACCTGCTGTCGATGCTCCGCCAGCAGGTGCGCCCGGCCCAGGTGCGGATAGTCGGCGGGGTCGTACGCCGACTCGTCGTCGACGAAGCCCCCGGCGAAGGAGGCGAGCGCCGAGCCGGTGATGAAGTAGCGCATCAGGGCGCCGATGTGGGTGGCCTGGGCGGGCGGCCAGCCGGCGCGGACCATCGCACCGAAGACGGCGTCGGCGATGCGCAGCCCCGCCGGGCGGCGGCCGGGACCGCGGGCGAAGACCGGGACGATGTTGGGGTGGGCCTTCAGCGCAGCCCGGTACGACACCGCCCAGTCGTGCAGCGCGGTCGGCCAGTCGCGTTCGTCGGCGGGGTCGAACATCGACAGGTCGACCTGGGTGCTCACCGCGTCCGCCACCGCCTCCAGGATGTCGTCCTTGGTCCGGAAGTGGTTGTAGAGGGAGGGCCCGCTCACGCCCAACTCGGCGGCGAGCCGGCGGGTGGAGACCGCGTCGAGGCCCTCCGCGTCCACCAGCGCGCTCGCCGCGGCGACGATCCGGTCACGGCTGAGCAGGGGCTTGCGGGGGCGGGCCATGGGCCACATAGTAGGGCTGCCCGCCAAAAACTAGCAGTGCTAATTAAAAGGGGAGCCCGTGGATCTGGAGCTGAGCGAGGAGCAGTCGGCCGTCCGACGGCTCGCCGAGGACTTCGTGCGCCGGGAGGTCACCCCGCACGCTGCCGCCTGGGACCGCGCCGAGAGCGTGGACCGCGACATCGTGCGCCGGCTCGGGCAGTTGGGCTTCCTGGGGCTGACCGTCCCCGAGGAGTACGGCGGATCGGGCGGGGACCACCTCGCGTACTGCCTGGTCACCGAGGAGCTCGGGCGCGGGGACTCGGCCGTGCGCGGCATCGTCTCCGTCTCCCTCGGGCTGGTCGCCAAGACCCTCGCGGTCTGGGGCGACGAGGCGCAGAAGCGGGCGTGGCTGCCCCGGCTCGCTTCCGGCGAGGCCCTCGGCTGCTTCGCGCTCACCGAGCCGGGCACCGGCTCCGACGCCGGGAGCCTGACCACCCGCGCCGTGCCGGACGGCGGGGACTTCCGGATCACCGGCACCAAGATGTTCATCACCAACGGCACCTGGGCCGACCTCGCCCTGGTCTTCGCCCGCACCAACGACACCCCGGGGCACCGCGGCCTGTCCGCCTTCCTGGTGCCCACGGACGCCCCCGGGCTCGACCGCCGCCCGGTGCACGGGAAGCTGGGGCTGCGCGGCCAGGCCACCGCCGAGCTGGTCTTCGACGACGTACGGGTGCCCGCCGCGGCGATGCTCGGGCCCGAGGGCAAGGGCTTCTCCGTCGCCATGTCGGCGCTCGCCAAGGGGCGGATGTCGGTCGCCGCCGGCTGCGTCGGCATCGCCCAGGCGGCCCTGGACGCGGCCGTCGGCTACGCGCGCGAGCGCGAACAGTTCGGCCGGCCCATCGCCGCCCACCAACTCGTCCAGGAGCTGATCAGCGACATCTCCGTGGACGTCGCGGCGGCCCGGCTGCTGACCTGGCGGGTGGCCGACCTCGTCGACCGCGGCCAGGAGTTCGCCACCGCCGCGTCCCAGGCGAAGCTGTACGCCTCCGAGGCGGCCGTCCGGGCGGCCAACAACGCGCTCCAGGTCTACGGTGGCTATGGCTACATCGACGAGTACCCGGTCGGGAAGCTGGTCCGGGACGCCCGGGTGATGACGCTCTACGAGGGCACCAGTCAGATCCAGAAGCTGATCATCGGTCGCGATCTGACGGGGGTCTCCGCGTTCTGAACCGGGGCGCGCGGGCGCCCCGACGGGCCCACCGATGGCGTACGGGCCCTAAGCGCTTGCTCATCGTCAGGGTATGGTGATCCCCCTTCGACGAGCCCTAAGGAGAGCCGATGGCAGCGGCGGAGCACCCGACCCGCGAGGGCGAGGGCGAGGACGTGCCGTGGGGCGAGGTCGAGCCCGATGCGGCGAGGAAGCTGCTCGTCGCCGCCGTCGCCGCCTTCGCCGAGCGCGGCTACCACGCCACGACCACCCGCGACATCGCCAGCCGTGCGGGCATGAGCCCGGCCGCGCTCTACATCCACTACAAGACCAAGGAAGAGCTGCTGCACCGCATCAGCCGCATCGGGCACACCCGGGCGCTGGCGGTGCTGTCGACGGCGGCCGAGGGTGGCGGCACCCCGTCGGAGCAGTTGGCCGCGGCCGTCAGTTCCTTCGTGCGCTGGCACGCCGGGCGCCACGACACCGCCCGGGTGGTGCAGTACGAACTCGACGCGCTCGCCCCCGAGCACCGCACCGAGATCGTGGCCCTGCGGCGGCGGAGCGACGCCGTGGTGCGGGAGATCCTGCGCGCGGGCGTGGCGAGCGGCGAGTTCGACGTGCCGGACGTGCCCGGCACCACGCTCGCCGTCCTCTCGCTCTGCATCGACGTGGCGCGCTGGTTCAACGTGCGGGGGACCCGTACGCCCGAGGAGGTCGGCGACCTGTACGCCGACCTCGTGCTGCGGATGGTCTCCGCCGGGCGATGAGCCCCCGGCGGTCGGGGGCCGGGCGCGGTCAGAAGAAGTAGCGGGAGACGGACTCCGCCACGCACACCGGCTTGGTGCCGCCCTCCCGCTCCACGGTCACCCGCGCCGTCACCTGCACGCCGCCGCCCGCCTCCGACACCTCGGTGAGCGCCACCGACGCGCGCAGCCGGGAGCCCACCGGCACGGGCGCGGGGAAGCGGACCTTGTTGGTGCCGTAGTTCAGGCCCATCTTCATCCCCTCGACCCGCAGCACCTGCGGAACGAACACGGGCAGCAGCGACAGCGTGAGGTACCCGTGGGCGATGGTCGACCCGAAGGGGCCGTCCTTCGCGCGCTCGGGGTCCACGTGGATCCACTGGTGGTCACCGGTCGCCTCCGCGAAGAGGTCGATCCGCTGCTGGTCGACCTCCAGCCACCCGCTGTGCCCCAGTTCCTCGCCGACCGCGGCGCGCAGTTCGTCGGCGGACGTGAAGATCCTCGGCTCGGCCATGTCCCTGCTCCCTACCTTCTAAGCGTTTGCTCAGCATGGTCAAGAGGGTGCTCCGCTGTCAACGGACCACCCAGTAGGGTTCGATGGATGCCCCAGACGCGCGACACTCGCAATGAACTCACCGTCGGCCAGCTCTCGCTCCGCAGCGGCGCGGCCGTCTCCGCCCTGCACTTCTACGAGGCCAAGGGGCTGATCCGCAGCCGTAGGACCAGCGGCAACCAGCGCCGCTACACCCGTGACACGCTGCGGCGAGTGGCCTTCGTGCGCGCGGCGCAGCGCGTCGGGATCCCGCTCGCCACCATCAGGGACGCCCTTGCGGAACTGCCCGAGGAGCGGACGCCGGACCGGGAGGACTGGGCGCGGCTGTCCCGCGTCTGGCGTCGGGAGCTGGACGAGCGCATCAAGCAACTCGGTCGGCTCAGGGACACCCTGACCGAGTGCATCGGCTGCGGCTGCCTCTCGCTGGAGACCTGCGCGCTGTCCAACCCCGAGGACGCCTTCGGTCGCCAGCGCCCCGGTTCGCGTCTGATGCCGGGGCCCCTGTGGGGCGAGGCGAGCGAGAGCCACGAGGCTGCCCGGCGGGCGGACGACGGGGGTGCGCCCGACGGCGATGCGGGCAGCGCTGGCGCGGGTGGCGCCGCGGACTGCGGTCCGGACGACGGTACGGACCCCTGCCGCTGAGGCGTCGGGGCGGTCGACGACGCCCTTGCTCGTCACCCCTGTTGCGCACGTCGCGCCTGTGGTGCCGGTCACCTCTGGTGACGGGCCCGCACCCCCGTTGAGGCGGGCCCGCCACCGCGCGTTCGGCTGCCTCGGCGGCCCCTGCGCGTGCCCAACTCTCCCGGTGGCAAACCAGTGGGGCCACCGTATTTTCTTCTGCTACGGGGCGCCTTCGGGCGCGCCCGCGCCCACGGGGTCGCTCGGCTTGACGGGTCGGCTCAGGCTGACGGGTTCGCTCGGGCTCGCGGGTCCGCTCAGGCCACGGAGGCGAGTTCCCTGCTCTTTGCCGCCTTGGCCGCCTTGGCCGCCGCGACCGTCTGGGCGTCGAGCACCGGCAGGGGCACCACGATGCCGCAGCCGTTGCACACCGGCCCGGTCCACGGCTCCTGCTCCAGGTCGTGCCGCCACACTATGTCCGCCGCCCCGCAGACCGGGCAGACCGCGCCGGGCCCGTCCTCAAGGGCGGTCACCAGCCGCCGCAACACTTCGTCCAGGGGCGCCGAGGGGTGCTCGCGGGGGCTGTCGCAGCGGGCCACGCCGTTGCCGCCCCAGGCGTGCCGGTGCCATTCGTCGGCGGACGACGGACGGCGCAGCCCGTCGTGCTTCTCGCGCTTGCGACGGTCGGCGAAGCCCTCTTCGTAACCGAGCCAGATCGTGCGGGCCCGCTCCAACTCGTCGAGCGCGGCCACCAGCCGCGCCGGATCGGGGGCCCGGTCCTCGGGCTCGATGCCGTGCCTGGCGCACAGGTGGTCCCAGGTCGCCCGGTGCCCGTACGGGGCGAACCGCTCCAGGCACTTGCGCAGTGAGTAGCGCCGTAGCGCCAGGTCACACCGCGGGTCACGCACCTGTCTCGCGAGACTGCGGAAACCGGCCATCGTCACTGCCACCTCCGTCGCTGTACTTCGGCGTCGAGGAATGGACGTACGAGTGCCCGATCCGGCTCCATCGGATATTCGATGGAGTCCATCAGCAAAACATCCACGGCAGGCCGCGCCCGGTCGATGCCCGGTCGTCTCCTCGATCTCTTGGGTCCCTTCGCTCTCCTCATGCCTCGCGTCTGCCCCGAGCGGCCGGCTCTGAACGGGCTTCCCGTCCATCTCCACGTCTTTGACGGAATCGCCACCGCGGCGCCCGGGCGAACAGGTGCTGCCGGTGCTGCGCTCCCCGACCGATTGCCGTCGCGCAACTGGGCACTGTCATTCAGCAGTTGGACGCCTGACGGGCGGCCGGCGCCCAGCGCAAGGGGTCGGCTGACGGACCCGCCGCTGTCGTCACGGCCCGACGGATCACTCCCCGAGGCGGCCCGCCGCCACGACGACCTGCGCCAACTCCGGATGGCACACGTCGTTGTGGGCACCGGACGGCGGGCCGCCGCGGCGGACCACCGAAGAGGCGTCCACGCTGACGCAGCCCGCCCGCGGCAGCCCCCGGGCCAGCGCGTCGGCCAGCGCGATCCGCGTCGCGTGCGGCGCCGCCCGGAAGCCGTCGTGCCCGACGGCCCACCACCGCGGGCCCGGGTCCGGGAAGGGCGGCGGGGCGGCGGCACCGGGCGCCGTGTCGAGGCCCGCGGTGCGGTCGTCGCGGGCCAGCCCGGAAACGATCGGATAGAAGGTGCCGAGTGCAGTGTCGTGGTGGGAGTGGCAGGCCACCACCGGCCCGTCGACCCGCTGCTCCATCGAGCGCAGGGCGCCCGAGCGGCCGGCCGCGTGCGGCAGGCTGTGGGCGAACGCGTAGTGCGAGAAGGCGCCCTGGAACAACGTCACCGACTTCACCGTGCGCACCCCGTCGGGCAGCCCGCGCAGCGCGAAGGCGACCAGCCGCGCGCCTTGGCCGTGGCCCACCAGATGGACCCGCAGCGCCGGGCGCGAGCGGGCGAGTTGAGCGAGCAGCGGCCCGAGCCCCAACTCCCCGACCGCGCCCGCCCGGCGCTTCAACGCGTAGTACGTCGTCTGGCGCAGCAACTCCTTCGCACCCCGCCACAGGCCGTCCCACCCGTCGGGCGGGTCGAAGCCGAAGGCCGGGACGGGCCCGGGCCGCGCGCCGTCGTCGACCTTCGCCAGCGCGTGCGCGAGCCGTCGCGAGAAGGCGAGCGGGTCCTCGAACAGCACCGCGGGCGGGCCCTGTTCGTCACCCGGCAGGTCGTCCGTGAAGCACGACGTCTCCAGCCCGCCGGCCGGCGGCTCCGCGAGCCGTCGGGCCAGCCGCCCGAACTCGGCCACCGCGGACGCCGACGCCGGCCGCTCGTCGAGCAGCGCGCCGAGCCGGGCGACGGTGCCCGTGTGCCCGGGGAAGAGCACGCCCAGCGCGTGCCGGTCGGCGGGGACCAGACCGGCGGCCGGCACCGCCCGGACGGCCGCGCCCGGCGGTTCGGGCAGCGGCTCGTCGCCGAACTTCATCGACGGCCAGACCACCCCCGCGTACCCGAGCCGCACCCCCGTGCCGACGAGCCCGGGGAAGTACGCGAAGAAGGTCGCGTACAGCCGCTCGGCGACCGCGGGGGAGGTGTTCCAGCCATGCGCGAACAGCACCACGTCCGTCGCCTCCACCCCCAACAGCCGGTTGCGTTGCTCCGGATCGACGTCACCGTCCTGGTCGAAGCCGATGTCCTGATAAGGCCCCACGTCCATCCCCGCCACGAGCGCCCCTCCCCAGCCGGAATCCGATAGCAGGATCCTGCGCAAGGAGGAGGCCGGCCATACCTCGGACGTGATCGATCAGATCAAGTCGGCCGCCGTGATGCGGGGGAGGTGGGCCAGTACGTCGTACGTCCCGAGCAGCCGCGTCGAGTCCGCCGGGACGGGCCAGGCGGTGCCGATGCTACGGGTGGGACGGGCGTGATCGGCCCACGCGCGGGCCGCGGCGGGCGCCGTACGGAGATCGAGGTAGTAGTCCCGCCGGGCCACCCGCTCCAGGACCTCCTCGTTGCTGCCGGGGCCGGCCGGGCCCACGGTGAACTCGCGTATCGGCTCCGCCGGATCGGTCAGGTCGGACGCGTTGAACGAGCCCCGGCCGAAGGTGAACCCCACGCTCACATAGCCGCGCCCGATCGCGTCCCGGATGAACGCCCCCTGCATCTTCGGGTACTGATCGGGCTGTGGCGACGCGTACCCCACGTGCGCGTTGTGCGCCGAAAGCACCACTTTCTGGCCCGTCTGTCGATGCCACCACACGGTGTTCTCGGCCATGATCCGGTCCCGGTGGAGCATCGACTGCCGGATGCCCTCCGGGGTGTTGAAGTCATGCGTGTACAAGGCGCCGACCTGCGCGATCACCCGGGCGTGCTGAAGCGTCCAGGCGCGCTCCGCGGCATCGGCCCCGCGCCCGGGCCGCGCCCGCTCCAGCAGCGCCAGCGCCTCGTGGACGTCGGCGGACATGGCCCGCCTTTCGGCCAACGGCCTGGCCAGGTACGCCGTCATGGTCGCGTCGACCGAGCCAGTCGGCCGCGAGGCCGCGTACAGCCCCCGCAGGCGCGGTAGCAGCGCGGGATGGTGCTCGGCGGCGTATCCGGTCACCCGGTCGAAGAGCTCGGGGCCCGCGTAGCCGATGTCGTTGCCGGTGAAGTGCACGGGGTCCTTCGGATGGCGGACGTTGTACTGCCGCATCCAGCGCAGCAGGTCCTCGTACTCCCGGGTGTGCCACGACCGGTACGAGTTCTGGAACTCCTCCTGCATGATGCGCCGTAGGTCGCCCCGGCCGTGCAGCACGAAGTCGTTGAGCCGCAGGCCCGCGCTCCAGTTCGCCTCCAGGGAGAAGGCCCGAAAGCCCCGCTCCTCCACCAGGTGGCGGAAGACGCGGTGCTTCGTGCGGAAGAACTCGCCGGAGCTGTGGGTCGCCTCGCCCACGCCGACGATCCGGGCCGAGCCGACCATCCCGGCCAGCGGCCGCAGATCGCTCAGCGGGTGCGACGCCTGCCGCAGCGCGGCCACGGTGCGATCGGGCGGCCCGTGCTGCGCGGGGGAGGGGGCCGCGGCCGACGCGTTCCCCGTCGCCGCGGTCGCCAAAACGGCCCCGAGCGCGAGCGCGGCGAACCCCCGCCGCGGCAGGTGCGGCCCCGGGCGCGGGCGGGAGAGCGGTCCGGTACCTCGTGTCTCGTCCATGATCCAAGGATCCGCGTCCGGCCGTGGCCCGCACCAGACGGCTGACCCCCCGACCGGAGGTGGAGCAAACCCCCGGGTCGCGGTCGGGTCAGTACCTCAAGTACCTCTTGCGCACCGCCCGGAACGCGGCCAGCTCCGTCTGCCACGCCCCCACGATCTCGTCCGTCGCCGCCCCCGCGTCCACCATCGTGCGCACCGTCGTCGAGCCCGTGAGCTTGTCGATCCACGTCGGGTTGGTGGCGAGCCAGGCGAACTCGCGCCAGGCGCGGCGGGCCGTCACCAGCAGCCCGATGCCGGTGCGCACCGGATCGAAGGACGCCCGGTCGTGGATGTGCACCTGCACCCCGCCGACCGTCTTGCCCTGGTGCTTGCTGAACGTCGGGGCGAAGTGCGCCTCCCGGAACCGCACTCCGGGCAGCCCGAGCCCGTTCGCCGCCTCGGCCCAGCGCCAGTCCACGCCCGGTGCGCCCAGCAGTTCGAAGGGCCGGGTGGTGCCCCGCCCCTCCGACGCCTGCGTCCCCTCGAAGAGGCAGGTGCCCGCGTACACCAGCGCCGTCTCGGGCGTCGGCATGTTCGGGCTCGGCGGCACCCACGGCAGACCGCTGGCGTCGAAGAAGTCGGAGCGCCGCCAGCCCGACATCCGCACGACCTCCAACTCCACCGGGCGGTCGGCCAGGAACTCGCCGTTGAACAGGAGTGCCAGCTCCGCGACCGTCATCCCGTGCACTTGGGAGATGGGGCGGCGGCCCACGAAGGAGGCGAACCGCGGGTCCAGCACGGGCCCCAGCGCCGCCCGACCCGTGATCGGGTTCGGCCGGTCCAGTACGACGAACCGTTTCCGCGCGAGCGCCGCGGACTCCATGCAGTCGAAGAGGGTCCAGATGTACGTGTAGAAGCGCGCGCCCGCGTCCTGGATGTCGAAGACGACCGTGTCCACGCCGGACGCGGTGAACACGTCGGCCAGCGGCCGGCCGGACTTCTGGTACGTGTCGTAGACGGGCAGACCCGTCGCCGGATCGTCGTAGCGCCCCTCCGAGCCGCCGGCCTGCGCGGTGCCGCGGAAGCCGTGCTCGGGCCCGAAGACCGCGGTGAGGTCCACCCGGTCGTCGCCGTGCATCACGTCCACGACGTGCCGTACGGCGGAGGTGACCCCGGTCGGGTTGGTGACCACGCCGACGCGCTGGCCGGCCAGGTGCGCGTAACCGCCCGCCGCGAGCCGGTCGAAGCCGGTGCGCAGCCGGCGCCCGCCCCGCCCGTCCCGTCCGCCGCCGTCCTCGCTCCCGTCCGCGTGCGCGGCCGGCCCGGCGGCGACGAGCGCGCCCGCCGCGCCGCCCGCGGCCAGCAGGTTCCTCCTCGACAACTGCGACGGTCCCATGCGACTCCTTCGGTCCGGCGCGCGCTCCGGTGCGCGTTCTTCGCCAAGGTCACGCACGCTAGCGCCGGTGGCCCGCCCGGCATAGGGAACGGCCGAGGGACGGGGCGAAGAAGCTCGACGCGATGCGGCCGACGACCCCCTTCCCCGCCGGATACCGACTGCTTAGCATGTCCCCGCTCGGTGAGCGGACGTCAGTTCCGCCGCCGCCGAACGCCACCCGGCTCGGAGAAGGGCGGTTCCCATGGGCCAGTTGAGCGGTGCGGCCGTGGTGGTCACGGGCGCGGGCGGCGGCATCGGCGCCGCGCTCGCCCGTCGGTTCGCGGCCGAGGGCGCCCGGCTGGCCGTCAACGACCTCGACGCCGACAGGGCGCGGGCCGTCGCCGCCGAACTGGACGCGATCGCCCTGCCCGGCGACGCCTCTACGATCGCCGCGGACGCGCGCGACGCGCTGGGCGGCACCGTCGACGTCTACTGCGCGAACGCCGGAGTGGCCCTCCTCGACGACCCCTTCGCCGAGGACGAGGACGCCTGGTCCGCGAGTTGGGACGTCAACCTGATGGCGCACGTACGGGCCGTGCGCGCCCTGCTGCCCGACTGGCTGGAGCGCGGCGGCGGCCGTTTCGTCTCCACGGTCTCCGCGGCCGGACTCCTCGCCACGATCGGCGCGGCCCCCTACACGGTCTCCAAGCACGCCGCGTACTCCTTCGCCGAATGGCTTTCCCTCACCTACCGCCACCGGGGCCTCAAGGTGCACGCCATCTGCCCGCGCGGGGTGCGGACGGACATGCTGACGGCCGCCGGGGAGTTGGGCGAGATGATCCTCGCGCCGTACGCCATCGAACCGGAGGCGGTCGCGGACGCCCTGATGGACGGCATCGCGGCCGACCGCTTCCTGATCCTGCCGCACCCGGAGGTCGCGGAGTACTACCGGGACCGGGCGACGGATCCGGAAGCCTGGCTCGACGGCATGAACAAGATCCAGCGGGCCTGGGAGAAGCGGACGACCGGCGCCGTGTGACCGCCCGCCCCCGTGTGACCGCCGGCCCTGCGTGATCGCCCGCTCCGACCGCGCACCGGCGGCCGTGACTCCCGACGGACAATGGGAAGATCGTCCCGCAGGCGCCGGGGACGTCCGACGTCCACGGGCCGCGCGGCGTCGGCAGGTCGGGCACCGGCAGGTGCAGAGGGAGAGGTTGGTGGCCCGATGGGCAGGACGACGGACGGGGAGGAGACCCCCGTCCCGCAGAAGCTGCTGGCCGCCGCCACCCGGCTCTTCGCCGAGCAGGGGTACGACCGCACCTCCGTGCAGGAGATCGTGGAGGCGGCGGGCGTCACCAAGGGCGCCCTGTACCACTACTTCGGCTCCAAGGAGGACCTGCTCCAGGAGGTCTACGGGCGGATGCTCCGCCTCCAGCAGGGGCGCCTGGACGCCTTCGCGGACGCCGACGAGCCGGTGGAGGCGCGGCTGCGGGCCGCCGCCGCGGACGTCGTCGTCACCACCATCGACAACCTCGCCGACGCGCACATCTTCTTCCGCTCCATGCACCACCTCTCGCCCGAGAAGCACCAGCAGGTGCGCGCCGAGCGCCGGCGCTACCACGAGCGCTTCCGGGCGCTGGTGGAGGAGGGCCAGCGCAGCGGGGTCTTCGCCACCGCGACCCCCGCCGACCTGGTGGTGGACTACCACTTCGGGTCCGTGCACCACCTGTCGACCTGGTACCGCCCCGCGGGTCCCCTGACGAAACAGCAGGTCGCGGACCACCTGGCGGACCTGCTGATGCGCGCGCTCCGCCCCTGACTCCGGCGCGGCGCTACGCCGTCGCCCCGGCGCCCGGCGCGGACCGGGGGAGCAGCCCCCCGAGCAGGGTCCGGGCGAGGCCGGCCGCGAACTCCGCCACCGGCTGCGGCGGCGGCATGCCCTCCGACGCGTCGTAGACGAAGGCGCGTTGGGAGCAGGCGCCGAGGAGGAGGGCGGCCGCGGCGTCCGGGTCGGCGTCCGGCCGCAGCGCGCCCCGGTCGCGCTCGGCGCGCAGATAGCCCGCGAGGGCGACGAGCGGCACGTGCGGGCCCTGGCCCAACTCCCGGACGCCCTCGAAGTGCCGCTTCCTGAGCGCCGGTTCGGCGAAGAGCGACGCCGTGATGGGCAGGCTCTGCTCGTAGAAGAGGACGGCGTGCTCCGCGATGCGGATCAGGTTCTGCTCCACGCCGAGGGTGCCGGGGTCCCGGTGGAGCTCCTCCAGCAGCGGATTGAGCCGGGGCAGCCGGTCCTTGAGCACCCGGACGTAGATCTCTTCCTTGCTCCGGTAGTGCTTGTAGAGCGCCGCTTCCGAGCAGCCGGCCGCGCGGGCGATCTCCTTGGTGGTGGTGCGGGCCAGACCGACCGAACGCAGCAGGTGCTCCGCGGCGTCGACGATCCGCTCGCGCGTGGGGCGCGTTGACTTCGGAGCGGACATTCACCCATCCTAAAGGTGAGTGAGTACTTACCCACCACCCCTGTCATCGGAGGTACGACGTGCGGTACACGGTCTTCGGGGCCACGGGCGGCACCGGCCAGCAGCTCGTGCGCCAGGCGCTGGACGCGGGCCACGAGGTCACGGCGGTCGTGCGCAACCCGGACCGGCTCCCCGAGCGGGACCACGAGCGGCTGACGGTGGCGGTCGTGGCCGACGTGACCGACGCGGCGGCGCTGCGTCCTGCGGTCGCGGGCTGCGACGCGGTGCTGTCGTCCCTCGGCGCCCCCAACAACAAGGCCGCGGGCATCGCGTCCGCGGGCGCCCGCGCGATCCTCCAGGCGCTCGACGCCGAGGGCGTACGGCGCTACGTCGCGGTGAGCGCCGCCCCCGTCGGCCCGCTGCCCGAGGGCGAGGGGCTGCTGTACCGCGCCGTGGTGTGGCCGCTGGTGGGCCGGGTGTTCAAGGACGTGTACGCGGACCTGGGCGTGATGGAGCGCGAGATCCGGGCCAGCGCCACGGACTGGACGCTGCTGCGGCCGCCCCGGCTGACGGACGGTCCGCGGACGGGTGCGTACCGCACGACGATCGGCGGCGCCGTTTCCCGCGGGCACGAGGTGAGCAGGGCGGACCTCGCCCACGCGATCCTCGCGGCCGTCGACGACCCCAAGACGGTCCAGCAGATCCTCGGCGTCGCGAACTGACCCGCCCGGCCCTGGGTTCTCGCGCAGTTCCGCGCCCGGTGCCCTGCGAGCACGGGGTTCCAGCGCCACCTGACGTGCTCGCCGTTGCCCTGCGGGTGCGTTGACCACTGCGGACCGTGGATGGTCCTCGCGCAGTTCCTCCCCCTGCGCCCTGCGGGCACGGGGGAGGAACTGCGCGACAAGCCCACCACCGGTCCGCAGAGACCAACACCCCGTGGGGAAACGGTCGGTACGTCCACGAGGTGGGCCGCGCCGGGGGCGAGGCTCTCCGGGCGCGGGCGGAGGCGCCACCAGCCCGCCCGCCCCGTCGCCTCGGCCGCTGCCTAGGCGTACCGCCGCAGCTCGCGGCGGGCCAGGGAGCGCTGGTGGACCTCGTCCGGGCCGTCCGCCAGCCGCAGGGTCCGCGCCGCCGCCCACAGCTCCGCCAGCGGGAAGTCCTGGCTCACCCCGCCCGCGCCGTGGATCTGCACGGCCCGGTCCAACACGTCGACCACCGCCCGCGGCGTCGCGATCTTGATCGCCTGGATCTCGGTGTGCGCCCCGCGGTTGCCCACGGTGTCCATCAGCCACGCCGTCTTCAGCACCAGCAGCCGCAACTGCTCGACCGTCACCCGGGCGTCGGCGATCCACTCCTGCACCACGCCCTGCGCGGCGATCGACTGCCCGAAGGCGGTGCGGGACGAAGCCCGCCGGCACATCAGCTCGATCGCCCGCTCGGCCATCCCGATCAGCCGCATGCAGTGGTGGATGCGCCCCGGTCCCAGCCGTGCCTGCGCGATGGCGAAGCCGCCGCCCTCCTCGCCGATCAGGTTCGCCACCGGCACGCGCACGTCGTCGAAGACGACCTCGGCGTGCCCGCCGTGCGCATGGTCCTCGTACCCGTACACCCGCATGGCGCGGACCACGTGCACCCCCGGGGTGTCCCTGGGCACCAGCACCATCGACTGCTGCCGGCGCACGTCGGCGGCGTCCGGGTCGGTCTTGCCCATGACGACGAACACCTTGCAGTTCGGGTTCATCGCGCCGGAGATGTACCACTTGCGGCCGTTGATGACGTACTCGTCGCCGGCCCGCTCGATGCGGGTGCGCACGTTCGTCGCGTCCGAGGACGCCACCTCCGGCTCGGTCATCGCGAACGCGGACCGGATCTCGCCCGCCAGCAGCGGCTTCAACCACTGCTCGCGCTGCGCCGGATCGCCGAACTGCGCCAGCACTTCCATGTTCCCGGTGTCCGGCGCCGCGCAGTTCAGCGCGGTCGGGGCGAGGTCAGGGCTGCGGCCGGTGATCTCCGCGAGCGGTGCGTACTGGAGGTTCGTCAGCCCCGCGCCCAGCCTGGCGCCCGACTCGCCGTCCGGCAGGAAGAGGTTCCACAGCCCCTGTCGACGGGCCTCGGCCTTCAGCTCCGCGACGACCGGCGGCGTCAGCCACGGCGAGGCGAGCGCGGCGCGCTGCTCCTCCGCGATCGGTTCGGCGGGGTGCACGTGGTCGGCCATGAAGGCGAGGAGGCGCTCCCGCAGCTCCTCGGTGCGCGCGTCGAAAGCGAAGTCCACGGCTCGTCGGCCTTCCTGGAGGGCGGTCAGTCGGTCGTCCTGAAGCTGAAGCGCGGTCAGCTGTCGTGGTCAGTCGTCCTGGAGGGCGGTCAGTCGTCCTGAAGCGCGGTCAGTCCGCGGTCGATGAAGACGGGTACGAGTCCGCCGATCCGGTCGAAGCCAGCGCCGACGGTCTGCCCGAGGGCGTGGCGGTAGTGGATGCCCTCCAGGATCACGGCGAGCTTGAACCACGCGAACGCCGTGTACCAGGAGACGCCCGAGACGTCGCGGCCCGAGCGCCGTGCGTAGCGCGCCACGATCTCGTCGACCGAAGGATGGCCCGGCGCGGCCGCGGCGGTGCTGATCGGGGCGTCCACGAGCGGCAGTTGCGCGCTGTACATCGCCAGCAGTCCGAGGTCGGTGAGCGGATCGCCGAGGGTGGACATCTCCCAGTCCAGCACCGCCCGGATCCGGTCGTCGGGCCCGACGAGGACGTTGTCGAGGCGGTAGTCGCCGTGCACCACGGCGGGTGCCGGGGAGCGCGGCAGCGCCCGACCGAGCCCGGCGTGCAGCTCGTCGACGCCCGCCAGGTCCCGGCTGCGGGAGGCGGCGAGCTGCTTGCCCCACCGCCGTAGCTGGCGGTCCAGGAAGCCGTCCGGGCTACCGAAGTCGTCGAGCCCCACGGCCGCGGGGTCGACCGAATGCAGCTCCACCAACACGTCGACGAGCTCGAAAACGGTGGCGCGGGTGCGCTCGGGGCCGAGCGCGGCGAGCTCGTCGGCGGTGCGGTACGGGATGCCCGGCACGTACTCCATCACGTAGAACGGCGCCCCGAGCACCGTCTCGTCCTCGCACAGCACCACCGGCTCCGGCACGGGCACCGCCGTGGGGTGCAGGGCGCTGATGACCCGGTGCTCGCGCTTCATGTCGTGCGCGGTGGCGAGGACGTGGCCCAGCGGCGGTCGGCGGACGACCCAGCGGCCGGCGCCGTCGGTGATCCCGTACGTGAGGTTCGACCGGCCGCCCTCGATCAGTCGGGCGCTGAGGGGGCCGCTCACCAGTCCCGGCCGCTCGCGGTCGAGGAGGCTCCGCAGCTTCTCGGGGTCGAGTCCCGGCAGGGGGACGGAGCTCATCTGGGCACCTCCGACGGGCGGAACAACAGGACCCGTCGATGATGACCGACCAGTCGGTATGTCGTCCAGTGTCGGCACGGCCAGGGCGAGTTGAGCCCGATCCGCAAGAGAGGGCCTAACGGACGACCGCGACCGCAGCCGCCGCGAGCGCCACCGCGCACCCCGCCGCTGCCAGCGCCCCGCGGTGCGACATCACCGGCGGACGCACCTGCGCCTTCAGGACCCTTATCCGCCGCTGCGCCACCCCGAGGAAGGCCAGCCACACCAGCAGCGCGAGGAAGAGGCCCAGCAGCCCCACCGGGTCGGCGCCGCCGAGCGCGGTCTGCCGGGCCGCCAGCACGGCCACCACCGTGAACGCCAGTGTCGTACGACGCCAGGCCAGCCGGGTCCGCTCCGGCTGGAGCCCCGGATCGCGCTCCGGCCCCGGCCCGCTCGCCGCGGCCGTCACCGCCCGCCCTCCCAGCCGAACACCACCACGACCACCATCACCACCGCGACCAGCGCGATCACCGTGCTGAGCAGCGCCGGCAGCCGGGACACCGGCAGGTCCTCACCGCGCCGCATGGCCCGTTCGCACCGCACCCAGTGGTTCACCGCCCGCAGCGCGCACACCACACCGGTCGCCAACAGCGCCAGCGCCAGCCCCGCCCGTACCGCCCAGTCCAGGTCCGGCAGGAACTGGTCCACCGCGAAGCCACCGGCGATCAGTGCGAGGGCGGTGCGCAGCCAGGCGAGGAAGGTCCGCTCGTTGGCGAGCGAGAAGCGGTAGTCGGGGGTGGTCCCCTCCTGCCGCACCCGTTCGGGCGCGAACCACATCCGTACGCTGCGCACCAAGTCCCTCATCTTTCGCACGATACTCGCGGGGTGATCATGCGGCTCAGTGGTGCTCGCCACCCCCCGAACCCCTTGCGCTCCCCGCCTCGCGGGTGGCGCGACGCAGCCGCGGCCAGGCCGCCAGGCTGTCCGGGGCCCACGCCCATTCGGTCAGCCGCCGCTCGACCTCCTCCTCGGGCAGGAAGGCGTACCAGTCCACCTCCTCCTGCTGCGGCTGCACCGGGAGCGCGCAGCGCACCTCGTACACCGTCGACCACCACGACTGCCCGTCGGCGCCCTCGTACCGGAAGGTGAACAGCCTGGTCGGGCGGGGCAGCCCGGAGACGCCCAACTCCTCCTCCGCCTCCCGCAGCGCCGCGTCGTCGTAGGTCTCGCCGGCGCCCACCACACCGCCGACGAACATGTCGTACATCCCGGGGTGCACCTTCTTCGTCGCCGTCCGACGGTGGACGAAGATCCGGTCGCGCTCGTCGCGCGCCAGCACGAACGTGACGCGGTGGCACAGCCCGCGGGCGTACGCCTCGCCCCGGGTCGTCTGCCCGACGACCCGGTCCGAGTCGTCGACGACGTCGATCCATTCCCGATCAGAGCTCATCTCCCCATTCCACCACCGGGGCGCGGCGCCCGACCCGTTGACTTGTTACCGGGCCGTACAGAGGATCGGGACCGACATCGGACAAGGGTGGAATCCATGGCGTACGACGCTGACGTGATCGTGATCGGTGCGGGGCTCGCGGGGCTGGTGGCCACCGCCGAACTCGTCGCCGCGGGGCGCACGGTCATCCTCATCGACCAGGAGCCCGAACGGTCCATGGGCGGTCAGGCCCACTGGTCCTTCGGGGGCCTGTTCCTGGTCGACTCGCCCGAGCAGCGCCGCATGCGCATCCGGGACAGCCGGGACCTGGCGTACCAGGACTGGCTGGGCACCGCCGGCTTCGACCGCGAGGAGGACCGCTGGCCCCGCGAGTGGGCCGCGGCGTACGTCGACTTCGCGGCGGGCGAGAAACGGGCCTGGCTGCGCCAGCGGGGGGTGCGGTTCTTCCCCGTCGTCGGCTGGGCCGAGCGCGGCGGCTACGACGCCACCGGACACGGCAACTCGGTGCCCCGCTTCCACATCACCTGGGGCACCGGACCCGGTCTGGTCGCCCCCTTCGAGCAGCGGGTGCGCGACGGCATGGCGCGCGGGCTGGTCCGGCCGGCGTTCCGGCACCGGGTGACCGGCCTCGGCACCAACGGGGGCGTCCTGGACACCGTCAGCGGCGAGGTGCTCGCGCCGTCCGACGTCGAACGCGGCGCGGCCAGCAGCCGGGAGGTCGTGGGCGCCTTCGAGTTCCGCGCCCAGGCCGTGGTCGTCGCATCGGGCGGCATCGGCGGCAACCACGAGCTGGTCCGCGCCCAGTGGCCCGGCCGCCTCGGCGCCCCGCCGCGCAAGCTCCTCTCCGGAGTGCCGGCGCACGTCGACGGACTGATGCTCGGCATCGCCGAGCGCGCCGGCGCCAGCCACGTCAACCGCGACCGGATGTGGCACTACACCGAGGGCATCGAGAACTGGAACCCGATCTGGGCCCGGCACGGCATCCGCATCCTGCCCGGGCCCTCCTCGCTCTGGCTGGACGCGCGCGGCCGGCGGCTGCCCGTCCCGCTCTTCCCCGGCTTCGACACCCTCGGCACCCTCGAACACATCGTGAAGTCGGGGTACGACCACACCTGGTTCGTGCTCGACCAGAAGATCATCGGCAAGGAGTTCGCGCTCTCCGGCTCCGAGCAGAACCCGGACCTGACGGGGAAGTCGGTGCGCGGGGTGCTCGACCGCGCCCGCACCGACGTGCCCGGGCCGGTCCGGGCCTTCATGGAACACGGCGCGGACTTCGTCGTCGAGAAGGACCTCGCCGCGCTGGTCCGCGGCATGAACGCGCTCACCGGGGAACCGCTGATCGAGGAGGCGGAGCTACGCCGGGAGATCGAGGCCAGGGACCGCGAGATCCGCAACCCCTTCACCAAGGACCTCCAGGTGACGGCGGTGCGCGGGGCCCGCAAGTACCTCGGCGACCGACTGATCCGCACGGCCGCGCCGCACCGCATCCTCGACCCGGCGGCGGGCCCGCTGATCGCGGTCCGCCTCAACATCCTCACCCGCAAGTCGCTCGGCGGCCTGGAGACCGACCTGTCGTCCCGGGTGCTGGGCGAGGACGGCACCCCGGTGAGCGGTCTGTACGCGGCGGGCGAGGCGGCCGGCTTCGGCGGCGGCGGGGTCCACGGCTACCGCTCCTTGGAGGGCACCTTCCTCGGCGGCTGCCTCTTCTCGGGCCGCGCGGCGGGGCGGGCCGCGGCGAAGGCGGTGGGCTGAGCGGGGCCGCCGGCGCCCGGCCGGATCCCGTTCGACACGCCGACGTCCCGCGGTGGGCCACCCACCGCGGGACGTCCGACGAGTCCGGCTCCCGCGCCTACAGCACCAGCGACAGCAGCAGGATGAAGACGATGCCGACGACCGAGATGATCGTCTCCATCACCGACCAGGTCTTGATCGTCTGGCCGACGTTCATGCCGAAGTACTCCTTCACCAGCCAGAACCCGGCGTCGTTGACGTGGCTGAAGAAGAGCGAGCCCGCGCCGATCGCCAACACCAGCAGCGCCGACTCGGTCGTCGACATCCCGGCGGCCAGCGGCGCCACCAGACCGGCCGCGGAGATCGTGGCCACGGTCGCCGAACCGGTGGCCAGTCGGATCGCCACCGCGATCAGCCAGGCCAGCAGCAGGGTCGGAATCGCCCAGTCCTCGGAGAAGTCCAGGATCATCTGTCCGACGCCGACGTCGATCAGGGTCTGCTTGAAGCCGCCGCCGGCGCCCACGATCATCAGCACGCCCGCGATCGGGGCGAGCGACTTCTCGACGGTGGTGGAGATCCGGTCCTTGGTGAAGCCCGCGGCGCGGCCCAGCGTGAAGAGCCCGACGAGCACCGCGGCGAGCAGCGCGATCAGCGGCGAGCCGATCACGTCGGTGACCTTCTGCACCGGGTTCGACGGGTCGTCGACGACGATCTCGACGAGGGCGTTCGAGAGCATCAGGACGACCGGCAGCAGCACCGTGAAGACGGTCGCGCCGAAGCCGGGACGCCGGTCCAGGTCCTCGGAGGGCCGGGCCGGGATCATCTTCTCCGGCGCCGGGATGTCCACCCAGCGGGCCGCGTACTTGGCGAAGACCGGACCCGCGATGATCACGGTCGGGATGGAGACCAGCACGCCGAGGCCGAGCGTGACGCCCAGGTTGGCGTCGAGCGCGTCGATCGCGACCAGCGGACCGGGGTGCGGCGGGATCAGCCCGTGCATCACCGACAGACCGGCGAGCGCCGGGATGCCTATTCGCATCAGCGAGTAGTTGCCCCGCTTGGCGACCATCAGCACCACCGGGATCAGCAGCACGATGCCGACCTCGAAGAAGAGCGGAAGGCCGATCACCGAGGCGATCAGCACCATCGCCCACGGCATCGTCGAGCCCTTGGCCCTGGCCAGGATGGTGTCGACGATCTGGTCACCGCCGCCGGAGTCGGCGAGGAGCTTGCCGAGGATCGCACCGAGCGCGATGAGCACGCCCACGCCGGCGACCGTGGAGCCGAGGCCCTTGGAGAAGGACTCGATGGCCTTGCCGAGCGGCGCGCCCGCGAAGGCCCCGAGCGCCAGCGACCCGATGGTCAGCGCCAGGAAGGCGTGCAGTTTGAACTTGGTGATGAGCAGCACGATGACGGCGATGCCGGCGAGTACGGCGATGCCGAGCTGGGCGTTGCCGGCCGAGGTGATCGGCGCCAGCGGGTCCGCTGCCAGCGTCTCGACGCTGAGACTGGTCACGGTGGTTCCTTACAGACGTACGGGGGATCTACGGGGGTGGGGACGGGGTGTGGATGCGAAGGGCGGGCGGGCCCGCGGTCAGCGCTCCAGGGACCGCAGCGCGGCGAACGCCCGCGCGGTGATCTCCTGCGGCGTGCCGGACACGTCGACGGCCACGCCCGCCTCGTCCGGCTCCAGCGGCTGGAGCGTCGCGAACTGCGAGTCCAGCAGCGCGGTCGGCATGAAGTGCCCCTTGCGCTCGGCCATCCGGCGCTCGATGAGCTCCCGGTCGCCGGCGAGGTGGAGGAAGACGGCGCCCGGCGCGGCGGCCCGCAGCCGGTCCCGGTAGGAGCGCTTCAGCGCGGAGCTGGAGACCACTCCGCCGAGCCCCGCCCGACCGTGCGCCCACTGCCCGATCGCATCGAGCCAGGGCCAGCGGTCCCCGTCGTCCAGCGGCGTCCCGGCGGACATCTTGGCGATGTTGGCCGGCGGGTGGAAGTCGTCGCCCTCGGCGTACGGGACGCCGAGGGCCGCGGCGAGCAGGGGACCGATCGTGGTCTTGCCGGTCCCTGCCACGCCCATCACCACGACGACGGGTGGGGTGCTCATCTACGTGCCTCGCTGTCTGACGTCGACCTCGGTGTCGACCTCGGTGTTGACAGTGGTGTCGCGACACTGAAACCCATTAGGTATGACTTATTCAAGAGGATGAGATCTAAACGTCATATTTATCGGGTGTGATCCTCGCCCCGTAGGCTGACCCCATGACCACAGCGGGCCAGGGCCTCCATACGCACGTGCTGGACACCCTCGGCCTGGAGATCACCGCGGGGGAGTCCCCCCGGGGAAGCGTGTTGCGCACCGACGAGATCGCCCAGCGCTTCGAGGTCTCGCGCACGGTGGTGCGCGAGGTCGTCCGCGTCCTGGAGTCGATGCGGCTGGTCGAGTCCCGGCGCCGGGTCGGCGTGACGGTGCGCCCCATCGAGGAGTGGAACGTCTACGACCCGCGGGTCATCCGCTGGCGACTGGCCGGCGCCGACCGCCCCCGCCAACTGCGCTCGCTGACCGTGCTGCGCTCCGCCGTCGAGCCGGTCGCGGCCGGACTCGCGGCCCGCAACGCCACCGCGGCGCAGTGCGCCGAACTCACCGAGTGCGCCCTCGGCATGGTCGCCACCTCGCGCGGACAGCAGTTGGACGCGTACCTGCGGCACGACGTCGCCTTCCATCGGATCGTGCTGAACGCCTCGGGCAACGAGATGTTCGCGCGGCTGGGCGACGTGGTGGCCGCGATCCTCACCGGACGCACCCAGCACCAGGTCATGTTCGACGACCCCGACCCGGCGGCCGTCACCCTGCACGTACAGGTCGCCGAGGCGGTGCGCGAGGGCGACGCGGAGCGGGCCGAGCGCGTCACCCGGGAGATCGCGGTCGGGGCCCTCGCCGAACTGGACGTCCTGGCGCCCGACGTCGTCGCCCCGCCCCGGGCCTGACGTCGTCGCCCCGCCCCGGGCCTGACGCCGTCGCCCCGCCCCGGGTCTGACGCCGTCCCCGACCGCCCGCTGCCGCCCCGCTCCGGCGCGGGTCGGTCGGGTTCGCGGTGTCGGTCGTGCCGGTGAGATCGTGATTTACTGCCACCTTGGTTTACAGGTGCGCAACCTCAGATCTACCTCAGATCTATCGCTGAGTGACCTGGAACACAGCTAAGTTCGCAGGCGTGCGTCGATGAAGTGTCGTCGGGCCGCATGCCCAGGCGTACTTGGCGCCCCCCTCCATCGGCAGTCAGGGCCCGGCGCGCGACCAGCCCCCGCACCCTCACGAAGGCGAACCCCACCCCCCATGAGTGATCGCACCATCACGTCCGCGGACGCGGACCCCGGGGCCACGGCGACCGGCTCCCCTCAGACCTCCACGCACGTGGACGCCGGAGACGCCGGTTACAGCAAGGACCTCAAGTCCCGGCACATCAACATGATCGCCATCGGTGGTGCGATCGGTACGGGACTCTTCCTCGGCGCCGGCGGCCGGCTCGCGGAAGCCGGCCCCTCCCTGGCGATCGCCTACGCCGTCTGCGGCGTCTTCGCCTTCTTCGTCGTCCGCGCCCTCGGCGAACTGGTGCTCTACCGGCCCTCGTCCGGTGCCTTCGTCTCGTACGCCCGTGAGTTCATGGGCGAGAAGGGCGCCTACACGGCCGGCTGGCTGTACTTCCTGAACTGGTCCACCACCTGTGTGGCCGACATCACGGCCGCCGCGACCTACGCCCACTTCTGGTCGATGTTCAGCGACGTCCCGCAGTGGATCCTGGCGCTGATCGCCCTCGCGGTCGTCCTCGCCGCGAACCTCATCTCGGTGAAGTACTTCGGCGAAACCGAGTTCTGGTTCGCGATCATCAAGGTCGCGGCCCTGCTGGCCTTCATGCTCGTCGGCATATTCCTGCTGGTCACCCAGCAGGACGTGGGCGGTCACCAGCCCGGCTTCGGCACCGTCGCCGACAACGACGGCATCTTCCCCGTCGGCATGCTCCCGATGCTGCTGGTGATCCAGGGCGTCGTCTTCGCCTACGCCTCCGTCGAGCTCTGCGGCGTCGCGGCCGGCGAGACCGCCAACCCGGCGAAGGTCATGCCCCGTGCCATCAACTCGATCATGTGGCGCGTCGGCATCTTCTACGTCGGCTCGGTCGTGCTGCTGGCGCTGCTCCTGCCGTACACCGCCTACTCGGGCGACGAGAGCCCCTTCGTCACCGTGATGGACAAGCTGGGCGTCCCGGGCGCCGCCGGCGTGATGAACCTGGTCGTCCTCACCGCCGCGCTCTCCAGCCTCAACGCCGGTCTGTACTCCACCGCGCGCATCCTGCGCTCCATGTCGATGGCCGGCTCCGCACCCCGCTTCACCAGCCGGATGAACAAGGGCCAGGTGCCCTACGGAGGCGTGCTGCTGACCGCCGCCTTCGGCGTCGCGGGCGTTGGCCTCAACTACGTCATGCCTGGCCAGGCGTTCGAGATCGTGCTCAACTTCGCCTCCATCGGCATCCTCGGCACCTGGAGCATGATCATGATCTGCTCCCTGCTGTTCTGGCGCCGCGCGAAGGAGGGCAAGCTCAGCCGGCCCTCGTACCAGCTGCCCTGGGCCCCGTACACCCAGATCGTCACGATCTGCTTCCTCGCCTGCGTCGTCGTGCTGATGTGGTGGGGCGGCGGCGTCGGCCGCACCACCGTGATGTTCCTGCCGCTGATCGCCGCGGCCCTGGTCGGCGGATGGTACGTGGTCCGCGGCCGGGTGCGCGCGATCGCCGCGGAGCGTGAAGGATCCTGAGCCCGCGTACGTGAGGCGGATCGAGCAGGGCCCGTGGAGACGGCGGACTCCACGGGCCCTGCTCGTCGCCCCCGCCCGGATCCGGGCAGGGATCGTCGTCGGGATCCGGGGCAGCGGTCAGTGCCCGCCGTGCCCGCCGCCGTGGTCGAACTTCAGCACCTCGGGCGGCAGCACGACGAAGGGCCGCATCATGCCCATGTCCTCGTGCTCCAGCAGATGGCAGTGGTACATGAACCGGCCGTACGCCCCGTCGAAGTGGCCCATCACCCGCACCAGCTCAGCCGACCTGACTTGGAAGACGTCCTTCCAGCCCCGCTCGTTCGGCGGCACCTCCCGGGGCCGTCCCGCATCGTGCGCCACCGGACCCCGGGTGCCGCCGAGCGCCGGGTCGAAGCCCGAGACCTCGTACGACTCCCGGGCCAGCACCTGGAAGTCCGCCAAGTGGATGTGCATCGGATGCACCGGCGCGCCCAGGTTGAGGAAGGACCACTGCTCGAACGTCCCCTCGCCGACGGTGAAGCCCAGGCCGTCGTTGAAGGTGCGGGAGATCCTGCGGTACGTCTTCAGGGCCCCATCCGAGCCCCGCACCTGGATCACGCCCGTGGCCGGGACGTGCGGATCGACGGTCGGCACCTCGACCATCTCCCACATCTCCGGGTGCCCGCCCGCGCCGACGGTCGCGGGCGGGGTGAGCACCACCAGCCGGTGCCCGTGGTGCAGGCCGTCGTGGTCGTACCGCCGGAAGGAGCCCGAGAGCACCTTCGGCAGCACGAAGCCGCCGCGCGCATCGGGCCCGGGCCGCGCCTCCGCCCCGCCCCGCAGCTCGCCGGGGCGCCCGCCGCGCTTGCCCACCCGGAACTCCATGACCTGCGGATACGGGATGTTGTCCGCCAGGTCCGCGACGCCCGGGGGCTGATTGCGCCCCTTGTTCACCAGCCGCAGCCGGCGCCCGGCCAGCTTCCGGAAGTCCACCAGCAGGTCGAACCGCTCGGCGGGCGCGACCGACAGCGGCGCCCCGGCCGTGAAGTCCACCGGCACCGGGCGGGGCAGCAGCCCGCCGTCGCTGCCGATCTGGTGCACCACGCCCGGCACCGGCTGGTCGTCCTCGTCGACCAGGACCAGGTTGTAGATGCGCGCGTTCGACGCGTTCAGCAGCCGGAAGCGGTACCAGTCGGGGGCCACCTCCTGGTGCGGCCAGATCGTGCCGTTCACCGTGGAGTACGGGCCGACGAAGGGCGTCGTCACGGCTCTGCCCGTCTCCGGGTGGCTGGGGACGACGATCACGGTCTTGTGCAGCAGCCGGCCGTTGAGCCGGCCGTCGTCGTCGGTGTCGAGGTTGCGGTCGGCGAGGACCAGCGGCACCTCGCGCTCCCCGGACGGCAGCCCGAGCGCGTCCTCCTCGTCGTCCCGCACCAGATAGGTGCCGACCAGGCCCGCGTACACGTTGAACCGGGTGATGTGCATCGCGTGGTCGTGGTACCACCAGTGGACGGCCTGGTGGTCGTTCGGATACTCGGACAGTTGGGCGTCGCCGAAGCCGACGGAATTGTCCGCCCAGCCGTCGTTCCCCCCGCCGGTCTGCGCGCCGTGCAGATGCGTCACCGACCAGGCGGGCAGCGCCGCCACGTCCCCGCTGGGCTTGACGCCCTCGCGCCCCGGCCGGTTGTGGGGGAGGGGCTGCCCCGCCGAGCGCGCCACCTCCACCGCGGTGACGGGGTACGTGCTCCCGCGCGGAATGCGGTTGGTCCAGGCGATCCGGACGCGCTGACCGCGCCGCACCTCGATCGTCGGCCCGGGGAACTCGCCCTCGTACCCCCACACCAGGGTCGGCGGCAGCTCCGAGTGCAATCGCACCCAGGCGGGGCGCAGGGCGACCTCGACCTCCTGGGTGACCTCGGTGACCTCCGGGCGCAGCACCCGCGGCACGGTCAGCGGGTCCACGAACGGCGTTAACTCCCGGCCTGCTTCCGCCGCCTCCCGCAGCTCCTCCTCCACCGCTGCCGCGACGGTCTCCATCGTCTCCGTCATGTTCCATCCCCCGTTTCCTGACTTCTCACGAAACTCGTGCTCTTGGTGAGAACTGCTCTCACAGGAGATGACTTGTGGCCCTCTGCCGGAGTTTCTGATTCCGCCAAACGTGGCGCGAAACGTTCGCTCGCCGTCCGAAGTGCACCCGATGGCCCCGGTCCGCACCTCCTGCCCACCCGGTCCGCACTCGTCCGTAGATGGTCCGTACAGTCAGTCCGTGCGGCGCGTGCGCATCACCGCGACACGCCCGCGCGACGGTCCATAGTGGTGCTGGAACCCCAGCGCGAAGAAGGGCGGATGTCGATGTCCCAGCAGGTCCTCGGTGTGATCGCACCGGGCAAGGACGAGCCGGTGCGGGTGGAGACGATCGTGGTCCCCGACCCCGGCCCGGGCGAGGCCGTGGTGAAGGTGCAGGCGTGCGGCGTCTGCCACACGGACCTGCACTACAAGCAGGGCGGCATCAACGACGACTTCCCCTTCCTGCTCGGCCACGAGGCGGCCGGCGTGGTGGAGTCGGTGGGACCCGACGTCACCGACGTGGCCCCCGGCGACTTCGTCGTCCTCAACTGGCGCGCCGTGTGCGGACACTGCCGGGCCTGTCTGCGCGGCCGCCCCTGGTACTGCTTCGACACCCACAACGCCCGCCAGAAGATGACCCTCGCCGAGAGCGGCAAGGAGCTGAGCCCCGCCCTCGGCATCGGCGCCTTCGCCGAGAAGACCCTGGTGGCCGCGGGCCAGTGCACCAAGGTCGACCCCGCCGTCGCACCGTCCGTCGCCGGCCTCCTCGGCTGCGGCGTGATGGCCGGCATCGGCGCCGCCATCAACACCGGCGGCGTCACCCGCGGCGACACCGTGGCCGTCATCGGCTGCGGCGGCGTCGGGGACGCGGCCGTCGTGGGCGCCCGCCTCGCCGGCGCGGCCCGGATCATCGCCGTCGACATCGACGACCGCAAGCTCGAAACGGCGAAGACGATGGGCGCCACCCACACCGTCAACTCCCGCTCCACCGACCCCGTCGAGGCGATCCGCGAGCTGACCGGCGGCTTCGGCGCGGACGTCGTCATCGAGGCGGTCGGCCGCCCCGAGACGTACCGCCAGGCGTTCTACGCCCGCGACCTCGCCGGCACCGTGGTCCTCGTCGGCGTCCCCACCCCCGAGATGAAGCTGGAGCTGCCGCTGCTCGACGTCTTCGGCCGCGGCGGCGCCCTGAAGTCGTCCTGGTACGGCGACTGCCTGCCCTCCCGGGACTTCCCGATGCTCATCGACCTGCACCAGCAGGGCCGCATCGACCTCGGGGCGTTCGTCACCGAGACCATCGGCCTCGGCGACGTCGAGCAGGCGTTCGCCCGGATGCACGAGGGCGACGTGCTGCGTTCGGTCGTGGTCCTGTGAGCGCGCGCATCGACCACCTGGTCACCTCCGGCACCTTCTCCCTCGACGGCGGCACCTGGGACGTCGACAACAACGTCTGGATCGTCGGCGACGACGAGGAGGCGATCGTCATCGACGCCGCCCACGACGCCGCCGCCATCGAGACGGCGCTCGCCGGGCGCACCCTGCGGGCGATCGTGTGCACCCACGCCCACGACGACCACATCGACGCGGCCCCCGCGCTCGCCGCCGCCACCGGCGCGCCGATCCTGCTGCACCCCGACGACCTGCCGCTGTGGAAGCTGACCCACCCCGACCGCGCGCCCGACGGCGAACTCGCCGACGGTCAGCGGATCGCCGTCGCCGGCACGGAACTGACCGTGCTGCACACCCCGGGGCACGCCCCGGGCGCGGTCTGCCTGTACGCGCCCGACCTGGGCACCGTCTTCACCGGCGACACCCTCTTCGCCGGCGGACCGGGCGCCACCGGCCGCTCCTTCAGCCACTTCCCGACGATCGTCGAATCGATCCGCGGCAAGCTGCTGACCCTCCCGCCGACCACCGAGGTACGCACCGGCCACGGCGACGGCACCACCGTCGCCGCCGAGGCGCCCCACCTCGACGAGTGGATTCAGCGCGGCCACTGAGCCAGCCGCAGCCGACTCTCGAAGCGCAACGGTTCACCGCTCACCGGATCGGTGAACGCCAACGTGCGCGCGAGCAGTTGGAGGGGCCGGGCGTAGTCGTCCGGCGCCGGCTCCTGGACGACCGGATACAGCGGGTCGTCCAGGAGCGGCACCCCCAGCGCGTTCATGTGCACCCGCAGCTGGTGCGTCCGCCCGGTCACCGGCGCCAACCGGTACCGCCCGAGCCCGCCCCGCCGCTCCACCAGCGCGATCCGACTCTCGCTGTTCGCCTCCCCGGCCACCTCCCGGGCCGCGAGCACCCCGCGCTCCTTCACGATCCGGCTGCGCACCGTCCGCGGCAGCTCGACCCCCGGGTCGTACGCCGCCACCCCCTCGTACTCCTTCTCCACCCTCCGGTCCCGGAACAGCGTCTGGTACGCCCCCCGGTCCCGGGCGTGCACCACGCACAGCACGAGCCCCGCCGTCAGCCGGTCCAACCGGTGCGCCGGCTGCAGCTCCGGCAGCCCCAACTCCCGCCGCAACCGCGCCTGCACCGTCTCCCGCACGTGCCGCCCGCGCGGCGTGGTGGCCAGGAAGTGCGGCTTGTCCACGACCACGATCCGCTCGTCCCGCCACACCACCCCCACCTCAAACGGCACCCGTTCCTCGTCCGCGAACCCCCGGTGAAACCACAGATACCGCCCCGCCTCATAGGCATCACCCCCGTCCACGCCCCCCTCAACCCCCACCACGCCCCCCTCGGCGAACAACGCCGCAGCCCGCTCCTCCCCGTACCGCGCCCCCAGGTACTCCCCGACCGTCCCCCACACCCCATCCGGGTCCTCGGGCAACCGCAACCGCACGGGATCGACCCCGTCGCGCGGGGGCAGGGGGGCGGCAGGTGGGCTCTTTCTCCGTCTCACCCCGGCGACATTACCGAGCGGGCTCTTGTTTGGAGGGGGCCGGGCTCGTGAGGGCGCCGGGGCGATGGTCACCACGAGAGACATCCGGGCTACGACGTCCTACGGGGTTGCACGTTTCCTCTTGGGGTTGGAAACGGAGCACCCCTTCCGCTCGACGTCCGAACAGCGCGAGGCTGTTCATGTCCAGGGGATGCCGCTCATCGAGAGCAGCCCCGTGACGGCGTGACGCACGGAGAGCCACGTGCCCGTCGTCCGTGAGCACAAGGAGATGCATCATTCGTGCATACACATCACCAATCGAACGTCGATTTATTCGTAATTGCCAGAAAAGTCGATCGCCGTGGTCGGCTGATTCTTCGGTGGGCCGCTGGGCCGACGGGCACCATGACCGAATGGAACAGCGTGCCCCCCGCTTTGGCGATGAACTGCGCCGACTCCGCGTGGCCGCCGGCCTGACGCTCTCCGAACTCGCCCGCCGTATCCACTACAGCAAGGGATACCTCAGCAAAGTGGAGACGGGTGTGGCGGCCGGCAGCGTGTCCTTCGCCCGCGCTTGTGACCGGGAGTTGAAGGCGGACGGGGACCTGGCGGCCCTCCTGAAAACGGAGCGCCGGACGGCGAAGGCGCGACGGGGTGATCAGGACGGGCGGATCGTCGGGCTTCCCACCGTGACACCGCTGTTCACCGGACGGCGGCGGGAACTGGAGCGTATCTCGGCCTTCCTGCACGGAGACGGTCCTCGAACGGTCTGCGCATTGAGCGGCTTGGCAGGAGCTGGGAAGACGGCGCTCGCCGTGCGGGCGTCCCGGGACGCCGTGAATGCCTTCCCGGACGGCTGCTTCTTCCTCGACCTCGGACGCCCACCGGGAGGCGGCGTGGTGGACTTGGCCGAGGGTGCGGGCGAAGCGGTCGTCTACGAAGCGCTTGCCACCCTGCTCAGGCTGTTGAAGGTCCCGGCCGAGCGCATCCCCTCGACGCTCGATGCCCGTCTCAACCTCTACCGGACAAGGGTCCAGGGCGCGAGGCTCCTGCTGGTCCTGGACAACGTTGACACCACGAACCAAGTTGCCGTGCTGTTCCCACCCGAACCGAGGTGTCGTGTGATGATCACTAGCCGCAACCGGATGAACGCCTTGGACGACGCGGTCCGCGTGCCGGTCGGAAGGCTGTCCGTCGATGACGCCGTGGGTCTCTTCCAATCCGTTGCCGGACCGTCCGCGCAGGACGCGAACGACTTCGTGGTCCGTCGCGTCGTCACCCGCTGCGAACTGCTGCCACTCGCGATTCGCATCGCAGCAGCCCGCTTCAGGGGGACGGGGGCGTGGACCCTGGCAGAGTTCGACTCCCGGTTGGCCGACGAGACCTCCCGGCTCACGGTTCTGGACGACGGCGAACGCAGCGTGGCCGCAGCGTTCAGCCTCTCTTGCCGCGGCCTCACGGAGACCCAGCGCCGGGTGTTCGGCCTGCTGGCCCTGCACCCGGGCCGCCCCATCGAGCCGTGGAGCATCGCGGCTCTGGCGGGCCTCGACATGCCGGGGGCTCGGAGCGTCATCGACCGTCTAGAGGACGCCCACCTCGTCGCAGCCGAGAGTACGGGGCACGTACGAATCCACGACCTGGTGCGGGAGTTCGCCAGGGTGCACGTGCTGGCGGAAGTGGCGGGCGGCGATCAGTCCGCCGCCGTTGGGCGTCTCCTCGACCACAGCCTGCTACTCGCGGAGGCGACGGACGAGTTCCTGGCGCCGCAGCGCTACCGTGTCCCGCTGACTCTGCTCTCCTCGCCTTCGACGGTGGAGCCGTTCCCTGACTACCAGTCTGCGCACTCCTGGATCGACCGAGAATGGCCCACCTTGGTGCAGTTGTGCCACCTGGCTGCGGACCGGGGACTGTACCGGCAGTGCTGGCAGCTCGCCTTCCTCCTGAGGGAGTTCTTCTTCGTGGCCAAGCTGTGGGACCCGTGGATTGACACTCACCAGCGGGCCGTCGAGGCGGCGGGGGAGTCAGGGGACCGGCTGGGACTGGCGCTCACGCTCAACAACCTGGGCATTGCCCACGCGGACCGCGGTGACCTGCGCAGTGCCGTGGAGAATTGCAGGCAGGCCCTGGAACTCTTTCGGGAGCTCTCCGACTCGCACGGCGTCACGAACGCCACCTCCAACTTGGCCTGGGCCGCCCTCTACCTGGGGGACCACCAAGGGGCCCTGCGGGATCTGACGTACGTGCACGACGCCTACCGCGAAGCCGGCAACGTCCGCAACGCTGCCATCACCCTGCGGGGGATCGCCTTGGCCGAGACTGAACTCCGCCGGTACGCGGATGCGGTCCGCCACGCGGAACGGGCGTGCAAGGAGTTCGTCCGCCTGGATCTCAAGCTGGACGTCGTCATGTCGATGAACTGTGTTGCTTGGGCTCGCTTGTGCTCCGGGGATCACACGGGCGCCCTCGCCTGGTACGAACGCGCCGCCGTGCTTGCGGAGGGCTGCGGCAGCCGGTACGAGAACGCGCGTGCGGTCACCGGCATCGGCAACGTCCATGCCGTCTGCGGGCGTCACCCCGAAGCCGCTCGCCACTGGGCGAGGGCAGATGAACAGTACGACCGGTTCGAGCCTCGCATGGTGGGCGAGGCGCGCTACCGAGCCTCGTGCTCGATCCCCGATGATCCTGAAGGGAACGCATGAACATCAGCGTGGCGGACCTCCTCCGGGAGTTGAAGTGCCTCCGCAAGGGCTTCGGAGTGGAGGATGCCCTGGCCTCGGCACGGATCGGAGGTGCCCTTCGCCATGTCGCCGGGGTCCACGAGGGCGAGGACCCGGTCGTACAGCGCGGCAAGGTCAAGCGGCGCCTGGCCGAGCTGACCGGTGTCCTCCCCGATGACTTGGCGCAGCTCAGTCGGCTCGCCCTCGCCCTGGAAGGCGCGGAGAGTGGGCGCTTTGGCACGCGGCTCACCCGCGCCGCCGCCGTACTCGACCGAGACCCGCGCACCGCCCGACGTTACGTCGACGTTGCCCTGGAGCGACTCGCCGAGGAAGCCCTAGCTGCGGCAGGGCCAGGCGATTGCACGGGCACGGAGTCGGCGGACGACGGTGAGTCGCCTTGGACCACCACGTCTCTGAGAGTGCTGCTCCTGCTCGATCGGGACGTTCCCGAGGTGATCGAGGAAAGACACGTGGTCAGTGGGGTGACGGCGCTCGGGGAAATGTCCCTGTCGCACTCCTATCCCCAAGGCGATCCAGGAACCGTGCATACTACGTCGCCCATGCCCCCAGCGCTCAAGCCGGAGGTGATCCGGGGCGGCAGCGTGCAGAGGCCGTACGAACGACTGTCAGCAACCCGGGTCGGCACCTCCGTCCGGCTGCCCCGACCGCTTCGGCAGGGCGAAGGGCACCGGGTGACCTTCCGCTTCTATCCGGGGCCGCAGATGGGCCCCTTCTACGTATGCACGCCCCAGCATGCCTGCGACGCGTTCATACTGACGGTACGGTTCGGTCCGACCAGGGTCCCCGCCCACGTTCGGGTCCTAGCCGACGAACTCCCTCTGGAAGTAGCGGACCCCACGCTCCGACGGCCTCGCGCTCAACCCGACGCGTCAGGATCCGTACGAGTCAGCTTCTCCCGTCTGCGTCGGGACCGTTCCTATGGGCTGACGTGGACGTGATCGGGAGGCGAGGGCGGACGAACTCAGTCGACCGGAGCAGGGAGATGGGCCGCGGACATCTGCTCTTCCTCCGTCTGCGCGGCGACGGCGGCTGTTCTTAGGATTGCGGCGTTCTCCGCGTCGCCGCCGACACAGGCGAGCAGGACCTCCTCCTCCGCTTGGGCGATGGCAGAGGCGGTTCGTACTTCGCTGTCGAACAGGCGGGAGAACCAGCGCCGGTCGGGAGAGATCGGCAAGTGCACGGCAACGGGAACGAAGGCCGTCCTGATGCCCAGTTCAAGCGCTACAGGAAGCCTTTCGGCCAGATCCAGGGGCTCGTTCTCGGGACTGACCTCGCGCAGGACGTCGATCACGGTTTGGATCACGTCCGTGGTGCGGCGGGCGGCTTGCCGCACGGGCATGGAGACGGAGCCCCGGAGAGGATGGGTGATGCTCCGTTCGATGGCGGAGGTCGACATCCCGTACGCCCAGAGCTGGCTGGCGAGTGCGCGTCGCGCACGTCCGGCTCCGGACCCCGACCTGTCCTGTGCGTCCATCAGCTGCTTCAGCACGGGATCGGCGATCTTCTGCTGGGTCAGGCATTGGACGAGGTGGGTGTTCGCCTTGGTCGAATGCGTGTTCATGCGTACGAAGCGCGTGTCGTCGAGCTCCTTCACCAACTGCGCCGTACCGATGAGCGTCATCTGGTTCATGGCGTCCGGCGCCACGGCGGCCAGTACCTCGGCGAGTTGGGTCACGGAGTCCACGGACAGCCCCGACTTGACCGCGATTTCCCCGAGGCCGGTGAGGGCGTGCCCGGCCCCAACTGCCTTGAGTAGCCCTGCGGCCAGCAGCCGGTCGATGGCGTTCGGGATGAAACCTGCTGGGAAGGCGTCGGGCTGACCGGACATGCGTCGTTGGTAGGCGGCCAGCGTGAAGGAGAGGAAGCGCTCGACGTCGGCGACGGTCGTTGGCCCGTGGCCTCCTCCCGGCCCCGCGAAGGCGGCGAGCACGACCGAACGGGCGTCGACGTCGGGTGACAGCAGCGTCGAGGCATGCGCTTCCGGCTCCGCCGTGACATACATCTGCCAAAGACGGTCGACTTCCAATGAGCCGTGCGTGACGATCACGGAACGCCCGTGTCCCGCGAGGCCGGTACGGCCCGCCCGGCCCGCCATGTTCCGGTATTCGGAGACCTTGTAGCGCTCTCCACCCGGGTGCAGCAGTTCGGTGATGACCACCGAGTCCGCCGGTAGGTTGACGCCCTGGGCAAGCGTCGTGGTGGCGACGACCACGTGCAGTCCGTCGTCCCGCGCTCGGAACGTCTGCTCGACCAACCGTCGTTCCTCGTCGTCGAGGTCGGAGGTGTGGAAGGCCGTGCCTCCGACCAGGCACGCGCGCAGTGCGTCGACGGACCGGCTGCTCTCCCGTTCGTCAAGGGCCGCACACGCCCCGTCGACCGGAGGGAGACCGAGGGTGGTTGCGAGTTTGAGTGCGAGCGTTCGAGCGAGCGCACGGGTGTTGCGGAATACGAGTACGCGATGTCCCCGGCCCACCAGGGCTTGCACCACCCGGATGACCTCCACGTCGTCCTCGGCTTCGTCCTCTGCGGCAGGCGTGAGATCCGTGGGAGAGAACAACTGCTCGAAACCCTCTACGCCTTGGTGGTCGACGTAGCGGAAGCGGCCCGTGGCATCGATCACGCCCTCGTACAGGGGGACGGCGCGCTCGACGGAGGTGACCGGTCGGGCGCCGAGCCAGGTCGCGAGGGCCTGCGCGCCTCCGAGGACCGCGGACAGCCCGACGATCTGCGGGGTGTCCTCATGGCTCCGGCGCATCTTGAGCCAAGTGAACAGGATCTCCAGGAGGGGGCCGCGACCGCTCACGAAGAGGGACTGGATCTCGTCAACGACCAGCATGCCCGCATGGCGGAGGAGCCGGGGTTGGACGAACAGCAGGCCGATGTACTTCTCGTAGGTGAGTACAGCCAGGTCGTATTTGCCCGAGAACAGCGCCGGAAGGTGATCACGGAGCTCACCGGTGGCGCGGATCACCTTGGCTCCGCCGACGGCGTAGCGCTGGACGAGTCGTTCGTACTGCTCGTTGACCAGGGCCCTGGTCGGCAGGAGGATCACCGTCCGTCGGCCCTGTGCGTAGGCGCGCAACGCCGCGAGTTCCCCGACGAGCGTTTTGCCGGACGAGGTGGGTGCGCTGACAAGGACGTTGACGTCGGTGAGGAGCCCACCGTCGTTGACGGCCGCGACCTGGAGGGAGTTCAACCTTGTGAACTCGTCTTGCCACAGGGCGATGGCGGAATCGGGGACCCCGAAGGGGGCCAGGCTGGGGAAGGCGTGCGTCGCTGGGGGGATGGCGGGACCGCCGCCGGCTCTTTCGAAGCCAGCTCCGGGGGTCAGGACGGGAAGTTCACCACCGTCCACATGGCTTGCCACCACGGCGTTCTGTAGCTGAAAAGGCCGTGACCTGTCCGAACTCACCCGGCGCGAGACGACATCGGCGAGTCTGAGGAGGGGGACGCGGTCGCCGTTCACCACCACTTCAGGATCCCCGAGCAAGCCGGCGAGTACGTGGTACGTCAGCAAGCCGTGACGCAGCGGGGGGCGCTCGTACGCCTCCTGGTCCTTGGTCGCTGCCGCCAGGACGACTCTGCCCCGGCCGGAGACCTGCTTCAGCAATTGCGCCACGGGCTTGGTCAAGCTGCGCGCCACGCCGTCGGAAGCGGGGCGTTGCAGCACCTTGGCGACGGCGCCGCCGGCGAAACAGCAATCGAGAATGACCAGCAGGATGGATGCCCGAATGTCGTTGAGCTGTTCGACGAAGGCTTCGAGGTGAACTGCCGTGCTGGTCGGGTCGTCGCGGTCGGTGTCGCTCGTGGCCAGCTCATGGCTCGCGGTCCCGTGGCCCGAAAAGCTGATGACGACGATGTCGTCGTCGGAGCTCTGCTTGGCCAGTTGTCCCATTTCTGTCAGCAATCTGGCCTTGGTTGCCTCCGCGTCCAGCAGTAGGCTCGCCTTTCCTTCGAAATTGTCAAGGAATAGGGCATGCAGGACTCTGGCATCTCGTTTTGCGAAGTTGAGTGGTCGGATATCCGGAGAGGTGTAGTTGTCGATGCCGATGAAGAGGCCGTGGAGCTTCCTCTCGTCCATCAGGAGTGCTTCCCTTCCCCGGTGTTCGTACGTCTGTGCGGATCTGGCGATATGTATCGGGCCCGCGGTAGCGTAGCTGTGCAGGGCTCTCCCTATCACATGCTGCGGAAAGCAGGATTTTCGAGGGGAGAGACTAGTTCATGAAGAGCTGGCGCGTTCCGGAAGGCTTCTCCGGGGATGGCGATCTGATCCGTGTGCAGCCCGGTCGTGTCAAAACCCTGGCGCTTGGCTGCCCGCTGCGAACGGCGGTGGAATCCCGGCCTCGGGTGCGCCGCACGAGCGGGGCGAGAATGTTCCCCACCGGGGTTTTGGAGCACAGGACCCTGAACCCCGTCAATGCGGTCCTCGATCTGATGGCGTTCAGTTCGCGCTCCCAGGACGAGGCCCTGACCAGCTGGAGGTCCCGGCCCAAGCGCCCCTTCCACCCGGCCCTCGCCGTATGGGTGTCGCAGGCGGTGCGCAACTACCAGACCGCCGCGGAGGAGGTCGCGGCGCTCCCCTTGGAAGGAGCGGGGACCGTGCCCGGGGCCGTGACACCCGTGGCCCGCGCGTGGGCCCGGTGGCGCGGGATACCCGGCGGAGATGGCACCCGGAGGTACGAAGAGGTCGTACACGGCCGCCGCTACGCGGCCGACGGGTTCAGGGAACTGCACCTCCTGAGGATCAGCTCCATCACGAACCGTCCCGTCGACGTGGCGGAACGAGCGCTGGCCGCCGCCGTGGTCGCCGGTGGGTTGCCAGTCCTCAGCAACCCCTGGGGTGACGACCCGCTCGCCACGGGGCGTGACGCGTTGCCCGACCGCGTTCGCGTGGTGGAGATCGGATGCGCGGACGGTTCGCACCGGGTGCTCTTCGACGGCGCGGTGGACGTCGCTCACCGGCTCTACGAGAAGGAGTTCGGGGAGGAACCGTGGCTGCGGGTGTCCGGAGACACGCCGCGACCGGGGTCGGAATGCGGTAACTGCCCGCTCGTTGACATGTGCCCTGCGGTCCCGGTCCGCCCCGGCATGCTCGGTGTGGAAGGAGGGAACGCAGCGGGTCGAGCACGGCGGTCGTGGTCCGTGACGACCGGTCGAACGTACGGTAAGTGCCCTGCACAGGCCCACCTCCAAGACCTGTGGCTACCCAGGGATCGCGGAGCCGAGGACTCTGCGGCAGTTCGCAGGGGCAGGGCCGTGCACGAGTGGATCGAAGAGCGGCATCGTCAGCCCTCCCAGGGGCCGTGCGGCCCCGCGGATCTTCCTGGCGATTCCCACGAGTGGACCTTCGGTCAGTGGGAGGTATCGGGTTCCGAAGCCCGGCTGGGTCGACAGATGATCGGTGACCACGCGATGGTCTGCCCGCTGAAGGCTGTACCAGCTGCCGGACCAACCGACGTGCTGCCCGAACAGTGCATCGTCGTTTACGACCCGAAGGCGGACACGGTCGTCGTCGCCAAGACGGACCTGCTCTACCGCTCGGTGCGGGGCTGGGTCCTACGAGAGACGAAGACGACCCGCGAGGTCGGAGCCAGCGACCCCTTCAAGCGCTATCCCCAACTCGCGCTCGCCGTGGTGCTCGCCGCCGAAGGCGTACTGCCCGGCGGAGCGGAAGGTTCGTCGGTCGAGTTCGAAAGGCTAACCCGCACCGGCCCCGTGCTCACGACCCTCGACCACCACGATCCACACCTGCTGTCACAAGCCCGCGGCACGCTGACGGAGCTGGTGAAGCGATGGCGGGCCGACGAGACATTCGAAACCCGTCCGGGCGGACACTGCACGCGATGTCCCTTCACCCGTTGGTGCCCGAGCGCCGAGAGGGAGGGCGCATCATGACCGACTGGATCGCACCACCATCGGACGATCCCGACATGCGGGTCCGCAGGGTTGTCACAGCCGCGCTGCGGGCCGCGTACGCCTGGTCGGTGCGGGACCGACAATCCGCGGCGTACCTGGAAGTGGCACGCATGACGGGGGTGGTGATGGAGGCGCACGGCCCCGGCGGCGGTCCCACGACCCCTCTCGAACTCGCTGCGTCGCTGCGCGCGGAGCTCGGCGCACTGTTGCCCCACCGGGGTGAGGACGAGGCGATCGCGGCGGCCGTTCTGTTGAACGACCGGGACCAACTGACGCCCACCGCACTCGACCTCGCCAGCGAGTATGCGGTCCCCCTGGAGTCCGGTACGGACCCGGCTGCATGGCTGCCCTCGTGGACGCACATGAACGCGGCGCACATCAGACGGGAGACCTTCGCGCTGCTCACCGCCTCCAACGAGCCGGACGCGTACGTGACGTCGCGCAAGTTCCTCATCGAATACCCGGCGGGGCACCGTGACCAACTGGGCGAGATCGTCGCGGCGACCGGCGTCAGCCTGCCCTGGAATGGATACCAGGAGCTGACCCCGGACCAAGTCCATCACGTGTGCGCGGGCGTGGGATGGTGGTGGCCCTGCCCCGAGTGCCGATGGCCCATGACCGTGCGAGCAGGAACGGTGCGCTGTCGGTATCTGCCTCATGCCGCCCGCTACCAGATCGTGACGCGACACGCCAAGGAAGCACGGCCGGAACTCAGCCGGATCGATGAAGGGCCGAGGGCAACGAAGCCGCGCGCCTCCTCTGTCCGCGGCGCAGTCCGCGTCGATCCGGGGGTATGGCGCTTTGTCGTCGTGCCCGGGGCCAACGAGCTACGGATCGCGGGACTGTTGGAGAAGCTGGGCTGCGGCGTACGCCTCTGGCCGGAAAGAGACTCCTACGACCTGCACGTCAGCGTTCGGCCGGAAGGGCCCGAGTTTCGATTGGACCTCAAAGAGTACCGGTCGTCGTACCGACTCTGCGCTGACCTGCGCGCGTCCCGGCCTCGTGCCACCGTCCTCCTGCCGCACTCCCACGAGCACCAGTACGACGCCGTTAGGTCGGCGCTGCCCGCCCTGGACATCACCACCGAGAGCCGTTTCAAGTCCCGAGTACGACGACTCCTGTCCGTGCAGAAGTGGGGGAGCCGTGTCTGACACCGCGCAGGTCCTCCCAAGGGCCATGAGGGCGGCCGTCGGCCTGGCGGCCCGGTACTTTCCCCTCGACGAGCAGGAACACGGGCGGCGCACGGTTACTCGGGCAGACGTCCTCTTCGTGCTCGATGGGCACATCGCCGACTGGGCTGAGTGGCGGAAGCTTCCCGTCCAAGACGCCCGCCAGTTCACCCGGCTTTTCCGCCGACGTCCAAACGTGCTCGCCAACGCCGAATCCGCGGGTCGGACCCTGGATCGCCTCCTCGGCCTCGGCGGCATCCCCGGATGCACAGCGACCGAAGACTACGGATTCAGCGGAGCGATCCTGGTGGATCCGGGGATGCCGCTGCCCGAGTTCGTCGACGGCGCGCTTGACGAACTCGACGCCCTGCACCGCCAGGTGCCCCGCACCCGCCAGCCCGCCCAACCCGGACCCCACAGCACCACCACGCGCGTGCGCATCCCTGGCGGCACCGATAAAACGTACGTCGATCACCGTTACGAGATCCGCGAGCACCACCGGTCCTCGCCACAACCGCTCGCCTCGGTCCAAGACGCACAGCCCGAGCCACACCTGTCGGTCCCCTTTGCGGACCTGCGCCGCATCGCTCAACGGATCGACGAAGCCGCCCTGAGCGAGGGCGGCAGCGCGTACCGGCTCACGGCGGTCGAGCGCTTCGTCGACCAGATCCGCGACGAAGCAGGACAGCGGGTCAACCGCATGGACCTGACGTCCGGCAACGTGAACCAACTCCTCGCGTACACGGGATTCGGTAAATCCGTCGTGCTCGTCGAGACACTCGCCTGCTGGGTGGTTCAGCAGGGCGTCAGTGCGGCCTTCGTCCTCCCCACGAATGCCGACATCGTCCGGGTCACCCACCAGATCGAACGTGCCCTGACCCTCTTCGGCAGTGCAGCACAGGTAGTTCCGCTGGTGTCCCCCCGTTCCCTGATCAAGGTCGCCGGAACGGCAGCGACGAGGGTGTCGGAAAGCGGCCCTGACACGGACTGGATCTGGCGGAGGTTCGGCTACGGCTGCGCCCTGTCGGCGGTCGCCTCGACCGAGAATGGTGTCGACGCCTGGCAGCCCGGCCGGGAGCCGTGCTCCGCCCTGCGTAGAACGGACCGCCGCGGTCGGGCCCGTACCGTCGCGTGCCCCTGGCGAACCTCCTGCGGGCGGTTCCGCGCGGCTCGGCAGGCGTGCACCGCGGACGTGATCGTCACCTCCCACCAGAACCTGCTCTCCGGTGTACTCCAGACTCCGGTCGAGGACGGCAACGGGGCGAACGACCGGCTCACGGTCGAGGAACTGGTGCTGCGCCGGTGCCAACTCGTCGTCATCGACGAAATCGACGTCTTCCAACAGGTCGCCATCGAGAGCGCGGGACGGGGACTCGTGCTGGACCACGGCGGGAGCACCAACACGCCACTGCGGCGACTCGACCAGGACTTCGGGGCGGCGTTCGGCCGACTCCACGACGAGGTGGACGCGAGTGTCCGTGACGCCTACTTCGGTCTGCGCTATCTCTCGGAGAACTACGTCAGCCACCTGGCCTACGAGCGCCTAGGCGCGGCGCCCCCGGCTGGCGGCCGGCGCCACCGCGGCCCGGCCCGTTCCTGGATGGTGCCCAGACGCTGGGACAACTGGCTGACCGGCAAGGTCTTCGGCGTCGAACCGTCGGAAGTCAGCCTGGAACAGGTGACGATGCTCCGCTCCCTCTTCTTGGAGGAACAGTCTCCGCTGCCCGGGGAGCCAACTGGCTTCGGCGACGTCCGCGAGCACCTCGCGCAGGTGGTCACCGTCGGCACCGGCGGCCAAGCCGTCGCCGCGGCACGTACGGCGCTGGGGAACCTCGTACCCGACTTGGACGAGCCGGACCGGGGGCGCTTCGCCAACCGGGTCCTGCGCCGGGCCATTCTCGAACGCATTCGGATGTATCTGCACGTGCTGATGGCCAACAACGTCCAACTGGTGGATAACGGGGTCGAGTCGGCACAGGAGATCGCAGATCGCCTCGGGACGTACGGGCGCTGGCGCCTCACTCCCACCGGGCCGCTCGGCCGCCTCGTCTTCGCCTTCACGGAGCACTTCGACGACACGCGCCCGGACTCGGCCCGACTGACCACGGCCGCGTTCGGCGGCGACCCGCACGTCTACACCGTCACACTCGGGGACACCACGGCGCTGGCACTCGCGGGGGTCCGGCGCATCGTGCTGGGGCTGTCGGCGACTTCCTACTTCCCCGGCGCTCCCCACCACCACGTGCACATGCGTCCCCGCTGGTGGGTGGCGGACAACGCGCCGGACCGGGTTCGTGTGGAAGCCGCGAGCGTGCTGGACGAGGAATCGGGCCGGCTGGAGAGGATCTCGGGGCTCGAAGGACCCGAACGGGCACGGGCGACGCTCCGGGTCGCCGAAGGGCTATGGCGCAGGCACCTCCGCGCCGAACTGGACCGCCTCAAGGTGGAAGACAAGGACCGTGCGAGGGTCCTGCTGGCCACCACCTCGTACGACGCCGCCCGTCTGATGGCCGAAGGGCTGTCCAGTGCAGGGGTAGCGGCGGAGCGGATCTGCCTGGCAGTTCGCCCCCGCACGGACGAGACGTACGACGCGTCCTTGGAGACGACGGGGAGGTGGCGCGAACTGCCCGCCGACCGGTTGGAGGACTTCCCGGCGATGTCCGGCGCCGACATCCTCATCGCGCCCCTGGCAAGGGTTCAACGTGGAGTGAACATCATCGGTGCAGGAGACAAGTCCGCGCTGGGGTCCGTGTGGCTCGTGGTCCGACCGATCCCCCTGATGGACGAGCCCTCGGAACTGGTTGCCCACATCCAGGCCCGTGCGCTCGCCCTTCACCCCGGCCCCACCAGCGACCCCAGGGCGTTGCTGGCCGATCGTAGAACCGTTGCGGGCAACTACTTGGAGAAGATCATCCGGCGCCCTCCCTACTTCCAAGCCCAGCCTCTCGAAGTGAAGCTGGCCGTCACAGCCGAGATGATCAACGGTGCCATCCAGCTCATCGGACGCGCCCGCCGTGGCGGAACCTCCTCCGTGCTGCACCTGGTCGACGGCGCGATCCTGGACCCGGTGGGTGGCAGCGATCTCGCGACCTTGATCGTCAAGCTGCGGGAGGGATGGCGCCGGGACGGGGTCCTCGCGCAGCTGTGCGATTACTACGGCACCACGCTTCAGGCGTTCTTCGACTACGCCGATCGACACACAACGGGAGCATCGAAGTGCTGATCACGCTTGCCTACCGGGTGCCCCGGGACCGCGTCGACGAGATCTTGGGGTCCATCGTCGTCTATCCCCTGACCGAGGAATTCAGCAATGAATGGGAGGCCCTGCCCGCCCCCCGTGGCCAGCGGCAACCGTATGCGAGTCTGGCCACGGGGATCACCGCCGCGACCGGACGCCCCGTGCGGCTCTTCGGCGACGGCCAGCTGAGCGACCAGGAACGCGCCCATGGCGATCGGATGCTGCTCCTCACGAGCGATCCGCTTGACGACCGCGTACGTGTGGCAGTCCGGGCGTGGGAGCGGCACATCACAGGGAGCGGAGACCTGTCCGCTCTTGCTGCGGCCCTGCCCGTGCCGGGCGCGCCGCGTCCCTTCTCCGAATCCATGGAGTTTCGGACCGGCCATGTGCCCACCATGCCCGGCTGGGTCTTTCGCACCGCCACCTGGCAGATCATGCGGCAGGTGGCCGCCCGTCCGGTGACCGTCGACGGCCGGGCACCGCTCGCCCTGAGGATGGACACGGACGGGTCGTTGATCGCTTGGCACCAGGACGACCTCGTCGTCAGTAGGTCCGGAAAGGCATTCAGCATGGCCCGGATCACCGCCAGGTTGATCACCCGGGCCGGTTTGACGGACCCTGTGGTCTGCTTTGACGCACATCTGTCCCGGATCGCACCTCAGGGGCACTCTTCGAAGCACGTGTGGATCGAGCGGCTGGGGCGACCGGGAGAAGAAGCGGATACCCCCGTTCTTCGACTGCCGGTGCTCCGCTCGAAGAACACTGAGACCGGTCAGTGGCGGAGCTATCTCAACCCAGCGATCGCAAGCATCCTTGCCGCCTGCCAACTGGAACCCCTGGAGTTGCCCGCGGATCTTCCCGAAAAGCCGGGCCGCATCAGGCCGCAGATGGCTCGGGCTCGCTTCCACACCCTCGGTAGCGGGCTCGGGCCCCGGTTCCTGCTGCGCCTGCACGAGCACATCCTGCTGACGATGCCCGCGCTCGTTCCGCTGACCTACCCCGTGGACAAGCAGATCAGACTGCCGAAGCGGGTCAAGCGGTACCAGGAGGGCGGACTGCCAGCCGCGGCGGTCGCGCCGACGGGGTACTGCAAGGTCACCCTCGCCTGCCTCTACGCGACGCCGGAAGCGCGACAGCGGATGCTGGGTGAGCTACAGGAGCTGACGGGCCGGTTGGTCCGCCTGGACCCCGAGCAGGGGCCGGAATCCGTCGCCGCGTCGTTGGACGTCGTGGCCCGGTACTGTCCGCAGTTGCTTTCCCATGAATCTCCGAACAGAGCAGCCCTGCTGACTAGTGCACTCGACCTCGCTCCGGTGCCGGACCGTCTCGTCGCCGCGTGGCTGGAGACGGAGCATCACCCCCAAGTCGCCGTAGGGGATTTCGATGCCAAGCTGCACCTCAGGCGACTCCTGGGGCACCTACGGGTGCCCACCCAGTTCCTCGCCACAGACCCGCTGGTGCTTCCTGAGGGTGTCGATCCGCGCAGCCCCGGTGAGAAGCGGCACGCGGCCCGCGCAGCCCTCCGCGACCTTCTCCGCTCCGCCGGTGTGCTGGACGATCGGCTACCGAACGCCCTGGCTCAGGAGACGATGCCGCTGCCACTGGACCGGCCGGCTCTCCTCGTCGGCATTCACGTAAGGAGGCAGCAGACCGCCGACGACGGGGCGCTGCTCGTGACGACCTTGTACGCGCTCCACACGGACCCGGCGGGAATCGGCAGTTGGCGCGCACTCATGTTCAGCGAGAAGGCCAATACGTGGCTTCGGGCGTCCGACGCGCTCACGGACTTCTACGCCGGCCCCATCGGCGCGACGCACGCGGGACGCTCCGGAGCCAAGGGCGATCAAGCGAGCGCCGAGATCGAACGCAGGCTCCGTGATCTGGTGGCGCACACCGACAGGGAGACGCCCGTGGTGCTGTTCGTGGAGTCCGCTGCGACCAGGAGCCTGTGGCCGGGGCTTTCGGACAAGTCACTCGGCACCGGTCCGCTGCCGGGAGAAACGATGCACAACGACGGAATCGACGTGGCGGTTGTCCGCCTGAACAGCAACAACAGCGAGATCGGCCGACCGGTCACCCGGGTGGAGAAGGCCAACATGCCCGCGGACCCCAAGCAGCCCGCCGCTCCGGAACGCAAGGTCTATCGGCTCGCGGAGAGCGGACTCGACTCCTGGTACTTCGCAGGGCGTTCGGTCACGCTGAAGGCCAAGGGCGGCGACCGCGGGGCACGGTTCACCCGGTGGTCCCTGCCCGCCGCCAACAGGTCCGACCTCGGAGTCCCCTGGCACGCCTACACCGGCAAGGAGATCCTCGTCGTGCGGCCCGGTTCCTGGGAACCCCGGCGGTTGGCGGCGCTCACCGCCCGTCTGTGCGAGCAGTCGATCTCGTGGGACGACCGCACGGTCGCACCGGTGCCGCTGCACCTGGCGATGAGCGCGGACCGGGACCACCCCGACTACCGGGCGTCCGGGGGTGCGGACGACGAGACGGGGTGAGCCCTGCGGTCAGTGGCCGGCCTCCGGGGGAGGGCTCACTTTCTTCGTCGCCTCCTTCAGCCGGGTCGCCGGTTCACCCAGCGGCGGCCTGGGGAAAGACGGCGTACTGGTCATTGAGCGCAGCAGGTCGTCGATTCCCGCCTCGGTCAGTTTGTCCACGATGTAGTGGTCCATGTTGTGGGGCCGCAGGCACACCGGGATGTCCTCCACGGAGCCGCCCGGCAGTACGACGGGTAGTACCTTGCGCCCCCACTCCTCGGGGTAGGCCGCCAACTGGTTGCGGATGATGCCGAGTTCGTTCTGCAGGCCGCGGTGCTGACGGGGTTCCATCGCGCCGTCACCGACCTTCCTGCACATGGGAGAGGCGACCACGGCGATGAAGTCCGCCGTTTCGATCTGCCGACTCGCCCAGGTGCCCCAGTCCTTGCGGGAGTCGTCCGACCACTGGTCGAGTTGGGTGTCGATGCCGTGATCCATCAGTAGGTTGGCGAATTCGCGGACGGAGGTTTTGTGCCGGTCGTCGTCGTGGGCGTACGAGATGAACAACGTCGGGGGCTGGCCCGTGGAGACGCAAAGCTGCTCCGTACCGCTGTCACCCACCTGCGCGGTACGCACGGCTTCGACTGCCCCAGCGGTAGCGAGCGTCAGTCGGAAGGAGTCCGGCGTGCTGGTCAGCCCGTAGTCCACGGTGCCCTGAGGGTCGAGGTCGAAGCGTGCGGAGAGCCGGACGTGCTGCTCCGTGCGGCCCTTCGGGACCACGAGCACGACCCACGCGGGGTAGGAACCCGGGCGGACGGCGCCGTTCTCAGGAGACGTGTGGCGCCAACGGATCTGGTTGCTACCGATGCCGAAGACATCGACGGCGTTCTGACCAGAGGGCAGATACGCATGGGTCTGCGCGCCGACCGTGGCGGGGACGAGATGGAGGTACTGGTTGAGGGTGTACGCCACGGCTTCCCCGGGCTGGAAGCCGGGGTGAGGGACGGCATCGACGACGGTCACCTGATCTGTGCCGCCGGTCTCCTCCTCGTCCTGATCAGTGTCCTGGAAGGTGAAACCGACCTCGAACCAGTTCATCGGGAGCATGTTCCCGGCGAGATCGAGCTCGAAGTTGACCTTGACCAGATAGGAGTCCACATCGGATCGGAGAGACGGCGGCGTCACGATGGGGTCGACCTGCCAACCGTGGAGGCGGACATTGCCCACCCGGACGGACTTGGGTGCCGAGTCGATCCACTTGCTGCCAAGATCCAAAAGAGTCAGCTCGACGCTGGCCCCGGCGCGCGAATCCATCACGTCTCCTTAGGTTTCCTGGTGTCGGAGACGTCACCCTAGGTCCGCGTCACCACCCTCAGGGCTGGTCCTGGTGATTGTCAGAGAGCTGTCACGTTTTCCCGATCATCCGTCCGGTTTCGCCCTTGCGGCGGCACCTGGCCACGCCGCGAGCTGGTCACTCGCATCAGAAAACCAAAAAACCCCAGGTGATCTGGGGTTTTCTTAAGTGTCCGAGGGGGGACTTGAACCCCCACGCCCGATAAAGGGCACTAGCACCTCAAGCTAGCGCGTCTGCCATTCCGCCACCCGGACTAGGTGTCTGTCGTTCGGCCTGGGCCGTTCCGACGTGGAAAACCATAGCAAACAATCGCGGTGCCGGATCACGCCCCCGGCCCCGGCCGCCGGCCCGTGGGGGTCGGTGGGGAATCGGGGGCCGACGGCCCTTGGGGGAGCGGGCGGGGCGGGGCAGGATGAGGGGGGAGCAGCAGCACGACAGCGGGAGGAAGCACGTGAGCGATCCGAACACGGTCCGTAACGTCTCGGGCGAGGACGAGGTCGTCGATCTGTGCCGGGAGCTGATCCGGATCGACACCAGCAACTACGGGGACCACTCGGGCCCGGGCGAGCGCGCGGCGGCCGAGTACGTCGCGGAGAAGCTCGCGGAGGTGGGGCTCGAACCGAAGATCGTGGAGTCGCACCGGGGACGCGCCTCCACGGTGGCGCGGATCGAGGGGGAGGACCCGTCCCGGCCCGCCCTGCTCATCCACGGGCACACCGACGTCGTCCCGGCGAACGCCGAGGACTGGACGCACCACCCGTTCTCCGGGGAGATCGCGGACGGCTGCGTGTGGGGCCGGGGCGCGGTCGACATGAAGGACATGGACGCCATGACGCTGGCCGTGGTGCGCGACCGGATGCGCAGCGGGCGCAAGCCCCCGCGCGACGTCGTGCTGGCCTTCGTCGCCGACGAGGAGGCGGGGGGCGCGTACGGCGCCCGCTACCTCGTCGACAAGCACCCGGACTTCTTCGAGGGCGTCTCGGAGGCGATCGGCGAGGTCGGCGGCTTCTCGTTCACCGTCAACGAGAAGCTGCGGCTGTACCTGGTGGAGACCGCCCAGAAGGGCATGCACTGGATGCGGCTGACCGTCGACGGCACCGCCGGCCACGGCTCGATGACCAACGACGACAACGCGATCACCGAGCTGTGCGAGGCCGTGGGGCGGCTCGGGCGGCACCGCTGGCCGGTGCGGATGACGAAGACCGTGCGGTCCTTCCTGGACGAGTTGTCCGACGCGCTAGGGACCCCGCTCGACCCCGAGGACATGGACGCCACCCTCGCCAAGCTCGGCGGCATCGCCAAGATGGTCGGCGCGACCCTCCACAACTCCGCCGCGCCCACCATGCTCGGCGCCGGGTACAAGGTGAACGTCATCCCCGGGCAGGCCGTCGCGCACGTCGACGGGCGCTTCCTGCCGGGGTACGAGGACGAGTTCCTGAGCGAGCTGGACCGGCTGCTCGGGCCGCGGGTGCGGCGCGAGGACGTGCACGCCGACAAGGCGCTGGAGACCAGCTTCGACGGCGACCTGGTGGACGCCATGCAGTCGGCGCTGCGGGCCGAGGACCCGATCGCGCGGGCCGTGCCGTACATGCTCTCCGGCGGCACGGACGCCAAGTCCTTCGACGACCTCGGCATCCGCTGCTTCGGCTTCGCGCCGCTGAAGCTGCCGCCGGAGCTGGACTTCGCGGGGATGTTCCACGGGGTGGACGAGCGGGTGCCGGTCGAGGGACTGAAGTTCGGCGTACGCGTGCTCGACCGCTTCCTCGACCAGTGCTGACCTCCTCCGGCCGGGCCGGTAGCGCCGGGCCGGCCGCAAGGGCCCGGCGCGACGGCTCCGCAATCGTTCCTGTGTGCGGCTGACTGGAAAGAGTGAAAGCCTCCTTCGTCTCGTAGCCCTCGGTGAGCCCTCCTCGTTACAGGTGTTGCGGTCCGCGGCTGGGACCGCATTGCCTACGAGGAGGAATCATGATCAAGAAGGTCGTCGCTGCCGCAGCTGTCACGGGTGGTCTGGTGCTCGCCGGTGCGGGTGTGGCCACGGCTGACGCGGGTGCCCAGGGTGCCGCCGTGAACTCTCCCGGTGTGCTCTCGGGCAACGTCGTCCAGGTCCCGATTCACATCCCGGTGAACGCCTGCGGCAACACCGTCTCCGTCATCGGGCTGCTGAACCCCACCTTCGGCAACACCTGCATCAACGGCTGACTGAAGTGACTCGACCCCCGAGGGTTCGAGTGTGAACCCGGGCGGTCCCGGAGCGCGCAGCACGCGTTCCGGGGCCGCCCGGCCTTTCCCCCGGGCGTTCGGCCCGGAGGAGATCCCGTACGAGCGAAGAAGGCAGGAAAGACCTATGAGACAGGTCACTCGGAAGGGCCTGATCACCATGGCTGCGGCGGGCGGGGCTCTCGCGCTCGGCGGGAGCTACGCCCAGGCCGACTCGGGGGCTTTCGGAGCCGCCACCAACTCCCCGGGCGTCGCCTCCGGCAACAACGTCCAGGTCCCGGTCAACGTTCCGGTGAACGCCTGCGGCAACTCCGTCGACGTCGTCGGGCTGCTCAACCCGGCGTTCGGCAACGAGTGCGCCAACACCTCCGCCAAGCCCAAGCCCGTGTCGAACCCCGCCCCGGGCACCGGCACCCCGGGCACGGCGACCCCGGTCGGCGGCGGTTCGCAGACCGGTGGCGGCGCCCACGCCGGCGGCGGCACGGCGAACTCGCCCGGCGTCGGCTCCGGCAACAACATCCAGGCCCCCGTCGACGTCCCGGTGAACGCCTGCGGCAACACCGTCGACGTGATCAGCCTGCTCAACCCGGCCTTCGGCAACGACTGCGCCAACGACAGCTCCATCACCCGGCCGCACGTCCCCGCGCAGCCCGGCGAGCCCAGCAAGCCGCCGACCACGAACACCCCCACCCCCCCGGTCACCCCCAAGACCCCGCCGACCGCGGTGAAGGGGACCGACCGCGAGCCCAACCGGCCCGTGGCGCACTCCGCCGACCGTCCCGTCGAAGCCGACGAGACGCTGGCGCAGACCGGTGCCGACTCCCTCGGCCTGATCATCCCGGTGGGCGCCGGGATGCTGCTCGCGGGCGCAGTGCTCTACCGACGGGCGCGCGCCTGACCGCGTGCCCCCGGCACGCGCCGTACGCCCCCGACTGACTCCAGCCGCCCCTTCTTGTCGCGCTCAGGCCGCGCCGCAGCGCCGGCCGCACCGCGAAGGGGCGGCACGATCGAGCGGGCCCCGCCGAGGCAGGGCCCGCTTCGCGCTGATCACCACGTGGCGCGCAGTTGACGGATGATGCGTCGCCGCAGCCGCACCCTACGGCTGCCGTCCCTCAGCAGCGTCAGTCGGTCCAACTCCCAGTGTCCGTACTCGGCATGGTCGGTCAGCAGACGGGTCGTCTCCTTGCGGGGCACCCCGCGCGGGACGTACACATCGACAAATTCGTATTCCGGCATCGCATCTATTGTGCGGGCACCGGCCCCAGACGGATAGCGTCTGCACTATGTCTGATGCTGCGCAGCCCACCGCCGCCGAGGTACGTGCCGCCGCCGAGGCGGTCAAGGCCGCCCTCGACCGCCACCTCGCGGCTGTCGAGAACCGCACCGGAGAGGACGACCCGGCCGTCTACGAAGCGTTCAACGCCCTCGCGGCGGCGGCGGAGGCGTACGACGAACGCCTCTACGACCGCTACGACGAAGTCACGCCCTTCGAGATCCCGGGGGTGGACGACGCGCTCCCGCCGTACGCGGGGCCCGAGAACCCCAACGCCCTCAGCGTCCTCATCCGTCGGGACTACGCCGTCGTGGAACCGCAGCGGCTGCTCTCGCAGGCACAGCGCCTCGCCGACCTCGACGCCGACGACCCGGAGCGGGCCCAGGTCGTCGGCGCCAGCGTGCACGCGGCACTCGGAGTGCTCTTCGGGGAGTACGAACCCGACGAGATCGCCTCCCGGCACAAGGAGTTCGGCCTGGACGAGGGGGACTCCACGCTCTGGGTCTCGGCGGCGGACGAACCGGCCGAGCCCGGCGAGTGGCTCAGCGCCCCCTTCGAGGCGGACACGCAGCGGGTGGTCTGCCGCTTCGACGTCAGCTCCGTCTTCGACGAGGACGACCTGGGGGAGGAGTTGGACGAGGTGCGCCGCTGAGGCCCTCCCCGACGCTGTGACCGGGCCCCGTACCCCCGCTTCGGCAAAGGGGAGTACGGGGCCCGGGCCGTCACGTCCACGGGCCTCCGATCGGACGGTCGACCGGGGCCGGTCTACCTCAGGCCCGGTGCGTCAGCAGCGTTGTGGCGATCGCGACCTGCGTCGGTTCCAGGGCGGACTTGCCGTCCTCGACGTCCCACAGGCCGTTCTGCAGGACGCGGCCGAGGGTCCAGCCCACGGCCCGGTGCCGGTCCGTGTCGACGGCCTCCGTCAGCACGTCGAAGCGGCGCAGTACCGCGCGGGTGACGTCGCCGGAGGCCACCACCTCGCCCCAGCGGTCGTCCAGCGCGGGCAGCAGGTCGAACCCGGGGTCGCCGGCGAGCGGTTCGGGATCGATGGCGAGCCACGGCTCGCGCTCCCCGGCCAGGACGTTGCCGCCGTGCAGGTCCCAGTGGAGCAGGCGGTCGCCGGCCTCGCCGATCAACTCGCGGACGGCGGCCGCGCAGGTCTCCAACAGCTTTCGCTCGGCCGGGTCGTGCAGCGCGGGGGCGGCCTGCGGGGTCGCGTCCACCATCGCGGTGGCGATGTCGGACAGCCGGCGCACGCCCCGCGGCGAGGGGACCGCGGTGAGGCGCGCCATCAGATCGGCGAGCACCTTCAGGGCCGCCTCGCCGTCGGCGACCGAGTTGACGGGACGGGTCGCGTCGAGGCGTTCCAGCAGCTGGGTCGCCGACGCCTCGTCATGTTCCAGCAGTCGTACGACGCCGTCGCCGCGCCACGCCCGCAGCCCGACGGCGGCACCTGCGGTCTCCTCCCGCAGCTGCTGGAGCTTCAGGGCGGCGGGCGTGCCGTCGGCCCGGAGCACGGGCAGCACCAGGGACGCCATGCCGTGGGCCGGCGGGCCGTCGATGCGCAGCTCCCAGCGCTCCAGGAAGCTGCCGCCGAGCTTCGGCAGCTCGGCGAGCCAGCGCTGTGCCTCGGGCTTGCCGACGCCGTAGATGGCGACGAACGTCTCGGGGACGTCGATCGTGGTCGATGCGTGCATGGAAAGGACCTCCTTCGCAGAAACGTCGCGAGCGCGGTTCGGCTCGCGGTGCGGGGCGAAGGAGTGCGTGGGGGTGCCCGGGTGTCGGGCAGGCGTCAAATCATCGGTTCACCGTAGCGAACTCGATGATCACGGGCCCGCGATTTAAACGGGCCGGGACTTGACGGACCGGGACGCTCCGGGCGTCTCCGGTCGGTTCGGGGAGTCCCGCGCGGCCCTGCGGTGCTGGGGTTGCCCGGCGTGTGGCGCGGGGGCGCCGCGAGGGCTGTGCGGTGTTGGCGCCTGCGCCCCGGTGGTGGGCTTGTCGCGCAGTTCCGCCCCCTACGCCCTGCGGGCGTGGGAGGACCCCCAGCGCCCCCGGGACCTCGCTCGTCTGCGGCCCTGGGGTTGTTCGCGCAGTTCCCCGCGCCCCTAAACACCCGCAGAGGGCAACGCTCCCGCAGGAGAACGGCGGACATGCCCAGGGGTGCTGGGGGAGGAACCGCGCGACCAGCCCCCGCCGAGCCGCGGAGACCAACGCACGTGCAGGGCTAGGCGGCTCCGGCCAGATGCATGGGGAGCGGGGGCTCTCCCGGGCGCAGGAGGGGGCGCCGTCTGACACGGCTTAGGACGGCTGGGACAACAGGCCCTCCAAGAGGAGGCGCAGGCGGGTCGTGCGGGGTTGGGCGGGGGCGGTGGCGACCGCCTGCGGTAGGGCCCGGTCGACGCCGTGGACCACGGAGAGGTGGCGCTCGGCGCGGCCGAAGGCCGTGTACACCCAGGGGCGGGTCAGGGCGCCGGCGGCGTCGCCGGGGAGCACCACGACCACGGCCGGCCAGCGCAGGGCCGCCGCCTGGTGCGCGGTGAGGGCCCAGCCGTGGCGCACCGACGACCCCACGCGTTCCTTGGGCACGGTCACGGCGGTGCCCGAGCAGTCCAGGTGGAGGCCGCGGGCGTCCGCGGAGACGACCGTGCCGGGCAGGGTGCGGCCGGGGGCGGGGACGTACGCCACCCGGTCGCCCGGGTCGAAGCCGCCGAAGCAGCCGGGGCCCGGATTGAGCCGCTCCTTCAGGGCGGTGTTGAGCGCACGGGTGCCGGCCGGGCCGGTGTGGGCCACGGTGACGACCTGGGTCTGCTCGGTGGGGACGCCGATGGCGCGGGGCACGGAGTCCGCGACGAGCTGGACGGTGCGGTGGACGGCCTCGCCCGGGTCGCGCACGGGCACGATGACGACTTCCTTCTCCGGTGCGGCCACCTCCGTCAGCTCGCCGATGCCGATGCCGGAGACCAACTCGCCGATCGGGCCCGCGTCCGGGAGGCGGGAGGCGACCTTGGGGCACACCCCGGCGGCGAGCAGGTCGGCGAAGACCTGGCCGGCGCCGGCCGGGCCGAGCTGGCCCGGGTCGCCGCTGAGGAGCAGCCGGGCGCCGTCCGGCAGGGACTCGACGAGGGCCGCGGCGCACTCCACGTCCAGCCGCGGCGCGTCCAGCACGACGAGGAGGTCCAGCGCGAGCGCCCCCTCCTCGTCCCGACCCGGGCCGGCGCTGCCGGACAGCAGGGCGGCGACGGTGACCGCGACGGGGCCCAGGGCGCGGGCGGCCTGCTCGCTGTGGACGGCGACGAGGGCCCGCAGCCCGAGCGCCGCGGCGCTTTTGGCGACGGCGACCGGTTCCGCGCGGGCCGCCTCGCCGCCGGTGTGGGCCACCAGGCCGTGGGCGGCGATCGCTCGGGTCAGCTCGGTGGGCCCGGGGGCGGCTTCCCAACGCTCGTCGGCGCCGGCCTTGGCGAGCCGGGCGAGCCCGTCCGCGAGGCTCTCCTCCGCGAGGGCGTAGCGGTCGAGCCCGAGCAGCAGCGGAGCGGACTGCCTGGCGGAGGCGTCCGCGGCGGCCCCGTCGTCGGAGCCTTCGTCCTCCTCGCCCACCTGCTCGTCGGAGGCTTCGGCGCCGTCCTGGAACGCGAGTACGGCGCCGTCGGCGACGGCCTGCCGCAGCGCCTCGTCGGGCGCGGGGACCGAGCGCTCGGCGAGCCCGGCCAGCACGGCGGACGCCTCCAGCGCGGTGTGTCCGTGCAGCGCCGCGCGCTCCAACTGCCAGGCGATCAGCGCGGCCGTACGCCGCTCGTCGCCCGGCCCGCACCCGTCGCCCAGGAGGGCGCGCGCGAATTCGTCGGCCTGCTCGGGACGGACGCCGGGCACGCTCAGCAACTGCCAGGGGTCCTCGCGGAGCACGTCGGCGGCCTGCTCGCCCAACTCCGCCACGGCGCGCGCGGCCACCTCCTGCGGCGCGCCGCCCGCGGCGAGCACGGACCGCACCGCAGCGACGGCCTCCGGTGCCGGGGCGGCGGGCGCCTGCGCCTGGTGCGGCACGGCAGCGGCGGCGCTCGACGGCGCGGGCTCGGCACGGCGTTCGGCCGGGCTCGACGCGGCCGGGGCAGCGGGACGGGCCGGGGCAGTGAAGAAGGCGCCGCCGGACTTCTCGCCGCTCTCCACGGCCCGTACCGCGGCGAGCAGGTCGGCGGCCGTGCCCGTCAGCTTCGTACCGCTGTCGACCGGGCCGGACTTGTGGGCCTTGCGCTCCGCGATGCGGGCCCGCAGCTCCCGCTGTGCCACCAGCTCCGCCTGGGCCTCGGAAAGCTCCGGGGCATCGGCATCGGCATCGGCGTCGGCCGCACCCTCGGCCTTGTCCTCGGCGTCGGCCGCACCCTCGGCGTCCGCTGCGTCCCCGGCCTCCGGTGCTTGCGGCGCGTCTGCGGCGTCCGGCGCGGTCTCGACGGGGGCGTCGGTGACCGGCGGCTCGGTCTCGGGCGCGGGCTCGGTGTCGGCCGGGGACGGTCCCCGGGAAGACGCGGTCACAGCGTGCTCCAGTCCTGATCGGGATAGCGGTGCACGGGCGCCGACACGTCGTCGAGCGCCTGGCAGATCTCGTCGGGAAGCGTAAGCGTCTCCACTGACAAAGCGGTGACGAGCTGCTGCGCGTTGCGCGCGCCGACGATGGGCGCGACCACGCCGGGGCGGTCCCTGACCCAGGCGAGCGCCACGTGCAGCGCGGAGGTGGCGAGCCCGTCGGCGGCGGTGACCACGGCGTCCACCACGCTGGCAGCAGCCTCGTCCAGATAGGGATCGACGAAGGCGCCCAGCCGCTCGGACGCGCCCCGGGAGTCCGACGGCACACCCGTTCGGTACTTCCCCGTCAGCACCCCGCGGCCCAGCGGGGACGACGGCAACAGCCCCACTCCGAGATCCAGCGCCGCCGGCAGCACCTCGCGCTCGACGCCGCGCTGGAGGAGCGAGTACTCCATTTGGGTGCTGGCGAGCCGGGTGCGGGCGCCCGGCGCGGCCAACTGCCAGGTCGCGGCCTTCGCGAGCTGCCAGCCGCAGAAGTTCGACACGCCGGCGTACCGCGCCCGGCCGCTGCTGACCGCGATGTCCAGCGCCTGGAGGGTCTCCTCCAGCGGGGTCTGCGGATCGAAGGCGTGCACCTGCCACAGGTCGACGTAGTCCGTGCCCAGGCGCTGGAGGGAGTCGTCGAGGGCGGCGAGCAGGTGCCCGCGGGAGCCGTCGAAGCGCCGGTCGGGGTCGGGGACGCTGCCCGCCTTCGTCGCGATCACCAGATCGCGCCGGGGCACCAGGCGCTCCACCAACTGCCCCAGCACGTACTCGGCATCGCCGCCGCCGTACACGTCGGCGGTGTCGACGAGCGTGCCGCCCGCCTCCCAGAACGCCTTCAGCTGATCGGCGGCGTCGTGCTCATCGGTGTCCCGGCCCCAGGTCAGGGTGCCGAGTCCGATCCGGGACACGCGCAGGCCGGTGCGGCCGAGATGCCTCTGCTCCATGAGGGCTGAGATTACTGGCCAAGGGCGCACACGGAGAGAGCCTGTGGACAACCGCGTGGCACATGCCGGGAGGGCCTGTGGACAACCACCGTGGCGCACGCCACCACCGGGCACCCCGCACCGCCCCTGACGCCGCGGGGCACCGCGCGCTAGAGTCCCCGGACAAGCGACGTTACTGATCGGTAAGGGGAGTGGTTATGCGGCTCGGCATCAACCTCGGTTACTGGGGCGCGGGCATGGACGGCGACAACCTGGCCGTCGCCCAGGAGGCCGACAGGCTCGGCTACGACGTCTGCTGGGCCGCGGAGGCGTACGGCTCCGACGCCCCGACCGTGCTGAGCTGGGTCGCCGCGCGCACCGAGCGCATCGACGTGGGCTCCGCGATCATGCAGATCCCGGCCCGTCAGCCCGCCATGACGGCGATGACCGCCGCCACCCTCGACTCCCTGTCCGGCGGCCGCTTCCGGCTCGGCCTCGGCGTCTCCGGCCCGCAGGTCTCCGAGGGCTGGTACGGCGTGAAGTTCGACAAGCCGCTCTCCCGCACCCGCGAGTACGTCGAGATCGTCCGCAAGGCGATGGCCCGCGAGCGGCTGACCCACGAGGGCGAGCACTGGACCCTGCCGCTGCCCGGCGGCCCCGGCAAGCCGCTCAAGCTCACCGTGCACCCCCAGCGCGAGCACATCCCGCTCTACATCGCCGCCATCGGCCCCAAGAACCTGGAGCAGACCGGTGAGATCGCCGACGGGGCGCTGCTGATCTTCCCCTCGGCCGAGCACCTGGAGGAGACCGCGCTGCGACCGCTGCGCGCAGGCCGCGAGAAGGCCGGCAAGACCATGGAGGGCTTCGACGTCTGCCCCACCGTCCCGCTCGCCGTCGGCGACGACGTCGCGGCCCTCGCCGACACCTTCCGCCCGTACACCGCCCTGTACGTCGGCGGCATGGGCAGCCGGAAGCAGAACTTCTACAACCAACTCGCCCAGCGCATGGGGTACGAGAAGGAAGCCGCCGAGATCCAGGACAAGTACCTGGCCGGGGACAAGGACGGCGCCGCCGCGGCCGTACCGCAGCAGCTGATCGACTCCACCACCCTGCTCGGACCGGTGGAACGGATCGCCGACGGGATGCGGGCCTACGCGGACGCCGGCGTCACCACCCTCACCCTCGCCCCCGCCGGCTTCACCCTCGACGAGCGGATCGCCGGGCTCCGCGCGGGCACCGAAGCTCTGGAGCGCGCCGGACTGGCGTGAGCCGCGGCGGACGGCGACAGGGCCCGCCCGACTGCCTGAAGCGCCGGGCGGACCCTGGAGGTCCGTGGCCGTGGTGGGGGCTCGGGGGCACCTCCCCGCCACGGCCGTCACGCGTACAACGCCCGCGCCCCCGCACCGGTTACTGCTCCTCGCCGGGGCACGGATGACCGACCGCCCGGAGCACGCCCTACCCCGTTCGGCGGATCCGTCCGACCCGAGCTGTTGCCACCTCGCCCGCACCGCACTTGACTCGTTCTTTGCGGATGCCTTCAGGAGGTGCCAGTCATGCTCTCGGCCCGAAGCCTGTTCCAGGAAATCATCGACAACGACGACTCCTACCAGCTCTTCTGCTCCATCGCGGCCAGCGGCGAGGCCCAGGGCGGCTGGGAGAACGCCCGGATCGCGGCCCTCGTGCCCCCCGAGCTCCAGGAACTGGCCCCCAGGATCACCCGCCACGGCGCCGACGAGGACAAGCACGGCCGGATCTTCAACGCCCTGCTGAAGAAGCGCGGGCTCGAACCCGTGCCCGTACCGCCGGAGGCCGACTACACCATGCTGCTGGAGGGCCGGGGCATCGGACTGGCGCACGAGAAGCTGGGCCGCGACGAACCCCTGAGCGAGGAGGACATCGTCGTGTACCTCTCCCACAGCAGGGTCACCGAACAGCGCGCGGCCGAGCAGATGGACATGCTGCTCACCTTCTTCGAAGACCACCCCGAGGTCGGCAAGGCCGTCAAGATGATCTCCAACGACGAGACCAACCACCTGGCGTACTGCCACGAGGAGCTGCTGCGCCTCGCCGCCGCCGGGCACGGCCGGACCATCCACCGGGTGCTGCGCCAGAGCGCGCTCGCGGAGATCGCGATCTACCGCGACGTCAGCCTCGCCGTGATGGCCCACATGGGTCGACTGCTCGGCTGGCCGCGGTCCAAGTCCGCCGTGCTCGCCGCGGGCATCCACGGGATGTACGCGTACGAGCGGCTGGGCGGCTGGCGGCGCATGGTCAGCCTCGCCATGCCGGAGCGGCGCGGCGCGCTGGACGGACCGGCGACCACGGCCCCCGCGATCTGACCGCCCCCGCACCCGACCCGCAGGACCCGTGGGCCCGCGCGCTCACAGCCAGCCGCGGCGCTTGAAGAGTCGGTGCAGGCCCCACACCACCACGGCCATCAGCACCAGGACGGTCGGATATCCGCCCACCCACCGCAGCTCCGGCATGTGGTGGAAGTTCATCCCGTAGATGCCCGCGACCATCGTGGGCACCGCGGCCATCGCCGCCCACGCCGAGATCTTCCGCATGTCGTCGTTCTGCCGCACCCCCTGCTGCGCCAGATGGGCCGCCAGGATGTCCGAGAGCAGCCGGTCCAACGCCTCCACCTGCTCGTTCGCCCGCGTCAGATGGTCCTCGACGTCCCGGAAGAAGGGCCGGGAGCGCTCGTGCACGAACGGCACTCCGCTGCCCGCCAGCCGGGACATCGGCGCCACCAGCGGCCCGCTGGCCCGCCGGAACTCCAGCAACTGCCGCTTGAACCGGTAGATCCGCGCCGCCGTCGGCCGGCCCGAACCGCCGTCCCCGCCGGGTGAGAAGACCTCCGTCTCCAACTCCTCCAGGTCCAACTGCAACTCCCCGGCGACCTCGATGTAGTCGTCGACGACCGCGTCGCTCACCGCGTACAGCACCGCCGTCGGACCGTGCGCCAACACCTTCGGATCGTCCTCCAGCCGCCGGCGCACCGCCGCCAGCGGCGCCCCCGCGCCGTGCCGGACGGTCACCACGAAGCCGTCGCCGATGAAGAGCATCAACTCGCCCGTGGTGACGACGTCGCCCTCCGGCTCGTACACCACCGGTTTGAGGACCACGAACAGCGAGTCGTCGTACACCTCCAGCTTGGGGCGCTGATGGGCCCGCAGTGCGTCCTCCACCGCCAGCGGATGGAGCCCGAAGGCGTCCCGCACCAGGTCGAACTCGTCCGCCGTCGGCTCGTGGACCCCCACCCACAAGAAGGCGTCGCCGCTGGCCCTGGCCGTGGCCAGGGCGGCGGAGAAGTCGTCGGGGGCCTCGGTGCGACGGCCCTTGCGGTAGACGGCGCAGTCCACGATCACGGCGTGCTCCCTTCCCCGTGCGCGCCCGGCGCACACGTGCCGTCGGCCGGGCGAGCCCCGTGCGTCCCGCGCGGCGGTGCCGTGCGCCTACCCTGGCGGGCATGGCCACGCTGATCCTCGTACGTCACGGACGTTCCACCGCCAACACCGCGGCGGTGCTCGCCGGCCGCACCCCCGGGGTCCACCTCGACGAGCGCGGCGGCGCGCAGGCGGCGGGCCTGCCGGGGCGGCTCGCCGGAGTGCCGCTCGCCCTCGCCGTCAGCAGCCCGCTGGAGCGCTGTCGCGAGACCCTGCAACCCCTCCTCGACGCCCGGCCCGGGCTCGACCTGCACGTCGACGAACGCATCGGGGAGTGCGACTACGGCGACTGGTCCGGGCGCAAGCTGGCGGAGTTGGCCGGCGAACCCCTGATGGAGGTCGTCCAGCACCACCCGTCCGCCGCCGCCTTCCCCGGCGGGGAGTCCCTGCGCGGCATGCAGCAGCGGGCCGTGGAGGCCGTGCGCGCCTGGAACGACCGGGTGGACGCCGAGCACGGCGAGGACGCCCGTTACCTGATGTGCTCGCACGGGGACGTCATCAAGTCCGTCGTGGCCGACGCACTCGGCCTCCACCTCGACCTCTTCCAGCGCATCCACGTCGAACCCTGCTCCGTCACCGTCGTCCGCTACACCCGCACCAGGCCCTTCCTGGTCCGGCTCGGGGACACCGGGGACCTCGCTCCGCTGGTGCCGAACCCGGCCCGCGAGACCCCCGCCGAGGCCGGCGCGGAGGGCGACGCGGTGATCGGAGGCGGCGCGGGCGCCCCGTGATCGTCGGGCGCAGTAGGGTTGGAGCGCCCCAGTGCCTGAATGGCAGCACAGTCCACCCCACATTCCCCGTGGGGGTTCCCGAGTCTTGAGGGAGTCAGAGCGTGTCCCGTCAGGTGTTCCTCTACGACCCGCCGGACCGGTTCGTGGCCGGTACGGTCGGGCTCCCCGGACGCCGTACGTTCTTCCTCCAGGCGTCCGCCGGAGGGCGAGTCACCAGCGTCGCACTGGAGAAGACGCAGGTCGCAGCCCTTGCGGAGCGAATCGACGAACTGCTCGACGAAGTCGTGCGCCGCACCGGGGGCAACGCCCCGGTGCCCGCGGTCGCCCCGACCGACATCGCCGACACCGCCCCGCTGGACGTGCCGGTCGAGGAGGAGTTCCGCGTCGGCACCATGGCGCTCGCCTGGGACGGCGAGGAACAGCGCATGATCGTCGAGGCGCAGGCGCTGGTCGAGTTGGACGCCGACTCCGAGGAGGACCTCGCCGAGGCCGAGGAACGGCTGCTCCAGGACGAGGAGAACGGCCCGCCGATGCTGCGCGTCCGCCTCACCGGGGCCCAGGCGCGCGCCTTCGCCAAGCGCGCCCTGGACGTGGTGAACGCGGGTCGCCCGCCGTGCCCGCTGTGCAGCCTCCCGCTCGACCCGGAAGGACACGTATGCCCGCGCCAGAACGGATACCGCAGGGGAGCGTGACCGGCCCCGACCTGCTGACCCTGCTCGCCGACGGCGAGCTGACCGTGCGCGGCCGCATCCCCGAGGCGTCCAACGCGGCGCTGCTGTGCACGGTCGCCCACGAGGGCCGGGAAGCCTCCTGCATCTACAAGCCCGTCGCCGGCGAGCGCCCGCTGTGGGACTTCCCCGACGGCACCCTCGCGCAGCGCGAGGTCGCCGCCTTCGAAGTCTCCGAGGCGCTGGGCTGGGGGCTCGTACCGCCGACCGTGCTGCGCGACGGACCCTACGGCGAGGGCATGGTGCAGCTGTGGATCGACGCCGACCCCGGAGCGGAACTCCTCGCCCTGGTCGAGGGCGAGGAGCCGGGCGAGGGCTGGAAGGCGATCGGCTTCGCCGAGGTGGGCGAGGGCCGCACCGCGCTCCTGGTGCACGCGGACGACGAACGGCTACGGCGGCTCGCCGTCCTCGACGCGGTGATCAACAACGGCGACCGCAAGGGCGGCCACCTGCTGCCCGCGCCCGACGGCGCGCTGTACGCCATCGACCACGGCGTCACCTTCAACGCCGACGCCAAGCTGCGCACGCTGCTGTGGGGCTGGGCGGGGGAGCCGCTGCCCGCCGACGCGGTGGCCGCCCTGGAGGAACTGGCGCAGGCGCTGGAGCCGGGGCGGCAGCTCGCCACCCGACTGGGCGAACTGCTCACCCCGGCCGAGGTCGACGCGATCCGCGCCCGGGTGGCCCGACTGCGCGACAGCGGCCGGCACCCCGCGCCCTCGGGGGAATGGCCGGCCATTCCCTGGCCCCCGATGTGAATTCCGGCCCGCCGGCACCGCCCCGGCCTGCGGCGACGACCCGCGGGGCGGCGTCCGAGCGAAGTCGTTGTACCCCACACGCGCGCCGGGACGGGGCCTGCGGTTAGGCTCGATGGCATGCATGCCTGGCCCGCTTCTGAGGTCCCCGCCCTGCCCGGCAAGGGCCGCGACCTCCGGATCCACTCCACCGCGGACGAGGGTCCCGTCACCCTCGTCCCCGGTCCCGTCGCCCGTATCTACGTCTGCGGCATCACGCCGTACGACGCGACCCACCTGGGGCACGCGGCGACCTACAACGCGTTCGACCTCGTGCAGCGCGTGTGGCTCGACACCAAGCGGCAGGTTCACTACGTCCAGAACGTCACCGACATCGACGATCCGCTCCTGGAGCGCGCGGTGCGGGACGGCGAGGACTGGACCCTCCTCGCGGAGCGCGAGACCGCCCTGTTCCGCGAGGACATGACCGCCCTGCGGATGCTGCCGCCGCAGCACTACATCGGTGCGGTCGAGTCGATACCCGGCATCGTGCCGCTGGTGGAACGACTGCGCGACGCCGGCGCCGCCTACGAACTGGACGGCGACACCTACTTCTCCGTCGAGAGCGACCCCCACTTCGGCGAGGTCTCGCACCTGGACGCCGAAACGATGCGACTGCTCTCCGCCGAGCGCGGCGGCGACCCCGAGCGCCCCGGCAAGAAGAACCCCCTCGACCCGCTGCTGTGGCTGGCCGCCCGCGACGGCGAGCCCCACTGGGACGGCGGCAGCCTCGGCCCCGGCCGCCCCGGCTGGCACATCGAGTGCGTGGCCATCGCCCTGGAACACCTCGGCATGGGCTTCGACGTGCAGGGCGGCGGCTCCGACCTGGCGTTCCCGCACCACGAGATGGGCGCGTCGCACGCCCACGCCGTCACCGGCGAGCACCCCTTCGCCAAGGCGTACGTGCACGCCGGCATGGTGGCGCTGGACGGCGAGAAGATGTCCAAGTCCCGGGGCAACCTGGTCTTCGTCTCCGCGCTGCGGCGCGACGGCGTCGACCCGGCCGCCATCCGACTGGCGCTGCTCGCCCACCACTACCGCGCGGACTGGGAGTGGACGGACGAGGACCTGACGGGCGCGGTGGCGCGGCTCGGCCGTTGGCGCGCCGCGGTCTCCCGCCCCGACGGACCGTCCGCCGACGGCCTGTTGGAAGAGGTCCGGGAAGCGCTCGCGAACGACCTCGACGCTCCCGCGGCGCTCGCCGCGGTCGACCGCTGGGCGGAGCGCCAGCAGTCCGAGGGCGGTACGGACGAGGGCGCGCCCGGGTTGGTGTCCCGCACCGTGGACGCGCTGTTGGGCGTGGCGCTCTGACGACGCGTCGACGGCCCTCGCCCTGAGGGCTTTCGGCCGGTCCAAGACAGGCCCCAGGGTCGCCGGGGGGTGCGTCACCCCCCGGCGACCCGCTCACTTCCGGCCAGCGCGGGGCGTGGCGTCCTCCGGTGTGGCAGGTTGTCGGTGTCCCTTGTCCCCCGTCCGACGGGACATCGACCGGAAGGACGCTCCATGCCACGCTCCTTCGCCCGAAGAGGGGTGCTGGGCGCTGCCGCCGCCGTGGGCGGCGCGGCCCTGCTCGCCCCGGCCGCCGCGGCGGTCCCGACCACCCGCGCCCCCTGGCCCACCGGCTTCCCGCTGCCCCGCGGCTTCAGGCCCGAGGGCATCGCCATCGGCACCAGCCCGTACGCCTACTTCGGCTCGCTCGCGGACGGGTCCGTCCACCGGGTGGCCCTGGCCACCGGCCGCGGCCGGACCGTCGCCCCGCCGCTCGGACCCGAACACAACGTCGTCGGGCTCAAGATCGACCGCCGTGAGCGGCAACTCTTCCTCTGCGGCGGCTGGAACCGCGAGATCCGGATCGTGGACGCCGCCACGGGCGCGCCGCTCGCCGCGTACACCGGCCTCGGCACGGCCGACACCGGGATCAACGACGTGGTGCTCGCGCCCGGCGCCGCCTGGTTCACGGACTCCTTCAACCCGCACGTCTTCCGACTGCCGCTGGACCGGCACGACGAACCGACGGGCCCCGTCGAGACGGTGGCGCTGACCGGGGACTGGGAGCAGGGCCCGGCGTTCACGACCAACGGCATCTCCCGCACCCCCGACGGCCGTTCCCTGCTGCTGGCGAACAACGTCGTCGACGGCGGCGGGCTGGTGCGGATGGACCCGAGGACCGGTCGCTGCCGCCGCGTCGACCTCGCCGGGTTGCGACTGCCCTTCGCCGACGGCCTGTTGCTGCTGGGGCGACTGCTGTACGTGGTGCAGCAGCAGCTCAACACGGTCAACGTGCTGCGGCTGGACGACGCCGGCACGCGGGGCACCGAGGTCGACCGGATCACCGACGTCCGCTTCAGGATCCCGACGACCGCCGCCGCGTACGGGAACCGGATCTATCTGCCGAACGCCCGCTTCGACGTGGAGCCGACGCCGGACACCGAGTACGACGCGGTCGCGGTGCGACGGGTACGGGGCTGAGCGCGCGGGGCGCGGGGCCGAACACGCGGGAAGGGGCGGCGCCGGCGCTGCCGGGCACCGCCCCTTCCTCCGCGCCGCACTCGTCGGCGCGGTACGTCACTCGTCGGCGTCGGACCCGCCGCGGGACGGACCCGACTCGCCCGACTCGCCGGGCCCTTCGGGTCTCTCGTCCCCGTCGCCGGCCCCGTCCGCTTCACCGTCCGGTCGGTCCTGCTCCGGTCGGTCCTGCTCGGGCTGGTCCTGCTCGGGCCGCCCGGCCTTCGGTGGCCGGTTCGCACCGCCGGTCACGTCCCGCAGGCCCGAGGTGTCCTTCAAGTACGGCGCCCCGGGGCCACCCGCCGTCGGGCCGCCCTCGCCGCCGTCCCCGACGACGCCCGGGCCCGCGCCCGGTCCGCCGTCCCGCCGACGCAGATAGCGCTCGAACTCGCGCGCGATCGCCTCGCCCGACGCCTCCGGCAGCTCCGCCGTGTCCCGGGCCTCCTCCAGCGTCTGCACGTACTCCGCCACTTCGCTGTCCTCGGCGGCCAGTTGGTCCACGCCGAGCTGCCACGCCCGGGCGTCCTCCGGCAGTTCGCCCAGCGGGATGTGCAGCTCGATCAGGTCCTCCAGGCGGTTGAGCAGCGCCAGCGTCGCCTTCGGGTTCGGCGGCTGCGACACGTAGTGCGGCACCGCCGCCCACAGGCTCACCGCGGGCACGCCCGCGTGCGTGCACGCCTCCTGGAGGATGCCGACGATCCCGGTCGGGCCCTCGTAGCGGGTCTCCTCCAGGTTCATCGTCCGGGCGAGGTCCGGATCGGAGGTGATGCCGCTGACCGGCACCGGGCGGGTGTGCGGGGTGTCCCCGAGCAGCGCACCGAGGATCACCACCATCTCCACGCCCAACTCGGCGGCGATGCCCAGGATCTCGTTGCAGAACGAACGCCACCGCATCGACGGCTCGATGCCGCGCACCAGGACCAGGTCCCGCGGCTTGTCGCCGCCGACCCGCACCACCGAGAGCCGGGTCGTGGGCCAGGTGATCTTTCGTACGCCGCCGTCCAGGAACACCGTGGGGCGGTTGACCTGGAAGTCGTAGTAGTCCTCGGCGTCGAGCGCCGCGAACACCTCGCCCTTCCACTCCCGCTCCAGGTGCGCGACCGCAGTGGAGGCTGCGTCGCCGGCGTCGTTCCAGCCCTCGAACGCGGCCACCATGACCGGGTCGATCAGCTCGGGTACCCCCTCGAGCTCGACCACCCAGTGCCTCCTTCCGACGTCTTCTTCCGTACGCCCCAACCTTACGGCTTGCGGACCGGCCCGCCGCAGCCCCGTGCACGCCAGGGTGAACTTCGGCTGATCTTGAGCAACGGTGGAACCAACGCGGATTCATCCGAGCTGTCGCCTCGGAAGTCCGCCATCGTGCCGGTGAATTCGGTTGAAGGAGTGGACTCACTGCACGCTACGGCGCTATACATCGGATGATCAAGAGGTCGGATCACCAAGGGATCCCTTGATCGCTCCGTCATCTGCTTCCGTGCCGGAGCGCCGGAGTGCGAGCGCGTCCCCGGCTCGGCGCGCCGACCGGCGTGCTCACCTGCAACTCGTCGTCAGCGTGAAGGCGTTGGGCGGGCCGTCGGCGTCGTGGAACCGGTTCCACGACGGGCCGATCGTCGTCGCCCCGGTGATCCCCGTGTTGGTGGTCTCGCGCTTCGCGGGCCGCGAACGCCAGGAGCGAGTGGGCCGGCCGAGGGCCACCGGGCCCCGCGGCCCTCCGTTGCTCCTTGTCGCCCCGCGTCACAGTGAGGAGCGCAGCCACTGCTCCACGCTGGCGACGTGCACCGTGGCCCAGGAGCGGGCCGCCTCCGCGTCGCCGTCGCGCAGCGCATCGAGTATGGCGCGGTGTTCGTGGAGCGTACGGCTGACCGCGTCCTGTTGGGTCAGTCCACGCCAGATCCTGGCCCGGGTCGTCGGCCCGGAGAGCCCGTCGAGCAGGGAGCACAGCACGGAGTTGCCCGACCACTGGACGATCCCGCGGTGGAATTCGAGATCGGCGGCGACCAGTTCCTCCACGGAGGGCGCCGACCCCAAGGCGTCCAACTGCGAGCCGAGTGCGTCCAGCCCCGCGTCGGTGATCCGACCCGCGGCCAGCGCGGTCGCGGCCGGCTCCAGGATGCGGCGCACCGCCAGGAACTCCAGCAGGGTGTCGTCCCGGTGGAAGTCGACGACGAAGCTCAGCGCTTCCAGCAGGAGCTGGGGATCGAGGCTGGTGACGTACGTCCCGTCACCCTGGCGGACGTCGAGGATCCGGATCAGCGAGAGCGCGCGCACCGCTTCCCGCAGGGAGTTGCGGGACAGCCCCAACTCCGCGGCCAACTCGCTCTCCTTGGGGAGCCGGTCCCCGGGACGCAGCGCACCGGAGACGATCATGCCCTTGATCTTTTCGATCGCCTCGTCGGTGACGGCCATGACGGCCTCCTCGCCCCTTGAGTCATCGGAGGTCTGATGGTGTCCGAGAGTACAACGTGGGCGACTCCGTCGGAGCCGCCCACGTCGGGGGAGCAGGGGGCGCCGACGGCGTCAGGGCCGCTTGGCGAGCAGGTCCGCCACCTTGCCCCGGACCTCGTCGGTCGCCAGGCCCCGGATGGTCAGGGTGGTGCGGCGGCGCAGCACGTCGTCCGCGGTCTCGGCCCACTCGTGGTCGCGCGCGTACACGACCTGCGCCCAGATCTCCGGGGCGTCCGGGTGGACCCGCTCGGCCAGCGCCGGGTCGTCGTTCGCCAGCCGGGCGATGTCGAAGGCGAGCGAGCCGTAGTGGGTGGCGAGGTGACGGGCGGTGTCCGCGGCCATCCGAGGCCCCGGCGCCGGGCCGTCGACCAGCAGCCGGTGCTCGACGGCCCGGGGGTTGGCTATGCCGGGCAGCGGGAGCTTCTTCGGCAACGTCGAGATCGGCTCCATGTCCTCGCCCAGCGGACCGCCGGGCAGGGCGGCGAGCTTGTTCATCACCGTGCGGCCGATGTGGCGGAAGGTGGTCCACTTGCCGCCGGCCACCGACAGCATCCCGCCGCGGCCCTCGCTGACCACGGTCTCCCGCTTCGCCTTGGAGGTGTCGCCGGGGCCGCCCGGCAGCACCCGCAGGCCCGCGAAGGAGTAGGTGATCAGATCGCGGGAGAGCTGCTGGTCGCGGATGGAGTACGCGGCCTCGTCCAGGATCTGCGTGACGTCCGCGTCGTTGACCGCGACCTCGCCCGGATCGCCCTCGTACTCCTCGTCGGTGGTGCCCAGCAGGAGCATGTCCTCCCAGGGCAGGGCGAAGGTGATGCGGTACTTGTCGATCGGGGTGGCGAGCGCCGCCCGCCACGGCGAGGTGCGCTTGAGGACCAGGTGGGCGCCCTTGGACAGTCGGATCGAGGGGGCCGCCTGCGGGTCCTCCATCCGCCGCAGGTGGTCCACCCAGGGGCCGGTGGCGTTCAGCACCAGCCGGGCGGACACGCCGAACTCGGCGCCGTCGAGCCGGTCCTTGAGCTCCGCGCCGGTCACCCGGCCCTTGGTGAACCGCAACCCGGTGACCTCGGCGTGGTTGAGCACGGTGGCGCCCGCGGCGACGGCCGCGCGGACCGTCATCAGCGCCATGCGGGCGTCGTTCATCTGGTCGTCCCCGTAGACGGCGACGGCCTTCAGGTCCTCGGTGCGCAGCTCCGGCACGTCGCGCCGGGCCTTCGCCGGGCTGATGACGTGGCCGACGCCGTCCCCGAAGGCGGAGAGCGCGGAGTACGCGAAGACGCCAGCGCCCAGCTTCGCGGCGCCGTGCGGCCCGCCCTTGTACACGGGCAGGTAGAAGGTGAGCGGGTTGGAGAGGTGGGGGGCCACCTCGCGGGAGACCGCGCGCCGCTCGAAGTGGTTCTCCGCGACCAGCTTCACCGCACCGGTCTGCAAGTAGCGCAGCCCGCCGTGGAGCAGCTTGGAGGAGGCGGAGGAGGTGGCGCCGGCGAAGTCGCCGGCGTCCACCAGGGCCACCCGCAGCCCGGCCTGCGCGGCGTGCCAGGCGGTGGAGATGCCCAGGATGCCGCCGCCGACGACCAGGAGGTCGTAGGTCGCCTGGGCGAGCTGCTCCCGGGTTTCGGCGCGGCCGGGCAGCGGACCGGCGGCCGGGTGCGTCCCAAGAGCGGGGACGCTCTGCAGGGTGGTCATGTCGCTTACTCCTCGTGCTCGATCCAGCCCATGGTCCGCTCGACGGCCTTGAGCCAGTTCTTGTACTCGCGCTCACGCCGGTCGGCGTCCATGCGCGGGGTCCATTCGGCGGCCCGGCGCCAGTTGGCGCGCAGCGCGTCCGTGTCCGGCCAGAAGCCGACGGCGAGGCCGGCGGCGTAGGCCGCGCCGAGGCAGGTCGTCTCGGCGACCATGGGGCGCACCACGGGTGCGTCCAGGACGTCGGCGAGCGTCTGCATCAGCAGGTTGTTGGAGGTCATGCCGCCGTCGACCTTGAGCGCGGTCAGCTCGACGCCGGAGTCCTTCGTCATCGCGTCGGTGATCTCGCGGGTCTGCCAGGCGGTGGCCTCCAGCACCGCGCGGGCGATGTGCGCCTTGGTGACGTAGCGGGTCAGCCCGGCGATCACGCCGCGGGCGTCGGAGCGCCAGTACGGGGCGAAGAGGCCGGAGAACGCCGGGACGACGTAGGCGCCGCCGTTGTCCTCCACCGACAGGGCCAGGGTCTCGATCTCCGCGGCCGAGTTGATCAGGCCCATCTGGTCGCGCATCCACTGCACCAGCGAGCCGGTGACGGCGATGGAGCCCTCCAGCGCGTACACCGGAGCCTGGTCCCCGATGCGGTAGCCGACGGTGGTCAGCAGCCCGTTGTAGGAGTTCACCGGGGTGCCGGCGGTGTTCATCAGCATGAAGGTGCCGGTGCCGTACGTGGACTTGGCCTCGCCCTCGGCGAAGCAGGTCTGGCCGAAGAGGGCGGCCTGCTGGTCGCCGAGTGCGGAGGCGACGGGCACCCCGTCGAGCACGCCGCCCTTGGCGGTGCCGTACACCTCGGAGGAGGAGCGGATCTCGGGCAGCAGCGCCGCCGGCACCTCCATGGAGGTGAGGATCTTCTCGTCCCAGGCCATGGTGTGCAGGTTCATCAGCATGGTGCGGGAGGCGTTGGTGACGTCGGTGACGTGCACGCCGCCGTCGACCCCGCCGGTCAGGTTCCAGATGACCCAGGAGTCCATGGTGCCGAAGTGGATCTCGCCGCGCTCGGCGCGCTCGCGCAGCCCCGGCACGTTGTCGAGCAGCCAGCGGACCTTGGGCCCGGCGAAGTAGCTGGCGAGCGGCAACCCGGTCTCGCGGCGGAAGCGGTCCTGGCCGACGTTGCGACCGAGTTCCTTGCACAGGGTGTCGGTGCGGGTGTCCTGCCAGACGATGGCGTTGTGCACCGGCTCGCCGGTCTTCTTGTCCCACAGCAGCGTGGTTTCGCGCTGGTTGGTGATGCCGATCGCCTTGACGTCGTCGCGGGTGATGCCCGCCTTGGTGAGGGCGCCCGCCACGACCTCCTGGACGTTGGTCCAGATCTCGACGGCGTTGTGCTCGACCCAGCCGGGCTTGGGGAAGATCTGCTCGTGCTCCTTCTGGTCGACGGAGACGATCCGGCCGTCCCGGTCGAAGACGATGCAGCGGCTGGAGGTGGTGCCCTGGTCGATGGCGGCGATGAAGGGGCCGGCTGTGTGCGTGTCGGTCACGGGAAGCTCCTGCTCGAAGGTGGGTGGGTGACGGGGCCCGTTCGCCCGTGCGTCAGACGAACGCGAGGTCGTAGATCCCCGCTGCGAGGGCTCCGCCCGCCAGCGGTCCGACGACGGGGATCCAGGCGTAGCCCCAGTCGGAACGGCCCTTGTTGGGCAGCGGAAGCAGGGAGTGGACGATGCGGGGGCCGAGGTCGCGCGCCGGGTTGATGGCGTAGCCGGTCGGGCCGCCGAGGGAGAGGCCGATGCCGACCACGACGAAGGAGGTGATCAGTCCGCCGAGGACGCTCAGGCCCTTGCCGCTGTCGTTGAGGCCCTGGGTGAGCACTGCCAGCACCAGCACGGCGGTGCCCAGGATCTCGGTGGCCAGGTTCTGCCAGACGACGCGGACCTCGGGTCCGGTGGAGAAGATGCCGAGCACCGGGCCGGCCTTGGTGCCGCCGTGCGGGCCCTCGATGGGCTTCTCCTGGGGATTGCCGACGATCTCGGGGTCCCGCAGGTGGGACATGAACTGTCCGTAGTACGCGACCACGACCAGCGCGGCGCCGATCATCGCGCCGAGCAGTTGTCCGGCGACGTAGACGGGGACGTCCGACCAGCTGTCGTCCTTGATGGCGATGCCCAGGGTGACCGCGGGGTTGAGGTGGGCCCCGGAGAGCGGGCCGGTCATGTACACGGCCGTCATCACGGCGAAGCCCCACCCGAAGGTGATGGCCAGCCATCCCGCGCCGCGCGCCTTGGAGTTCTTCAGACTGACGGCGGCGACGACGCCACCGCCGAGCAGGATGAGTACGGCGGTACCGATGATTTCGCCGATGAAGATGTCGGAGCTGGACACCGTGACTCCTTTGTCCTTGTCCAGGAATGGCGAACCCCGGTTGCCCCCGGTGGTTCGTCCCTCGGCGGGGGCCGAGGGTGTTCCGGTCCTTGGCGCAGTCACACTCTAACGCGGTTTTCCGTTAGGTGTTCGACAATGCCGACCGTTGAACGGCAGTTTTCCCGCACGTCAACACGCCGTCAAGGTCTGTGGCTCAAGAAGCTCGGGAAACCTCGGAGGGGCCCGTGCGTGCTGGCTCGACGTCCTCGCTGCTGGATGCATGGTGATCCGATGATGCACCCAATATGTCCGAGCCGCCCGATTCCCTAGGCCGGCCGTCGAGCGCGGCCGGCACCGGGCCGGGCGGATGCGACGTGCGCGCGCCGGGCGGGCGGGTGCCGGGTGTGGGGGTACGCGTGCCGGGCGGGCGGGGGAGTGGACGCGTGCGCCGGGTGCGCGGCGGGTACGTGGGTGCGGCGGTGTGCGTACGGGGGTCAGAACCGCCCGGCGCCCAGGTCCCGGGAGACCGCCCGGGCACACTCCCGTACGGCCGTGATCAGCTCGGGCCGCAGTTCCCGGCCCTCCTCGCCGACGGTGCAGATCCGCTCCACCGCGCCCGTGATGGCGACCGCGCCCACCGGCATCCGCCGCCGGTCGTGGACGGGGGCCGCGACCGCGGCGACGCCCTCCCAGGTCTCCTCCACGTCCGCCCCCCAGCCGCGGGCACGGGTGAGGGCGAGCACCCCCTCGAAGTCCTCCAACGAGGTCAACGTCGCGGGCGTGAACGACTTGCGCTCCGCCTCCACCGCCTCCGAGTGCGCCACCGGGTCGTACGCCGCCAGCACCTTCCCCAGCGCCGTGGAGTGCAGCGGCTGCATCGCCCCCACCTCCAGCACCTGGCGGCTGTCGTCCGGGCGGAAGACGTGGTGGACGATCAGCACGCCGTGCTGGTGCAGCACGCCCAGGTGGACGCTCTCACCGCTGGAGCGGGCCAGGTCGTCGGTCCACACCAGGGCGCGGGCGCGCAGTTCGTGCACGTCGAGGTAGCTGTTGCCGAGCCGCAGCAGCTCCGCGCCGAGCTGGTAGCGGCCGGACGCCGGGTCCTGTTCGACGAAGCCCTCCGCCTGGAGGGTGCGCAGGATGCCGTGGGCGGTGCCCTTCGCCAGATCGAGCGACGAGGCGATGTCCGACAGGCCCAGTCGGCGCTCGCCGCCGGCGAGCAGCCGCAGCATCGCCGCCGCCCGCTCAAGCGACTGGATGTTCTTCGCCATCGGATCGGCCCTCTCCACTGCTGTTCGACAATGCTGAACACTATCGGCCGATGCCGACCTTGTTCGCTGCCGTGTGAGTATCCCGCGCCCGGAAGTTTCACAGGAACCCCACAACCCCACGAATTGGGGACATGTTCGCCCCGAACGGCATCCCGGCGTCCGTGGCTCCGGCGCTGACGCCCGTGCACGGCGACACCCACCCGGCGCCGGCGCACGGATCCGCGCCGACCCCATCACAACTTCTGATGCAGCCTTTCTTCGGGGTGCATCACCCCAGGTGGCACCGGCGTTCCCGGGCGTCCGGGGGATGGACCACCCCTCTCCTTGCGCGCCGTACCCGGTTACCCTGACTCCGTGCGCGCCCCACCGGGCGGCGCAAAGCCGACAGCCGTCGCATCCCAGGGAGCCCGTCCATGGCCTCGTCGCCCACCCCTTCCGCACCCTCCGCCGACATCCCCGCCCGGGTCGCCGCGCTCCGCGAGGCCCTGGCCACGCGGGTCGTCGTCGCCGACGGAGCGATGGGCACCATGCTCCAGGCGCAGGACCCCACCCTTGAGGACTTCCAGGACCTCGAAGGGTGCAACGAGATCCTGAACGTCACCCGCCCCGACATCGTCCGCTCGGTGCACGCCGCCTACTTCGACGCCGGCGTCGACTGCGTCGAGACGAACACCTTCGGCGCCAACCACTCCGCCCTCGGCGAGTACGAGATCCCGGAGCGGATCCACGAGCTGTCCGAGGCGGGCGCGCGCATCGCCCGCGAGGTGGCCGACGAGTACACGGCCAGCACCGGGCAGCAGCGCTGGGTGCTGGGCTCCATCGGCCCGGGCACCAAGCTGCCGACCCTCGGCCACATCGGGTACGCCCCGCTCCGCGACGGCTTCCAGGCGAACGCCGAGGGCCTGATCGCCGGCGGCGCGGACGCGCTGCTCGTGGAGACCACCCAGGACCTGCTGCAGACCAAGTCGTCCATCCTCGGCGCCCGGCGGGCCATGGACGCGGTGGGCATCCAGGTGCCGCTGCTGTGCTCGATGGCGTTCGAGACCACCGGCACGATGCTGCTCGGCTCGGAGATCGGCGCCGCGCTCACCGCGCTGGAGCCGCTGGGCATCGACATGATCGGACTGAACTGCTCCACCGGCCCGGCCGAGATGAGCGAGCACCTGCGCTATCTGGCCCGCCACTCCCGCATCCCGCTGCTGTGCATGCCGAACGCCGGTCTGCCCGTGCTCGGCAAGGACGGCGCGTACTTCCCGCTGGACGCCGAGGGCCTGGCCGACGCCCAGGAGACCTTCGTCCACGAGTACGGCCTCTCCCTGATCGGCGGCTGCTGCGGCACCACCCCGGAGCACCTGCGCCAGGTGGTGGAGCGGGTGCGCGACCTCACGCCGCCCGAGCGCGAGCCGCGCCCCGAGCCCGGCGCCGCCTCCCTCTACCAGACCGTGCCGTTCCGCCAGGACACCTCGTACATGGCGATCGGCGAGCGGACGAACGCCAACGGTTCGAAGAAGTTCCGCGAGGCCATGCTGGCCGCCCGCTGGGACGACTGCGTGGAGATGGCCCGGGACCAGATCCGCGAGGGCGCCCACATGCTCGACCTCTGCGTGGACTACGTGGGCCGGGACGGCGTCGCCGACATGGCCGAGTTGGCCGGTCGGTTCGCGACCGCCTCCACCCTGCCGATCGTGCTCGACTCCACCGAGGTCGACGTCATCCGCGCCGGCCTGGAGAAGCTCGGCGGCCGGGCCGTGATCAACTCCGTCAACTACGAGGACGGCGACGGCCCCGACTCGCGCTTCGCCCAGGTCACCCGACTGGCCCAGGAGCACGGCGCCGCCCTGATCGCGCTCACCATCGACGAGGAGGGCCAGGCCCGTACCGTCGAGACCAAGGTCGCCATCGCCGAACGCCTGATCGAGGACCTCACCGGCAACTGGGGCATCCACGAGGCGGACATCCTCATCGACACCCTGACCTTCACCATCTGCACCGGTCAGGAGGAGTCCCGGGGCGACGGCATCGCCACCATCGAGGCCATCCGCGAGCTGAAGCGGCGCCACCCCGACGTGCAGACCACGCTGGGGCTCTCCAACATCTCCTTCGGCCTCAACCCGGCCGCCCGCATCCTGCTGAACTCCGTCTTCCTCGACGAGTGCGTCAAGGCCGGCCTGGACTCCGCGATCGTCCACGCCTCCAAGATCCTGCCGATCGCCCGCTTCGACGACGAGCAGGTCACCACCGCGCTGGACCTGATCTACGACCGCCGGGCCGAGGACTACGACCCGCTCCAGCGGCTGATGGAGCTGTTCGAGGGCGTCGACACCAAGTCGCTGAAGGCCGGCAAGACCGAGGAACTGCTGGCGCTGCCCCTGGAGGAGCGCCTCCAGCGGCGGATCGTCGACGGCGAGAAGAAGGGGCTGGAGGACGACCTCGACGCAGCGCTGGCCGAGCGGCCCGCGCTCGACATCGTCAACGAGACCCTCCTTGAAGGCATGAAGGTCGTCGGCGAGCTCTTCGGCTCCGGACAGATGCAGCTGCCCTTCGTGCTCCAGTCCGCCGAGGTCATGAAGAACGCGGTCGCCTACCTCGAACCGCACATGGAGAAGTCCGACGCCGAGGGCAAGGGCACGATCGTGCTGGCCACCGTGCGCGGCGACGTCCACGACATCGGCAAGAACCTCGTCGACATCATCCTCTCCAACAACGGCTACAACGTGGTCAACCTGGGCATCAAGCAGCCCGTCTCCGCGATCCTGGAGGCCGCCGAAGAGCACAAGGCCGACGTGATCGGCATGTCCGGCCTGCTGGTGAAGTCCACGGTGATCATGAAGGAGAACCTGGAGGAGATGAACCAGCGGAGGATCGCGGCGGACTTCCCCGTGATCCTCGGCGGCGCCGCCCTCACCCGTGCCTACGTGGAGCAGGACCTCCACGAGATCTACGAGGGCGAGGTCCGCTACGCCCGGGACGCCTTCGAGGGGCTGCGCCTGATGGACGCCCTGATCGGCGTCAAGCGCGGCGTCCCCGGCGCCAAGCTGCCCGAGCTGAAGCAGCGCCGGGTGCGGCCCGCGGCCGCCGCGGTGGTGGAGGAGCAGGTCGAGGAGGGCTCGGCGCGCTCCGACGTCGCCGTCGACAACCCCGTCCCCGAGCCGCCGTTCTGGGGCACCCGGGTGATCAAGGGCATCCAGCTCAAGGAGTACGCCTCCTGGGTCGACGAGGGCGCGCTCTTCAAGGGTCAGTGGGGGCTCAAGCAGTCCCGCGCCGGCGACGGGCCCAGCTACGAGGACCTGGTCGAGAACGAGGGCCGGCCCCGGCTGCGCGGTCTGCTCGACCAGCTCCACACCCGCAACCTGCTGGAAGCCGCCGTCGTCTACGGCTACTTCCCCTGCGTCTCCAAGGGCGACGACCTGATCGTGCTGCACGAGGACGGCTCCGAGCGGACCCGGTTCTCCTTCCCGCGCCAGCGGCGCGGGCGGCGGCTGTGCCTCGCGGACTTCTTCCGTCCGGAGGAGTCCGGCGAGGTCGACGTGGTCGGACTCCAGGTCGTCACGGTCGGCTCGAAGATCGGCGAGGCGACGGCCGAGCTGTTCGCCGCCGACTCCTACCGCGACTACCTGGAGCTGCACGGGCTCTCCGTGCAGCTCGCGGAGGCGCTGGCGGAGTACTGGCACGCCCGGGTCCGCGCCGAACTCGGCTTCGCCGGCGAGGACCCCTCCGACGTCACCGACATGTTCGCGCTGAAGTACCGCGGCGCGCGGTTCTCCCTGGGCTACGGGGCCTGCCCCGACCTGGAGGACCGGGCGAAGATCGCGGACCTGCTGGAGCCGGAGCGGATCGGCGTCCAGCTGTCCGAGGAGTTCCAGCTCCACCCGGAGCAGTCCACCGACGCGATCGTGATCCACCACCCGGAGGCCAAGTACTTCAACGCTCGGTAGTCCGTTCATCACACCGCCAACGGGTGTCGGTGGGCAATTCGCAGCACGTTCGTCCGACGAGTCGTAAACTGGTCGGTCCAACGCAGGCCGGTCGCCAGTCCCAGCGGGGAAGCCGTGGGGAAGGGGCGGCCGGCCTTCTCGTCCCTTCCGGAGGTGTGCCGATGACCAGCACGATCCCCACGTCCCCCACTCAGACGGCGGACGGTGCGGCCCTCCAGGCCGTTCTGCTGGACATGGACGGCACCCTGGTGGACACCGAGGGCTTCTGGTGGGACGCCGAGGTGCGGGTCTTCGCCGAGCTGGGACACGAGCTGGACGAGGCGTGGCGCGAGGTGGTCGTGGGCGGCCCGATGACGCGCAGCGCGGGCTATCTGATCGAGGTCACCGGCGCCGCCATCGCCCTCCCCGAGCTCACCGTGCTGCTGAACGACGCCTTCGAGAAGCGCATCAGCGAGGGCGTGCCGCTCATGCCGGGGGTGCAGCGGCTGCTGGCCGAGCTGGCCGCCCAGGAGGTCCCCACCGCCCTGGTCTCCGCCTCGCACCGCCGCATCATCGACCGGGTGCTGGACGCCGTACCGCACGACTTCGCGCTCTCCGTCGCCGGGGACGAGGTCCCGCGCACCAAGCCGCACCCCGATCCGTACCTGCTGGCCGCCCGGGGGCTGGGCTTCGAGCCCGCCCGCTGCGCCGTCATCGAGGACACCGCGACCGGGGTCGCCTCGGCCGAGGCCGCCGGCTGCCCGGTGGTCGCCGTGCCGTCCGTCGCCCCGATCGCGGCCGCGCAGGGCCGGGTGGTGGTGGACTCCCTCCAGGACGTCGACCTGGCCTTCCTGCGCCGGTTCGCCGCTTCGACGCACTGACGGCCCACCGCCGGCCAGACCCGCGCTACTGTCCTTGCATCATGAATGCAAGAAAGAATTAGGTCGTTCTGATTTCGGAACGGTCTTTTCGTTATTCCGCGTTGGTTGAATCCGGATCCATTTTCCCTGGAGTCTCCGCATTAATTTTTCGGCGTGACGTTCGTCACGCAGCGTGTCCTGGGTGAGGGTGCCGGCGCGGAGCATTTCGCCCTTACGAAACATTCCGCAGGGTCTTCGTCGCCGCAGAGGCATGGACGATCACTGAGCGAAATCGCCCCAACTTCGGGCCGGTCAAACGCACCTGACGCATCCGACTACTGTCTTCGCGGGTCTTCGGACCCGCAGTACCCAGTGCCGGATGAGGAGAACGTCCAGGATGAACCGTAAGACTTTGGCGCTGCCGGCCGTGGTCGGGCTGCTCGCGCCCGCGCTCGTCGCCTGCGGCGATTCGGGGGGCGACGCCAGCGGCGGCGGCACCATCGTCGTCGGCACCACGGACCAACTCACCGCCGGCAAGGGCAGTCCGGCGCCGCTCGACCCGGCGTACGCGTACGACACCGGCGCCTGGAACGTGCTCCGCCAGACCGTCCAGACCCTGATGCACGCGCCCCGCGGCGGCGGTCAGCCGGTCCCCGAGGCGGCCCAGTCCTGCGGCTTCACGGACAGGTCAAGCGAGAGCTACCGCTGCAAGCTGCGCAGCGGACTCGCCTTCGCCGACGGCACCCCGATCACCGCGGAGGACGTGAAGTACTCCCTGGAGCGGGTGCAGAACATCAACGCGGACAACGGCACGGCCACCTTGCTGTCGACCGTCGACACCATCGAGACCAAGGGCGACGACGAGGTGGTCTTCCACCTCGCGTCCCCGGACGCCACCTTCCCGTACAAGCTCTCCACGCCCGCCGCCGGCATCGTCAACAAGAAGCAGTACGACGGGAAGAAGCTGCGCGCGGGCTTCCAGGTGGACGGCTCGGGCCCGTACACCATGAAGCCCGAAGTCTCCGGCGACGAGGTCACCAAGGTGGTCTTCACCCGGAACGAGTCGTACACCGGTGACGTCAAGGTGCGGAACAAGAAGGTCGAGTTGCGGATCTTCAAGGACGCCACCGCCATGGGCGAGGCCCTGGAGAAGGGCGACATCGACGTGATGACCCGGGAAATGTCCCCGAGTCAGATCAAGGAGCTGGAGGAGAAGCCCAAGAAGGGCATCGAGCTCATCGAGATGCCGGGGCTCTCGATCCGCTACCTCGCCTTCAACACCAACCACCCCTCGGTGAAGGACAAGGCGGTGCGGCAGGCCATGGCCGCCGTCGTCGACCGCGGCCAACTCGCCGGAAAGGTCTACGGAACCACCGCGGAGCCGCTGTACTCGCTCATCCCGGCGAACATCGGCGCCCACAAGAACTCCTTCTACAACCAGTACGGCGAGCCCAGCGTCGCGAAGGCCGCGAACATCCTGAAGAAGGCCAACATCAAGGCCCCGGTGGAACTGAAGCTGCACTACACCACCGACCGCTACGGCGCCGGCACCGCCCGGGAGTTCGAGGCCCTGCGGGACCAGCTGAACGCCTCCAAGCTCTTCTCCGTCACCATCGAGGGCGCCGAGTGGTCCTCCTTCCGCACCGCCCAGAAGCGCGGTGACTACCCCGTGTACGGCATGGGCTGGTTCCCCGACTTCCCGGACCCGGACAACTACATCGCCCCGTTCCTGGAGAAGGGCAACTTCCTCAACTCGCCCTACGTCAGCGCCGAGGCACGGGCCCTGATCCCGCAGTCCCGCCGCCAGGCCGACCGGGGGGCCGCGTCCAAGGAGTTCACCCAGATGCAGGACATCGTCGCCACCGACGTGCCGGTGCTGCCGCTGTGGCAGGGCAAGCAGCACATCGCCGTGCGCTCCGGCATCCTGGGCGGCGACACGCTGCTGAACGCCAGCTCCGACCTCCAGCTCTGGGTGCTCCGCAACAGCTAGTTACCCCTGCGGCGGCTCCCGCGGAGGGGCGCGGCAAGCACACACGAAGGAGCGGCGGCGGGCCCGGGCCCGCCGCCGCTCCTTCCGTCCGTACCTCCGGGCCGGCCGCTACTGCGCGCCGGGGCGGACCAGACCGCTCTCGTACGCGTACACCGCGGCCTGCACCCGGTCGCGCAGCCCCAGCTTCGTCAGCACGTGGCCCACGTGCGTCTTCACGGTCGTCTCGCTGACGAACAGGTCCGCGGCGATCTCCGCATTGGACAGACCGCGCGCCACCAGCTTCAACACCTCGACCTCGCGCTCGGTCAGCGTGTGCAGCGTGTCCGGCACCGGCTCGTCACCGGAGGGCAGATGGCCCGCGTACTTGTCGAGGAGGCGCCGGGTGATGCTGGGGGCCAACATCGCCTCGCCCGCCGCGACCACCCTGATCGCCTGCACCAACTCATTGGCCGGGGCGTCCTTGAGCAGGAAGCCGCTCGCCCCGGCGCGCAACGCCTCCACCACGTACTCGTCGAGATCGAACGTCGTCAGCACCAACACCTTCGCCGGGCCGTCCCGGCCGGGGCCGGTGATCTGCCGGGTCGCCTCCACCCCGTCCATCCGCGGCATGCGGATGTCCATCAGCACCACGTCGGGCTGGAGCGCCCGCACCTGGTCGAGCGCCTGGAGGCCGTCGCCGGCTTCGCCGACGACCGCGATGTCCTGCTCCGCCTCCAGAATCATCCGGAAGCCGGTGCGCAGCAACGGCTGGTCGTCGACCAGCAGGACGCGGATAGCCACAGGAACTCCTCACATCGGGTCGGAACCCATTCTGCCCTGACCGCCCTCGGCCGACGCGGCCGGGGAAACGCTCAGCGGATAGACCGGGGGAGTCCCGCCGAATTCGGGGCAGAGCGCCTGGTGGTCGCACCAGCCGCACAGCTTCGTGGGCCGCGGGCGCCAGTCGCCCGACTCCGTCGCCAGCCGGATCGCCTCCCACAGGGCCAGCAGCTTGCGCTCCACCCGCTCCAGATCGCTCGGCACCGGGTCGTACGTCACCACGTCACCGCTGCCCAGGTACACCAACTGGAGCCGGCGCGGCACCACCTTCTTCAGCCGCCAGATCACCAGCGCGTAGAACTTCATCTGGAACAGCGCGCCCTCGCTGTACTCGGGGCGGGGGGCCTTGCCGGTCTTGTAGTCGACGATCCGGACCTCGCCGGTCGGCGCCACGTCCACCCGGTCGATCACCCCGCGCAGCCGCAGCCCCGAATCAAGCTCCGCCTCCACGAACATCTCCCGCTCGGCCGGCTCAAGGCGCGTCGGGTCCTCCAACGAGAACCAGCGCTCCACCAGCGCCTCCGCCTCGCCCAGCCAGCGGGCCAGCCGCACGCCCCCCTCGTCCTCGGCGAACAGCCCGCCGAGCTCCGGACGGCCCTCCAACAGCCGGTCCCACTGGCCCGGCACCAGCGACTTCGCCCGCGGCGGCGTGCGCTCCGCCGCCGGGGCGTCGAACAGGCGCTCAAGCACCGCGTGCACCAGCGTGCCCCGGGTGGCGGCCTCGCTCGGCTTCTCCGGCAGCCTGTCGATCACCCGGAACCGGTACAACAGAGGGCACTGCATGAAATCGCTCGCCCGTGACGGCGACAACGACATCGGCACAGCACCCGCCCCCCGTGCCCCGGGGACCTGTTCGCTCGTCCTCATGACGCAGACCCTACGGCCCGCCACTGACAGCGAGCGCAATACCATCGACGTCAGGGGAGACAGCACTGCATGATCGAAGGACCGGACCCCCGGCGACCTCGCGACGAAGGGACCCCGTGAACGAGGACCACTCCAGCAGCGAGCGCTCACGCGCGTCATCGTCCGCGGGCGGCGCGCCCCCGGACGACGGCAAGAAGCGGCGGCGCCCCGACGGCCCCGGAGGCGGCATCCTCATGGGCCGCCCCTTCGGCGTGCCCGTGTACGTCGCACCGAGCTGGTTCCTCGTCGCCGCACTGATCACCTGGGTCTTCGGCGGCCAGCTCAACCGAGTGCTCCCCGAGCTGGGCGGGCTGAGCTACCTCGTCTCCCTCTTCTTCGCGGTCGCCTTCTACGCCTCCGTGCTCGTCCACGAACTGGCCCACACCGTCGTCGCCCTCCGCTACAAGCTGCCGGTGCGCCGCATCCAGCTCCAGTTCTTCGGCGGGGTGTCGGAGATCGAGAAGGAGTCCGAGACCCCCGGCCGCGAGTTCGTCCTCGCCTTCGTCGGACCGCTGCTCTCCCTGGTGCTGGCCGGCGTCTTCTACCTGGGCATGCAGGCCGTGGAGCCCGGCACCGTCCCCGGCGTGCTGCTCGCCGGACTGATGATCTCCAACCTCATCGTGGCGATCTTCAACCTGCTGCCCGGCCTCCCGCTGGACGGCGGCCGCATGCTGCGCGCCGTCGTGTGGAAGATCACCGGCAAGCCGATGAGCGGCACCGTCGCCGCGGCCTGGGTCGGCCGGGCGCTCGCCGTCGCCGTCCTCATCGGCCTCCCGCTGCTCACCCACACCGGCGCCCTCGGCAACCCCAGCCAGAAGATCGGCGGCACCGAGACCGTCACGGACGCCCTGCTCGCCGCGATCCTCGCCGCCATCATCTGGACCGGCGCCGGCAACAGCCTGCGCATGGCCCGGCTGCGCGAGCACCTCCCCGAACTCGCCGCCCGCACCCTCACCCGCCGCGCGGTGCCCGTGGAGTCCCACACCCCGCTCTCCGAGGCGCTGCGCCGGGCCAACGAAGCGGGCGCCCGCGCCCTGGTCATCGTCGACGGCCAGGGCCACCCCACGGCCCTCGTGCGCGAGACCGCGATCGTCGGGGTCCCGGAGCACCGCCGCCCCTGGGTCGCCGTCAGCGGCCTCGCCCAGGACCTCACGGACGGCATGCGGGTGTCCGCCGACCTCGCCGGCGAACCCCTGCTCGACCGGCTGCGGGCGAACCCGGCGACGGAGTACCTGGTCGTCGAGGACACCGGCGAGATCTACGGCGTCCTGTCCACGGCCGACGTCGAACGCGCCTTCGTCGCCGCAATGGCGCGCTGACCGTCGCCGCGACCGTACCCGGCCGGCTCCCGGCCGGCCGCGGGTGGTCATCGACGGGGCGCGCGGGCCGGTAGGCTGGTCACATGTCCGAACCGACCGGTGCCGCCCGCCGACGCGGGCCCTTCAAGGTCGGGGACCAGGTCCAGCTCACCGACCCCAAGGGTCGCCACTACACCTTCACGCTCGAAGCCGGGAAGAACTTCCACACCCACAAGGGGTCCTTCCCGCACGACGAGCTGATCGGCGCTCCCGAGGGCAGTGTTGTCCGCACCACGGGGAACGTCGCGTACCTCGCGCTGCGCCCCCTGCTCCCCGACTACGTCCTGTCCATGCCCCGCGGCGCCGCCGTGGTCTACCCCAAGGACGCGGGTCAGATCCTGGCCTTCGCCGACATCTTCGCCGGCGCGCGCGTCGTCGAGGCGGGGGTGGGCTCCGGCTCCCTCAGCGCCTTCCTGCTGCGCGCCATCGGCGACCACGGCATGCTGCACTCCTACGAGCGCCGCCAGGACTTCGCGGAGATCGCCCAGCAGAACGTGGAGCGCTACTTCGGCGGGCCGCACCCCGCCTGGGAGCTCACCGTCGGCGACCTCCAGGACAACCTCTCGGACACGGACGTGGACCGGGTCATCCTGGACATGCTGGCGCCCTGGGAGTGCCTGGACGTCGCCTCCAAGGCGCTGGTCCCCGGCGGCATCCTGTGCTGCTACGTGGCGACGACCACGCAGCTCGCCCGCACCGTCGAGGCCATCCGCGAGATCGGCTGCTTCGCCGAGCCGCAGCCGTGGGAGTCGATGATCCGCAACTGGCACGTCGAGGGCCTGGCCGTCCGCCCCGACCACCGGATGATCGGCCACACCGGCTTCCTGGTCACCGCCCGCCGCCTCGCGGACGGGGTGGAGCCGCCGATGCGCCGCCGCCGCCCGGCCAAGGGTGCCTACGGCGAGGACTACGTCGGCTGGGGCGGCGACAAGGACGCCCAGGGCAAGGGCTGACGAAGCCCCGTCCGACCCGGTGTCGACACCGGGCCACCGACAACCGAACGGCGCCGCGCGCGAGTTCTCCACCGGAACCGGGAACTCGCCCGCGGCGCCGTCGCATTGGCAGCGGCCGCCCGCGAACTCGCCTTCGCCCCCGCTGTTCCGAGCCCTTGTGACGTGTGGCACGATGCAAACCTCTTCGCACACCGCCGCCCGGACGCCCTCCAGCTCCCTCGCCGGCCTCCCGCAGCTCGTCCGCCACGATCCCTGTTCTTCGTTCCACCGTCGTCACAGGAGACTTCCCGCGTGCAGCCCTCCGCAGTCCCGGACCTCGCGCACACCCGGACCCGACCGGTCCACTGGCTCGCCACCGCCGCCGCGATGGCCGGCGTCGTGGCCCTCGCGGGACTGTTCCAACCCGACGGCGCCACCGCCAACCAGCCGGAGCGCAAGGCGACCACGGCCGCGCCCGACCCCGCGGACGTGCGGCTGCCGCTGGAGTGCCCCGGCACCGTCGGCGTCGTGACCGGGAAGGCGATCGGCGACCTGGACGGCGACGGCGGGCAGGAGAGCGTGGTCACGGCCCGCTGCAACGCGGGCTCGGGCAGCCCGCCCGCCGGCATCTACGTGCTGAACCGGGCGAAGGACGGCCAGCCCAGGGTCGTCGCGACGCTGCTGACGCCCGCGGACGGGCTCAGCGTCAGCGATCTCGCCGTGCGCGACGGCGCGGTGCGCGCCACCCTGCTCGGCTACTCGTCACCGGACGTGCCGACCTGCTGCCCCGACGAGCAGGAGCAGGTGTCCTGGAAGTGGCGGGGCGGGGCGTTCGTGCGCACCGTGCAGGGGCAGTCGGACACCGCCGCGATGTGAGACGCGCGTCCACCGACCGAACTGCACGCGGAGAGTGACCGAATCGTTACTCCGCGTCGGGGCCGTAGACTTCGACGCCGTCCGCGGCCCGTCGGACGTGGATGCAGTCGCCCGGGCACTCCTTGACGGAGTCCACCACGTCGCGCAGCAACGGCAGCGGCACCCGGGTCGTGGCACCCGGTTCCTGGAGCAGTTCGTCGTCGGCGCTCTTCACGTACGCGAGACCGTCGATGTCCAGCTCGAACACGTCGGGCGCGTACTGGGCGCAGATCCCGTCGCCCGTGCACAGGTCCTGGTCGATCCAGACCTCCAGCGCCTCGGTGGCGTCCGGGGACGGGGCCTCGTGCTGCACGGTCATGTCTCCTGCCGTTCCTGCGTCGGGTGAAGCGTCCGGTGCGCACCGCGAAGCAATTCGCGCCAGCCCTGACGGGTGTTGAACACCTCGACGATAACAACCGACCGCTTTCGGATGGTGCTGGGTGGGTATCCCCCTGGCGTGAGGGAGAGCGCAAGGGTGAAGATCGGACACGCCCCGACCGTCTTTGTGATCTAGGGGTTTCAATCACCACCCGCCCAGGTAGGGTCAGGAAGCGTCCAGCTCCCCTTGGAGGAGGTGAGGACCGTGGCAGCCCACGACGACGACATCAACCGCGGCATCCGGCCCGGGCGGGGGTCTGAGGACCCAGCCGGCCAGGTCGCCTATCTCGAGCAGGAGATCGCCGTCCTGCGCCGCAAGCTCGCCGACTCTCCGCGACACACGAGGATTCTCGAAGAGCGGATCGTCGAGCTGCAGACCAACCTGGCCGGCGTGTCCGCTCAGAACGAGCGGCTCGCCAACACGCTCCGTGAGGCCCGGGACCAGATCGTGGCCCTCAAGGAGGAGGTCGACCGGCTCGCGCAGCCACCGGCCGGCTTCGGGGTCTTCCTGACCGCGAACGAGGACGGGACCTGCGACATCTTCACCGGGGGCCGCAAGCTCCGGGTGAACGTCAGCCCCAGCATCGACCTCGAAGAGCTGCGGCGCGGCCAGGAGGTCATGCTCAACGAAGCGCTCAACGTGGTCGAGGCCATGGCCTTCGAGCGCGCCGGGGACATCGTCACCCTCAAGGAGGTCCTGGAGGACGGCGAGCGGGCCCTGGTGGTCGGGCACACCGACGAGGAGCGGGTGGTGCGGCTCGCCGAGCCGCTGCTGGACGCCACCATCCGCCCCGGCGACGCCTTGCTGCTGGAGCCGCGCTCGGGGTACGTCTACGAGGTCGTCCCCAAGAGCGAGGTCGAGGAACTCGTCCTCGAAGAGGTCCCGGACGTCGACTACGAACGGATCGGCGGCCTCGGCGGCCAGATCGAAATGATCCGCGACGCCGTCGAGCTCCCCTACCTCCACCCCGACCTCTTTAAGGAGCACGAACTCCGGCCGCCCAAGGGCATCCTGCTGTACGGCCCGCCCGGCTGCGGCAAGACGCTGATCGCCAAGGCCGTCGCCAACTCCCTTGCCAAGAAGGTCGCCGAGGTCACCGGGCAGCCCGCGGGGAAGAGCTACTTCCTCAACATCAAGGGCCCCGAGCTGCTCAACAAGTACGTCGGCGAAACCGAGCGGCACATCCGACTGGTCTTCCAGCGGGCCCGGGAGAAGGCGTCGGAGGGCACGCCCGTCATCGTCTTCTTCGACGAGATGGAGTCCCTGTTCCGCACCCGCGGCTCCGGCGTCAGCTCGGACGTGGAGAACACCATCGTCCCGCAGCTCCTCGCCGAGATCGACGGCGTCGAGGGCCTGGAGAACGTGATCGTGATCGGCGCCTCCAACCGCGAGGACATGATCGACCCGGCGATCCTGCGCCCCGGCCGGCTCGACGTGAAGATCAAGATCGAGCGCCCGGACGCCGAGGCGGCGAAGGACATCTTCGCGAAGTACCTCACCGCGACGCTCCCGCTGCACGCCGACGACGTCTCGGAGCACCGGGGCTCCAAGGAGGCCGCGGCCCAGGCGATGATCCAGTCCGTCGTCGAGCAGATGTACGCGGAATCCGAGGAGAACCGCTTCCTGGAGGTCACGTACGCCAACGGCGACAAGGAAGTCCTGTACTTCAAGGACTTCAATTCCGGCGCGATGATCCAGAACATCGTCGACCGGGCGAAGAAGATGGCCATCAAGGCATTCCTCGACCACAACCAAAAGGGTCTGCGGGTCGCCCACCTCCTCCAGGCGTGTGTGGACGAGTTCAAGGAGAACGAGGACCTGCCGAACACCACCAACCCGGACGACTGGGCCCGGATCTCCGGAAAGAAGGGCGAGCGGATCGTGTTCATCCGTACCCTTGTCACCGGAAAGCAGGGCGCCGACACCGGACGCTCCATCGACACGGTGGCGAACACCGGTCAGTACCTCTAAACGGGCACACCGGCTGCGGATGCCCCGGCCGGGCATCCGCAGCCGGTTTCTTTCCCCAGCGGGCCATAACCAGCCCATAACCAGCAATGACGAAATCGATCTCCCCACCAGCGCAGAGGCGTTCTAGGCTCTGCGGTACCGCCGAGTCGCGCAGTGCGGGGTCGGGCACCGCGTGCGCACCGGAGCACCAGCGGTACTTGAGCGCCGTTCCCGAACGGGAGCGCCGCCGGGCAAGGAGGGCCGCATGACCGTACGGCGAGTAATGGGCATCGAGACGGAGTACGGGATCTCCGTTCCGGGACACCCGAACGCCAATGCCATGCTCACCTCGTCCCAGATCGTCAACGCGTACGCGGCGGCGATGCACCGGGCGCGCCGCGCCCGCTGGGACTTCGAGGAGGAGAATCCGCTGCGGGACGCCCGCGGCTTCGACCTCGCCCGTGAGGCCGCCGACTCCAGCCAGCTCACCGACGAGGACATCGGCCTGGCGAACGTGATCCTCACCAACGGTGCCCGGCTCTACGTCGACCACGCGCACCCCGAGTACAGCTCGCCCGAGGTGACCAACCCGAGGGACGCCGTGCTGTGGGACAAGGCCGGCGAGCGGATCATGGCCCAGGCCGCCGAGCGGGCCGCCCAGCTCCCCGGCGCGCAGCCCATCCACCTGTACAAGAACAACACCGACAACAAGGGCGCCTCCTACGGCACCCACGAGAACTACCTGATGAAGCGGGAGACCCCGTTCTCGGACATCGTGCGGCACCTGACGCCGTTCTTCGTCTGCCGCCAGGTCGTCACCGGTGCGGGCCGGGTCGGAATCGGCCAGGACGGCCACGAGCACGGGTTCCAGATCAGCCAGCGGGCCGACTACTTCGAGGTGGAGGTGGGTCTGGAGACCACCCTCAAGCGCCCGATCATCAACACCCGCGACGAGCCGCACTCGGACGCGGAGAAGTACCGCAGGCTCCACGTGATCATCGGGGACGCCAATCTCTCCGAGATCTCGACCTATCTGAAGCTGGGCACCACGGCCCTGGTGCTCTCCATGATCGAGGACGGCTTCATCGCGGTCGACCTCGCCGTCGAGCAGCCCGTGCGCACCCTCCACCAGGTCTCGCACGACCCGGACCTCAAGCGGCTGATCACGCTCCGCAGCGGTCGCACGCTCACCGCCGTCCAGCTCCAGATGGAGTACTACGAGCTGGCGCGCAAGTACGTGGAGGAGCGCTTCGGGGTGGACGCGGACGAACAGACCAAGGACGTCCTGGCGCGTTGGGAGGACACCCTCAACCGCCTGGAGAACGATCCGATGAGCCTGTCCGGCGAGCTGGACTGGGTGGCGAAGAAGGAGCTGATGGAGGGCTACCGCCGGCGGGACGGGCTGGACTGGGACGCCGCCCGGCTGCACCTGGTGGACCTCCAGTACGCCGACGTGCGGCCCGACAAGGGGCTGTACAACCGTCTGGCGGCCCGCGGCAAGATGCAGCGGCTGCTGGACGAGGACGACGTCGTGCGCGCCGAGACGAAGCCGCCGGAGGACACCCGGGCCTACTTCCGCGGGCGGTGCCTGGAGCAGTACGCGGACGACGTGGCCGCCGCCTCCTGGGACTCGGTGATCTTCGACCTCCCCGGTCGGGACTCCCTCCAGCGGGTGCCGACCCTGGAGCCGCTGCGCGGCACGCGCAACCACGTCAAGGAGCTGCTGGACCGCTGCCGCACCGCGGAGGACCTGGTCCGGGTGCTCTCCGGCGGCTAAAAGACCTCCGCTCGGGAATCATCTCCGAAAGCCTTCGGGATCACCACGGTGACCCCGGGCGTTGGGACAAGTGCAGGGCCGTTGTCGGACGCTCCTTGTAATGTCTGGGTAGCGTCTGATCTTGACCGGACGACATTGACCGGACGACTCACGTCAGGGCTAACCGAGCGGGGTGAGGGACATGGCGACCAAGGACACCGGCGGCGGACAGCAGAAGGCCACGCGTTCCACCGAGGAGGTCGAGGAGCAGGCGCAGGACGCGCAGGCATCCGAGGACCTCAAGGAGCGCCAGGAGAAGCTGTCCGACGACGTTGACTCCGTGCTGGACGAAATCGACGACGTCCTGGAGGAGAACGCGGAGGACTTCGTGCGCTCCTTCGTACAGAAGGGCGGAGAGTAACTCCTCCTGACCCCGCGGGGGCCCGCGGCCCCCGGGGGACTCCATCGGCCGTTCGTCCCGGTGCCGCCGCCCACCGCGGGGCACCGGGGCGGATGACCGGTCACGGCGCGGGTAAGGTCCGTGCACAGTTCGTAAGATCGGCCCGCGCTTCGGTGTCGGGCCGCCGCCTACCCGGAAGGAAACGCGTGGAAGCCAATCCTCGTAACACCGGGCGTCTGCCGGCAGCCTTCCTGACGCCCGGCTCGTCCTCGTTCCTGGACTTCCTCGGCGAGCACGCCCCGGAGCTGCTGCCCGGCAAGCGTGCCGTGCCCGCGGTCCAAGGCTCCTTCGAGGCTCCGCACGGCACGACCATCGTCGCGGTCACCTTCCCCGGCGGCGTGGTGCTCGCCGGTGACCGGCGGGCCACGATGGGCAACATGATCGCCCAGCGCGACATCGAGAAGGTGTTCCCCGCCGACGAGTACTCGGCCGTGGGCATCGCGGGCACCGCGGGCCTCGCGGTGGAGATGGTGAAGCTCTTCCAGTTGGAGCTGGAGCACTTCGAGAAGGTGGAGGGCGCCCAGCTCTCCTTGGAGGGCAAGGCGAATCGGCTCTCGACCATGATCCGGGGCAACCTCGGCATGGCGATGCAGGGCCTGGCCGTCGTACCGCTCTTCGCCGGGTACGACGTCGACCGCGGGAAGGGCCGGATCTTCTCGTACGACGTCACCGGCGGCCGCTCCGAGGAGCAGGGGTTCGCCGCGACCGGGTCCGGCTCGGTCTTCGCCCGCGGCTCCCTGAAGAAGCTCTACCGGGACGACCTGACCGAGGAACAGGTCGTCACCCTGGTCATCCAGGCGCTGTACGACGCCGCCGACGACGACTCGGCGACCGGCGGACCCGACGTGGCGCGCCGGATCTACCCGCTCGTCACGGTCATCACCGACGAAGGCGTGCGCCGGCTCACCGAGGAGGAGTCCTCCGAGGTCGCCCGGGCCGTGGTGGAGCGCCGACTCGACCAGCCCGACGGCCCGCGCGCCGCGCTCCTGTGACGCCTTCGCCACTGACAGTCCAAAGACAGAAAGGGACGGATAGCCGGTGACGACGCCGTTCTATGTCTCGCCCGCCCAGGCCATGCAGGACCGGGCCGAGTACGCCCGGAAGGGCATCGCCCGTGGACGCAGCCTCGTTGTGCTGCAGTACGCCGACGGCATCGTGTTCGTCGGCGAGAACCCGTCCCGTGCCCTGCACAAGTTCAGCGAGATCTACGACCGCATCGGGTTCGCCGCGGCCGGCAAGTACAACGAGTACGAGAACCTCCGCATCGGCGGCGTGCGCTACGCCGACCTGCGGGGCTACACCTACGACCGGGACGACGTGACCGCGCGGGGCCTGGCGAACGTCTACGCCCAGACGCTCGGCACGATCTTCTCCAGCCAGGCCGAGAAGCCCTACGAGGTCGAACTGGTCGTCGCCGAGGTCGGGGCGACCGCGGAGGGCGACCAGATCTACCGGTTGCCGCACGACGGGTCGATCGTGGACGAGCACGGCTCGGTCGCGGTCGGCGGCAACGCCGAGCAGATCAGCACCTTCCTGGACCAGCGCCACCGCGACGGGATGACGTTGGCGGAGGCGCTGAAGCTGGCGGTGCAGGCGCTGTCGAACCAGACCAACGGCAACGAGCGCGAGATTCCGGCGGAGCGGCTGGAGGTGGCGGTCCTGGACCGCACGAGGCCCCAGAAGAGGAAGTTCAAGCGCATCGTGGGCAGTCAGCTCGCCCGGCTGCTGGAGCAGGAGTCGGACGGTGCGCCGAGTGCCGAGGCGGACGACGCCGCCGACGACGCGGCCGAGGACGCCGACGAGAAGTAGCGGGCCCGGCAGGGAGCCTGCGTCGCAGTACGGGTGAGGGGCGCTGCGGGTCGGACGGACATCCGGCCCGGGGCGCCCCTCGCGCACGTCCCGGGCCGGGCGGTCAGGGCAGCGACCAGTGGTGGAAGCCGTGGGTGCCGACGGTGAGCCAGGAGCCGTCGCCGAGCGGTGTCACCCGTCCCACCGGCACCGGATAGCGCAACCGGCCCAGGGGGTGCAGCGTGGCGGCGTCGCACAGCCAGTGGCGGTGCGCCCCCGCTCCGCCCCCACTGCGAGGACGAGCGGCCACCAGGACGTGCCGGCCGGCCAGCAGATGGGCGTCTTCGAACACCTCGTCGCTGCCCTCCCGGAGGTCGACGGGGCCCGCACGGCGACCGGCGAGCGCCGCCAGGTCGTAGACGGCGACGGGCTCGTCCCCGGTGATGTCGTGCGCGGCGAGTTCGTCGCGGTCGTCCTCCGGGGCGAGGAGTTCGGCGCGGCGTAGCGTCAGGGCGCGCGCGGAGCCCGGTAGGAAGCCGATCACCTCCCGCATGCGGGTGCCGCCGCGGATGTGCAACCCGTCGTGCCGGGGCTCGATCCACCAGGTCGACCAGCCGTACCAGGCGGTCCAGCAGGACAGCGCGAGGAGCGAGCCGTCGGGGTGCCAGCGCTGGGTGACGACCGAGGCGCGGCTGTTGACGGGGCGGGCGGACCGGATGCGACCCGTCGCGGCGTCCAGGAGCAGCAGCACGTCCCGCCCGTAGCCGGGGCCGCCGGGGGAATGAGGCGGCCGGGTGCCGTTGCTCGCGGGCTCCGCCAGCGCCGGTACGACCGCGCTGACCAGGGTGCCGTCCGGGCTGACGGCCGGGGCGTCGGGCGCTTGCGGATGCGGCGGGCCGCCGTGCCACGTCGGGTGCGGCACCTCCCAGCGGACGTTCCCGGTGGAGTCGACCGCCCGTACGCACGTGGGGCCGGCGAGGACGGCGCCGTCGGCCAGGGGCGTGCCGTCCGCGCCCGGGGGCACCTCGACGGCGCAGCGCGGGGCGGATCCGCCGCGCAGGAAGGCGTCGGTGTCGTACACCTCCAGCCGGCCCGCGTGCCGGACGGCCAGCCGCGCTCCGGCGGCCACGGCCGCCGAACCCGGCGCCGCGTCCACCGCCCCGACCAGGACGGCGTCGATCGGTGTCTCCGCCGGACTCGTCATGATCGTGATCGTGACACGGCTCCGGACGCCCCCTCAAGGGTTGCAAGGGGTCCGCAACGCCCTCGTAGGAAACGTCCTCACGGGCCGTGCGGGGGAGCGGTGGAGGCGCGGGCGACCAACTGGACGGGCAGGTCGCCGTCGGTGGGAGCGCGGCCGTCGAGGACCGCGAGGAGCGCCGACATGGCCCGCTCGCCGAGGCGTTCGGCTGGCAGGTTGACCGTCGTCAACTCCGGTTCCAGGGCGCTGGCGAGCGCCAGGTCGTCGAAGCCGGTGACGGAGACGTGCTCGGGGATGCGCAGTCCGCGGCGGCGCACCGCCTTGCAGGCACCGGCGGCCAGCACGTCCCCGTCGCACACGATCGCGGTGGGCACGGGGTCCGGCCCGGCGAGCGCGGCGGCGACGGCTTCGTGCGCCCGGTGGACGTCCAGCGGGCTGCGCACGGTCCGCAGTTCCGTGCCGGGCACGGCGCCGACGGCCTCGCGCAGGGACCGGGCGCGGACGTCGAAGGTCCAGGCGTCCACCGCGGACGCCAGGTGCAGGAACCGGCGGTGGCCGAGGGCGAGCAGGTGGTCGGCGACCTGGCGCACGCCGTCGGCGATGTCCAGGTTCACGTGCGCTGCCGCCCCCCGGTCGGCGGGGTCGCTGTCGATCATCACCAGCGGCAGTTCGGCGCCCCGGAGCCGGGAGAGGGCCCGGGTCGCCATGGAGGAGGCGATGATCCCGTCGAGGGCGGCGCTGGCCGATGCGAAGGGGTCCTTCGCCGGGGTCCCGACGTCGGGGGAGGGGTAGACGACCACGCCGAAGCCGTGGTCGGCGGCGACCGCCGCCGCGCCCGTGTAGACGTGGGCGAAGAACTCGTTGGTGAGCGCCGGCACCACCAGCAGGGCGGTCCTGGTGCGGCCCAGCCGCAGGCTGCGGGCCGCGAGGTTGGGGCGGTAGCCGAGCTCCTGCGCCGCGCTGCGCACCGCTCGCTCGGTCTTCTCCGAGACTCGGCCGCGCCACTTGTCGCCGAAGACGAGGGAGACCGTGGCCTGGGAGACGCCGGCGACCCGGGCCACGTCCCGGCTCGTGGGCCGGGGCCCGTCCCCGTCGAAGCGGCGCGCCCCGCTCGTGTCGGTCGGGGAGTGGCCCTGTGCCATCGCTGCCGTCCTCGTCGCCCGTCGGCCGCCCGCACGGGTCGGGACCCATCGGAGGGCGGCGCGGTGGACCGGTGGGTGTCGACATGGTACGTATGACGCCGGACGTTATACGTACAACCTCGGGTGTTGTCGAGCGGAAGGGGCGGGACATGGCCACAGGAGGCATCGGCGACGGAGCCGGCGGCGGGGGCGCGCAGGCCGTCGGCTACGCCGACGTGCTCAGGGCGCCGTACGCGGCGCGCCTGCTCACCGGCACGCTGGTGGGGCGGCTGCCGCACGTCACCGGGCCCGTGGCCATCGTGCTGTTCACCCGGGCCGAGGGCGGCAGCTACAGCCTCGCCGGCGGGCTCGCCGCCGCGTACGGCCTCGCGACCGCCGTCGGTCAGCCGCTGCTGGGCCGGGCCGTGGACCTCAAGGGGCAGCCGCGCGTCCAACTGCCCGCGGCCGTGGTGTCCGGCCTCGGGATGGTGCTGCTGGCCTTCGCCGGGATCGGGACGCTGCCCCTCGCGTACGCGGCCGTCGTGGTCGCCGGCCTCTTCACCCCGCCGCTGGAGGGCGGCCTGCGCGCCCTGTGGTCGAGCGTGCTGGGGCGCGAGGCGCTGGTGCACCGGGCGTACGCCATGGACGCGATAGCCCAGGAAGTCCTGTTCACCGTGGGCCCGCTGCTGATCACGGTGCTCGTCGCCGTCGGGTCCGAGTCCGCCGCGCTGCTGGTGATCAACGTGCTGGGCGTCCTCGGCACCCTCGCCGTCGTGGCGTCCGAGCCGTCCCGCACCTGGCGATCCGCGCCCCGGGAGGCCCACTGGCTCGGCGCGCTGCGCTCGCCCGCGCTCCGGGTCGTCTTCGTGGCGTTCCTCTTCGTCGGGCTCGCGCTCGGCTCGATCACCGTCGCCGGGGTGGCGTACGCGGACGACCACGGCCGGGACGCGATCTACGGCTGGCTGCTGGCCGCGCTCAGCTTCGGCGCCCTGGTCGGCGGCGCGGCGTACGGCGCCCGGCAGTGGGCCGGTGCCCCCGAGCCCCGGTTGCGGGCGATCGTCGCGGCGCTGGCCCTCGGCTACCTGCCGCTCGCGCTCACCCCGGGCGTGGCCCCGATGCTGGTGCTGGCCGGCGTCTCCGGGTTGTTCCTGGCGCCCGCGCTCGCCTGCTCGTTCATCGTCATCGACCGCCACGCGCCCCGGGGCACGGTCACCGAGGCGTTCTCCTGGCTGGTGACCACCTTCGGCGTCGGTGCGGCCGCCGGCACCGCAGTGACGGGACCGGTCGTCGAAGACGTCGGGACCTCCTGGGGGTTCCTCGTGCCGGGCGCCGCGGGGGTCGCCGCCCTGATGGTGCTGACGGCGGGGCGCCGGGCCCTCGCACGGCCCCGGCGCGGCGCGGACGCGGCCCGGGAATCGGCCCCCGCCGTCGAACGTGTCGAAATTGATCGCAACGGTGCGACCGAACCCGGTTTCAGCTCCGGGCGTGAGGCGTAATGTTCAGACATGGACCGCCGCATTTTCGGGCTGGAGAACGAGTACGGCGTCACGTGCACGTTCAGGGGACAGCGCCGACTGTCGCCTGACGAAGTGGCGCGCTACCTCTTCCGCCGTGTCGTGTCATGGGGCCGCAGCAGCAATGTGTTCCTGCGGAACGGCGCCCGTCTGTACCTCGACGTGGGCTCGCATCCGGAATACGCAACGCCGGAATGCGACAACGTGACCGAACTGGTCACGCACGACAAGGCCGGCGAGCGCATTCTCGAAGGACTGCTGGTCGACGCCGAACGCCGTCTGCACGAGGAGGGAATCGCAGGCGACGTCTATCTCTTCAAGAACAACACGGATTCGGCCGGAAACTCCTACGGCTGCCACGAGAACTATCTCGTCGCCCGGCACGGGGAGTTCTCCCGCCTCGCGGACATCCTCATCCCGTTCCTCGTCACCCGGCAGTTGCTGTGCGGCGCGGGAAAGGTGCTCCAGACCCCGCGCGGCGCGGTCTACTGCGTCAGCCAGCGCGCGGAGCACATCTGGGAGGGCGTCAGCTCGGCGACCACCCGCTCGCGTCCGATCATCAACACCCGGGACGAGCCGCACGCGGACGCCGAGCGCTACCGCAGGCTCCACGTCATCGTCGGCGACTCGAACATGTCCGAGACGACCATGCTGCTGAAGGTCGGCGCGACCGACCTCGTCCTGCGCATGATCGAGGCGGGCACCGTGATGCGCGACCTCACCCTGGAGAACCCGATCCGGGCCATCCGCGAGGTCAGCCACGACACCACCGGCCAGCGCAAGGTGCGCCTGGCCAGCGGACGCGAAGCCTCCGCCCTGGAGGTCCAGCGGGAGTACTACGAGAAGGCGGTCGACTTCGTCGACCGGCGCGGCATCCGCACCGGCACCGTGGAACAGGTGCTGGAGCTGTGGGGCCGCACCCTGGAGGCGATCGAGACCCAGGAGCTGGACCGGATCTCCACCGAGATCGACTGGGTCATGAAGCACCAGCTCATCGAGCGCTACCGGGCCAAGCACAACATGACCATGTCGCACCCCCGGGTCGCCCAGATAGACCTCGCCTACCACGACATCCACCGCCGCCGCGGGCTCTACTACCTGCTGGAGCGCAAGGGCCAGGCCACCCGCATCTGCAACGACCTGAAGATCTTCGAGGGCAAGTCCGTGCCCCCGCAGACCACCCGGGCACGGCTGCGCGGCGACTTCATCCGGCGCGCGCAGGAGCAGCGCCGGGACTTCACGGTCGACTGGGTGCACCTCAAGCTCAACGACCAGGCGCAGCGCACCGTGCTGTGCAAGGACCCCTTCCGCGCGGTGGACGACCGGGTGGAGAAGCTGATCGCCGGCATGTGACGCCGCTCGCGCATCCGGGATCGGCTCGTCCGGTCGTACCGGCGGCTGCCCACGTCACACCAAACGGTGGAACGCCACCCGGGCCCCGTACGTTCTGCGTGCGGGGCCCTCGGCACGTCCTAGAGTGTCGAGGACTGTTTTCCGTGACGTCTGAGATCTGAGGAACACGTGCGTCGACAAGCCGGCCTCCGCTCCCTCGCCGTCGTATCCGCGCTGCTGCTGGCGACAGCGGCCTGCGGCAGCGACGACAAGGGTTCCGATTCCATCTCCTCCAAGGGCGGGCTGCCCGCGATCACCGAGGGCGCCAAGTTCGGCGAGAAGCCCACCCTGGCCAAGGGCAAGGGCGACCCGCCGAAGGAGCTCAAGGTCGAGGTGATCACCCCGGGCACGGGCGCCGCCCTGAAGAAGGGCGACCAGGCCCAGGTGAACTACCTCGGCCAGGAGTGGGACGAGGACAAGCCGTTCGACAACAGCTTCGACCGCGGCCAGCCCTTCCCCGTCTCCATCGGCGGCCAGGGCGTCATCGAGGGCTGGCAGAAGGCCCTGGAGGGCCAGAAGGTCGGCAGCCGCCTGGAGGTCTCCATCCCGCCGGCCCAGGCGTACGGCGAGCAGGGCCAGGACACCATCAAGGGCAACGCCACGCTGGTGTTCGTGATGGACATCGTCAAGGGCGCCAACGTCCCGGCGTCCATCAAGGGCAGCCCGGTCCCGCAGGAGGACGCCGCCCTGCCGAAGGTCGGCGTGAACACCGACGGCAAGGCCCCCTCGGTGACCGTGCCGAAGTCGGACGCGCCGACGAAGCTCGTGTCGAACTACGTCCTGGAGGGCAGCGGCCCAGTCGTCACCGACAAGGACAGCGTCGTCGTGCGGTACGACGCCTACCTGTGGGACGGTGCCAAGAAGTTCGGCAGCACCTACAGCACGGGCGGCAGCGAGACCTTCACGCTCAGCCAGATCGGCGTCAAGGGCCTCAAGGACGGGCTGATCGGCAAGAAGATCGGCAGCCGCGTCCTGCTGGTCATCCCGCCGGACCAGGGCTTCGGCGAGCAGGAGCAGCAGGGCATCCCGAAGAACTCCACGCTGGTCTTCGCGCTGGACATCATGGCGAAGATGTAAGACTGTCCCGGTTGCCCGTTCATCATTTGAGGAGCAAGTAGACAGTGAGCATCGAGAAGCCCGAGATCGACTTCCCCGGCGGCGAAGCCCCCAAGGACCTGGAGATCAAGGAGATCTGGCAGGGCGACGGCGCCGAGGCCAAGGCGGGCGACTTCGTCTCCGTCCACTACGTGGGCGTGGCCTTCTCCACCGGCGAAGAGTTCGACGCCTCCTGGAACCGGAACCAGGCGTTCAAGTTCCAGCTCGGCGCCGGCCAGGTCATCGCCGGCTGGGACCAGGGCGTGCAGGGCATGAAGGTCGGCGGCCGTCGTCAGCTGACCATCCCGGCCCACCTCGCCTACGGCGACCGCGGGGCCGGCGGCCGCATCAAGCCCGGCGAGACCCTGATCTTCGTCGTGGACCTGCTCGGCGTGTGACCCCGATCGGTCACCACCCGGCCGTCCCCGGCCGGGGCAGGGCCCACGCTCCCCGCGGAGCGTGGGCCCTCGGCTTTTGTCCCGACGCCCCGGGACGGTACGGTCATCGGGCAGAACGCGGTTCGATCACCAAGTCGGAAAGTCAGAAGAGGGTGCGGGGCGTCGATGGCGATTGCCAAGGCCGAGCGGCTGATGAACCTGGCGCTGTGCCTGCTCGGTACCCGGCGCCCGCTGAGCAAGCGTGAGCTGCGCGAATCCATCGAGGCGTACGTCGAGGCGTTCCGGCCCACCGGCCCCTCCGCCGGCTCCGACGAGTCCTTCAACCGGATGTTCGAGCGCGACAAGGACGACCTGCGCGAACTCGGCCTGGTCATCGAGACCGTGGAGAACCTGGACGGCGAGGTCGGCTACCTGGCGCGCCGCGACAGCAACCGGCTGCCCCCCATCACCTTCGACCCCGAAGAGGCCGCGGCCCTCGGGCTCGCCGCCAGGGTGTGGCAGCAGGCCCGGCTCGCCGGCGCCGCCAGCGGCGCCCTGCAGAAGCTGCGGGCCGCCGGCATGCCCGAGGCGGAGGACGCGTACGAGAACCAGGCCAGCGCGCTGGAGCCGCGGATCCCGGTCCACGAGGCCGCCTTCGAGCCCCTGATGCTGGCCTGCCGCGACCGACGGCCCGTGGTCTTCGACTACCGCAAGGCCAGTGCCGCCCGCCCCGAACAGCGCCAGGTCGAACCGTGGACGCTGGAGTGCTGGCGCGGCCACTGGTACCTGGCGGGCTGGGACCGGGACCGGGGCGCCGAGCGGGTGTTCCGGCTCTCGCGCATCACCGGCCGGGTCCGCTCCCGCGCCGGGCGGTTCACCGCCCCCGTGCCCGACGTCTCCACCGTCCGCGAGACCGTGGAGAGCTGGGCCGGGGAGACCGCGACCCGCACCGCGCGCATCCGGCTGCGCACCGACTGCGGGTACCCGCTGCGCGCCCGCGCCCTCGCGGTGCACGGCGCCGGGCCGGGCTGGGACGAGTTGGAGATCCCGTACGGACACGGGCTCGACGCCTGGCTCGTGGAGTTCGGGCCCGACGTGGTCGTGCTGGACCCCGCCGACCTGCGGGCCGACGTGATGGACCGGCTGCGCGCCGTGGCCGAGGGCTGAGAAGGGGAGGCACAGACCATGGCCGCCAACGCCATCGACCAGACCAGGCGGATGCTCTCCCTGGTCACCTATCTTCGGGAACGTCCCGGCGCCCGCGTCGGCGACGTGGCCCGCGCCTTCGGCATCTCCGAGGACGAACTGATCTCCGACCTGGACCTGTTGCCGATGTGCGGCACCAGCTTCCGCGGCGGCGACCTGCTGGACATCGACACCGACGGCGACCGCATCTGGTGGCACAATCCCGACGACGTCGCGGAGCCGCTGCGGCTGGCCGCCGACGAGGCGACCGCGCTGCTGGTGGCCGCGCGGGCGGTGGCCATGCTGCCCGGGCTGCGTGAGCGCGATCGGGAGGCGCTGTTGCGCGCCACCGCGAAGCTGGAGACCGCGGCGGGGGAGGCGGCCGGCGCGTCCGCCCGGCTCTCGGTGACCTTCGAGTCCGAGGGCGGGGTCTTCGCGGCCGTCGACCGGGCGCTCACCGAGAAGCGCCGGCTGTGGCTGCGCTACTACTCCCCGGCGCGCGACGAGCTGACCGAGCGCGAGGTGGACCCGATCCGGCTGTTCGCCGTCGGACACACGTATCTGGAGGGGTGGTGCCGGCTCTCCGAGGCGCGCCGCACCTTCCGGCTCGACCGGGTGGCCGAGATCCGACTGTTGGACGACCCGGCCGCACCGCCCGAGATCGAGCTGCGCGATCTGTCCGAGGGGCTCGTCCAGCCGTCCGCCGACGACCCCGAGGTCGTCGTCGAAGTGGGGCCCGGCGGGCGTTGGGTGGCTGAGTACTACCCGCACGACAGCGCGGAGGAACTGCCCGACGGCGGTCTGCGGATCACGCTGCGCACCCCGTCCCCGGCCTCGCTGCGGCGGCTGGCGCTGCGGCTGGGGCGGGACGGGCGGATCACCGAGCCGGCCGAGCTGGCGGCGAGCGCCCGGCGGGCGGCCGCTGACGCCCTCGCCGCGTACGCCGACGGGAAGTGAGCGGCGCCGAATGACCGGAACCTCGCCCTCCGCCCCTTCCGGCGCGGGGGAACCGCTCGGCGCCGCCGAAGTCGTCACCGTCGATTTTCGGCAGGACGGCATGGCGGACGCGGCGGTACGGGATGATCGGTCGGCAGCGGTGGACACGGCCGGGGCCGAGGGGAGGCGCCGCTCGGGAGAGCGCCCGGCGGCGTGTTCGGGCCGGCGCCCGGGGGAGCCCGGCCCATCGGAGAAGCCCGAAGTAGAGGGAGATTCGCGCCCCATGTCCCTGATGTCGGATATCACGGCTTCCGCTTCGGCGAGCCCCGCCGGTCCCGTCCTCTTCAAAGCCGCCTGCCCCGACTGCCGCGCCCGCTTCGAGCTGTCCGGAGAGGCGCTGCGGCTGGCCATCGGCGGCAGCCGGCGCACCACCTTCTACTCCTTCACCTGCCCCGAGTGCGGCACGGCCGTCCGCAAGCCGGCCGGCGAGCGGATCGTCGAACTCCTCACCCGCGGCGGCGTGCGCACCCTCCGCCTCCAGCCCGCCGCCGCCACCAACTAGGCCCGAGGTCCCGCCCATGTTCTGGCCCATGCTCGCCATCGCCCTCGGCTTCGCCGGGATCGCCGTCCTCGGCGTCCTCGGCATCCGGGTCTTCGTCGAGGCCCAACGGCTGGGGCGGGAGGTGGCCCGCACCACCGACCGGATCGGGCGCGCCGCCGAGGACCTGGAGCGGTCCGCGGCCCACCTCGCCCAAGGCGCCGGTTCGGGCCGCTGAAGGGGCGGTTCCACCACCCCTCGACCACCGCTGGAAATGCGTTAACGACCCAGGTCGCAGGCGCCCGCCGGCAATGTGGCGGATGCACGGGCATTGCCCTGTGTTTACTCCCCCGGGTTACGATCGCTCACAACACGGTGCTCGGACGCCTGTCCGGGTACCGCGCCAGCTACACCCCAGCCGCCTCGGTGAGAAGGTACAAGCTTATGTTCGGTGGACGGATCGGACCTGCCGAGATCATCCTGGTCCTCGTCGTGATCATCCTCCTGTTCGGTGCGAAGAAGCTCCCGGACATGGCCCGTTCCCTGGGCAAGTCGGCCCGCATCCTCAAGAGCGAGGCCAAGGCGATGAAGTCCGACGGCAAGGACCCCGCGACCCCGGCCGCGCCCCCGCAGCCCGGCCCCGCCCAGGAGCAGCCGCCAGCCAAGACCATCCAGGCCGCCCCCGGGGACGTGACCAGCTCCCGCCCGGTGAACGAGCCGACGGACTCCGCGCAGCGCTGAGACAGGGCCACCCACAGGCCCGTCGTGGAGGGCGGGCCTGCCGCACGAGATGAGGACGTGGGTTGCTCAAGTCTGCCCGCAAAGTGGAGAAGGACCCCGAGGGGCGGATGCCCCTCGTGGAGCACCTGCGCGAGCTGAGGAACCGGCTCGCCAAGGGCATCCTGGCGATCGTGCTCGTCACGGTCGTCGCGGCCTTCTTCTACAACGACATCATCAACTTCTTCACCGAGCCGGTGTTGGAGTCGGTGGGGTGTAAGGACTACACCTTCTCCGAGCTGCAGAAGAAGCCCGAAGGCACGACCTGCGCACAGATCACGATCAACGGTCTGCTGACGCCCTTCACGCTCGCGCTGAAGGTCTCCCTGATGGCGGGCGTGGTCCTCGCCGCGCCGATCTGGCTGTACCAGCTCTGGGCCTTCGTCGCCCCCGGGCTGCACCGCAGCGAGAAGAAGTACGCGATGGCCTTCGTCGGCGCCGGCTTCCCGCTCTTCCTGGGCGGCGGCTACTTCGCCTACGCGGTGCTCCCCACCACAGCGAAGGTCCTGATCGAGTTCACGCCGTTCGGCGTGGACAACCTCCTGCCGCTGGACGACCTGCTCGACCTGGTCACGCGGATGGTCATCGTCTTCGGCCTCGCCTTCGAGCTGCCGCTGTTGCTGGTGATGCTGAACATCGGCGGCGTCATCACCGGCAAGCGGATGCTCGGCTGGTGGCGCGGCATGATCATGGGCATCACGATCTTCTCGGCGGTGGCCACCCCGAGCACCGAGCCGCTGACGATGATGATCCTCGCCGGCCCCATCGTCCTGCTGTACTTCCTCGCCACCGGCTTCTCGCTGCTGAACGACCGACGGCGGCGGCTGCGGGAGCTGCGCGGACCGGGCGACGACGAAGCCTCCGACCTGGACCTCACCCTCGACGACATCGGCGAGGTCGAAGCCGTCGGCGCTCCGGGGCGGCTGCCGGAGCAGGGCGGCCGCGAAGGCGACGGCGGCCGCGCCCACCGGCTCAACGGCTACGACGACATCACCTGAGGCACGTTGCCGTCGGCCCCGAGGGCCGAGCGAGATCCGATGGCACCGCGCCCGGACCCCGGAACACCGCCGGGGCCGGGCGCGGCGTCATGTGCGCCGGCGCCCCGCCCGGCCATCACGCGCAGCCGTTCCACCCGGTCCTGACCGTGCAGTAACGTCACGCGGGTGACCAGCGAGATCACCCTCTTCGTCAACCCCACGGCGGGCCGCGGGCGCGGCGCCCGCGCCGCCCAGCCCGCCGCCAGGGCGCTGCGCGACGCCGGGTTCTCGGTGCGCACGGTCCTCGGCGAGGACGCCCCCGACGCGCTGCGCAGGGCCAAGGAGGCCGTCGCCCGCGGCACCGGGGCGCTGATAGCCGTCGGCGGCGACGGCATGACGTCGCTCGCCCTCCAGGCCGTCGCCGGCACCGCGACCCCGCTCGGCGTGATCGCCGTCGGCACCGGCAACGACTTCGCCCGCTCCCTCGGCCTGCCCGTACGGGACCCCGCCGCCGCCGGCCGGCTCGTCGCGGACGTCCTGAAGAGCGGGGCGGCGCGCCACGTCGACCTGGGGCGGGTGGGCGAGCGGTGGTACGGCACCGTGCTCGCGTCCGGCTTCGACTCCAGGGTGAACGACCGCGGCAACCGCATGGGGCGCATCGCCGGCCGGTTCACCTACGACGTGGCGCTCGTCGCCGAGCTCGCGGCCCTGCGGCCCATCCCGTACCGCCTCACCCTCGACGGCGGGACGGTCGAGGAGGTCGAGGCCGTCCTCGTCGCGGTGGGCAACGGCGAGAGCTACGGCGGCGGCATGCGGATCTGCGCCGGCGCCTCCCAGCAGGACGGGCTGTTGGACGTGACCGTGGTCGGCGCGTGCAGTCGGACCACGCTGCTGCGGGTCTTCCCGCGGGTGTACCGGGGCAGCCACCTCAGCCACCCGCTGGTCACCGTGCACCGGGTCCGTGCGGTCGCGCTGGAGGCCGAGGGGATCAACGCGTACGCGGACGGCGAGCGGCTGGGGCCGCTGCCGCTGACCGTCGAGTGCGTGCCCGGGGCGGTCCGGGTGCTCGCACCGCCCGTGCCCGGCTGACCGCGGGGGTGAGGGCACCCGCACGGACCGTGAAGCCGCTCCGGGAAGGGTGCCCAGGGCAACCGGTTCTGCGATAAGACCGCGCTGACTGTCGTACCTGCCGGGTAGGCTCACGTACAAGATGACCGAGGACCTCTCTCCCGCCGAGCGCTATGCTGCCGCCCGCGTCCGCGCCGCCGAGCAGGCCACCGCGCTGGCTCCCTTCCGCGAGTTGTACGACTTCGGCCTGGACCCCTTCCAGATCGAGGCGTGTCAGGCCCTGGAGGCCGGGCGCGGCGTGCTCGTCGCCGCTCCCACCGGCTCCGGGAAGACGATCGTGGGCGAGTTCGCCGTCCACCTCGCCCTCCAGCAGGGCCGCAAGTGCTTCTACACCACCCCGATCAAGGCGCTGTCGAACCAGAAGTACACCGACCTCGTCAAGCGGTACGGCGCCGACAAGGTCGGCCTGCTGACCGGCGACAACAGCGTCAACTCCGAAGCGCCCGTGGTCGTGATGACCACCGAGGTGCTGCGGAACATGCTGTACGCCGGCTCCCAGTCGCTGCGCGGCCTCGGCTACGTGGTCATGGACGAGGTCCACTACCTCTCCGACCGGTTCCGCGGCGCCGTGTGGGAGGAAGTGATCATCCACCTCCCCGAGTCGGTGACCCTGGTCTCGCTCAGCGCCACCGTGTCGAACGCGGAGGAGTTCGGCGACTGGCTGGACACCGTGCGCGGCGACACCGCGGTGATCGTCTCCGAGCACCGGCCCGTGCCGCTGTGGCAGCACGTGATGGCCGGCCGCCGGATCTACGACCTCTTCGAGGAGACCACCGACCACGGCGGCCGGGGCACCGCCCGCCGCGAGGTCAACCCCGACCTCGTCCGGCTGTCCCGGATGGAGAGCCAGCGCTCCTACCAGGCCCGCGACCGCCGCCGCGGCAGGACGATGCGCGAGGCGGACCGCGAGCGGGAGCGCCGCGGCCGCAACCGGATCTGGACCCCGGGCCGCCCCGAGGTGATCGACCGGCTCGACGCGATGGGCCTGCTCCCCGCCATCACCTTCATCTTCAGCCGCGCCGGCTGCGAGGCCGCCGTCCAGCAGTGCCTGTACTCGGGACTGCGGCTGAACGACGACTCGGCCCGCCTCCAGGTCCGCGAGATCGTGGAGGCGCGCACCGCCGCCATCCCCACCGAGGACCTGAACGTCCTCGGGTACTACGAGTGGCTGGAGGGCCTGGAGCGCGGCATCGCCGCCCACCACGCCGGCATGCTGCCGACCTTCAAGGAGGTCGTGGAGGAGCTGTTCGTCCGCGGCCTGGTGAAGGCGGTCTTCGCCACCGAGACCCTGGCGCTCGGCATCAACATGCCCGCGCGCTCGGTGGTCCTGGAGAAGCTGGTGAAGTGGAACGGCGAGCAGCACGCCGACATCACCCCCGGCGAGTACACCCAGCTCACCGGTCGCGCCGGCCGGCGCGGGATCGACGTCGAGGGCCACGCGGTCGTGCTGTGGCAGCGCGGCATGGACCCGGCCGAGCTCGCCGGCCTCGCGGGCACGCGCACGTATCCGCTGCGCTCCAGCTTCAAGCCGTCGTACAACATGGCCGTCAACCTGGTCGAGCAGTTCGGCCGGCACCGTTCGCGCGAGCTGCTGGAGACCTCGTTCGCGCAGTTCCAGGCGGACCGCTCGGTGGTCGGCATCTCCCGCCAGGTCCAGAAGAACGAAGCGGGACTCGAGGGCTACCGCGAGGGCATGACCTGCCACCTCGGCGACTTCGAGGAGTACGCGCGGCTCCGCCGCGACCTGAAGGACCGGGAGACGGAGCTGGCCAAGCAGGGCGCGGCCCAGCGCCGGGCGGCTGCCGCCGTGGCGCTGGAGCGGCTGCGGCCCGGTGACGTCATCCACGTGCCGACGGGCAAGTCCGCGGGCCTCGCCCTGGTGTTGGACCCGGGCATCCCGGCCGGCCGGAGCAACGGACACCGCGGCTTCGAGCAGCACGACGGGCCCCGTCCGCTGGTCCTCACCGCGGAGCGGCAGGTCAAGCGGCTCGCCGCGATCGACTTCCCGGTGCCGGTGGAGCCGTTGGAGCGGATGCGCATCCCCAAGTCGTTCAATCCGCGTTCGCCGCAGTCGCGCCGTGACCTGGCGTCCGCGCTGCGCACCAAGGCCGGCCACATCGTGCCCGAGCGCCATCGCAAGCAGCGTTCGGCCGCCGCGGACGACCAGGAGATCAACCGGCTGCGGGCGGCGCTGCGCGCCCACCCCTGTCACGGCTGCGACGAGCGCGAGGACCACGCCCGCTGGGCCGAGCGCTACTACCGACTCCGGCGCGACACCCGCCAGTTGGAGCGCCGCATCGAGGGGCGCACGAACACCATCGCGCGCACCTTCGACCAGATCGTCGCGCTGCTCACCGAGTTGGACTACCTGCGCGAGGACGAGGTCACTCCGCACGGCCGCCGGCTCGCCCGGCTCTACGGCGAACTCGACCTGCTGGCCAGCGAGTGCCTGCGGGACGGGGTGTGGGAGGGGCTGAGCCCGGCCGAGTTGGCGGCGTGCGCCTCCGCGCTGGTCTTCGAGTCCCGCCAGTCGGACGACGCGGTCGCGCCCAAGGTCCCCGGCGGCGCGGCGAAGGCCGCGCTCGGCGACATGGTCCGCATCTGGGGCCGGCTCGACGCGCTGGAGGAGAGCTTCAAGATCAGCCAGGCGGAGGGCGTGGGCCAGCGCGAGCCGGACCTCGGCTTCGCCTGGGCGGCGTACCAATGGGCCTCGGACAAGTCCCTCGACGAGGTGCTGCGGGAGACCGAGATGCCCGCGGGCGACTTCGTCCGCTGGTCGAAGCAGGTGATCGACGTCCTCGGGCAGATCGCAGCGGCGGCCCCCCGCGATCACGGCACCGTGGCCAAGGCCGCGCGCCGGGCGGTGGACGCGATGCTGCGGGGCGTCGTGGCGTACAGCTCGGTCGGCTGATCCGCCGGGGCCGCCCGCCTGCGCTTCAGCGCGGCTTGCGGGCGGCCTCGAAGCGGGCCCTGGCCTCGGCCAGGTCGACGAGCGGGGCCGGGTAGTCGACGAGGTCCCGCTCGGCCAGGCTCCAGGACGCGGGGTCGTGGACGCGCGGGGCCGGCAGCGCGGCGAGTTCGGGCACCCACCGGTGGACGTAGGAGCCGTCCGGGTCGAAGCGGCGGGCCTGCGCGACGGGGTTGAGGATCCGGTTCGGCCTGGTGTCGGTGCCGGTGCCCGCCACCCACTGCCAGTTCAGCTGGTTGTTCGCCACGTCCCCGTCGACGAGCAGGTCCAGGAAGTGGGCGGCCCCCACGCGCCAGTCCACGTACAGCGTCTTGGCGAGGTAGCTGGCCGTCAGCAGCCGGGCGCGGTTGTGCATCCAGCCCTCGTGGCGTAGCTGGCGCATCCCGGCGTCGACCACGGGGCAGCCCGTGCGCCCCTCCTTCCAGGCGGCGACCTCCTCCTCGGCGGTGCGCCAACGGTCGCCCCGGTCGCGGTAGTCGGCGCGGGCCGCCAGCGGACGGGCCGCGAGGACCTGGTGGTGGAAGTCCCGCCAGGCCAACTGCCGGACGAACGCCCCGGCGCCCGGGCCGCCCTTGGTCCCGGCGCGCTCGACCAGCTCGGTCGCCGAGAGGGTGCCGAAGTGCAGATGCGGGGAGAGCCGGGAGGTGGCGTCGCCCGCGAGGTCGTCGTGGCGCCGCTCGTACGCGTCGATGCCGGTGTCCGCCCGCGCCAGCCAGCGCCGCACCTGCCGGCGCCCCTCGTGCTCCCCGCCCGGCGCGAGCCCGGGGGAGACCCCGTCCACCGCGGCGCGCCGGGGCAGCGGATCGCCGGACGCCCCTTCGGGCACCCGTACGGTCCTGGGCGCACCCAGCACCTTCCGGTGCCCGGTCGCCTCCCAGCGGCGGAAGTACGGGGTGAAGACGGCGAAGTGGTCGCGGGCGGCGGGGGTGACCCGCCCCGGGGGCAGCACCGTGACCACCCCGTCGTGCACGTGCAGGGCGCATCCGAGCGGTGCGAGGGCGGTGCGCAGCCGGTCCTCGCGGCGAGCGGCGTACGCACTGACGCCCGCGGCGAGGTGGACCGCGTCCGCTCCCGTCGCTGTGACGACCCGGCAGACCTGCTCGACGACGTCACCGGCGCGCACCACCAGTCGTCCGCCGCGCTCGCGCAACTGCTCGTCGAGCGAGGTGAGGCAATCCGCGAGGAAGGCGCGGCGGTTGGGCGCGTCGAAGCCGGCCTCGTGCACCCCCGGGTCGACCACGAAGAGCGGCACCACCGCGTCGGCGGCCCGGGCGGCCGCGGACAGCGCGGGCTGGTCGTGGACGCGCAGGTCGGAGGTGAAGAGCATGACGGAGACGGTCATCGCCGTCCTTCCGGGGGAGGGCTGAGTGCGGGCGGGGAGGTGGGAAGGCGTGCGGGGAGGTGTGCGAGGAAGGTGTGCGGGCGGGTCTCAGACGTATCAGTTCGGCCCGGTCGATCGGTGGATTTCCGCCGGCCGTGGTCGCAGCCTCGATAGGTAGCGGAGCTATCTATGATGGGTGCATCGGTGAGGCGGAGAGGAAGTGGTGAGCGGCCGTGCGGATCGGTGAGTTGAGCCGGCGCACCGGGGTGCCGGTGCCGACGATCAAGTACTACCTGCGGGAAGGGCTGCTCCCGGCCGGCGAGTTGACCAGCCCCAACCAGGCCGCGTACGGCGACGAACACCTGCGCAGACTACGGCTGATCCGAGCCCTCCTCGACGTGGGCGGGCTGAGGATCGCCGCGATCGCCGAGATCCTCGACGCTGTCGACGACCCGGCCGAGCCGGTGCACCACGTCCTCGGGGTCGCCTCCGACCTGCTGGTGACCCGCCCGGTCCAACAGGAGGACGACGGCGCCCGGGACAGGGCGGTACGCGAGGTCGACGAACTGATCCGTCGGCGCGGCTGGCGGGTGGCGCGCGACGGGCCGGGCGCCGAACTGCTCGCCAGCGCGCTGGCCTCGATGGAGCGCCTGGGGCACGGCGACTTCGGGCAGATGCTGGAGGTGTACGCGGACGCCGCGGAGCAGGTGGCGCGGGCGGACCTGGAGTTCGTCGCGGGCCGCACGAGCCGTGACGTCCTGGTGCAGGGCGTGGTGGTGGGGACCGTGTTGGGGGACGCGATCTTGGACGCGCTGCGGCAGATGGCGCAGACGGACCAGTCGGCCCGGCGGTACGGGGCGGATCGGCCGGGGGGCGGGGAGGGCGCGTCGCGAGACGGGTAGGTCCCGTCAGCGCGACGCGGGGCGCTGGGCGTCCCTGCGGGTGCGTCGGTGTCTGGCGGCCGGTGGGTGGTTGTTCGCGGAGTTCCACCCCTCGGCCCCAGAGGGCCTGGGGACCCCCAGCGCGCCTGACGTGCTCGCCGTGGTCATACGGGGCGTTGGTCTCTGCGGCCCGTATGCGGCTGGTCGCGCAGTTCTCCGCGCCCCCAAGGTCCCTCGCCGTTTCCCTGCGGGAGGTGTGACCGGTGCGGTCCGGCTGTTGCTGGTCGCGCAGTTCCTCGCGCCCCCGAGGTCCCGCGCCGTCTTCCTGTAGGTGCGTTGGTCGTTGGCGGACGCGGAGGGGCCGAGGGGGAGCTGAGAGGGCAGGCGGTTACGCGGCGCGTTCCTGTGAGGGCTGGGGTGCGGATTCCTGCTCGCGCTCCACCTGCTCGTTCCACGCGCGCTTCACCGCGCGCCACGCCTCGTCCGACTGGCCCTGGCGCCAGTAGCCGGAGATGTGCAGGTCCTCGCGCGGTACCTCGCGCTCCAGTCGCAGGTGGCGTCGCAGTTCCTTCACGCAGGCGGCCTCGCCGTGCACGAACGCGGACACCCGGCCCGCGGGGAACTCCAGCTCCCGCACGGCCGCCACCAGCGCCTCGCCGACCGGGCGGCCGGCGCGGTGCAGCCACTGCACCGACACGCCCTTCGGCAGGTCCAGCGCCACCTCGTCGGCCGCCTCCTCGATCTCCACGAAGGCGTGCACCACGGCGTCGTCCGGCATCCGCTCCAGGGACGCGGCGATCGCCGGGAGCGCGCTCTCGTCGCCCACCAGGAGGTGCCAGTCCGCGGCCGGCTCCGGGGCGTAACCGCCGCCGGGGCCGAGGATCCACATCGGCTCGCCCGCCTCGGCGCGCTGCGCCCACGGCCCGGCCAGCCCCTCGTCGCCGTGGACGACGAAGTCGATCACCATCTCCAGGGCCTCGGGGTCCCACTCCCGCACGGTGTACGTACGGTTCGCCGGCCACTCGGAGCGCGGGAGCTCGGCCCGGATGCGGTCCATGTCGAACGGCTGCGGATAGTCCACTCCGGGCTGGGGGAAGACCAGCTTCACGTAGTGGTCGGTGTAGCCGTCGAGGCGGAACCCGGCCAGCCCGGCGCCGCCGAGGACGACCCGCGTCATGTGCGGGGTGAGTCGTTCGGTGCGGACCACGTGGGCTTCACGGCACGTCGGTGACGTACGGACCGGTCGTTCTGCCACGGCGCTCTCCCAGGCTCGGATAATTACTTAGGCTTGCCTAAGTTAACACCTCGGTCGGGTGGCGTCAGCTCCAGGCCCTCCGGCCGCGGCCGCGGGACGCGGGGCGCGGGCGCGGCAGGTCAGCGGGGGAGCACGGCCAGCAGTCGCTGGAGCGACCCGCCGAGCCCCCAACGCGCCGCCAGCTCCTCCAGCGCGGCCGGGTCCCGCGGCTCGGTCGGCAGCGCCGCGTCGAACTCCGGCAGCGGCGCGTCCGCCGCGACCCGGACGACCTTCGGCGCGACCGCCAGGTAATCCCTCGCCTCGTACAGGCGCCGGCGCTGCGCGGGGGTCAGCTTCGCCCCCGGGTCGTCGACCGCGGCCATGATCCCCGCCAGGTCCCCGAAGGTCGCCAGCAATTTGGCCGCGGTCTTCTCGCCGATGCCCGGCACGCCCGGCAGGCCGTCGCTCGGGTCGCCGCGCAGCAGTGCCAGGTCCGCGTACCCCGGGCCGTCCACGCCGTACTTCTCGCGCAGCCACGCCTCGTCCGTCGTCTGGAGCGTGCCGACGCCCTTGAGCGGGTACAGCACACGCCGCTGCCGGGCGTCGTCGACCAACTGGAACAGGTCGCGGTCGCCCGTGACGATGTCGACCGGGCCGCTCGCCCGCGCGGTGAGCGTGCCGATCACGTCGTCCGCCTCGTACCCCGGCGCGCCGACGCGGGCGATGCCGAGCGCCGCCAGCACGTCCACGATCACCGGGACCTGCGGCGACAGGGTGTCCGGGGTCTCCTCCTCGTCCGGCCCCTGCTCGCTCTCCTGCGCGACGCGGTGCGCCTTGTACGAGGGGATCAGCTCCACCCGCCAGTGCGGACGCCAGTCGTCGTCCCAGCAGGCGACCAGGTCGTCCGGCCGGTGGTCCTGGACGAGCCGGGCGATGAAGTCGAGCAGCCCGCGCACGGCGTTCACCGGGGTGCCGTCGGGGGCGCGGACGGAGTCGGGGACGCCGAAGTAGGCGCGGAAGTACAGGGAAGCGGTGTCGAGGAGCATCAGGCGTCGCGTCACACCCCGGATTGTGCCGCACGCCACCGACAGCGCCCGGCAGCCCGCGGGCCCGCGGCCGGGGCCCCTCCGCACCCGGGCGACCGGCCGTTGTTGCGTGACGTGGGTCACTGTTGCGTTTGGCGCTACAGGCCGGGGGCAGGCGCGCCGCCGGAGCCGATCCCGGTGTGCCTGCGAAGGCGCACCGGGAGCGGGCGGAACCCGCTGCGCTCCACGGCACGCCGGCTATGGGGGCGGCGGGCCGTTCCGTTTCAACCCGCGAGGTGTATGTGTCCAGGCTCCAGGCGGAGCATCTGTACAAGGTGTTCGGCAGACGACCCGACGAGGCGGTCCGGCGACTCGAAAGCGGCGTCGACCGCGACGAGCTGCGCGCCGACGGCACGACGGCGGCGGTGATCGACGCCTCGTTCGCCGTCGATCCCGGGCAGATCTTCGTCGTGATGGGCCTGTCTGGGTCCGGTAAGTCCACGCTGTTGCGCATGCTCAACGGACTGCTGGAACCCACTGCCGGACGCGTCCTCTTCGACGGTCAGGACCTGACCGCCCTCAGCCCCCGTGAGTTGCGGGCGGTGCGCTCGCGCAAGATCAGCATGGTCTTCCAGCACTTCGCGCTGTTCCCCCATCGCAGCGTGCTCGACAACGCCGCGTACGGCCTGGAGGTCCAGGGCGTGCCGCGCGCGGAGCGGGAGCAGCGCGCCACCGAGGCGCTGGCCCTCGCCGGCCTCGCGGGCTGGGAGCAGTCCTGGCCCGACGAGCTGTCCGGCGGCATGCAGCAGCGCGTCGGCCTCGCCCGCGCGCTCGCCACCGACGCCGACCTGCTGCTGATGGACGAGTCCTTCAGCGCGCTCGACCCGCTGATCCGCCGGGACATGCAGGACCAGCTCCTGGAACTCCAGAAGACGCTGAAGAAGACGATCGTCTTCATCACCCACGACCTCAACGAGGCCATGCGGCTCGGCGATCGGATCGCGGTGATGCGGGACGGCCGGATCGTCCAGCTCGGCACCGCCGAGGACATCCTCGTCACCCCGGCCAACGACTACGTCGCCTCCTTCACCCAGGACGTGGACCGCACCCGGGTGCTGACCGCGGGCGCGATCATGGCCGACCCGGAGTCGGCCTACCCGAGCACCGGCGAAGGCGGCAAGGAACTGCGGACCCCGGCGGACGTCATCGCCGCGGCCCCCGCGGTCGTCAAGGCGGACACCCCGATCGCGGAGCTGTTCACGCCCTGCTCGACCAGCGGGGTGGCCGTCGCGGTCACCTGCGAGCGGGGCGAGCTGATCGGGGTGGTGCCGAGGGCCCGGCTGCTGGCCGTGCTCGGCGAGCCCATGAAGCCGGGCGACGACACGGCAACGGTCGCCGCCGCTTCGACGGCTCCCCGCAAGGACGCGGCCGAGGCGGTGGCCGGTGCCTAGGCTGCCCCTCGGCGAGTGGGTCGACAGCTCCGTCGACTGGCTCCAGTCCAATCTGACCTGGCTCTTCGACGCGATCAGCGCCGTCGTCACCGGGATGTACGACGGCATCGACGCCGCGCTCTCCGCACCGCACCCCCTGCTCTTCGCGGGGATCCTCGCGGTCGTCGCCTGGTGGCTGCGCGGGCTGCTCGCCGGCGGCCTCGCCTTCGTCGGCTTCGCGCTGATCGACTCGATCGAGCTGTGGGACGAAGCGATGTCCACGCTCTCCCTGGTGCTCGTCGCCACCGTGGTGACCCTGGCCATCGCCGTGCCGCTGGGCATCTGGGCGTCGCGCTCCAGCGCCGTGAGCGCGGTGACCAGGCCCGTGCTGGACTTCATGCAGACCATGCCCGCCATGGTCTATCTGATCCCCGGCATCATCTTCTTCGGCGTCGGCGTCGTCCCCGGCATCATCGCCACCATCGTCTTCGCCCTGCCGCCCGGCGTGCGGATGACCGAACTCGGCATCCGTCAGGTGGACGAGGAACTGGTGGAGGCCGCCGAGGCGTTCGGCACCCCGCCCCGCGACACCCTGGTCCGCGTCCAGCTCCCGCTGGCGCTGCCCACCATCATGGCCGGCGTCAACCAGGTCATCATGCTGGGCTTGTCCATGGTCGTCATCGCCGGCATGGTCGGCGGCGGCGGGCTCGGCGGCGCGGTCTACAGCGCCATCGGCAACGTGGACATCGGGCTCGGCTTCGAGGCCGGCATCTCCATCGTCATCCTCGCCATGTACCTGGACCGGATGACCGGCGAGCTGGGCCGACAGGTCTCGCCGCTCGGTCGGCGCGCCCTGGCCAAGGCGAAGGCGCTGGCCGGCGGCCCGAAGCTGTGGCAGCACCGCCCGCAGGCGTCCGTCGCCGTCGTCGGCGTCGTGGTCCTCGCGCTGGTCGCCGGCGGCATGTCGATCTTCGGCAGCTCCGACTCGGCCACCGCGTCCGGTCGCGGCGGCGCCAACGACGTCGGCAAGGGCGAGAAGCTCACCATGGGCTACATCCCCTGGGACGAGGCCATCGCCTCCACCTTCCTGTGGAAGGAGATGCTGGAGCAGCGCGGTTACGAGGTCGACGCCAAGCAATTGGAGACCGGCGCTCTCTACACCGGGTTGGCGAACGGCCAGATCGACTTCCAGACCGACTCCTGGCTGCCGGTGACCCACGCCTCGTACTGGAAGAAGTACGGCGACAAGCTGGAGGACATGGGCTCCTGGTACGGCCCCACCTCCCTGGAGCTGACGGTCCCCTCCTACGTCGACGGCATCGACTCCCTCGACGACCTCAAGGGCCAGTCCGGGAAGTTCAAGGGCCGCATCATCGGCATCGAGCCCAGCGCCGGCATGATGGGCCTGCTCAAGGACAAGGTGCTCAAGGAGTACGGCCTTGAGGGCGAGTACGAGGTCGTCGACGGCTCCACGCCCGGCATGCTCGCCGAGCTGAAGCGGGCGATCGCCAAGAAGGAGCCCGTCGTGGTCACCCTCTGGTCGCCGCACTGGGCCTACAGCAACTACGACCTCAAGAAGCTCGAAGACCCCAAGGGCACCTGGGGCGCGGGCGACGGGGTGCACACCCTGGCGCGCAAGGGCCTGACGAAGGACCACCCCGAGGTCGGGAAGTGGCTGAAGGACTTCAAGATGACCGAGAAGCAGCTCACCGACCTGGAGGCGGAGATCCAGGAGACCGGCAAGGGCAAGGAGCAGGAGGCCGTCCGGAACTGGCTCAAGGAGAACCCGGACTTCGTGGACAAGACGGTGCCGGTGCCCCGCTGACGGGGCACGATCACCCAGTGCAACGGGACGGTTCCCGCCAGTGGCGGGGCCGTCCCGGCCGTCTTTGGCGCTCAACGCAGAGGTGGTCGCGCCCGAAGCTGCGTAAGGTTGTACAGAACGCAGGAAGGGGAGCCCGGCGGATGGACGCTGACGGCAAGGACGGCAAGGACCCGAAGGAGACCGAGCGTCTTCGGGTGGGCGCGGCCGTGCGCCGGCGGCGCCGGACCCTCGATCTGACGCTGGCCTCGGTCGCCGAGCGCTCCGGACTGTCCGTGCCCTTCCTCAGCCAGATCGAGAACGACCGGGCGCGCCCCAGCCGGCGCTCGCTCCAACGGGTGGCCGAAGCCCTGGAGACCACCGCGGGCAAGTTGATCGCCGCCTCCGACGCGGCCCGCACGGTCACGGTGGTGCGCGCCGAGCCGGCCGACGCGGCGGCCGTGCCGCACGCCCGCCGCCTGGTGCACGGCCGGCACCAACTGGAGGCGCTGGAGTTCCGCGGCGAGCACGACACCGAGGGCGAGTTCCAGCACCGCAACGACGAGTTGATGTACGTCGCCGACGGCTCCGTCGAGGTGGAGGCCGAAGGCCGCGCCCACCACCTCGGCCGCGGTGACACCCTGTTCCTGTCCGGCGGCGTACGGCACCGCTGGCGGGCCAGCGGCGACGAGACCCGCGTCCTGGTCGTCACGGTCGCGGAGCACATCGAAACGCCCCCCGAGGTCTGATCCCGTGCGGGTGGTCTCCCTGGTGCCCTCGCTGACCGAGGCGGTCGCGGCCACTGCCCCCGGACTCCTCGTCGGGGCCACCGACTGGTGTTCCCACCCCGCCGACCTCGACGTGGCGCGGATCGGGGGCACCAAGAACCCCGACACCGCCGCCGTGCTCGGGCTGCGCCCGGACCTGGTGATCGCCAACGAGGAGGAGAACCGGCCGGTCGACCTGGAACGGCTGCGGGCCGCGGGCGCGGAGGTCCTGGTCACCGAGGTGCGCGGGCTGCCGCAGGCGTTCACGGAGCTGCACCGGGTCCTGGTGACGGGGTGCGGTCTCACCCGGCCCCGCTGGCTGGACGAGGCCGAGCAGGCGTGGGCCGACCTGCCGCCCGCGGGCGGCGCGAGCGCCGTCGTGCCCGTGTGGCGGCTCCCCTGGATGGTGCTCGGCCGGGACACCTTCGCCGGCGACGTACTGGCGCGGCTGGGCGTGACGAACGCCTACGCGGACCACGCCGAGCGCTACCCCCGGGTGCCCCTGGAGGAGTTGCGCGACCGCGGCGCCGACCTGGTGGTCCTGCCCGACGAGCCGTACCGCTTCACCGCGACCGACGGGCCGGAGGCGTTCCCCGGTCTGCCCGCCGCGCTCGTCAGCGGCCGGCACCTCACGTGGTACGGGCCGTCGTTGGCGACGGCGCCCCGGGTGCTGGGCGCGGCGCTCGCAGCAGCGCTCCGCTGAGCACCGCGCGTACGGTACGGAACGCGGTCACCGCCCACGCCGTCACCAGCAGCGCGTACAGCACCGCCGCGACCGCCGCGAAGGCGCTCAGGTCCGTGCCGTGCGCCAGGCCCGCTGCCCCGGTCACACAGGTGCCGACGGGGAAGGTGAAGGCCCACCAGGACAGCGTGAACGGCAGCCCGCGCCGGACGGCCCGCACCACCATCGCGCCCGCCAGCGCCAGCCACATCAGGGCGAAGCCCAGCACCGGGACGCCGTACAGCACCGCGAGCGCGTCCCCGTACGGCACCTGCGCAGCTCCCGCCAGGTGGCCGGCGGCCGTCGTGGACTGCCCCAGCGGCCCCAGCACCAGGAACAGGGACGGCGTGAGCGCGAGCGGCAGCGGGCCGTGGTGCACCAGCCGGGCGAACACCAGCGGCACCAGGACCAGCGTGGCCAACAGGCTCATGCCGAACAGTCCGAGGCTCGCCGCCAGCAGCGTCCGCCGCCCCTCCCCGTCGGGCAGGTGCAGCGCCAGCAGGGGCCCGACGGCGGCCGCCACCATCGGTGCGACCAGCGGCAGCAGCCACACGGGCGTCGCGGTCCCCGGCGCCGGACGGTGGCGTACCACCAGCAGGTACGGCACGGCCACGGCGACCGTCACCGCGAGCGCGGAGCCCACCGCGAACAGCGCGGCGGCGACGGGGACGGCGGCGGAGCCGAGGACGTCGCGGCCCACCGACAGCGCGCCCGCGGCCACCGCCAGCGGCGCCATCGCGGCACAGCCGTAGAAGGGGGCGACGGCCGGGTCGAGCAGGTGTGCCCGCGCCTGGTCGCGGTGGTGCAGCCAGTGCCCGGCGCGGGCGCTCGCCACGGCCAGCAGGAGCAGGGCGGACACCGTCCACACGGCGACGAGGACGGGCCGGGCGGCGGCGGGCAGCGGGAGTGCGGCGCCCGCGCTCGCCACGATCGCGGTGCCCATGACGGCGGCGTACCACTGCGGCCCGACGTGGCGCAGCCCCGGCAGCCGTGCCGTGGACCGTACGGGACCGGGCCTGGTGCGGGCGGGGGACGGGGGTGCAGCGGTGGCCATGCCCCCACTGTCGTCCCGGGCCACCGCCCCCACCAGGGCCGTTCCCCCTATGACCTCATAAGCTGGACTGATGAGTGACGGGGAGCAGCGGGCACCGCTCGCACACCGGGTGCCGGACCTCGGCGCCCTGGAGCTGCTGCTCGCGGTCGCCCGCCACGGCAGCCTGGGCCGGGCCGCCCGGGAGCTCGGCATCAGCCAGCCCGCCGCGAGCGGCCGGCTGCGCTCGATGGAGCGACAGCTCGGGGTGGCCCTGGTGGACCGCTCGCCGCGCGGCTCCCGGCTGACCCCGGCCGGCGTCCTCGTCACGGACTGGGCGCGCCGGATCGTGGAGGCGGCGGAGGCGTTCGACGCGGGTGCGCAGGCCCTGCGCACGCACCGGGACTCCCGGCTGCGGATCGCCGCGTCCATGACGATCGCCGAGTACCTGCTCCCGAGCTGGCTGGTGGCGCTGCGCGCCAGGCGGCCGGAGGTGGCCGTCTCGCTCTTCGCCGGCAACTCGGCAGCGGTCGCCGAGCGGTTGCTCGCGGGCGAGGCCGACCTCGGCTTCGTGGAGGGGCTGCGGGTCCCCGGCGGGCTGGACGGGACGCCGGTCGCCCGGGACCGGCTGGTGGTCGTCGTTGCGCCCGGTCACCCGTGGACCCGGCGGCGCACCCCCGTTGCCGCGACCGAACTGGCGGGCGCCCGGCTGGTGCTGCGCGAGGAGGGCTCCGGCACCCGTCAGGTCCTGGACTCCGCGCTCGCCCGGTACGGCGGGCTGTCCGCGCCGCTGCTGGAACTGGCGTCGACCACCGCGGTGAAGGCGTCCGCGGTCAGCGGCGCCGGACCGGCGGTCCTGAGCGAGCTGGCGGTGACGGAGGAGCTGGGCTCCCGTCGACTGGTGGAGGTCCCCGTCGCGGACGTCGGACTGGAGCGGGTGCTGCGCGCGGTGTGGCGACGGTCTCAGAAGCCGGTGGGCGCCGGCCGTGACCTGCTCGCCCTCGCCGCTGCCGCCCGTCGGGCGCCGGGGCGCAAGTAGCCGCAGGGCATGGGGTGTTGAGCGGGGAGCGGCCGGAAGGCGGCGACCCGGCGGGCAAGGACGTCGCCCCGCCGCCCCTTCTGCACCCCGTCTCGCCATCTGTCATCACTTGACATTAGTTCGACTTATGGCAGATAAAGATCAGGCTTTGGGTTGAACTTCACGCCTCGTGCCGTTTGGGGGTGAAGGTCGTTGAACGTCCCGTCGAACCGTCTATGCGAATGAGTGTCGCCGTGTCCCGTCCCGCCGTTCCCGCGCACCCGACCCCCGACCCCGTGGGGGAGTGGGAGGCGTGGTGCGCCGAGCGCCGGCGGAGCGTCACCTCGGCGACCGGGAACCTGGCCCTGGTGGAGACGCGTTGGCTGCCCGCCGGCGAGCGCCCCGACCTCGCGGCCCTCCGCGCCGCCGCCCCCGAGGGCGTCACGGTCACCACCGTCGAGCGCACCGACCTGGCCAGCGGTGAGCCGGAGCACGGGCTGCGCTTCTGGGACGCGAACGCGCCCGCGCTCCGCGACTTCGAGCGCACCGACGTCTTCCCGTACGACCCGGCGTGGGTGGTGGACGCCGAGTACACCCCCGTCCCCGGCGCCCGGAAGCTCGCCTTCGAGCACATCCGGGACAACGGCGGCACCCGCGACCTCGTCGTGCCGGGGGACATCTCCCTGACCGTCGACGGCCGGGACTACGTCCTGAGCGCCTTCGACGACGACGGCGTCCTGCTGCTGGTCTTCGGCGACCCGACCAACGGCGACAGCACGTACGGCGCCGGCCGCTTCCTCTTCGTGACCCGCACCGGCGAGGGCGCCGTGCGCCTCGACTTCAACCGGGCCTTCGTGCCGCCCTGCGGATTCTCCGATCAGTACAACTGTCCGATGCCGCCGCGGCAGAACCGCCTCCACCTGCCCGTCACGGCCGGTGAGAAGCGTCCCGTCTTCCGCGGCGGCGTCCCCGCACAGCACTGATCCCCCCGGCTCCCTCCCGGCACCCTCGAAAGCCGCAGCACGAAAGCGCACCCTTCTGTCATGAGCACCAAGAAGCTGAACCCCGCGAAGCCGAACGCCCAGCAGCCGAGCACCAGGAAGCTCCGGGCGTCGACCCTCATCGCGACCGCGTCCGCCGCCGTCCTGGCCCTCACCCTCACCGCCTGCGGCGGCGGTTCGAACGGCTCCTCCTCCGCCGGCGGCAAGCACGACCCGAACGCCACCGTGAACATCGGCTCCCTCTACGAGCCGCAGAACCTCGACAACACGGGCGGCGGTGGGCAGGGCGTCACCGAAGCCCTGCACGGCAACGTCTACGAGGGGCTGTTCAAGCTCACCGACGCCGGCAAGGTCGAACCGCTGCTCGCCAAGTCCCACCAGGTCAGCCCGGACGGCCTGACGTACACCTTCACCCTCCACGACGGCGTCACCTTCCACAGCGGCAAGCAGCTCACCAGCGCGGACGTCAAGCACAGCCTGGAGCGGGTGCTCGCCCCCGACTCCCAGTCGGCGCGCAAGAAGAACCTCTCCGTCATCAAGACGATCGCGACCCCCGACCCGCGCACCGTGCAGGTCACGCTCTCGAAGAAGTCGATCTCGTTCGTCTACAACCTGACCTACGTGTGGATCGTCAACGCGGACGCCAAGGACCTCAAGCAGCGCGAGGACGGCACCGGCCCCTACCGGCTCGACAAGTGGTCCCGCGGCTCGGCCCTGAGCCTGGACCGCTTCGACCGCTACTGGGGCGAGGCAGCCGCCAACAAGAAGGTCGTCTTCCGCTACTTCAAGGACGCCACCGCGCTCAACAACGCCCTGCTGACCAACGCCGTCGACGTGGTCACCAGCGAGCAGTCCCCGGACGCCCTGGGCCAGTTCAAGAACAACCAGAACTACAAGGTCAACGAGGGCAACTCCACCACCAAGCTGCTGCTCGCCTTCAACGACCGCGCCAAGCCCTTCGACGACGTCCGGGTCCGCCAGGCGGTGTCGTACGCCATCGACGACAAGAAGCTGCTGGAGTCCGTCTGGGGCGGCCACGGCAAGCTCATCGGCTCCATGGTCCCGCCCACCGACCCGTGGTACGAGGACCTCACCGCGATCGACGCGCACGACCCCGAGCGGGCCAAGGAGCTGCTGGCCGAGGCCGGTTACCCCAAGGGCTTCAGCCTCACCCTCGACACCCCCAACTACGACCCGCACCCCACGGCCGCCACCTTCATCACCTCCCAGCTCGCCAAGGTCGGCATCACCGTCAAGATCAACACGATCACGTCGGACGAGTGGTACACCAAGGTCTACAAGAACCGGGACTTCCAGGCCACGCTCCAGGAGCACGTCAACGACCGCGACCTGGTCTGGTACGGCAACCCGGACTTCTACTGGGGCTACGACGACCCGCAGGTCACCGCCTGGGTCGAGCAGGCCGAGCAGTCCTCCACCCCCGCCGAGCAGACCGAACTGCTGAAGAAGGTCAACCGCAAGACCGCCGAGGACGCGGCCAGCGACTGGCTCTACCTCTACCCGCAGATCGTGGTCGCCAACAACCGGCTCTCCGGCTACCCCCTCAACGGTCTGAACTCGCAGTTCTACGCCTACGACATCAAGAAGGGCTGATGGCGCGCTACGTCCTGCGGCGCTTCGCCTTCCTGCTGGTGTCCCTGGCGCTGGCGAGCGTGGTGCTCTTCGTGCTGCTGCGGATGCTCCCGGGCGACCCGGCGAACGCGCTCACCTCCGTCGGCGCCACCGACGAGCAGATCGCCGCCGCCCGGGAGGCGATCGGCTCCGACCGGCCGCTGCCGGAGCAGTTCGTGCACTGGGTGGGCCAGTTGGCCAGCGGGGACCTCGGGACCTCCTTCGTCAGCTCGCTGCCGGTGGGGCCCGAGGTCACGACCCGGCTGGAGGTGACCGTCCCGCTCACCCTGGCCGCGTTCGTGCTCGCCGTCCTCATCGCGGTGCCCGCCGGCTTCGTCGCCGCGCACAAGCGGCACACCTGGTACGGCGCCCTGCTCAACTGGGTCTCCCAACTGGGCATCGCCATCCCGGTGTTCTGGCTCGGCATGATCCTGGTCGTGGTGCTCGCGGTGAACGCGCGCTGGTTCCCCGCCGGCGGCTTCCCGCCCGACGGCTGGGCCGAGCCCGCCGAAGCGGTCCGCTCCCTGGTCCTCCCGGTGCTCACCATCGCCCTGGTGATGAGCGCGTCCCTGATCCGGTACGTCCGCTCCGCCACCCTCGACGTCCTCGGCAGCGACTACCTGCGCACCGCCCGCGCCCTCGGGTCGTCCTTCGGCGGCGCGATGTGGCGACACGGGCTGCGCAACGCCTCCGTCCCCGTCATCTCCGTCCTCGGCATCGAACTCGCCTCCACCCTGCTGGGCGCCGTGGTCGTGGAGTCCGTCTTCGCCCTGCCCGGGCTCGGCTCCCTGCTCACCACCGGCATCAGCCAGCACGACTACCCCGTCATCCAGGGCGTGCTGTTCGTCTCCACCCTCGCGGTGCTGCTGATCGGCTTCGCCGCCGACCTCGTGCAGCGGATCGTCGACCCGCGGCTGCGCGCCGGACTGTCGGGAGGCCCCAAGTGACGACCGCCCAGGCCACGGCGGCGCCCGCCGCCGAGCGGCGCCGGACCCGCCGCTCGTACACCCTCGTCGCCGGCTGCGTCCTGGCCGGCGCGATCGCCCTGCTCGCGCTGGTGTCCGTCTTCTGGCTGCCGTACGCCACCGACGACACCTCCGGCGGCCGGCTCGCCGCGCCCGGTGCCGACCACCTCCTCGGCACCGACAAGCTCGGCCGGGACCTGCTCACCCAGGTGATGAACGGCGCCAAGATCGCCGTCCAGGCGGGCCTGGGATCCGTCCTGATCGCCGCCACCCTCGGCGTGCTGCTCGGGACCCTGGCCGCGTTCGCCCAGGGCTGGCTGGACGACACGCTCTCCGCGTTCCTCGACATCCTCATCGCGTTCCCCACCCTGCTGCTCGCGATGCTCGTCGTCGCCGCCCGCTCCGGCACCCTCGGCTCCGCGGTCCTCGCGATCGGGCTCGCGCAGAGCGCGGTGGTGGCCAGGCTGGTGCGGATCCTGGTCAAACGCGTGCTCGCACAGGACTACGTCACCGCGGCCCGCACCTCCGGCACGTCCTGGCCGCGGATCGTGGCCGGACACGTGCTGCCGAACATCTGGCCCACCCTCGCGGTGAACCTGGCCCTCCAGTTCGGGCTCGCGGTCCTGGCCGAGGCCGGCCTGTCCTACCTGGGCCTGGGCGCGCCGCCGCCCAACGCGTCCTGGGGCCGGATGCTGCTGGAGGCACAGGCCACCTTCACCAACGCGCCGGCCGCCGCCCTCGCCCCCGGCATCCTCCTGGTCGTCCTCGTCATCGGCGTCAACCTGATCGCCGACGGACTGCGCGACACCCTCGACCCGACCACCCGCGAAAGGCACGCATGAGCATCCTCGCCATCCGCGACCTGGTCATCCGCACGGCCGGCGGACGCACGCTGGTCGACGGCCTGACGCTGAACGTCGGTGCCGGCGAACGCCTCGGCCTCATCGGCGAGTCCGGCTCGGGCAAGTCCCTGACCTCGCTCGCCGCGCTCGGCCTGCTGCCCGACGGAATGACCGCCACCGGCAGCGTCGAACTGGCCGGCACCCAGGTCGTGGGCGCCCCCGAGAAGCGACTGACGCCGCTGCGGGGCCGGCAGGCCGCGATCGTCTTCCAGGAGCCGCTGACGGCGCTCGACCCCCTGATGCGCGTGGGACGCCAGATCGCCGGCCCGCTCGCCCGCCACCGCGGCCTGAAGGGCGCAGCGCTCGGCCGGGCCGTCTCCGACGCCCTCACCCAGGTGCACCTGCCCGACCCCGAGCGCCTCGCCCGCGCCTTCCCGCACGAGATCTCCGGCGGCCAGCGCCAACGCGTCGCCCTCGCCATGGCCCTGGCCTGCGAGCCCCGACTCCTCATCGCCGACGAACCCACCACCGCGCTCGACGTCACCGTCCAGTCCGAACTGCTCGACCTCCTCGACGAACTGGTGCGGGAGCGGGAGATGGCCCTCCTCTTCGTCAGCCACGACCTCGCGGTGGTGGCCCGCACCGTGCAGCGGATCCTGGTCCTCAAGGACGGCCGCGCCGTCGAAGAGGGCACCGCGGACGAGATCGTGCACGCGCCCCGCGACCCGTACACCGCGGCGCTGGTCGACAGCGCACGCCAGTTGGAGGACGCCCTGGACCGACGGAGGACCCCGTGACGACCACCGAAGCCGTCGCCGCGGCGCCCCTGCTGGCCCTGGACGGCGTCTCGTACGCGTACCGGGGGAGCAGTGCCCCGGTCGTCGCGGACGTCTCCCTGTCCGTCGGCGCCGGCGAGAGCCTCGCCCTGGTCGGCGAGTCCGGCACGGGCAAGACCACGCTCCTGCGCCTGCTGCTGGGACTGGCCAGGCCGACCGATGGCACGGTCCGCTTCGACGGCGCGGAACTGCGGCTCGGTGACCGCGCGTTGATGCGGCGCTTCCGGCGCAGCGTGCAGTGCGTCTTCCAGGACCCGTACTCCTCGCTCGACCCCCGTCGACGCATCGGGCACACCGTCGCCGAACCGCTGCGCTCCCTCGGCCTGGACACCCGCAGCACGGCCGGGCCCAAGGTGGCCGCGGCGCTGACCGCGGTCGGGCTGCCGGCGGACGCGGCGGAGCGCTACCCGCACGAGTTCTCCGGCGGCCAGCGCCAGCGGATCGCGATCGCCCGCGCCACGGTCTGCGATCCGCGGGTGCTGCTGGCCGACGAGCCCGTCAGCGCGCTGGACGTGACGACGCGGGTCAAGGTCGTGGACCTCCTCCACGAGTTGCGCGAGGAGCGCGGCCTGTCCCTGGTGATGGTCTCGCACGACCTCTCCGTGGTCGCCGCGCTCTGCGACCGCACGGCGGTCCTGGAAAAGGGCCGCGTGGTGGAGGACGCCCCCACCCCCGCGGTCCTGGGCGCGCCCACCCACCCCTACACCCGCCGCCTGATATCCAGCGTCCCCAAGCTCCCCCCGAGCCGGGGCTAACCGGCCCGCGCGGCTTCGCCGTGCGGCGAGCTGCGCTGTGGCGGCCGCGGCCCGGTCGTGGGTCCAGGGGCGCGCGGAACTGCGCGACAAGCCGACCACCGGGCCGCGGAGAGCAACGCGCCCTTAGGGGCGTGGGGTGGCGGCTTGGACCAGGCCCCGCATCACGCGTTCGTCGTCGCCCATCTCGGGATGCCACTGGACCCCCACCACCCACCCCCGCCCCGGCAGTTCCACCGCCTCCACCGTGCCGTCGTCCGCGTGGGCGCTGGCGATCAGACCGTCGGCCAGGCGGTCGACCGCCTGGTGGTGGTAGGTGGGGACGTCCGTCGGCTCCGGGACCAGCGCGGCGTACCGCGTCCCGGGCACGGGGTGGACCCGGTGCCGGCCGAAGACGCCCACCCCGCCGGTGTGCCCGTCGACGTGCTGCACCAGCGTGCCGCCGAGGGCCACGTTCAGCACCTGCATGCCCCGGCAGATGCCGAGCAGCGGCAGGCCCGCGTCCAGCGCCGCGCGGACCAGCAGCAGTTCCCAGGCGTCCCGGTCGCGCGCCGGCGGCCCCGTGCGCGGATCCGGTTCGCCGCCGTACCGCGCCGGCTCGACGTCCGCGCCGCCCGCGATGACCAGGCCGTCCAGCCGGGCCACCAACGCCCGCGCGGACGCCGGGTCGGGGGCCGGCGGCAGCATCGCCGCGAGGCCGCCGGCCGCCTGGATCAGCGCGGGGTACGCGGCGGGCAGCAGCGCCGCCGGCATCTTCCACACGCCCCAGGCGGCCGGGTTGACGTAGGTGGTGACGCCGATGAGCGGCTTGGACATGACGGCTCCGTTCGATCTCGTACGCGTGCGTGCACCGGCGGCCCGGGGCCGGGCCGCCCCGGGGCCCGTCAGCCCCGTTCCAGCTCCGCCTCCGCCGCCGCCAACGCGGCGAACTCCTCCTCCGGCGCCTTAGCCACCAACCGGTGGCGAGAGTAGAACGCGAAGTAGGCGACGGCCACGACATACACCCCGAGCGCGATGAACGCCGCCGTCCGGTCCACCAGGAACGTCGCCACCAGCGCGGACAGCGCCAGCACGAACGCCACCGACGAGGTGAAGCTGCCGCCGGGCGTGCGGTACGGGCGGTGCAACTGCGGTTCGCGGCGCCGCAGCACGATGTGGGAGAGCGCCATCAGCGCGTAGCTGATCGTCGCCCCGAACACCGCGACGTTCAGCATCCGCGCCCCGTCCCCGGTGGCCGCGGCGAGCGCGAAGCCGATCGCGCCGGGGATCAGCAGCCCCAGGTAGGGCGACTTGCGCCGGCTGGTGAGCGAGAGGAACCGGGGCAGGTAGCCGGCGCGGGAGAGCGCGAAGAGCTGGCGCGAGCCGGCGTAGATCAGCGAGAAGAAGGACGCCACCAGGCCCGCGAGCCCCGCGTAGTTGACGAACCGGCTGAGCGCGGTCGGGTCCCCGCCGCCCTCCAACGCCACGACCAGCGGATTCCCCGCGTCCTGGATCGCGGCCGAGCCCCGCGCCCCGGTCGCGGCGAGGAAGGTCAGCACCGCCAGCAGCACCAGCACGCCCATCGCGATCGCCAGCGCCTTCGGCATGGAGCGCACGGGGTCCTTCGCCTCCTCCGCCGCCAGCGGCACGCCCTCCACGCCGAGGAAGAACCACATCCCGAAGGGGAACGCCGCCCAGATCCCGAGCAGCCCGTGCGGCAGCCACGACCCCGAGCCGAACGCGCCCTCGTCGACCGGGATGTCGTTGAGGCGGCCCGCGTCGAACTCGGTGAACGCCCCGACCGCGAAGATCAGCAGCGCCGCCACCGCGATCGCGGTGACCACCAGGCTGAAGCGCAGCGCCTCGCCCACGCCCCACAGGTGGATCCCGATGAAGACGACGAAGCAGCCGAGGGAGACCGGCCAGCCGGCCTCCAGCCCGAACAGCCCGAGCGAGTCGACGTACTCGCCGATGAAGACGGAGATCGCGGCGGGCGCGAGGACGTACTCGATCAGGATGGCGGTGCCCGTCAGGAAGCCGCCCCAGGTGCCGAGGGCGCGCCGGGCGAAGCCGTAGCCGCCGCCCGCCGTGGGCAGGACCGCGGAGAGTTCGGCGAGCGAGAAGACCAGGCAGGCGTACATCACGCCCATCAGCAGGGTCGCGATCGCCAGCCCGCCGAAGCCGCCCTCCGACAGCCCGATGTTCCAGCCGGCGAAGTCGCCGGAGACGACGTAGGCCACGCCGAGCCCGGTGAGCAGCAGCCATCCCGCACTGCCCTGGCGGAGCATCCGCCGTCTCAGGTACGCGTCGTCGGAGTGGTCCGGCCGGTTCGACCGGCCCGCACGGAGCCTCGGCCCCGGGCCGTCGGGATGCTCCGGATACACAGATGTCTCTCTGGTGCCTTCGGCCATGGCTCACACTCCCGGCGTGCAAAGGTTTAGGGCGACACCTTTGCGGTACGGAGCGGATCTGCGCAAGCCCCGTGCAGCAACCGGCACTCCGTCACGCCAAGAAGCCCCGCAACAGCGCCGCGGTCCCCTCGCAGTGCTCCCGCATCACCTCGCGCGCACCGTCGGAGTCCCCCTCCAGCACCGCGTCCACCACCGCGCTGTGCTGCTGCTGCGAGTGCTCCAGGTTCCGCACCAACAGCGGAATGCAGTCCAACAGGTCGTTCAGGGTGGCCCGGACGCCCGCGTACTGCTTGGTCAGCGACGGCGAGCCGGACAGTTCGGCGAGGGTGAGGTGGAAGAGCGTGTCATGGCGCCGGTACTGCTCCAGGGGCGCGTCGTGGGTCGCCGCCAGGGCGTCCCGCAGCCGGCGCGCGCCCGCTCCGTCGAGGCCGTGCGCCGCGCACAGCCCGGCCGCCCCCACTTCCAGGACCTCCCGGAAGCGCAGGGTGTCCTCCACGTCCACCCCCGTCAGCCGGCGCCGCAGTTCGTCCTCGCCGCGGGCGTCGGGCCGCGGCAGGACGAAGGTCCCGCCGTACCGGCCGCGCCGGCTCTCCACCAGCCCCTGGTCCGCGAGCACCTTCAGCACCTCGCGCAGGGTCACCCGGCTGATGCCCATCCGCTCGGCCAGCTCGCGCTCAGCGGGCAGTCGCTCCCCGGTCGGCACCAGGCCGAGCCGCAGCAGTTGCAGGACCTGTTCCAACGCCCCCTCGAAGCCGTTGCCCGCGTGCACCGGCCGCAGCACCGGGGTCAGTCGATCCCCGACGGCCTCCGGCCCGTCACCCGTGCCCGTACCGCTCGTCCCACCCATCCCGTCCGCCCCGCCCGTCCTATTCGTCTTCGCCACGTCGACGAATCCTCTTCCCAAGCAATGGTATTCAGCAATACCTTATGGCTCTCGGCCGGTGCGGCCGGCCCCCGGCTGACCTTAGGAGGCGTGATCCCGTGGCAGACCGCAAGCCCCCGCTCCCGCTGACGGAGCTGCGTGCCCTCGTCGAGAGCGGCGAGATCGACACCGTGGTGCTCGCCTTCCCCGACATGCAGGGGCGGCTCCAGGGCAAGCGGTTCGCGGCCCGCTTCTTCCTGGACGACGTGGTGGAGCACGGCACCGAGGGCTGCAACTACCTCCTCGCCGTCGACCCGGAGATGAACACCGTCGACGGCTACGCCATGGCCTCCTGGGACCGCGGATACGGCGACTTCGCCATGCGCCCCGACCTCGACACCCTGCGCCGGGTGCCCTGGAACGAGGGCACCGCCCTGCTGATCGCCGACCTCGCCTGGCACGACGGCGCACCCGTCGTCGCCGCCCCCCGGCAGATCCTGCGCCGCCAACTCGACCGCCTCGCCGAGCGCGGCTGGCGCGCGAACGTGGGCACCGAGCTGGAGTTCATCGTCTTCAAGGACACCTACGAACAGGCGTGGGACCGCGACTACCGCGACCTGACCCCCGCCAACCAGTACAACGTCGACTACTCCGTCCTCGGCACCGGCCGCATCGAACCCCTGCTGCGCCGCATCCGCAACGAGATGACGACGGCCGGACTGACCGTGGAGTCCGCCAAGGGCGAGTGCAACCCCGGCCAGCACGAGATCGCCTTCCGCTACGACGACGCCCTCGTCACCTGCGACCAGCACGCCGTCTACAAGACCGGTGCCAAGGAGATCGCCGCCCAGCAGGGCTGCTCGCTGACCTTCATGGCCAAGTTCAACGAGCGCGAGGGCAACTCCTGCCACATCCACCTCTCGCTCGCCGACGCCGACGGCACCAACCTCATGGCGGGCGACGGACCCGACGGCATGTCGCCCGTGATGCGCCACTTCCTCGCCGGCCAGCTCGCCGCACTGCGCGAGTTCAGCCTGCTGTACGCGCCCAACGTCAACTCCTACAAGCGCTTCCAGCCCGGCTCGTTCGCCCCGACCGCGGTCGCCTGGGGCCACGACAACCGCACCTGCGCGCTCCGGGTCGTCGGCCACGGCCGCTCGATGCGGTTCGAGAACCGGCTCCCCGGCGGCGACGTCAACCCCCACCTGGCCGTCGCCGGGCTCGTCGCCGCCGGGCTGTACGGCGTCGAACAGGAACTGGAACTGCCCGAAGCCTGCACCGGCAACGCGTACGCGGCCGGCCACGCCCGGGTCCCCACCACCCTGCGCGAAGCCGCCGAGCTGTGGGAGACCAGCGTCATCGCCAAGGCCGCCTTCGGCGACGAGGTCGTGGCGCACTACCTGAACATGGCCCGCGTCGAACTCGCCGCCTACGACGCCGCCGTCACCGACTGGGAGCTGCGCCGCTCCTTCGAACGCCTGTGACCGGTGCGCCGCCCGCCCGGCCCGCGCCGCCAGCACCCGAGAGGAACGCCGTGCCACCCGAGCACCACGACGTACTGAACCCCGCCACGGGCGAACTCGTCCGGCAGGTCCCCGCGACCCCGCCCGCCGAGGTGGACGCCGCCGTCACCCGCGCCGCCGCGGCCCAACGGCGCTGGGCCGCGACGGCCCCCGCCGACCGGGCCCGACTCCTGCGCCGCTTCGCCGCCGTCGTGGACGACCACGTCGAAGAGCTGGCCCGACTGGAGGTCCAGGAGGCCGGCCACCCCATCGGCAACGCCCGCTGGGAAGCCGGCAACGTCCGCGACCTGCTCGAATACGCCGCCGGGGGAGTGGAGCGGCTGACCGGCCGACAGATCCCGGTCGCCGGCGGCCTCGACGTCACCTTCCTCGAACCCCTCGGCGTCGTCGGCGTGATCGCACCCTGGAACTTCCCCCTGCCGATCGCCGCCTGGGGCAGCGCGCCCGCCCTCGCCGCCGGCAACGCCGTCCTGCTCAAACCGGCCGAGACCACCCCGCTGACCGCACTGCGCCTCGCCGAACTCGCCCTGGCGGCGGGCCTGCCGGAACACCTCTTCCAGGTCCTGCCCGGCGCCGGCGACGTCACCGGCAACGCCCTCGTCGAACACCCCGGCATCGCCAAGATCGTCTTCACCGGCTCCACCCGGGTCGGCAAGGCGATCATGGCCAAGTGCGCCGACGACGTGAAGCGCGTCACCCTCGAACTCGGCGGCAAGAGCCCCAACGTCGTCTTCGCCGACGCCGACCTCGAAGCCGCCGTCGCCGCCACCCCCATGTCCTTCCTCGACAACAGCGGCCAGGACTGCTGCGCCCGCACCCGCATCCTGGTGCAGCGCTCCGTCCACGACCGATTCCTGGAACTGCTGGCGCCCGCGATCGCCTCCGTCGTCGTCGGCGACCCCGCCGACGAGGCCACCGCCATGGGCCCGTTGATCTCCCGCGCCCAACTCGACCGGGTCCGCTCCTACGTCCCCGACGGACTCCCCGGCATCCGCGGCACCGCCCCCGAAGGACCCGGCTTCTGGTACCCGCCGACCGTCCTGACCGGCATCGCCCCCGACGCGCCCGCCGCCCGCGAAGAGGTCTTCGGACCCGTCGCCGTCGTCCTCCCCTTCGACGACGAGGCCGACGCGATCCGGCTGGCCAACGACACCCCGTACGGACTCTCCGGCTCCCTGTGGACCCGCGACGTGGGGCGCGCCATCCGCGTCTCGCGCGCCGTCCGGGCCGGCAACCTCTCCGTCAACTCGCACTCCAGCGTCCGCTACTCGACCCCGTTCGGCGGCTACCGGCAATCCGGCCTCGGCCGCGAACTCGGCCCCGACGCCCTCACCGCCTTCACCGAGACCAAGAACGTCTTCTTCAGCACGGAGGACTGAGCACCCATGACCGAGCCCCGCACCAACAACGCCACCGAGCCCGTCTGCCGCCGCCTCGTGGGCCGCACCGCGGTCATCACCGGCGCCGGCAGCGGCATCGGCCTGGCCACCGCCCGCCGACTGGCCTCCGAAGGCGCCCGCGTCGTGTGCGGCGACGTCGACGAGACCGCGGGCAAGGCCGCCGCCGAAGCCGTCGGCGGCACCTTCGTCCAGGTCGACGTCACCGACGCCGACCAGGTCGAGGCGCTGTTCCGGACCGCGTACGACACCTACGGCTCCGTCGACGTCGCCTTCAACAACGCGGGCATCTCCCCGCCCGACGACGACTCGATCCTCACCACCGGACTCGACGCCTGGAAGCGCGTCCAGGAGGTCAACCTCACCTCCGTCTACCTGTGCTGCAAGGCCGCCATCCCCTACATGCAGCGCCAGGGCCGCGGCTCCATCATCAACACGGCCTCCTTCGTCGCGGTCATGGGCGCCGCCACCTCCCAGATCTCGTACACGGCCTCCAAGGGCGGCGTGCTCGCGATGTCCCGCGAACTCGGGGTGCAGTTCGCCCGCGAGGGCATCCGCGTCAACGCGCTCTGCCCGGGCCCCGTCAACACCCCGCTGCTCCAGGAGTTGTTCGCCAAGGACCCCGAGCGGGCCGCCCGCCGACTGGTGCACATCCCCGTCGGCCGGTTCGCCGAGGCGGACGAGATCGCCGCCGCCGTCGCCTTCCTGGCGAGCGACGACTCCTCGTTCGTGAACGCCACCGACTTCCTGGTGGACGGCGGCATCAGCGGGGCGTACGTCACCCCGCTGTAGACCGGCGGATCAAGGGCAGGGGCCGGCGGTCACAGGAACGTCCGGCCCTCGCCCCGGTACGTCGGCGCCGCCCCCACCACCCGGTCGCCCTCCACCAGGTGCAGTACGTCGAAGCGTTCGCACAGCTCCCCGGCCTTCGCGTGCCGGAACCACACCCGGTCACCGATCAGCAGGTCGTCCGCGACCGAACCGAGCAGCGGCGTCTGCACCTCGCCCGCGCCCTCCTGACGGTCGTACCGCAGGCCCTGCGGCAGGTACGGCACCGGCAGCCGGTCCTTGCCCGCCGGCCCCGACGCCGCGTAGCCGCCGCCGAGCACGGTCACCGAACCCACCCCCGACCGGCGCACCACCGGCAGCGCGAAGAGCGCGGCCGGCCGGGCCGTGAACGACGTGTAGTGGTCGAACAGCCGCGGCACGTACAGCCCGGAGCCCGCCGCGACTTCCGTCACCGCGTCCTCGCCGGCCGTGTGCTGCACGCTGCCGGTGCCGCCGCCGTTGACGAACTGGAGGTCCGGGGCGACCGCCCGCACCGCCCGCACCGCCTCCGCCCGGTGCACCGCGAGCTGCGCCCGCGCCGTGCGCTGCATCAACCGGATGCCCCGGGACAGCAGCGGATGGCCCTCCACGGCGTCCCCGACACCCGCCACGTGCCCCTCGTACGCCATCAGCCCCACCAGCCGGAACCCGGGCCGACGCACCACGGACCGGGCCAACTCGGCCAACTGCGCCGGCTCCCGCAGCGGCGACCGGCGGGCCCCGATCCGCACCCGACCGCCCAGCAGCCGCAGCGCGGTGTCCAGTTCCAGACAGACCCGGACCTCCTCCCTGCCACCGGCCCGCGCCCGGTCGATCAGCTCCAACTGCGCCGGGTCGTCCACCATCACCGTCACGGCCGCGGCCAGCTTGGGATCGGCCGCCAACTCCGCGTAACCGGCCCGGTCCACGGACGGGTACGCCAACAGCACGTCGTCGAACCCGGCCCGGGCGAGCCACAGCGACTCCGCGAGGGTGAACGACATCAGCCCCGCGAACCCCTCCCGGGCGAGCGCCCGCTCCAGCAGCGCCCGCGCCCGCACCGACTTCGTGGCCAGCCGCACCGGCTTCCCACCGGCCCGGCGCACCAGGTCCGCCGCGTTCGCGTCGAACGCCGTGAGGTCGACGACCGCGAACGGTGCGTCCAGATGGGCGGTGGCCCGGTCGTAGCGGGCCCGGTCAGCGGAACGGGGCGTCATGGACCGAGCTTGCCAGACGGGATTACCGCGGGGTAGGGGGACGTTTTGGGCAGATCCCCTGCGGAGCCGCGGACTCGGTCCCGTGGGGGCCGCGACACCCCGTAGAGTGACGCAGAAGCGGCGACGAACACGCCTCCCACGAGGGGCGATCCGACTGCTGTACGGGGAAAGAGACACATGGGGGGCGGCATGAGCACGGAGGAACCGGGCTCTCCGCGCCGCCCGGACGACGCCCCGCCGCCACCGCCGCGCCCTTCGAACATCGCCTCCCTGGTGCCCTCCGACGACGCCCTCCCGACGGGTACGTCCGGTGCCCCCACGGCGCTCTCCGCCCGCCGCCCGCAGCGCCCCACGCTCGCCCTGCGCACGGGCCCGGACGGCAGCGTGGTCCCGCCCCCGGCGAAGGACGAGGACACCCGCAAGCTCCGCCAGGACCCTCCGAAGCCGCCCCGCACGCCACCTCCTGCGGGAACGCTTCCCCCGACCGCGCAGCGCCGCGGCGCGGGAGGCACGGAGCCGTCCGCCGGTGCTCCGTCAGCACCGCCGCGCCCTGCGGCGTCGGCTCCCGCGGGAGAGCCGGCCCCGTCCGCCGGCGCCCCCGCTGCGCCGCGCGCGTCGGCTTCGGCCGCTGACGGCGGCACGAAGCCGTCCGCCTCGGGCGCGTCGCCCTCGGCCCCGCCGTCGCGGCCTGCGGGTCCGGCGCCCGCCGGGGACACCGGGCCTTCGGCGTCCGGCGGTTCGGATGCGTCTGCTCGGGCCTCCGACGGGGGCTCCAAGCCCCCTGCCGGCGCTCCGTCGACGCCCGCGGCGTCCGGCGTCCCGGCTGCGCCGTCGCGGCCGGCGGATCCGGCGCCTGCCGGGGGCACGGGGCCCACGGCCGGTGTTCCGACGGCGCCCGCCCCCTCTGCGCCTGCCGGTCGGCCTTCAGGCTCTGACGGGGGGACGAGACCGCCCGCCCCGTCTGCGCCGCGGAGTCCGGCGCCGTCTGCTGCCTCGGGTACGTCAGCCCCGGCAGCGCCGCCGCGTCCGGCGCCGTCTGCTGCGCCGCGCGCGTCGGCTTCGGCCGGGAACGCGGAGCCCTCCGCCGGCGCGCCGCGCGCGTCGGGCCCGCCCGCGCCCCCGGTCCGGTCTGCGGGAACGCTTCCCCCGGCTCCGACGGGGCCCGCCCCGTCCACTGGGACGCGTTCCCCGGCGACCGTGCCGCACAAGGCGCCGCCCGCGCCCGCGGAGCGTGCGGGAACGCTTCCTCCGGCGTCCGCGCCGCGGCGGACGCCGCCACCAACGGCTGCGTCTCCGTCGGTACCGGCGCCGCGCTCCGCGCCCGCGGGAGCGCCCCCGATGCCGCCCGCGCCTCCGGCCAGGGCTGCTTCCGCGCCCGGGACCCCGTCCCGCCCCGGGACCGCGTCCACTTCGGCGCGGCCTGCTCCAGCGGCGGGGGTACGTCCCCCGGCCGCTGGTGCTCCTGCGCCGCGTGACGAGTCGTCCGCGAGCGCGCCTGCGCGTCCGACGTCCGCCCCGGCCGGGCCGCGTCCAGCGCAGTCCGCCCCGGCTCCCGCCCCGGCACGGCCCGCTCCGTCCGCGGGGACGCGTCCCCCGGCCGCTGGCGCGCCGTCGCGCAACGTGCCGTCCCCGCCCGGGACTCCGCCCCGTCCGGCGCCCGGAGCGGCGGGCACGTCGGCCCCGGCGCGGCCCGTGCCGCCCGTGCCCGGGCGGCCCCCGGCCGCCGGGGAGGCCACCGCGCAGTTGCGGGCCGTGCCGCCGCGAGCCCACTGGGGCGGACCGGAGGCGCCCGCGGAAGTGACCGCCCAGCTGCGGCCGGTGCCGGCGCGGCGGTCGCCGCGGGCCGTGGTCGCCGTGGTCTGCGGGGTGCTCGGGCTCGGGCTGATCGGGGGCGCGGTCACCGCCGGCGCGCTGACCGGCGGCGCCGGCGCCAGCACGGCGGAGGCGTCCGCGTACGCCCGCGGGCACGGCCTGTGGCACAACGCACCGGTCGACAGCCTCTTCCCCCGGACGATCCAGGGCAAGGGCGCCGGCCCCGGCAAGGCCGACCGGTCCTGGACCCGGATAGCCGTGGCGCCCGACGCCGACTGCGCCACCGCGCTTGGCCCCGGGCTCGCCGCCACCCTGGAGCCCGTCGGCTGCGCCCGGGTCGTACGGGCCACGTACACCGACGCCACGGCCACGAACGTGACCACCGTCGGCATGGTGTTCACCGAAGAGGACGACCACGCGATGGTCTCCCTGTCCCGCCGCTTCGACGGGCAGAAGCTCGACGAGCGCGCCGACCTGATGCCGCCCGCGTACACCGCGCCCGGCACCGTCGCCGCCCGCTTCGGCGATCCGCAGCGGGCCAGTTGGACCGTGAAGGTCCTCGTCGACGCCCCCGTCGTGGTGTACGCCGTCTCCGGCTTCGCGGACGGACGCGTCGTCGACGACCCCGAGCCCGCCGCCGAAGCCCGCGACCGCGCATCGACGACCGCCCCCGCGCAGGCCGGCCTCGGCCACGAGGCGACCGGCGTCGCGGCCGGCGTCGAGCGCGCACTGAAGTCCGCGCTCAACCCGCCCACGGAGCCCCCGAAATGACGTCGTCGAAGCGCCCGCCGAAGCCGCCGCACCCGGCCCGCCGCCGGCGCCGCCACCGCGCCGGCGCGCTCCTCGCGGCCACCGCCTTCGCCCTCCTGCCCGCCGTCCCTGCCCGCGCCGACGGCATCCGGGCCCAGCAGTGGGGCCTGGAAGCCCTCAACACCGCGGACGCCTGGCGCACCAGCAAGGGCAAGGGCATCACCGTCGCCGTCCTGGACACCGGCGTCGACGACGAGCACCCCGACCTCGGCGACAACGTCCTGCCCGGCAAGGACTTCATCGGCTTCGGAGCCGCCCGCGGCGACCGCGCCTGGGCCCGCCACGGCACCGCGATGGCCGGCATCATCGCCGCCCACGGCCGGGGCTGGGACAACGAAGCCGGCGTCATCGGCATCGCGCCCGAAGCCCGGATCCTCCCCGTCCGGGTGATCCTCGAAGGCAGCGACCCCGCGCGCGACCGGGCCCGCAAGTCGCGCGGCAGCGCCCTCGCCCAGGGCATCCGCTGGGCCGCCGACCAGGGCGCGGACGTCATCAACCTCTCCCTCGGCGACGACAGCGAGTCCGCCCACCCCGAGCCGGGCGAGGACGCGGCCGTCCAGTACGCGCTGGCCAAGGGCGCCGTCGTGGTCGCCTCCGCCGGCAACGGCGGCGAGAAGGGCGACCGGATCTCGTACCCCGCCGCCTACCCCGGCGTGATCGCCGTCACCGCCGTCGACCGGTACGGCAGCCGCGCCGCGTTCTCCACCCGCCGCTGGTACGCCACCGTCAACGCACCCGGCGTCGACATCGTGATACCGGACCCGGACCGCAAGTACTACGAGGGCTGGGGCACCAGCGCCGCCGCCGCCTTCGTCTCCGGCGCCGTCGCCCTCGTCCTCGCGGCCCACCCCGACCTCACCCCCGCCCAGGTCAAGCAACTCCTGATCGACACCGCCCAGGAACGGCCCGAGCAGGGCCGGGACGACGCACGGGGCTACGGCATGGTCGACCCGGCCGCCGCGATCCGACAGGGCGGGAAGATCCGCCCCGGCGACCCCAAGGCCGCCACCACCGGCTACGCCAAGCAGCACTTCGGCCCGGGCCCGCAGGAGACCGCGGCCCCCAAGGAGTCGTCCGGCTGGCTCGCGCCGGTCGTGGGCGGCGTCGGAGCGCTCGTCCTCGCCGTCGCGATCGTCCTGTGGCGCGGCGCCCACTCCCGCAGCGAAGGCTGACCACCGCCCGTACGCACCCGGCCGGAGCCGCCCCCGCCGACGGCCCCCGGCACCCCGGGAACTACGCTCGACCCGTGGCGCTCAAGAACATCCCGGACCCCGGTTTCTCCGACGACGACGGCACCGCCGACCCGCGGCTCGCCGCGGCACTCACCGCCTGGTCCACGGACCGCACCGCGCTGCGCCCGGTCCTCGAAGCCCTCGGCGGAGCGCGGCTGCTCGTGCCCGTCGTCGCGGTGCTCGGCGAGGTCGAGACGGACGAGAACGGGCTGCGGCGCGAGAAGACCAGCGACATGGCGGTGCCCACGCTGACCGCGGGCGACCGCCGCGCGCTGCCCGCGTTCACCTCGATGGAGACCCTGGCCCGCTGGGACCCCGCGGCCAGGCCCGTCGCCGTCCCGCTGCGCCAGGCGCTCCAGGCCGTCGCCCACGAGAAGGCCGACACCCTCGTCATCGACCTGGCCGGGCCGGTGCCGTTCGAGTTGAGCGGCGCCGCGCTCCGGGCGCTCGCCGAGGGGCGCACCAGCGCGCATCCGCTGGACGACCCCGCCGTCACCGAAGCGGTGCGTCAGGTCGTGGCCGCCGAGCCCGCGCTCGTACGGGCCCATCTGCTGCGCGGCGGCGACACGGACGGCACCCTCGCCCTGGTGCTGACGGACGACTCCGCGGCGCCGGACGCGGCCCGCCGCGTCGCCTCCGGCATCGCGGGCCACGACGTGCTGAGGGCCCGCCTGGTGCGGGGCCTCGACCTGGCGGTGCTGCCGGCCGGGGCCACCCCTCCGGGCGAGCCCTTCTTCGTCCGCGCGTAGTCCGTACTCAGAAGCGCGGCGGAAAAGCAGAAACGGGAGAACGCTGAAAACGGGGGACGGGCGTCAGCCGTAGACGGGACCGGTGTACTTCTCGCCCGGGCCCTGGCCCGGCTCGTCCGGCACCAGCGACGCCTCGCGGAAGGCGAGCTGGAGCGACTTCAGACCGTCACGCAGCGGAGCCGCGTGGAAGGAGCTGACCTCCGTGGTGCTCGCGTCCAGCAGCCCGGCGAGCGCGTGCACCAGCTTCCGCGCCTCGTCGAGGTCCTTGTGCTCCGCACCGTCCTCCGTCAGCCCCAGCTTCACGGCGGCGGCGCTCATCAGGTTCACCGCGACCGTGACGATCACCTCGACGGCCGGCACCTCCGCGATGTCGCGGGCCATGGCGTCGAAGTTCGGGGCCTCGCCGGCCGGGTCGGGGGCGGGGGACTGGGTCGCGTCACTCATGGCGCCCACCCTATGCCCCGCCCCGGGACACGCCGTCCCGGCCGCCGGTTAGCCCCTTCCGCCCGGAACTGCTAACCTTGTGTGACGACCGGCTGGACACGCATGTGCCCGGCCCACAAGTGGAGGCTCCGATCTCCCACCTGGCCGCCCCCGAGGCGGCGGGTCACCGGTCAGGCGGTGGCCATCGTTCCGTACGGACGATGGAAGCCGCCCGAAGTGCGCCCCGCGGGCCCCGCGGCGGTGCTCCCGGTATTCGAGGAGCTGCCGCCTGTGTCCCGTCCGGGGCATTTTTCGTGCTCCTGCGCGGTTGGTCTTGCCAAACAGACGTCACGCGGCTGCCTGCCAGTCGGCCGCGCGGTGCTACCGAGGAGGATCCATCAGCGCCGAGCCCCGCATCAACGACCGGATTCGCGTTCCCGAAGTGCGGCTTGTCGGTCCCAGCGGCGAGCAGGTGGGTATCGTCCCGCTCGCCAAGGCCCTCGAACTCGCGCAGGAATACGACCTCGACCTGGTCGAGGTCGCGGCGAACGCCCGGCCGCCCGTGTGCAAGCTCATGGACTACGGGAAGTTCAAGTACGAGTCGGCCATGAAGGCCCGTGAGGCGCGCAAGAACCAGGCGCACACGGTCATCAAGGAGATGAAGCTCCGGCCGAAGATCGACCCGCACGACTACGACACCAAGAAGGGTCACGTCGTCCGGTTCCTCAAGCAGGGTGACAAGGTCAAGATCACGATCATGTTCCGTGGTCGTGAGCAGTCCCGCCCCGAGCTTGGCTTCCGTTTGCTCCAGCGTCTCGCGTCCGATGTCGAGGACCTCGGATTCATCGAGTCGAACCCGAAGCAGGACGGCCGCAACATGATCATGGTGCTCGGTCCGCACAAGAAGAAGACCGAGGCCATGGCCGAAGCGCGTGAGGCCCAGGCCGCACGCAAGGCCGACCGTGGTGCGAAGGCCCAGGCCAGCGCGCCGACCGAAGAGCCCACCGAGGGCTGACCCCGGGGCTACCGAGGGTTACTGGGGCTCGCCCCGGGCACCCGGCCCCGGTCCGAAACCAAGATTGACGCCCCCGTCTGCCCTGCGCCCTGCGCCGGGGAGGGCGTCACTGACGAGGAGATACGGCGCGATGCCGAAGAACAAGACGCACAGCGGCTCCAAGAAGCGCTTCAAGATCACCGGTTCCGGCAAGGTGCTCCGTGAGCGCGCCGGCAAGCGCCACCTGCTGGAGCACAAGCCGTCCACGCTGACGCGCCGCCTCACCGGCACCGCGGAGATGGCTCCCGGCGACGCCAAGAAGATCAAGAAGCTTCTCGGCAAGTGACGTCGTCCCCCGCCTCCGCGCAGCGCACGCCCCAGGGGCGCCGGCGCACGCGGGCACGGGGAGGAACGACGCCGGGACCGGGAGACCTATTCGTTTTCGGGTCGTGCCGTCACGAGCACGACCCCGCTACAAGGAGTTAACAAGTGGCACGCGTCAAGCGGGCAGTCAACGCCCACAAGAAGCGCCGGGCGATCCTGGAGCAGGCCAGCGGCTACCGCGGGCAGCGTTCGCGCCTGTACCGCAAGGCCAAGGAGCAGGTCACCCACTCGCTGGTCTACAACTACAACGACCGCAAGAAGCGCAAGGGCGACTTCCGTCAGCTGTGGATCCAGCGGATCAACGCCGCTGCCCGCCAGAACGGCATGACGTACAACCGCCTCATCCAGGGTCTGAAGGCCGCCAACATCGAGGTGGACCGCAAGATGCTGGCCGAGCTGGCCGTCAACGACGCCAACGCGTTCGCCGCGCTGGTCGAGGTCGCCCAGAAGGCGCTGCCGGCCGACGTGAACGCGCCGAAGGCCGCGGCCTGATCGCTGCGTGATCCGCACCGCCTCCGGACCCGCAGGCCCCCGTGGCCTGCGGGTCCGTGCGTATCCGCACACCTCGTCGGCGTACGCACCGCTCCACTGGGCCCCGCCCACGAGCGACCCTTGAACGGCCCCCTGAACAGCCCCGACGCTCCCGGCAGCGGGCGACCTACCGAAAGTGAGTCCATGGCCGCCCCCGAGTTGATCTCCCCGCGCTCGCCGCGCGTCGCCGCCGCCCGACGGCTGGCGAAGCGGAACTTCCGCGGCAAGGAGCGACTGTTCCTCGCCGAGGGACCGCAGGCCGTAAGGGAGGCCGCCGGGCACCGGACGGCCGGGGACGCCACGCTCGTGGAGCTGTTCACCACCCTCGACGCCGCCGAGCGGCACGCGGACGTCGTGGGCGCCGCGCGCGACGCCGGGGCCCGGGTGCACCTCGCGGACGAAGCCGTGATCGCCGACATCTCCACCACCGTCACCCCCCAGGGGCTGGTGGGCATCTGCCGCTTCCTCGACTCGCCGTTCGAGGAGATCGTGCACGGAGCGCCCCGGCTGGTGGCCGTCCTCGCGCACGTGCGCGACCCCGGGAACGCCGGTACCGTCCTGCGCTGCGCCGACGCCGCCGGAGCCGACGCCGTCGTCCTCACGGACGCCTCCGTCGACCTGTACAACCCGAAGGCGGTCCGGGCGTCCGTCGGCTCCCACTTCCACCTCCCCGTCGCCGTCGGCGTCCCCGTCGAGCAGGCCGTACGGGAGCTGAAGGGTGCCGGAGTGCGGATCCTGGCCGCGGACGGCGCCGGGGACCGGGACCTCGACCACGAGCTGGACGCGGGCACCATGGGCGGCCCCACCGCGTGGATCTTCGGCAACGAGGCGTGGGGACTGCCCGAGGAGACCAGGGCGCTCGCGGACGCCGTCGTCCGGGTGCCCATCCACGGAAAGGCCGAGAGCCTGAACCTGGCGACCGCCGCGGCCGTATGTCTCTACGCCTCGGCGCGCGCACAGCGCGCCGCCAGCGCGCGATGAGCGCAACGGTCGCGCAGGCGGCGCACCAGGAAGCGTCGGCAAAGTAGCGTCGTCGACCCAGGCCAGGCAAACGGGACTTTGAAGGCATGACCTAGCACAGGGGGTCCGAGCGGTCACCTTGAGCTAGTAGGGTGACGGGCTCGGGGGGCCGCGGATGCGGAGAGGCGGGGAAGCGGGCATGAGTGTCGGGACGAGTGGACTGGCGGAGACACACGGGACGTTCCTGTGCGCCTCCAACAACCCCGAGGCGCTGGCCGTCGACCCGGACGACCTCCCCGACGGGCTCGTCGTCGCCGACGAGCACGGCCGGGTGATCTGCTTCAACGAAGCCGCCGTGCGCATCACCGCCGTCTCCCGCGCCGACGCCATCGGCCTCCCGTTAGACGGGGTCCTGCCGCTGGAGGACCTCAAGGGCCGGCGCTGGTGGGCGCTGACCGACCCGTACGGCGGGCTCTCCACCAGAGTGGGACAGCCCGAGCGCAATCTGTTGCTCCCCGGCGGCCGGGAGGTCCTGGTCTCCGCCCGCTACGTGCGCGCACACCCCACCGGGCCGGTACGACGGCTCGTCGTCAGCATCCGCGGCACCGAGGCGCGGCGCCGCAACGAGCGAAGCAACGCCGAGCTGATCGCCACCGTCGCCCACGAACTGCGCTCCCCGCTCACCTCGGTCAAGGGCTTCACGGCCACCCTGCTGGCCAAGTGGGAGCGGTTCACCGACGACCAGAAGCGCCTGATGCTGGAGACCGTCGACGCCGACGCCGGCCGCGTCACCCGGCTCATCGCCGAACTCCTCGACATCTCCCGGATCGACTCCGGCCGGCTGGAGGTCCGCCGGCAGCCCGTCGACATCGCGGCCGCCGTCACCCGGCACGTCCAGGCCCACATAGCCAGCGGCCAGAGCCCCGACCGCTTCTTCGTACGGATCCGGCGCGCGCTGCCCGACCTGTGGGCCGACCCGGACAAGATCGACCAGGTTCTCGGCAACCTGCTGGAAAACGCGGTGCGGCACGGCGAGGGAACCGTCACCATTGACGTGGCGCCCGCATCGGCGCACCGCACGCCCGACGACCCAGACGACCCGGCGACCCAGGAAGGGACGGCCGTCACCGTGAGCGACGAAGGACCCGGCATCCCCGAGGAGTCGATGAGCCGCGTCTTCACCCGCTTCTGGCGGGGCAGCAAGCGCGGCGGCACCGGGCTCGGGCTGTACATCGTCAAGGGCATCGTCGAGGCGCACGGCGGGACGATCACCGTCGGCCGCGGAGCGGGCGGCGGCGCCGAGTTCCGATTTACCCTGCCCGTCGGCGCTCCTGCTTATCTGAGCTGAGCCGCCCGCGGGCCACCCCTGCAAGGCCCGGCCGGCAGCCCCTTCGCCGGGCCCCGGGGCTCACCCCGGAAACACCCGCCCCGCGCGACCTTTAGACTCGGCCCTTGGCACCTTTGCGTCCTACGTCGTCGAGCGGGGCCGCGCCCACCAAGCCAATCGGAAGTACGGGAAGAGATGTCGGCACCCAACAAGTCGTACGACCCGGTCGAGGTCGAGGCACTGAAACCGGAAGAGATCGAGCGCATGCGCGACGAGGCGCTCGCCGCCTTCGCCGCCGCACCGGACCTCGACGCGCTCGCCCACGCGAAGGTCGCGCACACCGGGGGCACCTCGCCCCTGGCCCTCGCCAACCGTGAGATCGGGGCCCTGCCGCCGCAGGCGAAGGCCGAGGCCGGCAAGCGCGTCGGCCAGGCCCGCGGCGCGGTGAACAAGGCCCTCGCCGCCCGCCAGGGCGAACTGGAGGCCGAGCGCGACGCCCGGGTGCTGGTCGAGGAGGCGGTGGACGTCACCCTGCCCTACGACCGCGTACCGGCCGGCGCCCGCCACCCCATCACCACGCTCTCGGAGCGCATCGAGGACGTCTTCGTCGCCATGGGCTACGAGGTCGCCGAAGGACCCGAGGCGGAAGCCGAGTGGTTCAACTTCGACGCGCTGAACATCGGCCCCGACCACCCCGCGCGCGGCGAGCACGACACGTTCTTCGTCCGCGGCGAGGGCCCGGCCGACGCGCTCGCCGGCTCCGGAGTCGTGCTGCGCACCCACACCTCCCCGGTGCAGATCCGCTCGCTGCTCCAGCGCGAGCTGCCGGTCTACGTGATCTGCCCCGGCCGGGTGTACCGCACCGACGAGCTGGACGCCACCCACACCCCCGTCTTCCACCAGGTCGAGCTGCTGGCCATCGACGAGGGCCTGACCATGGCCGACCTCAAGGGCACCCTGGACCACATGGTGCAGGCGCTCTTCGGCGGCGAGGGCATGAAGACCCGGCTGCGGCCGAACTTCTTCCCCTTCACCGAGCCGTCCGCCGAGATGGACATGGTCTGCTACGTCTGCCGCGGCCAGTCCGTCGGCAACCCCGACCGCCCCTGCCGCACCTGCTCCAGCGAGGGCTGGATCGAGCTCGGCGGCTGCGGCATGGTCAACCCCAAGGTCCTGGTGGCCTGCGGGGTCGACCCCGAGAAGTACAGCGGATTCGCCTTCGGGTTCGGCATCGAACGGATGCTGATGTTCCGCCACAACGTCGAAGACATGCGAGACATGGTCGAGGGTGACGTCCGGTTCACCCGGCCCTTCGGGATGGAGATCTGATGCGGGTCCCGCTTTCCTGGCTGCGGGAGTACGTCGACCTGCCGGCGACCGCGACCGGCCGTGACGTACAGGCCAAGCTCATCGCGGCCGGTCTGGAGGTCGAGAGCGTCGAGCAGCTCGGCGCCGGCCTCACCGGCCCCCTGGTCGTCGGCCGGGTCCTGTCGATCGAAGAGCTGACCGAGTTCAAGAAGCCGATCCGCTTCTGCCTGGTCGACGTCGGACGGGCCAACGGATCGGGCGAGCCGCAGGAGATCGTCTGCGGCGCCCGCAACTTCGCCGTCGGCGACAAGGTCGTCGTCGTGCTGCCCGGTGCGGAGCTGCCCGGCGGCTTCAAGATCTCCGAGCGCAAGACGTACGGCCGGGTCTCCCGCGGCATGATCTGCTCGTCGGGCGAGCTGGGCATGGGCGACGACGGCTCCGGCGGCATCATCGTGCTGCCGCCCGAGCACGAGGTCGGCACGGACGCCGTCGAGCTGCTGGAGCTGCGCGACGAGGTCCTGGACATCGCCGTCACCCCGGACCGCGGCTACGCCCTGTCCCTGCGCGGCGTCGCCCGCGAGGCCGCCACCGCGTACGGGCTGCCGCTGCGCGACCCGGCGCTGCTCGACGTGCCCGGCCCGAACGCCGACGGCTACCCGGTCGAGGTCGCCGACCCCGTCGGGTGCGACCGCTTCACCGCCCGCACCGTCGTCGGGCTGAACCCCGAGGCGCGCTCCCCGATCTGGCTCCAGCGCCGGCTGCAGAAGGCCGGCATGCGCCCGATCTCGCTCGCCGTCGACATCACGAACTACGTGATGCTGGAGCTCGGCCAGCCGCTGCACGCCTATGACCGCTCGCTGGTCGCGGGCCCCATCGGGGTGCGCCGCGCCCAGCCGGGGGAGAAGATCACCACCCTCGACGGCGTCCAGCGCGTCCTCGACCCCGAGGACCTGGTCATCACCGACGACCGCGGGCCCATCGGCCTCGCCGGCGTCATGGGCGGCGCCCACACCGAGATCGCCGACACCGTGGTCGACGCCGAGACCGGCCAGGTCCGCGGCACGTCCGACGTCGTCGTCGAAGCGGCGCACTTCGACCCCGTCGCCATCGCCAGGACCGCCCGCCGCCACAAGCTCTCCTCCGAGGCGTCCCGGCGCTTCGAGCGCGGCGTCGACCCGCTCGCCGGCGCCGCCGCGGCCCAGCGCACGGTCGACCTGCTGGTGCTGCTCGCCGGCGGCACCGCCGAGCCCGGCGTCACCCAGGTCATCTCGCCCAGCGCCCCCCGCACGGTCACCATGCGCGCCGACCACCCGGACCAGGTCGCCGGCGTCGCCTACGGCCGGGAGACCGTCGTCCGCCGCCTCCAGGAGGTCGGCTGCGACGTCTACGGGCAGGACGAACTCGTCGTCACCGTCCCTTCGTGGCGCCCGGACCTCGCCGCGCCGAACGACCTCGCCGAAGAGGTCATCCGGCTGGAGGGGTACGAGAACCTCCCGTCCCGGCTGCCCCGGCCCACCTCGGGCCGCGGGCTCACCGAGCGCCAGCGGCTGCACCGCCGCGTCGGGCGCGCGCTGGCCGGCGAAGGCTACGTCGAGGCGCTGAACTACCCGTTCGTCGGCGCGTCCGCGCTGGACCGGCTCGACCTGCCCGCGGACGACCCGAACCGCCGTCTGGTCACCCTCGTCAACCCGCTGTCCGACGAGGAGCCCGCGCTGCGCACCACGCTGCTGCCCGGCCTCCTCGGCGCCCTGCGCCGCAACGACGGCCGCGGCAGCCACGACCTCGCGCTCTTCGAGACCGGGCTGGTCTTCCACCCGACCGCAGAGCCCCGTCGGCCCGCCGCGCTCGGCGTCGACCGCCGCCCCTCCGACGAGGAGCTGGCCGGCCTGGACGCGGCCCTGCCCGACCAGCCCCGGCACGTCGCCGTGGTGCTGGCCGGCGCCCGCGAGCAGGCCGGTTGGTGGGGCAAGGGACGCCCGACGGACTGGGCCGACGCGGTGCAGGCGGCCCGGACCGTCGCCCGCGAGGCCGGCGCCGAACTCGCCGTCGAACAGGCCCAGTACGGTCCGTGGCACCCCGGCCGCTGTGCCGAGCTGTTCGTCGTGATCGACGGGGTCAAGACCTCCGTCGGGCACGCCGGCGAGCTGCACCCGCGCGTCACCAAGACGTTCGGACTGCCCGCCCGCAGCAGTGCGATGGAGCTGGACCTGGACCTGGTGGCCCGGGCGGGCGAGGGCGCGCCGGTCGCGCCGCGCATCTCCACCTTCCCCGTCGCCACCCAGGACGTCGCCCTCGTGGTCGACGCGCACGTCCCGGCCGCCTTCGTGGAGCACGCGCTCCGACTGGGCGCCGGTGAACTCCTGGAGTCCATCCGGCTGTTCGACGTCTTCACCGGCGAACAGCTCGGCGAGGGCAAGAAGTCGCTGGCGTACGCCCTGCGCTTCCGCGCCCCCGACCGCACCTTGACGGTCGAGGAGGCGACCGCGGCGCGGGACGCCGCCGTCGCCAGCGCGGCCGAGCGCGCGGGGGCGACCCTGCGCGGCGCCTGACGCCGTACGGTGACGCGGCCCCCGACCACCGGAGCACGGTCGGGGGCCGCGTCATACCGCGGGCCCCGGGAACACGCCCCTCGCGCCGCTGTGACGACTTTCACAACACATCGGCATTCTCACTCATTTGAGTGAGAAGGGCGGAGGCTGTTCCCTTCGCACCCGCACGCTCGACAGAATCGTCCCGGCCGTAGGGGCGGCCCGGAGCGCCGGGCGGCGCCGGGCAGGGGCTTACGAGGGGACCACCGGCATGATCCGTAGCAGGTCTGTACGTCCCTCTCCGAACGTGCGCCGGGGCGAGCGGCTCCGTCCCGGTCGGATGCGCACACCGGCGGACGGGGCGCCAGCCCGACCGGGGCGGAGTCGACGCTCCCGGCTGCGACGGCTGTTACTGGCGCTCGGACTCCCCGTGGCCTGCGGCGCAGCGGCCATCGCCGGCCGCGTCGTCCTGCCGCACGACCACCCCGAGAGCCTGGGCGAACGGATCGTCGCGGGGCTCGTCTTCCTCGCCCTGGGCGCCGGACTGGTCCTCGCCGTGCGCCGGCGCCTCAGCCGCGAACTGCGCCGGGTGCGGGCCGTGGCGAACGCCACCCAGCGCGTGTTGCTCCGCCCGCCGCCCCCGCGCCTCGAAGGGCTCTCGATCGCGGCGAGCCAACTCTCCGCGAGCCGGGGCGCGTCCGTCGGCGGAGACCTGTACGAGGTCGTCGCCTCGCCGTACGGGGTGCGCGTCGTCATCGGGGACGTGCGCGGACACGGCCTGCCGGCCATAGGGGCGGTCGCCGCCGTCCTCGGCAGCTTCCGGGAGGCCGCTTACGACGAACCCGAACTCGCCGGCGTACTGCGCCGGTTGGACCGCGCCGTCCAGCGGCACCTGCGGGAGCGCGCCCGCGACGAGCACCCCGCCGCAGCGGCGGACGACCCGGGCAGCCCGTCGGCCGAGGAGTTCGTCACCGTCCTGCTGCTCCAGATCGCCCCCGACGGCGGCATGGCCGCGCTGAACTGCGGGCACCCCTGGCCCTATCGGCTCGGCCCCGGCGCCCGGCCGCTCGCCGCCGCCGAACCGCTGCCCCCGCTGGGCCTGTTCCCGCTGCCCGCCGAACTCACCCCGTACCGCTGCCGTCGGCTGCTGCCGGGCGAGGCGCTGGTGCTGCACACCGACGGCGCCACGGACGCCCGGGACGGCGCGGGACGGTTCTTCGGACTGGAGGACGTGCTGCGCAAGGCGGCGCCGGGCCAGCCGGCCGCGCCCGCGACGGTGATCTCCACGGTGCAGTCCGCGCTGCTGCGGCACACCGGCGGCCGGCTCACGGACGACGTGGCCCTGCTCGTGCTGCGCAACGACCGACCGCGGCCGCCGGCCCGGTGCGGCCAGCCGCGCCGCAGCCCCCGTCGAGAGCCCTCCCGCCAGTAGCGCGGCCCTGTGCGCGCTTGCTTGTGACTTGGGTCGGAGCCGCGGGTTCCCTGCGGGTGGGTTGGTCTCTGCGGCCTGGTGGGAGGCTGGTCGCGCAGTTCCCCGCGCCCCTTTTTCGCTGCCCCCGTCACTTGTCTGCGGGCTGAGGGCAGGGTGCTTGGAGGCGCTGGGGGTCCCACCACGCCCTGTGGGCGTAGGGGGCGGAACTGCGCGAGCAACCCGGCGCCGGGCCGCAGACGAGACAACAAAGCGCGCCGCACGGCGAGACCGCAGGGCCGAGGGCCCGTCCCCGTGCGTGTGAGGACGGGCCCGGCCTGCCGCGCGCTCAGGAGGTAGGGACCTCCGAGGGCTGCCCGCGCGGCCGGCGCCGTCCGCCCTGCCGCGGAGTGTCGGGCAGATCAGCAGGACGGACGGCGCAAGCGAGGACCGCCGTACTGTGCGAGGGGGAGCCGGCGGTCCGGCCGCCTCCTTGAGAGGCATTTCAGTCAAGCGGCCACGACCGCGCCGCGACAGCGCGCACGGGCCCGCACCGCTCGCGTTCCGTTCACACCCCGTGTGAACCGCCCGTCCACTACGCTGGGCTGACCACGTTCCCGGGGGGCCCGAATGCAGCCCGACACCTTGCCCAACACGCTGCTCGACGCCCTGCTCGACGAGGCCGGCATCTCCCACGCGGGCCTCGCCGTGCGGGTCAACCAAGCCGGCCGGGCCAGGGGCCTGGCGCTGCGGTACGAGCACACCGCCGTCGCCCGCTGGCTCAAGGGCCAGCGCCCGCGCGGCCAAGTGCCCGACCTGATCTGCGAGGTGCTCACCGAGCGGCTGCAACGCGCCCTGACCCTCGGCGACATCGGCTTCGGCGTGAACGGCTCGCACGGCACCGCGCCCGGCACGCCGCTCTCCGGCTTCGTCGACCGGGCCACCGCCCTGTGGCGCTCCGACGAGCAGCAGCGCCGGCACGTCATCGACGCCCCCGCCGTCACCGGCACCCCCGCCGTGATGCCGGTGTGGGAGTGGGAGAACCCCCCGGAGGACGCCGACGTCTCGCGCTCCGGCCGCACCCGCGTCTCGATGGCCGACATCGCCATGCTGCGGGCGGCCCGCGCGCACTACGAGTTGATGTACCGCAGGGCCGGGGGAGTGGCCACCCGCGCCCGGATCGTCGGCTTCCTCAACGCCGAGACGGCACCGCTGCTGCGCGGCTCGTACGACGACGCGCTCGGGCGGCAACTGCACCGCGCGACCGGCGGGCTGGTGGCCGTCGCCGGGATCTGCGCGTACGACTCCGACGCACACGGGCTCGCCCAGCGCTACTTCCACCAGGCGCTGCGGCTCGCCAAGGCCAGCGGTGATCGGGGGCTCGGTGCGTACGTGATCGCCCTGCTGGTGAACCAGTCGCTGTTCCGGTCGGAACACCGCCAGGCGGTCGCGTTCGCGGAGGCCGCGCTACGGGCCGCGGACGGCCGGCTCACCCCGGCGCTCGCCGCCGACCTGTACGCGATGCAGGCCAAGGCGTACGCCCACCTCGGTGACAACGCCGCGGCGCTGCGCTGCATCCGGCTCGCGGAGCGGGAGGCGGAGCGCATCCACTTCGGCGACGAGCCCGACGAGACCGGTTACGTCCAGCCGGGGCTGGTCAACGTGCAGGTCGCCGAGGCCCTGTTGAGCCTGGGGGACCTGACGGCGGCCCGGGTGAACGCCTCCGCGGCGGCCGACACGCCCGCGCACGACCGCGGGCGGATCCACCGGCTCGCGATGCTCTGCCAGATCGAGCTGTGCCACGGCGAGGCGGACCGGGCGGCGGCGACCGCCGTGGAGATGGCCGAGCGGGCGCTCGGCATGGAGTCGCGGCGGCTGCGGGACCGGCTGCGGGCGGTGCGCGAACACCTGCTCGCGAGCGGCAGCGCCAGCGCGCAGGAGGCCGCCGGCCTCATCGACGAAGCGCTGCGCGTACCCCTGTAACACCGGCCGGCCCCGGGGCCGGCCGGTCGCGCTCCGCCCTTGGCTTCGCCGGCGAAAGGCACTTTTTGTCTGGCATTGCCGGCTGGCCGGTCCGTAACTGCCGGCAATTCCTTGGGGAAAGCCTGACTGCTGCGATGTTGCCACCTACTGGCCGAAAGGTGGCAGAAAAGTGCAGTGGACGAACCTGAACGAACACACTGTGTATGAAAACCCGTGGTTCCGAGTGAACCTCGCCGACGTGGTCCTCCCCGACGGCCGGCACCTGGACCACTTCCTCATCCGGCTGCGGGCCGTCGCGGTCGCGACCGCGGTCAACGAGGAGAACGAGGTGCTGATGCTGTGGCGCCACCGCTTCATCACCGACAGCTGGGGCTGGGAGTTGGCCGCGGGCGTCGTCGAGGACGGCGAGGACGTCGAGACGGCGGCGGCCCGGGAGATGGAGGAGGAGACCGGCTGGCGGCCGGGACCCCTCCGCCACCTGCTGACCGTCGAACCGGCCAACGGCCTGATCGACGCCCGGCACCACCTGTACTGGGCGGAGGGCGCGACCTACATCGGCCACCCCGAGGACGACTTCGAGTCCTCGCGCCGGGAGTGGGTCCCGCTGAAGGTCATCCCGGACCTCATCGCCCAAGGACAGATCCCGGCCGCCAACATGGCGGCCGGACTGCTGATGCTGCACCACATGCGGCTGGGGTAAGCCCCCACGGGTGAGGACCGGGGCGCTCCCGCCACCGCGGTCCGAGCCGAAGCGGCGCGCGCCCGGCTCCTGCTGGGCGCGCGCTCAAGGACTCACGAAGGGGCGTACGGCGCCGTCACGCGTACGGGTAGAAGCCCGCACCCGACTTCCGACCCAGGCGGCCCGCGTCCACCATGCGCTGGAGCAGCGGCGGAGCGGCGTACAACGGCTCCTTGAACTCCGCGTACATCGAGTCGGCCACCGACGCGACCGTGTCGAGGCCGATCAGGTCGGAGAGCTTCAGCGGGCCCATCGGGTGGGCGCAGCCCAGCTCCATGCCGTTGTCGATGTCCTCCCGGCTGGCGATGCCCGACTCGAACATCCGGATCGCGGAGAGCAGGTACGGGATCAGCAGCGCGTTCACCACGAAGCCGGAGCGGTCCTGCGCGCGGATCGCGTGCTTGCCGAGCAGTTGCTGCACCACGGCCTCGGCGCGCTTGATCGTCTCCTCGGACGTCGTCAGGGCCGGGATCAGCTCCACCAGCTTCTGCACCGGGGCCGGGTTGAAGAAGTGGATGCCGATGACCTGGTCCGGGCGTGAGGTCGCGACGGCCAGCTTGACCAGCGGGATGGAGGAGGTGTTGGAGGCGAGGATGGCGTCCGGCCGGGTCACCACCTGGTCGAGGACCTGGAAGATCTCCGTCTTGACCTGCTCGTTCTCCACGACGGCCTCGATCACGAGATCGCGGTCGGCGAACTCCCCGAGGTCGGTGGTGAAGCTCAGCCGGTCCAGCGTCGCGTCCCGCTCCGCCTCGCTGATCTTGCCGCGTTCGGCGGCCTTCGACAGGGAGTTCTGCAACCGGGTGCGGCCGAGCTCCAGCGCCTCACCCGTCGTCTCGGCGACCTTCACCTCCAGGCCGCTGCGGGCGCACACCTCCGCGATGCCTGCGCCCATCTGGCCACAGCCCACCACTCCGACGCGTGCAATGTCGGCCATTGAGTCCGTCACCTCGTGCCTTTCGCTGTTTCCGTGCGGGATCCCCCGTAAGGTTCCGGCGCCCGCCTCGACCCCACGACGTTACTCCGGAACCAGGTGTGGACGGCGGGCAGGGGCGGGCAGGCTTCGGATGCGGAGCGCAACGGAGCGCGACGGAGCGAGAGGGAAACGGGCAGCACATGGGGCGCATCAGCAGAAGAGGGTTCATCGCGACGGCCGGCGCGCTGGCCGGGCTGGCGACGGCCGGGGACGCGGCCGCCACGACGGAGGTCGACGGGCGCAGCGGGGGTACGGGCCGCGCCGCCGAGCGCGCCTTCCGCGGCATGTGGCTGGCGACCGTCACCAACCGCGACTGGCCGTCCAGGTCGGGGCTGACCGCCGACAAACAGCGTTCGGAGCTGATCGCGCACCTGGACACCGCCGTCGCCCGCCGGCTGAACGCGGTCGTCTTCCAGGTCAGGCCGGCCGCGGACGCGCTGTGGCCGTCCCCGTACGAGCCGTGGTCGCAGTACCTGACCGGGGTGCAGGGCAAGGACCCCGGCTGGGACCCGCTGGGCACGGCCGTCACGGAGGCCCACCGCCGCGGTCTGGAACTGCACGCGTGGTTCAACCCCTACCGCGTCGCCACCCACACCGACCCCTCCCGGCTGGCCGCGAACCACCCGGCCCGGCTGAACCCGAGCTGGGTGCTGCCGTACGGCGGGAAGCTGTACTACGACCCGGGCAACCCGGCGGTGCGCTCCTTCGTGCAGGACGCCATGGTGGACGCGGTGCGCCGGTACGACGTGGACGGCGTCCACTTCGACGACTACTTCTACCCGTATCCCGTGGCCGGACAGAGCTTCGGCGACGACCCCACCTTCGCCCGGCACGGCGCCGGCTTCACCGACAAGGCGGCCTGGCGGCGGAACAACATCGACCTGTTGGTCCGGGAGATGTCCGGGCGGATCAAGGACGTGCGGGACGGGGTGTCCTTCGGGATCAGCCCGTTCGCGGTCTGGCGCAACGCGAGCACCGACTCCCGCGGCTCCGACACCCGCGCCGGCATCGAGACCTACGACGACCTGCACGCCGACACCCGGCGCTGGGTCAAGGAGGGCTGGATCGACTACGTCGTCCCGCAGGTGTACTGGAACATCGGCTACGCCGCCGCCGACTACGCGAAGCTGATCCCCTGGTGGAACTCCCTCGTCCGCGGCACCGGCGTGCAGCTCTACATCGGTGAGGCGCTGTACAAGGCCGGTGACCCGGCGCAGGGCGCGCCGTGGCAGGACCCGGCGGAGCTGTCCCGCCACCTGACCCTCGCGAAGGAGTACGCGGAGGTGCGCGGCCACTGCTTCTTCTCGGCGAAGGAGGTGGGCGCCGACCGCATCGGGGCGATGGCGCGCGTGGTCGCCGACCACTATCCGAGCAAGGTGTCGCCGCCGACGTGACGGCCGGGGCGGCGGCGTGCAGGTCAGGCGGGTTGTTCGTGCGGCCGGACCACGGTGTCGGGGCCCGGCGACACCAGGCACTCGTGGCCGTCGTCGTCGAAGCGGACGCGGTACGGCGGAGCGCCGTCCTCGCCCAGCACCTCGACGACCTCGGCGGTCCGGTCGTGGTGGCCCACGGTCCTGCCGTGCACCACAAGCTTGTCGCCCACGTTCGCGTGCATCGGGAGAGACCTCCTCGAAGGCGGGTGGTCCGTGTCCTTCCGAGTCTACGGCGGAGGGTCCGGCGCGCACCTCCACGACCGATCCGGCCGGCTCCCTCAGGCGCGGGCCCGCTGGGTGACCGCGATGCACACCAGCACCGCGACGGCGGCGAGCGGCGCGGCCGGCGCAAGGCTCTCGCCCAGCAGCACCACCGACCACACGAGCGTGAGCAGCGGCTGCGCCAGTTGGAGTTGGCTCGCGCGGGGGATGCCGATCGCGGCCATGCCCCGGTACCAGACGTACAGCCCGAAGAAGGTGGAGACCAGGGCCACCCACACCAGCCCCGCCACCCCCTGCGCCGTCCAGCGCACCGGCTCCTGCGCGAGCGCCAGCACGGAGCCCGTCGCGGCGAGCGGCAGGCACAGCACCAGCGCCCAGCCGATCACCTGCCAGCCCGGCATCGAACGGGCGAGCCGGCCGCCCTCGGTGTAGCCGGCCGCGCACACCAGCAGGGCCGCGAAGAGGTACAGGTCGGGGCCCTGCAGCCGGCCGCCGCTCGCCGCGACGGTGAAGCCGATGACCACGGCCGCGCCGGCGAGCGCCGCGAGCCAGAACGTCCGGGAGGGGCGACGACCGGTGCGTACGGCCGCGAACACCGCGGTCGTCAACGGCAGCAGCCCCACGACCACCGCCGCGTGCGAGGCGGACGAGGACTGCAGCGCCAGGGTGGTCAGGAGCGGGAAGCCCACGACGACGCCGCCCGCGACCACCGCGAGGGAACCCCAGTGGCTTCGCTCGGGCAGCGGGACCCGCAGCGCGAGGAGGAAGCCGCCCGCGACCAGGGCCGCCAGCACGCTGCGCAGACAGACGAGGGACCACGGGCCGAAGGATTCGAGCCCCCACACCGTGGACGGGAAGGTGAGGGAGAAGGCGACGACGCCGAGTGCGGCGAGCAGCAGGCCGCCGCGGGCCGAGCCGTCGGCCGGCGCGGCCGCTGCGGTGGTGACTGTTATCGCCGTAGGGCGAGTAGCGCTATCCTGTGCTGTCATGCAAGAGCGTAGCAGTGTGACTGAGTTGGTGGATAAGCTGAAGAAGGAGCTTGACCACTACTCTCCAGGTGGAAAGCTGCCGTCGAGCAGGGCGCTCGTCGAGCGCTTCCGGGTCTCGCCCGTGACGGTCTCCCGCGCCCTCGCTCAGCTCACCGCGGAGGGGCTCGTCGTCACCCGTCCCGGCGCCGGCGCCTACCGGGCGCAGCCGCGGGCCGAGGTGCCGTCCGCCGGCGACACCTCCTGGCAGGAGGTCACCCTCAGCGCCTCCGTCGCCGGCGAACTCGTGCCCCGCACCGTCGACGCCTCCGGAGTCCTCGCCACCCTCGCCGCGCCCCCCGCCGGCGTCGTCGAGTTCAACGGCGGATATCTGCACCCCGCGCTCCAACCCGAGCGGGCGATGGCCGCCGCCCTGGCCCGCGCAGGGCGGCGCCCCGGCGCCTGGAGCCGCCCGCCCACCGAGGGCCTGCACGAGTTGCGGGAGTGGTTCGCCCGCGGCGTCGGGGCCACCCTCACCGCGGCGGACGCGCTGATCACGGCGGGCGGACAGTCCGCGCTCACCACCGCCCTGCGCGCCCTCGCCCCGCCCGGCGCCCCCGTCCTCGTCGAGTCGCCCACCTACCCCGGACTGCTCGCCATCGCCCGCGCAGCCGGGCTGCGACCCGTACCCGTCCCGGTGGACGCGGACGGCGTGCGGACCGAACTCCTCGCCGCCGCCTTCCAGGCCACCGGCGCCCGCGTCTTCGTCTGCCAGCCCCTCTTCCAGAACCCGACCGGCGCGGTGCTGTCCGCCGCCCGCCGCCCCGAGGTGCTGCGGATCGCCCGCGCCGCGGACGCGTTCGTCGTCGAGGACGACTTCGCCCGGCGGTTGGCGCACGAGGGCTCCGGACCGCTGCCGCGCACCCTCGCCGACGACGACCGGGACGGCGTCGTCGTGCACGTCGGCTCCCTGACGAAGGTCTGCTCGCCCAGCCTGCGCGTCGGCGTGCTCGCGGCCCGCGGCCCGGTGCTGGAACGGCTGCGGGCCATCCACGTCGTCGACAGCTTCTTCGTCGCCCGGCCCCTCCAGGAAGCCGCACTCGAACTCGTCGGCTCACCCGCCTGGAGCCGTCACCTGCGCTCCCTCGCCGGCGAGTTGGCGGCCCGTCGCACCGCGCTGACCGGGGCGCTCGGCTCCGCCCTGCCCGAACTCCTCCTGCCGTACGTGCCGCCGGGCGGCTTCCACTGCTGGCTGCGACTGCCCGAAGGCGTCGACGAGGCCGCCCTCCAGTCCGCCGCACTGCGCGCCGGCGTCGCGGTCGCGGGCGGCCGGCCGTACTTCGGCGCCGAGCCCCCGGCCGGCCATCTGCGCCTGAGCTTCGCCGGGGTGGCCGGCCCCGGCGAGATCGCCGAAGGGGTGCGCCGGCTGCGGACCGCGTACGACGAAGTCCGGGGCTGACGGATGAGGACCGCGTACGACGGAATCCGGGGCTGACGGCTGCGCGACGCGGCTCAGCCGCGGGCGCGCCGATGCGCCGCCACCCGCTCGCGGGTCGCGCACCGCCGCGAGCAGTAGCGGCGCTCCGGCCCGCTGCCCACGGTGAGGAAGACGTTCTCGCAGCTCGACGAGGTGCACACGGCGCCCGGTGGACGCTGGCGGTCCCAGAGGAGGACGGTCAGCGCCAGACACGACGACGCCAAGAGCCACTCGCCCCACGGCGCATCGTCCTGGCCGTCCAGATGCGGATGCCAGGGCGAGGCGCCGTGGTGCGAGGTCAGCCGCAGCGCCCCGGTGCTCCGCGGCAGCAGGGCGTTCAGGGACTCGGCCGCGGCGTCCACGTCCCGGGCGGAGAAGACCGTGCGGAGCTGCTGCGCCGCGGCCCGCATCTCCACCACGTCCCGCTCCGCCAACGCCCCGACGTCCGTCTCGCCGTGCGCCCGCAACACCGCAGCGATCGCATCCGGGGAGGGGGCGTCGCAGCTCAGGGCGTTGACCAGGGCGGCAGTACGGTCCGCCATCGCCTGGACCGAGTGCCGCGCCGACCAGGTTCCGCTCGTGGTGGCCATACCGTCGAACGTACCCCATGTAACGCAACTAGCGAATAATTGAGTTACCTCCGTAACGTGCTGAGCATGTTGAAGCGTTACGGAACCGGGCTGGCGCGCTACACCATCGGCGCGGCCGCGGCCCGCACCGGCGACGAGATGTCCGGCCCCGCCCTGCTGCTCGCCTCCCTCGCCGCCACCGGGTCGGCCGCCACCGCCTCCGCGCTGCTCGCGGGGCTCACCGTCGCCGCCGCCGTCGGCGGCCCGCTGATCGGCGCCCTCCTCGACCGCACCCCCCGCCCCGGCCGGCTGCTCTCCGCCGCGCTCGCCGGCTACGCCGCCGCGCTCCTCGTCGTCCTCGGCTGCCTCGGCCGCGTCCCGACCGCACTCACCCTCGCCATCGCGGTCCTCGCCGGGCTCCTCGGACCGGCCATCGCCGGCGGCTGGACCTCCCAACTGCCCGGGGTCGTCACCCCACGGGCCCTGCCCCGGGCGAACGCGTACGACGCGATGACCTTCAACGCGGCCGGGCTGCTCGGTCCCGCGCTCGCCGGCCTCGCCGCGCACCTCGCCGGCGCGGACGCCGCCGTCGTGGTCTCGGCCGCACTCGTCGCCCTCGCCCTGCCCGTCGCCCTCGCCCTGCCGCCGCGGACCGACCGGAGCGCCACCGACGGCCCGACGGGGTCCATCCGCGCGGACCTGGCGGCCGGATTCCGCGCGATCGTACGGATTGCTCCGCTCGCCCGCGCGACCACGACCTCCGTGATCTCCTGCGCGGGACAGGGCATGCTCATCGCCTGCGCCCCGCTGATCGGACAGCAGGCACTCGGCGGCACCAGCCAGGGCACCGTCCTGCTCTCCGTCGTCGCCCTGGCCGCGCTCGCCACCAACGCCCTGCTCGCCCGCCACCCCGCACCCCTGAGCCCGGACGCGGTCGTCGGCTGGAGCACGGCCGTCCTGGCCCTCGCCCTCGCACTCGCCGCCACCGTCCACCCCGTCGCGCTCCTCGCCGCGGCCGTCCTGCTCGGCGCCGCCGAAGGACCGCAGCTCACCGCGGTGTTCGCGATCCGCCACCGGGAGGCGCCGCACCGCCTGCGCGGCCAGATCTTCACCACCGGTGCGAGCGTGAAACTGAGCGGCTTCGCCGTCGGCGCCGCCGCGGCCGGCCCCCTCGCCACCCGCTCCCTCCCCCTCGCGCTGCTGACCGCCGCAGCCGTCCAACTGCTCGCCCTCCTCTGCCACGCCGCCTGGCGCCGCCCCGACCCGTTCGGCCCTCCCCGGTCGTCCGACGACGCCCCCTCGCGGAGGATCGACGCGCAGGGGGCCACGCAGGCGGGGGCGGACGGGCGCACGGGAGCGGCTGGTGAAGGCTGACGGACCACGCGACCCCGCACGAGAGCGGGCCGGCCTCGACCGACGGCGCTTCCTCGGAGCCGCGGGAGCCGTCGGCGTCGCCGCCGCGACCGCCGCCTGCGACACCTCGGGAAACGGCCCGACCGGGGCCTCCCGGACCACGACCGCGTCCCCGTCAGCCGAAGCCGCCGAAGCCGCCGAGCGCGGCCTGGCCGGCAACGCTGACTGGCAGCTGCGCTCCACCGGCCCGCCCGACGCCGTCGAGGGCTACCCGGACCGCGTCAGCGTCCTGCCGGGGGAGGGGTTCGGCCTGCACGTGTCCACCACGGCACCCGGCTTCACCGTCTCCGCGTACCGCATCGGCTGGTACGACGCGGCCGGCGCCCGCCTCGTCTGGCGCTCGCCCCGCACGGCCGGCCACCGCCAGCCCCCGGGCCGCCTGGACGGCGCCACCCGCACCGTGCGCGCGGACTGGGCGCGCACCATGGACGTGGCCACCGAAGGCTGGCCGCCGGGCGCGTACCTGCTGCGGCTGGACGCGGAGAACGGCCACCAGCGCTACGTCCCCCTCGTCGTCCGCTCCCCGAGCGCCGCGGGGCGCACCGTCGTGATGCACGCCGTAGCCACCTGGCAGGCGTACAACACCTGGGGCGGCCACGACCTCTACCGCGGCGAGGACGGCGCGTACTCCTCCCGCTCCCTCGCCGTCACCTTCGACCGGCCCTACGCCCTGGACGGCGCGGAGAAGTTCCTCGTCTACGAACGGGCCCTCGTCGTCCTCGCCGAACGCCTCGGCATCCCGCTGGCGTACACCACCGGCGCAGACGTGCACGCCGACCCGGCCGCGCTGCGCGGCGCCACCGCGGTGCTCTCCCTCGGCCACGACGAGTACTGGACGCCGCAGCAGCGGCAGCACGTCACGGCGGCCCGCGACGCCGGCGCCAACCTCGCCTTCCTCGGCGCGAACACCTGCTACCGCCGGGTCCGACTGGAGGACGCCGCCCCGGGGAACCCCCGCACCGTGGTCTGCTACAAGACCGCCTACCAGGACGACCCCTACTTCGCGTCCCACCCCGACCTGCCGACGAACGACTTCCGCCAACCGCCCGCCGCCGACCCCGAGTCCCCGCTCACCGGAGTCCTCTACGAGGGCTACCCCACCGACGCCCCCTACGTCGTGCACGCCCCCGACCACTGGCTCTTCGCCGGGACCGGGGTGCGCGCGGGGGACCGCTTCGACCACCTGGTCGGCGTGGAGTACGACCGCGTCACTCCCGGCGCGCCCACCCCGCGACCGCTGGAGATCATCGGCCACTCGCCCCTGGTCTGCAACGGACGCCGCAGCCACGCCGACTCGGCCTACTACACGGCGGCCAGCGGCGCCGGCGTCTTCGCCACCGGGACGATGCGCTGGGTCGAAGGGCTGATGGCGGGGACGCGGGAGAACGGCCGCAACCACGGAATGGACGCCCGCACCGGCGCCTTCGTCACCCGCACCACCGAGAACCTGCTGCGCGCCTTCGCCGAGGGCCCGGCCGCCACCGCCCGACCGCAGCCCAGGGACAACGTCGCGGCGGTGTACGCGACCTGAGCCGGCGCTTCCCGTCCCGTCCGCACGGTCCGCGCCGTGCGCTCCGGGGCCTACGGCCGGCGCACCACCAGCCGGGACACCTCGTACGACATCTCCGAGACCCCCGCAGCCGGCGCCGGGTGGTAACGCCCCGCGCACACCGAGAGGTTCACGATCAGATACGCCCGCCAGCGCCGACCCACGCCCCGGTGGTCGTCGTACACCCGCTGTCCGTTGACCCACCACACGACCGACCGCGCCCCCAACTCGACCGTCAGGTCCACCCAGGCACCGGGCCCGATCGCCGGGTCCCGGTGGTAGCGCTGGCCCCCGCGCACCCGGTTCGACAGCTCCAGCAGGTCCGGATTGTCCGGGTGGTACTCGAAGACGTCGACCTCCTGGCCTCCGTCCGCCCACGTCCAGATCGCCGGCCACGCCCCCATCTCCGTCGGCAGCCGCACCCGCGCCTCCAAGACGTCGCCGGCGCGCAGCGCGAAGCCCTCGTCGCTGCCCTCCGTGGTGAGCAACCCGGCGTCCCACAGGCCGTCCGGCCGCAAGGTGGCCCGGAAGACCCCGCCCCGGCTGTAGGCGGGGTCGGCCACCAGGTGATCCAGCTTGTTGTCCCCCGGATTGACCGGTCCGCCGCCCGGGTACGCCCAGGAGCGCCCGGCCACCCACTGCGTGCTCGACGCGAAGTCCGCGGTGAAGACCGGATCCCCACCGCCCGGCCCTGCCCCGCCCCTCCCGCCCCACTCGCTCCATCGCCGTCTGAGCCTGCCCAGTCCGTCGAGGAATCCCGCCAACACGACCCACCTCCCGGCACGGGCGCTCTCGCACCGGGTTCTGCCCGTGCCCGGTGCACCCATGCCGGAATCTTCACTGCATGACACGAAATGGTGACACCGTGATTTGGCGGCGCGGGATAGAGAAGCCCGGGCCGGCGTGCTGGCCGGACGGAGGCTCCGAGGGCTGACCCATTCGGGTGATTGCATAACACTGCGGTGCTGCGTATAGTCATGCCATGGTTGAGGAGGGTTCAATGGCGGGTTCGACAGTGCTGCGAGCGGCAGTGGCCGGCGCCAGCGGCTATGCGGGCGGGGAGCTGCTGCGGCTGCTGCTCGTGCATCCGGGCGTCGAGATAGGCGTGCTCACCGGCCATGCGAATGCGGGGCAGGCGCTGGGCGGTCTCCAGCCGCATCTGCTGCCGCTCGCCGATCGGGTGCTCCAGCCGACGACGAGCGAAGCGCTCGCCGGGCACGACGTGGTGTTCCTCGCGCTGCCGCACGGCCAGTCCGCCGCAGTCGCCGAGCAGCTCGGTGACGCGGCCCTGGTCATCGACATGGGCGCCGACTTCCGGCTGGAATCGGCCGTCGCATGGGAGAAGTTCTACGGGTCGGCGCACGCCGGGACCTGGCCGTACGGGCTGCCGGAGCTGCCCGGCGGGCGGAGCGCGCTCATCGGCGCGCGGCGGATCGCGGTGCCCGGGTGCTACCCCACCGCGGTGTCCCTGGCGCTCTTCCCGGCCTACGCGGCGGGGCTCGCCGAGCCCGAAGCCGTGATCACCGCGGCCTCCGGCACCTCGGGGGCGGGCAAGGCGCCCAAGCCGCATTTGCTGGGGTCCGAGGTCATGGGCTCCATGAGTCCGTACGGGGTCGGCGGCGCCCACCGCCACACCCCCGAGATGGTGCAGAACCTGAGCGCGGTCGCCGGAGAGCAGGTCACGGTCTCCTTCACGCCCACGCTCGCCCCCATGCCCCGCGGCATCCTCGCCACCTGCTCGGCGAAGGCCAAGCCGGGCACCACGGCGCAGACCGTCCGCGCGGCGTACGAGAAGGCCCTGGCCGAGGAGCCGTTCGTCCATCTGCTGCCCGAGGGCCAGTGGCCGGCCACCGCGTCCGTCTACGGCTCGAACGCGGTGCACATCCAGGTCGCGTACGACGCCGCGGCCGACCGGATCATCGCCATCAGCGCGATCGACAACCTCACCAAGGGCACCGCGGGCGCCGCGGTGCAGAGCATGAACATCGCCCTCGGACTCCCCGAGGAGACCGGGCTGTCCACGATCGGCGTGGCCCCGTGACCGCCCGCCCGTCCCGTTCCGCGGGCCCCCGGGCCACGGCGGTCACCACGGGGACAGCCACCACCGAGACCACCGTCATCACCGTCATCGAGACCACCAGCGCGACAAAGGAGACCCAGTGAGCGTCACCGCAGCGCAAGGATTCACCGCCGCGGGCATCGCGGCCGGAATCAAGGAGAGCGGCGCCCCGGACCTGGCCCTCGTGGTCAACACCGGCCCCCGCCGCGCCGCCGCGGGCGTCTTCACCTCGAACCGCGTCAAGGCCGCCCCCGTCCTGTGGTCCGAGCAGGTGCTGAAGAGCGGCCGGGTCACCGCCGTGGTGCTCAACTCCGGCGGAGCCAACGCCTGCACCGGCCCGAAGGGCTTCCAGGACACCCACGCCACCGCCGAGAAGGTCGCCGAAGCCCTCGGCGGACACAACTCCGGCGAGGTCGCCGTCGCCTCCACCGGGCTGATCGGGACCCTGCTCCCGATGGAGAAGCTGCTCCCCGGAGTCGACACGGCCGTCGCCCAGCTCAGCGAACACGGCGGCGAGAAGGCGGCCATCGCCATCAAGACCACCGACACCGTCCACAAGACCTCGGTGCACCAGGGCGGGGGCTGGACCGTCGGCGGCATGGCCAAGGGCGCCGGCATGCTCGCCCCGGGCCTCGCCACCATGCTCGTCGTCCTCACCACCGACGCCGACGTGGACTCCGCCACCCTGGACCGCGCCCTGCGCGACGCCACCCGGGTCACCTTCGACCGGATCGACTCCGACGGCTGCATGTCCACCAACGACACCGTGCTGCTGCTGGCCTCCGGCGCCGCCGGCACCACCCCCGGCTACGACGACTTCGCCGCCGGCGTCCGGGCCGTCTGCGACGACCTCGCCCGTCAGCTCATCGGCGACGCCGAAGGCGCCTCCAAGGACATCCGCATCGAGGTCATCGGCGCCGCCACCGAAGCCGACGCGGTGGAAGTCGGCCGCTCCATCGCCCGTAACAACCTCCTGAAGTGCGCCATCCACGGCGAGGACCCGAACTGGGGCCGGGTGCTCTCCGCCATCGGCACCACCGGCGCCGAGTTCGAGCCCGACCAACTCAACGTCGCCATCAACGGCATCTGGGTCTGCAAGAACGGCTCCGTCGGCGAGGACCGCGACCTCGTCGACATGCGCTTCCGCGAGGTCGCGATCACCGCCGACCTCGCCGCCGGCACCGAGTCCGCGGTGATCTGGGCCAATGACCTCACCGCCGACTACGTCCACGAGAACAGCGCGTACAGCTCATGAGCGACCACAAGAACCCGCCCCGCAGCCCCGGCGCCGCCAGCACCCGGAAGCACACCGCGCTGCCCAAGGCGCAGACCCTCATCGAGGCCCTGCCCTGGCTGACCCGTCACTACGGCAAGACCGTCGTCATCAAGTTCGGCGGCAACGCCATGGTCGACGAAGACCTCAAAGCGGCCTTCGCCCAGGACGTCGTCTTCCTGCGCCACGCCGGCCTCCGGCCCGTCGTCGTCCACGGCGGCGGCCCACAGATCACCGCCCAACTCGACCGGCACGGGCTGGAGAGCGAGTTCAAGGCGGGCCTGCGCGTCACCTCGCCCGAGGCGATGGACGTCGTCCGCATGGTGCTCGCCGGCCAGGTGCAACGCGAACTCGTCGGCCTCCTCAATGAACACGGCCCGCTCGCCGTCGGCATCACCGGCGAAGACGGCCACACCATAACCGCCACCCAGCACCGGCCGACGATCGACGGCCAGCCCGTCGACATCGGCCGCGTCGGAGAGATCAGCGCGATCGACACCGGAGTCATCACCGCGCTCCTGGAGGACGGCCGGATCCCCGTCGTCTCCTCGATCGCCCGCGCGGAGGACGACGGACATGTCTACAACGTCAATGCTGATACGGCGGCTGCGGCACTCGCTGCGGGCCTGGGCGCGGAGACGCTGATGGTCCTCACCGACGTCGAGGGGCTGTACGAGGACTGGCCGCACAGCGACGAGGTGATCAGCAAGCTCACCGCCTCCGAACTGGAGAAGCTCCTCCCCGAACTCTCCAGCGGCATGGTCCCCAAGATGGAGGGCTGTCTGCACGCGGTCCGCAACGGCGTCACCACCGCACGCGTCATCGACGGCCGGGTACCGCACTCCATCCTGCTGGAGATCTTCACCGACTCGGGAATCGGCACGATGGTCGTGCCCGACGGACAGGCGCCGGCCGGCGCCAAGGGGGACCAATGACGAACCAAGAACACGTCCAGCGCTGGCAGGACGTCATGACCGACAACTACGGCACCCCGGCCATCGCCCTCACCGACGGAGCAGGCGCCACCCTCCGGGACGCCGACGGCACCACGTACACCGACTTCGTCGGCGGCATCGCGGTGAACGCCCTGGGCCACGCCCACCCCGCGGTCGTCGAAGCCGTCACCCGTCAGATCTCCTCCCTCGGCCACGTCTCCAACCTCTTCGTTGCCGAGCCCGCCGTCGCCCTCGCCGAACGGCTCGTGCAGCTCGCCGGCCGCCCCGGCCGCGTCTTCTTCTGCAACTCCGGCGCCGAAGCCAACGAAGCCGCCTTCAAGATCGGTCGACTGACGGGCCGTCGGCACATGGTCGCCACCCAGGGCGGCTTCCACGGCCGGACCATGGGCGCCCTCGCCCTCACCGGACAGCCCGGCAAGCAGGAGCCGTTCCTGCCGCTGCCCGGCGACGTCACCCACGTGCCGTACGGGGACGTCGAAGCGCTGCGCGCCGCGGTCACCGAAGAGACCGCCTTCGTCATCATCGAGCCCATCCAGGGCGAGAACGGCGTGGTCACCCCGCCCAAGGGATATCTGACCGCAGCACGGGAGATCACCCGGGCCACCGGCACCCTCCTCGTCCTCGACGAGGTCCAGACCGGCATCGGACGGACCGGCCACTGGTTCGCAGCCCAGGCCGAGGGCGTCGAAGCCGACGTCGTCACCCTCGCCAAGGCCCTCGGCGGCGGACTGCCCCTCGGCGCCACGCTCGTCTTCGGCCCGGCCGTCGACCTGCTGAAGCCCGGTCAGCACGGCACCACCTTCGGCGGGAACCCGGTTGCCTGCGCCGCCGGACTCGCCGTCCTGGACACCATCGCCGCGGAGGGGATCCTCGACGAGGTCAAGCGGCTCGGGGAGAAGATCCGCGACGGCGTGGAATCCCTCGAACACCCGCTGGTCTCCCATGTCCGCGGTGCCGGACTGCTGCTGGGTATCGTGCTCAGGAAGCCGCTCGCACCCCAGGTGCAGAAGGCGGCTCAGAGCGCCGGGTTCCTGGTCAACGTCCCCGCCCCCGATGTCGTACGGCTGATGCCGCCCTTGACGATCGGTGAGGAGGCGGTGGACGCGTTCCTCCAGGCACTGCCCGGCGTGCTGGACGACGCGGAAGGACGGAACGGGGAATGAGACGACGATGACCGAGGCGCGAGACACAGCGGCACAGCAGGCGCGTGACGAACAGGCGGCCACCGTGGCGGCCGGGCAGCCGGCCGACGCGGGCGGCCCCGCGGTTCCGCACACCAGAATGGCCCGCCACCGCCGGATCGTGGACATCCTCAACCGGCAGCCCGTGCGGTCCCAGAGCCAGCTCGCCAAGCTGCTCGCGGACAGTGGCCTGAGCGTCACCCAGGCGACGCTCTCCCGGGACCTCGACGAGTTGGGCGCGGTCAAGATCCGCAACACCGGCGGCGAGCTGATCTACGCCGTGCCCAGCGAAGGCGGCTTCCGCACGCCGCAGGCCCCGCTAGGGGAGTCCGCCAAGGAGGAGCGGATGCGCAGACTCTCCGGCGAGCTGCTGATCTCCGCGGAAGCCTCGGCGAACCTGGTCGTCCTGCGGACCCCGCCCGGTGCCGCACAGTTCCTCGCCTCGGCCATCGACCAAGCGGAGCTGCGGGCCATCCTCGGCACCATCGCCGGGGACGACACCCTGCTGCTGATCAGCCGGGACCCCCAAGGCGGGCAAGCCCTCGCCGACCACTTGCTGCGGCTCGCCCAGCGGGCCCGCTGACCGCAGCACTTCACGGCCCCACGGCTGACCCCCTCAATACCGGGTCAGGGCCGTGGGGCCGGACTCCGTCCCGATCGCGATGTGCGGGCGACGCCCCGGATCCGCCCACGCCAGGATCCGGGCCATCGCGGCGGCCGGCACGGAAACGCACCCGGCCGTCGCCCCCGCACCGTTCACATGCAGAAAGATCCCGGCGCCCCGGCCGCGCACCGGCCGGTCGTAGTTGAAGCCGATGACCAGCGCACGGGCGTACTGGGCGCCGTAGTCCACCAGACGCTCCGACTCGGTCGCCCGACAGTCCGCCGGCAGGTCCTCCACCCAGCGGTTGTACGCCCGGGACTCGTTGTCCTGACACCACCAGGACCGATCGGTCACCGGACGGTACGCGTACCGGGTGCCCGCGGGCGGCGCTGCGATGCCGAAGGCGTACGGCAGCGCGTACAGCCCCGTCGGCGTGGTGGACGTCCCCTGGACCCGGGCCGCGCCCTCGGTCAGCCCGTTCGCGCCGAAGCGGGCCGGCGTGGACCCCACCTCCCGCCACCGACCGTGCGACCCGCGCTCCCACCAGGTCACCCGGCCCGTGGTGGATCCGACCTCCGCGGCCTCGGCGGTGATCAACTGGCTGCCGCCGCCCGTGTCCACCATCCGATGGGGCAGCGGCGGCGCCGTGGGCGCGGGCCGTGGTGCGACGGCGACGGTACCGGCGGCGAGCAGCAGCAGGGCGGAGCCCAGGGCGAGACGGTGGCGCATGACTGCGACCGTACGCACGCCCCGTCCCACGCGCCCCCGGGAGTGCTCCGTACGCGCCGCAAGCGCCGCCCCGTACCGCTGCGCCCGGCCCACGCCCCGCGGCGGTCCGCCCGCAGACGCTCTCGGCCGCGTCCATCCGGGACGTTGACGAAACATGCGGAGTGATGCATACTTATGCCATCGCAGGATGCACCGTAAGGAGAAACTCGTGGCCGAGCGCGTCGTACTCGCCTATTCGGGCGGTCTGGACACCTCCGTCGCCATCGGTTGGATCGCCGAGGAGACGGGCGCCGAGGTCATCGCCGTCGCCGTGGATGTCGGCCAGGGCGGCGAGGACCTGGACGTCATCCGCAAGCGCGCGCTCGCCTGCGGTGCCGTCGAAGCGGAAGTGGCGGACGCCAAGGACGAATTCGCCGAGGAGTACTGCCTCCCGGCGATCAAGGCCAACGCCCTGTACATGGATCGGTATCCGCTGGTGTCGGCCCTCTCCCGGCCCACCATCGTCAAGCACCTGGTCGACGCCGCCCGTAAGCACAACGCCGGCATCGTTGCCCACGGCTGCACCGGCAAGGGCAATGACCAGGTCCGGTTCGAGGCCGGCATCACCGCCCTGGGCCCCGACCTGAAGTGCATCGCCCCCGTGCGGGACTACGCCATGACCCGGGACAAGGCGATCGCCTTCTGCGAGGAGAAGCAGCTCCCGATCGCCACGACGAAGAAGTCCCCCTACTCCATCGACCAGAACGTCTTCGGCCGGGCCATCGAGACCGGCTTCCTCGAAGACATCTGGAACGCGCCGATCGAAGACATCTACGAGTACACGGCGAACCCCGCCGAGGTCCGCGAGGCCGACGAGGTCGTCATCTCCTTCAAGGCGGGCGTCCCGGTCGCCATCGACGGCCGGCCGGTGACGGTCCTCCAGGCCATCCAGCAGCTGAACGAGCGGGCCGGCGCCCAGGGCATCGGCCGGATCGACATGGTCGAGGACCGGCTCGTCGGCATCAAGTCCCGCGAGGTGTACGAGGCCCCGGGCGCGATTGCGTTGATCACGGCCCACCAGGAGCTGGAGAGCGTCACCGTCGAGCGCGAGCTGGCGCGGTACAAGCGGCAGGTCGAGCAGCGCTGGGGCGAGCTGGTCTACGACGGCCTGTGGTTCTCCCCGCTGAAGCGCGCGCTGGACGGCTTCATCAACGAGGCCAACGAGCACGTCACGGGCGACGTCAGGATGACCCTCCACGGCGGCCGGGCCGTCGTCACCGGTCGGAGGTCCGAGGAGTCGCTCTATGACTTCAACCTCGCCACCTACGACTCCGGCGATACCTTCGACCAGTCGAAGGCCCAGGGCTTCATCGAGATCTTCGGACTCTCGGCGAAGATCGCCGCCCGGCGGGACCTCCAGGGCTGAGCCGGCCCCAGATGCCGTTGTGGCGCCCGGGGCTCCGGTGCACGGCGTGACCCGGGGCGTCCCGAGTCGTTTCACCGGCCGTCTCCCCGCTCGCTGCGCGGCGGGGGGACGGCCATACATCCATCTGCATGAGGAGCTTGAAAGCTGTGAGCAGCAACAACGGTGACGTCCGGCTCTGGGGCGCTCGGTTCGCAGACGGGCCGGCCGAGGCGCTGGCGAAGCTGTCCGCCTCCGTCCACTTCGACTGGCGGCTCGCGCCGTACGACATCGCCGGATCCCGCGCCCACGCCCGAGTGCTGCACAAGGCGGGGCTGCTCACCAGGGACGAACTCACCCGGATGATCGCCGGGCTCGACCAACTCGCCGCGGACGTCGCCGACGGCTCCTTCACCGGCACCATCGCCGACGAGGACGTCCACACCGCGCTGGAGCGCGGTCTCCTGGAGCGCCTGGGCCCCGACCTCGGCGGCAAGCTGCGGGCCGGCCGCTCGCGCAACGACCAGGTGGCCACCCTCTTCCGGATGTACCTCCGAGACCACGCCAGGATCATCGGCGGACTGATCGCCGAGCTTCAGGACGCCCTCGTCGGGCTGGCCGAAGCCCACCCGGACGTCGCCATGCCGGGCCGCACCCACCTCCAGCACGCCCAGCCGGTGCTCTTCGCCCACCACGTCCTCGCGCACGTCCAGGCGCTCTCCCGGGACGCCGAGCGCCTGCGGCAGTGGGACGAGCGCACCGCCGTCTCGCCCTACGGCTCCGGGGCGCTGGCGGGCTCCTCGCTCGGCCTCGATCCGGAGGCCGTCGCCGCCGACCTCGGCTTCGAGCGGGGCTCCGCGGGCAACTCCATCGACGGCACGGCCTCCCGTGACTTCGTGGCGGAGTTCGCCTTCATCACCGCGATGATCGGGGTGAACCTCTCCCGGATCGCCGAAGAGGTCATCATCTGGAACACCAAGGAGTTCTCCTTCGTCACCCTCGACGACGCCTTCTCCACCGGCTCGTCGATCATGCCCCAGAAGAAGAACCCGGACATCGCCGAACTGGCGCGCGGCAAGTCCGGCCGGCTCATCGGCAATCTCACCGGTCTGCTGGCGACGCTGAAGGCGCTGCCCCTCGCGTACAACCGCGACCTCCAGGAGGACAAGGAGCCCGTCTTCGACTCCTGCGACACGCTGGAAGTCCTGCTGCCCGCATTCACCGGCATGATGGCCACCCTCACGATCCATCGGGAGCGCATGGAGGAGCTGGCCCCGGCCGGCTTCTCGCTGGCGACGGACATCGCGGAGTGGCTGGTCAAGCAGGGGGTGCCGTTCAGGGTCGCCCATGAGGTCGCGGGGGAGTGCGTCAAGGAGTGCGAGGCGCACGGCATCGAGCTGGACCAGCTCACCGACGAGCAGTTCGCCAAGATCTCCGACCATCTGGCGCCCGAGGTGCGCTCCGTGCTGAACGTCCCCGGTGCCCTCGCCGCCCGGAGCGGTCGGGGCGGCACCGCGCCCTCCGCCGTGGCGGTGCAGCTCGCTGAGGTCAAGGCCGACCTGGTGACCCAGCACGCCTGGGCCACCGCCAAGCTCTCGTAGGCCGACCCCTGCCCCGTAGAAGACCGGCCCCTACCCCGTAGGAGAACCGCACGGCATCCCGTTCGCCGCCGCCCGCACTCGTGGGCGGCGGCGAACTGCTTTCCTCTGCTCTCATCTGCGCGATGAGACATTTGTGTCTCACTTGGGGTACCGTCGTCTCATGACGGTCGATCGTGAACAGGTTCTGCGGGCTGCTGCCACCCAGCTCTCCCGGAAGCCGACCGCGACCATGGACGAGGTCGCCAAGGCCGCCGGCATCGGGCGGGCCACCCTGCATCGGCACTTCGCCGGACGGGAGCCCCTGGTGCGGGCGCTGGAGGAACTGGGCCTGCGCGAGATCGAGGCGGCCATGGAGGCCGCCCGGCTCGACGAGGGCAGCGCGGCAGACGCCTTGCGTCGGCTCGTGGCCGAGTCCCAGAGCTGCGCCGGGCTCCTCTCCTTCCTGATCAGCGAGCACCAGCTCTTCGAGGGAGAGGTCAACGAAGGCTGGGACCGGTGCGACGCCCGCATCTGCCGGCTGGTCCGGCGCGGTCAGGAAGAGGGCGTGTTCCGGATCGACCTCACGGCGGCCTGGATCACCGAGGCGCTGTACGGGCTGATGAGCGCGTACGCCTGGTCGGTGATGGCGGGCCGGGTCGCCGCCAAGGACTACTCGTACATGATCGCCGAGATGGTGCTCGGCGGTATCACCAGACGGAGCGTGCAGAAATGACCAGTACCGACCAGTTGGCGAAGGGGTCGACCGTGAAGGCGCCCGGCCGCTGGCTCGCGCTGGCTGTCCTGGTGCTGGCCGTGTTGCTGGTGGCGGTCGACGCCACCGTGCTCGGCCTCGCCACCCCCTTCCTGAGCGAGGACCTGAAGCCGTCCGGCACCCAGCTGCTGTGGATCGGCGATGTGTACTCGTTCGTCATCGCGGGTCTGCTGATCTCGATGGGCAGCCTCGGCGACCGGATCGGACGCAAGAAGCTGCTGCTCACGGGTGCCGTCGCCTTCGGCGCGGTCTCCGTGATCAACGCCTATGCGTCCAGCCCGGAGATGATGATCGTCGCCAGGGCGCTGCTCGGTGTCGCGGGTGCCACCCTGATGCCGTCCACCCTGGCCCTGATCCGGAACATCTTCGACGACCCGAAGGAGCGCAGTTTCGCGGTCGGCATCTGGGCCGCCGCGGCGTCCGCCGGTGCCGCCGTCGGTCCCGTGGTCGGCGGTTTCCTGCTGGAGCACTTCTGGTGGGGCTCGGTCTTCATGATCAACCTGCCCGTGATGGCCCTGCTGGTGATCGTCGGCAGCAAGCTGTTGCCGGAGTCGCGCAATCCGAACCCGGGCCCGTGGGACCTGGCGAGCGTCGCCCTGTCGCTGATCGGCATGGTCGCCGTGGTGTACGCGATCAAGGAGCTGGCGATCCACGGCGTCGGCACGGTGGCCCTGCTGGTCGGCGCCGTCGGTGCGCTGGCCCTGACCTGGTTCGTACGCCGACAGTTGACGCTGCCCTCGCCGCTGCTGGACGTGCGGCTGTTCCGGCACCGCGGCTTCTCCGGCGCGGTGCTGGCGGATCTGCTGACCATCCTCGGCCTGTCCGGTCTGGTCTTCTTCCTGTCGCAGTTCCTCCAGTTGGTGCAGGGCCGCACCCCGCTCCAGGCGGGTCTGATCGAACTGCCCGCGGCGATCGGTGCAGTGGTCGCCGGTCTGCTGGCCGGCCGCGTGGCCCGGCGCACCTCCGTGCGCGGCACGGTGGCCGTGGGGCTCACCGCCCTGGGCACGGCGCTCGGCGCGGGCACCCTGCTCACGGCGGGCACCAGCGCGGCGGCGCTCGGCGTGGGGCTCCTCCTGGGCGGTCTCGGCGCGGGACTGGCGTTCACCGTGACGGCGGACGTGATCCTCTCCAGCGTGCCCAAGGAGCAGGCGGGCGCGGCGTCCGCGGTGTCCGAGACGGCGTACGAACTGGGCGCGGCCCTCGGCATCGCCGTCCTGGGCTCGGTCGTCACCAGCGCCTACCGCGACTTCACCGCCCCGGCCGGCGTGCCGTCGGACGCGGTGGAAGCGGCCCGGGACTCGCTCGGCGGCGCGGCCGAGGCGTCGGCGGCGCTGCCGCAGGAGCAGGCCGCCGCGCTGCTGGAGGCGGCGCGCGGTGCCTTCACCGACGGCTTCCACATCGCCGGTGCGGTCGGTGCCGTGGTGTTGATCGCCACCGCGGTCACGGCCTGGTTCCTGCTGCGGGGCCAGCGCCTGGCGGACGGCGTCGAGCACCCCTGATGCGCCAGCGCAGTCGGTAGCGCACGAAGAAGGCCGGGCCCGAGATTCGGGCCCGGCCTTTCGGCGTGTGCGGTGCTTACGCCGCCTCCTTGGCCTTGGTGGCGTACATGTCGACGTACTCCTGCCCGGAGAGGGTCATCACCTCCGCCATCACCGAGTCGGTGATGGCCCGCAGGACGTAGCGGTCGCGGTGCATGCCGTCGTAGCGGGAGAACTCCATGGGCGTGCCGAAGCGGATCGCCACCCGCCCCGGGCGCGGCAGCCCCGTGCCGCCCGGCTGGAGCTTGTCGGTGCCGATGACCGCGAACGGGACGACGGGGGCCCCGGTCATCAGGGTGAGCCGGGCGATTCCGGTGCGTCCTCGGTACAGCCGTCCGTCGGGGGAGCGGGTGCCCTCCGGGTAGATGCCGAAGACCTTGCCCTCCTCCAGCACCCGACGCCCGGTCATCAGCGCGGCCACGCCGCCGTTCGCGCCGTCCCGGTCGACCGGGATCATCCCGACGCCGGTGAAGAACCACGCCATCAGCCGGCCCTTGACGCCCTTGCCGGTGACGTACTCGTCCTTGCCGATGAAGTACACCGGGCGCGAGCAGACCAGCGGCAGCACCATCGAGTCGATGAAGGTGAGGTGGTTCCCGGCGAGGATCACCGGACCGGAGCCCGGGATGTTCTCCACGCCCTCCACGCGCGGACGGAACATCAGACGCAGGACCGGTCCTAGGACGGCCTTGATGAGCGACAAGCGGGACAACGGGGCCTCCGAAGGCGACCTGGTTCGGCGAGCGGTCTCGGTGCGGTCTGTGCAGGTGAGGACGATACTCGCGGGTCGACCTTCCCTGCACATCGGGTTCACACACCGGATGCACGGTGTTGATCCCTGTTCGCACGGTGTTCGCCCCGGGGCTTCCCAGCGGTACGCATGGCTTCCTAGCGTCGGCCCCGCCCGGCGCGCCGCCGGGCGACGCAACCCCGCCCCGGGCCCGTGCCCGGTGCGGAACCGGCCACGACGTGGAGGAATCGCGATGACACAGAGCCCGGAAGGTCGACACGCGGAAGGACGACCCGGACGGCGCACGCTGCTCGGCGCGGCGGTGCTGGGGACGGCGGCGGTCGGCGCGGGCGCCGCGTCGGCGCACGCGGCGGGGCGCGGCGGCACGGACCGGGGCCGGCCGCACGGCTCGTACCGCGACCTGCCGCACCCCACGGTCATTGCGCACCGGGGCGCCAGCGGCTACCGGCCCGAGCACACCATCGGTGCGTACCAACTCGCCCTCGACATGGGCGCGCACGTCATCGAGCAGGACCTGGTGCCCACCAAGGACGGCCATCTCGTCTGCCGTCACGAGAACGACATCACCGGCACCACGGACGTGGCGGACCGCCCCGAGTTCGCCGCCCGGCGCGCCACGAAGTCGATCGACGGCACCTCCATCACGGGGTGGTTCACCGAGGACTTCACCCTTGCCGAGTTGAAGACGCTGCGCGCCAAGGAGCGGATCCCGGGCACCCGCCGCGACAACACGCTGTACGACGGCCGCTGGGCGGTCCCCAGCTTCGAGGAGGTGCTGCGCTGGGCGGAGCAGGAGGGGCGCCGCCGGCGGCAGCCGGTGTGGCTGCACGTGGAGACCAAGCACCCCAGCTACTTCCGGGGGATCGGGCTCGGTCTTGAGGAGCCGTTGGCGAAGCTGCTGCGGCGCTACGGCCGCGACCGCAGGGACGCGCCCGTCTTCCTCCAGTCGTTCGAGCCGAGCAGCATGCAGCGGATGGCCCGACTGGTGTCCGCGCCGCGCGTGGTGCTGCTGTCCGGCGCCAAGACCCGGCCGTGGGACTTCGTCGAGGCGGGTGACCCGCGCACGGTGGCGGACCTGATCACGCCCCGGGGGCTGGCGTGGATCGCGTCGTACGCGCAGGGCATCGGGCCGACGCTGGACCTGGTGATACCGAAGGGGGCCGACGGCCGCCTGGGGGAGCCGACCGCGCTGGTCGCCGACGCCCACCGGCAGAAGCTCATCGTCCACCCGTACACCCTGCGGAACGAGAACACCTTCCTGCCGGTCGACTTCCAGCGCGACCACGATGCGGCGCCGGGGGTGGACCCGAACGCGTACGGGGACGTCTTCGGCGCGTACCGCCGCTACTTCGCGACGGGCATCGACGGCATCTTCACCGACCATCCGGACACCGGGCTGCTGGCCGCGGCCGAGGTCCGCGACTGACGCGGGGCCCGCGGCCGGACGGCGGACGCGTTCGGCCGCGGTGGCGGTCGGTTGACCGGGCTTCCCCGTACGGGTGAGTCGGCCGCCGGGCCGCAACCCCGGCCGGCGCCGGGCACGTCCCGTCGGGCATGACGCCGAGACAAGAGGGGCGGGCGCGGCCCCCGTTCGCGGACGCAGCGGTGGGCGCGCTGCGCCCGCTGGTGGTGGCGGAGGCGCGGGCCGAGGCGCCCGGTGCGGACGTCGAGCCCGGGGACCTGGAACAAGCCGTGTGGGTGCGGCTGCTGGAGCGGCTCGACGGGGCCGGGCCGCCGCCGGACCCGGCCCGTTGGGTGCGTTCTGCGGTACGGGCCGAGGCGCGCCGGGCCCGGCGCAGGGCCGCCCGGGAGCGCCCGCTCGCCCTCGACGTCGGCCCTGACGGGCCGTGGGATCCCGGCGGCGGCCCGGAGGCGGCGGCCCTCCGCGCGGAACGTCGCCGCGCGGTCCGGGCCGCCGTCGCCCGTACGCCCGGTGGCTGTCCGCGCCTCTTGGCTGCGATGTTGTCGCCGAAAGACCCCACTTACCGCGAAATCGCAGGAGAGTTGGGTATCTCACAGGGAAGTCTAGGACCCATGCGTTCCCGTTGCCTGGGATGTCTGCGCAGAATGCTCGCGGCGGGGGTTGCGGCTCCTGAACATGGGGGAATGCACAGCGGTAGGCAACCGGAATGAACAGTTGAGCGGGAGGCGTGCGCACATGGGCATGAGCGTGACCATCTCAGCGGCGCGAGCGGAGGACGCGGAGCGGATCCTCAAGCTCCAGTACCTGTGCTACCAGTCCGAGGCGGAGTTGTACGGCGACTACGCCATCGAACCGCTCACCCAGTCGCTGGACGAACTGCGCGCGGAGATCGCGCAGGGGCACGCGCTGGTGGCCCGCCTCGGCGACGAGGTGGTGGCGTCCGTGCGCGGCCGGTTGGACGAGACCGGCACCGCTCGGATCGCCAAGCTGATCGTGCACCCGCGGATGCAGCGCCACGGCCTCGGCGGCCGGCTGCTCGCCGCGATCGAGTCGCACTTCGCCGACGCGGCGGCCGCCCGCAAGTTCCAGCTCTTCACCGGTCACCGCAGCGACGGGAACCTCCGCCTGTACCGCAGCCACGGCTACGTGCCGGTGGCCCGCGAGGAGGTCGGCCCCGAGCTGACCGTGGTCACCCTGGAGAAGGAGAGCGCCAGCACGGCGTTCGTCGCCAGCGCTTGAGCGACGTCCGCGGGTGCGGTTGGTCTCTGCGGCCTGTTGGTGGGCTTGTCGCGCAGTTCCTCCCCCTGTGCCCTGCGGGCACGGGGGCACCCCCTCAGCGCCCCCCAACCCCCTGCCTCCAGCCCACAGGCAAGTGACGGGGGCAGCGAAACAGGGGCGCAGGGAACTGCGCGACCAGCCACAACGTACGTGCAGGGACCTCCCCGCGGTGTTACGGCGGAGTTGTCCAGGGGTGCAGCGGCCCCGCACCCTCTGGGCGCTGGGGGAGGGACTGCGCGACCAGCGCACCACCAGGCCGCAGAGGTCAACCGCGCCGCAGGGGAGCCGCGGCTACTGCGCGGTCGGGGTCGAGCGGGCGCGCCGGAGCCAGATCATGCCGGTGACCGGCAGCAGGACCGGGATGAAGACGTAGCCCCAGCCGTAGCCGGACCAGACCGTGGAGTCGGGGAAGGCGCCGGGGTCCAGCACCGTCCAGGTGCCCACGATCAGCACGCCGGCGAGCTCCGCGGCGCAGCACACCAGCGCCGCCCTGCGGGCCGTCTCCCCGCCGCGGACCAGGGTGTACGTGATGAACGCGTACACCGCGGCGGCGACCGCGGAGAGGCTGTGCGCGAGCGGGGCGCTGTCGAAGTCGGTGAGGACGTGGAAGAGGGAGCGGGAGACCGCGCCCACCGACATCACCCCGTACAGCCAGACCAGCAGCACGCCGGGGCCCTGCACCAGCTTGCCGTTCCCGCCGTCGGTCTTGCCGTTCCCGCCGTCGGTCGCGGTGTCGGCGGCGTCGGGGGTGGAAGCGGGGGTGGGTTCGGTCATCTCAGCCTCCCCAGATGTCGATGAGTCGCACTTCGAGCACGGCGAGGAGGACCCCGCCGGCCGCGACGGTCGCCGAGCCCCAGCGGGTCCGCTCGGCCAGCGAGAGCACGCCCGCCGCCGGCACGGTCGCGAACGAGCCGATCAGATACGCCACGAAGATGGTCGAGCCCTGGTCCGGCTCCCCGCCCTGCGCCAGCTCGACGATGCCCACCACCAGCTGCACCAGCGCCAACAGCGACACCACGGCCATGCCGATGAAGTGCCAGTCCTTGGTGGGTTGGTCGCGGTAGGCGGCGTAACCGCACCAGGCGGCGAGGGCGAGCGCGGTCACGCAGATCGCGATCGTGAGGGCGTCGAGCATGGCCCCGAGCGTATTACGGCCCGCAGGGCCGACGGCCGGCGACCCCGCGGGCCGCGCCACCGTGGGGGCGCTCCGTGGCCTTGGCCACAACCCGCCGCCGAACCGAGGGGTGCCACCGTACGGTCCACGGTCCGCCCCGAGCCATATCGACGCAGGTCAGTACGGGGGAGTACGGGCGAGGGGCGGTGCCGGTCCGGCTGACCGCAGCATCCAGATGCCGTATGCATCCTGTCCGCTATTCGGACGCGGGGGTTTTCTCGGACGGGCCGTCTGCTTTACTTACCGCCATGACCACGACGAGCATCCGCATCCTTGCGACCGAGGCGAACACGACGCCCGGTGCTCGTTGTATGTGTCGAATGTGCGACCACTGAGGGCCCCCGAACCGTACCTCGCGCCCCGAAGTGAGAACCGCGCAGCCATCCCGCCCCGATCAGGGCCGCGGCTGCCAGCGCACCTGTCGTCCCCGCCGCCCCGGACCTTCGGACCCGGGCCGCCGGCCCACGTCCCTCCGCCCGGCGAGAGCGCGCGTGCGCCGCCCACGGCAGCGCAGCGATTGACGGTGTGACGACGAAAGCCCGTGCCCGGCGACGACCTTGCCGCGCACTCGACAGTGACGGACTTACCCAGTGATCACCACAACGGGCCTGACCAAGGTCTACCGCTCGCGAGGACGCGAGGTCACCGCCCTGGACGGCGTCGACCTCCACGTCAGGGAAGGCGAGGTGTACGGCGTCATCGGCCAGAGCGGCGCCGGCAAGTCCTCGCTGATCCGCTGCGTGAACCTGCTGGAACGCCCCACGTCCGGCACGGTCACCGTGGACGGTCGCGACCTCACCGCGCTCGCAGGCAAGGGGCCGCGGGCCGGCAGGGAACTGCGCGAGGCCCGCAGCCGCATCGGCATGGTCTTCCAGCACTTCAACCTGTTGTCCTCGCGCACCGTGCAGGAGAACGTGGAACTCCCGCTGGAGATCCTCGGCCTGAGCCGCCGCGAACGGGGCCGCAAGGCGCTCGAACTCCTCGACCTCGTCGGCCTCGCCGACAAGGCCCGGTCCTACCCCAGCCAGCTCTCCGGCGGCCAGAAGCAGCGCGTCGGCATCGCCCGCGCGCTCGCCGGGGACCCGAAGGTGCTGCTCTCCGACGAGGCGACCAGCGCACTCGACCCGGAGACCACCCGCTCCATCCTCCAACTGCTGCGCGACCTGAACCGCCGCCTCGGCCTCACGGTGCTGCTCATCACGCACGAGATGGACGTCGTGAAGTCGGTCTGCGACTCCGCGGCCCTGATGGAGCACGGGCGCGTCGTCGAGTCCGGCACCGTCAGCGAACTGCTGGCCACCCCCGGATCCGAGCTGGCCACCGCGCTCTTCCCGGTCAGCGGCCGGGCCTCCGGCGCAGACCGCACCGTCGTCGACGTCACCTTCCACGGGGACGCCGCCACCCAGCCGGTGATCTCCCAGCTCTCCCGTACGTACAACATCGACATCTCGATCCTGGGCGCCGCGATGGACACCGTCGGCGGCAAGCAGGTCGGTCGGATGCGCATCGAACTGCCCGGCCGCTTCGACGAGAACGTCGTCCCCGTCGGCTTCCTGCGCGAGCAGGGGCTCCAGGTCGACGTCGTGACGGAGACCGACGCCGGTGCCGGGGGCACCGACGCCGCACCCGCCGCCGTGGCCCTGTCGAAGGAAGGTGCCCAGTGACCTGGTCCGAGATGCAGCCGCTGCTGGAACAGGCGTGTTGGGACACGCTGTACATGGTCGGCTGGTCCACCGTCATCGCCGTCGTCCTCGGACTGCCGCTGGGCATCGTCCTCGTCCTCACGGACAAGGGCGGCCTGATCGCGAACGTCTTCGCCAACAAGGTGATCGGGCAGGTCGTCAACGTCACCCGGTCGATGCCGTTCATCGTCCTCATGGTCGCCCTGATGCCCTTCACCAAGGAGATCACCGGCACCACCATCGGCCGCGAGGGCGCGATCGTGCCGCTGGCGATCGGAGCCATCCCCTTCTTCGCCCGGCTCGTGGAGACCGCGGTGCGCGAGGTGGACGGCGGGCTCGTCGAGGCCGTGCAGTCCATGGGCGGCAGCACCTGGACCGTGGTCCGCAAGGTGCTGGTGCCCGAGTCGCTGCCCTCGCTGATCTCCAGCGCCACCACCACCGTCATCGCCCTGATCGGCTACTCCGCCATGGCGGGCACCGTCGGCGCCGGCGGACTCGGCGACATCGCCATCCGCTACGGCTACCAGCGCTTCGAGACCGAAATGATGTGGATCACGGTCGGCGTGCTCGCCGTCGTCATCTCCGTCATCCAGTTCGCCGGCGACTACGCGGCGCTCAGCCTGCACCGCCGCGGGCGGGGCAGCGGCCCCGCACCCAAGCTGCGCTTCCTCAGGAACCGCACGGACCAGCGTGCCGAGCTGGAACTGGAGCTCTCCAAGAGCAGCAGCTGAACCAACGACCCACCCCCGACCCGCAAGGGTCCGTACCACCGCACCACCCATGGAGAAAGGCACTTTTCGTGCGTAACACCGCCAAGATCACCACCACTCTCGTCGCCGTCGGAGCACTCGCCCTCGGCCTGACCGCCTGCGGCAGCGAAGACGCCAAGACCGGCGCCGACGTCGATCCGTCGAAGCCGCTCGTCATCGCCGCGAGCTCCGTCCCGCACGCCCAGATCCTCGACTTCGTCAAGGACAACCTGGCCGCGAAGGAAGACCTCAAGCTGGAGGTCAAGGAGTTCGCCGACTACGTCACCCCCAACACCGCCACCCAGAACGGCGAGGTGGCCGGCAACTTCTTCCAGCACAAGCCGTACCTGGACGACTTCAACAAGAAGAACGGGACGACCATCGTGCCGGTCGTCACCGTCCACCTGGAGCCGCTGGGCCTGTACTCCAAGAAGGTCGACAAGCTCGCCGACCTCAAGGACGGCGCCACCGTCGCCCTGCCCAACGACACCACCAACGAGGCCCGCGCCCTCAAGCTCCTGGAGCAGAACGGCCTCATCAAGCTGAAGGCGGACGCCGGCAACTCGGCCACCCCGAAGGACATCGAGGCCAACCCGAAGAAGCTCACCTTCAAGGAGTTGGAGGCCCCCGCGGTGCCCAGGGCGCTCGACGACGTCGACGCCGCGGTGATCAACGGCAACTACGCGGTGCAGAGCAAGCTCAGCCCCAAGAACGACTCGCTCGTCCTGGAGTCCGCCAAGGACAACCCGTACGGCAACTTCCTCGCGGTGAAGGAGGGCGGCGAGAAGGACCCGCGGATCGAGAAGCTCGCGAAGCTGCTGAAGTCGCCCGAGGTGAAGAAGTTCATCGAGGACAAGTACGACGGCTCCGTGATCCCCGCGTTCTAGCCCTCGCGGCCCGCACTTCCGCCCCGGGGCGGGGGCGCGGGCCGTACCCCCGCGGCCCCCTTCGCCGTAGTCCTGCGGGCTTGTTGGTCTCTGCGACCCGATGGTGGGCTTGTCGCGCCGTTCCGCCCCCTGTGCCCTGCGGGCACGGGGGGACCCCAGCGCCCCTAAACACCCTGCCCTCAGCCGGCAGACAAAGTGAGGGGGGCAGCGAAACAGGGGCGCGGGGAACCGCGCGAACAACCCTCACCGGGCCGCAGGGGACAACGCTCCCGCAGGGAAACGGCGAGTGGGGTCCAAGGCGCACGGCCGCCGGGGGCGCCGCAGCGCAGGCCGCGGGCAACTGCACCACCCTGTGGTGCGGTTCGCGCGGGCCATGCTGCATGCTGGGCCTTTCGGCAGGCCACTGGTCGCCTGGTCCCACAGGCCCTGGATACGGAGCGGCGCATGAGAACCACCTTTCCGGACGTGTCGATCAGTACGGAACGACTGGTGCTGCGCCCCTTCGAGGAGGCCGACGTCCCGGCGCACACCGAGATGATGAACGACGAGATGGTGACCGCCTGGACCACCACACCCCATCCGTTCACCACCGCCGACGCCGCGCACTGGGTCCAGGCGATAGCACCGGCCCAGCGCACCGAAGGCCGCGGCGTCGCGCTCGCCGTCACCGAGTTCCTGACCCAGCGGCTGGTGGGGGCCGTGGCCCTGACCCGCACCGACTGGCGCGTACGGGCCACCGAGATCTCCTACGTCACCGCCCCCTGGGCCCGCGGCGAGGGCTACGCGACCGAGTCCGTGCTCGCCGTCGCCAAGTGGCTCTTCCGCGACCAGGGGTTCGAGCGCCTGGAACTGCGCACCGCCGCCGACAACACCGCGGCCCAGCAGGTCGCCCAGAAGATCGGCTGCATCAGCGAGGGCGTCCTGCGGAACGCCTGGATCGCCCGCAGCCAGATCGACGACGGCACCTGGGCCGAGTTCCGCACCGACCTGATCGTCTGGAGCCTCCTCCCGGAGGACCTGGAAGGGGTGGCCGAGCCGACGGGTGACGCCGGGTACGCCTCCTTCCCCGACTGGGGCTGACCCGCCCGGGCCGTCGTACGCCGGAACCGACCGACGGGCCGACCGACCGACGGGCCGACCGACCGACGGGCCGACTGGCCGACGGACTCCGCGGCATCGCGGCGCGAATCGTTCGGTCCGCTGGCAGCGGCCGCCCCGCACCTGATTCGATGTCCCCGTCGGCTCCCGACGGTTCTGGCCGACGCACTCCTACCGGTACCCTCTGCCTGCCCGTGTCTGTACCGGGCACCCCACCTGCGACGACTCCAGGGAGACTGACGAGCATGGCCGACCGCGTCACGGTGATCGGCTGGGACGGTTCCCCCCTCACCGCCGCGGCCAGGTCCGCACTCGGCGCCGCCACCCTCGTGGCCGGCGCCGCCCACCACCTCGCCCTGCCCGAAGTGCCCGGCGGCGCCGAGCGCATCCGGCTCGGCAGCGTCGACCTCGCCGCCCGTCGGATCGCCGGACACCGCGGCAGCGCCGTCGTCCTGGCCGACGGCGACCCCGGCTTCTTCGGCGTCGTCCGCACCCTGCGCGCCCCCGAGCATGGCCTGGAGGTGGAGGTCGTGCCCGCGGTCTCCTCCGTCGCCGCCGCCTTCGCCCGCGCCGGGATGCCCTGGGACGACGCCCAGGTCGTCGTCGCGCACCCGAGGACGCTGCGCCGCGCCGTGAACGTGTGCCGCGCGCACCCCAAGGTCGCCGTCCTCACCGCACCGGGCGCCGGCCCCGCCGAGTTGGCCCTGCTGCTCGACGGGATCCACCGCACCTTCGTGATCTGCGAGGAACTCGGCACGGACCGGGAGGAGGTCACCGTCGTCACCTCCGACAAGGCCGCCGACCACGTGTGGCGCGATCCGAACGTGGTGATCGTGGTCGGCGGCGCGGGCAGCGGACCGGCTCCCGGCGGCAGTTGGATCGCCGGCCGCGAGCCCGCCTTCCCGCACTCCGTACGCGGCTGGGCACTGCCGTCGCAGACGTACGCCGAGGGCGCGCCCGGCCCGCGCGGCGAGGGCGGCGAGGGCGGCTCGCCTGCGCTCAGGGCCCTGCAACTGGCCCGGCTGGGGCCGCGCGTCGGCGACCTCGTCTGGGACATCGGCTGCGGCGACGGCGCGTTGACGGTCGAGGCCGCGCGCTTCGGCGCCGCCGTGATCGCCGTCGACGCCGACCCGGCCGCCTGCGCCCGTACTGACGCCGCCGCCCGGCGCGCGGGCGTCCAGGCGCAGGTGGTCAACGGGCGGGCGCCGCACGTGCTGGAGCGGCTGCCGGAACCGGACGTCGTACGCATCGGCGGCGGGGGCGCGGCGGTCGTCACCGCCTGCGTCGAACGCCGTCCCGAACGCATCGTCACGCACGCCGCGACCCGCGACGAGGCGGAGGCGCTGTGCACCGCCCTCACGGCCGGCGGATACGCCGTCGACTGCGCCTTCGTGCAGGCCGTCGGGCTCGATCCGCAGGGCTGGTCCGAGCGGGAACGATCGGTCGTTTTCGTGGTCAGCGGCAGCCAGCCCGAACGCGCCCGGTGACCATGGTCGTCAGTCGCGCGAGGTAGGCTGATCGATCGTTGTGCCGCACTGGATGTCGATCGCTTGTTCGGTGATGATGTCCGGAGTACCGGAAATGGAGTGTCGCTTTGCATCCGGTATGTGGTACGCCGCAACCGGGGTCGCGCAACGTGGCGCAGCCCACAGCGGACCGTGGCGGATCTGCCTGCCAGGGCCGCGAACGGCCGCGAGAATGCTGGGAGTCCGTGGGGCCGTCGTGCCGCGTGGCGCACGCGCTCGTTCTTGTAGACGGGCGCCAGACGTGCCGCGATCGGGCGTTCGGCGACGGGCGAAGGATGACAAGCGATGGGGCGAGGGGTACGCATGACTGACACCGGTCAGATCCCGGGCGAGGGACTGCCGGAGAACGCAGGCGTGGTGCAGCAGCAGCCGGGCGTTCCCGGCCCTGACGCCTACGCCTTCGCGGCCCCCTCCGAGCACCCCCCGGCGGAACACGCTCCGTCCGAAGAGGACGACCTGTTGCTGATGCCTGGCGCGCAGGGCGCCTGGAGCGATCCGCAGGCCACCCAGTCCGGGGTGCCCGTCCCGCAGCTGCAGCCGGCGCCCGCGGTGCAGCCCGTGCAGCCGATCCAGGCCGTACAGCCGGTGCAGCCCGTCCAAGCGGTGCAGGCCGTTCAGCCCGTACAGCCGGTGCCGGCGGCGCAGGCGCCGCACGCGGCCGTGCCGGTCCAGCCCGAGGCTGCGGGGATGAGTGCGGGTGCCGACGTGCCCACCGCTGCCCCGGTCGCCGCCGTTCCGCAGCCGCAGGCCCCCGTCGTGACCGGTGCTCCGTCCGCCGTCGAGCCGCCGGCTCCGGCCGTGGAGCCGCAGGCCGTCGAGGTGCAGGCGCAGGTCGTCGAGGCGCCGCAGGGCCCGCTGCCGGTGACGCCGGAGGCCACGGCCCCCACGGACCTCGGCTCGCCCGAGCAGGTCGCGGCGCCGGTGCAGGCCGGGCCGCCCGCAGTGACGCCCGGTCAGGAAGCGGTCGCCGCCACGGACGTGGTGCCGGCTCCCGAACTCGCCGCGCCCACGGACCTGGGCTCTCCGGAGTCCGTCGCCCAGCCCGCTGCGCAGCCCGCGCCGGGCATACAGCCGGTGACGGAGGTCCCCGGCGCGCCGCAGCAGCCCGTCGCGCAGGTCCCCGTCGCCGAGCCGAACACCGCGGAGCAGCTTCCGGTGGAAGAGCCTTCCGTGGTCCCGTCGCAGGTGGGACAGGTCGAGCAGGCGGAGCAGGCCCAGCCGGAGGCGGTCGCCGTCGCCGAGCCGCAGGCGCAGTGGGACGAGCAGGCGCCCGTCGAGCAGCCCGCCCCCGCGTTCGCCGCCGCTGCTGCCGCCCCGTCGCCTCAGCCGTCTCACCGTCCCCTCCACATGGGCCCGCCCGTACCGAACCCGTCCGGTGGCGTGGTCCGCTCGCTGGCCGACCGGGGTCCGGCCGGCGTCGCCCCGCACCCGTTGACCGCGCAGAGCCATCCCGGTCCGCCCACCCTCGGTCCCGAATACCTTGACGTCCCGAGCGACGGGACCGGTTCCGTCGCCGTCGGTCCTCAGCTCGGCGAGATCCCGCCGCAGGCCGGAGCGCCCTGGGACGCGCAGCCGCCGCAGGCCGAGGCGCCCGCCCCAGCTCCCGTTCCGGCCGAACAGCCCCCCGTGCCCGCAGAAACGGTCGTCCCGGACCAGCAGGCCACCGCCCCCGCGCCGACGGCGGAGCCCGCTGCCACGGCGGAGCCTGCGCCCCAGGCGGCCGTGGCGCCCGAAGCGGTGACGGAGCCCGAGGCCGACGCCGTTGCGGAACAGCCGGCCGAACAGCCCGAGCAGCAGCCGCAGGCCGAGGCGCCCGCAGCGGAGCAGCCGGAGTCGCTGCCGGCCGAGGCGACGCAGGCCGGCGACGACGCCGAGCCGGAGGCCGCGCCGGCCGCGGAAGCGACGCCGGACGCCGAGCCCGCGGCCGACGCCGAGCCCGCCGCCCAGCCCGTCGAGCCGGCTCAGGAAGCCCCGGCCCCCGCCGCGCCCGAGGCCCCCGCCGCGCCCGAGGCGCCCGAGGCAGCTCAGACCCCGGAGACGCCTGAGGCCCCCGAAACCTCCGTCGCCCCCGAGGCCCCGGAGGCGACGGACGCACCGGAAGCGACGGAAGCAGCGGAGCAGCCCGCCGAGGGCGCCGATTCGGAAGCCGCCCCGGCCGAACCCGAGCCTGAAGCCACGGCCCAGCCCGAGCCCACGCCCGAGGGCGAACCCGAGGCCGACGCCGAACCCGCTCCGGAGCAGGACCAGCAGAGCCCGCAGACCCCGCCCGCCCCCGCGTTCGACGACGCCGAGCGCGAGGCCGTGCTCCGCGTCATGCGCGAACGCCGCGACATCCGCAACGGCTTCCGCAGCGACCCCATCCCGCACGACGTCCTGCTGCGCGTCCTGGAGGCCGCCCACACCGCCCCCAGCGTCGGCCACTCCCAGCCCTGGGACTTCGTCGTCATCCGCTCCGCCGAGACCCGCACCGCGATGCACGAACTCGCGCAGCGCCAGCGCGAGGCGTACGCCAAGTCGCTTCCCAAGGGCCGCGCCAAGCAGTTCAAGGAACTCAAGGTCGAGGCCATCGTGGAGACGCCGGTCAACATCGTCGTCACCGCCGACCCGACCCGCGGCGGCCGCCACACCCTCGGCCGGCACACCCAGCCGCAGATGGCGCCCTACTCCTCCGCCCTCGCCGTGGAGAACCTGTGGCTCGCCGCCCGCGCCGAGGGCCTGGGCGTCGGCTGGGTCAGCTTCTTCGACGAGCGCGAGATGGTCCGCACCCTCGGCCTGCCCGAGCACCTGGAGGTCGTGGCGTACCTCTGCGTCGGCTACGTCGACGAGTTCCCCGAGGAGCCCGAGTTGGCGCAGGCCGGCTGGTCCAAGCGCCGCCCGCTGTCGTGGGTCGTGCACGAGGAGACGTACGGCCGGCGCGCCCTGCCCGGCGCCGAGCCGCAGGACCTCCTCCAGGAGACCGTCGCCGGGATCCGCCCGCTGGACGCCAAGGCGCTCGGCGAGGCGTGGGAGCGGCAGAAGCGGATGACCAAGCCCGCGGGCGCCCTCGGCATGCTGGAGATCATCTCCGCCCAGCTCAGCGGGCTCTCCCGGATGTGTCCGCCGCCCATCCCGGAGCCCGCGGCCGTCGCCGTCTTCGCCGGCGACCACGGGGTGCACGCCCAGGGCGTCACCGCCTGGCCCCAGGAGGTCACCGGCCAGATGGTCGCCAACTTCCTCGGCGGCGGCGCGGTCTGCAACGCCTTCGCCACCCAGGTCGGCGCCGAAGTGTGCGTGGTCGACGTCGGCGTCGCCGCCGAACTGCCGGCGACGACCGGCCTGCTGCCGCGCAAGGTCCGCGCCGGCACGGCCGACTTCACCACCGGCCCCGCGCTCACCCGCGAGGAGGTGCTCGCAGCGATCGAGGTCGGCATCGAAACCGCCCGCGACCTGGTCGCCGCCGGCAACAAGGCGCTCCTGACCGGTGAGATGGGCATCGCCAACACCACCGTCTCCGCCGCGCTGATCTGCGTCTACACCGGCAGCGACCCGGTCGAGATCACCGGCCGCGGCACCGGCATCAACGACGAGATGCACGCCCGCAAGGTCGACGTCGTGCGCCGCGCCCTCGAACTCCACTCGCCCGACTCCACGGACCCCATCGGCGTCCTCGCGGCCGTCGGCGGCCTGGAGCACGCCGCCCTCGTCGGCTTCATCCTCGGCGGCGCATCGCTGCGCACGCCGGTCGTGCTCGACGGGGTGTCCGCCGGCGCGGCCGCCCTGGTCGCCCGGGCCGTGGCGCCCGAGGCGCTGGCCGCCTGCATCGCGGGCCACCGCAGCGCCGAGCCCGGCCACGTGGCGGCCCTGAACAAGCTGGGCCTGCGCCCCCTCGTCGACCTCGACCTCCGCCTCGGCGAGGGCACCGGCGCGCTCCTGGCCCTGCCGGTGATCCAGAGCGCGGCCCGCGCCATGCACGAAGTCGCCACCTTCGACTCGGCGGGCGTCACCGAGAAGTAGCACCCGGCACCGCCACCCACCGCCCCGGAGCACCCCGCTCCGGGGCGGACGGCGCTCCCGCGCGGCACCGCGCGCCGAACGCCCCGTAAGGTGCCCAGTGAAAACACCGTCCCACCAGCCGCTTCAACGTCGACGCGGCCCGGCGCCAGCCACCCGTAACGCCCGAGGAGTCGCACCCACATGCCCGAGCAAGCCTCCGCGCACCCCCATCCGGCCTACCCCGTGGGACTGCGGCTCGCGGGCCGACGGGTCGTGGTGGTGGGCGGCGGCCAGGTCGCCCAGCGCAGGCTGCCCGCGCTCGTCGCCGCCGGCGCCGACGTCGTGCTCGTCTCGCCGTCGGCGACGCCCTCCGTCGAGGCCATGGTCACCTCCGGCGAGATCCGTTGGGAGCAGCGGCGCTACGAGGACGGCGACCTCGCCGAAGCCTGGTACGTCCTCGTCGCCGCCTCCGACCCGGCGGCGAACGACCGGGCGTCCGCCGAGGCCGAGCGCCGCCGCATCTGGTGCGTGCGCTCCGACGACGCCGAAGCCGCCACCGCCTGGACCCCCGCCACCGGACGCAGCGCCGGCGTGACGGTCGCCGTCCTCACCACCGACGTGCACGACCGGGACCCCCGGCGCACCGCGGCCGTTAGGGACGCCGTCGTCGAGGGGCTGCGGGACGGCACCATCGCGGCCCGCCACGAGCGCACCCGGACCCCGGGCGTCGCCCTCGTCGGCGGCGGTCCCGGCGACCCCGACCTGATCACCGTCAAGGGCCGGCGGCTGCTCGCCGAGGCGGACGTCGTCATCGCCGACCGCCTCGGCCCCCGAGACCTCCTCGACGAACTCCCGCCGCACGTCGAGGTGATCGACGCCGCGAAGATCCCGTACGGCCGCTTCATGGCGCAGGAGGCCATCAACGCGGCCCTGATCGAGCACGCCAGGGCCGGCAAGGCCGTCGTACGGCTCAAGGGCGGCGACCCCTTCGTCTTCGGCCGCGGCATGGAGGAGGTCGAGGCGCTCGCGGAGGCCGGCATCGCCTGCACCGTGGTCCCCGGCATCTCCAGCTCCATCAGCGTGCCCGGCGCTGCGGGCATCCCCGTCACCCACCGCGGCGTCGCCCACGAGTTCACCGTCGTCAGCGGACACGTCGCCCCCGACGACCCGCGCTCCCTGGTCGACTGGGCCGCGCTCGCCCGGCTCCGCGGCACCCTCGTGGTGCTGATGGGCGTCGACAAGATCGGCGCGATCGCCCGTGCGCTGATGGAGCACGGCCGCGACGGCGCCACGCCGGTGGCGCTGGTCCAGGAGGGCACCACGGCCGCCCAGCGCCGGGTGGACGCCACGCTCGCCACGGTCGCGGACGAGGTCGTCGCCCGGGACGTGCGACCCCCGGCGGTCATCGTCATCGGCGAGGTCGTCCCCGTCGGCCGTCCGCTGTCGACGTAACCACCAGTAACCGACCTCTGCCCAGGCGTTGGCACCACACCCCGGAGAAGGCAGTATCACCCCCGTGGCTGAACTCATCACCGTCGAGGACCCCGACGACCCCCGGCTGAGCGACTACACCGGTCTGACCGACGTGGAGCTGCGCCGCCGACGGGAGCCGGCCGAGGGGCTGTTCATCGCCGAGGGCGAGAAGGTCATCCGGCGCGCCAAGGACGCCGGTTACGAGATGCGCTCCATGCTGCTCTCCGCCAAGTGGGTCGACGTGATGAAGGACGTCATCGACGAGATCCCGGCACCGGTGTACGCGGTCAGCCCCGACCTCGCCGAGCGCGTCACCGGCTACCACGTGCACCGCGGCGCGCTCGCCTCCATGCAGCGCAAGCCGCTGCCGGGCGCCGCCGAACTGCTCACGGCCGCCCGCAAGGTCGTCGTGCTGGAATCCGTGAACGACCACACCAACATCGGCGCGATCTTCCGCAGCGCCGCGGCCCTCGGGATGGACGCAGTCCTGCTCTCCCCGGACTGCGCGGACCCGCTGTACCGCCGCTCGGTGAAGGTCTCCATGGGGGCCGTCTTCTCCGTCCCGTACGCCCGGCTCGACGCCTGGCCGCGAGGGTTTGAGACGGTACGGGAAGCCGGGTTCGCCCTGCTGGCGCTCACCCCCGACGAGAAGGCCACCGCCATCGACGAGGCCGCGCCGCACCGCCTCGACCGGGTCGCCCTGATGCTGGGCGCGGAGGGCGACGGGCTGTCCACACAGGCGCTGGTCGCCGCCGACGAATGGGTCCGCATCCCCATGGCGCACGGGGTTGACTCGCTCAACGTGGGGGCCGCCGCCGCGGTCGCCTTCTACGCCGTGGCCACCGGCCGCCCCGGGGCCTGAGCCCCGCGGGACGGCCCTACAACTGCTGGGCCGCCGCGATGCCCAGCGCCACGATCAGCGTGACGACGAAGAAGACGATGATCCGCTGACGCAGCAGCTTCGGATTGGCCGGCCGTCGACCCGTCGACGTGCTGCGCGCCCCGGTGCGCTGCCCCTGCCGCCCGGTGCTGCGGGACGGGGCGCCGCCGCGCTGCTGGCGGGGGCGCTCGGAACCGCGGGACGGGTCGCCGCCGCGCGCCGAACCGACCTGCGACGAACCCGTGCGGGACGGCCCCGTGCGCGGACCGCCGGCCCTGGGGTCGCCCGTGCGCGCACCGCCCGTGCGGGGCGGCTGGGGCGGACGCGGCCCCGAGCCGCCGGCCGTCCGCCGCTCGCCCCGACCGCGCACCATCCGCTCGGTGGGCTCCATCCGTTCCGTGCGCTGGAGTTGGTCCGGCCGCTCGGCGTACCGCGACGTGGCACGGTCCGCGTCGGAGCGCTCCCGCACCAGCGGACCCCGCGCCTCGGACGGGCCCTGCGCCTCCCGGGCCGCGATCTCCTTCAGCCGCATCGAGAGCTGCAGCGTGCTCGGCCGCTCCTCCGGGTCCTTCGCCAGGCAAGCCCGCAACAGCGGGGCCAACGCGTCCGGGACGCCGTGCAGATGCGGCTCCTCGTGGACGACCCGGTACAGCATCACCTCGGAGCCGCCGAGCCCGAAGGGGGAGTCGCCGGTCGCCGCGTACACCAGCGTCGCGCCCAGCGCGAAGACGTCCGTCGCCGGCGTCACCGCCACGCCCCGGACCTGCTCGGGCGCGAGGAACCCGGGGGAGCCGACGGCGGTGCCCACGTGGGTGAGGGTGCTCGCGCCCGTCGCCCAGGCGATGCCGAAGTCGATGATCCGGGGGCCCTTGGGGGAGAGCAGGATGTTCGACGGCTTCAGGTCCCGGTGCACCACACCGGCCTCGTGCACCGCGACCAGGCCCTCGGAGAGCGCCGCGCCGATCGCGGCGACCTCGGCGGCCGGCAACACGCCCTCCTCGTTCACCTTGTCGTGCAGCGAGGGACCCGGCACGTACTGCGCGGCGAACCACGGCCGCTCGGCCTCCAGGTCCGCCGCCACCAGCCGGGCCGTGCACCCGCCCCGGATGCGTCGGACGGCCGACACCTCGCGGGCGAAGCGCGCCAGGAACTCCCGGTCCTCCGCGAGGTCCGGCCGGATCACCTTCAGCGCCACGCGCTGCCCCCGGCGGTCCGAGCCCAGATAGACGACGCCCATCCCGCCCGCGCCCAACCGCCGGTGGATACGGAACGACCCGACGACACGCGGGTCCTCGCGCCGGAGCCGCATCATCGCCATGGTCCGTCCCCTTGCCATGGTGGGGAGCCCCACCCCGTGTTCGACGGTGGGTGGTCCCACCCCGTTCGCCGACCGGCCGGTCTCCGATCGTCCGTGTTGACTGGGCACAGCTTACGGACCCCCGCCCCGGTGCGCTCAGAGGCCGCGCCCTCACGGCCCGATCGATTGTCAGTGCCCGGTGGGAGACTTGAAGAGCGGTCAGGGGAAGAGGGTTGCAAGGCCCCCGACCCGCACGGGATCTCAACGAACCGACGCCGAAGGGGGATTGGCTCAGTGAAAGGTGATCGCGTCGAGATAGTGGTGGACGCGGGCGACAGCACGCGTACGTATGAAGTCGTGGCAAGCCGGGCAGGCCGCCGCGTGGAGACCGCGGTCCGCCGGGGGGTGGTGGAAGTGAGCGAAGTCACCCGCACCGGCGCCGTGGTGCGCACCGCCCGTTTCATGTCCACCCGAGTGCTGGCCCTGGTCGAGCAGCCCGTCCCGCGGGACGACGCCGACCCTCGGGAGGCGCCGGAGCCGAAGAAGCCCGGGGAGCCGAAGCCGAGGGACCCCAAGCCGGGGCGGGCGCACGAAAGCCGTGGCGGGACCCCGTGAGGGTCCCCGTCGGCGCGGCGGGCCACCCGGCCCGCACCGAGCGACCCTTCCGGGAAACCCCGGGGTCCTGGGACCCCGTCTCCACCCAGGGGAGTACGTCAAAGGCACCCGGATCATCCTCTCGGAGGCCCGGCAATCGGTACGCGGGCATGACGTCCGCCCCCCTCCGGAAACCTAAAGTTGAGGTCAAGCGGCGGGTGCAGCACTCGTCCCCCGAGGTCAGACGCCCGCCGCTGCCATCTCACGACAGGAGAGGACCCATGGCGGACACAGCGCCGCGGACCATGATCCGCACGCAGGAGCGCAGGGTTTCCACCGCGTTCCGCCGCCGCCCCGGCCAGCGCCACCCCCTGGTGGCGACGGCCATGGCTCTTCCCCTGGCGGCACTGCTGCTCTACGTCTTCGGAGGCTGGGAAGCAGTAGTGACACAAGCGTCGTCCGTGGGCGTGATGCTGGGGCGCTGAGCGGCGCCCCGGGCCCGGAAGAGCGGTCCGGGCCGGGGACATCCGGCCATAACCCCGTGGGGACGGGGGTGCGGCGGACGGCAGCGGTGGCCGGTCAGCTGGGGAGCTGACCGGCCTTCGCGTTGCCCGCACTTCTCTTGCCGTTCCCCGCGTTCGTCCGGAGCGTCCTCGCTGACGCCACGGCGCGTACCCTCGCACGCACAGCCGTGCCGTCCCGCGCGACGGCGTCGCACCCCGGGGGAGACCGTGACCACTGCCGTCGTCGACGCACTGGCCGAAGCCGCACGGCGGGCCGCCCACGCATCGGGTCCGCCCGCCCCGTCCTGCGGCGGCTGCGCCCGCGGCCCCCAACTGCTCGCGCAGCGGGACGACGGCGTCGTCGTGCGCCACGGGCGCGCGGTGGCCAAGGCCCACGATGCGCGCACCGACCCCGCGGCCCACCGGGCCCGGCTCGCCGTCGCCGCCGACCCCCGGCTCGACCGGGTCCTGCTCGCCCCGCTCCCGCTGCCCGCGGACCTACGACCGCTGGGGGAGCGGCCCGTCAGCGTCTGGCCGTACGGCACCCCCGTCGACCCCGAGGATCCGCTCGGCGCGCCCTGGGAGGAGACCGCCGCCCTGCTCGCCCGGCTGCACTCCGTCGACCCCGCCGACCTCCCCGGCCCGCTGCCCGTCATGCGCGGCCCGGCGAAGGCGGCGCGCGCCGTCGCCCGGATGCGGCGGACCGTGCGCCACCCGGGCGCCGCCGCCGTCGAACGCGCCTGGGCCCGGCTGCCCGCCTGGGCCAGGGGCGAAGTGCCCGCGCCCGGCCCCGGCGGGCTGTGCCACGGCGATCTGCACCTGGGCCAACTCGTGCGCCACCCCGCCCCCGACGGCCCCTGGCTGCTGATCGACGTCGACGACCTGGGCGTCGGGGACCGGGCCTGGGACCTGGCCCGCCCCGCGGCCTGGTTCGCCGCCGGCCTGCTCGCCCCCGAGGTGTGGCAGCGGTTCATCGGCGCCTACCTGGCGGCCGGCGGCCCCGCCGTCGACGCCGCGGACCCGTGGGCCGCGCTCGACGTGCCCGCCCGGGCCCTCACCGTGCAGACCGCCGCGCTGGCGCTGGCGAAGGCGGCCGACCAACGGCGTGAACCGGACGACGTCGACACCGCGGTGATCGACGCCTGTGCCCGAATCGCCGTTCTCCCGCAGGAGTTGGAACCGGCCGGGACGTCGTAGGCTGCCTAGTGCTGTGACCGGAAAGGTTCACCGGCTCGCGGCGCCCGGCACGGCACCTCGCTGCGTTGGCGCATCGCCCGAGTACGTCCAGTACGCGGGAGATCCTCCGCCTTGCGATGCACCGCACCGGACACCGCGAGCCACCCGGCAAACCTTTCCGGTCACAGCACCAGACGTCACCAGGCGCCCGCCGAGGGCGCCTTCCGGTGGTGACGGAACGACGGCGAGGAGCTGAGCCCGACGATGCAGTGTCCCAAGTGCCATGCGGTGATGCACACCTACAACCGCAACGGCGTCCAGATCGAGCAGTGCAGCGGCTGCCGGGGGATATTCCTCGACTACGGCGAGTTGGAGGCACTGACTCGGCTGGAGTCCCAGTGGTCCCAGCAGGCCCCGCCGCCCGCTCCGCCCGCCGCCTACCCGGGCCAGCCCGCACCGGCGGCGCCCGCCTGGGGCGCGCCGCACCACGGGGGCCACCACGGCTCGCACGGCCACCACGGCCGCCACCAGCGGGGCTTCGGCCGGATGCTCTTCTCCTCCTGACCCAACCGAGAGTGCGAACGAGAAGACCCCCGGTCGCCAGAGGCGTCCGGGGGTCTTCGTCAGTGCGCGATACTGGGATTGAACCAGTGACCTCTTCCGTGTCAGGGAAGCGCTCTCCCGCTGAGCTAATCGCGCGGGGACCGACCGCGGAAGAACCGCGGGGCAGTGCATGATGCGTGCGCGATACTGGGATTGAACCAGTGACCTCTTCCGTGTCAGGGAAGCGCTCTCCCGCTGAGCTAATCGCGCGGGGAATCCATCAGGATCCAGTGGACGATACTGGGATTGAACCAGTGACCTCTTCCGTGTCAGGGAAGCGCTCTCCCGCTGAGCTAATCGTCCTTGGAGGTGGAGACGGGATTTGAACCCGTGTAGACGGCTTTGCAGGCCGTTGCCTCGCCTCTCGGCCACTCCACCCGGAGTGTAGGGGTCGGGAAGATCCCCACTTCGAGCGGACGACGAGATTCGAACTCGCGACCCTCACCTTGGCAAGGTGATGCTCTACCAACTGAGCCACGTCCGCCTGTCGTTTTCGGGCCGCTTGCGCGTCCCGGCGACGTGTTGAACTCTAGCGGATTCCCGGGCCAGCACAAAAACGCGTTTCCGCAGCGTGCCGACCTGTGTTCGGGCCGCAGCCGCCCGGAGGACCCCGTTCTCGCCGGTCATAGACTCGACAGCGTGCACCACCTCCCTCCCCTCGCCCGCTTCGGGCACCTGATCGCCACCGGCCTCCGGGACGTCACGAGCGACCCCGAAGCCCTCGACTCGCAGGGCTTCTGGGCCGTCGCCGCGGACTTCGAGGGCGGCCTGACCTGCGCCCGCTTCCAGGAGGTGCGCACCGCGCCGGTGCCGGCGCCCGTGCCGGGGCGCTGGCGCGGCCCCGCCTCCGAGGACTGGACGTCCTCACTGGACCGGGACGCGTACGTCGCCGGCGTGCGCCGCATCCGCGAGCACATCGCGGCCGGCGAGGTGTACCAGGCCAACCTGTGCCGGGTGCTGTCGGCGCCGCTGCCCGACCCCGGCCCCCTGGAGCCGCCGGCCGACGTCGACGAGCTGACGGCGCTGCTGGCGCGGGGCAATCCGGCGCCGTACGCCGGAACGATCCGCCTGCCCGAGCACGGCGTGGAGATCGCCACCGCCTCCCCCGAACTGTTCCTGCGCCGCAGCGGCGGCACGGTCGAGTCGGGACCGATCAAGGGCACCGGGCGGACGGCGGCGGACCTGTTGGAGAAGGACCACGCCGAGAACGTCATGATCGTCGACCTGGTCCGCAACGACCTGGGCCGCGTCTGCGCCACGGGCTCCGTGACCGTGCCCGAACTGTGCGCCGTCGAGCCCCACCCCGGCCTCGTCCACCTGGTGTCGACCGTACGCGGCGAACTGCGCCCCGGAGCCGGCTGGCGCCACCTCCTCGACGCCACCTTCCCGCCCGGCTCGGTCACCGGCGCCCCCAAGTCCAGCGCGCTGCGGATCATCGACGCGCTGGAGACCGCACCGAGGGGCCCGTACTGCGGCGGCATCGGCTGGGTCGACGCCGACCGGGGCCGCGGCGAGCTGGCCGTCGGGATACGCACCTTCTGGATCGACCGGACCGGTGGCGGCGGCCCCGTGCTGCGGTTCGGCACCGGCGCCGGGATCACCTGGGGCTCCGACCCCGAGCGCGAGTGGGACGAGACCGAACTGAAGGCTTCCCGGCTGCTCGCGATAGCGTCGGGCCCGGGCGGCGGGACCCCGCACGGGGGCGCACCCCGGCCCGGTACGGAGATCAGCGTGGAAGGACCAGTCAGATGAAGGTGTGGGTCAACGGCGGGCTCAGGGACGCCGAAGACGCCCGGGTGTCCGTGCTCGACCACGGCCTGACCGTCGGCGACGGCGTCTTCGAGACCGCGAAGGCCGAGCACGGCCGGGCCTTCGCCCTCACGCTCCACCTGGAGCGGCTGACCCGCTCGGCGCGCGGCCTCGGGCTCCCCGACCCCGACCACGACGAGGTCCGGCGCGCCTGCGCCGAGGTGCTCGCGGCCAACCCCGTGGCGCGCGGCCGGCTGCGCATCACCTACACCGGCGGTCTCTCGCCGCTCGGCTCGGACCGCGGCACGGACGCGCCGACGCTGGTCGTCGCGGTCGGCGCGAGCGCCGACCGCCCCGACACCACGGCCGCGGTCACCGTGCCCTGGGTGCGCAACGAACGCGGCGCGCTGACCGGGCTGAAGACCACCTCGTACGCCGAGAACGTCGTCGCCCTCGCGCGCGCCGCCGAGCAGGGCGCCTCCGAGGCGCTGTTCGCCAACACCGTCGGACAGCTCTGCGAGGGCACCGGCTCCAACGTCTTCGTGGTCGTCGACGGCGAACTGCTCACCCCGCCCGTCTCATCCGGCTGCCTCGCCGGCATCACCCGGGCGCTGACGGTCCACTGGGCCGGCGCCGTCGAGACCGACCTGCCGTTCGACGTGCTGGAGCGGGCCGAGGAGGTCTTCTTGACCTCCAGCCTGCGTGACGTGCAGGCGGTCAGCCGGGTCGACGGCCGTACGCTGCCGGGCGCGCCCGGCCCGGTGACGGCCAAGACGATGCGGCTCTTCGCGGAGCGTGCGGCGGCCGACCCCGACCCGCGGCTGCCCTGACGCCCGCCGCGGCGGGGCGTGCGGAGGGGCCGGCGCAGGGGTAGGACTCCTGCGATGACCACCACCCTGCGGCCGGTGACGCCGCTCATCGACGAGGCGGACGGCACCCGGTCGCGCCGCTACGACATCTGCGTCAACGGCCGCTCCGTCGGTCGCGTCGAGATCGCCGCCCAGCCGCCCCCGGGTCCGCGCACCGGGGTCGTCCGCTCGCTCCACGTCGACGAGGCCGACCGACGGCGGGGCCGGGGCACCGTCGCCGCGCTCGCCGCCGAGGAAGTGCTGCGCGGCTGGGGCTGCGACCGGATCCGGGCGTCCGTGCCCTCGGGCGCCGCCGCGGCGACCCGGCTGGCGTCCGCGCTCGGCTACACGGAGCGCGGACACAGCATGGTCAAGGACTTCCAGGGCGGCGACGGGCCGCCCGCCCTCGCGCCCGGGCTGCACGCCAGGGCGATGACCGAGGCGGAGATCCGCCAGTGGCGGCCGGTGGCCGTCGCCTCGCACGCCCGGATCCTCGCGGAGCACGACGGCTTCGCCGCCGCCGACGCCCTCGCCCGCTCCGAGTCCGCCCACGCGTCCCTGCTGTCCCAGCCGGGAGTGGTGCTGGACGTGCTGGAAGCGGAGGGCGCGAGCGTCGTCGGGCACCTGCTGCTCGGCCGGCGAGAGGTGCTGCCCGGCCGGGACGGGGCGTACGTCTACGACGTGGAGGTGGCCGCCGACCGCCGCGGACGGGGCTACGGGCGGGCCTTGATGCTGCACGCAGAACACGTCGCGCGGGTGACCGGGGCGCCCTTGATCGGGCTGTACGTCCACGTGGACAACGCACCGGCCCGCGCCCTGTACACCTCGCTCGGCTACCGGACGACCGTCGTGCGCTGGGCCAAGCGGCTGTGGTGACGGGCATCAAGCGCTGGGCTTGAGGTGCCGGGGGTTGGGCGTCGGGCTCTGAGGCGTCGGGCTAGATGAATGAGTCCGATGTTTGTGCTGGCCGCGACCATGGCGAAGGGCGCCCGTTGGTCAGTGTGTGAAGACAAACCTGGACGCCCTTCTGGC